>NZ_JBFBGY010000004.1:0-167419 GCF_040684875.1 Microbacterium sp. NPDC089320
CGCGTTGGGGTAACCCCCTGCCCCCCCACACAACACCCCCCCACCCGGGGGGGGGCGCCCCCCGCCCCCCCCCCCACCCCGGGTCGCCGAGCGGGCGCTGCCCGCGGCAAGCCCGGCGGCAAGGACCTGCTCCAGGCGCTGCCCTGGATCGCTCCCGCCCTCCTCCTCATCATCGGCGTGGTGCTGTTCCCCGCCGGGGTGATGTTCTTCAACTCCACCCGCGACATCTCGCTCTCGGGTCTCGACAAGGGCTCGGTCGGCTTCGACAACTTCGTGACGGTGTTCACGTTCGCCGAGTTCTGGCCGATCATCTTCCGCACGATCGTCTGGGTCGTCGTGGTGGTCGCCTTCACGGTGCTGATCTCGCTCGGGCTCGCGCAGATCCTCAACAAGGCCTTCCCCGGTCGCCAGATCGTCCGCATGGCGGTCATCGTGCCGTGGGCGGCATCCGTCGTGATGACGACCATGGTCTTCTACTACAGCCTCGAGCCGTACTTCGGGGTGTTCAACAAGTTCCTCTACGACATCGGACTCGCAGACGACGCGGTCGGCTACGGCTGGACCAAGAACCCGACCACCGCCTTCGCCTGGTCGATCGTGATCGCGATCTTCGTCTCGCTGCCCTTCACCACCTACACGATCCTCGCGGGGCTTCAGACGGTTCCGGCCGACACCCTCGAGGCCGCGAAGATGGACGGCGCCGGAGCGACTCGCACCTATTGGACGATCATCCTCCCCCAGCTGCGCAGCGCCCTTGCGGTCGCCGTGCTCATCAACATCATCAACGTGTTCAACTCGCTGCCGATCCTCAAGGTGATGACCGGGTCGATCCCCGGCTACGGGGCCGACACGATCATGACGATGATCTTCAAGTACATCGAGCTGCAGAAGAAGGTCGACGTCGCGAGCGCGCTCTCGGTCGTGGCCTTCCTCATCGTGATCGTGATCGTCGCGATCTACGTCAAGGCCGTCAAGCCCATGAAGGAGGTCTGATCATGACCCTGACCGAGACCGCCCTCGTCACGACCGCCGGCGACGACGCCGCCCCCCGCATCCCCGGACGCAAGCGTCGCTACACCGAAGACCAGGTCACCCTGCCGCGGGTGATCCTGCGCATGGCCGCCGGCATCCTGGTGCTCGCGATCTTCGTTCTGCCGTACCTGATCATGTTCTTCGGCTCCGTGAAGACGAAGTCGCAGATCCGCTCGGTCGACCCGACCTACCTGCCGGTCGAGTGGCACTGGGAGAACTACATCTCGATGTGGTCGACTCCCGAGACGCCGCTGCCGTACAACCTCATCTCGACGATCATCATCGCCGTGTTCGCGACGCTGCTCGTGCTGCTGGTCTCGCTCCCCGCTGCGTACTACACCGCGCGGTTCAAATTCCCGGGCCGCATGGTGTTCCTGTTCCTGGTGATCGTGACGCAGATGCTGCAGCCCGCGGTGCTCACCTCGGGTCTGTTCCGTCAGTTCACCACGCTCGGCCTCGGCGACACCTGGGCGGCGATGATCTTCATCAATGCCGCGTTCAACCTCTCGTTCGCCGTGTGGATCATGCACTCCTTCTTCGCCGGCATCCCGAAGGAGATCGACGAGGCCGCGCAGATCGACGGAGCGGGCCGCTTCACCGTGCTGTTCAAGATCAACCTGCCGCTGGTGTGGCCGGGAATCGTGACCGCGATCGTCTTCACGTTCGTCGCCTGCTGGAACGAGTTCGCCGCATCGCTCGTGATCCTCTCGACCGACAAGAACCAGCCGCTCTCTGTCGCGCTGACGAAGTTCGTCGGTCAGTACGAGACGAGCTGGCAGTACGTGTTCGGTGTCTCGATCGTCGCGATCCTGCCCGTCGTCATCCTGTTCATGCTGATCGAGAAGCGCCTCGTGGGCGGCCTGACCGCCGGTTCGGTGAAATAACCCCTTTCGAATCGCTTGCTTTGCAGTTTCGGCAGCCGCTTTTCTGCAAAGTGAGCGATTCGAAGCGCGTGGAGTCAGGAGCGCGGAGGGGCGGATGCTGCGCGCAGCTGCGCCGGACTCCAGCGCACCCCGAGTGCGTTCGACAGCGCCACTTGCCCGACTCCGGTCGAGATCGAGGCGTCAGCATCGGCGAACCGCACGGGAACGTCGGCGGTGCCCGTCGCGGTGTAGTCGATCTCGGCCTGGACGAGTCGGAGGAAGGGGTCGCCGAGCGCTCGCGCCGGACCCCCGATGACGACCTCGGCTGCGTCGAGCACGGCCGCGATGAGCTTGATGGTGCGTGCGAGCGCGCGAGCGCCCTCTGCCAGCTTGTTCTCATCGGCCGACGCCGCCAGCGCGGTGATGGCCTCGTCATCCATCGCGTCATCGAAGTCGTCGCCCAGCATCGCCGTCATGGATGACGCCGACTCCAGGCATCCCTGACGTCCGCATCGACACGCGCGCGCGTCGTCGCCGAACTGCACCTGCACGTGGCCGATCTCTCCCGCGCGGTCTCGTGGGCCCGGTGCGAGTTCGCCATCGAGAGTCACTGCCGCACCGATCCCGGTGCCGATGTGGATGAACAGCCGATAGCCGGATGACTCGTCTTCGCGGGCCGCTTCGGCGATCGCCTCCGCGTCGACGTCGTTCACAAGAAGCACGGGAACCGAGAGCAGACGTTCGAAGCGGTCGGCCAGGGGAACGTCCGTCCATCCGAGCTGCACGCTCTCGAACACGCGGCGGCCGTCCGTGGTTCCCGGAAGCTGCACCCCCGCGACGAGCAGACGGCCGGCGTGCTCGGTCGCGATATCGGTCAGCGCGGAGTCGAGCATCCGCACCCGCGACTCGTCGGAGAAGGCGACCTGGCGGGTCTCGACCTCGGTGCCGTCGAGAGCGACCAGCGCGATGCGCGCGTCGGTCGGTCGGAGCACGAGCACGAGAATGAGGTGATGCGCAGCGTCGATGCTCAGCGTGGTCGCCCGCTTGCCTCCCGTGCTGGCCGCCTGCTCGCCGTCGACGACCAGGTGCAGCTCGATGAGCTCGGCGACGAGCGACGACGCGGTGGCCGCCGTGAGTCCTGTGGCTCGGGCGATCCCCGCCCTCGTCTCCGAGCCGGGGCTGCGGAACACCAGCTGCAGCGCTCGGCGGAGGTTGGCCCGGCGAACCGACGCCTGGGTGTCGAGTGCGTCATCGCCGTTCAGCATGGGGCCGGCTCCGGGTGAGGAATCGGTTGACAGTGCTGGTGGTTCTGCGTACGCTCGGTCATAGTTTATTCAATAAACTTAGTTCGGTCCCCGGGCGAGTGAGTGCTGCACACACTGTCACTCGCTCGGAAGGCCGGATCATCGGCCTTCGGCGGCTTCGGTGTGATGGCGGATCACTTCAGCCACGACGAAGTTGAACCACTTCTCTGCGAACTCCGGGTCGAGGTGCGCCTCTTCGGCGAGCGACTTCAGACGTGCGACCTGCTGCTCCTCGCGCCCCGGATCGGATGCCGGCATCTCGTGCTCGGCCTTCAGCTGTCCGACCTGCTGCGTGGCGCGGAAGCGCTCGGCGAGCATGAAGATGAGTGCGGCGTCGATGTTGTCGATGCTCGAGCGCAGTCGGAGGAGTTCAGCTCGAGGGTCTTCGGCGGCGGTCATGCCCCCTACTCTACGGAAACACGGGGCAGAACGACCCCACCCCGAAGGGGGGATGCCTCCCGGAAGGACCCGCGCTCGGCCGCTATCGTGAGCACATGAGCCGAGAAGAGCAGGAACCGTCGAAGCCCGCGTCTGCTGCCGCATCCGAACCCTCCTCGGCACCCGACATCGCGGCCTCGACGAGCTTTCCCTCGACGGACGCCTCCGTCGCGACGACCACCCCGCACGCCCCGGCTGCGACGACCACCCCGCACGCGTCGCCCACCCCGCACGCCCCGCACGCCCCGGCCGCTCATCACGGCGTCGTCGAGCCGATGACGCCGAGCCGCTCGTTCTGGACCCGCATCGATCGCCCCTTCGTGTTCGGCTTCCTCGTGACACTCGGCGGTCTCGCGGCGATCGTCCTCGGCCTGGCGATCGCGAACCTCTCGACCGTGCTCATCTACATCGCACTCGCACTGTTCGCGGCCCTCGGACTCGACCCGACGGTGCGCTTCCTCGAGCGCCGCGGCCTCTCGCGCGCGATCTCGGTGGTTGTCGCGATCCTCGGGCTCATCGTCGTGGCGGGGCTGGTGGTGTGGATGGTGCTGCCCGTCGTGATCGACCAGATCGCGAGCTTCGTGCGGTCGGTGCCCGGGATGATCCAGGATTTCACCCGCAGCGACATCTACGCGACCCTCGACGACCAGTTCGGCGACCAGTTCCAGGATCTGGTCGCCGACGTGCAGAAGTTCCTCACCGATCCCGGCAACATCGCGGCGATCGGCGGAGGCGCGCTGCAGGTCGGCGCCTCGATCGCCAACGCCATCTCGGGCATCATCGTGGTGCTCGTGCTCACGCTCTACTTCGTCGCCACCCTGCCGACGATCAAGGCGGGCCTGCTGCGCCTCGCTCCCGCCCGCGACCGCGAGCGCGCGAGCGACATCACCGAGCAGATCACGGACTCGGTGGGCGCCTACGTCATGGGAATGGTCGTGCTCGCGTTCTGCAACGCCCTGCTCGCGTTCCTGCTGTACCTGTTCCTCGGCTTGCCGTTCCCGCCGCTCATGGCGACCGTCGCCTTCTGCATCACCCTGATCCCGCTCGTCGGATCGGTGATCTTCTGGATCATCGGCACGAGCCTCGCCCTCTTCACCAACCCCATCGCGGCGCTCGTCTTCGCGATCGTCTACCTCGTCTACATGCAGATCGAGGCGTACGTGATCACCCCGCGCGTCATGAACAAGGCTGTCGCCGTGCCCGGCGCGCTCGTCGTGATCGGAGCCCTGGCCGGCGGCACGCTCCTCGGTCTGCTCGGTGCACTCGTGGCCGTGCCGGTCGCGGCATCCATCCTCATCATCATCAAACAGGTTCTCGTCCCTCGACAGGACGCTCGGATCTAGCGCCTCCGGCGCGAGACGACAGATGCCCGGCCCCCCCAGGAGGGGCCGGGCATCGTGGTGGAACGAGTCGGATCAGCTGAGGTCGTTGTCCGCCAGCCACTTCTTCGCGATGTCAGCAGACGACTGCTGGTCGACCGTGCTCAGCACGTTGAGCGCGACGAGCTCTTCACCGGTCAGCTTGGCGCTGATGGCGTTGAGGACGTCGGACACCTCGTCGGCGATGTCGCTCGAGACGATCGGCACGACGTTCGACGAGATGATGAGGTTCTCGGGGTCTTCGAGAGCGACGATCTCCTCGGTCTCGAAGGCCGGGTCGGCGGTGTAGATGTCAGCGACCTGGATCTCGCCCGCGAGCAGCGACTCGAGGGTGGTCGGGCCGGTGGCCGAGAACGCCAGGTCGACGCCGTAGACCTCCTTGGCCGCAGACGGGCTGTACGGACGCTGCTCGAACTCAGGTGCCGCGCCGATCGTGACCTGTGACGTGACCTTCGACAGGTCGCCGATGGTCGTCAGACCGTTCTCCTCGGCGAAGCTCTTCAGCACCGTGTAGGAGTCCTGGTCGGATGCCTCGGCGAAGTCGAGAGCCGTCAGGCTGTCGGGCAGGGCGTCCTGCAGGGCTGCGAAGACGTCATCGGGGCTGGTCACGGTGACCTCGTCGTCCGAGATGTACTCGAGCAGGCTGCCCGTGTACTCGGGGAAGACGTCGATGTCGCCGGACTCGACGTCGGGCATGTAGGCGTCACGCTGTCCGATGCTGAACTGGCGATCGACCTCGAGCCCGGCGCCCTCGAGCGCCTGGGCGTAGATCTCGGCGATGATCTCGTTGGAGTAGTAGGCCTGCGAGCCGACGACGATGGTGTCGCCGCCGCCCGAGCTCTCGCCCGAATCGCCGGACTCGCCGAGCGAATCGCTCGAACCGCAGGCGGACAGGGTGAGCGCGGCGGCTGCGACGAGGCCGATGACGGCTGCGGAGCGCTTTCCTCGTGCTGTGAACATGGACTTTCCTCTTCTCTGGGGGACTGCGTTGCGGATGCTGTGTGCGAGGGTCAGACGGTCGCCGCCTGCGATGCGGCGGTCGGGGAGGGAGCCGCGTCGGATGTCGACGGCTCGGCGGCGGGTGCCAGTGGGCGCGACCGCCGACGTGAGGCGCCGCCTCCCGTGCGGAGCCCTGCCGGCACGGCGAGGTGCTGGGCGGTGGCGAGCAGCAGATCGACGATCAGCGCGAGGACGGCCACGAGGATCGCGCCCGCCAGCACCTGATCGAAGCGCTGCAGCGGGATGCCCTGGATGATCGGGTAGCCGAGGCCGCCCAGACCGACGTAGGCCGCGATCGTGACGGTGGCGATGACCTGCAGCAGAGCCGCGCGGAGACCGCCGACCAGCAGCGGCAGACCGAGCGGCACCTCGACCTTCCAGAACACCTGCCAGCCGGTCATCCCCATGGCCTTCGCGGCGTCGATCACGCGGCGATCGATGGCTTCCAGTCCGGTGTAGGCACCCGCGAGAAGCGAAGGGATCGCCAGCAGGACGAACGTCGTGATGGCCGCCTCGGGGATGCGCAGCACGCCCAGCAGCAGCACCAGCAGGATCATGAGGCCGAAGGCGGGGATCGCTCGGGCGGCCCCCGACACGGCCACCGCGATCTCGCGACCCTTGCCGGTGTGGCCGATGAGCCAGCCGATCGGCACGGCGATCACCGTCGCGATGACCACCGAGATCACGGTCAGCGTCAGATGCTCGCCGAGCAGTTTGGGCAGCGCGTAGTTGCCCGTCCACTGGGCGGGAGCCACGATCCAGGCGAAGGCCTCGAGGAACAGGTTCATGCGGGAGCCCCCACAGCCACGGGACGAACCGCGCTCGCCCGCGTGGTGGCGCGCGTCCAGGGCATGAGCGCCCGCCCGAGGAGGAGCAGAAGCAGGTCGATGACCAGGGCGATCACGACGACGGCGATGATCCCGGCGAACACCTCGGCGATGATGCGCCGGTCGAGGCCGTTGGTGAAGAGATAGCCGAGGTTCGTGATGCCGATCAGGATGCCGACGGTCGCGAGCGAGATCGTGCTCACCGCGGTCACTCTGAGGCTGGCGAGGATGACGGGCCCGGCGAGCGGGAACTCCACCGCCCAGAAACGGCGGAAGGGTCCGAACCCGGTGGCCGTCGCGGCTTGGCGGATGTCGTCGTCGACCGAGTCCAGCCCGTCGGAGACGCCGCGCACGAGGATCGCGATCGCGTAGATGGTCAACGCGACGATGAGGTTGGGCTCGGTGCGCGCCGAGTAGCCCACCACGGAGGGAAGCAGGATGAGCAGGGCCAGCGAGGGGATCGTGTAGAGCAGCCCGGTGAGCACGATGATCGGCCCGCGCACCAGCCGGAAACGCCAGGCCACCCACCCGAGGGGCAGCGAGAGCACGAAGCCGAGCACGATCGGGATGATGCTCTGCCTCAGGTGCACGACCGTCAGCTCGAGGATCAACCCGAGGTTGTTCGCGACCCAGTTCACGCGCGTTCGCCCTGCACAGCGCCGAGGGCGGCGGCATCCGGCCCTCCGAGCGGTCCGTCGACCGTCTCGGGCGCCGACACGATCGCTCCCTGCGTGCGCCCCTCGGAGTCGACCACCACGGTGCCGTGCGGAGTCTCTTTGAGGTGCAGCGCCCGGCGCCCGCGGTCGGCTCCGATGAAGGAGGCGACGAAGTCGTCGGCAGGGTTCTCGATGATCTCGCTGGGGCTGCCCACCTGCACGACGCGGGCACCCTTGTCGAGGATCACGACCTGGTCGCCGAGCAGGAACGCCTCGTCGATGTCGTGTGTGACGAACACGACCGTCTTGTCGAGTTCGTGCTGCAGTCGCAGCGTCTCCTGCTGCAGGTCGGCCCGCACGATCGGGTCGACCGCGCCGAACGGCTCGTCCATCAGCAGGATGTTCGGGTCGGCCGCGAGGCCGCGGGCCACGCCCACGCGCTGCTGCTGGCCGCCCGAGAGCTGGCTGGGGTAGCGATCGGCGAGGGACTGGTCGAGTCCGACCGTCGTGAGCAGCTCTCGAGCCCGCTCGTGCGCCGGCCCCTTCTTCACGCCGGTCAGTCGAAGCACGGTGGCGACGTTGTCGATCACGGTGAAGTGCGGCATCAGACCGGAGTTCTGCATGACGTAGCCGATGCGGCGGCGCAGAGCCACCGGGTCGCCGCCGAGCACGCTCTCGCCGTCGATCTCGACCTCGCCCGAGGTCGGCTCGACCATGCGGTTGATCATGCGCAGCAGTGTGGTCTTGCCGCACCCGGAGGATCCGACGAACACCGTCGTCTTGCGCGACGGCAGCACCAGGCTGAAATCCTTCACGGCGGTCGTGCCGTCGGGGAACTGCTTGGTGACGTTGCGGAACTCGATCACGATTGCTCTCCGGTCGATCGATCGACGAGACGCGCGTCAGCGCCCCGACTGCGGCATACAGAGGTCACTCAGAGACCTCGACCCGCGGGTCGAAGGCGACGAAGCCCGAGAAGTCCTTGCCCACGCGGTCGAAGGCGCTCGGGTACGGCGTCGGATACGACCAGGCGTAATCGGTGTGCAGCTCGCCACCGGCCTGGACGGAGAAGTACTGAGCCGCGCCCTTCCACGGACACGTGTACGGAGTGGGGCTCTCGACGAGCACGCCCTCGGTGATCGCCGCCGGCGGGAAATACCAGTTTCCCTCGATGCGCGCGAGATCGCTCTCGTCGGCTTCGGCGATGACGGTTCCTGCGAGTACAGCCTTCATGGTCCTGCCTCCTCGGATGTGGGTTCGAGCGTATAAGAGGTGTGCGACATTCGGCCGGGGGTTGTGGTCCCGGTCGTCAATGTGAGAAACAATCCTGCTCCGGGCACGCCGATCGCGCCAGGCCTGTCCCCTGCTGTTCGGAGCGGACGCCGCAACGGATGGCCACGCACGGCATCCGTTCCCGGCATCCGCCCGGTGCGCTCACGCCGAGTCCCGCCCGTAGGACTCGAGCAGGCGCAACCAGATCTCGCTGATGGTGGGATACGCCGGAACCGCGTGCCAGAGCCGGGCGATGGGCACCTCGCCGACGATCGCCACCGTGGCCGTCTGCACGAGCTCGGCGACCTCGGGGCCGACGAAGGTCGCTCCGATGATCACGTCGCGCTCCTTGTCGATCACGAGACGGGCCTGACCCTCGAAGCCGTCTTCATAGAGGCTCGCACCCGCGACCGAACCCAGGTCGTAGTCGACGACGGCCACGTCTGTGCCGGCCGTGCGGGCCTCGGCTTCGGTCTTCCCGACCGAGGCGACCTCGGGGAACGAGAAGGTCACCTGCGGGGCACCGGCGCTGTCGGCGGTGGCGACGTGGCGGCCCCAGGGAGCATCGTCCACCTCCTCGCCCTTCGCGCGGGCGGCGATCACGTCGCCGGCTGCCCGCGCCTGGTACTTGCCCTGATGCGTCAGCAGCACGCGACCGTTGACGTCGCCGACCGCATAGAGCCAGTCGGATCCGGGAACGCGCATGGTGTCGTCGACCGTGATCCAGCGGCCGGGCTCGAGGCCCACGAGGTCGAGGCCGATGTCGCCACTGCGCGGCGACCGCCCCGTCGCCACGAGAACCTCTGAGGCGGTGACCGTCGAGCCGTCGTCGAGCACGATCGAGACTCCCTGATCGCCTCGGGTCACGCTGGTCGTGCCGGTATCGGTGCGCACATCGACTCCGAGCTCTTTCAGCCCTGCCGCGACCCGCTCACCGGCGAACGGCTCCATCGACCCGAGCAGGCCGCTGCGGGCGATGATCGTGACCGTCGAGCCGAGTGCCGCATACGCCGTGGCCATCTCGACCGCGACGACGCCGCCGCCGATCACCGCCAGCGACTCGGGGAGCTCCTCGGCGCTCGTCGCCTCGCGGCTGGTCCAGGGAGATGATTCGCTGAGGCCCGCGATCGGCGGGATCACGGCATCCGACCCGGTGCTGATCGCGACGGCGTGGCGGGCGCGGAGCACGCGGGTGCCGCCGTCGGCATCCGTCACCGTCACCTCGCGCTCGCCCGACAGCCGACCGTGCCCCCTCGCGAGGTCGATACCGGCCGACTCGAGCCACTTCACCTGCCCGTCGTCCGACCAGTTGCTCGTGAACGAGTCACGACGGTCGAACACGGCGCGCACGTCGAGAGCGCCCGTCACCGCCTCGGCAGAGCCCTTGACGTTCTGCGCCGCCCGCAGCGCCTGAGCCGGGCGCAGCAGCGCCTTCGACGGCATGCACGCCCAGTACGAGCACTCACCGCCGACCAGCTCGCTCTCCACGATGATCGCGGTGAGTCCGTTCTGCACGGCACGGTCGGCGACGTTCTCGCCCACCGGCCCTCCGCCCAGGACGATCAGGTCGTAGTCGTCGTTCTTGTCGGCAGTCATGCGTGCACCTCTCGTCACCGGGTTCGCCGCCCAGTCTTGCTCAGAAGCAACGCCGAGTCACGGGGTGGTGTTCCGACGCGCGCTGTGCAAGACGCTCCCGGGCGGGTCGCCGGCGGACCGTCCGTCTGCAGGATCAGGACACGTCTGCGGCGATCTCGAACCGTCGTCCTAGACCCGGAGGGCGAGCGGCAGGAGAACGGGTGCCGGCGCGCATCCGAGGCACAGCGACTGTCGCCGGCCGGATGCCGCACGTCGGGCAACCCATGGTGCGCCGCCCCTGATCGAGCCGCCGCAACCGTCGCAACGGCGACGGCGGGCTGCGAGCAGGAGCAGCCCTGCAGCGAGGATGCCGAGCGCGAGGGCGAGGAGCAGTGCCACGAGAGCCGCGGTGCCGCCCGTCGCCGCCAGCGTCGGAGGGATCGTGCTCGAGTCGCCTTCGATCTGCACGCGGACGTCGAATCGCAGGGCGCTCGATTCACCGCGGCCGTTCATCTCGGTGGTCAGAACTGCCGGCACGTCGAAGCCGACCGTCACGGGGACGTCGGCACCGCGCGGAACCTGGACCTGCACGAGCTCGGGACGACCGTCATCGAGAGCGATCAGGTCGGAGAAGGGCGCTGATCCCCTCACGCCGGCGACGTCCCAGAACAGCGTGACCTCGTCACCGAGCTCCGGATTCACGGCCAGGACGGGCACCGTCTCGGCAAGCACGAGACCGACGCTCATGACTGCATCGGAGGGGCCGTCATTGCGAACGCCGAGAGTGCGGAAGACGTGGTCGCCCGGCGAGATCACGCGTTCGCCCACGAAGCTCGCCTGAGCCGTGTCGTAGTCGGAGCCTCGCCAATCCAGGTGAACCGTGCGGCCGTCCCAGCGACCCGAGAGCAGTTCCGCGCGCGTGGCTTCTCGCGAGGTGGCATCCCCGGCTCCGTCGACGTAGGTCTCGGCCCCGGCGGACTCGCCGCGAGCATCCTCGCTCGGAGCGCGGGTGCCGAAGAGGGTGGCGCTCGCGGGGGCCACGGAGAACCCCAGCCCGATGAGCGCAGCCAGCACGAGGGCGATGGCGCCGAGCGATCGTGCTGCGCGGGCCGGACGCGATGGGTGCTTCAGGGAATAGCTGTCGCCGGCGGCGTCGACATAGGCGCTCATTGTGTTCCTCTCACGGAGACGGTGAAACGGGTGCAGTGGAGCGGAGGTTCTGTTCGAGGAGCGCGACCTCGCGCTCGCGAAGCGCGAGCTCTCGTTCCCGCAGATGCAGCTCGCGAGCTCGGAGCGACGCGTCGACGTCGGCGGTCCGGTTCTCGTGGGGCGCAGACGGATCGCTGTCGGGCGCGGTCGGGGCGTGCGCGACAGAGCGGATGCGGGTGCGCGGACGTGCCCGATCGAGTGCGTAGAGCCCCGCTGCCGCGAGAGCGAAGATCGACAGGACGAGGATCCTGTTCTCGGCGACCCAGCTCCGCGCCCAGCCCACGGCGGGGATGCCGTAGATGAAGACACCACGCACCTGCTCCGGCGAGACGGGTTCGTCGGGGGCCGAGTTGGCGTCGCCCTGCAGGATGAGGCGGCAGGAGGTGCCGTCGTCGTAGCTCCCGACGGTCTTGGCGGTGACGCGGTGAGTGATGAGCTCAGGGTCATCCGGGGCGGGGTGGTAGGTCACGATGTCCCCGATCGCGATGTCCTCGCAGACGTCCTGCTGCGCGATCCCTCGCAGTGCGACCACGTCGCCGGGGCTGAGGGCGGGTTCCATCGATCCGGTCAGCACGGTGAGACCGTCTCCGCCGAGGATTCGGGGGATGACGAACAGGGCCGCGGCGCCGACGAGGACGACGCCGACGACCATCGCCCCCAGGACGTCGCCGAAAGACCGCCACGGCGAGCGGGTCGCCCACGCCGGACGGGGTCCGGAACCCGGCGAGAACCGGGGATGCCTGATTCGGTTGCGCGGCACTTCTTCTCCTTGACGTGGGGCACCCGCTGACGCGGATGCCCCACTGCTCGGATCTGCTTACTCGAACTGCGAGCCCGTGTCGCGGACCTGGTCGAGCTGCAGCTTCAGCTCGGCGAGGGTGTCGACGGTGAAGGCGTCCTGGCGGGTGCCCGTGGCCGCCTCCGTCTGATCCGCGTAGCTGCCGTCTGCGGCGACCGTGGCCTTGCCGGCGTCGCCTGCCGTGCTGTCGAACGTGCCGTAGAGGACCACGGTGACGTCCTCGGAGGTGTCGGTCATCTGGAACACGGTCGACTCGGCAGCGCCACCCGCGGTGGCGACCATGGCGACGCCGTCGTCGACGCCGTCGGCCTGGCCGGTGGAGGGTGCGGACAGGTAGAACAGGCTGCTGTCCGCGGGGACGGCGGTCTCGGAGACGAGCAGCACGCCCTGGTTGTAGACCTCGTAGGACCAGGTCATGGATGCGTTGCCGTCGACCATCGCGTCCAGGCCGGCGACAGAGAGCCTGCCGACGAGGTTGTCGCCCTCGAGCGTGACGTCGGCGGAGAACGCGGCGGCGACCTTGTCACCCGGGACGGCGCGCCAGGACGCGTCGTCGATCAGGTGTCCGAGCTGGCTGCCGTCGGTGCCGACGAGCGTGTCGGTCGCGTCCGCGCGGTCGGCGGAGACGTCGTAGAACGAGGTGTCGGCCGTCTGGACGAGGTTGAGGTCGCCCGCCGTGATGTCGCCGCCGGCGAAAGTGTCGTCAGCGCTCCAGAGCGCGAACGTCGATCCTCCGGCGAGAAGGGCGGCGGCTCCGAGACCGACCCAGACCAGACCGCGGCGACGCGGACGCTCCTCCGTGACAACGATCGTTGATGCGTGGTTGTCCATGTTTCACTTTCTGCTTGCAGCCCCGCTGCGCAGGACTGGTCCGACCGACGTCCAGGCGGCCGTCGGGGTTCGTGTCGAACGGTGTCACTCGTCCGAAGTCGTGGGCGCGAAGTGGTCGACGGGCTGCGCCACTGCCGCGTCGAGGTTCGTCACCGCGGGGTCGACCACGATGGTGATGTCCGGCTCGCTGCTCGGGTCCGGGTAGATCGCCGCACTCCAGACATCCACGTCACGCGGACGTGTGCGGTCCTCCGCGACGCCCGTGGCCTCCACCTCGTTGACGTAGGTGCCCAGCAACGGCAATGACGGCGGGAAGCCGACGGTGGTGTTCCACGTGTCCAGCGCCGCGTAGACCTTTCCGTCTTCGGCGGTCGCCAGGGCGTACGCGTCATTGACGTAGGCGCCGTCGGGCGCGTTGATGAAGGCCATCGCCGCGCACCAGGTCTGCGTCGATCCGCCGGTGCCCCTGGCTCCCGGCGCCTGGAGCTCATGCTCGTGACCGTCGAAGACCATGACGTTCTTCCGTGTCTCCCCTTCGGGTGTCTCCGGGGTCTCGGGCACGTCGGCGCAGCCGCCCCCGGCGTCAGAGGGGTACACCTTGAGGGTCGAATACCGAAGGAGCGTGTTCTCTTCTCCGACACCTGAGCGGAGGTCGTGGACGGAGCCGTCGCCGGCGACCTGCGAGGTGACCGACACGTCGTAGACGAGGCCGGTGATGCCATCCGCCCACCCGGCGACATCGAAGGTCCAGATGATCGGCCCCGCGTCCGGCGTCCGCTGGCCCAGAACCTCGGCCATCCTCGAGCCCGGCAGCGTGAGTTCGACGGCGGCGCCGTCCTCACTGCGGACGAGACCCGCCGAACCGTCCGTCGGAGCGGCCGCGAAGGCGACGCGGCCGAGATCGAACGTCGCGATGCTGACGGAGTCGTTCATCGCCCACAGGGCGTACGCCGCCGGAGCCGCGGAGGCGGCGAGCGCCCCCAGAACGAGTCCACCGACCGCCGCCCTCGCACAGGCGCGACCACGACCGCGCGTGCGCAGCCGTCTCGCCGCGCGGTCGCTCCTGCGGCTCATGGGGTGCCTCCGTCGACGTGGCCCGGGTGGTCGCGAAGCTGCTCGAGGGAGATCACGATGGTGCCGGCTGCCCACGGGACGGGGGCGTCGTCGACGGATCCACCGTCGACCCAGTCGTAGTCGCCGAGGATCCTCGCCGTGACGACGACCCTCCACTCCTCCACCGCCCCTGCGTCGGTCCCGGTCAGGCCGCCCACCGCGAGCGTCGTTCCGAAGGGGGAGGTCCCGTTCTCGGGTGCGACCTGAACGCCCTCGGCGTCCTCGATGTGGAAGGACAGCGAGATCCGTCCGTCCGCGACCGCCCGAGCAGCGTCGCTCCCCCTCGCGTAGTCCACCGCGAGTCCCGCGTGCAGGTTGTCTCCCTGGAGGTACGACTCGACGTGCTGGGTGATCGTGACGACGTCTCCGGGCATGGCTCGGAAGTCGGCCGGCGTTCCGGTGAGCGGACGCTCGTCCGTGTCACCGGTCCCCGGGGTGACCTGACGCCAGGTGGTGTCCATCGACACCAGCCTGAGATTGCCACTCGTGATGTCTCCGACGCCGACCGTCGTGCCGGCCGACCAGAGGGCAGACGTGCCTCCCGCCGATGCGGCGGCGAGCAGCAGCCCGACCAGGAGGGGAGCCGCGGCCACGGAGGCCTGTCTCCGGAGACTCCGCATGCGTCGTTCACGCGAGGTCACGGGGTCCCACCCGACTCGGAGCGCGGGCCGTCTGCCGTGGTGTCCTCGGGAATGAGGGCGACGCACGAGAACAGCTTCACGGAGTCGCCGATGCCGAGCGACGGGACGGTGCCGATGAGCCCGCTCTTGCCGAGCCGCTCGTCGGAGTCGGTCACCTGGACGTCGCGGAGGACCGTGAGCCAGTCGTCTGCCGACGTGTTGCTGACGGTGTACACGAAGCACAGCGGCTGTCCGTCGGTGAGGCGACTGTCCCGCGGAACGGGCGTGCCCGTGGCCTCGATCCGCTGAGCCGAGGAGGGATCGCCGACGTCGGCGTACGCGCGCTTCGCGATGTGGATGATGGGATCGGTCGAGTAGAGGTAGGGGTTCACGTCGGGCACGAGGAGGCCGTCGTAGTTGCTGTCGCCGGTCACGACTGTCGCCGCGATCGTCGTCATCGTGCCCGCCGGCGCGTCTCCCGCAGCCGCGGTCACGACGACGGCCTTCGACTGGGTCGCTCCGCCGTCGACCACCGGCACCGCGGTGCTCAACGAGAGCCTCGGCGTCCCCTCGGGCTGATCGACGCTCGTCGCGAACTTCAGCTGCTCCGTCGGGAGGGGAGCACCGGCGGCCAGCATGTAGCGGAACGACTTGCCCACGGGGTCGCCGGTCACCAGCGCGAACCTGCTCGGCTGAGCGGTGATGGGATTCACGAACGTCACGACGTCGTCGGTGGCGCGCTCGTTCCCCGTGGTCGCTGCGCCGATGTTCGTCAGTCCGGTGGGGATCGCGACGGTGCCGGCGCCGATCGACAGGCTCACACGCGCGGTGTCGTCGACCCGCACGACCACGTCGAACCGCGTGGCCGAGCTTCCGGCGATCTCGGTGACCGAGACGACACGGGGGTTGAGCCGCGCGGCATCGATGGTGCTGATGCCTGCGGCGACACCGTCGAGGCCCTCGGACGTGGCGCGCTTCGCGTCGACGACGACGTCATCGATGGTCACCGTCGATGCATCGAGGTGCATCGACGAGGTGAGCGTGAAGTGCAGGTCGCGGGCGTGCGTCTCCTCGTTCTGGGTGGTGGCCTGCGCGATGGTGAGCTCGGGACGGCAGTTGCCGTCGATGACAGCCACTCGTGAATACTGCGAGGATGCGGATGCCGTGCCCCCGCGCGGTTCGATGGTCTGCACCCGCAGTGCGCCCTTCACCGCGCCCGAGACGGGGTCGACGGGGCCGACACCGTTGTTGGTGGCGAGACGCTCGTCGCCGGGCATCGGCAGAGCGATCCGGAGCGTCTGACGCGCGTCGGCTGTGACGTCGTAGCGGCCGACATAGACCTCTGCGTCGTTCCCCTGGGTCCAGTAGACGTCGAGGGCGAGAGGCACGGCGGGATAGCGCCCCGCGGTGTAGTCGGTCGTGTTCGCGGCGTCGGCGGGTGGGGCGACCTCGAGCGGCGCGATGCACTCGGCCGCGGTGACCGGGGCGGTCTGCACGTTCGCGCTGCTGCGCGCCGTCGGCCACCATGTGTTGAGCTTCGCGTTCGCCGACGCGTTCAGGTTGCTGACGAGGGTCGACGCGACAGAGCCGTTGCCGGAGAACTCCTCGAGGACGGTGTTGACCTGGCTTCCGGAGCGCGCGCCGAACGTGTTGCGAGCGATCTCGACGACGCCGGTCTGCAGCATCCGGATGCCGGAGCGGGATGCGCTGGTCGAGAATCCGTCGACGTGGTTGTCCACGATCGAGACGTGCGAGTCGGCGAGGTTCGTGGCGGAGTCCGTCGGCTCGAGACCGTCCCAATAGACGGCCTGGGTGTTCATGGTTCCCGTCGCGACGAACTGGTTGTCGGCGATCGTGCCGCGGGTGCCGATGCGCTTGTCCGTGGGGAGCACGATCGCCGCTGCGGAGTCCTCCACATCGCCGTTGCCCGACATCTGCGTGAAGCCGTTGCCGACGATCTCGAACGTGCCGAGGTTGGCGTAGGCCAGATCCACCACCGCCTGACGAGCGCGGTAGTACGGGGCCGAGAACGTGTTGCCACTGACCGTCAGCTTTCCCACCGTGGCGTACCTGAGATCGAGCCCGCGAGCGTCCGAGGCGGATGAGCGGTTGATGTTCGAGGCGACGTTGTCGGTGAACACGAGCTCCGTGATGTTCTGCTCGTAGGCCTCGACCGGCGTCGAGGTGCATCCTGCCGCGGTGCTTCCGTTGCACGCGCCGGAGGTGTCGCTGGCGAGATAGGTGTTGCCGGTGACGGTAAGGCCCTTCACGGGGAAGGACGCGTTGCTGCCGTCGACGACGCCCCAGTTCCAGTCCCTCTCGTTGGAGGCGAAGCCGCTGATCGTGGAGTTCGAGACCGTGATCGCCTCAGCGCCGCCTCGCACGACGAAGAAGCGCTCGGGATAGTAGGTGACGGTGCGGATGTCGAGGTCGTCGAGGGTGACGCGCTTGGCCATCGGTCCGATGTAGAACGAGGTCTCTCCCGCCCACACATCGTCGACGGCGCGGATGGTGATGTCGGGCCCGTTGAGATGGAACGGGACCACACCGACGTCGCCAGCCCCGGCGGGGTGGATGGTGACCTTGTGCTCCAGATCGATGATCACCGGCGCAGTCACCTCGTAGTTCGCACCGTTGTCACCGCCGACGTTTCCGGCCACCCCACCGTTCGCCGCAGCGAGCGACGTGCTCCTCATCCGCGCAGCGGCGGTGTCCGCGATCGCGATGTTGCCGCCCGCGAAACCGGGATCGACCCCGATGGTCACCTCTCCGGCGGGCGCGTTCAGGGCGTTGGACTCCTCGATGGCCGCGCGCAGCGTGCACGTCCCCACGGTGGACTCGCACCTGCCGTCGGTGAGGGAGCCGGCAGCTCTCTCCAGGCCCACCGAGTTGATCCATAACTCGGTCGCGGCGTGAGCGGCGCCGGCGATCGCGATCGGCGTGAGCAGTCCCGCTGCGATGGCGAGCGTCACGCCCACGGCGGTGGCCCTGTGGCGGCGCCCGCTGCCGGTTCTACGAGTTCGCATCTTCAAAGTTCCCCTACTGCGCGGTGGCGCGGCGATGTCCAGGAATGGCTGACGCATCCATCGCATCTCCGAACGGCGGCGGGCACAGCGGGTGCGAGCGATCATGAGTGGCGCGTGATCGCGAGTTGAGTGCTGATGCGAGCGCCGCTGAGTGAGCGCCGCTCAGTCGAACAGCCGAGCCAGCTGCTGCCTGCTCGTGACGCCCACCTTGCGCATCGAACGGTGGATGTGGTTCTCGACGGTGCGCACGCTCAGGTGCAGGCGCTCTGCGATCTGCTGATTCGTGAGCCCCTCCGCCACGTTCGCGGAGACCTCGCGCTCCCGTCCGGTCAGCTTGCGGAACAGTCCGGCGCTCTCCTGATCGTCGAAGGATCCCGCGTCGAAGCGGGTCTCCCACCGCGCCCGCAGCGCACCGATGCGCTCGCGCTCGTGGCCATCGCCCGCCCCATCGACGAGTTGCGCGGCGACGGTCAGCGCGTGCAGCGCCTGAGTGACGCGACCGGTGGCGATCACGGCCTCGGCGGCGTCGGTGAGAGCTGTCGCATCCTTCGACGCGAGAGCGTCGATGAGATCCTGCCCTGCACGCAGCGACGCCGAATCGGTGTCCGCGACCCACCCGCGGAGTCGTTCGCTCCGAGCGGCATCCGGGACGAGCTGCACGGCCCGCTGCCCCGCGGCGCAGGCCAGATACGTCGCCCCTCGATCGCGTGCGGTGTCCGCGATCCCCCAGAGGATCTCTGACGCTGCGCCCGGGTCGTCGCGCGCGATGATCTCCGCGCTCGCCCACCCGGCGGACATCAAGGGAAAGGCCCCGTCTCGGCTCTCGTCGTCGTTCCCGTCCCCCGGCGACCACCCCGACACGGCCGACAGAGGCGCCAGGGCCGTCATGAGGCCGCACCGTGGCGAGCGTGGAAAGGCGGGCGTGTGACCGATTCCCTGGAATGTGTCCGCGAGGTGCTGCAGCGGGCTCAGATATCCGCGGATGTGCAGAAGGACTCCGACCATGTATCCGCTCGCCCAGAGCGCAGGCACGTCCAGATCCTCTCTCGCCCGCTCGAACTCCCCGACCGCGACGTCCGCAGCCGCGTCGAAGTCACCCTCGCCGAGGTGGACGAGCGCCGTCAGCGCCGCGACATGGGCGACCTGACGAGTCACGTCGACTTCACGGGCGAACCCGAGTGCGCTCTGCGCCTCGGGGAACAGCCCGCCGGCGGCGAGCACGGCACCCCGGGCGATCGCCAACTCGGCGCGCACCCGCGGCGGCAGCAGGTCGTGATCGCCCAGGGTGCCCATGTCCACGTCATCGATGCGCCCGAGGTCGACCAGCAGCAACGCCCTGGTCGCGTCTGCGAGTCGCTCATACGCGCCGTGCCCCGTCGCACCGCTGTCGAGGAGAGCCAGCGCGGCCCGCACGTCCCCGTGCACGCTCGCCATCCACCACGCCTGCCAGGAGCGCACCTCGGCGACCGCCTGTTCGGATCCCGAGTGGGCGCGCGGATCGTTCACGACGGAGTCCACCGTGGTGTGCGCTCCGGTGTCGACCCTCATCGCCTCGAGGTACCGCAGTGCCGTCTCTGCGCTCGGGGACTCGTCCCAGGCCGACCGCGCGCCCTGAACGCGCTCCTGCACGCGTTCTCCGATCAGCCTGAGGAACACCGGGTCGACGGGCTCCAGCTGCAGCATCGCCGCCGACCGGTCCCGCGCCTCGGGCGCTGTCGCGAGCACGATCGGGTCTCGTCGGGCGCGCCGATCGACGTGTCGGAAATACTCCGCGATCAGCGGAGGGTGCACGGTCAGCCACTCGCGCGCGGACCGTGCCTCGACCCGAACGAACTCACGGGATTCCAGGGCATCGAGCACACGCGCGGGAACGAGTTCCAACGCGCCCTGCCGGTGAACCGCGCGGGAGGTGGAGACGAGGGTCAGGGCATCGCTCTCCTCCGCGGTCAGGCTCGCGAGCTGCCGCCGTACGATCCCCTCGAACGAGGGACTCCACAGGTCGGCGATCGCGACCCATGCACCGTCACGGAGGGTGATCAGCCCCTCCACACGCGCGACGATCATCATCGTGGTCAGGATTCCGGGCATCCCCCCGGATTTCGCATAGAAGCGGGTCACGGTGCGCGGCTCCATCGCGGCTCCCAGCAGCTCGTGGGCCAGTTCGCGCGTCTCTTCGATGCTGAAGTGCGGAATGCGCACGGTCACCGGGGTCTTCCCCGGCGACAGCGGCAGCCGAGCATTCGGCCGGGTGCCGCGATGAAGAAGGTCATGCACCGCGACGAACGGCACCCGGAAGCGAGCGCTGACGCTGCTGAGAGCCGCCCAGCTCTCGACGTCCAGCCGAAACCAGTCGTCGATGAGGACGACGGTCTGCCGCGCTGCGACCATGCTCTCCACAGCCGACATCTCCGAGCGAGGTCGATCCTGGCCTCCCCCCGCCGTGCGAGCCGCACGCAGCGCCTCCGACAGCGCGTGGACGTGCTGCGCCTCAGCCGTGTCCGGCGGCCTCAGCACCAGGCACTGCCACCCCGCCTCCCTCAGCGCGTCGGCCAGCTGAGTGACGAAGACCGTGCGGCCGCTGCCGAGTCGACCGACGAGATCCACGTCGAGACCGTGCGCGAGATACGCGACGACCGTCGAGATCCGCTGTTCCCGACCGACTGCACCCTTCACGGCTCGCGCACCTCGACCGGCGGCGGCAGGCCACAGCTGTCCCAGATCGGTCGATGAGCAGTCGCAGACCCCACGATGTTCCCTCCGGTATCACGGCAACGCTGTCCGCTGCCACTGGGGAGGCTATCCGCGCCGGCGGAGCGTCCCTGCCGGCCTGCGACGTGTTAAGGCCGATACATCACATACGTTGGTCGACGCCCTGTTCGAGCGCCGGATGCACGTCGCGTGCCCTCCCCGTTGCACAGCGGCACTGAGGACGCCGCCATCGACCGGGGAGGGGTCGACCGTCACGAACGGACGGCGAATGGCGGCGCCTCACAGCTGGCCGGCTCACCCCTGGGTCGGGGTTCCCAGGGGTGTCCTCACGGTCTCACCGGGGAAGACCGCGTTCGAGCCGTTCTGCGCGAGTTGAGTACCGACGGGGCACCTCCACCCTGCCTCGCCGCACCGCCCCTGAGTACCCGCGAGCGAGTCAGCGGACCGGCAGGATGTGCGTCGGCGCCGGCGCCTGCGCAGTGTGACGGATGCCGAGAGGTGCGCCCGTGCGCTCGTCGAGGTCGATCAGCGCGACGGTGTCGGAGCGCTGCCCCGCGACCAGCAGCTTGCCCTCATGCACGAGGTGATGTCGCGGCCAGTCGACCCCCGAGTCGGCGAGGGCGATCGGCTCGAGGGCTTCGCCGCTCCCACGCACGCGGAGCGCGGCGATCGTGTTGCTGCCCCGAAGGGCCGTGTACAGGAACTGCGCGTCACGGCTGCGGGCGAGTTCGGCGGGGAAGTCCACGCCGATCTCGGCGATCGGGCTCGTGAGCACCGATGACACGACAGCCCAGGTGCCGTCGCGACCGGCGGCGAGAGTGAACACCTCGCAGGAGTACTCGGTCACCACGTGCAGGTGGCCGCTGGGGTGCACGACCATGTGCCGAGGGCCGGTGCCGACCGGCAGCACGACCTCGTGGTCGAGCACGAGGCCACCCGCGCCCTGGCGCCAGATCCGAACCAGATCGAAGCCCAGGTCGGTCGTGGCGATGCGCCCGTCCGGCAGGAACGCCGACGCGTGCGCGTGCGAGACGCGCGCTTCGCCGCCGGCCGTGAGCTCTCCGGAGTAAGGGTCGGATGCTGCCGCGGCGACACCCGCCGGCGCGGTCGTCTCGATCGCTTCGCCGAGCAGTGCTGCACGCAACTCGGCGGCCTTGTTGACTGCATCCGGCACCAGGCCCCCGTGAGCATCGATGCCGATGCGCACGACCCGGCCGTCGCCGTAGCAACTCGCGATGAGGGACGATCCGTCGCGCGCGACCGACAGGTGGCAGACCGAATCGCCGGCCTCGACCGGCTCGCCGAGCGGCCGCAGCGTCGCCTCGCCGCTGCGGGCGAACGCCTGCACCGCGGCATCCCCTTCGAGCGCCGCGTAGACGACGTCGAGCGACGGATGCGGGGCCAACCACGACGGCGAGGGGGTCTGCGTGACCGCGCCCCGGTATTCGAGTGCGGTCGGTGCGCTCTCATCGCCCGCGAGCAGACCGATGCCGTCGGCCGAGCCGTCCATCGCCGGGCCGTACCCGCCGAGCCAGAACCGGGTCACAGCGCGCTCAGTCGAGCAGGTCGTGACGCACGATGACCTGGTCGCGCTCGGGTCCGACGCCGATGACCGAGATGCGGGTGTTGCTCATGCCCTCGAGCGCGAGCACGTAGTCCTGCGCGTTCTGGGGCAGGTCGTCGAACGTGCGCGCGGTCGAGATGTCCTCGCTCCACCCGGGGAAGTACTCGAGGATCGGCGTCGCGTGGTGGAAATCGGTCTGGTTGACCGGCACCTCGTCGAAGCGCTGACCGTCGACGTCATACGCCACGCAGACCGGGATCTGCTCGAGTCCGGTGAGGATGTCGAGCTTGGTGAGCACGAGGTCGGTGATGCCGTTGACCCGCGTCGCGTAGCGGGTGATCGGGGCGTCGTACCAGCCGACCCGACGCGGACGCCCGGTGGTGGTGCCGAACTCGAAGCCGCGCGACCGCAGCCACTCGCCCTGCTCGTCGAACAGCTCGGTGGGGAACGGACCAGAGCCGACGCGGGTCGTGTAGGCCTTGACGATGCCGACGATGCGGTCGAGCGCACCCGGGCCGACGCCCGAGCCGGTGGAGGCGCCGCCCGCGGTGGCCGACGACGAGGTGACGAACGGGTAGGTGCCGTGGTCGACGTCGAGCATGGTGGCCTGACCGCCTTCGAACACCACGACCTCGTCGCGGCGCAGGGCCTCGTCGAGCAGGTGGCCGGTGTCGGCGACCATCGGCCGCAGGCGCTCGGCGTACGACAGCAGGTCTTCGACGACCTCGTCGGCCGTGATCGCGCGACGGTTGAAGATCTTCACCAGCAGGTGGTTCTTCTGGTCGAGGGCGCCCTCGACCTTCTGGCGCAGGATGTTCTCGTCGAAGAGGTCCTGCACGCGGATGCCGACGCGGTTGATCTTGTCGGCGTAGGCCGGTCCGATGCCGCGGCCGGTCGTGCCGATCATGCGCTTGCCGAGGAAGCGCTCGGTGACCTTGTCGAGCGTGCGGTGGTACTGCGTGATGATGTGCGCGTTCGCGCTGACCTTCAGGCGGGAGACGTCGATGCCGCGGCCGCCCAGCGCCTCGAGCTCGCTGAAGAGCACCTCGAGGTCGATCACGACGCCGTTGCCGATCACCGGCGTGACCCCGGGCGACAGGATGCCGGAAGGCAGCAGGTGCAGCGCGTACTTCTCGTTGCCGACCACGACGGTGTGGCCCGCGTTGTTGCCGCCGTTGAACTTGACGACCCAGTCGGTGCGCTCGCCGAGCAGGTCGGTGGCCTTGCCCTTGCCCTCATCGCCCCACTGGACGCCGACGATAACGATTCCTGGCATGGGTATCCCCCTTGCTTTCGCCGGGTTTGCACCGGCTGATGAGCTGGCCCTTGTCGGGCGACTCCATCCTACCGAAGGGGTGTTACGGGGCCTTTTCCGGTCTGCGGGGGGGGCGACCCCGCACGGATGCAGGACCGATGCACGGATGCAGGTCGAAGGTCGGTGTTTCGTCCTGCATCCGTGCCTGCGTCCTGCATTCGCGCGCCTGCGAGCGGAGCCGGCGACGCACTGGCGGAAAACGAGCGGATGATGTCGCTCCGGCGCATCGCCGATGTCGGTGGCCGGTGGCACGATCGGAGGATGCCGAAGACCGGTCGCGTCCCGCGCGACGACACCCTGACTCCCGCGACGCCCAGATCACAGGGGCCACTGGTACTCGTCGCCGCCCTGGTGACGGTGGTCCTCTGGGCGTCGGCGTTCATCGGCATCCGCGGCGCAGGCCCGCACTTCGATCCAGGGGCGCTCGCGCTGCTGCGCATGGCGGTGGGCAGCGCCGTGCTCGCGATCATCGCGGTGCGCCACGGCATCCGTCTTCCCGCGCGTCGGCACTGGTGGCTCGTGGCGGTCTGGGGCGTGGGCTGGTTCTGCGTCTACAACCTCGCGCTCAACGCCGCCGAGCGCACTCTCGACGCGGGCACCGCCGCGATGGTGGTCAACCTCGCGCCGCTCATGGTCGTGGTGTTCAGCGGGCTGTTCCTGCGCGAGGGCTTCCCGAAGCCGCTCATCGTCGGAGCACCGATCGCCTTCCTCGGCGTGGTGCTGATCGGCATGAACTCGTCGACGAGCGAGGGTCCCGACATCACCGGGCTGCTGCTCGCACTGCTCGCGGCGGTCATGTACGCCGGGTGCACCCTGCTGCAGAAGCACCTGCTGACCGCCGGGTCGGATGCGACCACGCTGACGTTCCTCGGCGCGATCGCGGGCACCGTGGCGCTGCTCCCGTGGGTCGGCAGCCTGATCGGAGCGCTGCAGACGGCGCCGCTCGGATCGACGCTGTGGGTCGTGTACCTCGGCATCTTCCCGACCGCGATCGCCTTCACGACCTGGGCCTATGTTCTGCAGCGCAGCACAGCGGGCCAGACCTCGGCGACGACCTATGTCGTGCCCGCCCTCGCGATCCTCCTGTCGTGGGCGATCCTGGGCGAGGTCCCGACGCTGCTGATGTTCGTCGGCGGCGCGCTATGCCTGCTCGGCGTGCTCATCACGCGGATGAAGTGGGGCCGCCAGCGCTGATTCCGGAGCGGAAGCGCCTTCGTCACACCGGTATCTCGGTCTGGCGTCCGAGCCTGATGCGACCGATAAAGTGTGCGCGGAGGCGAATATGACGACCTGGTGGCCCTACGCACGACTGGCGGCAGCCGCGCTGGGAATCGCGGCGATCGTCGCACAGCTCGCTCTCACCGTGCAGATCGCCGCCACCGACCCCACGCCGTGGGGAAGCCACCTGCCGACGGTGTGGTGGAACTTCTTCAGCTTCTTCACGATCGACTCGAATGTGCTGGCTGCCGTCGTGCTCGCGATCGGGGCGGTCTGGGCCCTGCGGCATCGCGGAGACGCCGAGACCGAACCCCGGTGGTTCGCGATCCTGCTCGTCTGCGCGAGCACCTACATGATCGTCACCGGCATCGTGTACAACACGCTGCTGCGCGGGTTCGCGCTTCCGCAGGGCTCGACGGTGCCGTGGTCGAACGAAGTGCTGCACGTCGTCATCCCGCTCTTCCTGGTGGCCGATGTGCTGTTCGCGCCTCGCCGGCGCCCGCTGCCGTGGAGCACCGTCTTCGTCGCCGCGATCTTCCCGATCGTCTGGGCCGTCTACACGATGATCCGCGCGAACCTGATCATCGCCCCGGCCACCGGCGAGGCCTGGTGGTACCCGTACCCCTTCCTCAACCCGCACCGGGTGCCCGGCGAGTACCTCGGTGTCGCGATGTACATCCTCGGCATCGCCGTCGCGATCATCGGCGTCGCGGCATTGGTCGTCTGGATCGGTCGCCGTCGCGGCCGCGCGACACCGGCTGCCGCCGCCCCCCTCTCCTGACCCCACCCCCGGGTTTCGAATCGCGCACTTTGCAGAAATCGCACCACGGAAGTTGCAAAGTGCGCGATTCGAACGAGAGGTCTGGCCGCCTGACCCACTGACCGGTCGCTCACGCCGTGCGGTTACGCTGTTCCCGGGGGGCTGCGCGACGCGCCTCCCCCGCGCCAGCGAGGAGACACTCATGAGTCAGCCATTCCCTGCACCGACCGGCGGACCCTCCGTGCCGCCGCCTCCGCCCGCTCCCGCCACGCGCGCCGAGGCAGCCGCCGCGGCTCCCTCCGCATCGACATCAGCGAGCACGAAGTCCGAGGCCCCCTCTGAGGCTGAACTCCAGCGCGCCAGCGCCGTGCTCAAGACCGTCTCCGACGCGTACTCCGCGAAGATGGTCGGCCAGGAGCGTCTGCGGATGAGCCTGCTGATCTCGCTGATCGCCGGCGGGCACATCCTGCTCGAGAGCGTCCCGGGCCTTGCGAAGACCACGGCGGCCAGCACGCTCGCCGACACCGTGAAGGCACAGTTCAAGCGCATCCAGTGCACCCCCGACCTGCTGCCCAGCGACATCACCGGCAACCAGATCTACGATGCGGCGACCGGTTCGTTCCGCACGGTGCTCGGCCCGGTGCACGCCAACTTCGTGCTGCTCGACGAGATCAACCGCTCGAGCGCGAAGACCCAGAGCGCCATGCTCGAGGCGATGCAGGAGCACCAGACGACGATCGGCGGCGAGGTGCACCACCTGCCCAAGCCCTTCCTGGTGATCGCGACGCAGAACCCGATCGAGCAGGAGGGCACCTACGAGCTGCCCGAGGCGCAGATGGACCGCTTCCTGCTCAAGGAGATCGTCGAGTACCCGAGTCCCGCCGAGGAGTTCGAGATCCTCGGCCGCATCGACTCGGGCGTGCTCGACCCCGACCGACACGTGTCGAGCGCGATCAGCCTCGACGACGTGCACATGCTCCAGGACGTCGCGAGCCGCATCTACGTCGACCCCGCGATCCGCAACTACATCGTCTCGATCGCCTACGTCACCCGGAATCCCGCCCCCTACATCGGCGAGGAGCGCGCCCGCTACATCAAGTACGGCGCGAGCCCCCGTGCGAGCATCGCGTTCCTGCAGGCGTCGCGGGCGCTGGCGCTGCTGAACGGCCGCGGCCACGTGATCCCGGAGGACATCCGCTCGCTGCGCCACCTCGTGCTGCGCCACCGCGTGCTGCTGACGTTCGAGGCCGACGCCGAGGGCATCCGCAGCGAGGAGATCATCGACCAGATCTTCGCGTCCGTCCCCACGCCCTGACCCGATATGGCCAGCCTGATCACCCAGGTGAAGAGCAAGCTCTTCATCCACTCGTCGCGCAAGTCGCTGCACGCGCTCGACGGCGCCTACGCGTCGCTGCTGCACGGCCGCAGCCTCGACTTCGAGGACCTGCGCAAATACGAGTACGGCGATCAGGTGCGCGACATCGACTGGCGTGCCACGGCCCGACTCGGCACACCGCTGGTGAAGCGGCACCGCGCGATGCGCATGCACACCGTCCTCTTCGTCGTCGACACGGGCCGATCGATGAGCGCCCTCGCGCACGACGAGAGGTCGAAGAAGGACCTCGCGATCCTCGCCACCGGAGTGCTCGGCGTGCTGGCGCTGCGGCACGGCGACGACTTCTCCCTCGTCTACGGCGACTCCGACCGCATCCGCCGACGTGCCCCCGGCCGCAGCGAGGGCGCCCTCGAGCACGCCCTGCGCACGATCGACCAGGCGATCGACACGAGCACGGCTGCGAGTGACCGCGACGCGCTGCTGTCGTTCGTCACGCGCACGATCTCGCGCCGCATGATCGTCGTGGTCATCACCGACGAGGCGCCCGTCACGACGGAGACCGAACGGATGCTGCGCCGGCTGCGCGTGCAGCACGACGTGCTGTGGCTGACCGTGAGCGACGCGGATCCGGTGCTCGACCACGCGACGGCCACCATCCGCAGCGACGTCGACAGCCTGTGGGAGGTTCCCGACTTCGTGCAGGGCGACCCCGACATCATCCGCGAGCTCGCGACTCAGACCGAGGCCGACGCCGTCCGTCTGGCAGAGCTGCTCAAGCGCATGGAGATCAGTCACAGCGTGCTCGCCGGTCAGGACGACGCCGTCTCGCAGCTGCTGCAGCTGCTGAATCGGAGGTCGAATGCCCGACTCTGATGAGCTCTACCCGCCCTTCCAATACGGCTGGGGCTGGATCCTGGTCGCATTCGGCATCCTGCTGCTGCTGATCGCGGCAGCGTGGGTGGTCGTCGCACTGACCCGGCCGCGGCGCGACCTCACGATCACGCGCGACGCTCAGGCGCCGACGCTTCTGACGACCGACGTGCTGTCGCAGCTGCGGGTGGAGTACTTCGACCGGATCCAGCGCATCGAAGACGACTACCGGGCGCGTGCCCTGTCTGCCCGCAACGCGAACCTCGAGCTCAGCCGCGCGGTGCGCACGTTCGTGAACGAGTACAGCGGACTCGAGGCCCCGGTGCTCGCCCTCGACGACCTCGTCTCCCGCGGGGTCCACCCCGCGCTCGTCGACGCCATGGGTCGGCACTACTACCCCAGCATCTTCCGACCCGGTCCCGCGATCGACCCGATCGCCGGCGCCGAGGCCGCCCGAACGGTGGTGCGCACATGGCACTAGCGAACGGGTGGCTCATCCTCGTCGCCGCGATCGTGGTCGTCATCGCGATCGCACTCGGCATCGTCGTCGGACTGCGCAGCGGTGCGAAGACCGAGGCGCACGAGCGCGCTCGCGTCGCCCGCGCCGAGCGTCTGCGGGCGCTGCCCACGTTCCGGCAGGCACTGAACCGACGGGTGCTCGCACTGTCGAGCATCCTGCTGATCGGCGTGATCGCGACCCTGGCGGCGGGAGTCGTCTCGGCCCGCCCGATGGCGTCGCAGACGATCCAGCCCGTCAACACGAGCCGCGACATCATGCTGTGCCTCGACGTCTCGGGCTCGATGAGCGAAGTCGACGTCGAGGTGCTCACGGTCTTCGAGGAGCTGCTCGAGGACTTCGAGGGCGAGCGCATCGGCCTCACGATCTTCAACAGCTCTCCCGTGCAGATCTTCCCCCTGACCGATGACTACGAGTTCATCCGAAGCCACCTGCAGAGCATCCGCGAGAGCTTCGAGTTCAGCGAGCCGGTTCCCGAGCACTGGGTCGGCACGCTCAACGGCAACGGCGCCTCGCTCATCGGCGACGGCCTGGCGGCGTGCGCGATGGCGTTCGACCACCCCGACGACGAGCGGTCGCGCTCGATCATCTTCGCCACCGACAACGAGGTCAACGGCGCCTCGATCGTGACGCTCGACGAGGCCGCCGCGTACGCGGCATCGAACGACGTGCGCGTGTTCGCCCTCAATCCCGTGCAGGGCAAGGACGCCGAGGTCAGCGCCGAGCTCGCCAGGGCTGCCGAGGCCACCGGGGGCCAGGCCTACGGCCTGCGCGACACGACCACCGTGAGCGACATCGTCGCGCAGGTGCAGGAGCAGGAGGCCACGGCGCTGAAGGGCCAGGCCCAGGTGGTCTGGACCGACGCCCCGAACCTGTGGATCGTGGTGCTGATGATCTCGATGCTCTCCTTCATCGTCGTGCTGTGGAGGGTGAGACTGTGATCCTCCAGCCCGTGCTGAACGTCTTCCTCCTCGCGCTGCTCTTCGTGCCGGTGGCCGCTCTCGCGGTGATGGCACTGGTCAGGGCGACGGGCCGCGGAAGGGCGCTCTGGGCCATGCGGCTCGTCATGCTGCTCGCCTGCGTCTTCATGCTGCTGCGCCCGGGGATCGGCGGCGGTGCGACCGAGACGCTCGCGACCGACACCGACATCGTGCTCGTCGTCGACACCACGGCGAGCATCGTCGCCGAGGACTGGAACGGCGATGAGCCGCGCCTCGACGGCGTGCGCGCCGACGTCCAGGCCATCGTCGACGAGTACCCCGGTGCGCGCTTCGCCCTGATCACGTTCGACGCCTCGGCCGATCTGCGGATGCCGCTCACCACCGACACCACGGCGCTCATCTCGTCGCTCGAGGTGCTGCGTCCCGAGGTGACGAGCCAGTCGCGCGGCAGCTCCGTCGGCATCGCCGACCAGCTGCTCTCCGACACTCTGTCGACCGCGGCCGAGTCGTCGCCCGACCGTTCGCGCATGGTGTTCTACTTCGGCGACGGCGAGCAGACGGTCGCCTCTGCGCCCGAGTCGTTCGACGGCAGCGCCGACCTCACGGACGCGGGGGCCGTGCTCGGCTACGGCACCGCAGAGGGCGGACCCATGAAGCTCACCACCGGCGGCGTCGACGGTTCGTCGAGCGAGTACATCGAGTACGAGGGCGAGAACGCGCTGTCGGTGATCGACGAGACGAACCTCGAGGCGATCGCCTCGGACCTCGGGGTCGACTACCAGCACCGCACGGCCGATTCCGCGCTCTCCCTGCCCGACGCGCCCTCGACGACGACTACGTATGCGAAGTCGGGAACCGTCGGCACCGTGACCGAGCTGTACTGGATCGCCGCCCTCGTCGTCGTGGCACTGCTCGGAGTGGAGCTCATGCGGGCGAGCATGCTCATCGCCCGGCTGCGCCTGCTGCGAGCGCCGACCGCGTCGCCCGCACGCAAGAGGACCGACGGAGGTGCCGCATGACCGATCCGCCCACCCGCGTGAACGCTACGCCGTCCGACAGCCCCGATGAGCTGAAGGCGTCGGCCGCCGCCGCGCTGCTCGCCTCGAATCGCCGCCGCCGGCGCATCCGTCGGTGGATCGCGATCGGCACTCTGCCCCTCACGCTGGCGGCGCTGCTGTTCGTCGGCAAGATCCTCAGCATGTATGCGTTCGCGCACCAGTCGATCACCGCATACGTGGCCGACGACTATGCCGGGTCGGAGGCGTCCGCCCACGGCCAGGAGTTCCTCAACTGGTTCGAGCCGTACAAGGCGCCGTTCAATGTGGGCACGGCGCTCGCCGGCGCCGAGAAGCTGCCCGAGGCACGGGCGAAACTCGAGGGATCCCTCGACCTCGCGACCGGCCTCGAGGTGTGCACCGTGCGCATCAACCTCGCGATCGTCCTCGAGCGCATGGGTGACGCCGCGCGCGCGGACGGCGACGGCGCGGCAGCCGCTGAACTCTACGGAGAGGCTCTCACCGTCACGACCGAGACCCCCGAGGAGTGCAACAGCGACCAGGCGCAGGAGCAGTCGTCCGACCCCGACCGCGACATGCAGCAGAGCCGCGAAGACCTCGAAGACCGCCTGAAGCAGAAGCAGCAGAACGAGCAGCTGCCACCCGAGGAGCAGCAGGAGCAGAAGCCGCAGCCCTCGGAGGATCAGCTCGACGAGCTCGAGGACAAGCTCGAGCAGGGCACGCAGGAGCGCGATCAGCAGCAGGGCGACGACGGCGGAGGCTCCGGGACGGACAAGCCATGGTGATGGATCACGAGAAGCAGCGGGCGCGATACGTCGCCGGCACCGAGGGCGCGCCGCCCGTTCCGCCCCCAGGCGGCTATCGCAACGCGCGTCGTCAGGCCGGCCCCACCGTGCAGCATCCGGGGGCTCCCGCGATGTCGGGCACGGCGACCGCAGCAGGGGCCGGATCGGAGGAGAAGAAGCCGGCGAACGCGCTCGGCTGGGTCGCCCTGGTCTGCGGCATCCTCTTCGCCCTGATCCTCCTCATCATGCTCGCGATCGGCGCGACCGACGCGGTCTACGGCGTGACCATGCTGACGCTGCAGCTCGTGGTGGTCGCCGTCGTGATCGGCGTTCTGTTCACCGCCCGAGGTCGCACCCTGGCCGCCGTGGCCCTCGCGATCACGCTGATCTTCAATGTCGCCACCGTCGGCGGCATCGGCGCCCTGCAGACCTCCGCGTCGGGCAGCTACGACGGCATGAAGACCGACGAGCAGAAGCATGAAGAGGCGTACCCGGGCATCAAGGGCACCGATCCTCAGGACGCACTGAGGCAGCAGTCGCTCGAAGAGGTGAAGGCAGAAGCCGACAGTCTTTTCGCCGACATCCGCGCGCGCGTCACCGCCGAGTACGGATACGACTGGGTGCAGGTCGGCGACGAGGATCTGCGTCCCGAACGCAACGGCTACGGGGGCGAGTCGATGCTCATCGAGTACACCTCCGTCGGCTGGGCGACCACCGATCCGATCCAGGACTACAGCACCAAGCTCGACGTGATGGCGACGATCGACTCGGTCGTCGCCGAGCACGGGCTGCCTCCGCTGTACTCGTTCAACGGCGAGTTCTCGGGCATCGATCCGGCGATGATCGCGAAGCTCTACGGCAGCGAGGATCCCCGGGAGCAGCACACGTGGGAGTACACCACCGACAACTACCCCGATCCGATGAGGTTCTACGCGAACATCTTCGACCTCTCGAACGACCCCTCCGGCGACTTCCTCAAGACCCGGGAGGCGCAGAGCGCCCGCACGGGAGAACCGCTCGAGGGGCTGCAGATGGTGGTCATCGCGAGCGCCGTGCTCAGCGAGGCCGACCGGGCCGAGTACGAGCAGAAGCTGCAGGAGTACCCGGGATTCCAGTGAGTCCTGTCGCGCGTACCATCGCGATGGTAGCGTGATGGCATGCACACGACCATCGACAAGGCGGGGCGAGTCGTGATCCCTGCGTCGATCCGCGAGCGGCTCGGCATCCTTCCGGGTCCCGTGGACATCATGATCGACGGAACCGGGATCCGCATCGAGGTCGCAACGGCCGACGACCTCGTGGAGGAAGACGGACGCCTCGTCATCCGAGGCACAGGAAACTCGCTCACGTCGGACGACATCCGGGAGCTTCGTCTTGCCGACCAGCGCTGACCTGCTCCTCGACACGAGCGCGGCCATCTCACTGCTCACACAGGACAGCGCGGTCCATGACGAGGTCCGCGACGCCTGCGTCGGACTCGTCCTCGGGCTCGCCGGTCACGCACTGCTCGAGACATACTCCGTGCTCACGAGATTGCCGGGCGGGAGCCGCCTCAGTCCCGCCGCCGCGAGCCGAGTGATCGCCCACGAGTTCCCCCGCTCCGTCGCGTTGCCCGCGGATCAGTCTGTGCACGCCGTGACCGAGCTGGCCGAGGCGGGGGTGGCCGGGGGCGCCGTGTACGACGGGCTCGTGGCACTCGCCGCGCGCTCGGCCGGCCTCACTCTGCTCACCTGCGACCGACGTGCGCTCGGGACATACGCGGCGCTGCAGGCGGACGTCCGGGTCATCTGAGCGACGTCCGAGGTTCCGACGTCGTAGCCCAGCACGATCTGCACCGCGGCGAGCCGGTCCTGGATGCGTGCTGCAGTCAGCTCGCGAGCGAGAGTCCCGCGGCGAGCGCGAACCCCAGCACCGTCGCCAGTCCGGTGAGCTGCTTGGCCTTCTGCTGGGCGTCGGGCACCATCGAGTCGACGAGCATCACGAGCAGGGCGCCCGCCGCGAAACCGCTCGCGCCGGCCCGGAAGTCGTCGCCCGTGCTGCTGGCCAGCGCGAAGCCGGCGACGGTCGCGAGCGCACAGATGATCGATATCCCGGCCCACAGCATCAGCACACGCGACTTCGACATGCCGCCCTTCAGCAGGTCTGCGGCCGAGCCGATCGACTCGGGCAGGTTCGAGACGACGATCGCCACGACGAGAGCGATGCTCACCGGTTCGCCGGATGCCAGCCCGATTCCCAGCACCAGCTGCTCGGGGATGCCGTCGAGCAGGGCTCCGAGCGCGAGGGGAACGCCGGCTCCCTGATCCTTCGACTTGGCGGCACGCGCTTCGAGGATCCGGTCTGCGATGAAGTACGCGAGTGCGCCGGCGACCACGCCGACGATCAGCGGGATGGGGCCTGCGAGATCCAGCCCCTCCTCCCACAGCTCGAATGCGATCGATGCCATGAGGGCACCGGCACCGAAGCCCAGCACGATGCCCAGCCAGCGCGGCGGCCAGGTGCGCCACAGGGCGAGAACGGCGCCGACGATGAGGGGCGACGCGGCGACCACGCCCCACAGGATCGCTCCACCCATGCTGTCCTCCTTCACCGACACTCTGCCACCGGCGGGAGCGGATCGTGCAGAGGTGCGGGCTCACGTCCGCGCGCGTCGGCGCCCACGTGGGCTCAGTCGGCCGCCACGCGATGGATGCCGAGGTCAATGCGCCCGGGAAGAAGGTCCGATCGAAGCGCCCTGGTGCCGTGATAGTCGCCGTCGCGCAGTCGGCGATAGCGTCGGCTCGGAGACTCCCGATCGACCGTCGAGAGCCGTTCGAGCAGTCTCGCGCTCTCGAGCTCGACGCCGACCGCATCCAGTCCGTCGGCGTCGTGCACGACGTGCAGGTCGAGCGGCTCGATGCCCGTGTACCAGAGGGTCCCGTGGGTGAGCGGGAACAGAAGAGAGTCCAGATCCCCGCTGATGCCCCGCTCTCCGATCGAGCGCTCGTCCTCCCCCGCGGTCACGATCACGAGCGCTCGACGTCCGGCGAGAGGGCCTTCTCCGTACCGCAGCGGCAGCCCCGTCTCGGCATCCGAGGTGCCGTAGGCGAAGCCGTTGGTGAGCACGCGGTCGAACCAGCCCTTGAGGATCGCCGGCGGTCCGTACCACCACAGCGGGAACTGGAGCACGACGAGGTCGGCGGCCGCGAGCTTGCGCTGCTCCTCGGCCACATCGGGGGCCAGCTGTCCCGCGGCGTACGCCTCTCCCATCAGGTCGACGACGCTGCCCGTGCGCCCCAGAGGCTCGCCCAGATCCGGTGCAGCGAGAACGGGGTCGAAGCCCTGAGCGTACAGATCGGTGATCTCGATGTCGTGGTCGCGCGCGAGCGCGTCGACTCCGTCGCGGAATAGTCGCGCGTTGAACGAGCTCTCCTGGGGGTGAGCGTAGATCCAGTGGACGGTCGGGCGTGATGCTGACACGGGTGGCCTTTCTTCAGCGGGCGTCGTCGACGGGTCGCTCGGGTGCGCTCGGCGTGGATCGTCTCGACAGCGGAAGGAGCGCGGCGGCGACGACCGCGCCGGTCGCGACCAGCAGGGCGACGAGGTACCCGTGCGACGCGGCGATCGAGGCGATCGTGCCCAGCACCGCGATGCCCAGGCCGCCGCCGAGGGCGAACCCGACCTCCTGGATCGCACCCACCTGACCGGCGTCATCGTCGGTCGTCACGTCGAAGAGCGTGGTGGCCGCGAGCGTCGCCGCGACCCCGAACCCCGCGCCGACCAGCACGAGGGGGATCGCGACCGGCTCGACACCGGTCGACAGCCAGGCGAGTCCCGCGCCCTGCACCACGAGGGCCAGCACGGTGAGCGTGGGCGAGGTCAGCCACCGCAGCAGCACAGGCGCAAGCACCCCGCCGAGAGCGATCGCCACCGCCTGCGGGAGGATCGCGATGCCGGCTTCGGCCGCGCTGAACCCCCGGGCATCCTGCAGGTGCAGGCTCACGAGGAGCACGGATGCCGACGAGACACCGCTGCTCGCGACGATACGCACGATCGCCGGGCTGAAACCGGGAACCGCGAAGAGCCGCATGTCGATGAGCGGTTCGGCCAGCGCCCGCTGGCGGCGGATGAAGAACACGAGCGTCCCGACCGCGATGACCCCGGCGACGGCCGCCGCGACGGGAGCGGCCATCACCTCGTGCAGGGCGAAGACGAGGGACCCGAGTGCGACGATCGACGACACGATGCTCAGGGCGTCCCACGACGGTCGCCGGGAGCTGCGGGAGTCGGGCACGAGCCAGATCGCCAGCACGCCGGCGACGACCGCGAGCGGCACGCTCCCGAGAAGCAGCCAACGCCAGCCGGGCCCCTCGGTCACCAGTCCGCCGAGCACGGGCCCCAGTGCGCTGCCTGTGCCGAACGTCGCGGTCCACAGCCCGTAGGCGAGCACGCGCTGCCGTGCGTGATAGTGCGCTCCGATCGTGGCGACGACCCCCGCCACGACGAACGCCTCGGCGACGCCGAGGAGCGCACGGACGACGATCAGCAGCACGCCGTCCTGCGCGAGACCGCCGACGAGATTGAGGACGGCGAATCCGGCGAGGCCCACGAGCACGATGCGCTTGCGACCGAACGCATCACCGATCCGCGCGGCGATGATCAGGGTTGCCGCGAGCGAGAGCGCGTACACGTCGACGAGCCAGAGCGCACCGCTGTCGCTGAGCACGAGATCGCCGCGGATCGCCGGCAGGGCCGTCGACATGCTGCTGATCGCGAGAGCCCCGATCAGGATGCCGAGAAGCAGCGGGATCATGGCGAGCCACGGATGCGGGGTCGCGCGCGGCCGAACGGATGCCGTCTGTATCGGGAAGGTCACCGCATCAGTCTCGTGCTCTCGGTACACTTCAGACAAGTACTGTCCTTCGAGGTACATAGTGACCGAATGGATACTATGGCGACACGAGCGGAAGGCGGAGGCCATGAGGGAGAAGACCGAGCGGATCGTCCGGGAGTGGGGCGACGCGTGCGACGCCGAGATCTCGATCGCGGTGCTCGGCGGGGCGTGGAAGCCCAGCATCCTCAGCCTGCTCGACGAGCACGAGGTGCTGCGATTCGGCGAGCTCAGCCGACTCCTCGACGAGCCCACCGCGCGCGTGCTCACCCGACAGCTGCGGGAGCTGGAGGATGACGGGCTGCTCCTGCGCACGGTCTACCGACAGGTCCCCCCGAAGGTCGAGTATCGCCTGAGCGATCTCGGTCGCGGATCGATGCCGCTCGTCGACGCTCTCACGAGGTGGGGTGCGGGCTATGCCGCGCATCAACGGCGCGAGCTCGCGCGACTCGACGCGCATCCCGAGGACCTCGGCGCTGTCGTCGCCGGCTGACTCGCCACCCCGTCCGAAACAGCCGACACGCCGCCGATAGACTGGGAAGCATGTCCAAGGTCCTCCAGTCACTTCCCGTCGGCGAGCGCGTCGGCATCGCCTTCTCCGGAGGACTCGACACCTCCGTCGCCGTCGCGTGGATGCGCGACAAGGGTGCCGTCCCCTACACGTACACCGGTGATCTCGGGCAGTACGACGAAGACGACATCGAGTCGATCCCCGGTCGCGCGCTCGAGTACGGCGCCGAGGCCTCGCGCCTGGTCGACTGCAAGACGGCGCTGGTCGAGGAGGGTCTCGTCGCCCTCTCGTGCGGCGCCTTCCACATCCGCTCGGGCGGGCGCACCTACTTCAACACCACTCCTCTCGGCCGCGCCGTCACCGGCACGCTGTTGGTGCGCGCCATGAAGGAGGACGGCGTCGACATCTGGGGCGACGGCTCGACGTACAAGGGCAACGACATCGAGCGGTTCTACCGCTACGGGCTGCTCGCCAACCCGCGCCTGCGCGTCTACAAGCCGTGGCTGGACGCCGACTTCGTCACCGAGCTCGGCGGCCGCAAGGAGATGAGCGAGTGGCTCGTCGCCCATGACTTCCCCTACCGCGACTCGGTCGAGAAGGCGTACTCCACCGACGCCAACATCTGGGGCGCCACGCACGAGGCCAAGACGCTCGAGCACCTCGACGTCTCGCTCGAGACCGTCGATCCCATCATGGGCGTGAAGTTCTGGGATCCCTCGGTCGCGATCGAGACCGAAGACGTCTCCGTCACGTTCGAGGCGGGACGCCCGGTCGCCCTCAACGGCGTCGAGTACACCGACCCGGTGTCGCTGGTGCAGGAGGCCAACACGATCGGCGGACGCCACGGCCTCGGCATGAGCGACCAGATCGAGAACCGCATCATCGAGGCGAAGTCCCGCGGCATCTACGAGGCCCCGGGAATGGCTCTGCTGTTCATCGCGTACGAGCGCCTGGTCAACGGCATCCTCAACGAAGACACCCTCGCCACGTACCACGAGCAGGGTCGCCGTCTCGGTCGCCTGATGTACGAGGGCCGCTGGCTCGAGCCGCAGTCGCTCATGCTGCGCGAGTCGATCCAGCGCTGGGTCGGGCTCACGATCTCGGGCACGGTCACCATCCGTCTGCGCCGCGGCGATGACTGGACGATCCTCGACACGACGTCGCCGAACCTGTCGTACGGACCCGAGAAGCTCTCGATGGAGCGCGTGGGCGACGCCGCCTTCGGCCCGGTCGACCGCATCGGCCAGCTCACGATGCGCAACCTCGACATCGCCGACTCGCGCTCGCGCCTCGAGCAGTACGCGGGCCTCGGCCTCATCGGCGGTGCGACCGGCGAGCTCGTCGGACGCGTCACCGCGGGCGAGTCCGGTGAGATCACGGGATCCGTCGAAGAGGTCGACGAGAACTTCGCCGACGCGGTCGACACCGCGTCCGAGGGCGCGGCCTTCGACTCCGGCACTGACTGACGTTCTCGGTTCTGCGGAAGGGGGCGGATGCTGCGGCATCCGCCCCCTTTCTCGTGTCTGTGAGTCCACCGAGTTATCTTGCACACTGCTGTGCACAATACGTATCATGGAGACATGACCACCCGTGCCCCCCGCCGCGATTCCGTCGAGAACCGCGCCGGAATCCTCGACGCGGCCCGAGCGACCCTCGCCACCGACCCGCGTGCGTCCATCGACGTCATCGCCCGCAGTGCCGGCCTCTCGCGTCGCACGCTCTACGGCCACTTCGACGACCGCGAGGCCTTGATCCGCGAGCTGATCTCGGTCGGAGCACAGCGTTTCAACGCGATCGCCGAATCGGTCTCCGACTCCGACTCGCGCCTCGCCCTCGCCCGTCTCGCCGCGCAGCTCTGGCGTGAGGCGGCGCACGTCCAGGTCGCGGCAGCGCTCGCGCTCGACGAAGCCCATGTCGAGCACACCGCTGATGCCCTCGCGCCGCTGCGCCGCACCGTCGCCGCCCTCGCGCGTCGCGGGCAGGAGGACGGCAGCTTCCGCACCGATCTCACCGCCCCCACCCTCGCTCGCCTCATCGAAGAGGTCGCGCGCACGGTCGTCTCACGCACGGACGCGTCGAGCACGGGTGCCGTCGATCTCGCCGTGCGCACTCTGCTCAGCATCGCGGGGCTCTCGTGGCGCGAGGCCGATGACCTGCTGACCGCACACCCCGACATCGTCGAATCGCAGGAGGTCAGCTCATGAGGGTCACCCTGCATGACGTGAGCAAGGGACGCGGCGGTCAGGCACTGCCGGCGACGAGCCTCGAGTTCCACAGCGGAGCCGTGCGCTTCGCCCTCGCCGAGACCGAGCAGCGCCCGACGGTGCTCGGTCTGATCGCCAGCGGACGGATGCGCCCCGACACCGGGCGCGTGACGATCGACGGCGACGCGAACAACCGAGCGCTGCGCCGCACGATCGCTCTCGTCGACGCCCCCGACGTGAGCGATCCCCACCCCGACATCACCCTCGCCGGCGTGGTGGGAGAAGAGCTCATGTTCGCCGGTGTCGGCGCCACCCCCCTGCACGCACGGCGCTGGCTGAATCAGCTCGGCTTCGGCGAGCTCTCCGGGGTGCCGATCGGCAACGTCGACCCCGCCGCGCGGGTGCGCATCCTCTGCGAGCTCGCGATCCTGCGCGAGGGCACCGAAGGCATCGTGCTCGTCTCGCCCGACCGTCACGGCGGCAGCCCCGATGGCTGGTGGCGCATCGCCTCGGAATTCGCCGATCGCGGCTACGCGATGCTCGTCGTCATCGGCGGATCCGCAGCGGTCGCCCTCGAGCGCATGCACGAGCTCGAGGCGATCAACGCCTCAGGCCCGGTCGAGCCGCTCGTGCTCGACCGGCCCGTCGACGCTGAGCCCGCGGCGGAGAACCCGGACGATCGCCCCGAGACACGGCGCGCCGACCCCGAACACGCCGATGAGGCGACGGATGCTCTGGGTTCTCCCCCGGCTGACGGCGAAGACCCATCCGCAGAACCCGCAGACCCCGCAGAACCCGACCCGAACACGACAGAGAACGGAGGCGAGCGATGAAGGTTCCCGCCATGATCGCCGCCGAGCTGCGGCGCCTGACCGCGAGCAAGATGGGCGTCATCGCCCTGATCGCCCTCGTGTGTGTGCCGATCCTCTACGGCGGCCTGTACCTGTGGGCGAACCAGGACCCGTATGCCAAGTTCCCCGATGTCCCGGTGGCCCTGGTCGTCGACGACAGCGGAGCCCCCGCCCCCACCACAGGCACGGATGCCGCGACCGGCGAGACCGTGAACTACGGCGAGGAGGTCGCCGACAACCTCATCGAGGGCAACGCCTTCGACTGGCAGCGGATGTCTGCCGATGAGGCCGCCGACGCACTGCGCGAGGGAACCGTCGACTTCACCGTCACGATCCCCGCCGACTTCTCGACGGCGTTGACCTCCGCCGCGGGCGATGACCCGCACCAGGCGAGGATCGAGCTCGAGACGAACGACGCGAACAACTACCTCGCGTCATCCATGGGCACGCAGGCCGTGGAGAAGATCCGCAGCTCGGTGGCCGAGATGGTCGGCAGCGAGGCCGCCGAGCGCCTGCTCACGGGCCTGAGCGACGTGCGAGACAATCTCGTGACCGCCGTCGACGGGGCGAGCCAGCTCACCGACGGCGCGAACAGCGCGGCATCCGGCAGCGCCACCCTCGCGGACGGCACCTCTCAGCTCGCCGCAGGCTCGTCTCAGCTCGCCGGAGGGGCGTCTGAGCTCGCGGGTGGCGCAGCGACTCTGGCGTCAGGTGCTCAGCAGGTCAGCGACGGCAACCGGCAGCTCGCCGACGTCGCCGACCGCGCCGGGTCGGCCGTGCAGCAGGCGACGGATGCGCTGCCCCAGGCGCGTCAGGACATCGCGACGGTCCTCACGGATCAGGGCCTGACTCAGGAGGAGATCGATCGAGTCCTCACGACCCTCGATCCGCTCGCGACTCGACTGCAGGAGGGCAACTCGACGGTCCAGAACGCGGTCGACAAGGTCGACCAGCTCGCCGCGGGAGCGGCGTCGGTGGCATCCGGCGCCTCGCAACTCGCCGGCGGCGCGCAGACCGTCGCCGACGGCGCGCAGAGCGTGGCCACGGGTGCGGCGGCGGCGAACGACGGCGCAGCCCAGCTGCGCGACGGGCTCGGCACACTGGCGTCCGGCACGGCCGAGCTGCGCGACGGGCTCTCGGACGGCGTCGCGCAGATCCCCGTCTCGACGCCCGACCTTCGCGCGCTGCAGGCCGACACGATCGCCGATCCGGTGAAGGTCTCGAGCGACAAGGTCGCCTCCGCCGAGGACTACGGCGCCGGTCTCGCGCCCTTCTTCGCCGCGTTGTCGGCCTGGATCGGCATCTACGCGCTGTTCCTCATCGTCAAGCCGATCTCCCGCCGCGCGGTCACCGCGCTGCACTCTCCGATCCGAGTGACGCTCGCGGGCTGGCTCACCCCGGCGATGCTGGGTGCCGTGCAGATGCTCGGGCTCATGGGCGTCCTCGCGATCACGCTGGGCTTCACCTTCAACAACCCCATCGGCACTCTGGGTGTCATGATCTTCGCGTCGGCCACCTTCGCGGCGATCATCCTCGCCCTCAACGTCTGGCTCGGATCAGTCGGGCAATTCCTGGGTCTCGTGCTCATGGTGCTGCAGCTCGTCACGGCGGGTGGCACCTTCCCCTGGCAGACACTCCCCGCCCCGCTCGCCGCGCTGCATCATGTGCTGCCGCTCGGCTATGTCGTCGATGCCATGCGGCAGCTGATGTACGGAGGAAACCTCGGCAGGGCCGGCTGGGATCTGGTGGTGCTGGGCATCTGGCTGGTCGGCGCCCTGGTGCTGGCTGCCGTCGGAGTCACCCGCATGACGCACCGACGCACGCTTCGTGACCTGCAGCCGAGCCTGATCGGCTGAGACCGCGGGCGGGGACGAGAACACCCCGCCCGCGACGGCTTTGTGGGTAGTATTCCGGAAGCGTCACTGAGACGCGCTCTGGGACTCGCTGGGACTGAGTCCCGCCATGCCACCCGAAAGAGTTCTCGAAGATGACAACCCATTCGCCCGAGATCGTCGACCCGTCGCGCCCCACCCTGGCTGCGCGCATCGGCCGCATCGTCTTCCTGGTCGTCGCCGCGATCGTGGTGGTCGCGGTGGCGGGTGCCTTCTTCGTGACCTGGACCATTCAGCGCTCGTTCGCGCAGACCGACGGCACCCTGTCGCTCGACGGGCTGCAGAGCGACGTCACCGTGCAGCGCGATGCCAGCGGCATCCCGACGATCACCGCCGACTCTTCGCACGATCTGTTCTACGCCGAGGGCTTCGTGCACGCGCAGGATCGCTTCTTCGAGATGGACTTCCGGCGACACGTGACGGCGGGGCGCGTGGCCGAGATGTTCGGTGAGTCGCAGGCCGGGACGGATGCGTTCCTGCGCACGCTCGGCTGGCGCAAGGTCGCCGAGGCAGAGGTCGAGGCCATGGACGACATCACCCGCGGTTACTACGACGCCTATGCCGACGGCGTCAACGCCTACCTCTCGTCGCGCTCGGGCGCCGAGCTGTCGCTCGAGTATGCCGTTCTCGGAATACAGAATCCCGAGTATGCGCCCGAGCCCTGGGAAGCCGCCGATTCGGTGGCATGGCTCAAGGCGATGGCCTGGGATCTCCGTGGCAACGTCGAGGACGAGGTCGAACGCTCGCTTCTGGCGGCGCAGCTGTCGGAGGCCTCCGACCCGGCCGAGATCACCACGACACTCGACGAGCTGTACCCGCCGTACCCGTTCGAGGATCACCCGGTCATCGTGCCCGAGATCTCGACCGTTCCGGCCCTCGCGTCCGGAGCCGAGCCCGCCGCGTTCACGACCGACGGGAACGACGGCGAGATGCAGCAGGCCGCCACGACGATCGAGTGGCAGGAGGCATCGGACGTGATCGAGGCGGCGAGCCTGCTCGTCGGCGATGTCGGCGAGGGCATCGGGTCGAACTCCTGGGTCGTGTCCGGCGACCTCACCGAGACGGGAATGCCACTGCTCGCCAACGACCCGCATCTGGGCGCATCACTCCCCTCGGTCTGGTACCAGGTGCAGCTCCGGTGCAGCGAGGTCACCGACGAGTGCCCGTTCGACATGGGCGGATTCTCGTTCTCGGGGCTGCCCGGCATCGTGATCGGCCACAACCAGCAGGTCGCCTGGGGCTTCACCAACCTGACCACCGACGTCACCGACCTCTACATCGAACGGATCGAGGGCGACCAGTACTGGCGCGACGGCGCGCTGGTGCCGATCGACGAGACCACCGAGACGATCACGGTGGCCGGCGGAGACGACATCGACCTCACGATCCGGTCGACGGCGCACGGACCGATCATCTCGGGTCTCACCGACGACTTCACCGCCATCGCCGACGACCCTGAGCCGGGCCTCGCGGCCGGCGGCGCCATGGGTCCGGCGCCCACCGGTGCCGCGCCGGAGGGCGAGGACGCCGAGTACGCGGTCAGCCTGCGCTGGACGGCGCTCGATCCCGGCACGGCCGCGACCGCGATCTTCGCGCTGTCGACGGCCCAGGACTTCGAGGAGTTCCGTGCGGCGGCCGCGCTGTTCGACGTGCCGGCCCAGAACCTCATCTACGCAGACGTCGAGGGAAACATCGGCTATCAGACGCCCGGACGCCTCCCTGTGCGGGGAGCGGGCGACGGCTGGATGCCGCAGCCGGGCTGGGACAGCAGCTACGACTGGACCGGTTTCATCCCGTTCGACGAGCTCCCGGTGTCGTACAACCCGGCATCCGGGTACATCGTGACCGCGAACAACGCGATCGTCACCGACGACTACCCGTTCTTCCTCTCGCGAGACTGGGACTACGGCTACCGGGCGGATCGCATCGCGCACCTGATCGAGCGCCGCGCCGCCGCCGCGCCGCTCACCGCGAATGACATGCGGGAGATCCAGATGGACAGCGAGATGTGGATCGGCAAACGCCTGGCATCCGCGATGGAGGACGTCGAGGTGACGGGCGCAGGGCCCGCGGATGCCGTCGCGCTGCTGCGCACCTGGGATGCCCAGAACGACGCGGACTCGGCAGCAGCCGCCTACGCGAACGTCCTGTGGTCGAACCTTGTGCAGAACCTGTTCGCGAACCGTGACCAGCCTCTGCCGATCGACGGCCAGGGGCGCCTCTTCACCGTCGTCGCCGATCTGCTCGACGACCCCGACGACCCGCTCTGGACCAACCCGAGCATCGACGTCGCCGGCATGGACGAGATGCTCGCCCGGTCGGCAGAGGACGCCTACGAGGAGCTCTCTGCCCTGCAGGGCGACGTCGTCACGGCATGGAAGTGGGGCGACCTGCACGCGATCACCCTCACGAGCGACACGCTCGGATCCTCCGGTATCGCTCCGATCGAAGCGCTCTTCAACCGGGGCCCCTACCCCGTGAGCGGCGGCGCCTCGGTCGTCAACGCGACCGGGTGGGAACTCGGCACGTCGTACGCCACGACGACCGTGCCGTCCATGCGCATGGTGGTCGATCTCTCCGACCTCGACGCGTCGACGTGGATCCACCTCACCGGCGCGTCCGGACACGCGTTCGACGAGCACTACGTCGACCAGACGTCCGATTGGGCCGCCGGCGTGCAGAGACCGTGGGCCTTCACCGACCAGGCAGTCGATGCGGCGACACGACACACGCTGGTGCTGACGCCCGGCGGATAGGTCGGCCTTCGCGAGTGGCGCCGTCGACGGGTTGCCTCGGCCTCAGGCGGTCGCTGTCGTGGGGGCGGATGCCGCGGCGGATGTGGCGGCACGGCGTGCGATGGCCCAGATCCCGATCGCCGCGGCGAGGAAGATCGCCGCGAGCATGGCCCACCCCGCGAGGCCGAACGTGATCGCCGTGGCATTCACGACGATCGGCGACGCGAGGGCTCCGAGCGAGAAGCCCATGCCGAAGACGCCCTGATAGGCGCCCGCCCGCACCGGGTCGGCGAGCTCGAAGCTGAGCCCCCAGGCGCCGGCCTGCGACAGGATCTCGGCGAAGGTGTGCGCGATCATTCCGGCGATGAGGATGACGATCGCGGCCCACGCCGGAAGTCCGGCCGCCAGCGCGTAGATCAGGCACGCGGCGACCATGAGCCAGCCCGCGACCATGGTGACCCGCCCGGCCGTGGCGAGGTCGTGCGTGCCCCGCGATGCGCGCACCTGGAACAGCACCACCAGCGTCGTGTTCACGATCAGCAGCACCGCCACCATGACCTCGGGGGCGTTGGTGTTCTGCGTGATCCACAGGGGCACGCCGAACTCGGCGACGCCGAACTGCATCCCGAAGACCGCCGAGAGGACGCTCAGCAGGAGGTATCTCGGGTCGCGCCACGGCGACCGTCGACTCCAGTCCCTGCGCTCCGCGAGTGCGGCAGTTGCGGCCTCGGTGTCGATCGAACCGGTCGGAGTCAGCTGACCGGTGACGGGCGTGCGGGCGGGTGCGTCGACGGCCGAGGTGAGTCGCAGCAGCGGCAGCGATCCGAGTGCGCCGAGGATGCCGGCGACAGCGATCACCGTTCTGTACGCCTCGGGCGTCCCGAGCGCCAGGGCGACGGCACCGAGGCCGGAGCCGGCCGCGATCGAGAGGTTCGTGACCGTGCGGAGCACCGCGCGCGCATGCACCCGCCGCTCGGAGGCGAACCCGCGGGCGATGATCGCCGAACGCGACGAGTATCCGAGCGAGTCGAAGAAGCCCGACAGGCTCGCGAGCACGAGCGCCGACACGAAATCCCCGACGAACGCGTACGACGCCAGCAGCAGACCGCCGCACACCTCGAAGCCGAACGCGAGGCGGCGAGCACTCCATCGGTCGGCGAGCCAGCCCCCGAGGAACGACGCGATCACACCGCACCCGCTCGACACCGCGAGCACGACCGCCGCCTGAGCCGGAGAGAGCCCGATGATCTGGGTGAAGAAGAGCACCGTCACGGCGAAGAAGACGCCGCGGCCGATGCGCGACACCGCCGTCGCGGTGACGAGCGCCCGCAGCACCGGGTCGCTCAGGCTCGCACGGAGTCGGCCGATCAGACCCGGCTTCGACGCCTCGATCGGATCCGGGTCGGGGCGGGGCGAAGTCACCCTTCATCCTGACACGGGTCACCGACGCTCCCCGACCCGCGCCCGCACGCGACGCCGGCCCGCGGTCGACCGCATCCGTCCGTCTCGGCTAGCGTTGGTGGGTGGTCTCCAGCTATCTCGCCCCGAAGGGCACCCCCGTCACCCTGCTCGAGTTCGAGCACGCGGGGGCGACGCTGATCGCGGAGACCTTCGGCGAGGGCCCGCGCACGTTCCTGCTGCTGCACGGCATCGGCATGGGCCGCAGCGTCTACCTCGACGTCGTACAGCGCCTGCGTGGCCGCGTGATCGCCCTCGATCTTCCCGGTTTCGGCGAGGCGCCCGAGCCCGCACGCACCTTCACCATGGAACGGCACGCCGATCTCGTCGCCGCCTATCTGCGGCACGCCGGCGAGGGCCCGGTCGTCGTGATCGGGCACTCGATGGGCAGCCAGATCGCTGCGGAGCTCGCCGCACGGCATCCCGCCCTCGTCGAGGGCGTGGTCCTCGCCGGCCCCTCGGTGAACAAGGCCGCACGCAACGTCGCCTCGCAGGCGCGATACCTGCTGAGCGACCTGGTGGGCGAGCGTCCGCTGGTGATCTGGCGCGGTGCGCGCGAGTATCTCCGAGGCGGACCGCATCTCATCCGCAAGATCCGCGCGACCATCGTGCACAAGCCGGAGAACGCGTTCGCCAGGATTCACCAGCCGGTGCTCGTGCTGCGCGGAGAAGACGACCCGCTGGCGCCGATGAGCTGGTGCCAGGAGATCATCGACGAGATCCCCGGGGCGGACCTCCAGATCATTCCGGATCACGGCCACGGCACGTTGATCAGCGACTCCGAGCCCGCGGCTCGGCTGATCCAGAGCTTCGCCGACAGCCTCTGAGTCGCGAGCGACCTTCGTCCGCAGTGATCAGCGCACGGGCGGCGGTGTCGAGGGAAGCAGCATCGCGTTGCGGCGCGATCGGGTCAGCAGCAGGGCGAACGCCGCCAGACCGCCGAAGATGAGGGCGACGATGATGCCGATCGCGATCATGCCTCCCGAGTACCACCCCTGCTCCATCACGGCGCCCGCCACGGCCACGATCAGCCCGACGACCGCGATCGCCGCGATCACCCAGCCCGCGATCATCGAGACGAGGTAGCCGCGGGGTCCGGCGTGCCCGGGACGCGCGCCCACCTTCGACGCGATGTACCAGCTCCACCGGGACCCGGTCCACCAGCGGCTGACCTGCCCCGTCATCGGGTACCAGCCGGCGTCCGGCCCCTCGACCTCGCCGGGCAGCGGGCGGGCGACCGGATCGACGACCGGCGCCGTCTGCGGAGCGGCGACCCGGCGCAGTCCGCGGGTGTACCCGGCTCCCACGATCCAGATGACCGCGGCCGCCAGCAGCAGCACCGGCAGCACGAGATTGCCGGTGCTCCGAGTGGCGAATGCCGCACTCAGCTGCAGCATGGCGAGCACGAAGAACACGATGCCGAGGACGAACCCCATCTCGGGAGGCTCGACGGCCAAGACGTCCGGGCGCGGCCTGCCGTCGCGGATGCGGTACGGCGCCCACATCGTGCCGTCCCACCAGCGCACATCCGACGTACCCGGCACCTCATACCAGCCCATCGCCGGCGACGTGGGCGCGGTCTCCCGCTCGTGCGCGGTCCACTGCACGCCGTCCCACCAGCGCTGCCGGCCGGGCGTGCCGGCGTCGTACCATCCCTGCGGTGCTGACATCTCGTCGCCCTCTCGTTCAGCCCGCGGCTGGAGGAGTCTGCTTCGACTCCGCGAGCTCGTCGACGACGAGGCTGCGCTCGTCGGTGGTGCCGTTCCGGTAGGCCTGCCGACCCACGATGTGCGCCGACAGGGGCGCGGTCGCGAACTGCATGAGCACGATCGGAGCGACGAGCGCGAGTCCGAACAGGATCCCGCCGACGGTGCGCTGCGCGAGCGCGATCGCGAGACAGATGAACACCAGGCCGAGCACCTGCGGTTTGGTCGCGGCGTGCAGGCGCGACGGCACATCGCGGAAGCGCAGCAGCCCCACGGCGGCCGAGAGGCACAGCACCGCGCCGAGCAGGATGAGCACGAGGACGGCGATGTCGATCACGCCGTCGGGAATGGTCAGGCCGAACACGTTCATGGCGTCGTGTTGTCCCTTCTCGCGACGAACCTGGCGACCGAGATCGATCCGAAGACACCCACCGCGGCGATGATCAGCATGACCGGGATGCTGCGGGTGTGACCGTTGATGGCCATCTCGGCTCCCAGCACGCACATGACCTCGGTGAGCAGCACATCCGAGGCGACGGCGCGGTCGAGGATCGACGGTCCCTTCACGATGCGGACGATCGTGAGGATCGCTGCGATGCCGAAGACCACCATGATCACGAGCAGCAGGATGTTCATCGGACACCGCCCTTCGTCGCCGCAGCGCGCTCCGCGCGCTGATCCGCCTTGAGTGCACGGTACTGCTCGGGGGCGCCGAGCGCACGGACCACGCGTCGCTCCCACCGCAGCACCACTTCGCGCTGCTTCTCGACGTCGTCGATCGAGCGGACGCCGATCACATGCAGGTAGAGCACCTGTCGGTCTCGATCCGCTTCGACGATCAGCGAGCCGGGCACGAGCGACGACACGACCGAGACATGCGTCATCATCAGGTCATCGGCATAGCGGAGAGGCACCGCGATGATCGCGGCGCCGGGCTGCCGCCGGAAGTCGAACACCTGCGCCGTCACCGCGAGCGCACCGCGCAGCATCGCGAAGAGGAACTGCACGATCAGCAGGAAGGCGTACCAGATGTTGACGCGCCCGGAGAGCTCGACGGTCGGCAGACGGAAGACACGGGTGACGAACACCGCCACGACCAGGCCCGAGACGAACGCCAGCACCGTGAACTGACCCCACAGCAGCATCCACAGCACCACGAGCCATGCCAGGAACGGCAGCTGCACGCCGATGTCGCGCCAGAAGTGACGGCCGGTCTCGGTGGGGCTCATGCTTCCACCTCGTCTTCCAGCTGCACGAGGGTGACGGGGTCGAGCAGCGCTGCACCGATGCGATCGCACAGCGCATAAAGCGGACCGGCGAACACCGTGAGCGCGATCGTGACGCCGACCATTCCGGCGGTGGCCACGGTCATGATCCGGGGGATGCGGCGGCGCTCCTGCTGCTCGTCCGCCGCCGGCGCGTTGCCGAGATACGAGATGCGTCCCTCGGTCTCGGCCGAGTCCTCCTCCTCGCGCCAGAACGCGAGGTTCCAGGCGCGCATCAGCGCATACAGGGTGAGGAGCGACGTGACGATGCCGCCGAAGATCAGCACCAGCATCAGCGGGGTGCCCACCGATGCCGCTGCCTCGAAGAGCGCGAACTTGCCGATGAACCCCGAGAACGGCGGCAGTCCGCCCAGGTTGATAGCCGGGATGAAGTAGAGCACCGCGATGACGGGTGCGACCTTGAGCAGACCCTTCACCCGCAGGATGGACGTGCTTCCCGCGCGGCGCTCGATCAGACCGACCGCGAGGAACAGCGTCGTCTGCACGATGATGTGGTGGACGATGTAGTAGACCGTCGCGCCGATCGCCGCCGGGGTCGCGATCGCGAGACCGAAGATCATGTAGCCGACGTGACTGACCAGCGTGAACGACAGGATTCGTTTGAGCTCGGCCTGCGCCACGGCGCCGAGCACGCCGACGACCATGGTCGCGAGGGCGATGATCAGCAGCAGGGTGTCGATGCTGTTCTCGGCGAACAGCTGCGTCTCGGTGCGGATCAGCGCATAGACGCCGACCTTGGTCAGCAACCCCGCGAACACCGCGGTGACCGGCGCGGGGGCCGTCGGGTACGAGTCGGGCAGCCAGAACGACACCGGGAAGATCGCGGCCTTGATGCCGAAGGCGACCACGAGCATGAGGTGCAGCACGAGCTGCGTCTCCTGCGGGAGCTCGGTCATGCGCTCGGCGATCTGGGCCATGTTCACGGTGCCGAGGGCGCCGTAGATCATCGCGATCGAGGCGAGGAACAGGATCGAGGAGACCAGTGAGACGACGATGTAGACGGCGCCGGTGCGGATGCGGGACTCGGTGCTGCCGAGCGTTATCAGCACATACGACGCCACGAGCAGGATCTCGAATCCGACATAGAGGTTGAACAGGTCGCCCGCGATGAACGCGTTGAAGATTCCGGCGGCGAGGATCAGGTATGACGGGTTGAAGATCGAGATCGGCGTCTCATCGGTGCCGTCGGCGGCCCCCTGGCCGATCGAGAAGAGCAGCACGGCGAGCAGCACGATGCTCGAGATGAGCACCAGAAGGGCGGCGAGCCTGTCGACATAGAGCACGATGCCGAACGGCACGGGCCATCCGCCGACCGACACCGCGAGGGGCTCGCCCGCATCGACGACCACCAGCAGCACGGCCGCGATGAGCGAGACGATCGCGAGCGTCGCGACGGTGACGAACGCCTGGAGGCGCGGATTGCGCCCGAAGATCAGGGTCACGGCGGCGCCGAGCAGCGGCAGCGCGACGAGCAGGGGGACGAGAGCGCTCATCGGCGGTCCTCCCCATCGTCGGTGTGCTCGGGTGCGCTGTCATCGGATGCCGTGTCGACCGCCGTATCTCGAGCGGCGTCCGCCGCATCGGTCTCGTGGGCCTCGGACGCGTGGGTGTCGGCATCCGTCCGGAATCCGGAGTCGCGCGATGAGTCCTCGGAGGCCTCGTCGGGCGGGGCCGATTCGCCGTCGAGGACGTGCTCCCCCTCACCCGCATCCACATCGGGGGTCGGGTCGGATCGCGGAGTCGTGGGCCGGTCCGTCGGCGCGTCGTCATGGATGGACGGGTGATCGCGCATGTGCAGCACGGTGATCGGCGATGTCTGCACGCCCACGAAGTCGGTCGTGGCCTCGTCGTCGCCGGCGTCGGCCTCGTCGTCCATGAGGTCTTCGTCGGCATCCGTGCGCTCGCGGAGTGCGATGTCGGCCTCGTCGTCCTCCACGGTGTCGGCCTGGCCCAGCTGCCACGAGCGGTAGATGAGCGCGAGCAGGAATGCCGAGACGGCGAAGGTGATGACGATGGCGGTCAGGGTGAGCGCCTGGGGCAGCGGGTCGCTGAGCTCTCCCTCGGTGCCGAAGAACGGCGCGTTGCCGGGGACGCCCATCACGATGAGGAGCAGCAGGTTCGTGGCGTTGCCGAGCAGCAGGAAGCCGATCAGCACGCGGGTGAGACTGCGCTCGAGCATCGCGTAGACACCGCAGGCGAAGAGCACGGCCATGATCACGATCAGGGTCAGTGAGACATCCATCAGATGGTCACCCCCCGCTCGCGGAACTCCTGCGCCTGACGGTCGACCTCGGCTCCGAGGCTGCGCAGCACGTCGAGCACGAGCCCGATCACGACGAGATACACGCCGACGTCGAAGATGGTCGAGGTCACGAACTCCATGTGGCCGATCCCCGGGATCTCCCACTCCCAGAAGTGACTGGTGAGCGGAGACAGGCCGAAGAACAGCGGCACGACCGCCGTGCCGACGGCGAGGATCAGACCGGCGCCGAGCAGTCGTCCGGCATCCGTGGGCGCAGCCGCGCCGAGCTCCCAACGACCGCCCGCGACGTAGCGCATGACGAGGGCCATGCCCGCGACGAGCCCGCCGGCGAAGCCTCCTCCGGGCAGGTTGTGGCCGGCGAACAGCAGGAAGATCGACACGACGATGATGGTGTGGAAGAGGATGCGGACGATCACCTCGAGCAGGATCGACCTGTTCTCGGGCTTCATCTTCGGGCCGCCGACGAGCCAGGCGCGGGGGCTGCTCTCGTTCTCGTCGGTCTGGAAGCGCACGCCCTCGGTCGTCTCGACGAGGGGGCGGCTGAGCGTGCGACGACGACGGGCCTTGGGCAGCGTCTTGGTCGCAGCGAGCATGTCGGCACGGTGTGTGACGAACACCAGGGATGCGACGCCGGTGGCGGCGAGAACCAGCACCGACAGCTCGCCCATGGTGTCCCAGCCGCGGAGGTCGACGAGAGCGACGTTGACGACGTTCTTGCCGTGGCCGATCTCGTAGGCGAGCTTCGGGAACGCGGCGGAGATCGGATCCGCGACACGCGACTGCGTCGCGACGACCGCGACCAGCGCCATCGTGAGCCCGACTCCGACGCCGAGCAGCGCGCGGGGGATCCGCCCGACCGAGGCGTTGTGCTCGCCCATGCGGGCAGGCAGGCGGCGCAGCACCAGGGCGAAGGTCACCATCGTCACGGTCTCGACCAGGATCTGAGTGAGCGCCAGGTCGGGAGCGCCGCTGGTCGCGAACAGCACGACCATGCCGAGCCCGGTGATCGAGACGAGCACGACCCCGGTGTACCTCTTCTGCGCGCGCACCGCCATGACGCCGGCAGCGGCCATCATGGGCGCGACCACGAGCTGCGCGGGCGTGTGCCACGCCGACAGCTGGAAGCGATCGACGTCGCTGGCGACGAGGGCCGTGATCTCGGCGGCGACGAACACCACGAAGATGGTGCCCACGTAGACCGGCAGAGAGCCGCGCTGAGTCAGCGTCGTGCTCATCACAGACAGGCGGTCGACGCCGCGCATGACCAGGTAGTAGACGTCCGCAGCGGTGAACGGGATCAGCCGCGCCTTGCGGTCCCATCCCGTGCGCAGCGTGAGGAGGAACACGGCGGCGCCGAGAAGGATCGACAGGATCGAGATGCCCAACGCCGGCTCGAGACCGTGCCAGAGTGCGAGGTGGCCGGGCCCCTCAGCCGCGACGCCTTCGGCATCGAGACCCGGTGTGGCGGTGATCGCGTATCCCTGCAGGGCGACGTCGAGGGCCGGGGCGCCGATGCCGGCCGCGAGCGTGAGGCCCGCGAGGATGATCGGAGCCGAGAGGAAGCCGACGGGCGGGTCGGGCCAGGCCGTGTCCGGCAGTCGATCGCCGGCTGCGTCGCGCTTGGTCCAGAAGGCTCCCCACAGGAAGCGGATGCCATATGCCGCAGTGAGCATAGACCCGAGGCTGACACCGATGATGGCGACGAGTCCCCACGGTGATCCGTGCAGCGCGTCGTCGAGGAGCGCGGTGAGGGTGGATTCCTTCGCGACGAACCCGAGGGTCGGCGCCACACCGGCCATCGACGCGATCGAGATGAATGCCGCTGTCGCCATGACGGGCGCCTGACGCCCGACGCCGCTCAGCTCGGTGATGTCACGCGTCGACAATTGACGGTCGATCACACCGACGATCAGGAACAGCGCCGACTTGAACAGCGCGTGCGCGATCACGAGAGCGAGACCCGCCAGGGCGCTCGCCTGCGTGCCATAGCCGATCACCACAGAGAAGAAGCCCAGCTGGCTGACGGTGCCGAAGGCGAGGATGCGCTTGAGGTCGGTCTCGCGCAAGGCCTGGATCCCGCCGAGCAGCATCGTGACGATTCCGAGCGAGATGATGATCGGTCGCCAGGGACCCGTGAAGGCGAAGATCGGAGCGAAGCGCGCGATCAGGTAGATGCCCGCCTTCACCATCGCCGCGGCGTGCAGATAGGCGCTGACCGGCGTCGGAGCCGCCATGGCGCCGGGCAGCCAGAAGTGGAACGGGAAGATCGCGGACTTGCTGATCGCGCCGACCAGGAGCATCACGACGGCCGCATCGACGATGGGCCCCGTCGGCGCGATCTCGAGGATCTCGCGGATGCTCGAGGTGCCGGCGTCGACCACGAGCAGCACGACTCCGACGAACATCACGAGTCCGCCGAGAGTGGTGACCAGCAGCGCCTGCAGCGCTGCTCGTCGGCTGGCAGCGCGACGCCGGTAGTGGCCGATGAGGAGGTACGAGAGGATGCTCGTCACCTCCCAGAACATCACGAGCATCACGAGGTCGTCGGTCAGGACGAGGCCGTACATCGCACCCGCGAACCCGAGCAGGACGCCCGCGAACTGGCCGATGCCGGCGGAGTCGTCGTGGAAGTACCAGCGGCAGTAGAGCAGCACGAGGGCACCGACACCGGTGACGATGAGGGTCAGCACCCAGCCGAGGACGTCCATGTTCATGGACAGGTCCAGTCCGAGCTGCGGGATCCACGGGACCGACTCGAAGGGCGTCGGCCCGTCGAGCACCTGAGGGGTGAGGACGAGGGCGTGGATGAATGCCGCAGCCGGAATGAGAGCAGCGATGGCGAATGCCTGAGATCCCAGCCAGCGCACCAGAACGGGCATCAGGATCGACCCGAGGAGGAACACGGCGAGGAGCATCAGCATATACGCGGCTCCTCGAGGCTCGTCGGCCGGGGCGGCACAGGCGGGCGGGTGTCGATATCGAGTTTACCTTGATATTTCGCGGTTCCGGACCGATGATGTCGGCCTGGGATCGCGCGAATGGTCGGTTTCCCCCGGTTTTTCGGGCACTTTGCGCGATCCGAATCCGATGATCGGATCATTCGGAGGCGTTGTTCGCCGCCCGGCTCGCGGTGCCATGCTGTGAGAGGGACGTGACGGCGCGACGCCCGTCGCGACGGCGATCCGTCCCTGTCCGACCTCAGAAAGGCCTCTCATGCGCATCGCACTGCACTCCGAGATCCGCGACGGCGCGGTCGACGACTACCGCACGAACCACGCCCGCATCCCGGATGCCCTCGCCGAGACTTTCGCGCGCATCGGCATCCACGACTGGACGATCTGGCGGTCGGGCCGGCGCCTCTTCCACCTGGTCGAGTGCGACGACTGGGATGCCGCAGTCGCAGCGCTCAAGGACGATCCGGCAGATCACGCCTGGCAGGCCGACATCGGCCGATTCGTCGAGCTCTTCCGCGATGCCGACGGCGCCGAGGGCACCGCTCCCCTGGAGCAGATCTGGGACCTGCGCTCGCAGGTCTCCTGACCGTCCCGATGTCCGGGCCTTCCGGGAGCGCCGTGGCAGAGTAGCCCCGTGACTCGGACGTGGGCGCGCGAGCTGGCCGGCTGGCTGAGCGCTGCCGCCGTGTCGATCGTCGCCGCATCCGCCGTCGCCTCGTCGCCCCGCACCGATCTGCTCTTCCGTGACGGCGATTCGCTGATCGTCGCGATGCTCGCCCGCTCGGTGCTCTCGGGCCAGCCCCTCGACTGGGCGATGTCGAGCGTGCTCTTCCTGCCCGAGACCGCGATGTTCACCGGGATCGGGGCAGTGGTGCCCGTGAGCGCGAACGGGCTCTTCGCGGTCAGCGCGCTCGTCAATCTGCTCGCCCTCTATGGAGCCATCCGTCTGGTCGCCGGCCGCCGTCGAGAGGGCATGGCCCCTGTCGCCTGGTCGGTGGCCGCGCTTGCGATGTTCGCGGTCCTCGCGATGACTGATCTCTCGGCGTCTCGGGACGCGCTGGATCTCGCCTCACTGCATCTGACGACCACCTACTACTCCGCGACCGTGATCGGCACCGTCGCGACCGTCGGCATCGTGCGGCGAGCGATCGACAGCGACGACGTCCGCGTCTGGGCTCTGCTGTGGCTCGGCGCTGTCGCCCTCGTATCGACGCTCTCCAACCCGCTCTACGCGGTCTGGGCGACGATCCCGCTCGCGATCGTCGTAGCCGGCGGCGCCGCCGCCGCGCCCGCGCGGCGCAGGCCGGTGCCGATCCTCATCACTGTGCTGCTCGCGGGCACGGCCGCGGGCTTGCTGGCTCGTATTCCTCTTGCGGCATGGATCACCAACACGGGCATCGACTACGTGCACCCCGACCAGTGGCGCGAGTCCGTGGTCTACTACGCAGGACTGGTGGTCGAGCGCGGTCAGAGCCTGCCCGGATCGGCCGGGACGCTTCTCGTCCTCGCTCTCGTCGCCGTCGCCATCGTGCGAACAGTGCGACGCGGCGAGCCCGGAGCCCGTCTCGTCGCCGCCATGTCGTGGGCGGCCCCGCTCGTCGTCGTCGTCGGGTCCGTCGCGCTGGGCACGCACGCCGCCCGCTACCTCCAGCCTCTCGCCTTCGCCCCGGTGCTCGTGCTCGTCGCGGCGCCGCGCGTATGGGGGATCCCCGCGCGTCTGCGCCGTTCGGCCGCCGCACTCACCGTCGTCGTGCTGCTCCTCGTCGGTGGGCTCAGCATCCCGCGCCTGGCGGTTGCCGCCGACCGCCCCGACGTCGATCTCGCGTGCGTGACCGCCTGGGTCGACGCCTCGGATCGCACGGGGGCCGGCCAGTTCTGGACGGTCCGCCTGCCCAAGCTGCATCTCGCCGACCCCTCGCGACTCGTCCAGGTCGATCATCAGCTCAACGGCTACGCGTGGCTGGTGAACCGCACGGACTTCGACGTCGGCGAGGTGTCGTTCCTCGTCGAGGATTCGCAGACGGTGCCCTGGGATCTGCCGCCGACGGTCGACCCCGAGCGTGTCATCGATTGCGGCCGGTACACGATCCTGGACTTCGGCAGCCAGGCACTGCCTCTGGGACCGCAGCACGGGTGACCGGCCCGCGGCGAGCGGGGTTCAGCGAGCCGGCGCCGCGGTGGTCGTGCCCGCGCGGAATCGGCAGGTGAGATGCAGCGTGAGGCCGGGCTCGCCCCGCAGCATCCGTGCGACCTGCTCGCCCGCGGCGCGCCCCTTCTCGACCGCCGGCTGCACGCTGGTGGTGAGCACGAGGTCCCCGAGCCCGTCGGCTGCGATCCCGTCGAATCCTGCGACCGAGAGGTCTTCGGGCACCCGCAGGCCCAGCTCCTCCGCCGCACGGATGATGCCGACGGCGAGCAGATCGCTCTGCGCGAGGATCGCGGTGGGCCGCGTCTCGGCATCCGCCAGCAGGCGCCGCCCGGCGAGGAGCCCCTCGTCGATGAAGCTGCCTCCCGCCGAGATCGCAGGCGCGTCGGGGAAGATCTCGCGCATGCCTGCGAGGCGGTCGATGGTCACATCCACCGTCGCCGCGTCGATGCGCTCGGGCGTGACCGGCCCCCGCTCGCGACCTGTGTCGAGCGGCAGGGTGATGAGTGCGACGTCTCGGTGCCCCAGGTCGCGCAGGTGACGCGCGACGTCCGCCGCCGCCGCGGCGTTGTCGAGCAGGATCTTCGGAATCCCTTCCCCGGCGTCGCCCTCGATCACGACGACCGGCAGACCTCGACTGCGCACGATGTCGAGCGACGCCTTGGCGCGCCCGGAGCACCCGATCAGCACCACCGCGTCGACGGGAGCGTTCGAGAGCGACGATCCGTCGTCTCCCGGCTCATCGCGCATCAGGAGGATGCCGGCGCTGAGGTCGGCCATCCCGTCGGTCAGTCCGTCCATCATCGCGGTGGCCACCGGGTCGAGGAATGCCGCACGCAGGTGTCCCTCGAGCACGACGGCGACGATGCCGCTGCGTCCTCGCCGCAATGAGGCCGCGCGCGGGTCCGGGCCGGCGTAACCGAGGGCCGCCGCTGCAGCGAGCACCCGCTCGCGCGTCGCCGGCGCGACGTTGGCCTTGCCGCTGAAGACGACGGATGCCGTCGACGTGGCGACTCCCGCTTCGCGTGCGACATCGGCGATCGTCGCTCGACGCGGGCTGTCGTGGCTCGTCATACTCCGAGGATAGCTCCCCGCCTTCCCGATCATCGAATCGATTCGATATGCTGAGCGATATGGACACGGCTCTTTCTCGATCGCAGTATGTGCGCTGGCGCACCGCGATCTTCGCGATCTTCCTCGCCAGCGGCCTCTCGATCGCGACCTGGGCGTCGCGTGTCCCCGACATCAAGACCGCCCTCGAGGTCGACAAGGCCCAGGTGGGCATGCTGCTGCTCGGGGCGGGCATCGCCTCGATCATCGGAATCTCGACGAGTCCGGCGATCATGGCCCGCACCGGCGCACGCCTGGGCATGATGGTGTCGATCTTCACCTTCGCCTCGGGCGTGGCCCTCATCGGCATCGGCGCCAACGTGCTCGGCTCATATCCGGTGGTGCTCATCGGTCTCGTGCTGTTCGGGCTGGGCAACGGCTGCGTCGACGTGATGATGAACGTCGAGGCCACCGCGATCGAACAGCACTCCGGCAAGACGATCCTGCCGCTGTTCCACGCGTTCTTCAGCTTCGGCACCGTGATCGGCGCAGCTCTGGGAGCCCTGGCCGCACAGCTGCACATCAACGTCTTCACTCACACGCTCGTCATCGCCGTCGCGATCGCCGCCATCGGCATCGCCAGCATCGCGAACGTGCCCCGACGCGAAGAGGCACTCGACCCCGCGGCCGACGACGCCGAGAAGGCGCACTGGCGTGAGCGGATGCACGTCGCGATGTCGGCCTGGCGAGAGCCGCGCACCTACGCGATCGGCGTCGTCATGCTCGGCATGTCGTTCGCAGAGGGCGGCGCCAACGACTGGCTCGCTCTTGGGGTCGCCGAAGACCACGGCGGCGGCACCGCCCTGGGCGCCGCCGCACTCGCGACGTTCTCGGTCGCGATGACCCTCGTCCGCGTCTTCGGAGGCCCGCTGGTCGACCGGTTCGGCCGCGTGGCCGTGCTGCGCATCCTCGCGGTGGCCGCGGCCTCGGGCATTCTGCTCTTCATCCTCGCGCCCACTCTTCCGCTGGTCTTCGTGGGCGCGGCGCTGTGGGGCGTGGGCGCCTCGCTCGGCTTCCCTCTCGGCATGTCCGCCGCGGCGGACGACCCGGCCAAGGCCGCCGCTCGGGTGAGCGCCGCCGCGACGATCGGCTACATCTCGTTCCTCGGCGGGCCGCCCGTGCTCGGCTTCATCAGCGAGCACATCGGCCTGCTCAACACCCTCTACATCCTCGTCGGCCTGGTCGTACTGTCGGGTCTCTTCTCGGGTGCCGCGCGGCCCCTGCGCAAGGACGAGATGTCGACGCCCGCGGTCGGGGCGAAGTCCGCCTCGTAGGTCACCGCGAGACGTGGAGGCGCGGCACCGGGCCTTCCAGGCGGGCGATGGCGATCTTCACGTCTCCGACATCGGACCGCAGCGCCTGGATCTCCGCCTCCACGCGCTCGAACCTCGCATCCACACTGTCGAACCTCGCATCCACCTTCTCGAACCGAGCATCCGTGCGCTGCTCCGCCTTCTCGAACCGCGCATCCATGCGCTGCTCGAATGCTTCGAAGCGTGCGTCCATACGCGTGATCATCCATCCGAACCCCGCCGCCAGACCCAGCAGCGTGGCGGCGACGGTCACGATCGTGTTCACGACTTCCAGCGACACCGTCATCTCCTCATCCTCGACGTCTTCGCCCAGAATGTCAGGATCCAGTCCGCTGGAATCGACAGCGAGAGTCGGTTCACCGCGTCTGTGGAAACTCCGACGCCGAAGCCCGTCGCCGCAGAAGGGATGGCGCCGACGAAGTAGGCTCGACGGGTGCGTCTCGTCATCGCCCGATGCTCCGTGGATTACACGGGCCGGCTCAATGCCCACCTCCCGCTTGCCACGCGTCTGCTCGTGCACAAGGGAGACGGCAGCCTGCTCGTGCACTCCGACGGCGGCAGCTACAAGCCGCTGAACTGGATGAGCCCGCCGTGCTCTCTCGCAGCCGAAGAGCCCGGCGAAGAGGAGTCGATCGCCGGCGTCACCGAGGTGTGGCGAGTGACACACAAGAAGACGGGCGACGCGCTGCGGGTGCAGATCTACGAGATCCTGCACGACACCGACCACGACCTCGGGGTCGACCCCGGCCTGCAGAAGGATGGCGTCGAAGCCGACCTGCAGCGTCTGCTCGCCGAGCAGGTCGAGCGCATCTCGGATGGCGCGACGCTGGTGCGCCGCGAGTACCCGACGGCCATCGGCCCCGTCGATCTCCTCGTGCGGGATGCCGACGGCGCGGCCATCGCGGTCGAGATCAAGCGCCGTGGCGACATCGACGGCGTGGAGCAGCTCACCCGCTATCTCGAGCTGCTCGGGCGTGACCCGCACCTCGCTCCCGTGCAGGGCGTCTTCGCCGCGCAGGAGATCAAGCCGCAGGCACGCGTGCTCGCCGAGGATCGCGGCATCCGCTGCCTCGTGCTCGACTACGACGACATGAAGGGCATCGAGTCCGGCATCCCTCGTCTGTTCTGAGGGTCCTGCACAGATGCCCACGGCGGTCGGTCGAGTCGTGCACTCCCCATAGGCTGGAAGGCATGGCTTCTTCCCCCTATTCGTGCGTGCTCTGGGACGTCGACGGTACGATCGCCGACGCGTCGGTCGGCATCCTCCGCCGCCTGAACGTCGCCCTCACGCACTTCGGCCACCCGGCCCCCACCCGTGAGCAGCTCGTGCACTGGATCGGACCGCCGATGTTCCAGTCGTTCCAGGCCCAGGCCGCGATGACCCCCGAGCAGGCGGCCGAAGCGGTGGCGTTCTACCGCACGCTCGGCAAGGCCGACGGATACACGACCGACGTCGCGACCTACCCGGGCGTGCCCGAGATCATCCGTGATCTCCACACGGCCGGCGTGCCCCAGGCGACCGCCAGCTCGAAGCCCGAGATCCAGGTCGATGCGATCGTCGACTTCTTCGAGCTGCGTCCGTATTTCCTCACGACGGTCGGTGCCACGCCCGACGAAGCTACCCTCGCGTCGAAGACCGACATCGTCGCCGAGGCGCTGCGTCGTCTGGCCGAGCGTGGCGCAGATGTCTCGCGACCCGTGCTGATCGGCGATCGCCACCACGACGTCGAGGGCGGCAATGCCAACGGTGTGCCGGTGATCTTCGTCGAGTGGGGGTTCAGCGACACCCATGAAGGCGACGACGCGGCATTCCGCGCCTCATCCGCCGACGAGCTGCGCGCGCTTCTGCTCGGCTGACTGCAGTCTTCCTCCCGAGCGTCGGTCCGCCGGAAAGCACAGAACTCCCCGCCGGGGGTCGCAACGAGTGCAGACCTCCGGTCGGGGAGTTCTATGACGTCCGCTCTCAGAGCGGACGGATGTTCTCAGCCTGCAGGCCCTTGGGGCCCTGCGCCACGTCGAACTCGACTCGCTGGTTCTCTTCGAGAGACCGGTAGCCGGATGACTCGATGGCGGAGTAGTGCGCGAAAACGTCAGCGCCGCCGTCGTCGGGGGAGATGAAGCCGAAGCCCTTCTCCGAGTTGAACCACTTAACCGTGCCCTGGGTGCTCATGTACTGCCTGTTCTGCTGGAAAGAAGCCGACGCAGGATGCCCCGACGTGCTCCACGCTAGTGGAGCACGCGCTGAGCGGAAGTCCTGATGTCAGCCCGTAACCCAAATGTTGCATGAGCAGTCACGCACGGTCATGTGACGGTGGCGCGCGGACCCGTCAGAAAATGGTGTGGCCCTCACCGCGGGGGGAGCGATGAGGGCCGAAGACGACCGGAGGGTGCGTCAGATTCCAGCCTAACCCCTCGCGCGAGCTTTTGTCCCCCATTTGGGGGACAGATTCGAAATTTGTGAGAAGAGGACAAACGGCAGCGGCCCTCTCGAGCAGTCCGTTGGGGACAGAACTACTCGAGAGGGCCCAATCGCATGCACGGATCGCCTTTGCCTCTGGGGAAGGCAGCCCGTCTCTGGGGAAGACGGAGACGATCAATCCCCTGTGCATGCACCTTCACGATAGGGGAGGCGGTTCGATCACGCCAAGGGGGCTTGACGTCGACCGCCATCAGTGGCAAAGACACAGCGGAGTGCGCGAGTAGCCTGGTGCGGTGACCATGCTGAACAAGGACATGACCCTGTGCATCTCGCTGTCCGCGCGGCCGAGCAACAACGGCACGCGCTTTCACAACTTCCTCTACGAGGAACTCGGCCTCAACTGGATCTACAAGGCGTTCGCTCCGACCGACCTCGGCCAGGCGATCGCGGGCGTGCGAGGCCTCGGCATCCGCGGCTGCGCGATCTCGATGCCCTTCAAGGAGGATGTCATCGCGCTCGTCGATCACATGGATCCGTCGGCGACCGCGATCGACTCGGTGAACACGATCGTGAACGACGACGGGGTGCTCACCGCGTACAACACCGACTACAGCGCGATCGCTCAGCTGATCGAGCGCAACTCCCTCGACCCGGCGTCGTCGGTGCTGCTTCGCGGCTCGGGCGGAATGGCCAAGGCGACCGCCGCCGCCTTCCGCGACGCCGGATTCACACACGTCACGATCGCGGCGCGCAACGAGGAGCGCGGTCGCGGACTGGCAGACCTCTACGGGTTCGCCTGGACGGCGGATGCGGATGCCGCGAACGCCGACGTCATCGTGAACATCACGCCCATCGGCATGGCGGGCGGTGACGACGAGCACGCACTGTCGTTCACCGAGGAGCAGATCGCGGCGGCATCCGTCGTGTTCGATGTCGTCGCCCTGCCCGCCGAGACCCCCCTGATCTCCGCGGGTCGCGCTGCCGGCAAGACGGTCATCACCGGCGCCGAGGTGGCGACCCTGCAGGCCCTCGAGCAGTTCGTGCTCTACACCGGCATCCGCCCCTCCGCCGCTCAGGTGCAGGCGGCCGAGGAGTTCATGCGGGCGCAGTGATCGCTGCGCCCGCATGACCGCCCGAGAATCTCAGCCGTTGAACTCGGCGGGGTGCGGACCGGTGCGGCCGTCGCGCTCGAGGAGATCGACCGCCGCCAGCTCGTCGCCGGTGAGCTCGAAACCGAACACGTCGAGATTCTCCGCGATGCGAGCCGGGGTGACCGACTTCGGGATCACGATGCGTCCCTGCTGCAGGTGCCAGCGCAGCACGACCTGCGCCGGCGTCCGGCCGTGGCGCTCGGCGATCTCGACGACGGAGCGGTCGGAGAGGACGGCCCCCTGTGCGAGCGGACTCCACGCCTCGGTGACGATGCCCCGCTGAGCGTTCGCCTCGGCGACGACTCGATTCTGCAGCGCCGGGTGGAGTTCGATCTGGTTGACGGCGGGCACGACGCCGCCTTCGGTCTCGATGCGCTCGAGGTGCTCCGGTTCGAAGTTCGAGACGCCGATCGCCCGGACTCGTCCTTCGCGATAGAGGCTCTCGAGCGCCCGCCAGGTGTCCGCATACGTTTCCAGAGCGGGCGTCGGCCAGTGGATCAGATACAGATCGAGGTGATCGAGGCCGAGCCGCTCGAGCGATGCGTCGTACGCCCGCAGGGTCGCGTCGTATCCGTGGTCGGAGATCCACACCTTCGAGGTCACGAACAGTTCGTCGCGAGCGATGCCCGAGTCGGCGATCGCCCGTCCGACTCCGGACTCGTTGCCGTAGATCGCCGCGGTGTCGATGCTGCGGTACCCCGCATCGAGGGCTCCGGCGACGGCTGCCGTGGTCTCGGCATCAGGCACCTGGAACACGCCGTAGCCGAGCTGCGGCATCTCGATGCCGTTGTTCAGGGTGACGGTGGGAATGGTGGGAGCGTTCATGCTCGTGCTTCTTTCTCTCTGCGGATCGATGGGAGCTACGCGGCCACGGTCTGGAGCGTGCCTGTGGCGAGGGGCGACGACCGCCGGGCCGTGACCACCGCGATCACCATGACGACCAGTGCGGATGCCGTGATCGCGGCGCCGATCCAGATGGGCGATGTGTAGCCGAGTCCTGCGGCGATGCCGAGACCGCCTGCCCAGGCTCCGAGGGCATTGCCCACGTTGAACGCGCCGATGTTGGCTCCGGAGGCGAGGGTCGGCGCCCCGCCGGCGTAGTGCATGATGCGGCTCTGCAGCCCTGGCACCGTGCCGAATCCGAAAGCGCCCATCAGCACCAGGATCGCGATCGTCACGGGCTGCGACCAGGCGACGAACCCGAACAGCACCAGCACGACCACCAGAGCGGCGATGAAGGCGAGCAGGGTTCTGTCGATCGAGCGATCGGCCAGGCGTCCGCCGATCCAGTTGCCCGCGACGAGCCCGATGCCGAAGAGCACCAGCAGCCAGGGAACGGTCGAGTCGGCGAAGCCCGCGACGCCGGTGAGCGTATAGGCGATGTAGGTGAAGGCGCCGAACATGCCGCCGAACGCGAGCGCGGTGACGATGAGGGAGAGCCACACCTGCCCCGATCGGAAGGCGTGCAGCTCGCCGCGCAGACTGATCTGCTCACCGGTCTCCTTCGGCGCCGTGACGAGCAGGGCGATCCCCGCGAACGCGACGACGCCGATGGCCGAGATGACCCAGAACGTCGACCGCCAGCCGAACTGCTGGCCGAGGAAGGTTCCGAACGGAACCCCGAACACATTCGCCGCTGTGAGGCCCGTGAACATGATCGCGATCGCGCGCGCCTTCTTCTCGGGAGCGACGAGCTCGGCGGCCACGACCGATCCGATGCCGAAGAAGGCTCCGTGACACAGGGCCGCGATGATGCGACCGATCATGGCGACGGTGTAGTCGGGTGCGAGGGCCGTGATCGCGTTGCCCGCGATGAACAGCACGACGAGGCCGAGCAGCACGGGCTTGCGCGGCAGACGGGTCGTCGCGGCGGTGAGGCCGAGGGCGCCGACCACCACGCTCAGCGCGTAACCCGAGATGAGCCAGCCGGCCGTGGCCTCGGTGACCCCGAAGTCGGTGGCGACGTCGGGGAGGAGGCCCATGATCACGAACTCCGTGAGTCCGATCCCGAAGGCGCCGATGGCGAGTGCGATGAGTCCGAGTGGCATGGGTGTGCTCCGTGGTCCTCTGCTAAAGTAGTTGCAGACGCGGGATATTGCGTCCGACGGATAATCATTGCACACGCAACTACCCAGCGCAAGCAACTACTTGGAGGTCACTGTGGGCATCTCAGATGACGCTGTCGAGATCCGTGCGCGCGGCTGGCGCACCCTCGCCGCTCTGCACGGGATCATCGAGGCCGACCTCGAGAAGGCGCTCGGCACCTCCGCCGGCCTCTCGGTCGTCGAGTACACCGTGCTCGACGCCCTCAGCAGACAGGACGGCTGGCACATGCGCATGCAGCAGCTGGCCCGTGCGACGGCGCTGAGCCCGAGCGCCACGACCCGCCTCGTGACACGCCTCGAAGATCGCGGGCTGCTCACCCGCATCCTCTGTGCGGATGACCGTCGAGGCATCTACACCGAGCTCACCCCCGCCGGCCTGGCGCTGTACGAGCAGGCGCATCCGATCCACGACGAGACCCTCGAGCGTGCGCTCGGCGAGGCGATCACGCAGCCCGAGCTCGCCCCCGTCGTGCACGCGCTGCAGTCGGTGACCGCCGACGCCTGAGCACCGACGAGCGCAGTTCAGGTCAGGGCGCGCTGCGCGACACCGTCACCTGGATGCTCTTCATGAGCGGCTGATCGCTCTGCACGCTGAAGTCCTTTCGCCCGACCAGCACGTTCATCTCAGGCATGTACCCGGCGGCGCTGCCGCGCGGCAGGTCGTACGGCACGGCGCGGAACGCCCTCAGCATCCGCGTCGACCCGTCTTTCGACGTCGACACGATGTCGACGAGATCGCCCTCGACGAGCCCGCGATCGCGCATGTCGTCCTCGTGCAGGAAGACCAGCTCGCGCAGGTTCTTGACGCCGCGGTACCGGTCGTCGTTGGAGTAGATCGTCGTGTTCCACTGGTCGTGCGAGCGCACCGTCTGCAGCACGAGCGTCTCGGATGACTCAGGGATGACGTCCGGCAGCGGCGCGAGCGAGAACTCGGCCCGACCCGACGCCGTCTCGAACACACGATCCCTTGCCGGCTGCGGGATGCGGAAGCCGTGCCGATCGCGGATGAGGTCGTTGAACCCCTCGAACCCCGGCAGCACCTTCGCCATCACATCGCGGATGTTGTCGTAGTCGCCGATGTACCAGTCCCAGGGTGTCGCGGTGTGCGGCAGGGTCGCCTTCGCGATCCCTCCGATGATCGCCGGCTCCGACCTCAGATACGCGGATGCCGGCTGCTTGCGTCCCCTCGACAGGTGGACCATGCTCATCGCATCCTCGACGGTGACTCCCTGCGGACCCTGCGCCTGCTGGTCGCGCTCGGTGCGGCCGAGGCACGGCAGGATGAGCGCTTTCTCGCCGTGCACCAGGTGACTGCGGTTCAGCTTCGTGCTCACCTGCACCGTCAGGCGGCACTTCTCGAGACCCTGCGCGGTGAACGGGGTGTCCGGGGCTGCGAGCACGAAGTTGCCGCCCATGCCGACGAAGACCTTCACGCGCTCGTCGTGCATCGCCTCGATCGTGCGAACCGTGTCGAGTCCCGGATGCCGCGGCGGATCGATGCGGCACACGTCGGCGAGGCGGTCGAGCCAGGCATCCGTCGGATGGTGGTCGATGCCGCAGGTGCGGTTGCCCTGCACGTTGCTGTGCCCGCGGATCGGCGAGGGACCCGCGCCCCGGCGACCGATGTTGCCGCGCAGGAGCAGCAGATTGACGATCTCGCGCACGGTGTCGACGCCGTGCTCGTGCTGGCTCACGCCAAGGCACCAGCTGATGATCGTGCGCTCCGAGGCCAGATAGACCGCGGCGGCTGCCCGGATCTGCTCCTCGGTGAGACCGGACTGGAGAACGAGGTCTGCCCAGGTCGTGGCATCGACCAGTGCGCGGTACTCGTCGACGCCGTTCGTCAGGGTTGCGAGGAACTCGCTGTCGAGCACCGATGGGTCGTCCGCGGCCGCCTCGAAGACGACCTTCGACATGCCGCGGATCAGCGCCAGATCGCCGCCGGGCCGCACCTGCAGATTCATGGTGCTCGTGGGTGTGGCCGTGAAGCGGGCCATGTCGACGAAGTCGTGCGGCACGATCGTTCGGGTCGCTCCCGCCTCGACGAGCGGGTTGACGTGCACGACCTGAGCGCCGCGCTTCACGGCATCCGAGAGCGCCGTGAGCATGCGCGGAGCGTTGGATGCCGCGTTGACACCGAGCACGAAGAGAGCGTCGCAGGCGTCCCAGTCGTGCATGTCGACCGTGCCCTTGCCGGTGGCGATCGACGCCTTGAGTGCGCGGCCGGAGGCCTCGTGGCACATGTTCGAGCAGTCGGGCAGGTTGTTCGTGCCGTACTCGCGCACCATCAGCTGATAGAGGAACGTGGCTTCGTTGCTGAGCCGCCCGGACGTGTAGAAGGACGCTTCGTCGGGGCTGTCGAGCCTCTGCAGTTCGTCTCCGACCAGCGCGAACGCGTCGTCCCACGAGATCGGCACATAGTGGTCGGTCGCGGCGTCGTAGGACATCGGCTCGGTCAGACGTCCCTGGTCTTCGAGGTCGAAGTCGGTCCAGGTCGCGAGCTCGGTGACCGAGTGGTCGGCGAAGAACCGGCGGTCGACGCGCTTGCGGGTCATCTCCCACGTGACGTGCTTGATGCCGTTCTCGCAGATGTCGAGCTTCAGAGTGCCCGGGTCGTCCGGCCAGGCGCATCCGGGGCAGTCGTAACCCGACACGGGATGGTTCATCTGCAGCATCGCGAGCGGCCCGGCGATCGGTTCGCGCTGCTCGAGCACCACGCGCCCGACCGACGCGGCGGCGCCCCAGCCCGCGGCCGGATGCCGGTATGGCGCGCGCGACCAGGCACGATCGGTGCGCGGGCCGTATCCGCCCTGCCGCGGCTCGGCGGGCATCAGCCCGAACGCCGTCCCGGACGTTCCCGCGGGTCCCGCGGTCTCGTGGCTATCGAGCATGGATCGCTCCCTCCGCCGGATGCTCAGCCGGGCCGAGATCCTCGATGCGCACTCGATGCGCGTGGGTGTAGACGTTCATGGTTCGTCCGCGGACGAACCCGACGAGCGTGACGCCCGCCTCCTCCGCCAACTCCGCCGCCAGCGACGACGGGGCAGAGACCGCACTCAGCATCGGGATGCCGGCCATCGCCGCCTTCTGCACGAGCTCGAAGCTCGCGCGACCCGACACCTGCAGCACCTGTCGGCGCAGAGGCAGCCGACCGTTCAGCAGCGCCCACCCGACCACCTTGTCGACAGCGTTGTGCCGCCCCACGTCTTCACGCAGCACGAGCAGCTCGCCCGTGTCGGCGTCGAAGAGCGCGGCGGCGTGCAGGCCGCCTGTCTTGTCGAATGCCGCCTGCTCGGCGCGCAGTCGCTCGGGCAGGGCCGCGATCCGGGCGGCCTCCACGGCGACATCGTCGTCAGAGACCGGATGCCGCGACACCGTGCGCACCGCGTCGATGCTGGCCTTGCCGCACACACCGCAGGAGCTGGTCGTGTAGAAGCGCCGAGCAGCATCGGGATCAGGGAGCGCGACGCCTGGCGCGAGGCTGATGTCGAGCACGTTGTAGGTGTTCTCCTGGCCGCCGGTGCCGGGTCCGCCGCAGTGGATCGCGGAGTGGAAGTCGGCCGTGTCGGCGATCAACCCCTCCGACACCAGGAACCCCGCCGCCAGCTCGACGTCATGCCCGGGCGTGCGCATCGTGACCGCGAGCGGTGCTCCCGCGACCCTGATCTCGAGCGGCTCCTCGACGGCCAGCGTGTCGGCTCGGCGAACCGCCCCCTCTCCGAGAGTGAGCTTCAGTATCGGTCGCCTCGTCGTGATCCGCCCCACATCAGCGAGCGTACTCCGCGGGCATCCGATCGGCTCCGACTCAGCGGCCCGGGAGGGCTTCGTCGACGACGCGGCCGTCGACGACCCGGCCGTCGACGAGATGCAGCACCCCGTGCATGCGCGGGAGGTGCACGAGGTCATGCGTGACGAGCAGCGTCGAGGTGTTCCTCTCGTCGGTGAGCCGCAGGATGAGGTCGATGATCGCCGCCCCGCGCTCCTGGTCGAGGGCACTCGTGGGCTCGTCGACCAGCAGAACGCTCGGGTCGTTCATCAGCGCCCTGGCGATGTTGACACGCTGACGCTGCCCTCCCGAGAGCTGGTTGGGGCGCTTGTGACCGTGCTCGGCGAGGCCGACCGCCGACAACAGCTCCTCGGCACGAACGCTCACCTCGGCGCGGCGACGGCGGCTGCCCGGGGCCCCGAGCTCATTCATGACACCCAGCTGCTCTCGTGCGGTCAGCGACGGAATGAGGTTCGACTGCTGGAAGACGATCCCGATCCGGTCCCGCCGCAGACGCGTCGCCTGGGCCGGGCCGAGCGCGGTCACGTCGCTGCCGTCGATGAGGATCTCACCGGAATCCGGACGCAGCAGGGTTCCGGCGACGGCGAGCAGGCTCGATTTGCCCGAGCCACTGGGTCCGGTGATGCCGGTGACGGTTCCCGGGTGGGCGGTGAGCGAGACTCCGTCCACGGCGGTCACGCGGGAGTCACCATCGGGAAAGGTCAGAGTGATGTCGTTCAGGCGGATCATCGATTGCTCCCGAGTGCGGTGAGGGGGTCGGCAGAGGTGACGGATCGCAGGGCGAATGCGGCACCCGCGAGCCCGAGGGCGATCATGATGGCGCCAGGAAGGACGGTCGTGAGAGGGCTGAGCAGGAACGGCAGGGCGGTTCCGGCGAGCAGGCCGAGTACGGTGACCAGCGCCAGGCCGACGCCGATGCCGATCAGCAGCACGACCAGCGCCTGGCCCAGCGCGTCGCGGATCAGGGAGCGCGTGCTCGCGCCGAGCGCCTTGAGGACGGCGACGTCGCCCTTGCGCTGCATGGTCCACACGGTGAAGAACGCCCCGATGACGAGACCCGAGATGCCGAACAGCATGGCCACCATGAGCAGGAGCGATCCGATCTCCGAGCGGAAGGCGCTCAGCGCGGTCAGAGAGCCGAGGGTGGTCTCGGAGACCGTGTCCTGCGCGGCATCCGCGGCATCCCAGTCGGGCGCACCCGTGACGGCGAGGACGGTCGCGTAGGCATCGGGGTTGCCGGTGGATGCCGAGTACGCCTGCCAGTCGCGCAGGGTCATCTGCACGACGGGAGTGTGGCTGTACCAGGCGTCTCCCTCGATCGTCTCGACGTCGTAGGAGACACCGGCGATCTCGATCTGCTCCCCGACCGTCGCGTCGAGCGCATCCGCAGCGGGCACCGACAGTCGCAGCAGACCGTCCGCGGTGGGGGCGTGGGCATCGAAACCGGGCTCGACCCCGAACACCGCGATCGCGGCACGGGTGTCGTCGGTCTCGGCGCGGGTCTGACTGATGCCGAGGGGGCGCGCCTCGCTCACCCCCGCCGTCTCGGCCCAGTCGTCCGCCTGCTGCTCGGTGATCGCGGAGTCCGCGAAGCTGGGCGCCGCGCCGTCGCCCGAGGGCGCCGAGAACACGATGCGATCTGCGGGCAGGGCGAGCACGCCCGAGACGTTCTGGATGGCGAGCCCGCCCGTCAGTCCGCTGAGGAACCCGACGAGAAGGGTGATGAGGGCGACGACGGAGCCGATGAGGATGAATCGACCCTTGGCGAAGCGGAGATCGCGTAACGCGACGAACATGGTGAGCCTTTCCTGTCCTCGATGCGGGGACCATTCCACTTTCGCCGTCGGCGGCGGCAGCGTCATCGGCCGCTCGAAGAGCTCTGCGCGGCCGGATCGAGGATGCCGTGATCGTCCTTTCGGACGATGCCACGGCTGCTGCGTCGGCGTAGAGTTCGAGCCATGGCGCATACCGCTCTGACCCCGGTGTTCGTGGGTCTGCGGACAGGCCTGCACGTTCTCTTCTTCGCGCTGACCGGCGTCGTGATCGCTCGTGCGGTGCTCGACCCGTCGGAATGGAGCATCCCCGCCGTCGCGCTGTCGCTGATACTTGCCGCGACGTACGCGGCGGGTATCGCCCTCGCCCGGCTTTCCCGGCGGCGACGACTCTTCTCCCTGGTCTGGCTGGCCGTGCTGTTCGTCGAGTGGCTCGGTCTGCTCTGGATGAGCGCAGACGCCGCCTATCTCGCGTTTCCGCTGTTCTTCCTGTTCCTGCACCTGTTGGGCCGCTGGGCGGGGTCGGCCGCGATCCTAGTGGCGACGATCATCGCTGTCTGCGCACTCGGACTCCACGGCGGATGGAGCGTCGGCGGCGTCGTCGGTCCCTTCGTCGGCGCCGGCGTCGCACTGCTGATCGGCCTCGGCTACCAGGCTCTGGCGAGAGAGGCCGAGCAGCGCGAAGCGCTGGTCAGCGAACTGCTCACGACACGGGGACAGCTCGCCGCCCGTGAGCACGAATCAGGCGTCCTCGCCGAACGCGCCCGACTCGCCCGCGAGATCCACGACACCCTCGCGCAGGGGCTGTCCAGCATCCAGATGCTGCTGCACGCGGCGGACCGTGCCGACGACACGCGCCCCGGCATCGAGCACATCCGGCTCGCCCGCGAGACGGCCGCCGCGAACCTCGTCGAGGCGCGGCGGTTCATCCGCGAGCTGACCCCTCCCCAGCTCGACGATCAGTCCCTCGGCGGGGCCCTCCGACGACCGGCGCGAACCGAGTGGGCGTCGCAGGGACTCGACGTGCAGGTCCGGGTGTCCGACACGGTCGTCCTGCCCATGCATCTGCAGACCGCGCTGCTGCGCATCACGCAGGGTGCGATCGCCAATGTCATCCAGCACGCTCACGCGACGACGGCGACGGTCACCATTAGCGTCGAGGACGACCGCCTGCGCTTCACCGTCGAAGACGACGGAACCGGGTTCGACACCGACATCCCGAAGCGGGGCACCGCCGAGAGATCGGATTCCTTCGGTCTGCGTGCCACCGCCGAACGAGTGCAGCAGCTGGGCGGACGACTCGAGATCGATGCGGCGCCCGGACGAGGCACGACGCTCACCGTCGACCTCCCCCTGGCGGAGTTCGCATGATCCGGTTCGTCATCGCCGATGACCACCCCATCGTCCGCGCCGGCCTCACCGCCCTGTTCAGTCTCGAGCCCGATCTCGACGTGGTCGCAGAGGCAGCCACCGCCGACGAGGCCGTCGCCTGCGCCGAGCGCGAGAATCCGGACGTGGTGCTGATGGACCTGCAGTTCGGGTCGCACTCCCGGGCCACGGGGGTCGACGCGACCCGACGCATCCGAGCGCTCGACGCTCCGCCCTACGTTCTCGTGCTCACGAACTACGACTCGGATGCCGACATCCTCGGAGCCGTCGAGGCGGGCGCGAGCGGCTATCTGCTGAAAGACGCCCCACCGCACGAGCTCACCGCCGCCGTGCGCGCGGCCGCTGCGGGCGAGAGCGCGCTCGCTCCTGTCATCGCATCCCGACTGCTCGACCGCATGCGCGCACCGCGCGTCAGCCTCAGCAGCCGTGAGATCGACGTGCTCGAGCTCGTCGCCGCAGGGCGATCGAACAGCGAGGTGGCAGAGCGGCTCTTCGTCAGCGAGACGACCGTGAAGTCGCATCTCGCGCACATCTTCTCGAAGCTCGACGTCGGCTCCCGCACCGCCGCGGTCTCCGCCGCTCGGCAGAAGGGCATCATCCGCTGAGGCGGTGCAACCGCGGACCTGGCAGCCGCAGTCGTGAACTCGATCCGACGCTGATCACCAAGACGCGCCCCTCAGGCGGACGCGGGAGCAGCCGTCGAGGCCCGCACGATCAGCTGAGACCCCAGCGTCACGACGTCGTCGAGCGCGGTGCCGTTCATGGCCTGCAGCAGCAGATCGACCGCGAGCGCTCCGCTGCGTTCGATCGGCATGCGCACGGTCGTGAGCGCCGGCGTGACCGCGCCCGCCAGGTCGATGTCGTCGATGCCGACGATGCTGATGTCGGCAGGGCACCTCTTGCCGAGCTCGAGCATCCCGGCTTCCAGCCCCAGGGCCACGAGGTCGTTGTAGGCGACGACGGCGGTCGCTCCGCTCGCCGCGGCGAGCGCGGCAGCTGCGCGGCCACCCTGGATGGACGCGGCGTGGTGGCTGAGGCGGGTGAGGCGGATGCTGTGGCGCTCACACGCGCGGGCGACCGTGTCGGCTCGGTGGACGTCGGCCCACGAGCCTCGCGGCCCCGAGGCGTAGGCGATGTGCGTGTGCCCGAGCGCGACCAAATGCTCGATCGCCTGGCCCGGTCCGTTCTCGGTGTCCATGAGCACGCAGGGCGCTCCGTCGATCTGACGGTTGACCACGACGTAGGGGGTGTCGCCGACCAGTGCGAGCACCTCGTCGTCGGGCAGGCGCGGCGAGCACAGCAGCATGCCGTCGAGTTTGCGGGCCTGCTCGATCTGCTCGCGTTCGCGGCGCAGGTCCTCGTCGGCATCGAACAGCACGATGCGGTGGCGCCCGTGCCATGCCTGGCCCTGAATCGCCTTGAGCAGCGTGGCGTAGACCGGGTTCGACACATCGGGAACGACGACCCCGAAGGTGCGGGTCGCTGAGGCCGATTGCGGGGCGGCGTACCCGAGCTCCGTCGCGGCTTCGAGCACGCGGCCGAGCGTGCCGGGGGCGAGCCGGTCCGGCTCGCCGAAGGCACGCGACGCGGTGGCGATCGACACGCCTGCGTGCCGAGCCACGTCCGTCAGTGTTGCCGCCATGTTCTGCTCCCACCCTCCCCGTCATCCTACGGTCCGCGCGGCCGATGAAAGATGGCTTGACAAGTTTGTACAACTCATTCACACTGTTTGCAGGACGATCATCGCCGATCACCCATCAGGGTGCGCGGCCCAGAGCGAAGGAGCCGACGCGTGAGCATCGAGACACCGGTCCTGCGCCGCACCACCACCGCGAGCGCCACCCCGGGAACGACCCCCACGGGTGCCGGCATCCTGCACCTCGGGCTCGGCAGCTTCCACCGCGCGCACCAGGCCGTCTACACCGCGGCAGCCCTGCAGTCCGCGGGTGGCGACTGGGGAATCGTGGGTGTCGCCTCGCGATCGCGCGCCATCGTCGACGCGATGCACGCTCAGGACATGCTCTACTCGGTCGCGACCATCGCACCGGGAACGACATCGCTCACCATCCCCGGCGTGCACACCGATGCCTTCGTCGGTGCCCAGCAGCCCGAGCGCGTGGTCGCGCAGGTCGCCGACCCCGGCATCCGCATCGTGACGCTCACCGTCACCGAGAACGGCTACAGCTACTCCCCTGCGACGCAGCATCTCGACCTCGACGACGACACCGTGCGCGCCGACCTGCGAGGTGGTCCGGCTCGTTCGACCATCGGACAGCTCGCCCGCGGCCTGCAGGCTCGCGCCGCCGCCGGTGGCACGCCGATCTCGATCCTCAGCTGCGACAACCTCTCGGCCAACGGCGCCCACACGGAGAAGCTCGTGCGCGAATTCCTGCACGAGCTGCCCGGGTCCGAAGCCGCCGACGCACTCGCGTTCCTCGACCGCGCCGTGTCGTTCCCCTCGAGCATGGTCGACCGCATCGTGCCCGCGACCACCGCCGAGATGCGCACCCGGGTCAGCACCCTGCTCGGCGCTCGCGACGACATCCCCGTGCCCGCCGAGCCGTTCACCATGTGGGCGATCGAAGACCGCTTCGCCGGCGGACGCCCTGCGTGGGAGGCCGGCGGCGCCGTGTTCACCGACGAGGTCGGTCGCTACGAGCAGATGAAGGTGCGGCTGCTCAACGGGACCCACTCGCTCATCGCCTATCTCGGCGCGCTCAGCGGTGTCGGCACGATTCCTGAGGCCATCGGACTCGACGGCATCGAGAAGGCCGCCCGCGCCGTACTGCGCAAAGAATACGAGCCGTCGATCGAGGTGCCGTCGGGCGTCGACATCCGCGCCTACGAGAGCGAGCTCTTCGACCGGTGGGCCAACAGCGCTCTGGGTCACCGCACGAGCCAGGTCGGCACCGACGGCTCGGTCAAGCTGCGCCAGCGCATCCCTGAGCCGGCTCTGCTCGCGCTGCGAAACGGCGAGATGCCGCACCTCATCGCGCTGACCGTCGCCGGCTACCTGTCGTGCATCGCACCGCTGCCCGGCTTCGACCCCGGCCTGCACGCCGCGGCGATGACCGACAGCGCTCGCGAGCGTCTTGCGGGGTACGCGGCGAGCGCGCGCGACGGACGCGAACTCGCGCAGCGCGTGATCGGCGAACTGCACCTCTTCGGTGATGGACTCGGATCTCAGGATGCGTTCATCGCCCGTGTCGGCGAGTTCGTCGACATCATCCGTCGACAGGGCGTCGACGCCGCGATCACCGATGCCGTCTCGGCATCCGAGGCCACTATCAAGGAGATGCAGCCATGAAGGCTCTCGCCATCCACGGCAAGGAAGACATCCGCTGGGAGGACCGCGAGGCGCCCAGCCCCGGCGAGGGCGAGGTGCGCCTCCGCGTGAACTACGTCGGCATCTGCGGCTCGGACCTGCACTACTACTTCCATGGCGCCAACGGCGAGTACACGATCCGCGAGCCCCTGACCCCCGGTCACGAGCTCTCGGGCGTCGTCGATCTCGACCCCTCGGGCCGCCTGGCGCCCGGCACCCCCGTCACCGTCCACCCGGCGCGATACGGAGTCGAGGTCCCCGGCCTCGAGAACCACCCGCACCTGCGCCCCGGTGGCGACTACTTCGGCAGCGCGGCGGCGAACCCGCACCGTCAGGGCGGGGCATCCGAGCTGCTGATCGTCGAAGACCACATGGTCCGCGTGCTCCCCGCCTCCCTTCCACTCGAGCGTGCAGCCCTCGCCGAGCCGCTGGCCGTCGCGATCCACGCCGTGAGCCTCGCGGGAGACATCACCGGCAAGCGGGTGCTCGTGATTGGCGCGGGCCCCATCGGGCTCCTCGTCGTGGCCGCGGCACTCCACGCGGGCGCTGCGGTCGTCGGAGCCAGCGATGTGCGTGAAGAGCCCCTCGACCGCGCGACGTCACTCGGCGCGACCGAGGTCTCACTCGTCGGCCGCGACACGATCGAGAACGAGTCGTACGACGTCGTCTTCGAGTGCTCCGGCGTCGGGGTCGCGCTCACCCAGGCCGTGCGCGCCGCTCGCCGGGTCGGCACCATCGTGCAGGTCGGGATGCTGCCCAACGCCGACATCGGAGTGAACCTCGCCCCGATGCTCGCCAAGGAGCTCACGATCCGCGGCGCCTTCCGCTTCTCGACCGAGATCGACGACGCGGTCGCCCTGCTGGCGGAATCCGACGCTCTCGACTCCGTCATCTCGCACGTCCTCCCGGCATCCGACGCCGTCCAGGCCTTCGAGCTCGCTCGCGACTCGTCGGCCTCGGCGAAGGTCCTGCTCTCCCTCTAGCGCACAACCCGACACACCCCTCCTGTTTCCCTGGTCCGAAGGAGTACCTCCCATGTCAGACACCCAGACGACGGCCTCGGCCGCCGATCCCGCCGCGAAGAGGTCGGTCAAAGACCTCGTCCGCGCCGCCATCTCCGGCTGGCTCGGCACGGCGCTCGAGTTCATGGACTACCAGCTGTACTCGCTGGCGGCCGCACTCGTCTTCGCCGATCTGTTCTTCTCGTCGGAGAACCCCGCTGTGGCCGTCGTCGCGGCGATGGCCACCTACGGCGTCGGCTACGTCGCCCGTCCGGTCGGCGCGTTCTTCTTCGCCCGCCTGGGTGACAAGACCGGCCGCACGAAGGTCCTCTTCTACACGATCCTGCTGATGGGTCTCGCGACGACCCTCATCGGCTTCCTGCCGACGTACTCGCAGGTGGGCGTGCTCGCTCCGATCCTGCTCGTGCTGCTGCGCATCGCACAGGGCTTCGGCGCGGGTGCCGAGATCTCGGGCGCGGGCGTCATGCTCGCCGAGTACGCACCGGCGAAGCGCCGCGGCATCATCGCCTCGCTCGTCGCGCTCGGCACCAACTGCGGCACGCTGCTCGCCTCGGGCATCTGGGCGATCCTGCTCGTGGCATACAGCGAAGACGAGGTCATCGCCTGGGCATGGCGCATCCCCTTCATCGCGAGCGCCGTCATCATGCTCTTCGCGATCTGGGTGCGCTTCAACCTCAAGGAGACCCCGGTCTTCGAAGAGCGCGACGACGTCGTCGACGGCAAGGCGCTCTCGCGCGACGAGGTCGTGAAGCTCGCCACCGAGACCAACGACATCCGCACGCTCGAGGCGATGAACCGCAAGCCCTGGAAGGCGTTCTCGATCGCGCTGCTGCTGCGCTTCGGACAGGCCGGCAACTCGGGCATGATCCAGACCTACCTGATCAGCTACATCACCGTCGTGCTGCTGCTCGACCGCTCGATCGGCGTCAATGCCGTGATCGTCTCGTCTCTCGTCGCATTCATCACGGTGCCCCTGTCGGGCTGGCTCGGCGACCGCTTCGGCCGCAAGCGCATGTACATGGTGTGGGCGATCATCGCTCTCATCGTCATCGTCCCGACGATGCTCATGATCAACAGCAAGGACACCCTGCAGGTCTTCGTCGGCTACGTGGTGCTGCACAACCTCGCGGTCATGAGCTTCGCCTCGCTCGAGAACCTGACGCTCCCCGAGCTGTTCGGATCGCGCAACCGGTACACGTTCACGGCCATGGCTCGCGAGATCGCCGCCATCGTGGCGACCGGCGCCGGCCCCGTCATCGCGGCCGCATGGGTGTCGGCCGCCACGGGGTCGTTCATCCCGATCATCATCATGCTGTTCGTCTTCACGCTGTGCGCGCTCATCGCCTCGATCTGGATGCCGGAGGTCGCCGGCCGCGACCTGACCGATCCGCGCGACGCGATCTGACCGCACCGCTCATCACGACCAGGGGTGCGGGCGCCCGAACGCCCGCACCCCACAACCTCACCCCGCACTCCCAGGAGAGAACGCCATGACCATCGAGCTCGTCGACGTCATCATCACCAGCCCCGGACGCAACTTCGTCACCCTCAAGATCACGACCTCCGACGGAATCGTCGGCCTGGGTGACGCCACGCTCAACGGACGCGAGCTCGCCGTCGCCTCGTATCTCTCCGACCACGTCGCCTCGATGCTGATCGGCCGCGACGAAGACCGCATCGAAGACACCTGGCAGTACCTCTACCGCGGCCCCTACTGGCGTCGCGGCCCCGTCACCATGGCCGCGATCGCCGCGGTCGACATGGCCCTGTGGGACATCAAGGCCAAGAAGGCCGGGATGCCGCTGTACCAGCTGCTCGGCGGCGCGAGCCGTGAGGGCGTCCGCGTGTACGCCCATGCCTCGGGCACCGACTACGCCGCCCTGAAGAACGCGATCACCGGATACGAGGAGCTCGGCTTCACCGCCGTTCGCGTGCAGACCGGCGTGCCGGGACTCGGCCAGATCTACGGCGTCTCGGCCGCAGGACCCGGCGTGCGCTACGACTACGAGCCCGCCAAGCGCTCGGGTGACCGTCCCAGCGAAGAGACCTGGGACACCCGCAACTACCTCAACCACATGCCCGGGATCTTCTCGCAGATCCGTGAGGACTTCGGCACCGACCTCCGCATTCTGCACGACGGACACCACCGGATGTCGCCGATCGAGGCCGCGCGCTTCGCGAAGGACATCGAGCCCTACGACCTGTTCTGGCTCGAGGACTGCACCCCAGGCGAAGACCAGAGCGCACTGCGCCTCGTGCGCCAGCACTCCACGACGCCGCTCGCGATCGGCGAGGTCTTCAACTCGGTCTTCGACTATCAGACGCTCATCACCGAGCGGCTGATCGACTACGTGCGCTCGGCGGTCACCCACACCGGCGGCATCACGGCCATGAAGAAGCTGCTCGACTTCGCCGCGATCTACGGCATCAAGTCCGGCATCCACGGGCCGACCGACATCTCTCCTGTCGGTATGGCCGCCGCGCTGCACCTCGACCTGGCGATCCACAACTTCGGCATCCAGGAGTACATGCCGCACAACGAGCAGACGCTCGAGGTCTTCCAGACGTCCTTCACGTTCGACAAGGGCTTCCTGCACCCCGGCGACCAGCCGGGTCTCGGCGTCGACCTCGATGAGGATGCCGCGGCCGGCCACGAGTACACCAAGGCGTATCTGCCGGTGAACCGTCTGCTCGACGGGACCGTCCATGACTGGTGAGGCTCGTCGGCTCGCGCTTCCGCAGCGCACGGTCGACTCGCGCCTGATCGTCGTCGCCCGCGCGCAGCGGGCGAAGGATTACGACGCCGTGCTCGACGTGCTGGTGGACGCCGGCATCCGCAGCGTCGAGCTGACGCTGACCACGCCCGGCACCTTCGAGCACTTCCCGCAGCTGCTGGCCCGCTTCGGCGACGCGATCGACCTCGGCATCGGCACCGTCACGAACAGGGTCGACCTGGCGCGGGCGATCGAAGTCGGTGCGGCCTACATCGTGACGCCGATCACCTCGACGGAGTTCGTGGCGCAGGCGACGGATGCCGGCGTGCCGATCGTGCCGGGCGGACTCACCCCGACGGAGCTCTTCGCCTCGTGGGCGGCCGGAGCATCCGCGGTCAAGGTGTTCCCGGCAGGTCAGGTGGGTCCGTCCTACCTCAAGGATCTGCGCGGCCCGTTTCCCGACCTCGTCGCTGTGCCCTCGGGCGGCGTCGACCTGGCCGGGGCCGAGGCCTGGCTGCGTGCCGGTGCCGTGGCGGTCAGCGTCGGTGGCCCGCTGCTGGGCGACGCCTTCGCGGGCGGCGACCTGCAGGCGCTGCGGCAGCGCGCCGCCGCGTTCGTCGATGTCTGCGCGCGGAGCTCCGCGTGACCTCGCCCTCTGTCGTCACTCTCGGCGAGACCATGGCGCTCGTGCGCACGACCGAGATCGGCTCGCTGCGCCACGCGAATTCGATGGCGTTCGGCATCGGCGGCGCCGAGAGCAACGTCGCGATCGGGCTCGCTCGGCTCGGAGTCGCGACCTCGTGGCTGGGCCGGGTCGGCGACGACTCCTTCGGCGAACGCGTCGTGCGAGAGATCCGCGGTGAGGGCGTCGACGTGCAAGAGATCGTCGACGCGGATGCCGCGACCGGCCTCATGGTGAAGGAGCGCCCCTCTGCGGCATCCACTGCGGTGCACTACTACCGCGCAGGGTCGGCCGGTTCGCGGCTGCGACCCGAGGATCTGCCCGACGGCTGGGTCGAGGACGCGTCGCTGCTGCACATCACCGGCATCACGCCCCTGCTGTCAGAGACCGCCCGGGCCGCCGTGCACGCGGCGATCGATCGTGCCCGGGCAGCCGGAGCATCCGTGAGCTTCGACATCAACTACCGCTCGGCGCTGGCGTCGCCCGATGTCGCAGGGCCCGTCTTGCGCGAAATCGCGGAGCGTGCCGATATCGTCTTCGGCGGCGGGGAGGAATTCGAGATCCTCTATCCGGGTGCTTCGGTCGCCGACGCCGCGGAGCGCCTGCGGGAAGCCGGATGCGCGACGACCGTGCTCAAGCAGGGTCCGGACGGCGCCACGGTCTTCACGGCCGGATCGGTGGCGGAGGCCCCCGGGTTCACGATCGATCCGGTCGACACGGTGGGCGCGGGCGATGCGTTCGTCGCGGGATATCTCAGCGCCCTGCTCGACGGTCAGGATCTCACCACCGTGCTGCGCCGGGCGAACGCCTGCGGCGCGATGGCCTGTCTCGTCCCCGGGGACTGGGAGGCCGCGCCGACGCTGCGCGACCTCGAGCGGTTCCTCGACGGCGACTCCGACCCGGTGCGGCGCTGACGCGGCGTCGACGCCACCTCACAACGCGTAGCCTCGAAGGATGTCCAGAGCCGTCGTCTCCCTGCCCACGGCTTCCGCCCTTCCGGAATCCGAGCCCCGTCGCACCCCGCTGTTCTCCCGCGCCGCGGTCAACGTCCGACCGGCCGCACTCGTCTACCGGGTCGTGGCACTTGCCGTCATCCTGACCGGCATCATCCGGCACGCCGACCTGCTGAGCGGTCAGCCGGCGTGGACGACCGTGCTGTTCTACACGATGGTCAGCAACCTGCTGTGCCTCGCGTGGGTGGTGCTCCTCATCGTCCGCACGGTCCGAGATCTGCGACGGAGTGGACGGTTCGGCACCTCGACCCCCAGCGCCCGGGGCAGCGGGGCTGTGATGTTCGCGATCACCGTGACCATGCTGATCTATCTGATCGTGCTCGTGCCCGCACGGTTCGCCGACGGCGACGCCGAGATCTTCTCGCTCACCGACAACCTGATCCACATCATCACCCCTGTGCTCGTGATCGTCGACTGGCTCGTCTTCGTGCCGAAGGGGTCGTTCCGCTGGATCGATCCGCCCCTGTGGACGCTCCTGCCCTATGCGTATCTGGCCTGGGCCTTCGCCTACGGCGCGCTCGGCGGGGAGTTCACGCCGGGACACGCGTTTCCGTACCCCTTCATGGACATCGACGTGCTCGGGCTCGCGGGCGTCGCTCAGTGGATCATCGCGCTGACCGTCGCCCTCGTCGCGGTCGGCTACGTGTTCGTCGTCATCGACCGCATCCTCGGAGCGCTCGCGCAGCGACTCATCCGCTGACCCGGGTCCGAGTCTGTTCGATCGCAGGATTCGCGCACGTGTGCAGGACCATACCCCGGCTCTTCTCCTGCATACGTGCCGGGATCCTGCAGACGACCCGAACCGACAGCCTCAGTTGATGATCTCCGCGCGGTCGTCGGAATGCAGGGCCGCAAGCCGTTCGCGCCATGCGGCGAGCGCCTCGGGTGCGAGTCGCGTCCAGTCGAGCACCTCGCGGACGACTCTCAACGGCGCGCTGCTGCGGTAGGAGCGGGTCGGATTGCCGGGGAACTTCTTGTCGGTCACATTCGGGTCGTTCTCGAAGTCACCGGTCGGCTCGACCTCGTAGACCCGCGGCTCGCGCTCCCCCGGAGCGAGCTCTGCGGCGAGGCCCGCACCATCGGCCACCGCCGTGAAGTAGATGTGGTTCATCACGATCTCGGGCCGGTAGTTCGACGGGAACCCGGCAGTCAACAGATCGCCCGGTCGCAGGTCTGCCTTGGTGCCGTGAAAGAACGGTCCGTCGTCGAGTGCGTTGCTCACGCGCAGAATCCTACGACCGCCGGCACGCGCAGAGAAGGAGATCCCGCCGTACGAAGGACGGATGCCGTCGGCCGGCCCTTCGTCGAGCGAGATCTCCTTCGCAGCGGTCGCGGCCTCAGGGGTCGCGTCGGTCACTCGCCCGAGCGGCGCGTCCCGATGCCCGGCTCGTCGTTGTGGATGGACTCGTCCTGCACCGACGACTCCGACGACGGGTCGACGCGCACTGCACCGGAGCCCCCCGAGTCGGCACCCGCGTTTCCCGCGGGAGTCTCTCCGACCTGGTCAGGGTCGTCGGCGTTGCGGTCGTCGATCAGCGCCGCGATTCCTTCTTCCGAGGGCTCCGGGCCCCGGACGTCGGCCCCGGGTTCGCCGCCGAGGCTCACTCGGTGCCGTCCCGCAGGTCGGTCGGCGCGTCGCCGCTGTGCTGCAGACCCTCGTCCTCCGGGGCGAGGTCGCCCTGTCCGTCGTCGCCCAGCTCGGCGTCGACCGGGTCGTCGCCCTGAGTCTCGGGCTGGTCGGTGTCGGTGGGAAAGGTGCCGTCCGAGAAGTCGTCGACTCGGGGGACGCCGGGCATGTCCGGCGGGAAGCTGTTCGCGAAAGCGTCGATGTTCGACATGATGCCCTCCAGGTTGTGTGCGGGTTCCCATCATGTGTCGGATCGGTGAGGAGCGCACGGCGGTTGACAGCCCGGCAGAGGGCGAGGATCATTCCCGCCCCGGGCCCGGAACGACGGGGGCCTCCGTCGCCGACGGCGGCCGTCTCGGCGGACGACTCGATTGTGTCCTGGGCCGGTCGCCCTTAGGGTGTGGGCATGAACCGCTCCCCCGTCCGTCATCTGATGAGCGGGGCTCTCGTGGTCGGAGCGGTCTCTCTCCTCACCGGCTGTGTCAACGCCCCGACCGTCGACGTGCTCGACAGCGGAGAACCCGCACGCCTGCCTGCCTCTGTCACCTCCGATCAACTCGAGACGGTGGTTCCCGATACCGCGCGCCTGATCGGTGAGGATTCCGACGGGCACACCTTCTATGCGGTCGAGGCGAGTGGCGAGGCGGGACCCGGAAGGGTCTGTCTGGTCATCGACGGTGTCGAGCACGGCCCGGTCATGGCATGCGGAGCGATGCCGATCGAGGTCGAGTCCGACGGGGTGCGCGCGCGTCTCAGCGTCGAGGTCGTGCCGGAAGACAGCGGCGAGAAGATCGGCGAGTACCTCCGCGTCTTCCTGTGATCGACGACGGTCCGTTCGGCCCGCACCCCGCCGCATCGTGAGAGCATCGATCGCAGACCACGACTCGAGGGGGATTTCGGATGCTCGACACCGCAGACACCGTCAGGCTCGGCCGTTCCGGACTGCAGATCTCGAAGGTGGTGCTCGGATGCATGAGCTTCGGTGCACCGGATCGAGGAGCACACGGATGGTCGCTCGATGAGGAGGCAAGCCGTCCGCTGATCAGGCAGGCTCTCGAGGCAGGCATCACGACGTTCGACACCGCCGACGTGTACTCCGACGGCACCAGCGAGGAATTCGTCGGCCGTGCGCTCAAGGACTTCGCGCGCCGGGACGAGATCGTGCTCGCGACCAAGGTGCATGGGCGCATGGGCCCGGGCGCGAACCAGGCCGGACTCAGCCGCGCGCACATCATGTCGGCCATCGACGCGAGCCTGACCCGCCTCGGCACCGACCATGTCGATCTCTACCAGATCCACCGCTGGGACCCCGAGACGCCGATCGAAGAGACCATGGAGGCGCTGCACGACGTCGTGCGCTCCGGCAAGGCTCGCTATGTCGGAGCCTCGTCGATGTGGACGTGGCAGTTCGCCACGGCCCAGGGTGTCGCTGCGCAGAACGGCTGGACGCGCTTCGTCTCGATGCAGGACCAGTACAACCTGCTGCAGCGCGAAGAGGAGCGGGAGATGCACCCGTTCTGCCTCGACTCGGGTGTCGGCGTGCTGCCGTGGTCTCCGCTGGCGCGTGGCAGGCTCACGCGCGACTGGGATGAGACGACCACGCGGACGGCGACGGATGCCTTCGGCGCGACGCTCTATCGCCGCGAGGAGGAGTCGAACCGGGCGATCGTGGATGCGGTGGCTCGCGTCGCCCAGGCACGCGGAGTCTCCCGGGCGCAGATCGCGCTCGCGTGGGTCGCGCAGCAGTCAGCCGTGACCGCCCCGATCGTCGGAGCGACCAAGCCCGCTCACATCGACGATGCGGTCGCCGCCGTCGGCATCCGGCTGGAGGCCGCCGAACTCGCGGAACTCGAGGGCGCGTACACACCGCGGGAGCCGGAGGGTTTCTGACGGTCGTCGAGCGCTACTCGATCTGACCGATCGGCTCACGCTTCTCGGCCTGGAACTGGTCTTCCGCGCGGCCCCGTGCCCAGTAGGCGGAGATCGACAACGACTCGCGCGGCACCTCGCGCTGCTTCAGCAGGGCCCGCACGGCCTTGATGGTTCCCCGCTCGCCGTGCGCGAAGACTCCGGGGTGTCCGTCGCGCCAGGGCAGCTCCGCGAGCACGTCGAGCAGGTCGTCGTCGGTGTCTGTCCACCGCACCGTCACTCCCGATGGAACATCGGGCAGGATGCGGTCGGCGGGGTCGGCGACGGTGACGACGACGTGCCCGACGGCATCCGCCCTCATCGCCTCGACCGCCGACGAGATCGCCGGTAGGGCGGTGTGGTCGCCGATGAGCAGATGCCAGGGCGCTCCGGGCTCGGGCGTGTAGCCGCCGCCCGCACCGCTCACGACGAGAGTGTCACCGGGCTGTGCCCGCCGGGCCCACGGGCCTGCGACGCCGTCTTTACCATGCACGACGAAGTCGATCACGAGGCGCTGCTGCTCGGCATCCGCCGCACGCACCGTGTAGGTGCGCGGAGTGGGCAGCTTCTCGGGGCTGTGCTCCCGCAGCTGGGCGAGATCGTATGGCGGAGTGATCCCGTGGCGAGGGTCGGCGAACAGGATCTTGACGTACTTGTCGGTGTAGACGTTGTCGGTGAAGGCCTCGTAGCCCTCACCTCCGGCTGTGATGCGCACGAGGTCGGGACTGACCTGCTCGACCTGCTGCACGCTGAGCACGGCTTGGCTGGGGGTGCGGCGAGGCTGTTCGGGCATGGGGTCTCCAGTCGACGGGAAGGGGAGTCCTCTCCAGTCTGCCGGTGATCTACGCGACCGGGGCCACGCGGCGACGCGTCATCCGTGCATCACGATCGGTCACTCCATCGACTCGTGCTCGTCACCCTCTCGTGCTGCGCGGCGACGAGAAGCGACGATGAGCGCGATGCCGCCCGCGACCACGATCAGCGCCGCTCCGCCCACGGCCAGCGCGAGCGTTCCGTCACCACCCGTGCCCGGGAGTCCGCCCCCGGACCCACCCGCACCGGGCGGTGTCGGATCCGGGTCAGGAGACACGGTCGGGTCAGGAGACACGGTCGGGTCAGGAGACTCGGTCGGGCTCGGCGTGGGGGTCGGGCTCGGCGTGGGAGTCGGAGTCGGCGTCGGAGTCGGGCTCGGCGTCGGAGTCGGGCTCGGCGTCGGCGTCGGCGTCGGCGTCGGCGTCGGGGTCGGCGTCGCATCGAAGCGGTTCACGATCGTGCAGGTGACGTCGACAGCGAGCGGCAGGGTCAACTCGGCGGTCCCGTCACCCGTCTGACGGATGCCGCCCGCGCCCGGGAACCCTTCGCCCTCGCACGTCCACTCTCCCGCCGCATAGTCGCTCGCCTGGTCGTCGTCAGACGCCTCGGAGAGAACGTAGATGCCGGCGGGCACCTCGGTCGGAGCGACCGAGCCGAGCCCCTCGAGGTCGGTGGGTCCGTCGGCGCGCACGGTCCACAGGTCGGGATCGGCATCACCGCCCTCGACCTCCTTCGCCAGACTCAGCGACGGGGCGATGGCGACGTTCAGGGCCGTGCAGACGGCCTCGTCGCCGAAGCCGAGCGTCGCCTTCTCGGTCGACGCGTCGAAATCCGCTCCGACGCACGACCACGACACGTCGTATCCCGCGGGGCCGTCCTCGCTGAACACGTACTCCCCCGGCGGGGTGAAGAGATCGGTCACCGCATCCGTCCCGCTCGCGCCGGCGAAGGCGGCATTGCCCGGCCCTCGCGTCTTGAGAACGAAGTCCGCCACCGAGGCGGTTCCCCCGGCGGTGTCGTCGATCTCCTTCACGAGCGTGATCTTGGGCGTGATGGCGTTGTTCAGCACTTCGCAGACCACGTCCCGCCCGCCGGGGATCGTGACCTGTCCGCCGCTGGCGGTGGCGCCGAAGCACGACCATCCGAGCTGCTCGAAGCCGTCGGGACCGGAGACCTCCGAGAGCGACCAGGTCTGATCGGCCGGAATCGGGACGCGGGTGGCACTCGGCGACCCCGACTGGCCTTCGACCGTGGTTGCGCCGGAGGATGCTCGAAGCACCCACTCGCTCGGCAGGGGCGGCGTTCCGAACGCGGCGCTCACGCGCTTCTGCAGCGTGATCGTCGACTGCGTCCAGGTGTTCGTGATCGTGCAGATGACCGAGTCTTCGCTCCCGTCGATCGTCACCGACGTCGCGGTCGGCATGACCTCAGGGCTCCCGGTCTCCTCGTCGATGCAGGCCCACCCGCTCGCCTCGTACAGCCCGGCATCCGCTGCGGTGCTGACCTCGCCGAGCTCATACGTGCCCGGGTCGACCGCCGCATAGCTCACCGCCGGCGTGCCGCTCGCACCCGACACCGAGTCCACCGCCCCGACTGCGCTCAGGGTCCAGTCATTCGGAGCGAGCGTTCCCCCTCCCGTGTTGACGACGTCTTTCACGAGCGTGAGGTGGGAGGTCTGTGAGACGTTCTCGATCGTGCAGGTGACGTCGTCACCCTCCGCGATCGTGACCTCATCGACGAATCCCGTCGAGTTGGTGCACTGCCAGCCTTGGGTCATGTATCCGTCGGTGGGTCCCGTCTCGGCGAGCTCGTAGGTTCCCACACCGACCGGCTCGTCGGTGACCGACGCCGTGCCGACGATGCCCTCGATGCGCTCGGCTCCGCTGTCGGCCGAGAGGGTCCAGGCCTGAGGGGGCTGAGGTCCGTCGACGGTCTTGACCAGCGTCAGCCGGCCACCCGCGAACGCGTTCACGATCGTGCATCGCACGTCCTCGTCGCCGTCGATCGTGAGCTGCCCCGCCGAGACCGCCACCGGGGTGTCCGGGTCCGTCGCGAGGTCCACGCACTCCCACTCGCTCGCCGTGTATCCCCCTGGCCCGGACTCCGACAGCGTGTAGGTTCCTGGCTCCACGGCGACGTGGCTCACATCGGAAGACCCGGTCGCGCCCGAATGAGGGGTGGGTCCCGCAGCCGCGAGGGTCCATTCGGTCGGCTCGTCGAGCGTCGCTCCGGCGGGTCCCTCGACCTCCTTGACCAGGGTGAGCCTGGGCAGCGAACCGGTGTTGCGGATGGTGCAGGTCACCGATTGATCGAGGTCTATGTCTATCCGTCCCGATGCGTCCACAGGCAGGGGGCTCGACGCGCCCGCGAGAGTCGTCGCGGTGCACGTCCAGGCGCTCGAGGTGTAGCCGGACGGCCCGCCGCTCTCACTCAGCTGGTACTGACCGATCCGCACCCGCTGCGCCGTCACGGCATCCGAGTTCCCCGGTCCGCGGATGTTCATCGGCCCCTCCGCCTGCAGGGTCCACAGCGACGGATCCGCGCTGCCGCCGACGACCTCCTTGATGAGTGTCAGTGTCGGTGCGATCGCCTCGTTCTCGACGGTGCAGGTGAGCTGCTGGTCCGCTGTCAGAGTGATGGTGCGCACGGGCTCGGTCGTGACGCTTCCGCCGCACTCCCACTCCACGAAGCGGTAGCCGCCGGGGGTGTCCTCCCGCACGATCTCCGAGATCTCATACGTGCCCGGCGGGATCCTCATGCTCTGGATGCCGTTGAGTCCCTGCCCGCGGAACGTCTCGCCGGTGTCGACGTTGACGGCCTGCACGTCCCACAGCGATCGATCACCGACGCTCGAGCCGGTGTCGAGGTTCTCGATGCGCTTGAATAGCGACAGTGTCGCTTCACCCGCCGCGGTCGCCGTCATCGGTGCGACGAGGGCTCCGGCCACGACGAGGAGCACGGCCACGAAGGCGGCTCTGATGAACGCGCGCTGTCTCATGAGGCTCCGCTTCGTCCTGCGAAAGGGGCGAGTGCAGCCCACACTACCCAGAGAAGGCCCTCGGGTGGTCGGTCAATATATCGGTCGACCGGCCGTTGAGGTCGCCCGGCGCGTCTGCTCAGTCGCGCCTCAGGCGGCGCACAGGTCGGTGTCGGCGCTGCGGTTCACCGCGTCGACCGGCCGCGGTGGCACCGGGGTCGCACGGGGCTGCGAGGTGAGCGCCTCGTAGTCGGCGCCGAGCAGCAGCTGCACGCCGTCGACGTCCCCGACCTGCACGGTGACCTGGATGCCGAGCTCCGCGGCGAGCGCCTGTGCCGTCTGCTGGGCGTCAGGAGTGTCGGCCGCGATGATCGTCGTGAGGTCGACCGGGTCGGCGTTCGCGATGCCCGCGACGGTGTAGCCGTAGCCGGACGCGTCATCCGAGACGCGGGACGCGAGGCCGCTGACGCCTGCGCCGTTGAGGATCTGCACGGGTGCGGTGCGCACCGGGGCCTCGGGCTGCACCTCGTCGGTCGTGAGCACGATGGGCACGTCGTCGATCAGAGCCCGGAAGATGACGTCGGCATCCGCCGTGGGCACGACGCGATTGGGGTCGTTCGGGGCCTCGGTGGTCGGCATCGTGAGGAACGTGACGCTGCTGAGCGGAACGTTGGCGACGCGGGCGGCGAGGCCGGCGAGATCGGTCAGGGCTCCCAGGCCCGGGTCGACCGTCATCGACGAGGTGACGGCATCGAGGAACGCATAGAGCCGATCGGGGCGCACGAGCACAGCGGACTTGGTCGCCTTCTGCACGATCGCCGACAGCACCATCTGCTGGTGCCCGAGGCGGGCGATGTCGCTCTCCTCGGCGAGCGCGTGGCGCGTGCGTGCAAGGGCGAGTGCCTGATCGCCGTTGATCGACTGCGGCCCGGCGGGCAGGTCGAGGCGCGCGTGGCCGTCCTGCAGCGCCTCGGGCAGGCACACATCGATGCCGCCCATCGCGTCGACCATGCCGATGAACCCCTCGAAGTCCATCTGCACGAAGTGGTCGATCGTGAGTCCGGTCAGCTGCTCGACCGCTGCGACCGAGCAGGCCGGTCCGTACTGCAGCGCCGAGTTCAACATCCCGAAGCCGCCGCCATACGACCCGCGGCCGTTGTCGTCGCAGGCGGGCAGGTCGGCGAGCGTGTCACGCGGAAGCTGCACGGCGTCGATGCGGGTGTTGTCGCTCGAGATGTGGGCGATCACCATGGCATCGCTGCGCTCGCTCCCGTCGTCTTCACCGAAGCCATCCGACTGGAGCGCCCTCGAATCCGACCCGAGCAGCAGGATGTTCAGATCGCCCGTCGCGAGTTCGGGCTCGCTCTCTTCGTCATCCGAGCGGATCGGAGCGGTCGTGACGTTGCCCTGCAGCTGCCCGTAGGCGATCGCGGCCACAGCGACCAAAGCGAGGACGACGACGACGCTGATCCAGCCGATCACACGGCCGCGCCGGCGGCGGGGGCGAGTCTCGGGGTCTGAGCCGGACGTCACGTCGCTCCGGTCGTCGCTGTGGGGGGAAGCTGGCGATCTCACCCGTTCACACCATCATGAGTGGGGCCCGACCGCCAACATGTGAAGGCGGCGAGTCCTGCGAGGGTGCTGTGAGCCGGCCCGCTCACACCGTGACGTACCCCCGCGAGGAGTCGTCGTGGACGAGGCGGTAGTCCGGTGTCGCGCCGCGTCGATCGGCCAGACTCCACACCCGGGCCGATCGCTTCTCGTCGGCCGATGAGGCGCCGTATTCGAGCACGAGCGCACTCGGCATCCGTCCGTCGCGGTACTCGCCGACGAAATAGCGCGGGCTGCCGAGGCCACCCGAGTCCACGCGCCCGACGAACTGCGCGGAATCGGTGATGCGGGGCGGGGTGGCGTGGAAGTCGGCGGGTGAGATGCGCTGCACGGCCTGAGGCTGCGCGAAGAAGGGAAGAGAGATCGACGCCGTCCGGCGTGAGTACTCTGGGGCGTGTTCGTGACTCATGTGAGCCTCCTCAGTCAGGGATGGTGGTGTCTCACGGACAGTGGTGCCGGGGCTGCAACCCCGGCACCACGTTGTCTTCCCACCGTACCTTATTTTGAACTGTTCAAAACAACCGCATCGCTCCACGCCCTGCGGGCATGAAAAAGGCCCGGCTTCCTCGAAAGGAACCGGGCCTGTCTCACATCTACTGCTCGCTGTGCGCGAGGGGGGACTTGAACCCCCACGTCCATAAGGACACTGGCACCTGAAGCCAGCGCGTCTACCATTCCGCCACTCGCGCGAGTATGTCGGGCTCCGAAGAACTCAACTTCCCAAAGATATCACGCGTTCACCCCCTCGAAGAAACCAGGGCCCCGATGGGCATCGCGTCCGGATGCAGGAGCGGGGCACGGATGCAGGATCAGACGATGTTCTCCAGTCCTGCAGACGTGCCGCGGTCCTGCATTTCGCCGCATCCCACCTCCCCCACTCCCCCGGAATCTCGGGGCTTTCCCGGCCCGCGACGGCGTTCACCCAGCACACCTCGCTACGATGTGCCTACCAGTCGGCATGCCAGAGGAGCCCAGTGGGACTACTTGACAGCTTTGAGAAGGGTCTCGAGCGCGCTGTGAACAGCGCCTTCGCGAAGACCTTCCGCAGCGGCATCCAGCCCGTGGAGATCGCTTCGGCCCTTCGGCGCGAAGCGGACACCAAAGCGGCTGTGGTGAGCAGGGACCGCATCATCGCGCCCAACAACTTCGTCGTGCGCCTCAGCACAGACGACGCCGAGCGGATGCAGGGGCTCGGCGGAGCCCTCACCGACGAGCTGCATGCGCTCCTCACGAAGCACGCGAAGTCGCAGGGTTACAGCTTCTCGGGCCCGCTCTCGATCTCGCTCGAGGGCGACGACAAGATCGCCACCGGCACGATCAACGTCAGCTCCGGCACGGTCGAGGGCCGTGTCGAGTGGCAGGCCGTGATCGATGTGGAGGGCCGTCGCCACTCCCTCACCCGCGCGCGCACCGTGATCGGCCGCGGCACGGATGCCGACATCACGATCGCCGACGCCGGATCCAGCCGCAAGCACGTCGAGGTCCTCTGGGACGGCGAGCGCGCGATGATGCGCGATCTCGGATCGACCAACGGCACCAAGGTCGACGGGCAGAAGGTGCGCGAAGCCGCCCTCCCCTCCGACACCACCCTGACCATCGGACGCACCGACCTGGTGTTCCGCATCGTTCCCGTCGCCTCCCCGTCACGCCCGCCCCGGCCGCGAGACGACGATGCGACCCGCGCGTTCGGAGCCCTCTCGTGAGCACTCCCAGTGAACTCGTCCTCCTGCTGCTCCGCATCGGCTTCCTGCTGCTGCTGTGGTTCTTCGTGTTCGGGGTCGTCTACTCGCTGCGCGCCGACCTCTTCGGCATGAAGGTCCGCAAGCTCCCGGCCGAGGCCGCGGCGGCGACACCGGCTCCGGCTCCGGCGCCGTCACCGGCATCAGCACCGGCGTCGCGTCCGGCCTCGTCGAAGGCCAGCACAGGACCCGCGACGATCGCGACGGCCAAGCGCCTCGTGATCACCTCCGGCCCGAAGGCGGGGCTCGAGCTCCCTCTCGGCACCGAGACGCTGACGATCGGTCGCTCGAGTGAATCGGCTCTCGTGATCCGCGACGACTACACGTCCAGCCACCACGCGCGTCTGCTGCTGCGCGGCGACAGCTGGGCGATCCAGGATCTCGACTCGACCAACGGCACCTTCGTCGCCGGCCAGCGCGTGACCGGCGGTCCCGTCGCACTCGCTCTGGGCACGCCGATCAAGGTGGGCGCCACGACCTTCGAGCTGCGAGCCTGACCCCGGCATGGTCTTCGAGGGCTCGAGCGCCGCGATCTCCCACACCGGGAAGGTCCGCTCCAACAACCAGGATTCCGGATACTCCGGGGCGAATCTCTTCGTCGTCGCCGACGGCATGGGCGGTCACGCCGGCGGTGACGTCGCCTCGAGCATCGCGATCCATCGGATGGAGCCGCTCGACCAGCCCTACTCATCGGTCGACGACGCGCAGGCCTCCCTGCAGGCCGCCGCGACGACGGCGGCCGGCGACCTGATCCGCGCCGCCAAGGACCGCCCCGAACTCGCCGGTCTCGGCACGACGCTCAGCGCGATCATCATGGTCGACGACTACGCGGTCATCGGGCACATCGGCGACTCGCGCATCTACCTCTACCGCGACGACGCGGTGACACAGATCACGGCCGACCACACCTTCGTGCAGCGCCTGGTCGACTCAGGCCGCATCACCCCCGAAGAGGCGCGCTACCACCCGCGCCGCTCGGTGCTCATGCGCGTGCTGAGCGACATGGACGCCGATCCCGAGCTCGACATGTTCGTGATGCACACCCAGCCGGGCGACCGCTGGCTGCTGTGCTCCGACGGCCTGTCGGGCGTGGTCGACGAGGATCACATCCTCAAGGCGATGCGCATGGGCATGGCCCCGGGGCGCACGGCCGACAATCTGCTCAAGCAGGCGCTCGACGGCGGCGCTCCCGACAACGTCACGATCGTGCTCGTCGAGGTCGGCGGGCAGCACGCGATGCACTCCGGCACGGCGACGATCGTCGGCTCGGCATCGAACCCCGCCAACGTGACGGTGCCCCCGGTGCGCGCGCCCCGCGGCAACTGGCTGCACCCTGTGCGCCAGGCCGCGAACGAGCCCAGCCACTTCGAGCCGGCGCCCGAATACCTCGAGGAGCTCATCGAAGAAGACCGTCGGCGCGCTAAGCGCCGCCGTCTGGGCTGGATCGCCGGAATGCTGGTGGTCGTCGCGATGCTCGTGTTCGCGGCCTTCGCGGCATACAGCTGGACGCAGACCCGTTACTTCGTCGGCGCCGACGAGGACAGTGTCGTGATCTACCAGGGTGTGCAGCAGAACATCGGTCCGATCACCCTGTCGACGCCGCTCCGCGACACCGACATCCTGCTCGCCAACCTTCCGCCCTATCAGCGCGACTCCGTGGAGCGCACGATCACCGCCCGGTCCTTCTCGGATGCCGAGGCCATCGTCGCGCGGCTCCAGGCCGGCGCCGACCGCGTGACCGGCGAGACCCCGCTGCCCACTCCCCTGCCCACCGAGACGCCGACGGAGGACGCAGGATGACCGCCGACGTCACGGCCGACACCAGCGTCATCAAGGCGCTCAAGCGCATGCGGATGCCGCAGACGCAGCGCAACCGCGAGTTCTGGCTGCTGCTGTTCGCCGTCGCGCTCAGCGGCGGGGCCCTCACGCTCGTGCAGCTCGGTGCGCTCGGTCTGATCGACCCGATGATCCTCGCGATCGGCGGTGGTCTCGCGGTGCTCGCCTTCGCCATGCACTTCGTGCTGCGTGCCGTTGCCTCGGCTGCCGACCCGTTCCTGCTTCCGATCGCCACGCTGCTGACCGGCCTCGGCATCGCCATGATCTATCGCATCGACATCGCGAAATCGCTGACGGGCTGGGACGCGTACTCGACGAAGCAGCTCGCCTGGACGGGCATCTCCCTCGCGGGTGCGATCGCCTGCGTGATCCTGCTGCGCAACTACCGGGTGCTGTTCCGCTACACCTACATCTTCGGCCTCTCCGGCATCCTGCTCCTGCTGCTGCCCTTCGTCCCGGGTCTGCGCATCCCCGACGCGAACGCCCAGGTCTGGGTCTCGCTCGGCGGCATGTTCGCGTTCCAGCCGGGCGAGCTCGCCAAGATCTGCCTGGCGATCTTCTTCGCCGGATACCTGGTGCGCACCCGTGAGAGCCTGACCTCGGTCGGCACGAAGTTCCTCGGCATCATGTGGCCGCGCATGCGCGAACTCGGACCGGTTCTGGTGGTGTGGGCGATCTCGCTCGGCATCATCGTGATCCAGCGCGACCTCGGAACCGGAACCCTGATCTTCGGCATGTTCGTCGCGATGCTCTACGTCGCCACCGGCAAGACCAGCTGGGTGCTCATCGGGCTCGCCCTCGTGGCCGCCGGAGTCGCTGTGGCGACGCAGATCCTCAGCTATGTGCGGGGCCGCTTCATCAACTGGCTCTTCCTCTTCGATCCCGAGCAGGTCGACCCCGACGGCGCGGGCTTCCAGCCCATGCAGGGCCTGTTCGGCCTGGCGCACGGCGGTCTCCTCGGCACCGGCTGGGGCCAGGGACGCCCCGATGTCACGCCCCTCGCGCACAGCGACTACATCATCACGAGCCTCGGCGAGGAGATCGGCCTGATCGGGCTGTTCGCGATCCTCTGCCTCTACATGGTGTTCGTCAGCCGCGGTGTGCGCATCGGACTGGCGGGTCAGGACGACTTCGGCAAGCTGCTCGCCATCGGCCTGTCGTTCACCATCGCGCTGCAGGTGTTCATCATGGTCGGCGGCGTCACGCGGGTCATCCCCCTGACAGGTCTGACCACCCCCTTCCTCGCCGCCGGCGGATCCTCGCTCATCGCCAACTGGCTGATCGTGGCCATCCTGCTGCGCATCTCCGACGGCGTCCGCAGCCAACCCCGGACGGTGATCGGCTGACATGACCAAAGAACTCCGCCGTCTCAGCATCGTGATGCTGTTCATGTTCCTGTCGCTGTTCGCCGCGACCAGCTGGATCCAGGTGGTCGAGGCCGACGCCCTCGGGCAGGACCCGAACAACAGGCGCACGCTGCTCGACAGCTACGAGATCCAGCGCGGATCGATCATCGTCGACGACGTCGCGATCGCCTCGTCGACCCCCTCCGACGACCGCTACCAGTTCCAGCGCGTCTACACGGATGCCGCGATGTGGGCACCTGTCACCGGATACTTCAACCCCGCACTGCAGTCGGCGACCGGCATCGAGCGGGCGATGAACGCCGACCTGTCCGGAACCGGGTCGAGCGCCTTCTTCGCCGAGATCGAGCGGATCCTCTCAGGCCAGCCGCAGAGTGGATTCAGTGTCGAGTTGACTCTCGACACCGCGGCGCAGCGCGCCGCCTATGACGCCCTGCAGGGGCTCAACGGCGCGGTCGTCGCGATCGAGCCGGACACGGGGCGGATCCTCGCGCTGGTGTCGACCCCCGGGTTCGACACCAATCAGCTCGCGACGCACGACGCGGATGCCGCGAACGCGACCTACGACCAGCTCGACGAAGACCCGACGAAGCCCCTTTCGAACCGGGCGATCGCGGGCGACCTGAACCCTCCCGGTTCGACGTTCAAGCTCGTCGTCGCGGCCGCCGCCTACGCCTCGGGCGATTGGACGCCCGACTCGACGCTTCCGAACCCCGCTCGCTATCAGCTGCCCGGCTCGACGAACACGGTGGCGAACGCGTGGGGCGGCACGTGCGGCAGCGGAGACACCGTGACGATCTCCGAAGCGATCCGCCTGAGCTGCAACATCCCGATGGCCGAGCTCGCCGTGCAGCTCGGCGATGACGCGATCCGCGAGATGGCGGAGAAGTTCGGGTTCAACCGCAGCTTCTCGACGCCGCTCGAGTCGACGCCGTCGAGCTACCCGCGCGCCCTCGACGATGCGCAGACGGCGCTCACGGGCTTCGGGCAGGGACAGGTGACCGCGACGCCGCTGCAGATCGCGATGGTGGCGGCCGGCATCGCCAACGACGGCGTCGTGATGAATCCCCGCCTGGTCGACACGGTGATCGGCAATGACCTCTCGGTCATCCGTTCGTACGACGACACCGAGTTCGGCCGGACGACCGACGCCAAGATCGCCGATCAGCTCACGGCGTCGATGGTCGCGAGCGTCTCAAACGGCGCTGCGCAGGGTGCAAGAATAGACGGGGTCGATGTGGCCGGGAAGACCGGCACGACCGAGAACGATAACAAGCCGTACACGTTGTGGTTCACCGGTTTCGCGCCGGCGGACGACCCCGAGGTGGCAGTAGCGGTCCTCGTCGAAGACGGCGGTGGACAAGGGCAGTCAGGATCCGGCGACACCATCGCCGCTCCGATTGCAAAGAAGGTCATAGAGGCGGTGCTGGGCAGATGAGACCGACGCAGGGTGTGTCGTTCGGTGGTCGCTACGAGCTGCAGTCGCGTATTGCGATCGGCGGCATGGGCGAGGTGTGGGAGGCGACGGATCACGTCATCGGCCGCACCGTGGCCATCAAGATCCTCAAGGACGAGTACATGGGGGACCCCGGGTTCCTCGAGCGGTTCCGCGCTGAGGCGCGCCATGCCGCACTCGTGAACCACGAGGGCATCGCGAGTGTCTTCGACTACGGCGAGGAGAACGGCAGCGCATACCTCGTCATGGAGCTCGTGCCCGGCGAGGCCCTCTCCACCGTGCTCGAGCGCGATGGCGCCCTGAACGCCGACAAGACCCTCGACATCGTCGCGCAGACGGCATCCGCTCTGCAGGCCGCGCATGCCGCAGGTCTCGTGCACCGTGACATCAAGCCGGGAAACCTGCTGATCACGCCCGACGGCCGCGTCAAGATCACCGACTTCGGCATCGCCCGCATCGCCGACCAGGTGCCGCTGACGGCCACCGGCCAGGTCATGGGCACCGTGCAGTACCTCTCGCCCGAGCAGGCGTCGGGGCATCCGGCGTCGCCGGCGACCGACACATACTCGCTCGGAATCGTGGCCTACGAGTGCCTTGCCGGCAAGCGTCCCTTCACGGGTGAGTCGCAGGTCGCGATCGCCATGGCGCAGATCAACGAGCAGCCCCCGCCGCTGCCCCCGACCGTGCCGATCCCGGTGCAGAACCTCGTCATGGCGATGATCGCCAAGAAGCCGGGCGACCGACCGTCGTCGTCCGCGACGGTGGCGCGCGCCGCCCAGGCACTGCGCCGCGGTGATCTGAATTCCGCCGCCATCGCCGTGCCCGCCATCGCGACCGGCGGAGTCACCTCCGACGACGCGACCCAGCTGCTCACGGCATCCGGTGACGACGGCACCACGCGCATCCTCCCCACCACGGCTCAGCTGCCCACCGACGAGCAGGCCGCGGAGGACGCCGAGAAGAAGAAGAAGAAGCGCAGCCCGTGGACATGGCCGCTCATCGCGCTGATCGCGCTTCTCGTGATCGTGCTCGGCGGAACCGTGTTCGCCCTGATGAACCAGGGCGACCCCGACGCCGAGCCGACCCGGTCGGCGACCACGTCACAGACCCCCAAGCCGACGCCGACCGAGACCGAGACTCCCGAGCCCGAGCTCGTCGACGTCGACGGTCTCGGACTCGTCGGAATGCAGTGCGAGGCCGCGCAGAACGCCGCCATCAACGCCGGACTCCAGGCCGAGTGCGTGGTGGGCAACACCGTCGCTCCCAACGCCAACCAGGTCGGAACGGTCGAGTCCGTGCAGCCCGGCGGCAACGTCCCCGAGGGCACGGTCATCACGCTGACGACCTTCAAGGAGCAGGTGAAGGTGGGCAAGCCCGCGGGCACTCCGACCATCGCCGGCACCGCCACCGAGGGCGAGCCCGTGACCCTCAACTGGCCGAGCTTCGAGTGCCCGTCCGGCACTCCGGCACGATCGGCCTTCGAGGTGACGCTCACCAACGCGACCTTCTCCGGCGGCAACTCCGGCGAGTCCATCCGCAGCTTCGGACCGAGCGTGCTCTCGACGCAGATCATTCCCGGTTCGGCAGGACAGTCGATCACCGCCACGTTCCGCGTCTTCTGTGGAAGCGACATGCCCTCCGAGCAGTCGGATGCCATGCCGGGCGTCGTCATCCTGCCCGCGACGGATGCCGGTGAAGGCGACACCGACGGCGGAGACTCAGGCGAATAACCCGCTCCCGCCGTAGGCTGGAGCATCCACAAGGTCGTATCAGGGGGTCACCACGTGACGACAGAGCCACGCGTTCTCGCGGGTCGCTACCGCGTCGACGAGCTCATCGGGCACGGCGGCATGGCGAAGGTGTACCGCGGGTACGATCTGACGCTCGGTCGGTCGGTGGCGATCAAGCTCCTCGACCCCGAACTGGCGCGCGACAACGCGTTCCGCACGCGCTTCCGTCTCGAGGCGCAGTCCGCCTCACGCATGTCGCACCCGTCGATCGTCCGTGTGTACGACGCGGGCGACCCCTCGACCACCGACAGCAGCACCGATGAGCCTCCGTACATCATCATGGAGCTGATCAGCGGCACCCTGCTGAAGGACATCATCGCCAAGGGGCCGGTGCCGGTCGAAGACGCCGTGCGCTACGTCGACGGCATCCTCGAGGCGCTCGACTACTCGCACCGTGCGGGCGTCGTGCACCGCGACATCAAGCCGGGCAACGTCATGGTGACCGACAAGGGCCAGGTCAAGGTCATGGACTTCGGCATCGCCCGAGCCGTGTCCGACTCCTCGTCGACGGTCGCCGAGACCACGCAGATCATCGGCACCGCGGCATACTTCTCGCCCGAGCAGGCCAAGGGCGAGCCCGTCGACGCCCGGGCCGACCTCTACTCGACCGGAGTGGTGCTCTACGAGCTGCTCACCGGCCGTCAGCCGTTCCGCGGTGAGTCGCCGGTCGCCGTCGCCTACCAGCACGTCAGTGAGACCCCGGTGCCTCCGACCGAGGTGAACGAGGACTCCCCCGGTGCCCTCGACCCGATCGTCCTGCGCGCGCTGGCCAAGGATCCCTACCAGCGATACCCGGATGCCGCGCACTTCCGCGCTGCGCTCGACTCGGCGGTGTCCGGCCATGCGCCGAGCCGCAAGGAGCTCGGCGCACTCACGAGCGAACTCTACGGCCCCAATCCGCGCGCTGCTCAGGAGACCGCCCGGTCGCTGCGTCAGCTGAGCACCGACACCACGATGGCTCGCACGCAGTCGGGTCCGCCTGTCGCGTGGATCTGGGCGGGGGTGGCGCTGCTGGCCGTGCTGCTCGCATCGGTGCTGTTCTGGGTGTGGACGCTCAGCATGCGTCCCGACGACGTGCCATCGAGCTCGCGCGTGGTGCCCGACCTCGTCAATGTGTCGTCCGAGCGTGCTCAGGATGATCTCGGCAAGCTCGACCTGACATCGAAACTGGTGCTCGAGTCCAGCAACGACATCGCCGAGGGCAATGTGACCCGCACAGACCCCGCGGCCGGCACCGCCGTGAGCGAAGGCGACTCGGTGACGGTCTACGTCTCCTCCGGCAAGGAGACGGTAGTGGTTCCGATGCTGGAGGGCATGTCTCTGTCGGCCGCCAAGGACGCGATCGCGGCGGCAGGACTCGAACTGGGGACGGTCATCCAGCGCAACGACAAGGGGCTGGCTGCCGAGACGGTGATGGAGGCGAGCGAGGAGGCCGACAGCGAGGTCGCCCCGCGGACCGTCATCAATCTCGTCGTCGCCAGCGGACGGGTGACCCTCACCGACGTGACGGGGTGGACGATGGAGGCGGCGCAAGCCGAGCTCGAACGCATCGGCCTCACGCCCAGTCCGGTCGAGCTGATCGACTGCACTCCGACCGAACCGCCGACCGTGTCGTCGATGTCGGCCGCACCGGGAGACGTGGCGATCGGGTCGACGGTCGAGCTGCGCTACTGCGTCGCGGCCGGCTGACCTGCACGACGGTCGGCACCCGACACGGGGTGCAGCGTCGCGGAGATCGCCACGGCGTGTTCGTCGCCGCACGAAGCGAGCCAGTTGGCGAGCAGACGGTATCCGCCTTCGGTGAGCACGCTCTCGGGGTGGAACTGCACCCCGAGGATCGGCAGCCGCGTGTGCGCCAGAGCCATGACCGTCCCGCTGTCTGTGCGCGCCGTGACAGCCACATCCGCCGGCAGCGCGCTCTCGGCGAGAGCGAGCGAGTGATACCTGCCCGCGTCGAACGGCGAGGGGATGCCCGAGAAGAGGGCTGATCCGTCATGCGTGACCTGCGACACCATGCCGTGCATCAGCTCGGGCGCTTCCGTGACGGAGGTGCCGAACGCGGCGCCGATCACCTGATGCCCGAGGCAGACGCCGAGAAGCGGCATCCGCATCCGTGCGGCGAGGCGCACGGCGTCGATCGAGACCCCGGCGTCATCGGGTGTACCGGGACCGGGCGAGAGCAGCACCGCATCGACATCCGACAGCATCGTCTCGAGATCGGCGGCATCAGTCGCATCCGCTTCGATCAGCGTGACCTCAGCGCCGAGCTCGCGCAGGTACCCGACGAGCGTGTGCACGAAGCTGTCGCGGTTGTCCACGACGAGCACCCGCGTCATTCGAGGTCGACCTCACCCGGGGTGATCAGAGGGCTCACCCAGGGGAAGACGTACCAGAAGAGTCCGTAGAGCACCGCTGCCACGAGCACGAGGAGGATGAAGAGCTTCAGCCACCACGGGCCGGGGAGGATGCGCCAGAGTGCGGCATACATGGGTCGTCGTGTCCGTTCGGCTAGATCGACGGCGCGGCCGGCGGAGGTGGCGGGTCGGTGAGCGCGGAGGGCGGACCCTCGGCGCGCGGTTGGAAGCTCTCGTACACTCCGTAGGCGACGATGCGCTCGGCGAGGGAGTACAGCGGCGAACACGCGGTGAGCGTGATGTACCTCTCGCCGGTCGCGACGCCGGGCATCTGCGGCACGTCGAGCAGCACATCGGTCTGCGTGGGCTTGACGTACTCGAGCGTCCGGAAGCGGTAGGTGAACCAGCCGTCGGGCGTCTCGACGACGATCGCGTCGCCCACCTGGAGCTTGTCGAGCTGATTGAACGGCTTGCCCCAGGTGGTGCGGTGGCCGGCCATCGCGAAGTTGCCGATCTCGCCGGGCATCTTCGAATCGGTGTAGACGCCGATGCCGAGCTTGTCGAGCGTGCGTGCGCGGCTCGTGCCGCCGTAGATCCCGACGTTGTACTCGGCGCCGAAACGCGGGACGTGCATCTGGCCGAGAAGCTCGGTGTCGGCCGGGGCGGCAGGGATCACGGGCTCGAAGGCCGTCGCTCCGTCGTCGGTCTGGACGACCGGTGGGAGTTCGGGGGCGGGGGCGTTCGCCCATTCCTGCGAGACCGCCGCACCCTCCTCGTTCTTCTGGGCCGAGATGATGATGTCGCCGATCCACATCTGCCAGGCCACGAAGAGGAGCACGATCACGCCTCCGGTGAGCAGCAGCTCGCCGAGCACGCTCGAGAAGGTCGCGCGCGAACGGCGCCGGCGACGGTGTGCTCGTCGCTCCCCCGAGACGACGGATGCAGTCATGGCCAGAATCCTATCTGCCGGACCTGAATTCCCGCCCTGTGGCCTGGGTTTTCCGCGCGATATGACACTCTTCGGTACACTGTGGGAATGGCACGCGACCGCAAGACCGAAGAACCCGAAGCTCCGCGCAGCGAAGGCGAAGCCGCGCCCAATGCCGTGTGGTTCAAGCCGGTGATGGTCGGCTTCATGCTGCTCGGTCTCGTCTGGATCCTCGTGTTCTACATCTCGGGCATGCAGTTCCCGATCCCGGGTCTCGACAACTGGAACCTGGCGATCGGCCTGGGCATCGCTCTGATCGGCTTCCTGATGACGACTCGCTGGCGCTAGGGCGCCACGCCACTGCTTTCGAAAAGGCCCCTTTCGCTTCAGCGAGAGGGGCCATTTTCTGGTTATCCACAGGTTATCCCCAACATGGGGAGAATTACACAGATGTTATTCACAGCGGTTAACAACCCTGTTAACAACTCTTGATCAGGAGTAAACCGTCGTGATCAGGAACGGTACCAACAGGGCGACGATCAGGATCAGGGCGACGACCACCGCAGCCAGCAGCACGATCTGCAGGGTCCTCTGCTCGCGTCTGCGGGTTCTCGTGAGGATGAACGCCACGAGCGCGCCGACGATCGCGCCACCGAGATGCGCCTGCCAGGCGATGTTCTGAGAGAACACGAACCCGACCACGAAGTTGATGCCGAGGATCACGAGGATCCCCGTCACGTTCGCACCGATGTGGCGCCCGATGATCAGCAGCGCGGCCATCAGGCCGAAGATCGCGCCGGAGGCGCCGACCGTCGCCGTGCCGGGCGCGAGCAGTGCGACGGCGACGGAACCGCCGAGACCGCTGATCAGATATAGCGACAGGAAGCGGACCCGGCCCAGCATCGGTTCGAGGCTCTGGCCCAGCATCCACAGAGCGAGCATGTTGAGCGCGAGATGCAGGAAACCGCCGTGCACGAAGACCGCTGTGAGAAGCCGCCAGGGTTCGAACGGCATGAGAGACAGGTCCGGATACAGATAACCGGCCGCGAACAGCAGCTGGCCGGTGATGGCCTGACCCATCCCCGGGATCAGCTGAAGGAGCCCGATGAACGAGGTGATCGCGAGCAGCGAGTAGGTGACGACAGGCTTGCCACTGCCCCGCGAAGAGAGTGCGGTGCCGCGTCCGCCCCAGCGACGCTCGGCGCGTTTCTGGGCGGGACTGCGGTTCTTGCGCTCCGCCGCCATGCACTCGGGGCAGATGACCCCGACTGCCGCCTGAGTCTGGCACTCGGGGCAGATGGTGCGCAGGCACCGCTGGCAGAGCACGAAGCTCTGCCGATCCGGATGCCGGTAGCAGAAGTTGTCACGGTTGTCCGTGAACTCAGGCGTCGTCATCCGGATCGGCCAGCGTCGACGTCAGGCCGCGACGATGTCGATCGACTGCAGCACGACCGGCTCGATGGGGCGATCGCCCGCAGCCGTCGGCACAGCGGCGATCGCGTCGACGACAGCCTTGGAGGCGTCATCCGCGACCTCGCCGAAGATGGTGTGCTTGCCCTGCAGCCAGGGAGTGGGGTCGGTCGTGATGAAGAACTGCGAGCCGTTGGTGCCCTCGGCCTTGCCCGTGATGGCGTTGCGACGGAGGCCGGCGTTGGCCATGGCGAGGATGTAGGGCTCGTTGAAGTTGAGCTCCATGTTGATCTCGTCGTCGAAGTTGTAGCCGGGACCGCCGACGCCCTGTCCGAGCGGGTCGCCGCCCTGGATCATGAAGTTCGGGATGATCCGGTGGAAGATGACGTCCTTGTAGAGGGCGCCCTCGCCCGGCTTGCCGGTGGCGGGGTGCGTCCACTCCTGGGTGCCGTCGGCCAGGCCGACGAAGTTCTTGACCGTCTTCGGGGCGTGGTCGCCGAAGAGGTTGATGACGATGTCACCGTGGTTGGTGTGCAGGGTTGCGACATGAGAAGCGTGAACCATGGGTCCATTCTCGCAGAGCTTCCCATGAGTTGGCCCGCGTCTAGCGCTCATCGCCCCCGGACGCAAGGGTTCGGCGATTCCCTCGCCCCATACAGGGTCGCGTGGCAAGATGGGGAATCCGTACTCCAATCGACAGGAGATCATCGTGAGCATCAGCCGCAAGCGGAAGAAGGAGCTGCGTCGTCTGCAGAACGACGCCAACCAGCTCTGGGAGAACCAGCAGGTCCTGGTCGGGCACGCCGCCGACGTCGCCCGTGAAGCCGGACGCCAGCTCGGCAACTTCGGTCGCGAGCAGGTCGGTCCCGTCGTGCAGGACACCTACAACCGTCGTGTCGCGCCGGTCGTCGACCGTGGCGTCCGCTTCGGACACCACGTGGTGGACGACAAGGTCGTCCCGATCGTCGGCGGTGTCGTCGGCTCCGCGCTCACCGCGTGGGACGTCGCGAACGCCAAGCGCGAGGGCGTCGTGAAGAAGGTCAAGAAGGCCACCCAGCCCGAGCCCAAGGGGCCGAGCGTCGGCTCGGTGATCGCTCTGATCCTCGGAGTCGCCGCGGCAGCCGGTGTCCTCTACGCCGCCTGGCAGGCACTGCGTGCAGACGACGAGCTCTGGGTCGCGGACGACCCGCTTTCCGCTCCTGACGCGTGATCTCGACATCGGAGCCCCCGGCCGCTGAGCCGGGGGACCTCCATGCTCGGGTGAGGGATGCCGCCACCGCTCGCGGTCTCGACATCGAGATCCGCGAGCGTCCCGCGGCCCGAAGTCTCTTCGAGGCTGCAGATCTCCTCGGCATCCCTCCCTCCGGCATCGTGAAGACCCTGGTCGTCAAGCGATCGGATGACACGTACCTCTTCGCGCTGATCCCGGGCGGCCGGTCGATCTCCTGGCCGAAGCTGCGGGCCATCGTCGGCGTGAACAAGCTGCGCCTGCCGGATCCGGATCTCGCTCTGGCCGCCACGGGTTACGAGCGCGGCACCATCGTGCCCATCGGCAGCACCACCGACTGGCCCGTCTTCGCCGATGAATCGATCGTGGGCCAGCGGATCGCCATGGGCGCGGGATCGCACGGCTACAGTCTCTTCGTCGACGCCGACGACCTCATCGCCGCCTACGGCGCCACCGTCGCCGACATCTCGGTGCCCGAAGAGGCCCGCGACTGACTCAGAGGATGCCGGCCATTCGCAGTGCGATATCGACCAGTTTGACCCTCTGCAGCTCCTTCACCGCCTTGAGCGGGAACCACTCGGCCATGTCGGTCGAGCCCTCCTCTTCGAACGTCAGCTTCCCGCCGGTCACAGACGCCCGATAGACGATGCGCAGCGCGTGCAGTGGCTGATCCGACTCGTTCACCCTCTGGCTCGCCGGGATCACCCTCGAATGGATGCCGAGCAGCTCGCCGACCTTGACCGTGTAGCCGGTCTCTTCCCGAAGCTCGCGACGCACCGCATCTTCCGGCGCCTCGCCGGGTTCCAATCCGCCACCGGGCATCGTCCACGCCACGCGGCGACCCTCGATCCAGCGCGCAAGGAGTATGCGACCGTCGTCATCGGTGACGACCGCGTATGCCGCGACCCGCATATCCATTCGTCCACCATAGTGGTCCGGCATCGGCCGGAGAACCGCCGGCGGATCGATCACGAATCGAGAAGCGCCGCTGCCTTCGCATCCGTAGGGTGAGATCCATCGCAGATCACACGACGGAAGGAGTCGGCCATGGCTGACAACGAGAAGAACTTCAGTGCCGAAGAGCGCGAGGCGATGAAGGAGGCCGCTGCCGACAAGCGGAAGTCCCGTTCGCGGGCCAAGAAGACCCCTGAAGAGGTGCGCGCCGAGGGTGTCGCCGACCTCGAGGCGGCGATCGCGAAGCTTCCCGACGACAACGACCGCGAGCTGTCGAAGGCGCTTCACGAACTCGTCACCGAGGTGGCTCCCGAGCTCATGCCGCGCACGTACTACGGCATGCCTGCATGGGGCAAGGATGGCAAGGTGCTCTGCTTCTTCCAGCCGGCCAGCAAGTTCAAGGTCCGGTACGGCACCTTCGGTTTCGAGCCCATCTCGAACCTCGACGACGGCACGATGTGGCCCACGGCCTATGCGCTGCTCGACCTCTCGGCCGCGAACCGCAAGGCGCTCACGGAGCGCATCCGCCTCGCCGTCAGCTGAGTCGCCGTACCCGGTTGCGGGCTCGCGCAGTAGCGTGGATGCCGTGAGCACACTGCCGTTCCCCGCATCCGTGTACGCCGCTCGACTCGACCGTGCAGCAGCCCTTGCCGCCGACGCCGGTCTCGACGGAATCGTGGTGGGCCCGGGCCCCGATCTGGAGTACCTGGTCGGCGTCGAGGGCGACACGATCGAACGCCTCACCGCACTCGTGCTCGGTCCCGGCCTCTCCCCCACCGTCATCGTGCCGCGCATGGAACTGGCGAAGGTCAGGACCACCGCTGTCGGTCAGCTCGGCCTGGCCGTCTCGGATTGGGTGGATGGCGAGAACCCCTACGACCTCGTGACTGCTGCGCTCGGCCCCGTGGCGCGGGTAGGAGTCTCAGACGCCCTCCCAGCGCTGCACGTGATCCCGCTCGCCGAGCGGATCGGCCGGCGCGTCGAGCTCGCCACACCGGTGCTGCGCGAGAGCCGCATGATCAAAGACGCCGATGAGGTCGCCGAGCTGCGGCGTGCGGGCTCTGCGATCGACGCCGTGCATCGCCGCGTGCCCGAGTGGTTGCGAGCGGGGCGCACCGAGCGTGAAGTGGCCGCCGACATCGCCGAGGCCATCGTGGCCGAGGGACACCGCTCGGTGGAGTTCGTCATCGTCGGCTCGGGGCCCAACGGCGCGGATCCTCACCACGAGGTGTCCGACCGCGTGATCGACGACGGGGACATCGTCGTGGTCGACATCGGCGGCGCCGTGCCGAGCGGATACAACTCCGACAGCACCCGCACCTACGTCGTCGGCACCCCCGAGAGTGCGGCTGCCGACCGCATCGCGGTGCTGGTTCGTGCGCAGCAGGCCGCCGTCGATGCCGTGCGCCCCGGAGCGACGGCTGAGGCGGTGGATGCCGCCGCGCGATCCGTGCTCGCCGAGGCGGGGCTCGGAGAGGCCTTCCTGCACCGCACGGGCCATGGCATCGGCGTCTCGGTGCACGAGGAGCCGTACATCGCCCCCGGAAACGATCTGGTGCTGCGCGAAGGCATGGCCTTCAGCATCGAGCCCGGAATCTACTTCGCGGGCGAGTGGGGCGCACGCATCGAGGACATCGTCGTCGTGACCGCCGACGGATGCGAGCGTCTCAACCTGGCTCCCCACGACCTTCGCTCGGTGTGACGCTCCGCGGCACGCAGTGCCGCGCGGACCGGACTGGTCAACCCCCTGGTCGGCGCGGTCACGGGTGGTTTGACTGTCACCATGGCATCGGATGAGCGCACACACGACGGCGATGCGAGCGGCCCGGAACGCACTCCCGACGGTCACCATGTCGTCATCGACGGGCGGCGGTGGAGAGCGACCGACCCGTCGATCCCCGAGACGTTCCGTCAGGAGCTCGTGAACGAGCTGATGGCCGCGCGCCGCGCAGTGAAGGCTCAGGAACCCGATGCGCGACGTCGCGTGCAGGATGCCAAGACCGCACTCGGGGAACGCGGGGCGCCGTGGTGGGAAGACCGCAGCGGTGACGTCTTCGACGAGAGGATCGCGGCCGCGACGCGCGCGCTCATCCGCAAACGGGGAGAGTCGTCGATCTGTCCGAGCGATGTCGCTCGGACCGTGGGCGGGGAGTCGTGGCGCTCGACGATGCCCGAGGTGCGACGGGTCGCCGGACTGCTCGCCGACCGCGGAGAGATCGTCGTGACGCAGAAGGGCGCCGAGGTGACGATCGGAGACGCACGCGGCCCTGTGCGGATGATCCGCGGTCCCGAGCTCTGAACCACCGGCGATCAGACTCGCCGAGTCACAGCTCGTCGTACAACCCGCTGTAGGGGAAGTCGACGTCTCCGGTATCCCGAGGATCGAACGCCACGGATGCCACGCTGATCGTGACCTGGGTGGTCGGCGTGACGAGCACGCTCACAGCCCTGTTCCCGACGACGACCATGTCGACGAACGTGCCCGCGGTCTTCGACGCCGACTCGATCCGTTCTCGGAGATCGTCGACGTCCTGATCCTGAGCGAGCAGATAGCTCGATCCATCGAACACGATCTCGGTCTGGATCATCGTCTCCGCGTCGCTCATGCCAGCACGCTACGCCCCCGACCTGAGAATGCGGAGGGGGGTTGATATCTAGGCCGTCTAATGAGACGAGGACTCGCCGACGGCGTTGTTAACAGGTCCATCCACACCTGTGCACTCACGAGCCGTACACTCGAGCAGTTGTTAACAGGGTTGTTAACACCTGTGGAGACACGGGAGAAACGAGAAGGCCCCGCACTCGGCGGGGCCTTCTCGAACTGTCTCAACACAGTGTGGAGCCTAGGAGATTCGAACTCCTGACATCCTGCTTGCAAAGCAGGCGCTCTACCAACTGAGCTAAGGCCCCGTGAGGGAATTTTTAAGTTGAGGAGTGGGCCCACCAGGACTTGAACCTGGGACCTCTTCATTATCAGTGAAGCGCTCTAACCGCCTGAGCTATGGGCCCGTCAACCTCCGAAACTTTACCGGAGATTTGCGGAAATACCCAATCGAGGGCGGAGGCACCGGCGCGCCCCCGCCCTCGATCGGCATCAGCGGCCCGGGCGGATCGTCACGCTGCCGGCCGAGAGAGTGACGTCGATGCTGTTGCGGGTGCCGGAAGACTGGTCCACCTTCGCATCGAGCGAACCCGCGCTGACGTCCTGAGTGATCGAGTACGACTCATCCGGAACGGTCAGATCGACCGAGCCCGCACTCACATCGATCGTCGTCTGAGAGGGCGCACGCCCGGTGAGCTCGACGTTCAGGTCGCCGGCCGACACACTGAGATCAGCCGCATCGACGCCGTCGAGCAGCGCATCGGCCCGGCCCGCACTCATGTCGATGCTGAGGCCGCTCGCCGTACCTTCGACATCGAGTGCGCCCGCGTTGACGGTGATGTCGAGAGCACCGAAGTCTCCGATGACGTCGAGGCTTCCCGCATCGAGAGTGAGGTCGGCATCGAGCTCGGCATCTCGGAGTTCGTCGGGCAGAGTGAGCACCGCCGACTGGTCGTCGCCGAACCAGCTGCCGAACCACCATCCGAAACGCGATTCCGGGCTCCGGACCACCAGCTCGTCACCCTCACGGTCGAGAGTCCACGCCGGTCCCCGGAGGTTGGTCACTGTCAGCTCGGCCTCATCGACGTCGCCGAACTCGATGCGCATGTTCCCCGCATCCACGTCGAGATCGATCGCCTCGATGCCGGTTGCGTCCTGACTCAGCACCGCGTCACTGCCCTCAGTGGGGGCGATCATGCTGCCGGTCGCGGCGACCGCGGCCGAACCTCCTGCGCCGAGCAGAGCGATGCCGCCGACGACGGCCGTGACGATCATGATCGCCGTCGAGCCCGACGAGCGGCCGGCATCGGCGGGCGCCGCCTGCGCGGGAGACGCCGTCGGGGCAGGAGCCGGTGCGGTCTCCTGTGTCTGCGCCCCGGGCGCCGGCGGGGGAGTGAGGGGCGTGTGTCCGCCCTGGTAGTCGTGGTCGTTCGTGGTCATCGTCCCAGTCCTGTCTGTCCGGTCGGCGTCGTGCCGCCCGTGTTCTCGATGTGTGCGAGGGCCGCGAGCACGCGTCGGTTGCCCGACTCACCCTGCTCGAAGCCCAGCTTCTGGAAGATCGCGGTGATGTGCTTCTCGACGCTCGCCTCCGAGAGGAAGAGCAGGCCGGCGATGGCCTGGTTCGACTTGCCCTCGGCGATCAGGGCCAGCACGGTCCGTTCGCGCTCGGTGAGACGCTGCATCCGGTCGTCCCGGTTGCGGCGGGTGAGCAGCTGAGCCACGACCTCGGGGTCGAGCACCGTCGCCCCCTCGGAGATCCGCTGCACTGAGGCGAGGAACTCCGAGACATCGGCGACGCGGTCCTTGAGGAGATAGCCCAGCGGGCCACCCTGTGCGGCGATGAGGTCCGACGCGTATCGTTCCTCGACGTACTGCGAGAGCACGAGCAGCGGAAGCGCGGGGTGCGTATCGCGGAGTCCGAGCGCCGCGCGAATCCCCTCATCGGTGAACGTCGGGGGGAGCCGTACGTCGAGGATGCACAGCTCCGGTTCCGTCTCGATCACCACCTCGTCGAGGCCGCTGGTGTCGGGCAGTGCGGCCACCACACGGTGACCGGCGTCCTCGAGCAGTCGCACGAGTCCCTCACGCAGCAGGACGGAGTCCTCGCAGATCAGGATGCGCATGGCACTGTCACCTCCAGACTGGTCGGCCCGCCGAGGGGGCTCTCGAGGCGGAAGGTTCCACCCGCTGCGAGGATGCGGTTCGCGATGCCGTCGAGCCCGCCGCCGGGCTGCACCTGTGCGCCGCCCAGGCCGTTGTCCTCGACCCGAGCCCAGAGCACCCCTCCGTCGCGGAGGCGGACAGTGACCCGCGCCTCGCTGGCCCGTGAATGCTTCGCCGCGTTGGTGAGCGACTCGGCGATCGAGAAGTACACCGCGGCCTCGGCCTCACGACTGCAGCGCCCGTCCATGCGCACGTCGAGATGCACGGGGATGTGCGACCGACCCGCGAGGGCGGACAGCGCCGCATCCAGACCCCGATCGTCGAGGACCGATGCATGGATGCCTCGGGCGAGCTGACGCAGTTCGGTGATGGCGGCCTTGGTCGAGGTGTGCGCCTCGGCGATCAGCTCCTTCGCGGCGTTCGGGTCGTTATCGATCTTCTGCTGGGCGAGCCCCAGGGTCATGCCGACCGACACGAGTCGCGGTTGGACGCCGTCGTGCAGATCCCGCTCGATGCGGGTGCGCTCGACGTCGGCGGCGCGCACGGCGCCTTCACGCTGAGCGGTGCTGGTGCGCACCCGCTCGGTGAGCTCTGCCTCGCGGCTCCGAACGACGATGGCCAGTGAGAGCACCCGATTGAGGAGTGCCAGTCCGATCATTCCGGCGAGGCACGCGGCGATGCCGAGGATGCCCACGACCGGCGCCCACGCCGTGTCGATGCCGCCTCCGCCGAACGGACCGATCACGGCATCCGTCCCGGTGAGCGGAGCGAACGAGATCGCGATCGACCAGACCAGGCCGAACGCGAGGCGCAGCACGATCCAGCCCAGCACGGCGGTGATCGCGAAGTTCGCGAGGGCCCGCCACATGCGGCCGTCCATGGCCTGTCGTCCCAGCGAGCGGAGCCAGCCGCCGAACCCGGGCCGGTCTCGGGGGCGCCATCTGAGAGGCACGATCGGCGACCGGTAGAGGGCGCCGACTCGCGCCACTTCGAACCAGCCCACGCCGAAGAGCGCGTACACGAGTCCGACGAGCAGCACGATGCCGACGCCCGCCACGAAGAGCAGGCCGAGACCGGTGCCGAGGAGTCCAGACAGAGCAGCGAAGATGAAGCCGCCGATGACTCCGATCCCTGCGAGATGCAGGATCGAGAGCACGATGCGAAGCGGTGGCTTCGTGGCCCTCGCCGGTTGTGGCGTGGCAGTGTGTGTCGTCATGGTTCAAAGGTACGGCGGCCCCGATCAGGCCGACACCGAGGCAACCGGAGACCCGGCTTCGGGTTTTCCCTACTGCGTCGCTGAACGCGAGAGGGGCGGATGCTGTTCGCACCCGCCCCTCTCGAATCCTGACGATCAGTTCGACATGAACCCGACCAGCAGTCCGCCGGTCACCTTCACGGCGACGTTGTAGATCCCGGCGATGACCGCACCGAGGACGGTGAAGACGATCAGGTTGAGGATCGACACCACAGCGGCGAAGGCCATGACCTGCGGAAGACCGGCCACCTCGGAGATCCGCACCGAGTTGTCGGTGATGGTTCCGATGAACTCATCGGCCTGCGTGAGGATGCCGGTCGCCTGCAGCACGAGGAAGATCAGGAAGAACGACACCATCGTGACGATCGCGAGCGCCACAGCGCCCAGGAACGACAGCTTCACAGCCGACCAGAAGTCCACGTAGACGAGGCGCAGGCGCACCTGCTTACCACCGGTCTTGCGCGTGGACTTCTTCGCCAGCTTGTCGGCTACTGTGCTCATGCGTCTGCTTCCTCAGGGTTCTCGTTCGTCTCGGGGGCTGTGGACGTGGACTCCACGTCAGCCTCATCCGATTCGTCTTCTTCGGTGAGGCCCCGCTCACCGTTGCGGGCGATGGCGAGGATCCGGTCGGCTTCCGTCGTCCGTGCGAACACCACTCCCATGGTGTCCCTGCCCTTCGCGGGCACCTCGGCCACGGCAGAGCGTACCACCTTGCCGCTGGACAGAACCACAAGGACCTCGTCGTCGGACGAGACCATCAGACCGCCCGCGAGAGTGCCCCGATCGTCGTTCAGCTTCGCCACCTTGATGCCGAAACCACCGCGACCCTGCACGCGATACTCCTCGACCGCCGTGCGCTTGGCGTAGCCTCCGTCGGTCACCACGAACACGAACTGACCGGGAGCCGCGACGGAGGCCGAGAGCAGGCTGTCGCCCTCGCGGAACTTCATGCCCTTCACACCGGCGGTCGCTCGCCCCATCGGACGCAGCGCCTCATCGGTCGCGCTGAACCTGACCGACATGCCCCGGCGGCTGATCAGCAGGATGTCGTCCTCGGCGTTCACCATGAGTGCCGAGACCAGCTCGTCCTCATCGTTCAGACGGATGGCGATGACACCGCCCTGACGGTTGGTGTCGTACGCGTCGAGACGCGTCTTCTTGACCAGACCGTCGCGCGTGGCGAGCACGAGATAGTCGGCGACACCGTAATCACGGATGTCGAGCACCTGCGCGATGTTCTCATCCGGCTGCAGGGCAAGCAGGTTCGCGACGTGGGTCCCCTTCGCATCGCGGCCGGCCTCGGGGACCTCATAGGTCTTCGAGCGGTAGACGCGGCCCTTGTCGGTGAAGAACAGCAGCCAGTGGTGCGTCGTCGTCACGAAGAAGTGCTCGACGATGTCATCGGCCCGCAGCTGGGCGCCCTTGATGCCCTTGCCGCCGCGGTGCTGCGAACGGTAGTTGTCGCTGCGCGTGCGCTTGATGTATCCGGCGCGGGTGATGGTGACGACCATCTCCTCTTCGGCGATGAGGTCTTCCATCGACACGTCGCCGTCGAAGCCGTGCAGGATGTGTGTGCGGCGGTCGTCTCCGAAACGGTCGACGATGCCCGTGAGCTCTTCACGGATGATGTCGCGCTGCAGGGCTTCGTCGGCCAGGATCGCCTGGTATTCGGCGATGAGGCGCTCGAGCTCGGCAGCCTCGTCGAGGATCTTCTGCCGCTCGAGTGCCGCGAGGCGTCGGAGCTGCATGTCGAGGATGGCCTGAGCCTGGTCGTCATCGATGTCGAGCAGCTTCTTCAGCCCATCGCGGGCGTCCTCGACCGTGGCCGACCGACGGATCAGGGCGATGACCTCGTCGAGAGCATCGAGCGCCTTGAGGTAACCGCGCAGGATGTGCATGCGACGCTCGGCCTTCGCGAGACGGAAGCGCGTGCGGCGGACGATGACCTCGAGCTGGTGCGTGATCCAGTAGCTCACGAAACCGTCGATGGCCAGGGTGCGGGGCACACCGTCGACGATCGCGAGCATATTCGCGCCGAAGTTCTCCTGCAGCTGCGTGTGCTTGTACAGGTTGTTCAGCACGACCTTCGCGACGGCGTCGCGCTTGAGCACGACGACGAGGCGCTGTCCGGTGCGGTCCGAGGACTCATCGCGGATGTCGGCGATGCCGGTGATCTTGCCGTCACGGGCGAGGTCGCCGATCTTGACCGCGACGTTGTCGGGGTTCACCTGGTACGGAAGCTCGGTGATCACGAGGCACGTGCGGCCCTGGATCTCCTCGACGTTGACGACCGCCCGCATGGTGATCGAGCCGCGTCCGGTGCGGTATGCCTCCTGCACACCCTTGGTGCCGAGGATCTGCGCACCGGTGGGGAAGTCGGGACCGGGGATCCGCTGGATCAGACCCTCGAGGAGCTCCTCGCGGGGAAGTCCCGGGTTCTCAAGCGCCCAGAGAGCCGCGGCCGAGACCTCGCGCAGGTTGTGCGGCGGGATGTTCGTCGCCATGCCGACCGCGATGCCCACCGACCCGTTGACGAGCAGGTTCGGGAAGCGCGACGGAAGCACCGTCGGCTCCTGCGTCTGACCGTCGTAGTTGTCGGTGAAGTCGACCGTGTCCTCTTCGATGTCCCGCACCATCTCGAGAGCGAGCGGAGCCATCTTGGTCTCGGTGTATCGGGGGGCCGCGGCACCCATGTTGCCGGGCGACCCGAAGTTGCCCTGGCCGAGAGCCAGCGGATAGCGCAGCGACCACGGCTGCACGAGACGGACGAGGGCGTCGTAGATCGCCGAGTCGCCGTGCGGGTGGTACTGACCCATGACCTCGCCGACCACGCGAGCGCACTTCGAGAACGACTTGTCGGGGCGGAACCCGCCGTCGTACATGCCGTAGATCACGCGGCGGTGAACCGGCTTGAGTCCATCGCGGACGTCGGGCAGCGCACGGCCGACGATCACAGCCATCGCGTAGTCGAGATAGCTGCGCTGCATCTCCGACTGCAGGTCGACCTGGTCGATCTTGCCGTGGTCGTGTGCCGGCTCGGGGCGTATTTCGTCAGTCATGTGTGTTGTCGATTCCGGTCGTTATGGGAACGAATGCAGGCGCGGGACGCGTCAGATGTCGAGGAAGCGGACATCCTTGGCGTTGCGCTGGATGAAACTGCGTCGTGATTCGACGTCCTCACCCATCAGCACGCTGAAGATCTCGTCGGCGGCGGCGGCATCCTCGATGGTCACCTGGCGGAGCGTCCGCGTGGTGTGGTCCATCGTGGTCTCCCACAGTTCCTTGGCGTTCATCTCACCGAGACCCTTGTAGCGCTGGATGCCGGCATCCTTCGGGATCCGCTTGCCGTTCTCGAGGCCGAACTTCAGCAGCGCGTCGCGCTCGGCGTCGCTGAACACGTACTCGTGCGGCTGGTTGGTCCACTTGAGACGGTAGAGGGGCGGCATCGCCAGGTACACGAAACCGGCCTCGATGAGCCCGCGCATGTAGCGGAACAGCAGCGTGAGCAGCAGGGTCGTGATGTGCTGGCCGTCGACGTCGGCATCCGCCATCAGCACGATCTTGTGATAGCGCGCCTTCTCGATGTCGAACTCTTCACCGATGCCCGTGCCGAAGGCCTGGATCATCGCCTGGACCTCTTTGTTGCCCAGAGCCTTGTCGAGGCGAGCGCGCTCGACATTGAGGATCTTGCCTCGCAGCGCGAGGATCGCCTGCGTGTGCGGGTCGCGACCCTGCACCGCGGAGCCGCCTGCCGAGTCACCCTCGACGAGGAAGATCTCGCTGATCGAGGGATCCTTGCTCGTGCAGTCCTTGAGCTTGTCAGGCATCGCAGCCGACTCGAAGACGCTCTTGCGACGAGCGGTCTCGCGGGCCTTGCGGGCGGCGAGACGAGCGGTCGCCGCGTCGATCGCCTTGCGGACGACGTTCTTCGCCTGGTTCGGGTTGCGGCCGAACCAGTCGCCCAGCTGATCGCCGACGACCTTCTGCACGAACGCCTTGGCTTCGGTGTTGCCGAGCTTGGTCTTGGTCTGGCCCTCGAACTGCGGTTCGCCGAGCTTGATCGAGATGACGGCCGTGAGTCCCTCGCGGACGTCGTCGCCGGAGAGGTTGTCGTCCTTCTCCTTGAGGAGGTTGTTCGCCCTCGCGTACTTGTTGACGAGCGTGGTCAGCGCTGCGCGGAACCCCTCCTCGTGCGTGCCGCCCTCATGCGTGTTGATCGTATTCGCGTACGTGAACACGTTCTCGGTGTACGACGTGGTCCACTGCATCGCAACCTCGAGAGAGATCTTGCGATCGGTGTCCTCGGACTCGAACGCGATGATCTCGTCGTTGACCACCTCGGCGTGACGCACCTTGTTGAGGTATTCGACATAGTCGACGAGGCCGCGCTCGTAGAAGAAGACGTCGTTGGGCTGCGTGAGAGTCGGCTGCCCGTCGACCTCGACCTCGTAGGCCGAATCGGGACGCTCATCCGACAGCTCGATGCGCAGACCCTTGTTGAGGAACGCCATCTGCTGGAAACGCGTGCGCAGGGTGTCGTACTCGAAGTTCGTGGTCTCGGTGAAGATCTCGGCGTCGGGCCAGAACGTGATGCTGGTTCCGGTGTCGTCGGATGCCTCGCCCTTCTCGAGCTTCTGCTGAGGCACACCGCCGTTCGCGAAGCTGTGCCGCCAGACGAAGCCCTTCTGCTTGACCTCGACGTCGAACCGCGTCGACAGGGCGTTGACCACCGACGAGCCGACGCCGTGAAGGCCGCCAGACACCGCATACGCGCCGCCACCGAACTTTCCCCCGGCGTGGAGGATCGTCAGCACGACCTCGACCGTCGACTTCGTCGGGTCGGAGGAGTGCGGATCGACCGGGATGCCGCGACCGTTGTCGACCACGCGGACGCCGCCGTCCTCGAGCAGCGTGACGAAGATCGTGTCGGCGTAGCCGGCGAGTGCCTCGTCGACCGAGTTGTCGACGATCTCATAGACGAGGTGGTGCAGGCCGCGCGGTCCGGTGGAACCGATATACATGCCGGGACGCTTGCGGACGGCTTCGAGACCTTCGAGGATCTGGATCGAGTCGGCACCGTATTCGCCGGGCTGCTTCGCCTTGGGGGAGATCGTGCCCTCGGTCGCGGGGGTTCCCCCGTTGGTCGATTCCGTCTCGTCAGCGGGGGATTCAGGCGTCATCAGAGGGCATTCTCCACATCGATATCACGAACCCCCAGTCTAGCGGCTTTTCGTGTCGAGATGCGGCTCAGAGGCCGCGTGTGGCCCTCTGAGCGTTTCGGACCCCTTCCGTGGTGTCCTACCCGTAGGTATCGCGCGGGCCCCGTCCTGGAACGACTCTGGGACCCCATTTCCACGAGGGTACGTCCGGTCCGATGAAGCGGAGGTTCTCGACGCCGGCGTCGGGATACCGTCGACCGATCTCGGTCAGGATCGTTCCGCGCATGTACTGGAGGTTCTTCGCCCAGGCGGTCGAATCGCACTTCACGGTGAGCACGCCGCGCTCCAGCGAGACGGGTTCGGAATGCTTGGCCGTGTCGGCACCCGCGAGATCGGACCACTGTCTGACCAGGTCTTCACGGGCGAGGGTCTTCTGCCACCCGGAGTCGCGGGTCAGCTTGTCGAGCACAGCGCCCAGTGCGCCGGGGTCGCGGCCCGGAGTGAACGGCGCGTTCTCCTCGTCGGTGACGATGCGTCTCTTGCGCTTCCACGTCTTCGAACTCGGCGCGAGTCCGCGCAGACGCAGGTAGGTCGCGACGGTCTCAGGGGTCTCGGATGCCGGAACCGGTGCGATGTCACTCATCCGTCGCCTCCCTCTCGTCGCTGATCGTTCCCGCTGAGATCCGCACCACATGGGCGTGGAGCACCTCGGGGATATCCTCCTCCACCGCCGCCGTCACGACCACCTGCTCGTAACCCGCGGTGAGCGCGGCGAGCCGCTGTCGCCGGTCGGCATCGAGTTCGGCGAAGACATCGTCGAGGATGAGGACGGGATCTCCGGCAGGCGACTCACTGCGCAGCAGCTCGGCAGACGCCAGACGCAGCGCGAGCGCCACCGACCAGGATTCGCCATGGGATGCATACCCCTTCACCGGGAGGCCGCGAACCCGGAGCAGGAGATCGTCGCGATGAGGCCCGGTGAGCGTGAGACCGCGGTCGAGCTCGTTCGATCGCTTCGCGAGCAGTGCGGCATGGAACATCTCGGCGATGTCCCCCGACGTCTCGGCCGGCGCATCGACGCCCTCTTCGGGGTCGGCACCGCGCACCGACAGTGCCCACTCGAGTTCAGGACGGTGATCCTCCCCCGCGATAGCGGCATACGCCTCGGCCACGGGCTGCTGCAGATCGGCGGCCAGGCGCTGACGAGCGGTGATGATCTCGGCGCCGAGGGCGACGAGCTTGTCGTCCCACACATCGAGGGTGCTCAGAGCATCGCCCTTGATGCCGCGAGCCCGTGCCGATTTGAGGAGTGCATTGCGCTGCTTGAGCACGCGGTCGTAATCGGCGAGGACCGACGACATCCGCGGGGTGCGCTGGATCAGCAGCTGGTCGACGAACCGACGCCGGGACGAGGGGTCGCCGCGGACGATCTGCAGATCCTCGGGGGCGAAGAGCACCACATGGGCGTAGCGGGGGAGTTCGTTGGTCTTCGACGGGGACCCGTTGATCCGCGCCTTGTTCGATCCCTGCTTGTTGAGCTGCACCTCGATCAGCACCTTGCGTTCGCCATGTGAGAGGCGGGCTCGGATGATCGCGAAATCCTGGCCTTCGCGAACCATCGGCGCATCCGAGGAGACCCTGTGCGAACCGAGAGTCGCGAGGAAGACCACGGCCTCTGCGAGATTGGTCTTGCCCTGACCGTTGCGCCCCACCAGGACGTTGGGACCCCTGTGCAGAGCGAGATCCGCGGTCGCGTAATTGCGGAAGTCAACCAGGCTCAGGTGTTCCACGATCACGCTGTCAGCCTACCTTCGGGGTCTGACACAGCCCTCGCGGCGCCGAGCGCGCGCATCGCAGGATCAGCGGAGCAGGAGGTTGGGCTGCAGCAGGTACTTGAACGAATCCAGACCTGCCTGATCGACCGAGGTCTGGCTCGTGATCAGAACGGGGCTGAGCTTGTTCGCGTTGTCGCTCGAGGTGAAGGTGACGCGTACGAACTCGCTCTTGACCGCACCGAGCGCTTCGATCAGATACTGCGGGTTGAGGCCCAGGGTGACGTCATCGCCACCGGAGAGGATCGCGTCGACGGACTCGGATGCGCGCGCCTGCTCGCTGCCCGAGGCATCCATCGTCACGTTGTCGGGTGTGAACGTGAAGCGCAGGGGAGCTGCGCGGTCGAGCACGAGAGACACGCGACGCACGGCCTCGACGAGGTCTGCGGTGCTCACCACCGCGTAGTGCTCGGTCTGCTCGGGGAAGAGGCGACGGACCGGAGGGAAGTTCCCCTTGATCAGCAGCGAGGTGACGGTCTTGTTGCCCGCGGTGAACGCGATGATCTCGCGGTCGCCGGCACCCGAGAACGCGATCTGGATGGTTCCCGCGTGACCGAAGGTCTTCCCGACCTCGAGAAGCGTGCGCGCAGGCACCAGAGCGCTGGCCTCGACGGCCTCGCCATCCCACGGGACGTCTCGGAGCGAGACGCGGTAACGGTCGGTGGCGACCAGGCTGAGCGTGTGGCCGGACACCTCGAGCTGAACACCGGTCAGGACCGGAGTCACGTCGTCGCGGGACGCCGCGAAGCCGACCTGCGCGATCGCCGTGCCGAACTCGTCGGCGGGAACGACGCCTGATGAGCCGGACACCTCGGGAATGGACGGATATTCCTCTACGGGCATGGCTGCGAGGGTGAAGCGCGCGGAACCGCACCGGACGGTGATGCTGCCGTCGTCTTCGACGGCGATCTCGATCGGAGCATTCGGAAGGCGGCTGGCGATGTCGGAGAGAAGCCGTCCGTGCACGAGGATCGTGCCGGGCGTCTCGACGGTGGCCTCGATGGTCGTGCGTGCCGATGCTTCGTAGTCGAAGGCCGAGAGCGTGAGACCCGAACCGTCTGCCTCGATCAGCACTCCGGCGAGGATCGGCTGCGGGTTGCGCTGCGGGAGCAGCTTGACGACGAACGACACAGCCTCGCTGAAGACATCGCGGTTGACCTGAAACCTCACGGGTGCTCCCTTGTCGTCGTTCTGAGACGCGTCGTCATCGGTCCTGCCTGTGCAGGGCTTCCCATGCTAGCCCCCAAGTCGGGCGTATCCCTACGACCGGAGCAAAGCTCGGGCCTGTCGGGCTTTCCCCACCCTCTGGTGATCGGATCGCCCTTGAATCGGATTAACTTCTTAACGGTGTTAACACCTGTGGATACTGTGGATAACCCGGTGGAAAGCAGTCGCGAGTAGGGAACTACACAGTTGTGAGTTGTGGAATCCCTGAGGAATCCGCGGGTGGACGGCCTTCATCGGGTCCGGCCCTCTCCCACAGTTATCCACAGGTTCGACGGTTTCACACACATTCGTCCCGACCTCGAGCCGAGTCATCCACAAGTTATCCACATGTGCAAACTGGCATCGATCTCGACGGTCGCGTGCCGCTCACACGCACGCGAAGGGGGTCGTAGCCTCCCATCGGAAGCTACGACCCCCTTTTTTCGAGGTGGTGTCGGCTCAGCGTCGACCGAGCTGCGTGGTGATCTCGGTCACCTGGTTGTAGATGGAGCGGCGCTCTTTCATGAGCTCGCTGATCTTCTTGTAGGCGTACATCACGGTCGTGTGATCGCGGTTGCCGAACAACTGGCCGATCTTCGGCAGGGAGAGACTCGTCCGCTCACGGCAGAGGTACATCGCGATCTGACGAGAGGTCGCGATCTGCTGAGACCTGCTCGAACCGTAGAGGTCGTCGACTGTCAGCTTGAAGTACTGCGCGGTGGCGGTGATGATGTCCGTCGGCGAGATGATGTTGTCCTCGGCCGTGTCGATGATGTCGCGGAGCACCGTCTGGGCGAGTGAGATGTCGAGAGCCGAACGGTTCAGACTCGCGAATGCCGAGACGCGGATCAGCGCGCCCTCGAGTTCGCGGATGTTCGACGACACCACGGTGGCGATGTATTCGAGTACCTCGTCGGGAATATGAAGCGCCTCGCTCTGCGCCTTCTTGCGGAGGATCGCGATGCGGGTCTCGAGGTCGGGCGCCTGGACGTCGGTGATCAGGCCCCACTCGAAACGGCTCCGCATGCGATCTTCGAAGCCGGTCAGATGCTTCGGCGCGACGTCGCTCGTGATCACGACCTGCTTGTTGTGGTCGTGGAGCGTGTTGAAGGTGTGGAAGAACGCCTCCTGCGTCTCGGCACGACCCTGGAGGAACTGGATGTCGTCGATCAGAAGGATGTCGACGTCGCGATATCGGGCCTGGAAGGCTGCGCCTCGGTTGTTCGCGATCGAGTTGATGAAGTCGTTCGTGAACTCCTCGCTCGAGACGTACCTGACCTTGACCCCCGCATAGAGGGATTGGGCGTAGTCGCCGATCGCGTGGAGCAGGTGGGTCTTGCCGAGTCCCGAATCTCCGTAGATGAAGAGCGGGTTGTATGCCTTGGCCGGCGCTTCGGCGACGGCCACGGCAGCGGCATGGGCGAACCGATTGGACTGCCCGATGACGAAGTTGTCGAAGGTGTACTTCGGGTTGAGCCGTGATTCGTGTCGCAGCTGCGTGGGCTGCTCCATGGGGGATTCGACCCGGATCTGCTCCTGGCGGCCGTAGTCCGCGACGGCGATGGGTGCGGTCGGCTGCTCGGCGAGCTCATGGTTGACGACCACGCGATATGAGGTGACCTCGTCGCCGATATGAGAGAGAGCCTCCATGATCGGCAGTCGCAGCCTCTTGTTGATCTGCGCGGCGGTGAGATCGTTGGGGACCTCGAGATAGAGCGTCGCCGCCATCACTCCGGCCGGAACCGCGAGACTGAGGAATCCCTGGAGTTGAGGGGTGACTCGGTCGTCCGCCTCGAGGAGCTCCTGCACCGTGGTCCAGATCGGAACGTCGGGCTGGGCAGGTGATGACATGACGCTCCGAGCTGAGGGGGACGATGGGCCGTCAGGGTGACGAGGCCCGCCTGTGGATAACTTCGGATGCCACGGTAGTCACCACGGCTGGGAACGGCAACCTGCCCACGGGAATCCGCGAGCGTGTTGCTCATCCGTGCAAGCCCCCAGGTTGTGGATAATAGCTGTGCGGATGGTGCCGGGGCTGCCGGTCGAAGCGCGCAGATTTGCTCTGTGCGCCGTCAGGACGTACCCTTAATCGGTTGACTTATGCCTGAACGGCAGATCCCTATGTCTCCGGTCAAAATGATCCCGGTGGCAGCATTCCCGGAGTGATTTCATGAGCAAGCGCACTTTCCAGCCCAACAACCGTCGTCGCGCCAAGAAGCACGGCTTCCGTCTTCGCATGCGCACCCGCGCCGGCCGCGCGATCCTCTCGGCTCGTCGCGCGAAGGGCCGCACCGAGCTCTCCGCGTAGATCGCTGTGCTCGCCCGCCCGTATCGTGTGACCCGCGGGAGCGACTATCGACTGGTCGTTCGACGCGGATCCCGTTGTGGCGGAGCCAAAGTCGTCACCTCGATGCTGGCGACCGGCGAGAGCAGAGCCGCGAGGTTCGGATTCATCATCAGCAAGCAGGTGGGCACCGCTGTGGTGCGCAATACCGTTCGTCGGCGACTCAAAGCCGTGTGTGCGGATGCGCTGACGCGGGTCCCCGAGGGCACGGATGTCGTCATCCGTGCCCTTCCTGCATCCGCGACGGCGACGTATGCGGAGCTCAGCGCAGACGTGAACCGCTGTCTCGATCAACTCGGGCAGCGCACATGACCGCCCTTCCGGCGTCGTCGATCGGCACGGGGCACTTCCACTCGGGTGATGTGATCCGCAGCATCCCACTGATACCGCGGAACCTGGTCCTGGGTTTCCTCGCGGGGTACCGCAAGGTGATCTCTCCGATGTATGGAGATGTGTGCGCCTATTACCCATCCTGTTCGGCTTACGCTGTAGGTGCGGTGCAACAGCATGGCGCGGTGCGGGGAGCGATGCTCTCGGCGTGGCGCATCGCCCGTTGCAATCCCTGGAGCCACGGCGGCGTCGATGACGTCCGTCCGCACGAACACTTCCGTTATGACCTGACCGCTCATGGTTTCGTCGTCCCTGCCCGAAAGGACTGATCGGTGGGTCTTGACCTTCTGCTCGCCAGCGCAACACCGTCGCCGGAGCCTGCCTCCGGCGGCTTCGATCTGATCGGCACCATCCTCTGGCCGCTCAAGTGGGCGGTCGAGCTCGTCCTCGTCGCCTGGCACTGGCTGTTCACCGCAGTCGGCCTCCCGGCGGCATCCGGACTCACGTGGGTGCTGTCGATCGTCGGTCTCGTCATCGTGGTCCGCGCTGCGCTCATTCCGCTCTTCGTGAAGCAGATCAAGAGCCAGCGGAAGATGATGGAAATCGCTCCTGAACTGCGAAAAGTGCAGGAGAAGTATCGCGGAAAGAAGGACCAGCTCTCTCGCGAGGCGATGAGCCGCGAGACCATGGCTCTGTACAAGAAGCACGGCACGACGCCGATGTCGAGCTGTCTCCCGCTCCTGGTGCAGATGCCGATCTTCTTCGCTCTGTTCAGCGTGCTGAACGACGTGACCAAGCACCATGCTGCCGGCATCGGCGGTGTCGGTCTGCTGAATGCAGAGCTCACCGAGCAGTTCTACGACGCGAAGCTGTTCGGCGTCGCATCACTGCACGAGACGCTCGGCAACGCGGTGGATGCCGGCAACACCACGGCGATCATCATCCTGGTCACCCTCGTCGTGCTGATGATCGCGTCGCAGTTCTTCACTCAGCTGCAGATCATCTCGAAGAACCTGTCGCCCGAGGCCAAGACCGGCCAGGCGTACCAGATGCAGAAGATCATGCTCTACGTGCTGCCGCTCGGCTTCATCTTCTCGGGAATCTTCTTCCCGCTCGGCGTCGTCGTGTACTGGTTCATCTCGAACCTGTGGACCATGGGACAGCAGTTCCTCGTCATCCGCGAGATGCCGACACCCGGATCCGAAGCGGCGAAGGCTCGTGAAGAGCGACTGGCCCGCAAGGGCAAGGCGATCGACTCGTCGGGCAAGGTCGTTCCGATGGCGGCGTATGAGGCGGAGCAGCAGCGTCTGCTCGAAGAGGCGGAGCGCGCGAAGGCGCAGGCTCCCAAGCGTCAGCAGCCGGTGGGCAAGAAGCGTTCGAAGAAGAAGGGGAGCGGTTCGTGACGACCGACAACGTGACCGAGACCGTGGAGCCCACGGTTGCAGACCTGGAGAACGAGGGCGACGTCGCCGCCGACTATCTCGAAGAGCTGCTCGACATCGCCGACATCGACGGAGACCTCAACCTCGATGTCCGCCAGGGCCGCGCGTACGTGTCGGTTGAGGCGGAGGGCGACGCACTCGCGCTGCTCTCCGCGCCCGACACGGTGCAGGCTCTTCAGGAGCTCACTCGTCTGGCGGTTCAGAGCAAGACGGGTACGTTCTCGCGACTGATTCTCGACGTCGGCGGCTCGCGCGACGCGCGCCGGCGTCAGCTCGAGACGCTGGTGAACGCCGCAGCCGCGAAGCTCGATGATGGAGCGACGCAGGCATCGCTGCCCGCGATGTCGAGCTACGAGCGCAAGTTGGTGCACGACATCGCCGCGGATCAGGGCCTCGTCTCTGAATCGTACGGCGAAGGCGCCGACCGCCACACCGTTCTGCGTCGTCGTTGACGTTCCCCGTGAGACCCCTGTTGTCGAGGATGCTGCCGTGAGCGAGCTGGAGTCCGAGCCCCAGGTCGCGGTCGATCTCTTCGGCGATCGGATCGAGCTGGCCCGGCAGTTCACGGCTGCCCTCGCCGCGCATGGCGAGGAGCGAGGACTCATCGGTCCTCTCGAGCTTCCGCGGCTGTGGTCCCGACACATCTTGAACAGTGTGATCGCAGCTCCTCTGTTCCACGGCTCGGTAGCCGACATCGGTTCAGGTGCGGGTTTGCCCGGTATCGTCCTCGCGATTGCGCGCCCCGATGTGCGATGGACCCTTGTCGAGCCGATGGAACGCCGTGTGATCTGGTTGAACGAGCAGGTCGACGAACTGGAGCTGACCAATGTCGAGGTGCTCCGCGCGCGTGCCGAGGACGTCACCCCTGCGAGTTTCGACGTCGTCACCGCTCGCGCCGTCAGCGCTCTGCGCACGTTGATCCCTCTCACGGCGCCGCTCGTGCGCGATGGTGGCGAACTCACGCTCCTCAAGGGGATGAATGCCCCGAACGAGATCGAGGCTGCGCAGAAGCAGATCAAGAAGTTCCGCCTCACTGACGTTCGCGTCGAGACTCTGGGGGAGAACGTCCTGCCGGAGACGACTCGCGTCGTGCGGGCAGTCGTCCGCTGACGCCGCAACGGGTGTCGAGCCAGCGCTCGGTCACAGCTTGCGGTGGCTGAAAGCCTGCGCGCGCGCCTTTTCGGCTGATGAGGGGTGTTTTCCGACTTTCGTTCGATGGATGAGGACGCGACCCAGGTCTCGTGGTCCGGGATGACGAGACCGCTGAGCCGTGTCGGCTGGACTGGATCGTCGTCGGGGCCCGCACGCGCACTCGACTCGATGCGGTTTGCCGGGGTGTGTCGACGGTGACGAGTGTAGTGGCGGACGTGCTCCTGTTCGGCAGCCCGTCGCCGTCTCGGACAGACAAGGCGTCGATAGTCGCGGGCGAGTTGGGGAGTGGGTGCGCAGCAGATCCGGGTATCGTGCGCGCCGCGTTCCGCGTCGTCGGGGCTTTCGAGAGTTCGGGCGCCGCATGCTTTGCGTGGAGGAACGTCGGATTGATCCGCCGCGACCGCCTTCGACCGGCTGCATGACATACAGGAGATGACGTTGTCGATGTTTCACGTGGAACGTCGATGCCGCTGCCCAGGAGTGGCGTGTCCGCGTGGGATCGCTGAGACAGTCACGGGCGGGAGTGAACGGCTGCCCAGACCCCTCGCTGACGGGTGTTGATAGCCGACCCGGTGGTGGAGCGGGGCATGGCGGATCGCAGGCTGCGCGTGTGAGCTCGTCGGTCGGCATGCGCGTACGAGGCTACACCGGTGATCCTGACGGCGGACGACGTTCGAGGCGTGAGGTACGGGGGACTGGCTCTCACAATGCGGTTGGCTAGTGACGTGGCTGTGTGGTGAGCTGAGCCAGCTGTCCGGCCAGACTGCGTAGCCCGCGTGTTACCCGGTGCCGAGCGCTCTTCCAGCGGGGAGCGACTGTAGCGTGTCCTGTTTCACGTGAAACATGGGTTTGCGGGTCGAGTCGGGATCCTTTTGCCTTCTCTTGAGTGTACGAGGGGGGCGGCTCTACGTTGATGATCCGTCGCGGGTGATCGATGCGCCCGAGCCCGGCGCGTGCGCTGTCGGTGATATCGGTGAGTGAGCCGCCGAGGTTGAAGCGAAGGCCAGTGTTAGTGGTGATGCACCGGTGCGGGGTCTCCCATGAACAGTGTCGCGTCGGTCCGGTCTGATCCACCCGTTTCGGAGGCTGGATGCGCGCGCGGCCGGCAGGGATCAGGCAAGCGGAGTTACGGGGTACTCGATCGATAGGCCCGACCTGTGCGTGGATTCGTCGCGTGATGGTAAGAGCGAGTGAATCCGCTGAACTGGCGCGCAGGCCAGTGTGGGGTGGCGACGCATTGGTGTGGTGTTTCACGTGAAACACAGTCGTGCCTGCCAGGGCTGAACTACCCATGGTGGCGGGGTACGCCTGGGACTGGCAGGAATCAGGAAAGCGGAGTTACTGGAGGCTTGGTCAATAGGCCCGACCCACGCGTGGATTCGTCCCGTGACGGGAAAAGCGAGTGACTCCGCTGAACTGGCGCGCAGGCCAGTATGGGGTGGTCGTTCCATCGGCGCGATGTTTCCCGTGAAACACCGTTGCGTCGGCGCGGTCTGATCTACCCATGTGGGTGGCTGAGTGCGCCTGGGGCTGGCTGGGTTCGTGAAACCTAGTCAGCGGGAGCTTGTGCGGCGCGCGTGACTCGGGCGCGGGCTAGTTCGGTGTTGCCAAAAGCGAGCGAGTCCGCCGAACTGGCGCCTAGGTCAGTGTGGGTGGCGATTGATCCCCCCCACGTTTTCGTGAACACTGTCGCGTCTGTCTGCTCAGATACGACCGTTCCGTCGGTTGGCTTCGCCTGGGGGTGGTAGCCATCGCGCAAACGGAGTCCTGGTGGCATGATCGATAGTCCCGACCCGGGCATGCACTCGTCCGGTGATGGCGAAGCGTAGGAACCCGCCGAGTCAGCGCGGAGGGGAGTAGGGTGGCGGCCCACCGGAGCGGTGTTTCACGTGAAACACTGTGGCCCCGTCCGGTCTCACGCGTCCGTTCGGTGGCTTTGGTCGGCAACGGCCGCGTAATGGAACACTGGGGCCTGATCGGCAGTGTGTTGCCGCATCCACAATGGCGACGAGACCTGGCGGCGCTGGTGTCAAGTAGTCCGTGCACGGTGATTGTTTCACGTGAAACGCGCCAGTCTGATCGTATGGGGCATGTAGCTGCTGGCCGTGCCACCGGTCAGTGGCTGTGACATTGGTCTTCCCGCTATTGCCAACCCCGGATGGCCTGGGTCATCCGATCCAAGTATCTGCAGAACGTCGAGAGGATGATCAGTGCAGCCCCGCAGAATATGCGGGCTCCGGATGGGGCGCGGCATCACTGACGGCGTCCTCCGAGCGGCGTTCGAAGGTTGGCGCGATGGGGGGATAGCGCACGCTGGCTGGGGTACATCCCGGAGCATGGTCGGAGTGCCCGAGGTTCACAGGGTGCCCGGCGCAGTAGCCTGCTGCGTATCGCGTAAGCGCCTCACCCCGGGAGCTCGACGGCGCGGCCTGTGTGGGGATCGATGGGTTCGAGGACCGGAGTGGTCGGCTCGGCGTCGACGGTGACGTCGGCGGGGTGGTGGCAGGTGGGATGTCGGCGACCAATTGTGGCGCGGTGCGAAAGACTGAGGGTCGACGACGAGTCGTGCGAAACCTTGGTGATGCCGAAACGACGGGGCGATCCGCGACCGGGGCAGGGTTTGCGGGTGAGCGTAGCGAAAGGGGCTTCTGCTCTAGCTGCTCACTCGTGCGTCCTGTCAATGAGGAACCATTTGTCCGCAGCAAGGGGGTACGACCTGGGTGGAGCAACTACGAATGAATCAGGCGGGTGTTGCTCGTCGACGAGCCTGTCGAGACCACGTCGCGTCGCTGTGTGGAGGGTGAGGAGCAGCGCCGCCAACAGGCCGCGATTCGCGACGGAGTGCGGGCGTGACTCACGCCGGCGGTAGTGGGCGACAGCCGTCAGCCAGTATAAAAGGCCGGTCAACGGCCTATTCCGGTGAACTCACCATTCCCCTTTCGCGTCAAACACCTCTCCCGGTGTGTTGCGGATGTGCGCCTTTCTAATGGGTACTCGCGTGCACTCGCTGGGCGATATCAACCGCATCCCTGCCACGCGTTGGGATTCTTAACGGCTGGATTGCGCTCGTCGCCCATTCATTCAGATGCGAGCGCCACCGCTATCTTTACGCACGACGCGTTCCACGTGAAACATCGATATGGTGAGGAGATGTCACGCATGCTCATCACCGGGATGTCGGGTGCCGGCAAGTCGAGCGTGCTTCACGAGCTGGGCGAGCGAGGGTACGCCGTCGTCGATACCGACTACGGTCCCTGGACCACGGAGCACGGCCTGTGGGACGAGATGCTGATGGGGGCGCTCCTGGGGGAGAGCAACGAGGTCGTCGTATCGGGTACCGTCTCGAATCAGGGCACGTTCTACGACCGATTCGACCACGTGGTGCTCCTGTCTGCGCCGATCTCCGTTCTGCTCGACCGCGTGCGACGACGCTCTTCGAATCCCTACGGATCGACAGTTGCTCAGCAGGAGGAAATCCGCGCGAATCTCGCGACTGTCGAGCCGCTGCTCCGGGCGACGGCGACGTGCGAGATCGATGCCACGCAGGATCTCTCAAGCGTCGTCGACCAGCTCGAACGGCTCCTACGCGTGCCCTGACGTTTCACGTGAAACGGCCCACACCGATAGCGCTTGCTGCTGAGTACCTTGATTGGCCCTGTCTACGGCGTAGAGGGAGGGTGGCGTTGACACGTGTGCCGGATGAGCGCTCAGCATGAGCGCTTGCCGTCAGTGGAAGGGATCGCAAGGTCGGCAGGCCTCCTGGCGCTTGCGAGGCACGGCAGGGTCCGCTCGGATTATCGGCGCCAGCGCCTTGTCTGCCGCACCGGCGCAATCACGCGATTCACCCATCGTCCGATCGTCCTGTGTCGCCTCGCCCCACGGGCGGCGTGAGCACTGCTTCCTTCGATATCTCTTTCAACCAGCTGCCAGGCAGCGGGCAGCGCGCAGCAACCGAGAGGTCGCGAGATCGCTCGTGAGTAGACGAAAGGCCCGGCCGCGGGTGATAACGACGCGCAGACAACACCCTCTGAGTCCACGTTGCCTGTCGCTCAGACGCCGTGGGGGAGCGAGGCGGATAGGAACCCTGGGTGATATCGCAAGGGCAACGTCCGTCCCAGCGATTAGAGTGGAAGACGGCCCCGAAAGGAGTGGATGTTTCACGTGAAACAGCCCGAAAAGGCATCGCCGAAGGACTCCTTCGGGATGGATACCCCCCTCGCACGGGAGCTCGCCGACCTCTCCGCTCGGCGCAGAGCACTCGACGCCGTTTCCCTCGACTTCGGCGGTGACACCCGCATCCTGACGGTCTCCAACCAGAAAGGCGGCGTCGGTAAGACGACGAGTGCCGTCAACGTCGCCTCCGCACTCGCAGGACTGGGTGCGCAGGTTCTGGTGATCGATCTCGACCCGCAGGGCAACGCGTCGACGGCCCTCGGTGTGCCGCACAACGCAGAGACGCAGAGCGTCTACGACGTCCTGATCGACGACACTCCGCTCGCTGAGATCGTGCAGCAGAGTCCCGAGGATGAGAACCTCTTCTGTGCGCCGAGCACCATCCACCTCGCCGGCGCCGAGATCGAACTCGTCGCGCAGGTGGCCCGTGAGCACCGTTTGCGCCGCGCGCTCGATGAATACCTCGTCGAGAACCGGATGGACTTCGTCATCATCGACTGCCCGCCGTCTCTCGGGCTGCTCACGATCAACGCCTTCACTGCGGCGAACGAGGTGTTCATCCCGATCCAGTGCGAGTATTACGCGCTCGAGGGCCTGAGCCAACTGCTCGGCAGCATTCAGATGATCCAGAAGCATCTGAACCCTGGTCTGCTTCTCTCGACGATCCTGCTGACGATGTTCGACGGCCGCACTCGGCTGGCCCAGCAGGTCGCAGACGAGGTCCGCACCCACTTCCCCGAACAGGTGCTCGACACCGTGATCCCGCGCTCGGTGCGGGTGTCGGAGGCACCGAGTTTCGGTCAGACCGTGATCGCCTACGATGGGCAATCGGCCGGCGCCGTCGCGTATCGCGAGGCCGCTGTCGAGATCGCGTCGCGGACGGCGACGCAGAGCAAGGAGAAATGATGGCGAAGCGCACTGGACTGGGCCGGGGCATCGGGGCCCTCATCCCGACGGCTGATCAGTCCGAGCGTCCCGTGGACGTGTTCTTCCCCGGAGCGAATCTGCGACCGGCGAAGGAGCAGACGAGCGATGAGGCGACCACGGAAGCCGAACTCGAGGTCGTGCCCGGCATCCACCTGATCCAGGTCGATCCGCAGAAGATCGTTCCCAATCCGCGGCAGCCGCGCACGCACTTCAACCCGGAAGACCTCGCAGAACTCGTGCACAGCGTGAGTGAGTTCGGCGTGCTGCAGCCCGTTGTCGTTCGCAGGAACAGCGATGGCGAATACGAGCTGATCATGGGGGAGCGGCGCACCCGGGCGGCACGCGAGGCGGGGATCGAGAAGATTCCGGCGATCGTCCGCGAGACCGCCGACGAGGATCTCCTGCGCGACGCGCTGCTCGAGAACCTTCATCGCTCCGAGCTGAACCCGCTCGAGGAGGCCTCCGCGTATCAACAGCTGCTCGAGGACTTCGGCATCACGCAGGAGGAACTGGCTACGCGGATCGGTCGGTCTCGGCCCCAGATCAGCAACACGATCCGTCTGCTCAAGCTGCCCGTCCCTGTGCAGCAGCGGGTGGCTGCGGGAGTGCTGACCGCTGGTCACGCCCGCGCGATCCTCAGCCTGGAGACACCGGAGGCGATGCAGCGCCTCGCTGACAAGGTCGTGAACGAAGACCTGTCCGTGCGGGCCACTGAGGTCGCGGCGAAGACCGCGCCGTCGGCACCCGCTCGCACGGCGAAGCCCACTCCGGGGGCACGACGTGCCTACCTCGACGAGGTGGCCGGCAACCTCGGGGACCGCCTCAACACCCGTGTCAAGGTGTCGTTGGGTGCTAGAAAAGGCCAGGTCATCATTGATTTCGCCTCCATTCAGGACCTCAACCGCATCCTCGGTGAACTGGGCGAATCAGGGTACGGCCCGGCGTGACTCCGCCTCTCCGGCATTGAGCGGTCGTAGACTTCCGAGATCGCGATGACGAGAGGGATGACATGTCCAAAGCGCTGAATCCAGAAGGCGTCAGGCGACGCGTCATAGCGGTGAGTATCGCCGCGGCTCTCGGTGGCTTCCTTTTCGGTTTCGACACGGCTGTCATCAACGGCGCCGTCGACGCGCTGGCGGGCGATGTCTCCGGATTCGATCTCGGCGTGGGTCTCAAGGGCTTCGCCGTCTCGTCGGCTCTGATCGGATGTGCGGTCGGAGCCTGGTTCGCGGGACCCATCGCCAACAAGCGGGGCCGCATTCCCGTGATGGTGGTCGCTGCGGCGATGTTCTTCATCTCCGCCATCGGCTCAGGGCTCGCCTTCAGCGTCGTCGATCTGATCATCTGGCGCGTCATCGGCGGTCTCGGCGTCGGTGCGGCATCCGTCATCGCCCCCGCCTACATCGCCGAGGTGTCGCCCGCAGCGATCCGAGGTCGACTGGGTTCGCTGCAGCAGCTGGCCATCGTCATCGGTATCTTCGCCGCTCTCCTGTCGGACGCCCTGCTCGCGGGCATCGCGGGCGCAGCGGATCAGCCTCTGTGGGGACTGACCGCGTGGCGCTGGATGTTCATGGTGGCAGCCATCCCCGCCCTCGTCTATGGACTCGTCTCTCTGAGGCTGCCCGAGTCGCCGAGGTATCTCGTGCGCAAGGGCGACCTGAAACGCGCCTCAGAGGTCCTGGAGACGGTCACCGGAACCGTCGACGTCGACGCCAAGATCAAGGAGATCACGAGCACGATCGACACCGAGCGCAAGGAGTCTCTGGGCGACCTGCGGGGCAGCCGTCTGGGCTTGAAGCCCATCGTCTGGGTCGGCATCCTGCTGTCGGTGTTCCAGCAGTTCGTCGGCATCAACGTCATCTTCTACTACTCGACGACGCTGTGGCAGTCGGTCGGATTCGACGAGTCCAGCGCACTGCTGACGTCGGTGATCACGTCCGTGACGAACATCGTGGTGACGATCGTCGCGATCCTGCTCGTCGACAAGATCGGTCGCCGCATCATGCTCCTCGTCGGCTCCGTCGGAATGACGGTGACGCTCGGACTCATGGCAGTGGCGTTCTCGTTCGGAACCCTCGATGCAGAAGGCGCTGCCACACTCCCTGATCCCTGGGCGACGGTCGCCCTGATCTGCGCGAACGGCTTCGTCGTCTTCTTCGGGGCCACGTGGGGCCCGCTGGTCTGGGTGCTCCTGGGGGAGATCTTCCCGAACTCGATCCGTGCAGGGGCCCTCGCCGTCGCCGCGGCGGCCCAGTGGGCGGCCAACTTCTTCATCTCCACGACCTTCCCGATCTTCGCCGACATCGGGCTCACTTTCGCCTACGGCTTCTATGCGTTCTTCGCGCTGCTGTCGTTCTTCTTCGTGTACTTCAAGGTGCCCGAGACGAAGGGCAAGGAGCTCGAGGAGATGTCGGACGAGCTGAAGGTGAATCGCCGGGGCACCCGAAAGGCGACGTAGGCTGGAAGCATGACCGAGTCAGTCCCGCGCCGCGCCAGCCTCGAAGTGCTGAGAGCAGAAGCGTCGGACGAGCTCGCTGTGCTCATCCAGGAGCGGCTTCTCGGCGGCGAAGATCCGTGGGATTTCATGGAGGAGCTGCCGAGCGTCGACGAGCTGGTCGTCTACCTGCTGCGTGCCGACAACATCACCGCGAACGATGGTGTGCGTCCGAACGCCGCTCGGCACTATCGTGTGCTGCGCCAGATCGCGCTGGAGTACCCCGAGCTCACGCCGGCCGTGTGGGGCCTTCTCGACGAGCAGCAGCGGCACCGACGCTGGGACCCGTCCGTCGCCGACGCCTCCTAGGGCCTGTATCGTGCCGCGGATGCTCGTCTCCTACGACCCGGAGTGGCCGGAGCAGTTCGAGGCGTTCGCGGCGGAGATCAGGGAGGCAGTGGGCACCGCCTGGGTGATCGAGCACATCGGCTCGACGGCGATTCCCGGGATGCGCGCGAAGCCGATCATCGACCTCGCCGTCCGGGTGGGGGATCTCGAGGACTTCGAGGGCCGTAGAGCGGCTCTGGAAGCCGCAGGATGGCACCGGGGCAGCGCCGTGCGCACGCATCCGGTCATGATCCGCGAAGCTGACGGCGTCCGAATCGCGATCGCGCATTTCTTCGTCGCGGAGGAATGGGATGCGGTGCACCAGCGCGTCCTGCGGGACTGGCTTCAGGCGCACCCGGAGGATGCTGAACGCTACTCGCGTGCGAAGTGTGACGCCGTGGCGGCTCAGGCGCGGGGGCGCACGACCTACAACGCCGCGAAGTCGCCGGTCATCCAGGACCTGGTCGACCGCGCTCGGGCGGCTCGCGGGCTTCCTCCGGTGCCGGTCTCCGACAAGTAGTCGGATCGTCCGCAGGCCGCGATCGCATCCCACAGACGCGCAGGGTATGCGAAAGGGCCGCCACCCGGAGAGGTGACGGCCCTGAAGACTGCGTGATCAGCCGATGAACGCCGCGAGGTCCTGCTCGAGAGCCGGCTTCGGCTTGGCGCCGATGATGGTCGTCTTGACCTCACCGCCCTGGAACACCTTCATCGCGGGGATCGAGGTGATCTGGTACTTCATCGCCAGCTGCGGGTTCTCGTCCACGTTCAGCTTGAGGATGGTGATCTTGTCGGGGTTGTCCGCCTGGATCTGGTCCAGAACGGGGGCGACCATACGACACGGTCCGCACCACTCGGCCCAGAAGTCCACGAGGACGGGACCTTCGGCCTGCAGAACGTCCTGCTCCCAGGTCGCCTGGCTCGTAGCCTTTGCACTCATCAGAGTTCTCCTTGATTCGAGGTTCGCCTGCTACAACAGCGGGCGAGGTGAAAGTGTTCCCGCCCGGTCAGGCGGTGATGATCTCAGCGGCTTCAGCGGCCGGGAACTCGACCGAGGCGTCTTCGAGATCTGCGAGGAAGTGCTCGGCGTCGAGAGCGGCGACCGTTCCCGAGCCCGCAGCCGTGATGGCCTGACGATAGGTCGGGTCGATCACGTCGCCGGCGGCGAACACACCCGGGACCGAGGTGACCGACGAGCGACCGTCGACCCAGATCGTGCCCTCTGGCGTCAGCTCGAGCTTGTCGTGCACGAGGTGGGTGCGCGGGTCGTTGCCGATGGCGATGAACAGGCCGTCGAGCGGGAGGTCGCTCAGCGTGCCGTCGACCGTGTTGCGCAGCTGCACGCCCGAGACGGAGTCGCCGCCGAGGATCTCGGCGACCTCGCTGTTCCACACGAACTCGATCTTCTCGTTCGCGAAGGCGCGCTCCTGCATGATCTTCGAGGCACGCAGCGTGTCCTTGCGGTGGATGACGTAGACCTTCTCGGCGAAGCGCGTGAGGAACGTGGCCTCCTCCATCGCCGAGTCACCGCCGCCGACGACGGCGATCGTCTTCTCACGGAAGAAGAAGCCGTCGCACGTGGCGCACCACGAGACGCCGTAGCCCGAGAGGCGCTCTTCGCCCTCGATGTCGAGCTTGCGGTAGGCGGATCCGGTCGCGTAGATCAGCGACTGGGTCTCGTGCACCGTGCCGCTGCCGAGTGTGACCTTCTTGACCGGGCCGGCGAGGTCGAGCTCGGTGACGTCGTCGTAGACGACCTCGGTGCCGAACTTCTCAGCCTGCTCCTGGAACTTCGCCATGAGCTCGGGGCCCTGGATGCCTTCGGGGAAGCCGGGGTAGTTCTCGACTTCGGTGGTGTTCATCAGCTCTCCGCCGACCTCGACCGTGCTCGCGATGAGGAGCGGCTTGAGGTTCGCGCGCGCCGCGTAGATGGCGGCGGTGAATCCGGCAGGACCGGAACCGATGATGATGACCTGACGCATGTGCTCTCCGTCGTAGATGCTGAGACGCCGAAAGACGTTCGACTGCTTCAACCAATGGTAACCGCGCGACATTCCCGCGCGAGGGGGCTCAGCGGCCCGGCAGGAAACGCCGCAGCATGCCGCCTGCGACCTTGAGTTCGGGAGCGCGCAGCAGCGCCAGGATGCCGATGTAGACGATCACGACGGCGACGCCGATGATGCACGTGCCGATCGCACCCTGGATCTTGTCGGACGTGGTCCATCCGCTCGGGCCGCCGAGCAGGAGGAAGACGCCCCAGCCGGCGAGTCCCGCAGGAACGGCAGCGACGGCGTAGCGAACGACGGCGGTCATCCAGGTGCGGATCTGGAGTCCGCCGATCTTGCGATGCAGCAGCCAGCTGGCCACGATCATCTGCAGGGTGCTTGCGATCGACTGGCCCAGCGCGATGGCGGCGGCCAGCATGGTCACCTCGATGACCCCGGCGGCGAGCAGCCATTGCGCGATGAGAGCGGTGATGACGACGAGACCGCACTGGAACAGCGTGAACCAGAAGGGCGTGCGCGTGTCGCCGTAGGCGTAGAAAGTGCGCTGCACGATGAAGAGGATCGTGAGCGGAACCAAGCACACGAGGAAGGCGAGCAGCACGAGCGCAGCTTCCTCGGCGTGGGACGCCTGATTGGTGAAGACCCTCGAGGCGGGAACCGCTGCCGCGGCGACGGCGGCGACGGCGACCGCGATGAAGAAGAGCAGGGTGCGGATGCTCTGGGCGATGTCTGCACGTACTTCGGCATGTCTGCCGGCCGCCGCGTGCTCGCTGATCTGCGTGAAATACGGCGTACCGATCGAGAGCACGATGATGGAGTACGGCAGCATGAAGATCAGCCAGGCGTACTGGAACGTGGCGACGGACGCGCCTCGCCCGGAGGCTTCGGTGAGGATCTGGGTCTGGACGAGTCCGGCGCCCAGGCTTGTCAGGGCCATGAGGAATGTCCAGCCGGCGAGACGCCCCACGTTGCCGAGGCCGACGCCGCGCCAGCGGAAGTCGGGGCGGAGGGCGAGACCCGTGCGCCTCCAGAAGATCAGCAGAATCGCGGCCTGGATGACGATGCCGAGCGTCGCGGTTCCGCCGAGAGCGGCGATCATCTCGGGCGTCCAGTCGGAGACCCGGGTGAGCGGACCGCCGAACAGGGCGCCGACGACGAGGAAGCCTGCGATCGACACGATGTTGTTGACGACCGGAGCCCAGGTGAACGGCCCGAAGATGCGCCGCGCGTTGAGCGCCTCGCCCAGCAGCGCGTAGAGCCCGTAGAAGAGGATCTGCGGCATGCACCAGTAAGCGAACGCGGTCGCGAGCGCGAGGAACTCCGGCGACCCCTCCTTGCCCGCGTAGAGCCACACCAGCCAGGGCGCTGCGATCGTGGCGATCCCCGTGATGACGACCAGCACGACGGTGCCGAGCGTGAAGAGTTTCGAGATGAAGGCGTTTCCGCCGTCGGCATCCGCTGTGGCCTTGACGATCTGCGGGATGATCACAGCGGTCAGCACGCCCACCGAGATCAGCGAGAAGACGTTGTTCGGCAGTTGATTCGCGATGGCGAAGGCATCCGCGGCGCCGGCGCCCACCGAACCGATCACGCCGACGAGGACGATGGTTCGAAGGAGCCCGGTGACGCGCGAGATGAGCGTTCCCGCCCCGATCAGTGCGCTGGCGCGCCCGAGACTACTCATTCAGCTCCTCGACGGCATCCGGTGAGGACGTCGTCTCTTCTTCGGTGTCGGCGAGGGCCTCGCGGCGCCGGCGTCGGATGGTGCGGATGATGCCGAGACCGAGGAGCAGCACGATGAGACCCCCGAACGCGGCGAGCCCGATGGTCTCCCATTCGGCCCGCACCGAGACGCGCACGCGCTCGGGCTCACTGATGGGCACGCCGGTGGGACTCGAGAGCGACAGTGTCAGGGTGACCTCGCCACTGCCCACTCGGGCCGACACGGGGACCTTGACCCTCGTGGTGGTGCCCGCCTGGATCGTCCACGGCGTGACCGGCTGCACATCGAGGCGCGGGTCGCTCGGCTTCACCGTGAGTTCGATGTTCACCGGCCAGGGCAGGTCGTTGCGCACCGAGAAGGGCAGGTCTGCGTTGGCCGAGAGCAGCTGGATGGTGCTCGCCGGCGGGATGTCGACGGCGTTCAGGGTCTGCGTCGTCGCCTCGTTCACGTCGGAGACGGCCTCGTCGAACCCCTTCTCGGTCAGGCCGACGGCGGTCGCCCGCATGATCTGGATGCGCTTCGGACTCAGCAGCACCTGACCGTCGTCGAGGATCGTGGAGAAGTCGCCGAGCACGACCTCGCTCTCGAGCATCCGCTGCAGGGCCGTCGCGCGTGCCGGGTCGGGTTCTGTCGAGAGCGTCGCCGGGGTCGCAGGGACCGCGAGCACCTCGGCGAGGCCGAATCCGAGGGAGTCGACCGAGGCGACGGCGTCTCTGAGCGCATCGGCCGTGCGCGTCTCGTCGCGGTCGAGTCCGATCAGAAGCGGCGTGCCAGGACTCGCCTGAGCCGCCAGAGCAAGATGTGCGCTGGCTTCGGCCAGCCACTGCTGACGCGCGGCGGTGTCGTCGACACTCGCAGCGCGCGACAGCGCATCCGACGCGGCATCCGCGGTGACGAGCACGGAGCGCGCATCCACGTCGGCGTGAGTGCCGCCGGCACCGCCGACCGCCGACGACGACAGGACCGTGACGGCGCCGTCGGTCAGATACGTCGAGAACGCGTCGAGATCTGCCGTCGACACGTCGCTGCGGGGCCACAGGATGCCGGGGGTCGCCCCCTCGATGGCAGTGAGCTGGGCATCGTCGGGCAGCACGGGACCGTCGGTCGGCTGAGGGGTCGGCTCGCCGGAGGGCGTCGGTGCCGGAGCAGGCTCGGAGCCCTCCGTCGGCACCGAGGCCGGCGTCGGTGCGGGAGTCGCGGTGGGGGTCTCGTCCGGAGGTTCGGTGAAGCTGCTGAGGGTGAGGAACGGCGCGAGGGTCGTGGGCTGCAGGAGTGCGGGAAGCCCCGCCTGTGCCTGCGTGGTGGCGTCGGCGTCGCCGAACTGCAGTGCGAAGCGCTCGTTCGGCAGGGCGTCGAGGAGTTGCAGCCACTCACGCGCGCTCTGCGGGGCCGACGAGCCGAGCACTCGGACGGCGGCGGGGATCGCCGGGTCGATCGCCAGGATCGCCGACGTGCCTCGGACTCCTTCGACCGCCGCGGTGAGCGCGCCGTCGGGGGCGGTGAGGGCGCTGAGCTCTTCCGCGGTGAGCAGGGCACCGTCAGCGGGGGTCGCCGTGATCGGCACCAGGACGGCGACCGGCGGGCTCGCGGCGGCGGTCACGACGAGCACGGACGTCGACGTCACCGATGGAGCGTCATCCTGACCATCGGTCTCTGCTCCGCTGAGCGTCGCGCGCAGCGGGTAGACACCGGGTGCGAGGTCGCCGAGGACCTCGGGAGGAAGGAACAGGCTCGTGGTCGCGGAGGCCTCGGCGTCGACCGGTGCGACCGTGTCGGCGCCGAGCTGCTCGAAGTCGCCCGTCGCGTCAGAATCGCTCAGCCACGTCGTGACCGCAGCCTCGTCGGTGAGCGGAGTGCGGTTGATCTCGAGAGTGATCCGACCGGATGACAGCTCGGACTCGGCGTCGTTCTGCACCGTGATCGAGGCCGTCGTCGCGGTTCCGGGAGCGACCGTTCCGCGAACCCCGGCCGACAGGAGCAGTTCGACGGATGAAGGCTCCGACTCGTCATCGACGGCTGCGACCGCGCCGCCTGCGCTCATGCCGAGCAGGCCGAGTGCGATCGCCGAGACGACGGACCCGCGCGCAAGACGCTGCAGGCGCGTGCGGAGGCCGTTCTCGAAGGTGGTCGCGGTCATGAAGGTCTTCCTCGAACGCCGGGATCCCAGGCTGCTCGTGAGTGGTGACCTTGTGATTCTAGGCCGCCGGCTGAATGAGAACCCTGAAGACGCGTAGAGTGACGGCCGTGTCCGACACCCTCGCCCCCGCACCTGATCCGCTCCGCAGCACCGCGCTCGCCGCAGATCTCGACGACGCGGATCTCCGCTCGGAGCCGCTCCGTCGGCTGTGGGGCGAGGAGGAGGACGACGCACTCGCCAGAGGCATGCGCGAGCCTATCCTGCGCGCGATCGCCGGCGACGACGGTGTGCTCGCGACTCTCGGCAGGCTGCTGGTGCTCGGGATGCCGCAGCCGATCGACGCCGTCACGAGTGCCCTTCCGAGGCTGGGAGCGGATGGCCTCGCGGCCCTCGGCCTGGCGCGGATCGATGGCGACGAGGTGGTCCCCACCGCGCTGCTGCGGCCCCAGTCGTTCGTCGACGCCGACGGGATCGGCGAATGGTGGATAGCCAGCGACCTCGATGAGGTGGCGCTCGACGGGCCGCTGCCCGCGGATCACGTGCTCGGCGTCGGCGGGGCCTCGCGCACCCTCGCGGAGATCATCATGCCGATCGAGGTCGACCGCGCTCTCGATCTCGGCACCGGCTGCGGCATCCAGGCGCTTCTCGTGGCTCGTCACGCGGGATCCGTCGTCGCCACGGACATCTCGGCGCGGGCACTCGCCTATGCCGCGCTGAACGCCCAGCTGAACGGCGTCTCGAACATCGAATTCCGGTTGGGGAGCATGTTCGAGCCGGTCGAGGGAGAGGCATTCGACCTGATCGTCTCGAACCCGCCCTTCGTGATCACCCCGCGCACCGACGGCGTGCCCGAGTACGAGTACCGCGACGGCGGACTGGTCGGAGACGCGCTCGTCGAGCAGTTCCTGCGCGCGGCTCCGACGTTCCTGACCGCGGGCGGTGTGGCGCAGCTGCTCGGCAACTGGGAGTCGCGCGGAGGACAATCGTCGCTGATCGGTCGAGCAGGCCTGGATCGACTGTCGTCGTGGGTTCCCGACGACCTCGACCTCTGGGTCATCCAGCGCGAAGAGCTGTCGCCACTGGCGTATGCCGAACTGTGGATCCGCGACGGGGGCACGACTCCCCGTGATGCCGCGTTCACGCCGCTGCTGACCGCCTGGCTCGACGACTTCACGGCGCGCGGTGTCACCGCCGTCGGATTCGGCTACATCCTGGTGCGGCGGCCCGACCGCGACGGCATCCCCCTGCGTCGGCTCGAGCGCGTCCCGCAACACGTCTCGAACGTGGGAGGGGCGCTGCGTTCGGGGCTGGCGGCGCATGACGTGCTGGCCGAGGGGCTGCCCACCACCCTGGTCGTCGCACCCGATGTCACCGAGGCACGGCATCTGCTGCCGGGCAACGATGATCCGAGCATCATCGAGCTGCGTCAGGGAGGTGGGTTCGCACGGACGATCGCGGTCGATCCGGCGCTCGCGGCGTTCGTGGGAGCCTGCGACGGCGAGCTCACCGTCATGCAGATCGTCGCGGCGCTCGCCGACCTGTTCGAGGTGCCGCTCGTCGACCTGTGGGCCGACCTCGAACCCCGCATCCGGCAGCTCGTGCTCGACGGTCTTCTCATGCCGGGGGAGTGATGCAGGAATACCGCCTCGCATATATGCGTTCGAATACACCATGAAGGCTTTCGGATTCCTCTCCTTCGGGCACTATGCAGACGTGCCCGGTTCGGCGACCCGCACCGCGGGAGACATGCTGAAGCAGACCATCGAGATCGCGGAGGGTGCCGACGAGATCGGCGTGAACGGTGCCTCGGTGCGCGTGCACCACTGGGCTCGCCAGGCGGCGTCTCCGATGCCGCTGCTGTCGGCCATGGCTGCGCGCACCCAGCGCATCGAGGTCGGCACGGGCGTGATCGACATGCGATACGAGAACCCGTTCCAGTTCGCCGAGGAGGCGGCCGCGCTCGACCTGATCGCCGACGGACGCATCGCGCTGGGCGTGAGCCGAGGGTCACCCGAGACGGCTCTGCGCGGCTATGAGACCTTCGGCTTCCACGACGAGGAGGATCCCGAGCGCGGAAGTGTGATCGCCCGCGAGAAGTTCGACCTGTTCCTCCGCGCGATCGACGGCGAGGGTCTGGCCCCGGGCGACCCCCGCATGGTCGGCCCCGGCCGCTACCTCGCGATCGAGCCGCAGTCGCCGACACTGCGCGACCACATCTGGTGGGGCTCGGGTTCCCGCGCCACCGCGGAGGAGACCGGCCGCAAGGGACTCAACATGATGAGCTCGACGCTGCTCACCGAGGCCACGGGCGTGCCGTTCCACCAGCTGCAGCGCGAGCAGATCGACCTGTTCCGCGCCGCGTACAAGGAGGCAGGCCACTCCGGAGCACCTCGCGTCTCGGTGAGCCGCAGCGTGTTCCCGCTCGTCTCGGACATGGACAGGGCCTACTTCGGTCTGCGCAGCGAGGAGAACGCCGACCAGATCGGCATCATCGACGGCTACCGCTCGACCTTCGGCAAGACGTATGCGGCCGAACCCGACGTCCTCATCGAGCAGCTCCTGGCTGACGAGGCGGTGATGTCGGCCGACACGCTGCTGCTGACGATCCCGAACCAGCTGGGCCCGGCATACAACCTCCACGTGCTCGAGGCGTTCGCGACGCATGTCGCGCCGGCGCTCGGATGGAAGCCGAACACCGAAGGTCCTGTGCAGGGCGATCCGGTCTGAGGACGGGGCGGCACGACGGATGAGAGGGGCGGATGCGATCGGCATCCGCCCCTTGTTCGTGCCAGGACGTGGTCAGACCCTCGCGGCCCCGATCGTCACGCCGGTCCGAACAGCTCGTCGCCGTGCTCGTGCAGCAGGCGATACGCGTCGGCGAATGTCTCGGGCTCGGGCTCTCCCGGCTTGCCGTACTTCGCGAGGAGCAGGCCGAGCAGGCCTCGGGCGGGTGGGGTGAGCGGCTTCATCTGGTCGGCCGCGCCCGGCTTCGGCTCGCGCCCCTCGGGGTTCGGCGGCGTGTAGGCGGGCGTCGTGACGGGCCAGTCGGCCGGATGCCGCGGCGCGTCGAGGTTCACGGCGGCGAAGAGCGTGTTCGCCGACTGGTCGCGGTCGTTGAGGGGCTTCAGCCCGTGCAGCCGCGAGAGGGTCGCCGTGACCGAGCCGTGGTGCATCTCGTCGTGGACGATCGTTCCGCGCTTCGTATAGGCCGACACCGCGATGGCGGGCACTCGACACCCGAGGCGATCGAAGGTGAAGCCCATCTCTCCGGCCTCGGCGTCTTTCGTGGGCTTCGTCGCCGCGGGCGGTGGCACGTGGTCGTAGCATCCGCCGTGCTCGTCGAACGTGATGAGCAGCAGGGTGTTGACGGCGTTCGACCCCGTCGGCGACGCACTGGTGCGCACCGCCTCGTAGATGTCGTGGATGAGCCGATCGCCGGCCCGGACGTCGGAGATCGCGCTGTCGTAGACCTCTTCGCCGTCGACCTCGCTCTCGCGGGGCGAACCGAACGGCGGGTGGAAGTCGTTGTGGTCGTAGACCATGCGCGGCTCGATGAACGCATACCCCGGAAGGGTGCCGTTCTTCGCGTCGGCGTAGAAGTCCTCCATCGTGCCGAAGTGCTCGGTGCGCCAGTACTTCTCGAGCACCGCCGCGTGCAGCATCCCCGTGAACGACACCAGCTGGAGCTTGTCGATGTAGATCTTCCAGCTGACCTTCTCGTCTTCCAGACGGTTGAACACCGTCGGCGCCGCGGGGGCATCGAGCCACTTGCGATATCCGCCGCCGGCCTGGTTCGTGACGAAGCCGTGCGAGGTCGACGCGTGGAAGAACGACCGGTTGCAGAACGTCTGCGACGGAACCCCGGCGTACCAGTGGTCGAACACCGCGAACTCCGAGGCGAGGGTCGACAGCACGGGCAGCATCTCGGGAGAGAAGGAGCCCATGATGTGCGCGGCCTCCTCGGGCTTCGGCTCGACGCCCTTGCGCAGACGGCGGAAGTTGATGATGTAGTCCTCGAGGAACCCCGACATCGTCGCCTTCTCGCCGTGCGTGGGAGCGTTGAAGGGCGCGGTCATCTGGTCGACGAACAGGTCGGCGTTGTCCTTGGGGTCGACGGTGCCGAAGATCTGCGTGTTGACGTGGGGGTACTCCTCGCCCGGATCGGGGTCGGGCAGGCTCATGATCCGGTCGGTGTCGCCGGTGTAGACATGGGCGTCGACGACCGTGCCGTCGGATGCGGTGTTGCTGTGCGTGCCGAAGGCGAGACCCTCGAACTTCTCACCTGCCGGAAGCGTGTCCGTCGAGTACAGGTAACCGAGGAGGTTGTCGAACGAGCGGTTCTCACCCATCACAACGACGAGATGGTCGAAGCCGGGTTCGCTGCGGGGGGTCAGTGCGGCGAAGGGATCGGGTTCCGAGACGAAGCCCTTGCGCTGATTCGCCATGGTCGCGCCGATCGCAGCGCCTCCGGCACCACCGACCACGACGCCGGCGAGTGCGGCGCCGCCCATCTTGAGGAACCCTCGCCGGGATGTGTCAGGCGCGGAGGGGGACTCGTTCGCTTCTGCGGCCACGTGCCGATCCTAGGACTCGCGCGATGCCGAGCACGAGAGCGGGGAGACTTCGCCTGCGCGAGGAGTCCCGGCCGACGCGTGACTCTCCCGCCCCGGTACGCTGGAACCCATGCTCAATATGGCCGACGGCCTCGCCCGTCTCGGCGCGCTCGCCGAGAACCCGGTCGTCCGCACCCTTGCGGAGGCCTTCGAGACGGCGGGATTCGACCTCGCTCTCGTCGGCGGTCCGGTGCGCGATGCTCTGCTCGGCCGGCCGACCCACGACCTCGACTTCACGACGAATGCGATGCCGGACGACATCCTGCGCATCGTGAAGCCGATCTCGACCGCGCAGTGGGACATCGGACGCGCGTTCGGAACGATCGGCGCGCGCGTGCAGGGGGAGCAGGTCGAGATCACGACCTATCGCGCCGACAGCTACGACGGGGTGACGCGCAAGCCCGCCGTCGAGTTCGGCGACACGATCGACGCGGATCTGCACCGACGCGACTTCACGGTCAACGCCATGGCCCTGCTGGTGCCGGCCGTCACGCTGGTCGACCCGACCGGGGGAGTCGAAGACCTCGTGGCGGGGGTTCTGCGCACTCCGGCCGACCCTCAGGTCTCGTTCGGCGACGACCCGCTGCGCATGCTCCGTGCCGCGCGCTTCAGCGCTCAGCTCGGCTTCCGGATCGATGACGACACCGCCGCCGCGATCACGCAGCTGCGCGCGACGCTCGAGATCGTGAGCCCCGAGCGCATCCAGTCGGAGCTCGTGCGCCTGATGCAGACGGACGACCCCGTGCGCGGCATCCGCGTGCTGGTCGACACCGGTCTGATCGATGACTTCCTGCCCGAGATCAGCGCCCTGCGGCTCGAGGTCGACGAGCATCATCACCACAAGGACGTCTACGAGCACTCGCTCACGGTGCTCCGCCAGGCGATCGCGCTCGAGCGGGCGCGTCATCCGGATGCCGAGCCCGATGTGCCGCTGCGCATCGCCGCGCTGCTGCACGACATCGGCAAGCCGCGCACCCGCAAGCTCGAAGACGGCGGCGTGGTCACGTTCCACCACCACGACGTGGTCGGCGCGCGCATGGCACGCAAGCGTCTGCAGGCGCTGCGATTCGACACCGACACGACGGAGTCGGTCTCGAAGCTGATCGAACTGCACCTGCGGTTCTTCGGCTATTCGGAAGGCGCCTGGACCGATGCCGCAGTGCGCCGCTATGTGCGTGATGCCGGCGACGTGCTGGAGCGGCTGCACATCCTCACCCGTGCCGACGTCACGACGCGCAACAAGCGCAAGGCCGGGCGACTGGCATCGGCCTACGACGACATCGAATCGCGCATCGCGACGTTGCGCGAGCAGGAGGAGATCGACTCCATCCGGCCCGAGCTCGACGGCAACCAGATCCAGCGGATCCTCGGCATCGCGCCCGGTCGTGAGGTGGGCGAGGCCTACAGGTTCCTCCTCGAGCTGCGCCTCGATGAGGGCGTCATCGGAGCGGATGCCGCTGAGCAGCGGCTTCGCGAGTGGTGGGCCGCTCGCGCCTGAACTGGTCGCTTCTGCGGTCCGCGCGTGACACGTGCAGGCCCGGATGACACCTGCATGCGCAGAACCCGCATCTCGACCTGCATCCGTCATCTGAGCATGCATCTGTACGTGCCGACGGGGTGACACCGCGCGAAAAGTTCGACAACAGCATGCGATATACCGGGTTACACCCGCGCCATCCCGCTCCTACACTGGGGAAAAGCTCCTTCGACGGTGATGGGAGACGCTGTGGCTACGTCGTGGCAGGTGTCCAGGGAGAGCCCGCCTGAGGCCTCTCGGCTGCTCATCGAGCGAGCGCACGAAGAACTCATCGCCGGCAACCTCGACGACCAGCGCCTGCAGCAGGTGCGTCCGCTGGTCCGGGAATCGTGGGTGCGCTCGTGGCGGGGTCGGGTAGGACCGGAAGAGGTTCCGCAGATCGAGCTCGTCACCGCGGAGCTCGAGGCCTACCGACTCGCGCATCCCCTCGCCTCCGCCATCGAGATGATCCGTGCGCTGCTGCTGCCAGGCACACCGGAGGAGTCCGGTGTCGTGATGGCCGTCGGAGACCAGGCGGGACGCCTGCTCTGGATCGAAGGAGACCGCCAGCTGCAGTCGCTCACCGAGGGCATGGGATTCGTCGCCGGTGCGAACTGGGCCGAGGATGCCGTCGGCACCACCGCACCCGGAACCGCGTTGACGCTCGGGCAGTCCGTGCAGATCCGCGGCGCGGAGCACTACAACCGCCTGGTGCACCCGTGGTCATGCACTGCGGCACCCGTGCGCGACCCCGAGACCCAGCGTGTGCTCGGGGTGATCGATGTCACGGGCGGTGACGAGGTGGTCTCCACACAGGCACGCCTGCTCGTCGATGCCACGGCGCGTGCGGTCGAATCCGAGCTGATGGTCGCACGGCTCCGGGAACGCAGCGAGGCTCCTCGTCCGGTCACGATCTCATCGCGCGCCAAGCCGACCATCCGCGCGACGCTGCACGTGCTCGGCAGGGACAGGGCGCGGCTCGAGAGCGAGACCGAGCTCGAGGAGTCGGTGATCGAACTCAGCGCCCGCCACGCGGCGATCCTCCTGATGCTCGCGGTGAACCGCCAGGGTCTGTCGGCCGAACGGCTCAGCGAACTCGTCTACGGGCCTGGCGCCTCCGCCGACACGCTGCGACCCGAGATGGTGCGCCTGCGCAAGGTGCTCGAGAAGCACGCGCCAAGCCTTGTTCCCGAATCGCGGCCCTATCGCCTCCCCGTGCCCCTCGAGACGGATGCGCACGACGTGCTCTCGCTGCTCGACCGCGGAGCACACCGGGTCGCTCTCGCCGCGTACCGCGGCCCGGTGCTCCCCGAGTCGACGTCGCCCGGCGTCGAGGAGTTCCGCGAGAACGTCCGCGCGGCACTGCGCGAGGTGATGCTGTCGGAGGCCAGCCTCGACGTCCTGCTCGCGTACGCCGAGATCCCGGAGGGGCAGGCGGATGCCGCGGCTCTGCGCCTCGCGCTCGAGATGCTGCCCGCCCGCTCGCCCAAGCGCGCCGGGCTCGTGGCCCGGATCGAACGCCTCGAGGCCGGGTAGCGATCCGACCACGGGGCACCGCAACCTCTCGCAACGTTGCGCATCCGGACGCAACCCTCGCCGACCTACCGTCGACACAACAGCCGCGCAGCATCGGAGCCGCGGCCCGTCGAAGGAGTCCCGATGACCATCGTCGAAGAAGACGTGTCGACCGCCCCCGCATCCGCCGCGTATGCCGCTCCCGGCCAGCAGGGCGCCATCGCGAACTATCGTGCCCGCTACGGGCATTACATCGGCGGCGAGTTCGTCGACCCGGTCAAGGGGCAGTTCTTCGAGAACGTCAGCCCCGTCAACGGCAAGCCGTTCACCGAGGTGGGTCGGGGAACCGTCGAAGACATCGACCGCGCGGTCGACGTCGCCTGGAAGGCCTTCGCGACCTGGGGCAAGACCAGCCCCGCTGAGCGCTCGGTCATCCTCAACCGCATCGCCGACCGCATCGAGCAGCATCTCGAAGAGATCGCCGTCGCCGAGACGTGGGAGAACGGCAAGCCGGTGCGTGAGACGCTCGCGGCCGACATCCCCCTCGCTGTCGATCACTTCCGCTATTTCGCCGGAGTGCTCCGGGCGCAGGAGGGCGGCATCAGTCAGCTCGACGAGAACACCGTGGCGTATCACTTCCATGAGCCGCTGGGCGTGGTCGGCCAGATCATCCCGTGGAACTTCCCGATCCTGATGGCGGTGTGGAAGCTCGCGCCGGCGCTCGCCGCAGGCAACTGCGTGGTCATCAAGCCGGCCGAGCAGACGCCGGCATCCCTGCTGTTCCTGTTCGACATCATCGGCGACCTGCTGCCGGCCGGCGTCGTGAACATCGTCAACGGGTTCGGCATCGAGGCGGGCGCTCCGCTCGCGCAGCACAAGCGCATCCGCAAGGTCGCCTTCACAGGAGAGACCACGACGGGTCGTCTGATCATGCAGTACGCGTCGCAGAACCTGATCCCGGTGACGCTGGAGCTCGGAGGCAAGAGCCCGAACGTGTTCTTCGAGGACGTGGCTCGTGACACCGCCGACCCGTTCTACGACAAGGCGCTCGAGGGCTTCACGATGTTCGCGCTGAATCAGGGCGAGGTCTGCACCTGCCCGTCGCGCGCGCTCATCCAACGCTCGATCTACGACGGGTTCCTCGCCGACGGACTCGAGCGCGTCGGCAAGGTCGTGCAGGGCAACCCGCTGGACCCCGCCACGATGATCGGCGCGCAGGCGTCGAACGACCAGCTGGAGAAGATCCTCAGCTACATCGACATCGGGAAGCAGGGCGGCGCCCGGCTGCTCACGGGAGGCGAGCGCGTCGACCTCGGGGGTGACCTCAGTGAAGGGTTCTATGTCGCTCCGACTGTGTTCGAGGGCACGAACGACATGCGCATCTTCCAGGAGGAGATCTTCGGGCCCGTGCTGTCGGTCACCTCGTTCGACGGCTTCGACGACGCCATCTCGATCGCGAACGACACGCTCTACGGCCTCGGGGCGGGAGTGTGGAGCCGCAGCGGCGACACGGCCTACCGCGCCGGGCGGGCCATCGAGGCCGGTCGGGTCTGGACGAACACGTATCACCAGTACCCGGCGCATGCCGCGTTCGGCGGATACAAGCAGTCGGGTGTGGGACGCGAGAACCACAAGATGATGCTCGACCACTACCAGCAGACGAAGAACCTCCTGGTCTCGTATGCCGAAGGCCCGATGGGCTTCTTCTGAGTTCGACCCGGGCGGGCGCTGCATCCGCACTGCCCGCCCGGCACCATCCAGGAAGGTTCGGATCATGGTCAGCATCGGCACGTACCAGCGGATCGACGTGACGGACGCCGCGGCATCCCTCATCCGAGACCTCACCGTGCAGCACGGGCCCCTGATGTTCCACCAGTCGGGCGGATGCTGCGACGGCTCATCGCCCATGTGCTATCCGGTCGGGATGTTCATCACGGGCCCCAGCGACGTGCTGCTCGGCGCGCTCGACGTGGGACTCGACGCCCCGGTCGAGGTGTTCATGTCGGAGTCGCAGTTCGAGTACTGGAAGTACACGCACCTGACGATCGACGTCGTGCCGGGGCGAGGTGCCGGGTTCTCCGTCGAGGGGCCGACGGGCATGCGATTCCTGATCCGCTCGCGGATGCTGAACGATGCGGAGCTGCAGTACTTCGGGCTCGCGGGTTTGGGGGGCTGAGAGAAATGTGGCCGGAAGTATGCCTCCGCTGGCCGCAGATCGGACTAGAAAAGCGAGATGCAGCGCGTATCCCCGAGTGAGTTAAGAGAGGACGTCTCCCCTCTCGTCGACTTTTGGTCGTCGCAGCCGGGTATTCATCAGGACATTGAAGACGCACGCAGGCAGTCCGCGGCCGGTGAGTTGCGCACGGCGGCGGCGACCACGAAGCGATATGGAGTTCAGGCGAATTGATCTCGCGCGGTACGTCAGTACGTCATGCCCATCGCGCGCCTCACCTCGTCGAGCGTGTCATTCGCGACCGACTGTGCACGCTCGTTGCCTTGTCGGAGAACGGCGGCGGCATCCGCCTCCGTGAGACCGGCGCGGCGAGCACGGTGGTCTGCGAGGAACTCGTTCACCGCCTCCGTGACGAGGCGTTTGAGCGCACCCGCTCCCGCGCCGCCGATCTCATCTGCGATCGTCTCCGGGGTGCGGCCGAGAACGACCGAGGCGGTCGCGAGCAGCCCTGATACTCCTGGCCTGTTCGCAGGGTCGTAGGTGATCACGCGCTCCGAGTCGGTGGGAGCGCGCCTGATGGCGTCGGCAGTCTCGTCAGCCGTCATCCCGAGGGCGATCGCATTGCCGTAGCTCTTCGACATCTTGCGGCCGTCGAGACCGGAAAGCTCGGGAGTCTCGGTGACGAGAGCGTTCGGCTCGGGGAACACGTCGCCGTATCGCTCGTTGAAGCGACGTGCGATCGTGCGCGTCATCTCGACGTGCGGCAGATTGTCCTTTCCCACCGGGACGAGATTGCCCTTGCAGAACAGGATGTCGGCCGCTTGATGAACGGGATAGGTCAGCATCAGACCACTCAAGGTGCGACCGGACGCGGCGAGCTCGGTCTTGACCGTGGGGTTGCGATGCAGCTCTGCTTCGCTGACCAGGCTGAGGAAGGGGACGAGCAGCTGGTTGAGAGCCGGCACCGAGGAATGGGTGAAGATCGTGGTGGTCTTCGGGTCGAGACCGGCGGCGAGGTAATCGAGGACCGCCCCGTAGACGTTGTCGCGCATATCGCCCGCAGCGTCGCGGTCGGTGATCACCTGGTAGTCGGCGAGGATGACGAAGGTCTCGACGCCGGCCTCCTGCAACCGCACGCGCTCGCGAATGGTGCCGAAGTAGTGACCGAGGTGCAGCCGTCCCGTGGGGCGCTCCCCAGTGAGGACGCGATATCTCTCGGGATGCTGCTCGATCGCTCCCCTGAGAGCGGGCATGCGAGCGAGGGTTGCGGCGTATGAGTCCATGATCTGCTCCTGATTCGAAAGGAGCTGCACGGAATCTACATCCGCGGAGGATTCGCGGGCTGCCGTGCAGCCCGCGCGTCGATGCGTTACGGCTGCTCGTGCAGCCACCAGGACGAAACGGTGAAACGCATAGGTCGAGGATAGTGACCTTCGGTGCTTGAGGCGACTGGCGGCGTTGTCGTCTGGTTAGCATGGGCCGATGTGGTGGACGGATGAGGAATGGATGGAACTCCTGGCCCCGGAGTTCTGCGGCATGTGTGCGGACGCACATCTGCCGGAGAACGAGCACAGCATCCTCGTGGCCTCGACGGAGATGACGCACGTCAGGCTGGTGCGCAACCAGGCGCATCCCGGCTACACCGTCGTCATCCTTCGCGAGCACCTCACTGACCTGGGTCAGCTGGATGCGGCCCAGCTCAGCGCGTTCTGGAGCGACGTCCAACGTGCGGGTCGGGCCGTCGACAGAGCATTCGAGCCGCGGAAGATCAACTACCTGGTGATGGGGCATCGGGCACCGCATCTTCACTGCCATGTGTTCCCGCAGCACCTCGAAGACGATCCTCTCCAAAACGTGGACGTGTCCGATGGACCCGTGTATCTCGCCGACGCCGAGATCGCAGCGTCTGCCGCCGTGTTGCGGGAGGCGTGGCACGCGGTCGCCTGAGACCAGGAATCGTCCCGGCCACTTGGCTGGACGATATCCGACTGGCTGAAGACACGCCGTCGGTCGGGCAGCCATCCGTGGAACGGCCGGCCATCCGAGACGCTCGGCTGATCCGCCTCAGCGGGGGAGGCGCGGAACCGCGTCGACCAGCGCCTGCGTATAGGGGTCTTGCGGCGCGTGCAGCACGGATGCCGTCGCCCCCTGCTCGATGACCCGGCCGTCCTTGAGCACGACCGTGCGGTCGCACGCCGAGGCGATCGCGGTGAGATCATGCGACACCATCACGAGCGACAGGCCGTTCTCGCGACGGAGGCGGTCGAGTAGCTCGAGCACCTGCACCCGCGTCGACACGTCGAGCGCGCTGACCGGCTCGTCGGCGAGCAGCACACGAGGACGCGAGACGACGGCGCGGGCGATCGCGATGCGCTGCCGCTGACCGCCCGAGAACTCGTGAGGGTACCGACGGGCGGTGTCGGCGGGAAGCCCGACCGACTCCAGCGCCTCGGCGATGCGGCGCTGCGCGTCTGCTCCCGAAGCGAGGCCCAGTGAGCGCAGCGGCTCTCCGATGATGCGATCGATGCGCTGCCGAGGGTCGAGCGATGAGTAGGGATCCTGGAACACCGGCTGCACGCTCGCCCGGAAGCGCCGCATCTGCGCGCGGTCACGCAGCGACAGGGCAGCGCCGTCGAACAGCACCTCGCCCTCACTCGGAGCGGAGAGCCCGAGCATCAGCCGCAGGATCGTCGACTTGCCCGCACCGGACTCACCCACGAGACCGAGCGAGTCGCCCTCGTCGAGGCGCACCGAGATGTCGCCGAGCACCCGGCGCGATCCGTAGGCGAAGCCGGCACCGCGGAGTTCGAGAAGACTCATGCGCCGGCCTCCCTCGCATCGAGGAACGCATCGAGGGCGCGAGCGCTGTCGACCAGCATCCGCGTGTACGGCTCGGCCGGATGCTGCAGCACCTCGGCGACCGCACCCTCTTCGACCACCAGGCCATCGCGCAGCACGACGATGCGATCGACCATGCGCGACACGACGGCGAGGTCGTGGCTGATGAACAGCAGGGCCATTCCTCGCTCGGCGACGAGCCGCTCGAGCAGCGTGAGCACGGCATCCTGCACGGTCACGTCGAGGGCCGTCGTCGGCTCGTCGGCGATGAGCAGCTGCGGTCGGGCGGCGAGGGCGATCGCGATCGCCACGCGTTGGCGCTGGCCGCCTGAGAGCTCGTGCGGATAGGCGCGGGCGAACCGCGGCTCCGACAGGGCCACCTCGTCGAGCGCGGCGGAGACGGCTGCACGCAGCTCCGCACCACGGAGTCCGAGGTGGCGGCGCAGCGGCTCGGCGATCTGGCGACCGACCTTCATCAGCGGATCGAGCGCGGTGAGCGGCTCTTGGAAAATGATCTGGGCCACGGGTCCGCGCAGCGGCCTGAGAGCGGCATCCTGGGTCCCGACGACCTGGTGCCCGTCGAGCAGCACCGAGCCGGACGAGGCGAGCGAATCGGGCAGCAGCCCGGTGACCGCGAGCGAGGTGAGCGACTTGCCCGACCCGGACTCGCCGATCAACCCGAGGCGTTCGCCGGCCCGCAGCGAGAACGAGACGTCGCGCACGAGAGCCGCGGATCCGGAGCGGACCGTGAGCCCTGAGACCTCGAGAATGCTCATCGGCTCCTCCGGCGGGTCGGGTCGGCGAGGTCGCGCAGACCGTCGGCGAGGAAGTTCACACCGAGCACCAGCGCGATGATCGCGATGCCCGGGGCGATCGCGCCGACGGGAGCGGTGAGAACCGTGCCCTGTGCCTCCTGCAGCATCCGACCCCACGACGCGTTGGGCGGCGGAGCGCCGAGTCCGAGATACGACAGGCTCGCCTCGGCGAGAACGGCGGCACCGAACTGCAGCGCCAGGCTGACGGCGAGGGTCGGTGCGATGTTGGGCAGCACGTGCTGGAACACGATGCCGAGCACTCCCGTGCCGCTGGTGCGTGCGGCAGTGATGTACTGCTCCTGCAGCACGCGACGCGAGAGGATGCGGGTGAGGCGCGCGACGACCGCCGACATCGCGAGGCCGATCGCGAGCATCGCGGACCACAGGGATGCTCCGTGCACTGCGACGAGGAGCATCGCGAGCAGCAGCACCGGGAAGGCGATCACGACGTCGAGAGCTGCCGAGAGGGTGTCATCGACCCAGGGGCGCGAGAACGCGGCGATCAGACCCACGATCACGCCGAGTACGGCGGCGATCGCGACCGAGCAGATGCCGACGATCAGGGCGATCCTCGCCCCCCACATGAGCTGCGACAGCAGGTCGCGGCCCAGTCGGTCGGTGCCGAGCAGATGGAGGCCGCTCGGACCCTCGAGGCGACTGCCGCTGGTGTCGGCGAGGGGGTAGGGGAGCCAGAACAGCGACACGACCGCGATGAGGACGATGATGCCGGTGAGGACGAGCCCGATGACGAGCGTCGCTTTGGGCCGTCTCCGCACGGGGACGGATCCGGTGGCCAGCTGCTCGGCGACGCGACTCATCGGTTGCCCGAGACGCTCGTGCGCAGCCGAGGATCGATCAGGCGCTGCGCGATGTCGGCGGCGAAGCCGACGAGCAGCACGAACAGGGTGCTGACGACGAGAACGCCCTGGATGACCTGGAAGTCGTGCTGTTCGATGGCCGACAGCAGCAGGCTGCCGAGGCCGGGAAGATTGAAGACGCTCTCGACGACGACCGCTCCGAGCAGAGTGGTCGAGAGCTCGATGCCGAGAACGGCGACGACGGGGACCGAGCCGTTGCGCACCCCGTGGCGGACGAGCGCCTCGGCCATGCCCGAGCCGCCGGCACGTGCGGTGCGCAGGTAGTCGCTGCCGATCACGTCGAGAGTGGCCGAGCGGACGTAGCGGCTGAGAGACGCACTCATGACGATGACGATGGTGACGATCGGCAGAGCGAGCGAGCGCAGCGCGTCGGCCGGATCCTCCCAGTCGTCACGGGGGAAGCCACCCGACGGCAGCACGCCGAGACCGAGTGCGAAGGTCCACACCAGCACGACTCCCACCCAGAAGACGGGAACGGCGACCCCCAGCTGGGCGAAGCCCGACAGGGCGATGCCGTACCAGCGGTCGGCCTTGATCGCCGCGGTGATGCCGATCACCAGCGAGACGAGCAGGGCGATGGTGAAGGAGATGAGCGTGAGGGGAATCGTCACAGAAAGCCGGTCGGCGATGTCGGGGCCGACCGGACGCGAGCTCAGGAAGGACTCGCCGAGATCGAACCGCAGCAGCTGGGCGGCCCAGGTCGCGAACTGCTGCACGAGCGGCTGATCGGATCCGACCTGAGCGCGGGCGGCGGCGATCTGCTCGGGGGTCGCGTTCACCGACAGGAGGGCATTCGCCGGGTCGCCGGGGAGCAGGCGCAGCAGCACGAAGATCGCGATCATCGCGACCACGAGCGAGACCACGAGGAAGGCGAGGCGGCGGATCAGGTAGGCGAGCATGACTTCTCAGGAGTGGAGAGGGGGATGCCGACCTGCGGCATCCCCCTCGTGCATCAGGACTTGACGATGTCGTAGGCGAAGAACTGCGAGTTCAGGCCGTTGACCGGGTACCCGCTGAGGTCGCTCGAGGCGACCACGATCTGCGGGTAGAGGTAGAGCCAGACGCTCGCGGCATCCTCGGCGATCTTCTCGTTGACCTGCTTCAGCAGAGCCGTTTGCTCGTCGGTGGTCGCGGCCTGCTCGGCCTCGGCGACCCACTGCTGCACGTCGGCGTCGTTGTAGCCCCAGTAGAAGTCGGGGTTGCCGTACCAGACCACGTCGCGGTCGTTCACGTGCTCCTGCAGAGTGGCTTCGAAGTCCTGCTCCTTGAAGACCTTCGTGTACCACTCGTCGGCGCTGATCGTGTTGATCTCGACGGTGATGCCGACCTCGGCGAGCTGCGACTGCAGGAACTCCGCCACGGCGGGATGCGGGTCGTAGCTCGGGGTGTCGAGCGTGAACGTGAAGCCGTCGGCGTATCCGGCCTCGGCGAGGAGGTCCTTCGAGAGCTCGACGTCGTACGGGTTCACCGTCGTGAGGTCCTCATACCAGGGGTCGGTCGGCGGAACCATCGAGCCGATGAGCGTGCCGTAGTCGCCCCAGATCGACTCGAGCAGCTTCTGGGTGTCGATGGCCGAGTAGATCGCCTTGCGCACGCGTGCGTCGTCGAACGGGGCCACCCGGTCGTTGAACGCGAGCAGCTCCTTGGTGGTCGACGTGCCCTCGCTCACGACGTAGTCGTCGGAGTCGAACTGCGACAGGGAATCGGGGCTCTGCACGCTGGTGATCACATCGATCTCGCCCGTGGCCAGGGCGTTGTTCTCGGCGGTGGCGTCGGTGAAGTACGTGTAGACGACCTCGCCGTTCTTGGCCTGCTCGCCCCAGTACTCGTCCCAGCGGGTGAGCGTCAGGGTCGAGCCCTTCTTCCACTCGTCGAGCGTGTAGGGGCCCGTGCCGTCTTCGGTCGACGTGATGTCCCCGGCCTCGTCGTTGACGATCCAGACGTAGCTGAGGTTGTAGAGGAACGAGATCGACCGCTGCGACAGCGTGAAGACCACGGTCTGGTCGTCGGGGGTCGCGATGTCGGCGATGGTCTTGAAGCTCGACTTGCGCGCCGACACGGAGTCCTCCGCGGTGACCGCCTCGACGCTCGACTTCACGTCGGCAGAGGTGAGGGGGTCGCCCGAGTGGAACGTCACGTCGTCACGCAGCGTGATCGTGTACGTGAGACCGTCGTCCGACACCTGCGCGTCCTCGGCGAGGAGCGGCTCCACATCTCCGTCGTCGGTCAGGCGGTACAGGCCCTCGTAGACGTTGCCGGTCAGCGCCTCGGTCACACCCTGGCCGCCGCCCTGCGTGTTGCTCAGGTTGGTGGGCTCGTACAGCGAGCCGATGTAGATGGTGGCGTCTTCGCTCGAGGCGTCGTCGCTCGCGCCCGAGGCGCATCCGGCCACGAGGGCGAGCGTGGCCACGGCGCCGAGCGCGCCGAGGATGCGGGTTCTTCTCATGAGTGCTCCAGGGTGAGGGATGCGGCGTCAGGCCGCGTAGATGTCGAAGCCGTCGCGGAACACGACGTTCTTCTCGCCTGCTCGGATAGGCAGGGGGAAGCGGTTGGATGCCGGCGGCAGCGGGCAGTTGTACTGGGCGCTGAATCCGCACGGCGGCACGAAGGCGCGGTTGAAGTCGAGCACCACGGTGCCCTCGTCGTCGCGCAGCTCGACGAAGAGGAAGCGGCCGGATCCGTAGGTCTCCGAGCCGTTCGTCTCGTCGCCGAAGACGAGCAGCAGTGTGCCGCCGTCGTCGAAGGCGGCGAGGTCGTAGGAGTGGCCGTCGAGCTCGAAGTGGATGTCGCCGGGGACGACGAGCTCGCGCGTGCCGCCGTTGTCGCGGATGTGCTCGAACGACACCCGGCGGTCGCCGGACACTGGGGTGAAGTGTCCCTCGAGCACCCACGCGGGGTCGTACTCATAGGTGTCGATGCGGTCGAAGGCGCGGATCGCGGGTGCGTCGGCATCCCACAGCCGCAGCCCGTGCTCGGCCTCGCCGGTCTCGATGTCCGTGCGCTGGATGGGTGTGACCGTCACCGTGTCGGATGCGGCTTGCTGCTCGGCATCCAGATCGGGCGCTTCGCCCGTCCAGCGGGTCTCGATCAGGGCGAGGTTGCCGGTCGCAGAGGTGACGGAGGCGCGGCGCTCGGCCTGCCACTGGGTGTGATCTTGGAGTTCAGACATCGTCTTCCATTCTCTTGCATGCAGACGGAAGTGGGGCCGGACGCGTCACTCTGGGTAACGCCTTGTGAAAGACGCGAGCTGAGGATGCACGAATGCGGGGTTCTGGAGGGCGTTTCGCTCCGCATTTCGTACGTTTTTCGACGGGATCCAACGAGTTCGGTCGGGTCTCTCAGACGCAACGGAATGCAACGTATACCGGTATACCATTACTCGTATACGCGCAGAGTCGTCAGTCCCCAGCTGACCCGCGCGTGGACGGTTCGACCGTCCTGCGGAGGAAGAGTCAGATCTTCTTCTGATCCCGAGGGGGGATGGGGTGGGAGCGCTGATCCCCAGTCAGCACCCACCCCCACAACCCGCCCTCGGGGGTTCCGCTCAGAACGATCTGGACAAGAACCAGAACACCGCGAAGCCGACGAGGAACACGACCGGCACCCACGGGACGCTGCGCTTGAGTCTGCGCCCCTCGCGCGCCACACCGGGCGGGGGAGCGAGCATGCCCGCCGGCGGTGCGAAGGGCAGTCGCGCAGCTGCGGCCGTCGGTGAGACCGCGGGCGACGCGGATGCTGAGGCCGCCGGATTCTCGAGCAGCAGTCGCTCATCCCGCCAGCGCTCCCACTGATCCAGCTTCGTGATCAACGCACCGACGGCGCCGAACAGCCATGCCCAGGTCGCCGGGTCGAGCGTCGACACCTTGCGCTGGGTGTAGAGGAACATCCAGTCGTCGACGATCTCGACATCGAGCTCTGCGGCGTTGTCGATGAACCGGGCCATGATGTCGGGCGTGAACAGATAGAGGGCGTCGCGTTCGTACCCTTCGGGGCAGTACAGCGTGAAGTACTCGTCGAAGTCGCCTTCCAGCGACAGCCGCTGCTCCCGTTGAAAGGACGCGGGCAGATTCGAGCCGAACCCGTTGTTGCCCTTCGCGTCGAGCACGATGTTCGGCAGCGGCACGTCGAGCTTCACCGCGACGTAGCCCCAGCGATACGTCGTGGAGTTCTTTCCCGAGCGCACTGTGTACTGGTAGTTGCCGAACTCCACGATCCGCGGCGTCGTGCCTCGCACGAGATCGGTCGACATGCGCGAGTTGCCCCGGCTGAAGATCATGCCCGGCAGGCGAGGCGCCGCGACCTTGCCCTCGTACGACATGCCGTTCGCCTGGGCGAAACGGTTGAGCCGGTAGCGGGTGACCCGTGCCCGGCGCCAGCCGATCACGGCGCCGATCGCGATGATCACCGCGACAGCGCCGAACAGGAGCACGCCGACACCGACGAAGCCGGAGCCCCCCGGAGTCCTGATCATGCTTCCGATCGTCGCCACGAGCACCGGGACCCCGATCAGAGCCATGATGCCGATGATCACGATCGCGAAGACCGTCGAACCCGTCATGCCGGAGCCGCCGCGCGCTCGCAGCTCGGCGTTGAACGCGCTGACGGCCTTCGGGTCGACCGGATCCGTGAGAGGTGCGGCGTCGAACGACGGTGCCGCGCTCGGCGATGGGGTGGTCATCGGTTCACCTCGTCGGCGTCCCAGGTCAGGTCGGCGTTCTCGGGGATCGCGAAAGCCTCGAGGCGCTCGTCGGCGCAGATCGCGGCGACGAGGTCGACGGACCCCGCGATGATCGTCGAGTCGTAGTCGATCTCGCTCACGAGGGTCCACGCGTGGTCGTCGGGCCACAGGATGCTCGGACTCTGCGCCGACGGCGGGAAGCCGTGCTCCTCACCCGGGCGGTCGCGCCACGGCACGTGCATCACCCAGTCAGGACGCGCGAAGTCCTCGACACCCGCACGGAAGAGCACGTGATCGCGTCCGGGCAGGCGGAACCGCGGGCCCTCCGAGATCTCGCGCGACAGAATCCCCTCCTGCCAGGTGGGCTTGCGGAACGAGTTGTTGAGAGGGTCGCGGATGCTGCGGCCGAGCATCGCCTGGTGGTTCGGGTCGTCGGTGAACGTGAGAAGCGTCCGCGACGGTGCATGGCCGAGGTGCCCGAGGAGGTCACCGCGACCCTCCCAGAGCGCCGCGAAGCCGGCATCCGGGCTCGTGGTGTGGGCGGCGAGGTGCCCGGCGATGATCGTCAGCGTCTCCGGCGCGATCTCTCCCTCGATCGGGCCGGTGAACTCGCGACCGTCGGGTGAGAGACGAAGGTTCCAGTCACCGTCCGGCGGGGTGCGCACGATGCGCTGCCACTGGGCGAGCGGGTGCAACGTGGTGCCGAAGGCGGATGCGGTGTCGGCCCACGTCACCGGCTCATCGACGAACTGGTCGCGCATCTTCAGGTGCTCTGCCTCGGGCATCCGCTCGTACTCCTCGAACGAGGGCACGGGGCGGTCGGGCAGCGAGCGCACGATCGCGGGGTGCAGGACGCGGGCGTAGGCGGGGAATCCGTGGGGCACGACCGCGTGCATCGTCGAGTTCCAGGGATCGTCGAGCCGCGCGCGCAGCCAGTCTCCGGCAGAGGTGTCAGCCATCCAATGCATGTGACCCACGGTACCGGGGCGTATCCGAGCAGTCAGACGAAACGGGACGGAGGGGAGCGTCTCCGAGGGTTTCGTCTCGCTCGACTCGCTCGCGAACCGGCTGACACAGACGGTTCACGGGGCGGGATGAGAGACGCCGCGGGCCCCCTCCATAATCGGAGGGTGAGCTCGACTGCAACCATTCCCTCCCTCGACGGCCGCCGGTTCCTGATGGTCTCGTCGACCACCTCGGCCGTCGATCCCGACTCGCCCAGCGAGTTCGTCTACTGGGAGAAGGACGGCGCGATCTGGGGCGACTACTCCGGCGACACCGTCACGTTCGGGCGATTCGTCGGCACCCGCACCGGTGACACCATCTGGGTGTCGTTCGTGCACGTGCTCGTCTCCGACGGCACCGTCGTGACCGGAGACGGCGAGAGCCAGCTCGAACTCACCGACGACGGTCGCATCCGACTCGTCGAGCACTACGAGATGCACGGGCTGCCGCAGCTCAGCGTCTGCGAAGAGGCTGCAGCCGCCTGACAGCGCGATCGAGTGCGCGGGTCAGCGCGGCGGGAGCATGTCGCGGCCCGGCGTCGCCGGTGTCCACCGCGTCATGCCCAGGGGTGTCGCCAGATCGCGCTCGGGCAGATCGCTCGGCAGCAGGAATGACCGACGGATCACCTCGTCGAGCACGACCACGCTGACGACCGTGCGCACCTCGGGCAGCTGCGCGATCACACCGGTCGTGAACTCGTGCACGCCGCTCACGTCGACGGCGCGGATCAGCAGCATCGCGTCGTGCTCGCCCGTCGTGATGGCGCACCACTCGACATCGGGCATCTCGAGCACGCTCTCGCGGAACGACGCCCAGGCCTGCGGATGAACGGTGACGAAGACGAGGGCACCGATCGAGAGTCCGGCCTTCGACTGATCGACCCGGGCGCTGAAGCCGGTGATGACTCCGTCCTGCATCAGCGTCTCGACCCGCGTGTACGCGTTGGCGCGCGAGATGCCGACCGTCTCGGCCAGTGCGGCGATCGAGATGCGACCGTTATCACGCAGCGTCTCGAGGATTCTGTATCCGATGTCGTCCAGTGGGGCGGCACTTCGTCCAGATTGCCTCGCGGCTTCGTCGCTCTTCGTAGACACAATGCTCCTCACGGGCGGGGTCATGGACAGACTGTGATGACGTCTGCATTCTTGCTGGACACATAGTCCCATACAATGCGAATCTGATCACCGGTCGTCCACCCGGCGTCGACCGAACCCGATGAAACTCCTCGCCCCTGGAGGCCCATATGTCGTCACGTCGCAGCACGTCCGTCATCGCGATCGGAGCCGTCGCGCTCTTCGCTCTCGCTGGTTGCTCCGGTGGCAACTCGGCGAACAACGGCGGGGAATCCTCAGGTTCCGACTCCCTCGTCATCGACACCGCGTTCTCGATCGAGACCGCCGACCCGGGTCACACCTACGACCCGACCGGCAACATGATCGCCAAGGCGCTCTACGAGACCCTCGTCGACTTCGAGGGCTCGGATGTCTCGACCCCTGTCCCGGGTCTCGCATCGTGGGAGCAGAACGACGAGGCGACCGAGTTCACCTTCACCCTCGAAGGCGACCGCGTCTTCTCCGACGGCTCGCCGATCGAGGCGAAGGATGTCGTCTTCACCCTGCAGCGCATCCAGGGCATGACGGATGCCAAGCCGAACTTCCTCCTCGGCGGCCTCACCGTCACCGAGGTCGATGAGAAGACCATCTCGATCACGTCCGAGACGCCGCTGCTGCAGCTGCCCGCGATCCTCGCCAACCCGGCGCTCGGCATCGTCAACTCCGACGTCGTGATCGAGAACGGCGGAACGACCGACGGCACCGACAGTGCGCAGGAGTTCCTCGACGGAACCTCGGCAGGCTCCGGTCCGTTCGTGCTCGACACCCTCGACCTCTCGTCGCAGGTCGTGCTGACCAAGAGCGACGAGTACAACGGCGATGAAGAGGCGGCGTACGGCCGTGTCGTCGTGCGCAACGTCTCGGAGAGCGCCACCCAGCTCGCGAACCTCAAGGGCGGCGACTCGATGGTCGCGATGGACCTCAACGGCGACCAGGTCGCGGGCCTCGGCGACGGACTGAACGTCGACTCGGTGCCGTCCGGTCAGACCATCTTCCTGCTGCTCAACCAGTCCGAAGCCGTCGCGGGTGAGCTCGCGAACGTCAAGATCGCCGAGGCGATCCGCTACGCGCTCGACTACGACGCGCTGCTCGAGCTCGCGGGAGCGGGTGCCGTGCAGGCGACCGGCGTGATCCCGCCCGGGTTCGAGGGCGCCCTCGACAGCGGTGTGGAGCAGGACCTCGACAAGTCGAAGGCCGCTCTGGCGGAAGCCGGATACACCGGCCAGACCCTGACGCTGCAGTTCCCGAACGACTACCCGGTCGGTGGCGTGGAGTTCACCCCGCTCGCCGAGCGCGTTCAGGCACAGCTCGAGGATGCCGGCATCGCCGTCGAACTCGCCCCGGCGCCCTTCGCGACCGAGCTCGATGCCTACGTCAACGGCACCGAGGGCTTCGGTCTGTGGTTCTGGGGCCCCGACTACGCCGACTCGGCGAACTTCCTCCCCTTCGCTCCCGGTCTGAAGGTCGGCCTGCGTGCCGGCTGGGCGGCTGAGGCCAACCCCGAGATCGCCGGCATCGCGGCCGGAGCTGCCGCGGCGACCGACGAGACCCAGCGCAGCGAGGCCTTCACCTCGTTCGCCGAGGCGATGCAGGCCGAGGGTCCCTTCGTGCCGCTGATCGTTCCGGGTCGCAACATCGCCACGGCGGATGCCGTCACCGGCGCCGTCTACAACTCGGTGTGGGAGATGGACATCGCCGAGATCACGCCCGCCGGCTGATCGGAGCTGACTCATGACGACGGTGGCCGTGCGACGGCAGTCACAGCGTCGCAGGTCGCCGCTCGTCGGGTACCTGCTGCGCCGGTTCGGAACCTCGCTGCTCCTGCTCGTGGGGGTCACGATCGTGACCTTCGCGCTGACGAACCTCGTGCCCGGCGACCCCGTGTCGGCGGCGCTGGGTGAGGGCGCATCCCAGAACCCCGAGACGCGCGAGGCGTTCATCAAGGCGCAGGGCCTCGATCAGCCTCTGTTCGTGCAGTACTTCATCTACATGGGGAACCTCCTGCGCGGAGACCTCGGCACATCGCTGGTGACCGGGCGACCGGTCACCAGCGACCTCGCCACCGCGGTGCCGGCGACGATCGAGATCGCGATCGGCGCCGTCATCCTCAGTCTCGCGGTCAGCGTCGTGCTCGGCACGCTCGCCGCCTACCGTCGCGGGCTCGTCACCGACCAGGTGATCCGCATCGTGACGCTGATCGGACTCAGCGTGCCGACCTTCTGGCTCGCCCTGGTCAGCTTCTACGTGTTCTTCCTCGAGCTGCGCATCGCCCCGGGCTCGGGCCGCATCTCGCCGTCGATCACCCCGCCGCCCCGCATCACGGGGCTCTACACGGTCGACTACCTGCTCAACGGCGACGGCGTCGGGTTCGTCGACGCGCTCGCGCACCTCGCCCTGCCCGTGATGGTGCTGTCGCTCGTCACGATCGGGCTGCTGACGCGCTTCATCCGCACCTCGGTGCTCGAGGTGCTCGGCAGCGACTATGTGCGCGCGGCTCGCTCCAAGGGGCTTCCGGCGATGCGCGTGATCATCGACTACGTGCTGCGCGGAGCATCCCTCCCGATCCTCACCGTCGTCGGCGTCGCCTTCGGCGCGCTGCTCTCGGGCACCGTGCTCGTGGAATCGGTGTTCGCCTGGCCGGGGCTGGGCACTTACGCCTACAACTCCGCGGCGAACCTCGACCTCCCGGGCATCATGGGCGTGGGTCTCGTCGTCGGAGTCATCTACCTCCTCATCAACTTCGTCGTCGATCTGCTCTACGGCGTCCTCGACCCGAGAGTGAGGATCGCATGAGCCGCATCGACTCGGCATCCGGCCCCTGGCGGTTCCGCTTCCGCTGGCCGCGCGCCTGGCGCACGCCGCTCGGCGTGATCGGCACCGTGATCGCGGGCGCGTGGATCATCGTCGCCTTCACCGCGCAGTGGTGGGTGCCGTACCCCCCGAACGCCCAGGTGCTTCCTCGCCTGCAGCCGCCAGGAATCGACACCCTGCTCGGCACCGACGGCAACGGTCGCGACATCTTCTCGCGTCTCATGACGGGTGCGACGGTCAGCCTTCCGCTCGCGCTCATGCTCGTGATCGCGGCGATGATCATCGGCACGGTGATCGGGGCGACCGCCGGCTACTTCGGCGGCTGGGTCGACGAGACGCTGATGCGCATCACCGACCTGTTCATGGCATTCCCCACCGTCATCCTCGCGATGGTCGTGGCAGCGTCGCTGGGCCCATCGCTGTTCAACGCGGTGATCGCGGCGATCGTGGTCTCGTGGCCGCAGTACTCGCGAGTGACCCGCAGCATCGTGCTCGGCCTCCGCGGCCAGAACTACGTGATCGCGGGTCGTCTGCTCGGGCACTCGCCGCTGCGCACGCTGTTCATCGACATCCTCCCGAACATCGCCGGCCCGGTGCTGGTGCTCGCGACGCTCGACATCGGCGCCGCCATCCTGCTTCTCTCCGGACTCTCGTTCCTCGGTCTCGGGGCGCAGCCTCCGACCGCCGAATGGGGATCGATGATCTCGGCGGCGATGCAGAACTTCGACGCCTGGTGGCTCGGAGTCTTCCCCGGTCTCGCGATCCTCTCGGTCGTGCTGGCCTTCAACTTCCTGGGCGACGCGATGCGCGACATCCTCGACCCGACGGCCGAGGTCACTCACGAGAAGCAGGCCGAGCACGCGGCATCCGCGAAGGGAGCGGCAGCATGAGCGACTCGACGCCCCGGACTGCTCTGAGCATCCGAGACCTCACGATCGACATCGGTCGTCCGCTCGTGCACGGCATCTCTCTCGACCTCGAAGCCGGTCGGATCCACGGCCTCGCCGGCGAATCCGGATCGGGCAAGACGCTCACGTCCTTGGCCGTCCTCGGCCTCCTGCCCCGGCAGGCTCGCACCGGCGGTTCGATCACCCTCGCGGGGGAGGAGCTGGTGGGCCTGGGCCGACGGGCCCTCAACCGCATCCGTGGCAAGCGCATCGCGATGATCTTCCAGGATCCCTCGGCGTCGCTGCACCCGCAGCTGCCCATCGGACGTCAGCTCACCGACCACATGCGCGTGCATCTCGGTCTGCGCGGCGCGGCGGCGAAGGCGCGCGCGATCGAGCTGCTCGAGACGGTGCAGGTGCCGAACCCGGATGCTGCGCTGAAGCGCTACCCGCACCAGTTCTCCGGCGGGCAGCGCCAGCGCATCGCCATCGCGTGCGCTCTCGCGTGCGACCCCGAAGTGCTGCTGGCCGATGAGCCGACCACCGCGCTCGACGTCACAGTGCAGGCCGGCATCCTGCGCCTGCTGCGCGAACTCGCGACCGAGCGCAACCTCGCGGTGCTGCTCGTCACCCACGACCTGGGGGTGATGAGCGCGATCGCCGATGAGGTCGCCGTGATGAAGAACGGGCGGATCGTCGAGCGGGCCGACCGCGAGACCCTGTTCCGCGATCCGCAGCACGAGTACACCCGCACGCTGCTCGCCGCCCTGCCGGGGTCGAAGATCGCGGGCGTCGAGGCGGATCCCGCGCTGCTCGACCCTGTGCGGTCGGAACCGGGCGCGCAGGATGCCGAAGAGGAGGCCCGAGATGAGTGAAGTCGCCGTCCTCGACGCACAGGGTGTCGTCGTCCGCTACCCCGGGAACCCGCCGGTGGTCGCCGTCGACAGCGTCTCGCTCACCGTCGCCCCCGGGGAGACCGTCGCGCTGGTGGGCGAATCCGGCAGCGGCAAGTCGAGCCTCGCCCGCGCGGTCGTCGGCATCGAGAAGCTCGCCGGGGGAGAGGTGCGCTTCCGCGATGTGCCGGTGAAGCCGCTCGGCATCCGTCGGCGGGACCTCGCGCTCACCGGCATCCAGATGGTGTTCCAGGATCCGTCGACCTCGCTGAACCCTCGCCGCCGCGTGGGCGATCAGATCGCGGATGGCATCGCGACCGCTCGGGCCCGGGGCGCCGAGGGATCGACGGTCGCGGAGTGGCTCGAACGGGTCGGCCTGCCGACCGAGGTCGCCACGCGGTTCCCGCACCAGTTCTCAGGCGGGCAGAAGCAGCGTCTCGCGATCGCGCGGGCACTGGCCGCGAGGCCGTCGCTGCTCGTCGCCGACGAGCCGATCTCGGCTCTGGACGCATCGACCCAGACCAGCGTCGCGGCCCTCATGCGCGACCTGGTCGCAGAATCCGGCGCGGGGATGCTGTTCATCTCCCACGACCTCGCCGTGGTCCGACGCATCGCCGATCGCACCTTCGTCATGTTCGCGGGTCGTGTGCTCGAATCGGGGGCCACCGATCGCGTGTGGTCTGCACCGCAGCATCCGTACACGCAGTCCCTGCTCGCTGCGATCCCCGAGCCCGACGGTGCGGGCCGCATCCCGGTCGCGCCCTCGACGAACGAGCGGATCGTCTGGTCGGAGATCGCTCCCGTCCTCGACTGATCCTCCCGTCGGGAGGAGAACTCCTCATCGGGAGGAGGATTCCGCGGCAGATCCCCGCTCTGTCGCGAGGACTCCTCCCGAGGGACAGGTCCGAACGCACCGCGGGCCGAGGCGACAGCCCCGGCCCGCAGCATCCGCTCGCGGTCAGAGCGGAGCGACGATGTCCTGCTCGACGTCCCACTCGGTGATCTCGAGCGAGGTCTCGATCATCTGGCCCGCGGCCTCGGTGCTGCCGGTCGTCGCCAGCACCACGTAGTCCTCGGTGACCTCGAAGACGACGTCGACGGGCACGCCCTGCGCCTCGGACGTCCCGTTCACGAGGTACACGTCCTGACCCAGGCGCGTGCCGGTTCCGGTGACGGTGAACTCGCCGGTGAGGGCCCCTGCGGCGGTGGCCGGGTCGGTGCCCGCGGCCGTGGCGGCACCACTGCTGAGAGCGGCGACGATCGGGTCGCTCGAGTTCGGGTCGGCGACCTGCCATTCGGTCGTCGGCGTCTTGACCCACGCGTCATCGCCGATCAGGATCAGCGACCCCATGGGCGTGATCGTCTCGACGGCATCCGTCTCGGGGTTGTACCGAGCGGTGGTGTCCATGCCCAGGATCGACGTCTTGGCCGCATAGCCGGCGGTGTCGGTCATCGCCTCGGTGATGCACGCGCCGAGAGCGCTGCCGTCGACCGTCGCTCCCTCCGACAGCTCAGGGCAGTCGGATGCAGCGGTGTCGGGCGCGCTCGTCTCTTCGGCGGCCGACGTCGGCTCCGCATCGGCGGGCTCCTCCGCACCAGCGGAGCATCCGGTGAGCAATACGGTGGCGGCCAGGACGATGCCGACCCCCCCACTTGTTGACGCGCATGGCGCTTCCCCCTTCGGTCGCGTGCGCGCCGAGTGTCGGCACGCACGCATTCCAGCATGCCAACTGCGACGGGATGCGCGTGGGGGCATCGCAGAGGTTTCTCCGCTACACTGTCAAGGTTGTCTGCCATCAGGCACCCAATCGGGGTGGCTCGGCGGATGACGTGCACACACCCTCCTGCTTCCGGGAAAGTCCCGGAAGCCGTTCTAGTCCGAAGGAGGTGGGTAAGTGACGCACCAGTACGAACTCATGGTCATTCTGACCCCCGAGATCGACGAGCGCCAGGTCGCCCCTACGCTCGACAAGTTCCTGAAGGTCATCACCAACGATGGTGGCTCGATTGACAAGGTCGACATCTGGGGCAAGCGCCGTCTGGCTTACGAGATCCAGAAGAAGAACGAGGGCATCTACGCCGTCGTCAACTTCACCGCCACCAGCGAGGCCACGCAGGAGCTCGACCGTCAGCTGAAGCTGAACGAGCAGATCATGCGCACGAAGGTCCTCCGCTCTGAGGAAGCTCAGGCGATGGTCGCTTCGGAGGCCAAGCGCTCTGAAGAGAAGGCTGCCCGCAAGGCCGCCAAGGCTGCGAAGGCCTGAGTCCGATGGCCGGCGAAACAGTCATCACCGTGGTGGGCAACCTCACGGCCGACCCCGAGCTGCGCTACACGCAGAACGGACTGCCGGTGGCGAACTTCACCATCGCTTCGACGCCTCGGAACTTCGACCGCGCCGCCAACGAGTGGAAGGACGGCGAAGCGCTGTTCCTCCGTGCGTCGGTCTGGCGTGAGTTCGCCGAGCACGTGGCGGGTTCGCTGACCAAGGGCATGCGCGTCATGGCGCAGGGCCGTCTGCGTCAGCGCTCCTACCAGGACCGCGAGGGCAACCAGCGCACCGCGATCGAGCTGGAGGTCGACGAGATCGGCCCCTCGCTTCGGTATGCGACCGCGCAGGTCACCCGTGCGGCGTCGACCGGTGGCGGCGGCGGTGGCGGACAGTCCCGTCCCGCGCAGCAGCAGCAGGTGTCGGAGGAGCCGTGGTCCACGCCCGGCTCGTCGACCAGCGCAGATGCCTGGAGCACTCCGGGCAGCTTCGGTGACGACACCCCCTTCTGATACAGGATCTCCGGATGCTTCGGCATCCGACTCATAACTAAGGAAAAACAATGGCTGGAAAGTCGAGCGGCGACCGCCGCAAGCCGCGGAAGGGTGGCAAGCCCACCGCTCCCGCGAAGTCGATCCGGGTCGGAGTCATCGATTACAAGGATGTCTCCACCCTCCGCAAGTTCGTCTCGGAGCGCGGCAAGATCCGTGCCCGTCGTATCACCGGTGTTTCGGTGCAGGAGCAGCGTCTGATCGCCACCGCGATCAAGAACGCACGCGAAATGGCACTCCTGCCCTACGCTGGCGCCGGCCGGTAAGGGGTATCGAGATGGCAAAGCTGATTCTCACGAACGAGGTCGCCGGGCTTGGTAGCGCCGGTGACGTGGTCGAGGTCAAGAACGGGTTCGCCCGCAACTACCTCATCCCCCAGGGCTTCGCTACGGCGTGGACCCGCGGTGGCGAAAAGCAGGTCGCTTCGATCCAGGCTGCTCGTCAGGCTCGCGCGATCCACGACCGCGACGAGGCCGTGGCCCTGAAGAACTCCCTCGAGGGCACCAAGGTGCGCCTGGCCGTCAAGGCCGGCAACGAGGGTCGCCTCTTCGGTTCGGTCAAGACCGATCACATCGCGGATGCTGTCGCAGCCGCGGGTCTCGGCTCGATCGACAAGCGCAAGGTGCACATCCCGTCGGCGATCAAGACGACCGGTGAGCACGAGGCCACGGTTCGTCTGCACGACGACGTGACCGCAGTCATCACGCTGCAGGTCGTCGCCGCCAAGTAAGGCGCGACGCTCTCGAACGCCCCCTGTCCTTCGGGACAGGGGGCGTTCTGCGTGTGCGGGGCCTCTGTGTTCGCAGTGCGAGGGGGGGTCGAGGGCACGACGGATGCCCCGCGCTGGGGACGCGGGGCATCCGTGAACTGTGCGGCATCGCCGACGCGGGCAGGTCTGGGGAACCTGCGCTGGGCGTCGTGGGGACCCGCACACCGGCGGTGTCGTATCTCCTCCCCCGAGGACGTCGACACCGCCGGGGTCTGCGGCTACGCCGTCATGCGGCGGCGGCGCAGCATCCCGGCTCCGAGGAGGAGCAGGAGAGCGGCGACCGGCACGAGGCCGATCGAGGATGAACCACCGGTGGCGGCCAGGCCCTCCACAGGTCCGGATGCCGTCACAGCGGCGCGGCCTGCGACAGCGGCCGCGGTCGCGCCCGTGCCGACGGCCGTCACGGTTCCGGGGTTGGTGCCCGGGGTGGTGGCGGGGTCGGTTCCGGGGTCGGTTCCGGGGTCCGTTCCCGGGGTGGTGCCGGGGTCGGTTCCCGGGTCAGTGCCGGGGTCCGTTCCGGGGTCAGTGCCGGGGTCCGTTCCCGGGTCAGTGCCGGTGTCGGTTCCGGGGTCGGTTCCCGGGTCGGTTCCGGGGTCGGTTCCGGGGTCGGTTCCGGGGTCCGTACCGGGGCCTGCGGGGGGCGCCGTCACCGTGCTCTCACCGGTGACGGAGATGGCGTTGCCGCCGATCGTGATGGGCGCGGTGATCGGTGCGGTCACCTGGGTGCCGCCGAGGGTGCTGTCGTCACCGGTGGTGGTGTTGCCGGTGGTCGGGGTCCCTGTGGTGCCGCCGGCGTTTCCGGTGGTGCCGGTGGATTCGCTGTCTCCGAGGACGGAGATGGCGTTGCCGCCGATCGTGATGGGCGCGGTGATCGCTGCGGTCACCTGGGTGCCGCTCGCGACCCCGTCATCACCGGTGGTGGTGTTGCCGGTGGTCGGGGTCCCTGTGGTGCCGCCGGCGTTTCCGGTGGTGCCGGTGGACTCGCTGTCTCCGAGGACGGAGATGGCGTTGCCGCCGATCGTGATGGGCGCGGTGATCGGTGCGGTCACCTGGGTGCCGCTCGCGACCCCGTCATCACCGGTGGTGGTGTTGCCGGCGGTCGGGGTCCCTGTGGTGCCGCCGGCGTTTCCGGTGGTGCCGGTGGACTCGCTGTCTCCGAGGACGGAGATGGCGTTGCCG
>NZ_JBFBGY010000004.1:167517-474529 GCF_040684875.1 Microbacterium sp. NPDC089320
CGGTGACATCGATCGGTGCGGCGACCGGCGCGGTCACCTGGGTGCCGCCGAGGATGCCGTCGTCACCGGAGGTCTCCGCTCCGGTGCTGCTTCCGCCGGCCGGGGCGGTGCCGCCGCTGGTGGTTCCGGTGGACTCGCTGTCTCCGAGGACGGAGATGGCGTTGCCGGTGACATCGATCGGTGCGGCGACCGGCGCGGTCACCTGGGTGCCGCCGAGGATGCCGTCGTCACCGGAGGTCTCCGCTCCGGTGCTGCTTCCGCTGGCCGGGGCGGTGGTTCCGCCGGTGGTGCCGGTGGACTCGCTGTCTCCGAGGACGGAGATGGCATTGCCGCCGATCGTGACCGGTGCGGTGATCGGCGCGGTCACCTGGGTGCCGCTCGCGACCCCGTCGTCACCCGATGTGGTCGCTTCGGAAGCACCCGCGCCGCTGTCGTTCGAGGATGCCGGCGCACCGGCATCCTGCCCGACAGCCTCGCTGTCGCCGAGCACGGCGATGGAGTTGCCCGAGACGGTGATCGGAACGTCGACGTCCACCAGCGCCTGGGTGCCTGAGAGCACGCCGTCATCTCCGTTCGTCGTGACCGCGGGAGCGGCTGCGGGTGCGGGTGCCGGGGCAGCCTCTGCCGGAGCCTGGCTCGACGAGTCTCCCAGCAGGGTGATCGCGTTGCCGGTCACCGTGACAGGTACGACGACGTCGACCACGGCCTGAGTGCCTGACGCGGTGCCGGAGTCGCCGCTCGTGGTGGCGCCCGGTGCGGTCGCGGGTGCCGGGGCGGGCGCGGGGGCCGGAGCCTGCTGTGCGGAGGTGTCTCCGAGCACTGAGACCGCGTTGCCGACGACCGTGACGGGCACCGAGATCGGCGCATCCGCTTGGGTTCCCGAGAGCAGCCCGTCTTCTCCTGAGGTGTCTGCCGCGGTGGCGGCAGTCGCGCCGAGCAGGGTGATCCCGCCGGCGAGTAGCGTGCCCCACAGGGCTCGCTTGATGTATGTACGCATGATGACCTTCTCCTGACTGGAATTGGGTGTGTCTGGATGGGTGCACGCGAAGAGCATGTGCGCGCGCAGCACGGCATCTGTCGTTCACGAAGAACGACCGGACAACCCGTCAGTCAGGAGAGACGTCGGTGTCGGCGACCAGAGACGTCGGCAGGACGTCATCGGGTGCACCGGGGGTGCGCTCCACGCCGTGAAGCGCGGGAGCTCCCACATCGCCGAGGCGTGCGGGGGTGAACGAGGATGCTCCGCTCGAACCGGCGGAGGAAGTGGGTGCGGAGGGGGCTCCGGCGGGAGGGGCGGAGGGGAAGTGCTCGCCATCGGATGCGGGAGCACCCGTCTCGGGGCCGGCGTCAGAGGCCACGGCCTGGGAGACGGGCACCGCCGACGCAGCCGGGATCAGGTGGCGCGAGGGGGCGAAGTGTCCGCCAGCCGACGAATCGACCACGTCCGGGATGGAGCCGAGCGGCGCCGTTCCCTGAGGGCTGGAGTCAGCCGCCGAACCGGGAGAGCCGGGCCGAGAAGGCGTGACGACGCCGATGACCGGCGGAAGCGTGGTCTCCACCACCGTGTCGACGATCGGCGCCACCGTGTCGACGATCGGCGCCACCGTGTCGACGATCGGCACCACCCGGTCGACGATCGGCGTGGCCACGTCGACGACATCGTCGATCACGGGGAGAACCCCGAGGTCGTCGACCACCCCTCCGACGATGGGCAGCTCCGCGATCACGTCCTTCACGGGTGCCACGATCTCGGCGACAGGGGATCCGTCGATCAGATCGGTCACCGGAGTGACGACGGCCTCGGCGGTGTCGCCGGCGGTGTCGATGATCGCGGATGCCGGGGGTCCGACGACGGGGACCTGCGCGACGGTCTCGGTGATCTGCTCGACGACCGGAGGAGCCGCCTGCTGCACCGGCTTGACGACATGAGTGACAGCCGGGGCGACGACCTGAGTGACGACGGGCTGGACGACTTCGGTCACGACGGGCTGAACGACGTCGGTCACGACGGGTGCGGCCGGGGCGACGATCGGGGAGGTCGCCGAGGTCACCGTCTCTTCGACGGTCGAGACCGTCTCGCTCACTATCGAGGAGACCCCGTCGAGCAGCGAGTCATGCGAGCCGTCATCCGCGTGCGCAGAGGATCCGCCCGTGAAGATCGTGACCGTCGCCCACGCGAGCGCGCCCAGTCCACCCCAGAGGGCGACGGCCGGTAGGCCGCGCCGGGTTGCCTGAGCGTTCACGTCGACTTCCCTCCCCCGAGAGCGATCGTTCGTCCTCGACGCACATCACGTCGATAGCGGGTGACGTTACTCCCGGTATATCGCCGTGTCTAGAGGGTTCTGCTCGAAAACGATGACATATCGCGCACACTTCGCAGGGTTGCGCACTGTGACGCGCCCGGTGGAATCCCGGCTTGACTTTCCCCAGGTTCTGCACATCCCATCCCGGATTCGACGAACCTTCAACGCCCGGTTGAACCACGTTCTCATCCACAGGGTGGGGAAACCACAATTCCCAGGTCAGCAGCAATAAAAAATCACGGTCTCACGGTACTCCACCGACTTATCCACATGCGTTCTGCACAGACTCTCCGGACTTGTTCGCACGCTTTCCACACAGTTATCCACAGGGCGTGTTGCGACCGAAAACCCCCGCTCGTAGCGTGGTCCAGCGACCCGATGTCGGAAGTGCCTGGTTTGCTGTGCGAACGGCCTTCTCGAGCCGATTCGCATCGCGTGACCGACGCAGTCGGCATCGAGCACACCGCAAGAAACGTCGCATCGAAGGGAGCAGCGTGTCGATCGCCGACATCTCAGAGGAGCGCCTCGGAAGCAAGCGTCCGCCCGAGCGAACGCCCCCGCACGACCTGCTCGCCGAACAGAGCGCGCTGGGCGGAATGCTCCTCTCGAAGGATGCTGTCGCCGATGTGATCGAGACGCTCAGGGGCGCCGACTTCTACATCCCCAAGCACGAGCTGATCTTCGAAGCCATCCTGTCGCTCTACTCGCACGGCGAGCCGACCGACGTCGTCGCCGTCACCGACGAGCTCATCAAGACGGGGGAGCTGAGCCGGGCGGGCGGTGCCGACTATCTGCACACCCTCACCTCGATCGTCCCCACCGCCGCCAACGCCGGCTATTACGCGGGGATCGTGTCCGAGCGGGCGATCCTGCGTCGTCTGGTCGATGCGGGCACGCGCATCGTGCAGATCGGGTACGACGGGCAGGGCGACGCGACCGACCTCGTCAACAACGCCCAGGCCGAGATCTACGCGATCACCGGATCCGAGACGGCCGAGGACTACGTGCCGCTGCAGATCGCGGTCGATGCCGCGCTCGAGGAGATCGAGGCGGCCAGCGGTCGCGATGGCTCGATGACGGGTGTCCCGACTGGCTTCAAGGAGCTCGACGAGCTCACGAACGGCCTGCACGGCGGGCAGATGATCGTCGTCGCCGCCCGACCCGCCATGGGTAAGTCGACGCTCGCGCTCGACTTCGCCCGCGCCGCCTCGATCAGCCACAACCTCCCGTCGGTCTTCTTCTCGCTCGAGATGGGCAAGAGCGAGATCGCGATGCGTCTGCTCAGCGCCGAGGGGCAGATCCCCCTGCAGAACATGCGCAAGGGAAACCTCGACCCGCGGGACTGGACCACGGTCGCGGCGACCCGCGGACGCATCAACGACGCTCCTCTCTACATCGACGACAGCCCCAACATGACCCTGGTCGAGATCCGGGCGAAGTGCCGTCGACTCAAGCAGCGCGAGGGTCTGCGGATGGTCATCATCGACTACCTGCAGCTGATGACGTCGGGCAAGCGCGTCGAGTCGCGCCAGCAGGAGGTCTCGGAGTTCTCGCGAAGCCTCAAGCTCATCGCCAAGGAGCTGCAGGTTCCTGTCATCGCACTGTCGCAACTGAACCGTGGTCCTGAGCAGCGCACCGACAAGAAGCCCGCGATCAGCGATCTGCGCGAGTCCGGCTCGATCGAGCAGGACGCCGACATGGTGATCCTGCTGCACCGCGACTCGGTCTACGACAAGGACGTGCGTCCCGGTGAGGCCGACCTGATCGTGGCCAAGCACCGTAACGGTCCGACCGCGACGATCACCGTGGCCTTCCAGGGCCACTACTCGCGCTTCCACGACATGGCACCCGGCGGCGACTTCAACTGAGTGCAGGTTTCGCGTCGACCGCCGCGGCTGCACGGCACCCAGGCCCGACGTGCGCCGACGAAGGATGCCAGTATGCGTGAATCTGGCTAACCTCCTACCGTTATTCACGGTAAGTTGGGGCCTCGAGGAGGCCAGATGATCAATCAAGTGACTATCGAACGCATCGAATCGCTTCGCACGCACTATCGGGAGTTGACAGCGCGGCATCCTGAGGCGCTCGAGCAGATCGCGCGGGGTGAGACAGCGGAGTCCGTTCATCAATCGAACGCGATCGAGAACTCCACCCTCAGTCTCGAGGACACCGAGAAGATCCTCGCCGGGGGACTGCCCTCCGCGACGCACGACCTCCGAGAGGTCTTCGAGGCGAGCAACCTCGCCAGCGTCACAGAGGACCTCCTGAAACCGACAGCAGAAGACGCAGGCGGCACGCTGACCGTCGACCGCATCCTCCGCTGGCATGCTTCCCTCCTGAGGGGCATTCGCGATGACGTAGCGGGACGGTTCCGCCAGGGAGACGAGTGGGTACGGGTCGGCAGCCACCTCGGTGCGAATCCCTTGTTCGTGAAAGAGCTCGTAGATCGGGCGCTCGATCGGTACGTGACCGGCCCACCGATGAATGCCATCGAGAGGATCGCCTGGTTTCACTGCGAGTTCGAGGTGATTCATCCGTTCGTCGACGGCAATGGGCGAATCGGTCGAGTCCTGATGAACCATCAGTTACTCGGACAGGGACTACCACCCGTCATCGTCCGCGCGCGGAACAGGCGCGTCGAGTACTACCCGGCGCTCGACGCCTACTCGCGCGCGAATCGCCATGACGAGATGACGAGGTTGCTCGCGCTGTTGGTGCTGGAGGCGCTTCACAAGAGGATCGCCCTCCTCACCAGTCCAGAGGTCATCCGGCTCTCGCAGTGGGCGCGGAACGTCGGGATGCGCGGCAACGTCGCGGCGAACCGCGCCAAGCGACAGACGCTCCCCGCGTTCAGGGTGAGGGACAGCTGGATGATCGCTGCCGACCATCGCGGCTGATGCCGACCGAACCAGGTCGAGGGAGGACGGGACGCCCCCACCACGGGGGAGGTAGCAGAAAGGGCGCCCCATCCGATGCCGCTGCGCGGCACCCCAGCCGTCGCGTTACAGCGCGACAGAGCTGTGTCGCAAGCGTGACACCGGCCGATGCGCCGCGCAAGACCTTCTGCTGACCGGCATACTGCGACGACTTCACCCCGCGCGGCGACGACGGCTAGAGCGTGATGTCGGATGCCGCGGTGAGCGGCCGCCATTCGGACGACCGGGCGCCGCGGTGGGCGAGGACATCGGCGTCGAGCAGCGGGCCGACGTCGACACCCGTCATGCGGGTGATCTCGGCGATCGGAACCTGGAAGGTGCGGAAGGCGCCGAGCGGCGGCGCGGCGAGCAGACCGTCGGCCGTGTCGATGAGCTCTGCCTGATCGAGCACGAACCCGGCGGCAGCCAGACCGTCGGGCCCCTGCCAGGCCGCGATCTTCCAGAAGAGGAGGGGAATGCGGATGCCGCGGTAGGGCGGGTCGTCTTCTCCGAGTACGGGAGCGGTGAACACCGAGATGCGCTGATCGGTCGCCTCGGCATACTCGAGAACGTGGTCTTCCAGACCCAGCCAGAGCTCTGCGGACTGATTGAACCCGGCGGCCTGCGGGGCGGCGTTCGGATAGAAGAACGTCGCCTCGGTCGCTGCTCGGGCATCGTCGATGTCACCCCAGCCGGGGTCGCGCCGGCGCACGAGGTGTCCGCGATCGAGGTCGTTGCGCGCATACACCTCGGGTCCGGTCTGCAGATCTGCGTCGACTCGCGGGTCCAACCGCCACTCGCCGGTGCGGGGCAGCTCACGCAGGAGCGCGCCGTCGATGTTCACTCCCGTCACGGCGGCCAGACGGCGGTCGCCGTCGAGTAGCACGCTGAACCGCGGGTATGACAGCTCTGTCGCATCCTGTGCCGGTCGGGGCAGGGGCACCCGGGTCGCAAGGAAGTCGAGGTCGTATCCGTCTGCCATACCGACATACTGCCTCGCGGCTCCGACATCAGCCGGGCGTCGCCGTGCGCGGAAACGCCCCCTCCGAGTCGAGCTCGGGAGGGGGCGTTCGCGGTCAGCGACTCACGGCGTGGGCATGCCGCCGTTGACGTTGAGCGTCTCGCCCGCGACGTAGCTCGACTCGGGCGACGCGAGGAAGACGTAGGCCGGTGCCAGCTCGGCGGGCTGGCCCATGCGACCGAGCGGGGTGTCCTCTCCGAACTCAGGCAGCTTCTCCTGCGGCTGGCCGTCGCTCGGCTGCAGCGGCGTCCAGATCGGTCCCGGCGCCACGGCGTTCACCCGGATGCCCTTCGGAGCGAGCTGCTCGGCGAGGCCCTTCGTGAAGGCGTTGATCGTGGCCTTGGTCGACGCGTAGTCGACGAGGATCCCCGACGGGGAGTAGGCCTGGATCGACGTGGTGTTGATGATGGTCGAGCCCGCCTGAAGGTGCGGCAGTGCGGCCTTCGTGATCCAGAACATCGCGTAGACGTTGGTCTTGAAGGTGTCGTCGAACTGCTCGTCGGTGATGTCGGTCAGGGACTCCTGATAGACCTGCTTGCCGCCGTTGTTGACGAGGATGTCGAGGCCGCCGAGTGCGCCGACCGCCTCCGAGACGAGCGTGCGGCAGTACTCGGGGTCACGCAGATCGCCCGGGATCTGCGCCACGGTGGCTCCCGCCTCGCGGAGGATGCCGGCGATGCGGGCAGCATCCTCTTCCTCTTCAGGGAGGTAGGAGAGTGCGACATCCGCACCTTCGCGCGCGAAGGCGATCGCCGTCGCAGCGCCGATGCCGGAGTCGCCGCCGGTGACGAGGGCCTTGCGTCCGGTCAGCCGGCCGGTGCCGCGGTAGCTGTCTTCGCCGAGGTCGGCCTTCGGCGCGAGGTCGGCATCGAGGCCGGGCTCGGGCATGTGCTGCTTCTGGGGCTCGATGTCGGAGTAGAGCTCGGCCGGGTTGGTGAAGGTGTACTGGTCGCGAGACATGGGGGTTCCTCTCGGTCGCTGGTCTGGGGGTATGGCTCCAGCGTGCGCGCACGCGCGAATGTCGGCCAGCGCCTTGCGTCTCGCGCCGAGGGTCGCTAGGGAGACCGCCGAAAGGGGTCGACCCGCCCGGATGCCCGGAGTAGCCTCGCCGCATGGCCCGGCTTATCTACTCCATGATCACGTCGCTCGACGGATACGTCAGCGGCCCGGACGGCGGCTTCGACTGGGCGCTCGACGAAGATCTGCACGACTTCATCACCGAGCAGTTCGCAGACGTCGGCACCTATCTCTACGGGCGGCGGATGTACGAGACCATGGTCTATTGGGAGACCGCTCACCTCGAGCCCGACCAGCCGCAGGTCGGCATCGACTACGCACGGGTCTGGCAAGCAGCGCAGAAGGTTGTCTTCTCGAAGACCCTGGCCGAGGTGTCGAGCGAGCGAACGCGCCTCGAGCGCACGTTCGATCCCGAGGTGATCGAGCGATGGAAGGCGGAGTCCGACAGCGACTTCTCCGTCGACGGCCCCACGCTCGCGGCTGAGGCGATGCGGGCGGGACTGGTGGATGAGTTCGGCCTCTTCATCGGACCGGCGATCGTCGGGGGCGGCAAGCCGTTCTTCCCCGACGGTGTGCACGTCGACCTCGAGCTCGCAGAGCATCGGCGCTTCGACAGCGGCGTGATGTTCCTCCGCTACACGACGCGGCGGTGACGGACGGCAGCCGGGTGATCAGGGGCGCACGCGAACGGTGCGGCCCTCGAACGTCACCAGGTCGCCGTCGTGCAGCTGGCGTCCTCGTCGACGATCGACCTCTCCGTTGACCTTCACGAATCCGTCGATCACGACCTCCTTGGCGTCGCCGCCCGAATCGAGCAGTCCCGAGTACTTCAGGAACTGGCCGAGGCGGATCATCTCGCCGCCGATGGAGACATCGTCGATCGGACCGGAATTCGTCATGACTCCGATGGTATCCGCCGGTCTGTCCCGCGGTCAGCCGAGCGCCTTCTGGATCCGCAGGCTGAGTCGGTCGGCCGCCCTGGTGGTCATCGTCCGTCGGGTCGTGGACCGACGGGTCGTCGACTGCACGGCGATCCTCACGTCCGATCCGCCGGCGGCGAGCGCAGTGGTGACGATCCGCACGTCGGCCGGTGCCTCGAACAGCGATCCGCGGGTGCCGAATGCGACCGAGCGGCTGTCGAAGACGCGCCACTCGACATGCTTCAGATCGGTCACGACGTGCTGAAGCGCCTGCACGACGGAGTCCGCTCGGACGGATGTGTAGAAGTAGGTGTGCGCCGTGGTCGGCATGGATCCCCCCGGTGACCGCATCGTCGGTGCGCGACGGCGACCGAACTCGCACAGAGAGACCCGGTGGGCGACGGATCATGACGCGGCCACGTGAACACCGCAGACTCGCGCCTCGGCTGCGCCGGCATCCGGAAGACGCGTCGAGCCGCCGACCCCGTGGGGCCGGCGGCTCGAAGAACGACGCGGGTCGCTCAGTCGCCGATGTCGGTGCCGACCACGGCGTAGTCGGCGCTGAAGTCGATGTCGATCGAGCGGCGATCGGTGGTGACCACCGATGCATCGTAGGGGCTGACCTCGTCGTTGTCGGTGTCGAGGTCGGTGATCATCCCGTCGGCCTCGGCCAGGGCGGCATCGACGAGCGCGCGGATCGCGGCCTCGTCGAGAATGTGCGCGGGAGCGGTGTCGTCGTCTTCCTGCTCTGTCGAGATCACGGTCGCGGCGAGGTCGGCATCCACCCGCACCTCCGTCTCGCTGCCGTCCGCGGCGGTCAGCTGGACCTCCCAGGTCCCATCGCGCTTCGCATCGATCGAGGTGACATCGCCCTCCGCGGCTCCGCGGGCGGCATCCGCGATCTCGACGAGCTCGTCGGCGGAGTCGGTGCCGATGCCGGTCACCGGGCCCCCGCCCTGCGGAGCGCCTCGGTCGTCGCCGTCGTCATCGCGGTCGTCGCCGGGCTGTCCACCGTGGTCTCCGTCATCGCCGCGGGGACCGTCCGAGACAGAGGGGCGGTCGTCGTCGTCGCCGAGGTCGTCTCCGATGGCTGCTCCGACAGCCACTCCACCACCGACGAGGATCAGGGCGGCGGCGACTCCACCGCCGATCAGCAGAGCGCGCTTGCGACCGCGCTTCGCGGGGACTGCGGTATCGGATGCCGGGGCGGCGTTCTCAGCCGCGAGCGGCGCGACGGGCACGGTCTCGCCATCGTGCGTCGGCGTCGGCGCGGGGGGAGGGGGCGGGGTCGTGTTCGTCGGGAGGTTCTCGGGGGTCTGGTCAGGGGTAGGGCTCTTGTCGTTCATGTCTTGATGCTCTCGCGGCAGTGCTGAAGCCACCCTGAAGCGTCCTGAAGCCGCCTTCAGGAACCAGTGGAGGCTCAGCCGCGCACCGCGCTCGCCACGTCGGAGAAGGATGCCGGCACATAGCCGCCGTGCGCCTTCTCGCCGTGCACGAGCTCGCCCGATCCGGTCTCGGCACGGCCGAGCACACCCCACGGGTCGACGATCCGCACGTCGTGCCCGTCGAGGTGCAGACGACGCACGCCCTCGAGGAGCATGCGCTTGGCGATGTCGTTGGCGCGCTGCACCCGATCGAGGTCGACGATCACGGGCTCGTCGCCTGCGGGTTCCTCGGCGAAGCCGCGCAGCACGCGCTCCGCCTCCATGAAGTGCAGATCGCCCGCGATCTCGTGCACTGTCGCGCCGTCGTGCTCGACCCGTCGCGACACCGAGCGCGCCGTGTCGGTCGAGGTCATGAGGTGCAGACCCAGGTCGTGATTCATCCGCTCGAACATCCGCACTCCGCGGGTGCTGTTGCCGTGCGGATCGAGCCGCGGCGAGAAGACGGCGATGCCGACCTGCCCGGGCAGCACGCCCATGAGACCGCCCGCGACGCCGCTCTTGGCGGGGATGCCGACCGAGGTCAGCCAGTCGCCCGCCGAGTCGTACATGCCGCAGGTGGTCATGACGCTCAGCACCTGTCGGTTGACGGCCGGATCGATCACCTGCGTGCCGTCGGGGGTACGACCCCCCGCCGCGAGCACCGAGCCCATGCGGGCCAGATCGCGCACCGTGACCGACACCGAGCACTGTCGCGTGTAGCCGCGGACGACATCGGCGGGATCCGCGTCGAGCGTGCCGACGGTGCGCAGCATGTAGGCGAGCGCCATGTTGCGGTCGGCGGCCGACAGCTCGGATTCGAAGACGTCTTCCGCGATCGAGAGCTCCCGTCCCGCGAGACGGCTGTACAGGTCGAGGATGCGGTCGACGCGGGCGTCGGCCTTCTCGCCGTCCACGAGCGCGTGGGCCGCGATCGCCCCCGCGTTGATCATGGGGTTGCGCGGACGACCGGTCTCGCGCTCGAGCGAGATCTCGTTGAACGCATCGCCCGACGGCTCGACATCGATGTGCTCGAGCACGGTGTCGAGGCCCTGATCGGCGATGGCCAGTGCGTAGGTGAAGGGCTTCGAGATCGACTGGATCGTGAACTCCACGTCGGCATCGCCCGCGACATAGACCTCGCCGTCAAGGGTCGAGACGGCGATGGCGAGTCGGTCGGGGTCGGCCTGCGCGAGCTCGGGGATGTACGAGGCCACCTCTCCGGCATCCTCCCCGCACGACTCGAGCAGCACGTTCAGGTAGTCGATCATGGGGGTCTGCATACCCACCATGCTCGCATGCGAGGTCAGCCGGAGATCGGGAGCGCAACCACGAAGCGGGCGCCACCCCAGCGGGAGTCGTCGACCGAGACCGTGCCGCCGCTGGCCGCCGCGATGCCCTGCACGATGGCCAGACCGAGACCGCTGCCTCCGGCGTCTCGGCTGCGCGCCTCGTCGAGTCTCACGAAGCGTTCGAAGATGCGCTCGCGTTCGTCCGGCGGCACTCCCGCGCCGTCGTCCTCGACCGTCACGAACACCCAGGCGTCCTGCGGGATCACGCTGATCGCCACCCGGCCCGCAGTGTGTCGGACGGCGTTGTCGGCGAGATTGCGCAGCAGCTGACCGAGCAGGCGGGGGTCTCCGGTGACGCGCGCCGCACGGATACCGGAGCCGTCGACATCGACGCCTTGCGACCGCAGTCGCCGCACCTCACCCAGTGCGATGTCGTCGAGGTCGATGGCCTCGTCATGCGTGCCGCCGCCCTCGTCGAGCCTGGCGAGCAGCAGCAGCGACTCCACGATCCCCTGCAGGCGGAGTCCTTCGTCGGACACCACCTCGGCCAACTCGTCGATGCTGGTGGTCGCGGGGTGCGCCTGAGCCAGCTCGGCATGCTGTCGGATCGTCGCGAGTGGGGAGCGCAGCTCGTGCGACGCATCCGAGACGAACCGGCGCTGCGCCGCCGCTGAGGCGTCCAGTCGATCGAGCATCCGGTTCATGGTCGTCGCGAGCGCCGCGATCTCGTCCGACGACGGCGGCACCTCGACGCGCCGATGCAGGTGCTCGGCGGTGATCCCGTCGACCTCCTCGCGGATGCGCGTCACGGGCCTGAGCGCCCGACCCACCACCAGCCAGGTCGTCGCGGCGACGAGCAGCAGCAGCAATGGCACGGCCACCGCGAGCAGCACGGCGACGGTCGACAGCGTCTCGGCGCCGTCATCGACGGGCACCGCGAGCACGAGAGTCTGGCCGTCGTCGATGCCCTCCGAGACGACCAGCACGGGATCGCCGCCCACCGTCATCCGTCGTGCATCACCCGAGGTCGGCAGCGCGGATGATCCCAGCTCGTCGCGGGCATCCTCGCTGGCGGCGCGCACCGTGCCGTCCTTGCCGATGATCTGCACGATCTCGTCGTCGAGGGTGTCGATGCCGCGCTCGCCGCCTGGTCCGCCGCCGGGGCCGTCGAATCGCTCGGCGAGCTCGTCGAGCCGCTGCTCCGCCGCACGCTCTTCGCTGGCATGGATGCTCGAGCTGAGGATGCCGTAGAACGAGAACGCCCCGATGAGCAGCGCGACGGCGACGACGAGAGTAGCGCCGAGGGTCGTCCGGGCGCGCACCGACCTGAAGGAGCGCCTAGCCACCGTCGGCCGCCAACCGGTAGCCGGCGCCGCGGATCGTCTCGATAGCCTCACGTCCGAAGGGCTTGTCGAGCTTGCGACGCAGGTGGCCCACGTAGACCTCGACGATGTTGGGGTCGCCGTCGAAGTCGTCGTCCCACACGCCCTCGATCAGCGAGCGCTTCGAGAGCACCTGGCCCCGATGACGCATCAGGTGCTCGAGCACCGCGAACTCACGAGCCGTCAGCGTGATCGGGGTCTCGCCGCGCCAGACGCGGTGCGACGAGGGGTCGAGCTTCAGATCCCCGGCTTCGAGCACGGCCGGCCGGGCGACGGCGCCCCGACGCACGAGGGCGCGGATGCGGGCGACGAGGATGGCGAACGAGAACGGCTTGGTCACGTAGTCGTCGGCGCCCGTCTCGAGGGCCTCGACCTGGTCCCACTCGCCGTCCTTGGCGGTGAGCATCAGCACGGGCGTCCAGTTCTCCTCAGCGCGCAGCGCCTCGCACACCTTCCATCCGCTCATGCCGGGCATCATGAGGTCGAGCACGATCGCGTCGTAGCGGGTCTCGCGTGCACGCCAGAGTCCGTCGACGCCGTTGTGTGCGACGTCCACAGCGAAGCCCTCCGCTTCGAGTCCCCGGCGCACGGCGTCGGCCAACCGCGCCTCGTCGTCAACCACCAGGATCCGCATTCCTCCAGTGTGGCGGGAGCACGCTGAATCCGCGCTGAAGCGGGCACCGTCGCGCCTCATGCCCGCATCCTGCCTTCGCCCTCGGGAGGAGGACTGCTCGCCGGGAGGACCGATCGCCGTAGATGCTCCTCCCGGGACGCAGATCTCCTCCCCAGGCGGTGTGTGCGCGAGGACGCGTGCGACGGAGGGTTGGCACTGTCGGCGCCGTGTGGTTGCATGAGGCGATGACCAGGATCCGGGGGGACAGGTCGAGGGGCTCGCGGTTGCTTCTCGTCATCGCGACGACGGCACTGCTCGCGGGCTGTGCGACGGCGACTCCGGGGTCGGCGGACGCATCGCCCACGGCATCCCCGAGCCCGACTCCCACCGCGGCCTGCCCGCAGATCGAAGGCGTCGACCTGCCACCCGACTGCGCACCGTACGACCCCGACCACGCGATGGCGCAGAACGAGCGCTATCGCGACCGTATTGAGCCGTCCGAGGAGAGCCGGGCCGCCGCCGAGAAACCCGCCGCGTCTGTGAGAACAGGTCTCGAGACGCTCCGCGCCTCCGGAGACCTGTCGGTCGCCGCGGTGGAGGAGGTGTTCGCCGCCGCCGGCCTCACCGACGTGCAGACCATCGGCGACGCCCGGGCGGTGGCCTTCGGGGCTGCGGCGCCGGAGGGCGGATGCATCTTCGGCGAGGTCTCGGCAGACACGCTCAGCGTCGAGATCGGCGGGGTCATCATGGACGGCGGATGCCTTCCGGCTGTCGGCCACTGAACCGTGCGCTCGTCGCTCAGGCGTCGGTGCGGAACCCCGCCGCCTTGTGGGTGCCGTCGCAGAACGGCTTGATCGTCGAGAGGCCGCAGCGGCACAGCGCCACCGTGCGGCGCTTCACCTCGATCGGCTCGCCGTCGGAGGTCTCGAGCACGGCGGCGCCCCGCACCAGCAGCGGTCCGTCGGGGTAGGCCGTGATGGTGACGGCATCCTCGCGCTCACTCATCGCGCGTCCCTCGGCCGCAGGGAGGATTCTCCGCGCATCCACGAGTCGAGCATGTGTCCCGCTGCCCAGCCGTCGACCGTCAGGCAGGCCGCCGCTCCGAACATGATGTCGGGCAGCAGCTCGGGGTGATCCTCGGCCAGCCCTCCGGCGAGGTCGCGCGCCGCGATCTGCTCGTGCACGGCATCCGCCTCGACGTGCTCGTCGAAGTAGTCGGTCACGTCCTCACCGAAGCCGAGTCGCCGGAGGCCGTCGGCGTAGAGCCGGTTCGGGATCGACGACGTCATCTCGAACGCGGCGAGATGACCGACGATGGCGCCGAGGAGGCGCCGGTTCAGTCCGAACATCGACATCGAGTTCAGTGAGGCGAGCGTGATGGCCGGCACGTCGTCGACGTACCCGCCGTAGGTGTCGTCGAGCCCGGCGCCGCGCATCGCGCGAGCGAAGATCGTCGCGTGCACGCGGTCGGGCCTGCCGCCGCCGTACTCGTCGGACTGGATCTCGACGAGTGCGGCCTTCGCGCGTCCGTGCAGGCGGGGGATCGCCCATGAGTGCGGATCGGCCTCGCGCAGCGTGTAGATCGAGCGCTGCATGAAGAACTCGTGCATCTGCTCCTCCGTCGCCTTCTTGGCGACGTAGCGCGACAGGCTGGGACCCGTGTCGGCCTCGGCCAGGGCGAAGAGAGAGCGGCCGACGGCGTCGACGGTCGGCTCGGGAAGCTCAGGCATCGGCACGGACGCCCGCAGCGCGCGCTCGAACGCGTGCTCGAGGATTCCCCGCGTGGTGATCAACGCCGCGTCCCACTCGAGGGCCGGGTCGAGTTCGGGAAGCGACCCGTACGACGAGGCATAGAGCACGAAGAGCGCGAGCTGGACGTCGTCGTCGCGCACGACATCGTCGGTCGAGGCGAGCGCCGCCTCGGCCCTGGCACCGAGGTCGTCGGCGTCGTCGCCGGTCAGTCGACGGATGACGGCGTCGCTGAGTGGACCTCTCGCTGTGATGCCGTGGACGGCGGACGGAGTGAGTGCTGGCGCAGACATGGAGATGCTCCCAAAGATCGGATGCTCGCAGTCTCACCCCGGCGGTCAGCGCACGGAAAGGGACTTGACGCGACGCACCGGATGCGGAAGGGCGCATGCCGCGGCATCCGGATCTGCGACGTCGCCGCGCCGCCTAGGCTGGAACCATGAACAAGAACTCGCTCTGGACCATCGTCGGCGTCGTCCTCGCCGTGGTGATCGCCTGGTGGATCGTCAGCGCGCTGTTCTCGATCCTGTGGTTCATCGCGAAGCTCGCGATCGTGCTCGTCGTCGCGGTCATCGTGTTCCTCGTGCTGCGGGGACTGTTCACCTCGAAGGCCGACTGACACGCACGCCGGCCGCGGATCAGGCGACCGAGACGCTAACCCCGATCCGATACCGTGCGGCGCGATGCGTGTCCTGCACGCGGTCGCCCTTGCCCTGCAGCTTGTTGCGGAGAGTCCCGGGCGCGTACTCCTCCGGGTAGACGCCGCGCTCGCGCAGCACGGGGATGACGTGCTCGATGACGTCCTGCCAGGTGCCGGGGGTGACCGCGTAGGCGAGGTTGAACCCGTCGATGTCGGTCTCCTCGACCCACGACTGCAGCTCGTCGGCGATCTCGACGCCCGAACCGATGATGGTGGGGCCCAGGCCGCCGATCGCGTTGTGGCGTCCGAAGTCGCCGACGGTCCACTCGCGTCCGAGGTCGGCCTCCTCCTTCAGGTGCTGCAGCACCGACTGGATGGCGTTCGACTCGACGTTTCCGACCGGCTCGTCCTCGGCATACTGCGACAGGTCGACGCCCATCCAGCCCGACATGAACGTGAGTGCGCCCTCGGGGCTGGCATAGGAGAGGTATTCGGCGTGCTTCGCCGCCGCATCCTCACTCGTCGCTCCGGTGATCACCGTGAGCAGCGTGTAGATCTTCGCGTCGTAGCGGTCGCGTCCGGCCTCTTCGAGCGCGTCGCGGATGCGCTTCACCGTGCCGGCGAGCACCTCTTTCGACGGCGCCGCGACGAAGATCGCCTCGGCGTTCTCGGCCGCGAACTTCACGCCACGGGGGCTGGCACCGGCCTGGTAGATGACGGGAGTCCGCTGCGGCGACGGCTCGGAGATGTGGATGCCGGGAACGCTGAAGTGCTTTCCCTCGTGGCCGATCGGGTGCACCTTCGACGGGTCGGTGAAGATTCCGCGCTCGCGGTCCTCGACGACGGCGTCGTCTTCCCACGACCCCTCCCACAGCTTGTAGAGCACCTCGACGTACTCGTCGGCGTGGTCGTAGCGGTCGTCGTGCGCGAGCTGGTCTTCCTGGCCCATGTTGCGTGCGGCGCTGGGCAGGTAGCCGGTGACGACGTTCCAGCCGATGCGCCCGTTCGTGAGGTGGTCGAGAGTGCTCAGTCTGCGCGCGAACGGGTAGGGGTGCTCGAAGGCTGTGCCCGCCGTGATGCCGAATCCGAGGTGCTCGGTGACAGCCGCCATCGCGCTCACCAGCAGGATCGGGTCGTTCACGGGAACCTGAGCGCCGTTGCGGATCGCCGCCTCGTTCGTGCCGCCGTAGACGTCGTAGGTGCCGAGCACATCGGCGATGAAGATGCCGTCGAAGGTGGCGCTCTCGAGCAGCTTCGCGAGGTCGGTCCAGTACGAGATGGTGTTGTACTGGCGCGACCGGTCGTCAGGATGCCGCCACAGCCCGGACGACTGGTGAGCGACGCAGTTCATGTCGAAGGCGTTGAAGCGGATCTGACGGGTCATGCCGTCAAGCAAAACCCGTCGGCGCCGGTCGCGGCCACCCTCGCTGACATGCGCCGACACATTCGGGCGCCGCCGTCCCCCGGCTTTCGAATCGCGCACTTTGCAGTTTTGGCGGGGCTGGACCTGCAAAGTGCGCGATTCTAAAGGGTCAGGGGCGGTCGCCCTCGACCGTCCTCACGGTCGAGGTGATCGGCCGAGGATCGGGCATGATCGTGTCGACCTGCGGTTTGGCGTTCGCCTGCGCGCGGCACCAGACCACGAACCCGACCGCGGTGAACACGCCGTAGAACACGTACATCAGCCCGGTCGCGTAGAAGCCCGAGCTGAACAGCAAGGGCACGCCGACGACATCGACGGCTATCCAGATGAGCCAGAACTCGGTCCAGCCCTTCGCCATGCCGTAGGTGGCGAGCAGCGAGCCGACGAAGGTCCACGCGTCGGCCCAGACCGGCTCCCACGAGCCGAGGGCACGGAAGAGGGGAGTCAGCGCGATCGTGCCGATCACCATCGCGAGCACCAGGCCGACTCGTGCGCTGTTCGGCGCCCACCGCGGGGTCACTCGCCCGCCGTCGGCCGCGGCCTGCCGCCAGCGCACCCAGCCGTAGATCGCGACGACGATGAACATGACCTGCCGGCCCGCCTGACCGAGCAGATGCGGAAGCTCGTGGTCGGGGTTCAGGATCGACCCGAGGAACACCGTGAGCAGCAGCAGGTTGCCGATGATGCCGACAGGCCACGCCCAGATCTTGCGCTGCATGCCGCCGAGGGCGCTCGCCAGACCGAACGCATTGCCGACCACCTCCCGGATCAGCAGCACCTGGCCGCCGGGGAGCACCCACTGCGAGTTGAACGCGTCGGCGAGCCAGAGCAGCGGGTTCATCGGATCTCGTCGGGGAAGGGGCGCTCGTCGAGCACCAGCTGCAGGAAGGTGAGATCGAGCCAGCGATCGAACTTGGCGCCGACCTGCGGCATCCGGCCGACCTGCATGAAATCGAGGCGCTTGTGCATGATGATCGACCCCGTGTTGCTGCTCTCGATCGCCGCGACCATGACGTGCTTGCCGAGTCTGCGCGCGCGGTCGATGAGCTCGATCATGAGCGCCTTGCCGATGCCGCGCCCGCGCTGCCCGTCACGCACATAGACCGAGTGCTCGACCGTGTGGCGGTACCCGCTGTGCGGGCGCCAGTCGCTGAATGTCGCGTATCCGAGCACGCCGGTGTCATCGACGGCGACGAGCACCGGGTAGCCGCGCTCGATGCGCTCAGCCAGCCAGGAGGTGCGGTCGTCGACCGTCACCGCCTCCTCGTTCCAGATGGCGGTCGTGGTCAGCACCGCATCGTTGTAGATCGCCGTGATCGCCGGCACGTCGGCGGTCTCGGCATCCCGGATCTGGTGGTCGCTCATCAGGTCTCCTGCATCCGCGCTCGGGTGCGCACTGGACGACGGTAGCAGGATGCCGGCAGGGCGTCGTTCGCGTGTCGCTTGCAGGACCGAGGCACGTCTGCAGGACCGGATCCCCCGGGTCCTCCGACATCCGTGCGTCGATCCTGCACACGGTGCGGGTTCAGCGGGCCCCGGCCTCGGGCATCCACGTCGGATCAGAGGTGGATCGCCAGGATGTGAGCTTGGCGGGGTTGAGGACGATCCACAGCTGTGTGATCGCCCCGCGTTCGACGTGCAGGTTCATGACCGAGACGACGTCGTCGCCTTCGCGGAAGACGAAGCCGAGGCCGTCGCCGAACTGCTGCTCCTCCATGCTCATGTCGGGACGCTTGGCGGCGATTCCGAGCAGGAAGCGCGCCACGTTGTCGGCGCCGCTCACGACGTTGCGGGCCGCGCTGACCACGCCGCCGCCATCGCTGCGCAGTTCGACATCAGGCGCGAGGAACCGCGCGAGTGACACGACATCACCTGTGCGCGTCGCCTGCTGGAAGGCGCGGACGACGCGGTCGTGCTCGGCGCGGGGCACGACGGCGGCGCGGTTCTCGCGCACGCGACGACGCGCGGATGCCGCGAGCTGTCGCACCGCGGCCGAGGAGCGCCCGACCGCCCGAGCGATCTCGTCGAACGGCACGGCGAAGACGTCGTGCAGCACGAACGCCACGCGCTCAGCCGGGGTCATCGCCTCGAGCACGACGAGGAGTGCCGTCGAGACGTCCTCGTCGAGGGTGATGCGATCGAGCGGGTCCTCAGGCGCCTGTGTCCCACGCGAAGCGAGTGCTCCGGCGAAGACATCGGACGGCACCGGTTCGGGCAGCCACTGACCGACGTACTGTTCGCGCCGGCGCCGCGCGGAACCCAGGAGGTCGAGTGCCACACGCCCGGCGACAGTGGTGAGCCAGCCCGCGGGGTTCGCGATCGCATCGCGCTCCGCCTCGGTGAGTCGATACCACCGCAGGTAGGTCTCCTGCACGACATCCTCGGCATCCGCCAGCGTGCCCGTCATCCGGTAGCCGAGAGCGAGGAGGCGTCGCCGCTCGCGGAAGACGTCGTCGAGGTCGTCGTCCATGGGATGTCCCCTCCGATGATGCGTGGATGCCTTCGCAGAATACGACGACGCAGCGCCCCCGGCGTGTGAGGCCTCACACTTTCGCCGGCTGTCTCGTCATCATGTTCAGAGGTGCAGAAGCGCCCGCGGAGTCGAGAGGGAACCGGATGAGGATCGCAGTGGCAGGAGGAACGGGCGTGGTCGGCCGGCACACGGTCACGGCCGCACGCGACGCGGGGCATGATGTCGTCGTGCTCTCGCGTTCGGCGGGCGTCGACGTGCTGACGGGTGTCGGGCTCGCCGGGGCGCTGCAGGGCGTGGATGCCGTGATCGACGTGACGAACACGACCACCCTATCGGCCGCGAAGGCGATCGAGTTCTTCGAGACCGCGACGCGCACTCTGCTCGCGGCGGAGGAGGCCGCCGGAGTGGGTCATCATGTCGCCCTGTCGATCGTGGGGATCGACGGGATCGACGCCTCCTATTACGCGGGCAAGCTCGCGCAGGAGAGAGCCGTGGCTGCCGGGCCGGTGCCGTTCACGGTCGCGAGGGCCGCGCAGTTCCACGAGTTCGCCGGGCAGCTGCTGTCAGGCATGCGCGGTCCGGTGGCGGTGATGCCGAAGCTGCTCATGCGGCCCGTGGCCGCTCGGGAGGTGGGTGCCCATCTGGTGCGGGTCGCCGCGGGCGCGGCGGTCGGACGTGCACGCGACCTCGTCGGGCCGCGAGACGAGGTCCTCGCGGATGCCGCGCGCAGGCAGCTGGCGTTCGACGGAGTGCGACGGCGGGTGCTGGCGGTGCGCCTGCCGGGGGCGTACGGGCGCGGGCTGGCGTCGGGGTCGCTGCGCGGGGGAGCGGATGCGCTGCAGGGTGAGGTCACGTTCGACGAATGGCTCCGCAGCGGGGACCACACGCCGGCGTAGGGCGCGTTCGCGTCAGACGTGCACGTCGGCGGGCGATTCCTCGCCCTCGTGGAAGCTGGGCTTCTTGCCCACCAGGCGACCGATGCCGAGGATGATCCCGACGATGATCAGACCCGCGACGAGGCCCGCGATGGCCGAGAACAGGGTGTCGCCGATCCAGACGATCACGCCGCCGGCCGGCTCGAGGACGTGCTCGATGCCGTGCAGGATGTCGGCACCGAAGTGCACGCCGACCTCGCCGAGGTTCACCAGCAGCAGGTGGCCACCGACCCACAGCATCGCGACCGTGCCGAGGATGCTGATGAATCGGAAGACCGCGGGCATCGACCGAACGATCCGGGTGCCCGTGTGGCGCACGCGCTGCGAGGGGTTCTTGGCCATCTTCAGGCCGATGTCGTCGATCTTGACCAGCAGGGCCACCGCGCCGTAGACGACACCGGTCATGATGAGGGCGATCACGGCGAGGATCGCGAGGGTGGTCCAGATGTCGAGACCCGCCTCGAGGTTCGCCAGCGAGATCAGCATGATCTCCGTCGACAGGATCAGGTCGGTGCGCACCGCCCCCCACACGAGCTTGTTCTCGTTGCGGGCACCTTCGTCGGCGTGGCCGTGCTGCACCCCGAACCACTCGAGCACCTTCTCGGCGCCCTCGAAGCACAGGTACGCGCCGCCGAGGATCAGCAGATACGGCAGCACCCACGGTGCGAAGGCGGTGAGCAGCAGAGCGATCGGGATGATGATCACGAACTTGTTCGCCAGAGATCCGACGGCGATCTTCGCCACGACGGGCAGCTCGCGCGCGGGTGTGATGCCCTGCACGTACTGCGGGGTGACGGCGGCATCGTCGATCACGACGCCGGCGGCCTTGGCCGAGGCCTTCATCGCCGCGCTGAGGATGTCATCGACGACGGCGAGCAGTCCAACCGACATGTGCGTCTCCCTGGTGTGTATGTAGCGGAGCAACTCTATCGACTTCGCACAAACTCACAGCGCGCTCACAGTCCCACGGGACCAAATCCGGCATCCTCCTGGTTCTCCCCTATGACGCTGCAGCCAGCCGCGTCGGACAAGGAGACAGACCATGTCGAACGAGTACAGCAAGACCCCCGAGGCCGTCAGCGACCTCACGCATCTGCAGTACGAGGTCACGCAGGAGGATGCGACCGAGCCGCCCTTCCGCAACGCGTACTGGAACAACCACGACGACGGCATCTACGTCGACGTCGTCTCGGGCCAGCCGCTTTTCGCGTCCACCGACAAGTTCGACAGCGGCACCGGGTGGCCGAGCTTCACCAAGCCCATCGAGGCGGATGCGGTGACCACGCGCACCGACCGCACGCTGTGGATGAAGCGCACCGAGGCGCGATCGAGCGGTGCCGACAGCCACCTCGGGCACATCTTCGACGACGGACCCCGAGACGCCGGTGGGCTGCGCTACTGCATGAACTCCGCCGCCCTGCGCTTCATCCCGGCTGACAGCCTGGAAGATGAGGGGTACGGTCGCTACCGTCACCTCTTCCCGATCAACACCTCTGAGGAGCAGTCATGACCGACACCGGAACCATCACCCGCACCCCCGGCACCGAGACGGCCGTGCTCGCCGGCGGCTGCTTCTGGGGCATGGAAGACCTCATCCGCCGCCAGCCGGGCGTGCTCGACACCCGTGTCGGCTACACCGGTGGCAGCAACGACCACGCCACGTACCGCAACCACCCGGGTCACGCCGAGGCTGTGGAGATCGTGTTCGACCCCGCGAAGACGACGTATCGCGACATCCTCGCGTTCTTCTTCCAGATCCACGACCCGTCGACCAAGGACCGTCAGGGCAACGACATCGGCTCGAGCTACCGCTCGGCGATCTTCCCGCTCAGCCCCGAGCAGGAGACCGTCGCGCGCGACACCATCGCCGACGTCGACGCCTCCGGTCTGTGGCCGGGCAAGGCCGTGACCACGATCGAGCCCGCGGGTCCGTTCTGGCAGGCCGAGGAGGAGCACCAGGACTACCTGATCAAGTACCCCAACGGCTACACCTGCCACTTCCCGCGTGCGGGATGGGTGCTGCCGAAGCGCGAAGAGAACGCGACGGTCTGACCGTCACGCCGAGAGCCCTTCGTCTCCCTGAGACGGAGGGCTCTTCTCGTGTCTGCGGTCAGTCCTCCGACAGGAAGGCGAGCGCGGCCTCTTTGAAGGCGCGGGATCCCGGTGCGTTGAAGTGGTTGCGGTCGGGGATCTCGAAGAACCGTCCCTGCGGGGCAGCCGACGCCAGGGCCCGAGAGCCCTCGATGATCGCGTCCTTCGACCCCGTCGCGAACAGGATGGGACTCGCCGGTGCGTTCGACGGATCCGGGTCGATCGTCCGCGACGACCGCATCCCCTCGGCCAGCGCGACCAGCGCCCCCAGGTCGTTGCCCGGCACGCGTTCGGTGAGTGCGATGTAGTTCTGCGTCGTCGGATCGGCGACAGGAGTGCCGTCGGAGAGATAGGCGCGCACCTGATCGAGATCGAGTCGCGCCAGAGGGATGCCGTCCGGCACCCCGCCGAGCACCGCGCGACCGATGCGGTGCGGAAGATCGCGCACGACCTCCCATCCGACCCTGGCGCCGAGCGAGTACCCCACGTAGACGGCTTCGTCGACGAGGTACATGTCCATGACCGTCTCGACGTCTGTCGCGAGAGTGCGGATGCCGTAAGCATCGGCCTGATGCGGCTTCTCACTGAGCCCATGACCGCGCTGATCGAGGGCGAGCACCCGGTATCCGGCCCTGGTGAGCTCACGCACCCACCCAGTGAGCACCCAGGTGTCACGGGCGCTCGACGCGAATCCGTGCACGATCACCGCCACGGGAGCGTCGACGTCGCCCCACGTGTAGGTCGCGAGGCGAGTGCCGTCGGCGGCATGCACCTGCTGGGGTTCGGGCATGTTGGTGAGGTCGGAGAGAGGAACAGCCACGGCATCCATTGTGCTCCCCCTGCGGTGCCCGGAGACGCCGAGACCCACCGGCCGCGAGGGGACGGTGGGTCTCGGTCGTCAGGGACGGCGACTCAGAAGCGAGCGCGCAGTGCGTCGCCGAGCGACGCGTCGACGTTGGTCCAGTACTGGAAGAAGCGCTCACGGATCGCGTCGATCGTGATGCCCTGGCCCTGACCGGTCAGCGTGTCGAGGAAGCGCGCGCGCTGCTCGTCGTCGAAGACCGTGCGGTACAGGGTTCCGGCCTGGCCGAAGTCGTCGTCATCGAGGTGCAGGGTCGCCGCGGCGCGGATCAGCTCGCCGTCCGACTCCCAGCTCGCCTCGACACCGGTAGCCGGGTCAGCCGTGGGTCCGCCTGCAGGGCCGAAGGAGTTCGGCGTGTAGACGCGGTGCTCAGCCGGGTTGAACCTGTACTGCATCTGGCCTTCGTGCATGTAGTTGCGCACCTCGGCCGCGTGCGGCTGGTTGACCGGCAGCTGGTTGTAGTTCGCGCCGATGCGGTAGCGCTGCGCATCCGAGTAGGCGAACACGCGGGCCATGAGCATCTTGTCGGGCGAGATGCCCGTGCCGGGAACCTGGTTGCCGGGCGAGAAGGCGGCCTGCTCGATCTCGGCGAAGAAGTTCTGCGGGTTGCGGTCGAGCGTGAACGTGCCGACCTTGATGCGCGGGTAGTCCTTCTTCGACCACGTCTTGGTCAGGTCGAACGGGTTGAAGCGGTAGGTCTTGCCCTCGTCGTAGGGCATGACCTGCACGTAGACGTCCCACGAGGGGGCGTTGCCGCTGGCGATCGCGTCGAACAGGTCGCGACGGTAGTAGTCGGCGTCCGACCCTGCGAGCTTCTCGGCCTCTTCGGCGCTCATCGCCTCGACGCCCTGCTTCGAGAGGAAGTGGTACTGCACCCAGAAGCGCTCGCCGGCGGCGTTGACCCACTGGTACGTGTGCGAGCCGTAGCCGTTCATGTGGCGCCAGCTGCGCGGCAGGCCGCGGTCGCCCATCAGGTAGGTGACCTGGTGCGCGGACTCGGGGGAGAGGGTCCAGAAGTCCCACTGCATGTCGGCGTCGCGCAGACCCGAGTCGCCGAGGCGCTTCTGCGAGTGGATGAAGTCGGGGAACTTCATGGCATCGCGCAGGAAGAAGGTCGGGGTGTTGTTGCCGACGATGTCGAGGTTGCCCTCAGAGGTGTAGAAACGCAGCGCGAAGCCGCGCACGTCACGCCACGTGTCGGGGGAGCCCTGCTCGCCGGCGACCGACGAGAAGCGCAGCAGCGTCTCGCTCTGAGCGCCCGGCTGGAAGGCCGCCGCGCGCGTGTAGGCCGACACGTCCTCGGTGACGGTGAAGGTTCCGAAGGCTCCGCCGCCCTTCGCGTGCGGGTTGCGCTCCGGCACGCGCTCGCGGTTGAACGAGGCCAGCTTCTCGACGAGATAGCGGTCGTGCAGGACGGTGGGCCCGTCCGCGCCGACGGTGAGCGAGTGGGCGTCGCTCGCGACGGGCGTGCCCGTCTGGGTGGTGGTCGATGGGTCGGTCATGTTCTTCTCCTTCTGCGCGCAGGCACGACGATCATCCCGGGTGCCCGGGATCGCACGGCGGATGCTATTGCGCGGCGTTCTGGCAACTGGGGCACAGGCCCCAGAAGGTGACTTCGGCTGTCTGGACGGTGAATCCCCCGGTCGAAGACGGGGTGAGGCACGGCGCTTCGCCGACCACGCAGTCCACATCGCCGATCGCACCGCAGGCGGTGCAGACGATGTGGTGGTGGTTGTCGCCGATGCGCCGTTCGTAGAGCGCCGCGGAGCCTGCCGGTTCGATCCGGCGCAGCAGCCCCGCCGTCGTCAGGTCCGCGAGGATGTTGTGCACCGACTGGATCGACGTCGTCGGAAGCACCTCGGACACAGCACGGTAGACCCGCTCCGCATCCGTGTGGGCCATGGACTCCATCGCCTCGAGAACGGCGACGCGGCCCGCGGTCGCCTTCAGTCCGGCACCACGAAGCGCGGTGTCGAAGTCGGTGTCCATGCTTCCACCATACCCTTGTTTTGAGTTATTCAAAAGAGCGGTGGTCAGTGGGCGTTTCGCGGTGGGGTCTCAGGACTCCGACGGTGCGAGAGGCAGTTCGAGGCCGTAGTTCCACGACAGGATGGCGGGCTGCTCGCGGTAGAAGCTCAGCACCGAGACGGATCCGGCGTCGAGCGAGATCTGCGCCCCGAAGCGCGGTGCGAGTCGCAGGTACACGGCGGTGAGGATGCGGAGGAAGTGGCCGTGGGCGACGAGCGCCACATCGCCCTCCGTCAGGACCGGCAGCACGCGCGTCAGCACCCGTGAGGCGCGGGCCGCGACCTCCTCGACGGTCTCACCCGGCGTCTCACCGCGGATGACGCCGTGCGTGAAAGCGCTCCAGTCGTAGCCGAGCTCGGCGCGGATGTCCTTCGTGGTGCGCCCCTCGTATCCGCCGTAGTCCCACTCGACGAGTAGCGGATCGACCTCGGCGTGCAGGCCGGCGAGCTCGGCGGTGCGCCGAGCGCGTTCAAGGGGCGAGCAGAGCACGAGCGAGAAGTCGTAATCCGCGACCAGTCGGCCGGCTCCGCGTGCGAGGTCTTCGCCCCGTGCCGTGAGGGGCACGTCGGTGAGCCCCGTGTGCAGACCTTCGCGCGACCACTCGGTCTCGCCGTGGCGCAGCAGGACGAGCTTGCCCGACGGGTTGTCGGGCGCAGGGCGGTCGGGCAGTGGGTCGTTGATCGCGGGCACACCGCAACCGTATGCCCCCGGGCTTTCGAATCGCGCACCTTGCAGAAATGTGGCTACCGAAGTTGCAAAGTGCGCGATTTGAAACGAGGGGCGGAGCGGCGGTGGATGCTGTCAGGCCAGATCCCGGATGCCGAGAACCGCCTCGAGTCCGGTGCGACCCTCGGAGGTCAAGCGCACGGCACGGGTGCCGTCGCGGCGCACGATCCACCCGAGGTCGACACAGCGGTCGAGCAAGGCCGCGCCCAGGCCGCCGGCGAGGTGATCTCGGCGCTGCGTCCAGTCGAGGCACGGCACGATCTCGTGCCGTGCCGACCGCCGGAGCGCGACGAGATCGATGCCGAACTCCTCGCACCACTTCTCTCCGGCGGACGTCAGCCTGGTCGGCTCACTCGGGTCGATCAGGCCGCGCTCGGTGAATTCCTCGGCGACGCGCACACCGACGCGACCCGCCAGGTGGTCGTAGCAGGTGCGGGCGAAGGCGAGCGCACGATCCGCGTCGACCGCCCGCCAGCTCGCCTGCGGTGCAGCCGGCATCCCCAGCGCCGCCAGCGTCTCGACGAGGTGCGCAGTATGCTCATCGCGGATGCGGACATAGCGGTGCCGACCCTGGTGCCGATCCTCGACGAGGTCCGCGCTGCGCAGAACGTGCAGGTGCTCCGTAGCGGTCGATCGGGAGATCCCTGCGTGCGCGGCCAGCTCGGTCGCCGTCCAGGCGCGCCCGTCGAGCATGCCGAGCAGCATGGTCGCCCGGCTCGTGTCTGCGAGAGCCGCCGCCCGCGACGCCAGGACGGCGCCATTGGCTCTGTCGTTCACGCGCGCACACACCTCACCTCCTCACGATACGGGCCGCATCGTTCGGTCGTCGCCGAAGCGTCCGAGCGGGAGGATCGGACGATGCGTGAACACCGGGTTATCACCCCTTCCGTGCTCTACTTCGGCACCCCCGTCGCGGTCGTCTCGTCGGTCAACGGCGACGGTTCAACGAACCTCGCCCCGATCTCCTCCTACTGGGCGCTCGACGACCTGGTTGTGATCGGTCTCGGCGCGTCAGGGCAGACAGCGCGCAACCTGCGTGAGCGTCCGGACCTCATCGTGAACCTCTTCGAGGACGACGCGTGGCAGCAGATCGACGCGCTGGGACGCCTGACCGGAACCCATCCCGTTCCGGCGGACAAGCGCCCGGACTGCCGGTTCGAGGCCGACAAGTTCGCCGCGGTCGGGTGGAAGCCGGTGGAGGCATCCCCGGGCCGACCCGCGCGCATCGCCGAAGCGTCGGTGCACATCGCCGCATCCGTCTCGGCCATCGACGAGGAGCAGGGAGGTCTGGTCGTGGTGCGTGCCCGTGCCGGAGTCGTCCACGCGGACGAGCGGATCGTCGTCGAGGGCACCTCGCATGTCGACCCTCAGCTCTGGCGGCCGCTGATCTACAGCTTCCGTCACTACTTCGGGCTGGGTGTCCGCCGGGGTGTGGCGCCTCACGCGGACGTCCCCTCGGCTTTCGAATCGCGCACTTTGCAGAAATCGGAACCCGAAAACTGCAAAGTGCGCCATTCGAAACGAGAGGAAGAGCCGCTCACGCCCGGGTGATCGTGAACCCGCCGCCTCGCACCCGCACCTTCCCGCCGCCCACCGCCTGACCGCGCTGCGAGCCGTCGGCCTCGTACGCGCGGCCGGAACCGGGCGCGAGCGCCGCCACCCTCTGATCGCGCCGCGTGCCGTTCGCATAGAGCACGGCCGAGCCGGATGCCGTGGCATACACGGCGGTCGACACCGCCGGCTGGATCACGAGGGCGTCGAGTCGTACATCGCCGGTGCTCGTACACCGGACGGTCACTGCGTCGGCGGGCAGGTCGCCGCCGAGCAGCTGCGGCACCAGCATCCCGTCGGCCTCGGTGAGCCCGCGATCGCCGGTTCCGCCCGAACAGGTGCGTGTGCTCCACAGGCGCTTGCGACCCCGGAACACCTCCCACACCGCGTCCCCGGCATCCGGCTTCTGCCTCCAGACGAGACCGTGCAGGATGCCGCCGGCCTCGGTCACGTCGAACTCCACCGACTCGCCCGCAGGCACGTGCACGTACGCGCCGCCCGAGAGGTTGCCCTCGCCGGTCCACGCGCCGCCCTCGGGCCGCACGACCTCGCAGCCCGCCGAGAGTCGCGCGCCTTCGGCGTCGATGACCCGCAGTCCCGCGAACGACGGCAGTCCGGTGATCGACGTCGCGATGCGTGCGATGTCGCGGTTCGCGTCGAGCAGCTGCATCGTGAGCAGGCCGTGGATCGTGGACTCGGCTCCCGAATTGCGGTTCACCCGACCATCGGTCTCGACGCCGTCGAACGTCACGCCGGTCGCTGGATCGTAGACGGGGATCCCGGCGGTGTTCGCGCCGAAGAACCAGCCGGCGGCGAGCCCCGCGAGCACACGCAGCCCTTCGCCGCCCACCGCAGCCGCGGCGACGGCCCCCGCCACCCGTCCATGCGCGCCGTACGCGATCTGCGCCTCGGCGGGCAGTGGCGCCCACGCGTTGTGCGGTCCGCCCGAGGCGAGCACCTGCGGCGTGAACGTCCCGGCATCCGCGATCGCCGCCGCCGTCCACTCTCGACGACCCAGCAGCGCACCCGCGCGACCCAGGGCTTCCGGCGCGGCAGCGCCCCAGGCGTGCCAGAAGCCGAGCGACCCCGTCCACGGCAGCACGGCGCCGAACGGCCAGCCCTTCGTCGGGTCGGTGGCCATCGCGGCGACCCCCTCGCCATAGGTCTGCAGCGCCGAACGGCTGCGCGCGTCGCCGGCCTCCGTCGCGGCGGCGAGCCCGAGCATGGCCTCGGCCGTGGCATCTGCTCCGCCGGCGATCAACCAGGAGGGCAGGTCGCGTCCGTCGCTGCGCACCCGCTGTCCGGCCCGGGACAGCGATTCGCGTCCGAGCGCATCGAGGGCCAGGTGCAGCCGCCCGAGCAGGAATGCCGCGAACTCGGCGTCCTCCCGGCGGAACGCCGCGTATCCCTCGCCGAACGCCCAGACCGAGCGGGCGAGCCAGTACGACTCCGCGGAGTCCGACGGGTCGGGCAGCTCGACGGGTATCGCGCTGGGATTCAGGGTGCCGTCCTCCTGCTGCCACAGCACCACGCGGCCGGCATTCGGTCCGCTCGTGGTCTGTAGGAAGGCCAGCGACCTCAGCACATCGCGCGCCTCATCGCGGGACTGCACGTCACCGGTCGCCGTCCATTCTCGGAGGAACACGACGGCCGCGCGGGCGATGTCGTCGGCGTTGTAGGCGCCCTGGGTCCAGTGCCCGGTCGCGGCGTCACGGGTTCCGCCGCCGACCGGTCGGTAGCCGCCGGCGCCGTCGGTGTCGGCATACGTCCACGGAGCCCGCACGGTCGGCGAGGTCTCGATCGCGAACGTCGTGTGCGTGGGCGAGGCGACCACGGGCACTTCCGCGAGCAGGAACCGCAGATGGGCGAGGTTCGTGAGCCGCGCACCCGTCGATCCGGTGGCGCTCGGCCAGCCGGACAGGCCGAGCGGTCGCGCGGATGCGGCGGCCTGGCCGACCGCGGCATCCGTCGGCAGCAGGGCGAGTGCGGACGTGGCGGCCGCGGCGGTCAGGAACGTGCGACGCGAGATGGCCATGTCATCACTCCTCGCGGGCGCCCGGATCGACGGCGCCCGAGCCGGCGCCCGAGCCGCCGGCATCCCGTAGCGCCCGGCCCCACGGCTCTGCGGGGTCGTGGATCGCGACAGCCAGCGTCGTGTCGGACTGCCCGTAGTACGCGAACCACTTGCCGCGGAACTTCACGAGACCCTCGACGAACGTCACGTTCGAGACGAGTCCGTTGAGGTCCTCGAACGTTTGCGGCCGCAGCCAGGGCTCCTGCAGTCGCGCGATCACCTTCGTCGGCTCGTCCGGGTCGATCGCGATCTGACCGCACCGGTAGTCGACGTCGACCGAGCCGTCGTCGTTGATCGTCCGCGTCGCCCCGTTCGTCAGCATCACGAGCAGCCCGTTGTCGGTGACCACAGGCGAGGTGCCGATCTCGACGAGGGCTTCGTCCCAGGTGCCGGGGGTGGGGGAGTACATCGGCTCGGTGTCGGGCGTGCCCGGCGTCCAGTGGATGAGGTCGTCGCTGGTCGCCCAGTAGATGCCGCCCTCGCCGAAGTACATCCACCACTTTCCGTGCATCTTCTGCGGCACGATGACCCCGGCCTTCGACCAGTTGAAACCGCGCGGGTCCATGGTCTTGAACGTGTCGAAGTCGTCGAACAGCGGGCCGTGCTTGGTCCAGGTGCGCAGGTCGGTCGAGGTGGCGAGGCACAGCTGCGCGCTGCGGCGATCCCACCCGGTGTAGGTCAGGTAGTACGTGCCGTCGATCAGGGCGATGCGCGGGTCCTCGCATCCGAAGGTCTCGTAGTCCTCTGACGGCGAGAGAATCGGCGCGTCCTCGCGTTCGAAGTTCACGCCGTCGCGGGACCGCGCAATGCCGATGTGCGACACGATGTCGTCGGCGTGCGCGCGGTACAGCAGCACGACCTCGTCTCCGTCGACGAGAGCTGCCGGGTTGTAGAGGTTCGCGGATTCCCAGCTGTCGCCCTTGGGACGCAGGATCGGGTTGCCCTCGTAGGGCGTGAAGGGTCCGAGGGGGAAGGATGCTCCGGTGAACATGGGGGTCCTTTCGAGTGGTCTGAGGGGTCGGGTCAGCCCTTGACGGCTGCGCCGAGGTCGGTGGCCTGGAAGAAGCGCTGGAACACGATGAACAGGATCACGACGGGGAACGCGAGTGCCGTGGCCCCCGCGAGGATCGCGCCGTTGGGGTTCGCCGTCGACTGCGCGACGTTGGAGATGTAGTTCGCGAGCGACACGGCCAGCGGCTGCAGCGACGCATCCTTCGTGATGAGGAACGGCCAGAGGAACTCGTTCCATGGACCGATGAACGTGACGAGCACCACGGTCACGAGCACGGGCTTGATCAGCGGGATCGCGACCGAGGTGAGCAGACGGATCTCGCCGGCGCCGTCGATGCGCGCCGCTTCGAAGATCTCGACGGGCAGCGCCTTGAAGAACTGCACGAAGATGAACACCGCCGTCGTGTTGATGAGGAACGGCAGGATCATGCCCATGTACGAGTCGCCGAGGCCGTAGTTGCGGGTGATCTGCACATAGAGCGGGATCATCAGCAGCTGGAACGGCACCATCTGCACGAGCAGCATCAGCACCCAGATCACGCCTCGACCACGGAAGTCGAGTCGCGCGATCGCGTAGCCGGCGAGCAGTCCGAAGACGACGGTGCCCAGCAGCACTCCCGCGGTGAAGATCAGGGAGTTCAGCAGCGAGCCGACGAGATCGATGCGGGAGTCGATCGCGAGGAAGTTGTCGACCGTCCACCCGCTCGTCGGGAAGAGCTCGCTCGGGGAGTTCGTCGGGTTCGCCTGGAACGCCCCGACGAGCATGAAGTAGAACGGGAAGGCGAAGCCGATGGCCGCGACCGTGAGCAGGATGATGCTCAGGATGCGGGGCAGTGAACGCGTGCGTCTCATGGTCATCGCTCCCTGGTGGCGCGGTTGGCGGCGAGCGACAGCAGGCCGACGAGGACCACGAGGATCATGCCGATCGCTGCCGCTGTGTCGGGGTTCTGCTGCTGGATGCCGAGCTGATAGATCAGCAGCACGGGTGTCGAGGAGGCGCCGTCGGGGCCGCCGCCGTTCGTCAGCAGGTACGGTTCGGTGAAGAGGTTGGCTCCCGTGATGATCGACAGGATCAGCACCAGCGTCGTCGCGCTGCGCACGCCGGGGACCGTCACGTTCCAGAAGCGTGAGAAGGCCCCCGCGCCGTCGGTCTCGGCCGATTCGTACAGCTCCTTCGGCACGTTCTGCAGCGCCGCGAGGTACAGCAGGATGTAGAAGCCCAGTTGCTTCCAGGTGACGTAGAGCGCGATCATCGGCATCGCGAGCCCGCTGTTCACGAGCCACGACGGATCGGGGGCGAGCGGGCCGAGGATGGTGTTGATCAGACCGTTGCCCGAGAAGAGCAGCATCCACACGCCGACGAGCGAGACGCTCGCCGTGAGGTACGGCACGTAGAACGCCACGCGGTAGGCGGCGACCCAGCGGATGCCGGTGTTCAGCGCCGCGGCGAGCACGAGGGCCAGCACCGCGGTGAGGGGCACGTTGATGACGAGGAAGACCAGCGTGTTGCGGAACGACCCGAGCACGCGAGGATCCGTGAGCACGGTGACGAAGTTGTCGAAGCCCACGAACGGGCGATCGACCTCGACGTTGGGGGCGGTGAAGAAGTAATCGTGGAAGGCGATGTACACCGCGAAACCCAGGGGGAACGCGAAGATCGCCAGCACGAACACCAGATACGGCAGCGCGAACAGGCCGCCGATCGGCTGCGCGCCCAGGATGCGGGTGCGCAGCCGACCCCTCTGTGGCCGCGGGGGCGGCGCGGCCGGGGCGGCAGTGCCCCCGGCCACGTCCGCGACCGCGTCGTCTCGGAGCGTCACGACGTCACTCGGCGACGAGGTCGTCGATCTTCGTGCTCGCGGTCTTCAGGAAGTCGTCGATCGACTCCTTGCCGAAGATCACCGAGGCGGAGTACTCGTCGCGGAAGGCCTGCCAGGCCTCGACGGAGTTCGGGATGCTGGGCACATCAGCCGTCGCTTCGGCCTGCTCGGCGAATGCGACGTAGTTCGGGTTCGCGTCGAAGTAGTCGGCGTACGTCTCGGTGAGGTCGGTGCGCATCGGCATCTGTCCTGTGGCCTCCAGCAGCTGCCCGTCGCTGTCGACGCTCGTCGAGAACTTCAGGAACTCCCACGCCGTGCCCTGGTTCTCGCACGCGGTGAACATCGAGACGCTCTTCGAGTCGGCGAAGGTCGTCGGGTTCTCGCGGCCGTCGCTGGTCGGAACCGGCATGAAGCCGACGTCGACCGTCTCGGCGTACGAGGGGATCGCCCACGGACCCGCGAGCTGCATGGCTGTGGTGCCGGCCGACATCGCGTCGTCGGTCGACGCCTCGTTCGGCGAGAGCTTCTCGTCGTAGAAGGTCTTCCAGAACTCGGCGACCGTGCGGCCGGCATCCGAGTCGACCGTCGCCTTGCCGTCTTCGACGAGCATCGTGCCGTCGGTCTCGGCGAGGTACAGCGGGTAGAAGTCGAACCACGGCTGGTAGAACTCGCTGGTCGGAGCGGGCCAGATCGCGCTCTGCACGCCGGAGTCGACGATTTTGCGGGAGCCCTCCAGGAACGCGTCGTACGTGTTCATCTGCGGGTCTTCAGGATCGATGCCGGCGGCCTGGAACAGCGCCTTGTTGTACATGACCATGACCGGGTTCGACTTCCACGGCAGCTGGTAGAAGCTGCCGTCGGTCGCATACGAGTCGACGTCGCCCCCGCGCTCGGTGATGTAGTCGCTGCCGCCCTCCATGGTGCTGAGGTCGACGAGTCCGCCCTGCTTGACCCAGCCCGAGACCGCTGCCGGAGCCACGTTGTAGACGAGGCAAGGCGCGGTGCCGGCGGTGATCGCGGCGGTGATGGCCTCCTCCGACGACGAGCCCGCGGGGATCTCCTGAGCGTTGACCTTCTCGTCGGGGTGCTCGGCGTTCCAGGCGTCGACGACGGCGGTGCCCCAGGCGACCTCCTGCTCGTTGTTCGACAGCCAGATGTCGATGGATCCGGTGCCGTCGGCCGAGGCGTCGCCGCCCCCGCCTCCTGACGAGCATCCGGTGGCGACGAGCGCGACGGCTCCCACGAGTGCTGCTGCGCGGATCTGCTTCTTCATGTTGTCCTCCTTGACGCGATGGTTCGGGTGATCGTCTAGCGGGTGGTGCTCTCCCGGAAGTGCACGACGTTGCAGTCGACGACCTCGGTGCGCGGCTCGGCGCCGAGGATGTCTGCCTGCAGCAGGCGGGCCGCCGCACGACCACGCGCGGCAGGGCCCGACGAGACGCTCGTGAGAGCAGGGGAGAGGTGGGCGGAGAGATGGTCGTCATCGAAGCCGGCGATCGCGAGATCGCGGGGGATGCTGAGGCCGCTCGAGCGTGCATACGACAGGCCGGCGATCGCCATCGTGTCGTTGGAGTAGAGGATCGCGGTGGGGCGGTCGGGCAGCGCGAGCAGTTCGGCGGTGCGCTCGCGACCGCTCGATGCGGTGAAGTCGCCCTCGCGCAGCAGCGCGTCACCGCCCACGGCGTCGGTGTAGGCATCCGCTCGCACCCGGGAGTGCACGTAGTCGAGCGGGCCCGAGACGTGCGCGATGCGCTCGTGCCCGTCGGCGCGCAGGTGGGCGATGATCTCGCGCACGGGTGCGGCGTCGTCGGTGCGCACGCACGAGAACCGGGTGGGCTGCTCGTAGGCGCCCACCAGCACGGCGGGCAGGTCGAGCTCTTCGAGCAGCGGCACGCGCCAGTCGTCGTTGCGCAGATCGAGGAGAAGGGCACCGTCGGCGCGGCCGTGGCTGAGCGAGCGATAGGCGCGCTCTTCGGCTGCGCGATCGGGCACCACCTGCAGGATCAGGGCCGTCTCGGTCTCGGCGAGCACCGACTCGACGCCCGCGATGAATGCGGGGAAGAACGAGTCGTTGGCGATGACCTCGGGGTCGCGGGCCAGCACCACGGCGAGGGCGTTGGCCTTCTGGGTGGCCAGGGCACGGGCGCTCTGGCTGGGCACCCAGTTCAGCCTCTCGGCCGCAGCGAGCACCTTGGCCCGGGTGTCGTCGGAGATGGGCCGCTTGCCGCTCATGGCGTGCGAGACGGTGGCCTTGGTGACGCCGGCCTCGCGGGCGACGTCGGCGATCGTCGTGCGGCTCATGCCACCTCCTCGTGGAACGTCGTTCATCGTAGGCATTCGGCGATGACGGATCTAACCGGTTTGACGAATGCGCGTGCACCGAGTGTAAACCGGTTTGACGGCATCCGTCAACGCCCCTCCCGCCTTTCGAATCGCGCACTTTGCAGAAATCCCGCCCCCGCATTTGCAAAGTGCGCGATTTGAAACCGGGGGGGGAGCTCCCGTCAGACGAACGAGACGGTCTGCTGCAGCCGGGTGCGGACGTCGAACAGCTCGTTGCCGCCGATCGCGCGCGCGCCGGGCACGCCCTGACGCAGCACCATGGCCAGCGCACTGCGCCGCACGACCACGACGGGAACTCCCCGGCTGCTGCCGAGCGGGGTCACGGCCTGCGCGAGGTCGTCATCGGGCAGCACCATGATGAGGCCGCCGAACTTCACCCTCGCAGCCTTCGCGACAGCACGCATGCGGGCGAGCGCCGCGGTGACGGGGGCGCGCGTGCCGAGGCTCGGGCCGGTGATCTCGCCGCGGCGGAATCCGACGACACCGCCGAAGTCCTCGGACATGGCCCCGTAGAGACCCGAGGGGCTGAGGATGACATGGTCGAGCTTGTCGTCGGGATCCGCGCCCGTCGCGACGTCGTGCCACACCGTGAAGCCCATGCCGAGGGCGCTCACGGTGCGGGCGGTCGCCTCTTCGGCGAGAGCGTCGGCGAGCAGGCGGCGCAGGTCGCGCGGCGCCGACCGCACGAGCGCCGGGTCGTAGGGGTCGGGCACCTCGACGCCGCGGCCGGCCCACTCGCGGATCAGCGACAGGTAGCGCTCACGGCGCCAACCGCCGGGGTGGCCGTACGAGCGCGCCCGGGGCCGTGTATCGGTGCGCGTCGCCGATTGCGGCCGCCAGCCGTTCCACGCCGGTTCTGCCGGGATGCCGGGGTGCGCGCCGGAGCGACGATCGTATGCCGCGCGGCCTTCGGGAGTGCCGATCAGCTCCCACGCGCGCTGCACCTGGATGAACACGGCAGCGTCCCCGCCGGTGTCGGGATGGGTCTGGCGCAGTCGCAGACGATACGCGCGGCGCAGTTCGCCGTCATCGACGGTCGGGTCCACGCCGAGGATCTCGTAGGCGGAGGCCGAGAGCGGGCTGTCGAACATCGCTCTCCTTCCGAGATCGCGGCATCCAGAATATCCGGGCGCTGTTGTGGATCAGCCGGGGACGTCGACGATGCGCTCCGCGCCGGTCACGGGCACCACCGACCCGGCGGATGCCGCGGCGATGTCGTCGGCGAGCCGGCCGAGCTCGTCGGCAGGAACCCAGGCCTCCAGTGTGACCAGCGCCCCGTACCGAGGGTCGCCGAGCGTCGCTCCGTGATGCAGCACCCACTCGCGCAGCAGGTTGTCGAACCGCCCGGCATCCGCGTGCGAGACGTCGAACGTCACCTGGGTGAGCGACCGCCTGTGCACCGCCGCCGCGCGATCGAGTGCTTCCGACACCGCGGTCGAGTACGCGCGCACGAGTCCGCCGGCGCCGAGCTTCACCCCGCCGAAGTACCGCGTCACCACCGCCACCACGTCGGTCAGCTCGCGCCGGCGCAACACCTCGAGCATCGGCACCCCCGCGGTTCCCGACGGCTCGCCGTCATCGGATGATCGTGCCTGATCGCCGAGCAGGCCGGTGACCATCGCGGTGCAGTGGTGCCTGGCATCCCACCACTGCTTGCGCACGCGCGCGATGACGGCATCCGCGTCGTCGACCGAGGAGACCGGCTCGACGGTCGCGATGAACCGCGACTTCTTGATGACGAGCTCGTGCTCCACGGGCGCCGCGATCGTCGCCGGGTAGGCTCGCGCGCTCACTCCGTCGAGTCGTCGCGCAGGTACGCGATGTGCGCGGCGTGACGGGTCAGGTGGTTCTGCCACTTCCGCACGAACAGCCACGCGACGAGGAGGAGCACGAACCAGATCGGTGTCACGAGAAGCGCGGTGAGCGTGTCGGGCTGCGTCGTGAGAGCCCACACGATGAACACGAAGAACGCGAGCACGACGTAGACCATGACGATGCCGCCCGGCATCCGGAAGGTCGACGCCGCGACCTTCTCGGGCCGCCGGCGCCGGTAGACGAGGTAGCTGCACAGGAAGATCGTCCACACGAACATGAAGCAGAGCGCCGAGACCGTGGTGACCATCGAGAACGCGGTGATGATGTTGTCGCCCGCATAGATCAGCACGACCCCCGAGAGCAGCAGGATGCACGACAGGAACAGGGCGTTCTGCGGCACGCGGCGCTTGGACAGGCGACCGAAGAGGCGCGGCGCGTCGCCGTCCTGGGCGAGGCCGAACACCATGCGCGAGGTCGAGTAGATGCCGGAGTTCGCGCTCGACATGGCCGAGGTCAGCACGACGAGGTTGACGACGGTCGCAGCGATGCCCAGACCCGCGAGTGCGAACATCGCGATGAAGGGACTCTCGTCGGCGACGTACTCGGTCCACGGGGTGACGGCCATGAGGATCACCAGGGCGCCCACGTAGAAGAGGAGGATGCGGATGGGGATCGCGTTGATCGCCTTGGGCAGGTTCTTCTCGGGATCCTTGGTCTCGGCCGCGGCGGTGCCGACGAGCTCGACGCCCACGAACGCGAAGACGGCGATCTGGAATCCGGCCACGAAGCCCATGAAGCCGTGCGGGAACATCCCGCCGTGGTCCCACAGGTTCGACAGGCTCGCGGTGCCCGCGTCGTGCTGGAAGCCGGTGACGATCATCACGATGCCGGTGATGATGAGGGCGACGATCGCGACGATCTTGATGAGCGCGAACCAGAACTCCATCTCCCCGAAGGCGGCGACCGTGGGCAGGTTGAGCGCGAGCAGGATCACGACGACGAGCACGCCGGGGATCCACAGCTGGATGCCGGGGATCAGGACGTTCGTGTACCCGGCGATCGCGATGACATCGGCGACCCCGGTCACGACCCAGCAGAACCAGTACGTCCAGCCGGTGAAGAACCCCGCCCACGGACCGAGCAGATCACTGGCGAAGTCGCTGAACGACTTGTACTTGAGGTTCGACAGCAGAAGCTCGCCCATCGCCCGCATGACGAAGAAGAGCATGAAGCCGATGATCATGTAGACGAAGATCACCGAGGGGCCCGCGACAGAGATCGTCTTGCCGCTGCCCATGAAGAGGCCCGTGCCGATCGCTCCGCCGATCGCGAGCAGCTGGATGTGCCGGTTGCTCAGTGCTCGCTTCAGGTGCTGCTCGTCGCCGTCGGCGGTGGCATCCACCCCGACGGATCCACCCGTCTTCTCTGTCGTCATCGCTCGAACCTCCGGTGTTCCGTGCCGCGTCCCGCTGCGGCATCCTTCCGACGGTACTTCGCAAACTGACCTATGTCCCAACCGAATCGATTCGATATCCTGGTACGACCCCCGATCATCCCCCAGTTCTGCGAGCCGCTCCTCTCATGGCCACCTCTCTCACCACGGGCCGTCCGTGGCGTGTCATCCTGTCGTTCTCCATCCCGCTGCTGCTCGGCAACGTCGTGCAGCAGATGTACCAGTTCGCCGATGCCGTCGTCGTCGGCCGACACCTCGGCGTCGAATCCCTCGCCGCCGTCGGCGCCACGGGCAGCCTGCTGTTCCTACTGATCGGCTTCGCCTGGGGCCTGACCAGCGGTTTCGCGATCCCCATCGCGCAGGCGTTCGGCGCGGGTGACGGCGCGGCCGTGCGCCGCTCGGTCGCGACCGGAGTGATCCTGACGGGCATCACGAGCGTCGTGCTCACGATCGTCGCGCCGCTCATCGCGGAACCCGTGCTCACGCTCCTGCAGACCCCTCCCGAGCTCATGCCCGAGGCGATCGTCTTCACCCAGATCAGCTTCCTCGGTGCCAGCGCGACGATGTTCTTCAACTACCTCTCGGCGATCATCCGCGCCATCGGCGACTCTCGCACGCCGCTCATCTTCCTGACCGTGTCGTGCGCGCTCAACGTCGGCCTCGTGATCCTGATGGTCGGCCCGCTCGAGTGGGGTGTCGGCGGCGCGGCCCTCGCGACCGTGGTGGCCCAGGCCGTCTCGGTCGCACTGTGCCTCGAGTTCGTGCGCCGCAGACTGCCGATGCTGCACCTGCGTCGCCCCGACTGGCGCGTCACCCGCGATGACATCAGGGAGCACCTGCGCCTCGGTCTGCCGATGGGGTTCCAGGCATCGATTATCGCGATCGGCACCCTCGTCGTGCAGGTGGCGCTCAACACCCTCGGCTCCGATGCCGTCGCGGCCTATACGACGGCATCGCGCGTCGACGGCCTTGCGGTCGCGTTCCTCTCGTCTCTCGGTCTCGCGTCGTCGATGTACACGGCGCAGAACCTGGGTGGTCGCCGCCCTGACCGCATCCGCCGGGGGGTCGTCGAGGCCACCTGGATGGCGATCGCCGCGGGCATCGCACTCGGCGTCATCATCGTCGCGTTCGGCTCGCCGCTGGTGCGGCTGTTCGTCGGCGACGGGGCCGAAGCGGATGAGGTCGTGCGACTCGCGCACCTCATGCTGATCATCAACGGATGCGGATACTGGGCCCTCGGGGTGCTGTTCGTGCTCCGCGGCGCGCTGCAGGGTCTCGGACACACCCTCATCCCCACCGTCACGGGCGTGATCGAGCTCGTGATGCGCGTGGGCGCCGCGGTCGTGCTCGGAGCCCTCATCGGATTCGAGGGCGTCGCGCTCAGCAACCCTCTGGCCTGGCTCGGCGCGATCGTGCTGCTCGTGCCGGCTTATGTGCGCGCCCACCGCGATCTCGCCCGGATGCCGGTCGACCCCGTGGAGTCGACCGAGACGTCGGCGATGGCGATCATCGGTCCGACCGACGGCTCGATGGTCGTCGACGCGGTCGTCACCCAGCCGGTGCGAGTGGTCAGGAGGTCGCGGTTCGCGCGGCTGACGCGCCGCTGAACAACGCGTCACGGTTGGGGAACATCATCCTTCAGATGGATGCCCGGAATGCCACCACTTCGTAATCTTGGTGATGCGGAGATTCCGCGGACCGGGGGGTCGTCATGACATCGTCAAGGATGGCAAACGAACTGGCATCGATACTGGTGCCGATCGGAGTGGTGGGGGCCGTGCTCGCGGCGCTGTGCGCGATCGTGGCCGGCGTCGCGATCATGCGGGGAGCGGCAGGACTCGCAGGCGGAGCGGTGGGTCTGTGGATCCCGAGCGCGATGCTCAGCTTCACCGCATCGTTCGCGAACCAGTGGACGCCGCTGCTCGTCTCCGGCGTCGTGCTCGTCGCGATGCTGGTGATCGGAGCGGTGGTGCGCGGGGTCGTGAACGCGGGTGAACCGGCGCGCGAGTCCGCCCGAGCGGCGCGGATCCAGGCGCTCGTCGACGCCCCGGAACCGGCCGTCGCTCCGAAGGCCACGAAGGCGCCGAGCACCGGCAGCCTGCCCGCGCTCGCGGGCTGAGCGACCCGGCCGAGCCGAGGGGCGATTCGCCGCCGCTCAGCGGTAGTCGCGGTCGCTCAGCGGTAGTCGCGGTCGCTCAGCGGTAGTCGCGGTCGCGATGCTGGGCGGCCTCGTCTCCGGACGCGACCCGCTCGGCCTCCCTGGCGCGCAGCTCGACGCGGCGGATCTTGCCCGAGATCGTCTTCGGCAGCTCGGGCACGAATTCGATGATGCGCACCCACAGGTGCGATGACAGCCGGTCGTGGGCGTACGCGAAGATCGAGCGGGCGGCTTCGGCGTCGGAGTCGACTGCGTCGGGTCGCAGGCATACGTACGCCTTGGGCACCGAGAGTCGAATCGGATCGGGGCTGGGGATCACCGCCGCCTCGATCACCAGGTCGTGCTCGAGCAGCACTGATTCGAGCTCGAACGGCGAGATCTTGTAGTCCGAGGCCTTGAAGACGTCGTCGGCGCGGCCGATGTAGGTGAGATAGCCCTCGGCATCCCGCTGAGCGATGTCGCCCGTGTGGTGGTATCCGCCGGCGCGCGACTCGGCGGTCTTCTCGGGGTCGTCGTAATACCCGGCCATGAGCCCGACGGGAGCGTGCGCGAGGTCGAGCGCGATCTCCCCCTCGTGCTCGGCCAGCTCGCCGGTGGTGGGGTCGAGCAGCACGACGGGGTATCCGGGCAGAGGTCGCCCCATGGATCCGACCTTGACGACCTGACCGGGCGAGTTGCCCACGCACGCGGTCATCTCGGTCTGACCGAAGCCGTCGCGGATCGTGCCGCCCCACGCCTCGCGCACCCGGTCGATGACCTCGGGGTTCAGCGGTTCGCCCGCTCCGACGAGCTCGCGCGGCGGATGGGTGAGCCGGCCGAGGTCGGCCTGGATCAGCATCCGCCACACCGTCGGAGGAGCGCAGAAGGTCGACACGTGATGCGTGTCCATGACCTGCATCAGGGTGTTCGCGTCGAACCGGTCGTAGTTGTAGACGAACACGGTCGCCTCGGCGAGGAACGGCGAGTAGAAGCTCGACCACGCATGCTTCGCCCACCCCGGCGACGAGATGTTCAGGTGCACGTCGTCGGGGCGCACGCCCAGCCACCACAGGGTCGACAGGTGGCCGATCGGATACGACACGTGGGTGTGCTGCACGAGTTTCGGGCGGCTGGTCGTGCCGCTCGTGAAATAGAGCAGGGCCGTGTCGTCGGCGGGCGTGGCGGCATCCGGCTCGAAGGTCGTCGGGGCGTGGTCGGAGTCGGCGAAGCGCGTCCACCCGGTGGGGATGCCGTCACCCACCCCGATGCGCAGCACGCCGGGGTCGATGTCGACGATGCGCTCGGCGAGGCTCCCGAGCGTCACGATGGCGCGTGCGCGGCCGTGCTCGACGCGGTAGGCCAGGTCGGATGCCGAGAGCAGGGTCGAGGTCGGGATCGACACCGCGCCGATCTTGGTGATGGCGAGCATCACCTCCCACAGCTCGATGGTGTTGCCGAGCATCACGATGACGTGGTCGCCGCGGCCGATGCCGAGGTCCGTCAACCAGGCAGCGACCTGGTCGGAGCGGCTGGACAGCTCTCCGTAGGTCCACGACTGCAGGCTCAGATCGGCCGAGACGATCTGCACGGCCGGGCGGTCGGGACTCTCGCCGGCGATCACGTCGAACCATTCGAGCGCGAAGTTGAACTCCGCCGGTCTCGGCCAGGCGAACCCCTCGCGTGCCGCGGCGTAGTCCGTCGCGTTCGCGAAGAGGAAGTCACGCATCTCTCTGATCGCGGTCGTGGCTGCGGTGGCGCTGCGGCTCATTCTGGGCTCCTCTGCTCGACAGACGGGTTCCATCTTCGCACCGGCAGCGATTGTGCGAACCCGACAAGAAACTCGATGCCACCATCGCTGGAACCTGGTTTCACACGTCAAACCTGTGTAGCACCTGAGAACCGGCCCATACACTCGCCGGTGGCAACGACGCCACTGACCCCGGGAGTCCTCAATGACGAGTGCAAAACCCCACGCGCACGGAATCGGCATGCGCATCGCCGTCATCGTGCTCAGCCTGCTGCTGGCCGCGATGGTGATCCTGTTCTTCCTGACCACAGGCAAGATCGCGGCCGGTGCCGCGGAGCTCGCCGACGGAACGACGACCGCCCGTGACGGCTCGACCGAGCTCGCCGCCGGCGCCGGAGAACTCTCGGCGGGTGCCGACGAACTCGCCGCAGGCACGGAGCGGCTCGCCGCCGGCGCCACGAGCGCTCATGCCGGCTCCGAGAAGCTCGCCACCGGCGCGTTGAGCGCATCCACCGGAGCCGCCGCGCTCGCCGAAGGCGCCGACACCCTCGCGATCGGCGCATCCAACGCCGCGGCGGGTGCCGCACGACTCAGCGCCGGTTCTCTGTCGGCACTGTCGGGTGCCGAGCGTCTCGAGTCCGGGCTCGCGACCGCGGATGCCGGCGTGCAGTCGGCCCTGGACGGTGCGCAGCGTGTCTCGGCGGGCGCCCAGCAGATCGACTCCGGTGCGCAGGCCGCGCTCGACGGTGCGCAGCAGGTGTCGGCGGGCACTCAGCAGGTCGACGGCGGAGCCCAGACGCTCGTCGTCGGCGCACAGGACCTCACGAACGGGGCGCAGCAGGTCGACGCGGGGGCTCAGTCGGTGCTCGACGGTGCGACCAGCCTCGCCGCCGGGGTCGTCGGCGCCCACCAGGTCGCGGGACAGGTCTCCGAGGGGGCGAACCGGCTCAGCTCGACGATCAGCGGTGCCGTGACCCCGCAGCTCCAGGCCCTCGCCGACCCCGCGACGGTGTCGGCGATCACCGCGGCGGCGAACGGCGCACCGGCCAATGCCCAGCAGCTGGCCGACGCGCTGGCGCAGCTCGCCGCCGCCGAGCCGGCGAACGCCCAGCTGCAGCAGCTCGCGGCCCTCGCCGCCGGCGTCGACGCGCAGGTCGACGGGATCGCCGGAGCGGCCGCGGCAGCGCCCGTTCTCGCGCAGGGGACCATCCAGGCCGCGGCCGGTGCGCAGCTCGTCGCGGGCGGTGCGAACGCGCTGGTCCACGGCGACCCCGCGCAGGGGTGGCCCGGCACGGTCGCCCTCGCCGACCCAGCCGCAGGTGCCCCGGCATTCGTCGCCGGCGTGCAGAAGCTGAAGGCCGGCACCTCGGGTCTCGCCGCCGGTGCGTCGACGCTGGAGTCGGGCGTCGGCGCGCTCAAGGCGGGCACCTCGGCGGTCTCCGCCGGGGCGCTGAAGCTGGCGGACGGCGTCCAGCCATTGAGTGAGGGCGCGTCCCAGCTCTCGGGCGGGGCGCTGGCGCTGGCCACCGGTCTGCAGCCCCTGAAGTCGGGCACCGCCGAGCTGTGGGCCGGTGCGGATCGGCTCGCCGCCGGTCTCGACACCCTCGCCGACGGCGCCGTGACGCTGCAGGACGGTTCGGTGCGGCTCAGTGCGGGCGCGTCGAGCCTCGACGAGGGTGCGACCGCCCTGGCTGAGGGCACCCACACACTGACGCGCGGCGCATCCGATCTGAGCGCCGGCGTCGGCGAACTCTCGGAAGGCGCAGCGACTGTCGCTGCCGGCACCGGCGATCTCGCCGCGGGCGGCGACACGCTGGAGGCGGGGGCCGCAGACCTTGCTGACGGCAACGGCCTGATCGCCGATGGATCGGGCACGCTCGCGACCGCCACGGCGGGGGCGGCGCCCTCGATGCTGCCCTGGATGCTCGGCATCGCTCTGGCCGGACTCATCGCCCTGGGCTTCTGGATCGGCCACCGGGTCAGCCACAGCCGCGCGACGGACTGAGTCGGCCCCGCCGCGGCGCAGCAGCGCTGCCGTGGCGCCGCACGAATCACGCGCGCTGAGAAGGAGATCTCTCGTTCAGAAGGACCCGATCCGTCGGATGGTCCTTCGATACGGGAGGTCTCCTTCGCTGTGTGCGCCGCAGCCGTGAGGTGTGGCGATATCTCAATGTGGCAGTAGATCAGCGTGCATTAGTTCCTCGTATGGAAGCAAATCGAAATCATATCGCCATTATGGATGCCTCGATTGATGATTCGACCACGCTCATTCGGGCGAATCGAACAGAGGATGAAGAAATGAAGACGATTAGAAATGTCCTGGTCGCCGTCGGTGCAATTGCCGTGCTGATTGTTGCGCCAGCGATGACGGCGGCCGCCGATCAGGGGAATGCGATCGTGGGAGCTCAGGCCTACTACATTACGAGCTCCGACCGACTCTCGGTCTCGGATACGCAATCCGACGGCAAGTCCGCGATCGCCGAGATCAGGGCATCAGCGGGTAGCACGGTCTATTCCGTCACAGAGTCGCGAGGCGTGAACAACCAATCCGTGAAGACTGTGTCGATGCCTGCCTCGTACCAGATCCGGGCCTGTGTTCAAGACCTCGGGGGTGGCGGAGCCAAGACCTGCAGCGGGTGGGCGAACGGGTCGTAGCTTCTGAGGGGTCCTCCGGGCATTTGCTCGGAGGACCCTGCTTGATACTTCCGTGGGTCTGACATTCACGAAAGACCCGAGTAGGCGTGGAGACCCTTGAAGAAGATATTCACCACCGTGTAGTTGAAGAGAACAGCGCTGAAGCCGACGATCGACAGCCATGACGACCGCCTGCCGCGCCATCCGCGAGTCGATCGAGCATGAATGTATCCGGCGTACAGCACCCAGATGATGAACGTCCAGGTCTCCTTCACGTCAAAGCCCCAATACCGGGTCCATGCGCTCTGCGCCCAGATCGCGCCGGCGATCAGAGTGAAGGTCCAGAGAACGAAGCCGTAGGCGGTCCACCGGTAAGCGAGCCCCTCGATTCGTGCGCTCGACGGTACGCTTCGCAGCGCTCGCGCCAGGAGCCCGTTGGCGGCGGACAAGGCAGTCTCGCGCCGAGCTTGGAGCAGCTGAACGACCGACAATGACGCGGCAATGGCGAACATGGCGGTCGCGAGAGACGCGACGAGCACGTGAATGACGAGCCACACCGACTTCAGCGGTTCGGCGAGCGGTCCGGCCTCGACATAGAACCCAGAGGTCGCGAGGCCGAGCAGGGCCACCACCGATCCGGTGATGAAGGTGCCGAGGAATCGCAGATCCATTCGGGTGAGACTCACGAGGTAGACCAGCACCAGCAGGAGCGTCCCCGTCATCGCAAACTCGTAGAGGTTCGCCCAGGGTACGCGGCCGCTGGCGACCCCCCGAAGGACGGTTCCAGCGACATGGCACAGGAAAGCGAGCCCCGTGAGTGAGGTCCCGATCCTTGCAGGCGTCGAAAGCGCGAGAGAACGGAGAGCGCTCGAATCAGCACGTCGCGCGAGGTCCGCGCCGTAGAAGAGAAATGCAATGACATAGATTGCGATCGCCGTCCACACGCAGAGAAGAGACAGGTTTTCGGCGACCATGATTCGGCCAGCCTAGGATCACGTCACGGCTGATTTCCCCGATCAGGGGTTATCTCGCGCGGTATTCCGGAATGCGTTCGTGAAACGATAAGTTGCGCTGTCTGTCGGCTTCGGTGCGTTCAGCGCTAGGGCAGGCGGATGGTACCCGTGGCGATGCGCTCGGTCGGCATCCGGTCGCGGTTGTAGGTGATCTCCTCGTAGCCGTGAGGCGTCGGCGTGCCGTCTTCGTCCAGGCTCACGAAGACGATCTTCTCGATCGTGAGGATGCGCTTGCGGGTGATCATGTTGCGGGCGACGGCGCGCATGGTGAGAGACGTGGTGCCGAAATGCGTGGCCTGCAGGCCGATCTCGATCAGGTCGCCCTGCACGGCCGAGGCCTCGAAGTTGATCTCCGAGATGTGCTTCGTCACGGCGCGATAGTTGCCCAGCTGCACGATCGCGTAGATCGCCGCCTCCTCGTCGATCCACTTCAGGAGACTGCCCCCGAACAGGGTCCCGTTCGCGTTGAGGTCTTCCGGCTTCACCCATTTGCGGGTGCGGAAGTTGATGCCGTCTTCGGACCACTGCCACTCGGGTGTCTTCTGCTTCGCCATGCTTCGAGGGTAGGAGCCTCGTGAGTCGGCGGTGTTACGGATGCACATCCGTGCAGCCGATCCGTCGTCTGCCGTGGGCTGATCTGCCCAGGGCGGATCGGCCCCCGGCCCGCCGCCGAACGACGGATGCTGGGGCCATGAGCGAAGACAACAACCCCATCCCGCAGTTCGGACCCGAGGCGCGTCGCGCACTGTTCCATGAACGGGTGCTCGTGCTCGACGGCGCCCTCGACGACGACAACGGCACACTGCTGATGACGCAGCTGCTGACCCTCTCGGCGGAGGATCCGACGACCGACATCGCCCTGTGGATCCACTCGCCCGGCGGCTCGGTGCCGTCGATGCTCGCGATCCGCGACCTCATGTCGCTGGTGCCCAACGACGTCTCGACCCTGGCTCTCGGACTCGCCTGCAGCGCCGGGCAGTTCCTGCTCTCGGCCGGCGCGAGGGGCAAGCGCAGGGCGCTTCCGCACGCGCGCATCCTCATGCATCAGGGGTCTGCGGGGATCGGCGGCTCGGCCGGTGAGCTCGAGACGCAGGCCGACGACCTGCGTCACATGCGCGACACGGTGCTCGGGCTGATCGCCGCCGACACCGGCCAGCCCGTGCAGCGCATCTTCGACGATTCGCTGCACGACCGCTGGTACACGGCGGTGCAGGCGAAGGAGTACGGCTTCATCGACGAGATCGTCGACTCGCTCGCCGACCTCATGCCGCGTCGGCGGGCCCGCGTCGGACTGGGGGCGAGCGCATGAGCGGCTACACGATCCCGAATGTCATCGCCCAGCATCCGCGCGGTGAACGCGTGATGGACGTCTACTCCCACCTGCTCGCCGAGCGGGTCATCTATCTCGGCACGGGCATCGACGCGGGGGTGGCGAATGCGCTGATCGCACAGCTGCTGCATCTCGATGCCGACAGTCAGGAGTCCGGCATCCAGTTCTACATCAACAGCGAGGGCGGTGACCCGGGGGCGGCGCTCGCGATCTACGACACGATGCAGCACGTGCGTCCGGCGGTCGCGACGACCTGCGTCGGCCAGGCGATCGGCCCGGCGGCCCTGCTCGTCGCGGCGGGAGCACCGGGGCAGCGTTCTGCTCTCGCTCATGCCCGAATCGTGCTGCATCAGCCGGCGGGTCAGTCGCGCGGTGCGATCCCCGATCTCATCCTCGCGGCCGACGAGGTCGTGCGCGTGCGCTCCGACATGGAGTCGATCCTCGCCAGGCATACCGGACGCGCGCTCATCGAGCTGCGCGCCGACACCGACCGTGACCGCGTGTTCACGGCATCCGCCGCCCGTGACTACGGCCTGATCGACACCTTGCTGGGGGAGCGGGCTGCCTGAACGGGCCCGGTGTTCGTCTCGGTCTTTGCACGTCTGCAGGATCGGGGCACGGATGCGGGATGATTCGGCCGTTCTGGTCCGGCATCCGTGCCGAGGTCCTGCAGACGGACAGACCGACAGACAGACGGACAGGCGGACAGGCGGACAGACGGACAGACGGACGGGACGACTCGTCAGGCGGCGAGGGCGAAGGCCCCGCGGGCCAGGGACACCGCAGCGGATGCCGGAGCCGCCGTCGACCGTCGCAGCTCGTCGGCCACGGCGCTCGTCAGCTCGATCAGCGAGGTGTCGAGGGCGCCGGCGATCGCGGCGATCATCTCGCTCGACGGCTCCTTGAGTCCCCGCTCGACCTCGGACAGATACTGCGGCGATACTCCGGCGTTCCCCGCGGTCTCGGTCAGGGTCTCGTCTCGGTCGTGTCGTCGACGCCGCAGCTGGTCGCCGACCATCTGGCGCCACAGGGGCTCGGGATCGTTCCGACGAGGGCGAGCAGGTCGGGCAGGACGAGGTGCACGGGGGAACGGGACGAGGTCGGCCATGCCTCACGATAATCCGACGCCGACGGCGGACTCGAGGCGTTCTGCTCAGAGCAGAAAACGGGACTCGGCGGGTTCGGACGGGGTGCGGATCGGGGGCGTCGGCTGACTCAGAGGGCCGCGGTGACGCCGGGGAGCAGCTTGGTGAGGATCGTGCCGAGCTGCTGCTGTTCGTCGGGCGTGAGCGGATCGAGGATCAGTTCTCTGATCTGGGCCACATGCACGGGCGCCGCCGCCCGCAGCAGGTCACGACCGGCATCCGTCAGTGCGGCCGTCAGCGTGCGCTTGTCGCTGCTGCATGAGGTGCGCGTCACCCAGCCGCGGTCCTCCAGCGAATCGATCGCATGACTGAGCCTCGAGCGGCTGAGCCCGGCTATCTGCGCGAGCTCGGTCATCGGGATCGCGCGATCGCCCTGGCCCGCGAGCGTCACCAGGATCGCGTAGTGCGAGTGCTTGAGACCTGTCTCGGCCTTCAACGTGCGATCGAGCACCTGCGGCAGCAGCTGCACGAAGCGGATGGCGGGAAGCCACGTCTGCATCTCGGCGTCGTCGAGCCGCCGATCGCTCATCGCCCCTTCGCTCATCACGCCCGCTCCGCTCACGCCGCAGACAGGTCGAGCGTGTGCGAGGTGTGGTCGCGCTTGGCCTCGAGGTAGCGGTGGTTCGCGTCCGACAGGTGCACGCCGGTGCGCACCTGTTCGGTGACGCGGATGCCGAGCGCCTCGAGCTGCGCCCCCTTGTCGGGGTTGTTGCTCAGCAGGCGGATGCTGTCGACACCGAGCGCCTGGAGCATCTGCGCGGCCACGGTGTAGTCGCGCTCGTCCTCACCACGACCGAGCGCGACGTTCGCCTCATAGGTGTCGAGGCCGGCATCCTGCAGCGCATACGCGTCGAGCTTGGCGTAGAGGCCGATGCCGCGACCTTCCTGACGCAGGTAGAGGAGGAACCCGCCGTCTTCCGCGATGCGCTCGACCGCCTCGCGCAGCTGCGGGCCGCAGTCGCAGCGTTCCGAGCCGAACACGTCACCGGTGAGGCACTCGCTGTGCGGGCGCACGAGGGGTGCGTCACCGCCGTTCGCCGCGCGTTGCATGGCGGCCTTCCAGTCGCCGAGCCCGAGCAGCAGGTGCTCACGGCCATCGACCAGGCCGTCGAACGTGACGACATCCGCCGTGGTCGAGAATCCGTCCGCGAAGCGCATCGGCACGCGCACGCGCGTGCGCTCTGAGGCGACCGGAACGACGGTTGAAGTTTCAATCATGTGGGGTGCAACGCGCCGTCGCCGCCGGTATTCCCTGCGGCGCACTAGTCCGAGGAGGGACGGCGCACGAGCTTGAGCTCGCTGGCCAGGATGCCGAGCACGACGAGTGCTCCGCCGATGAGCGCGGCGACGGGCAGGCGCTCGCCGGCGACGCGCCCGATCGCGGCCGCCCACACCGGCTCGCCGGCGTAGATGATCGTCGCGCGAGTCGGCGAGACGGACTTCTGCGCCCAGTTCATCGTGAGCTGGATGATGCAGCTCGCCGCGCCGAGTCCGACCGCGCAGCCGACCCAGATCCAGGAGAACTCGGGCACGCTCTCGCCGACGACCGGCATGGTCAGGATGCCGAGGACCCCGGCGGTGAGGAGCTGGATGATCGTGATCCTGCCGAGATCGATCCGTCCGGCGAAGACGCTGATGAGAATGATCTCGGCGGCGATGGGCAGCGTGCTGACGAGCGTCAGGATCTCGCCGGATCCGAGAGTGAGGGCGACGGCGTCCGGTCCGGCGATGAGCAGCAGGCCGAGGAAGGCGAGTGCAGCGCCGACGAACGCCATGGCCGGAGGACGCTTGCGGAACACCGCCCACTGCGCGAGCGGCACGAGAGGGATGTACATCGCGGTGATGAATGCCGAGGTGCTCGAGTCGATGGTCTGCAGCCCGACGGTCTGCAGACCGTATCCGAGGTAGATCATCACGCCGATCGCGACTCCGGCGCCGATGTCGCGCCAGCGGATGCCGCGCAGGGCTCGACGGAAGATGACGATGCTGATCGCGCCGGCGACCAGGAATCGGATGCCGACGAAGAACCACGGCCCCGAGTGCTGCATCGCCCAGTGCACGAGGAGGAATGTGCTGCCCCAGACGGCCGTCACGGCGATCAGGGCGATCTCCTGTGGGCGCAGGCTCATGAAGCGGAATCGAGTGGACATGCTGTCCTTTCTCGACGCGGCCGGGTCGAGCCTAGCGCCGCGCCGACCGCTGTTTCGAATCGTCGAACCGCCGGATATGTCGATGGAAGACAGACGGGTGAGTGCGGGGAACGGCGCCTCGATAGCCTCGGAGCATGAGCAACTTCGTGAGCGCCGCCGAACTGCACGACCTGCTGGAGTCCGACGCCCCCGTGCGCCTGATCGACGTGCGGTGGCGACTGGACCGGCCCGATGGCCGCGAGGACTACCTCGCCGGTCACATTCCCGGCGCCGTCTTCGTGCCGCTCGCGACCGAGCTCGCCACCCACGGGGAGCCCACGGAAGGCCGTCATCCTCTGCCCTCCACAGCGACGCTGCAGGATGCCGCTCGGCGGTGGGGTGTGAATCGGGGCGACGTCGTCGTCGCGTACGACGACGCGAAGGGGCTCAGCGCATCGCGGGCCTGGTGGCTGCTGCGCCAGGGCGGCGTCGACGTGCGTGTGCTCGACGGTGGCATCCGCGCGTGGACGGCCGCCGGGCTTCCGATCGCCGACGATGATGTGCAGGCGGAGCCGGGCGATGTCATCCTCGACGAGATCGGCGGCGATGCGATCTCGATCGACGAGGCGGCCTCCTTCTCCGACACCGGTGTGCTTCTCGACGTGCGCGCGCCCGATCGCTATCGCGGAGAGAACGAGCCGCTCGACCCGATCGCCGGACACATCCCGGGGGCGCTCAACGTCCCGATGGCGGCTCACCTGGATGCCGAGGGGAAGATCCTCGACACGCACACCCTCCAGGCGACCTTCGCCGCCGTCGGGGTGACGGAGGGGACGCCCGTCGCGGCCTACTGCGGCTCGGGCATCACCGCGGCGCACACCGCGCTGGTGCTGGAGGAGATCGGCATCGAGGCGAAGGTGTTCCCCGGCTCGTGGAGTCAGTGGTCGAACACCCCGGGGCGTCCGGTCGCGGTCGGCGACCAGCCGGGCTGAGCGTGCAGGCGCCTGAGTTCAGCGCCCGTCGGCGTAGCTCCAGGCGACACTGAGGAGTCCGGGGCCGAATGCGCGTCGCACCTGGTGCACCGACGTGCGGCCTTCGAGCGACAGCTCGGTGAGGGTCGAGCCGTCCGGCGTCTCGACGCGCTCTTCGATGCGGTCGGGCAGAGCGTCGGGGTGGAATCGCGTCCACACCAGCAGCTCCCTGGCCTGTCGGGCGACGGCGTGACCCGTCTCTCGCTGCGGCGGATAGTCAGGCGGGTACGACACCGACCACTCGACCATCGCGGTCGCCGGTGCCGTCAGCGGAACGTCGAGTTCGAACAGCACGCCGTGCACCTCTCCGTTGGGGTGCGAATACCGTGCGGCGATGTGCCCTCCGGCCACGGCCTCGATGAAAGGTGCGGGAGTGCGGATGCCTGGCGTCATCTCGAGGAACGGGATCGACGTGACCGTCCCCACCGTCGACTGCACGATGCTGCGCGTGATGGAGTACGACACGTTGCCCGCGGCATCCACGTCCGTCACGGAGTGCGTGGTCAGTTCGCGCGACGTGTCGGGATACTCGGCGCCGAGAGCGGCGAAGGCGTCTTTGACCGCCTCCTCGAGCTCCTGTTCGTCGAGCGGGAAGAGATTGGGTCCGAGCGGACCGGTGCGGTTCGTCGTTCCCAGCAGCGCGGTGAGAGAGCCGGGCTCGAGGTGCAGCAGCTGCTCGATGTCGCCGAGGGCTGCCATCGACTGCGCTCCCTCGGGGCGACGCGCTCCGGAGCGCCAATAGCTGAGCGTCGCCATCGACACGCTGTTGCCCCGAGCGCGCAGCTGCTCGTGCAGTCGCGCCAGAGTCAACCCACGCGCATTGATCGCATCGCGGAACGACCCCGCGAACACATCGGTATATCGGCGGATGCCACTTTCGACACTCATCACAGCACCCCCTCGGTATGTGAAGAATCGAGCCCTAGAGTGAGCATACGACCACACCAGCATCGCGTAGGGGACGAGGTGCTATTTCTGGGGTCTATCGGCTGAGCAGTCGTGGGCAGGGTGCCCGATCTCGCGACCACTCGGCTCGACGCAGTGTCGCCCCCGTCGCTGCGTTCTGTCGCGGGGCCTGACGATCGATCTGGGGAGATCCTTCAGGCCCCGCGAACACCTCTCCGGTGTCGGCGCCCACTCAGCGCCCCCGCGTAGACTGGGAACAACACCCCCGGAGGACCCTCGATCGTCATGTCTGCCACCGCCCGCGCGTTCACCGTGCGTCACCTTCAGCTGCTGCGCGCGCTCTTCGCCGCCGCCGCTGCCGTGATGATCACCTTCTCGCCCGACCACTCGGCGGCCGTCGGTCTCTCCGTCTTCAGCGGCTTCGTGCTCACGACCGGTCTCGTGATGATCGTCGCCGCATGGCTCGTCTATCCGGCCGGTGGGCGCTGGCCGTCCGTCGTGTTCGCTCTGCTGAGCTTCGTCGCCGGCATGACCGCCGGTGTTCCCGCGTGGCGGACCGAGGACCTCTTCTTCGTCGTCGTGATCGCCTGGGCGGTCTCGACCGGCATCCTCGAGCTCGTCGTCGGACTCCGCGCGCGCAGAACCGGCGAGGCGACCGCGCGCGACTCGATCACCCTCGGCGCTTTCGGGCTGCTGCTCGCCGTGCTCCTGATCGCGATCCCGGCCGGTTTCGTGCAGCCGTACGCGATCGAGGGAGCCGGCGCCTTCGAGCTGACCGGCATCATCCTCGGCGTCGGCATGTTCGGCGGATACGCGGCGATCGTCGCGGTCTTCCTCGGCATCGCCGGACTCACCCCGAAGCGAGCGGATGCTGTCGAGGCCGGGCACACGACCGAGAACGACCCGGCCCCCGCCGGGCACGGAGGAGAGCGATGAGCGACGAGAAGCCCACCCGACGCGACATCCTGCGCCCCCTGCACCTGCTGGGCATCGCCCTCGGCTGCGGTGTCTTCGCCGCCGTGGTGACGCTCGTGTCGACGGGCGCCTTCACCGCGCGGGTGAACACCGCGATCGCGAACGGCACTTACGAGGGTCTGACGCCCATCGCGCTCGGCCTGGTGGTGGGAGGCGGCGCGTTCATCGTCACCCTGCTGTTCCTCGCGATGCTGATCCTCGTGGTCGACCCGGCCGAGGTCACCAAGGAGGTCGACCGTCCCGTGCTGTTCGACCGCGAGACGCCCGACGAGCCCGACGCAGATCAGACGGGCCGCACCGCAGCGTCCTGATCCGGCCCCCGAGGTTCCGCGTCGCGATCGGAATAGTCCCGAGCTGCGACGGCTTGTGACTGTAGTGACTGCCTCGATCGACCGCGCCTCCATCGGACTCAGATCGGAACGAGGCCCGGTGCTCGGGGCTCTCATGCTCGCCACCGGCCTGATCGCGATCGACGCGACCATCCTCGCGACCGCCGTGCCCAGCATCGTCCGCGATCTCGGCAGCTATCAGCAGTTCCCCTGGCTCTTCTCGGTCTACCTGCTCGCGCAGGCGGTCAGCGTGCCGATCTACTCGCGCTTCGCCGACACCGTCGGCCGCAAGCCGATCATCCTGCTCGGCATCGCGTTGTTCCTGCTCGGCTCCGTGCTGTCGGGCTTCGCCTGGAGCATGACGGCGTTGATCGTGTTCCGCATCATCCAGGGTCTCGGCGCCGGCGCCGTCGCGCCGATGTCGATGACGATCGTCGGCGACATCTACACGGTCGCGGAGCGCGCCAAGGTGCAGGGCTACATCGCATCCGTGTGGGCGATCTCGTCGGTCGTCGGCCCGGCGCTCGGCGGCGTCTTCGCCCAGCTCGACGCCTGGCGGTGGATCTTCTGGGTCAACATCCCGCTGTGTCTGATCGCGGGGTGGATGCTGCTGCGGCGCTATCACGAAGAGAAGCAGACGCAGCGTCATCGCATCGACTACGCCGGCGCCGTGTTGCTCACGCTCGGTCTCACGGGGCTGATCCTCGGGATGCTGGAGGGCGGCAACGCCTGGGCGTGGCTCTCGATCCCCAGTGCCGTCTGCTTCGGGGTCGGCGCCGCAGCGCTCGTCGCCTTCGGACTCGTCGAGCGCCGAGCCGCGGAGCCGATCGTGGACCTGCGCCTCGCTGCGCGCCCGCTGATCCTCACCACGACGATCGTCTCGCTGGGCATCGGCGCTCTGATGACCGGAGTGACGAGCTTCGCGCCCGCGTATCTCGAGGGGTCCATCGGCATCGCGCCGCTGCTGTCGGGTCTGGCGGTCGCCGCCCTCACCCTCGGCTGGCCGCTCGCCGCCGCGAATGCGGGTCGGCTCTACATGCGGATCGGATTCCGTCGCACGGCGCTCACCGGGATGTCGATCACGGCCGTCGCGGCTGTCGCGCTGGCGGTCGTCTCGCCCTGGCCCAACCCGTTCATGATCGCGGCCGTCGCGTTCGTGCTCGGCTTCGGCCTCGGATGGAGCGCTGCCCCGACGCTGATCGCGGCTCAGGCCTCGGTCGGCTGGGGCGAGCGTGGTGCCGTGACCGGCATGAACGCCTTCGCCCGGTCTGCCGGCAGCGCGCTCGGGGTGGCCGTGTTCGGCGCCATCTCGAATTCGGTCATCGCACAGGGCGCGGGTCCCGAGGACCCGGCGACCATCATCTCGGCATCCGTCTGGGTCTTCATCGCCGCCGCGATCGTGGCGGTGCTGACGTTGATCGCTGCGGCCTTCATGCCGCGCGATCCGGCCGGCGCGCACTCGGGCGGATCGCGCCCCTAGCGCGCCAGCTGCTCGGCGATGCCGGTGTACGAGGCGGGCGTCAGTGCGAGCAGGCGATGCTTCGCGGCATCCCCGATCTCGAGTCCCTCGACGAAGGACGCCAGGTCCGCGGCGCCGACACGGTGCCCACGGGTGAGCTCCTTGAGCAGCGCGTAGGGGTCGGTGATCGAGGAACGGCCGGCGACGACCTCGGCGCGGATGACGGTCTGGATCGCCTCGGCGAGGACCTCCCAGTTCACGTCGAGGTCGGCGAGCAGCACATCGCGCGAGAGCGAGATGGCGTTCAGGCCGCGACGCAGGTTGTCGATCGCGAGCAGCGAGTGTCCGAACGCGACGCCGATGTTGCGCTGCGTCGTCGAGTCGGTGAGGTCGCGCTGCAGGCGGCTCGTCACGAGCGTCTGACCCAGGGACGCGAGCAGGGCACCCGAGATCTCGAGGTTCGCCTCGGCGTTCTCGAACCGGATCGGGTTGATCTTGTGCGGCATCGTCGACGACCCGGTCGCACCCGCGACGGGGATCTGCGCGAAGTAGCCGAGCGAGATGTAGGTCCAGATGTCGGTCGCGAGGTTGTGCAGGATCCCGCCCGCGTGACGGATGCGGTCGTAGAGCTCGACCTGCCAGTCGTGCGACTCGATCTGCGTGGTCAGCAGGTTGAAACCGAGGCCCAGACCCTCGATGTACTCGCGCGAGATCGTGGGCCAGTCGGCGTCGGGGTCGGCGGCGAGGTGCGCAGACCAGGTGCCGGTCGCACCCGAGAACTTGGCGAGGTAGTCGGATGCCGCGATCTGCGCGCGCACGCGCTCGAGACGCCATGCGAAGACGGCGAGTTCCTTGCCCATGGTCGACGGGGTCGCCGGCTGTCCGTGGGTGCGGGAGAGCATCGCGGCGTCGGCGTGCTCGGCGGCCAGCTCGCGGAGCTTCGTGATCACGACGTCGAGACCCGGCAGCCAGACCTCCTCGACCGCACGCTTCACGGTCAGGGCGTAGGACGCCGAGTTGATGTCCTCGCTCGTGCACGCGAAGTGCGTCAGCTCGGCGATCGAGTCGAGACCCAGAGCGCTGAGGCGGTCGCGCACGAGGTACTCGACGGCCTTCACATCGTGCTGCGTGACGGCTTCCTTCTCGGCGAGCCAGTCGATCTCCGCCTGACCGAAGTCGCGATAGAGGGAGCGCAGGCGCTCCTTGTCGACATCCGACAGGGGGCTCGTCTCGAAGAGCGAGCGGTCGGTGAGCGCGATCAGCCACTCCACCTCGACCTCGACGCGGGCGCGGTTCAGACCGGCCTCCGAGAGGAAGTCGGCGAGGCCGGTGACGGCGCCGCGGTAGCGTCCGTCGAGGGGGCTCAGAGGCTGGGGCGGGAGCGAAGGCTGGAAAGTCAGGGGAGTCCTCCTGATCGGGCCCCGGGAATGCGGGGCGTGCGGGGCTGGCGGAGAGCCGGCTCGAGCTGGCGGAACAGCCCGCGAGTCGCGGTCTCAATCATACCGAGCACCGAATCGAACATCTCGGCACCCGCGTAGTAGGGGTCGGGCACATCCTGGCTGTGCGCCTCGGGGTCGAAGGCGAGCAGCAGGGTGACCTTGCCCTCGTCATCTTCATTGGCGGCCCACTCCCGCAGGATGCGCTCATGGGTGCGGTCGAGGGCGACGACCAGGTCGTTCTCCGAGAAGGAGCCGAAGGTGAACTGCTTCGCGCGGTGGAGCGAGCCGTCGTAGCCGCGGCGGCTGAGGGAGTCGAGCGTGCGGTGATCGGCCCGTTCGCCGAGATGCCAATCGCCCGTTCCGGCGCTGCGCGAGACAATCCGCGAACCGAGGCCCTGACGCTCCGCGAGATCGCGGAACACCACCTCCGCCATCGGAGAGCGGCAGATGTTCCCCGTGCACACGAAGATCACGCGGAAGGGATCCGGGGATGTCACCGTCCCATTCTGCCGGTCGGAGGCCGATCGCGCGATGCCGAGGACATCGGGCCGGGCAGGCGCACCCGTTCTGCACTGATGCCGCAGCTGCGTGGCCTGCTCACGCCCCTCGCGATCCGCGGCGGTCTTCGTTCTCGTGACGGCGATGGATCCCGGATGCTGGGCGCATGCACTCTCTTGCACTCGCTCAGACCGGCGCTGCGGACGCCGCCTGGGCCAAGACTCAGACCCTCGCGGCCCTCCGCTCAGCGGTCGAGGCGCTGGACGACGCGCGCGCGTCGCTCGCCGTGCTCACCGCCGACACCGACTGGCACTCGGATGGGGTGCGCGCGATGCAGCACTCGCTCGAGGATCTCCGACGCGGTGCGCGGATCGAGGCATCCGAGATCCGCAGCCGTGAGTCTGAGGTCGAGAGGATCGACGTCTCGTGACCGGGCTGACGATCGATCACGGGGGAGCGATCTCCGTCGACCCCGACGTGCTGCGCGATGTCGCTCGACGCATCGATGCCGTCGCCTCCCGTTGTGACGACGCGCACTCGGCGATCATGCGCGCGCATCGGATCATCGTCGACACCCCGGGCTTCAGTGCGCACGTCGACACGGTGGGGCTGTGGTCGTCGGGCGAGCACATGGCTCGACTGCACTCCCAGTGCCAGGAGTCCGCCGAATCGACCCTTCTCATGGCCGATGCCTATGAGTACGTCGAGCTGCGAGCGGAGGCCGAGATGCTCATGCAGACCGATCCGACTGCGGCGCAGCGGCTGATGCGTCGCGCCGATCGACTCGCCGCGACGGATGAACGCGTGTCGGAGATGGCTGACGACCTTCTCGCCCACTGGCGGGCCACACGTTTCGAGGGGCTCACCGGCAACGCCGTGACGCCGGCGCTGTACGACCAGGTCTTCGGGACGGCGGCGTTGGTGGGGGTGCTCTCGGGGTTCGGCAAGGTGCTGCCGGGCGAGACGCTCAGGGGCAGGGCCGACCCCGTCTCGGTCGCGCCCGTGAAGACCTCGTCTCCGGCGGCGGCGCCGACCGGCCTGGCAGGAGCCCTCGGGCGAATGCCGGTCACCGCCGGGGCGCAGGTGGCCGTGGAGAAGTACTCGTTCGCCGATGGGAGCACGAGATTCGTCGCCTATCTGGAAGGAACGCAGAGTGCGGGCGCGGGTGGGAAGGAGCCGTGGGACATGAGGTCCAACGCGCAGCTGTATACGGGGCAGACGTCGTCGTCGTATCAGGCGACGCTCGACGCGCTCCGAGCGGCCGGAGCGAAGCCGGGCGACGAGGTCGACGTCATCGCGCACTCGCAATCGGCCATGGTCGCCGCGCACCTCTCGATGGAGAGCGAATTCGACGTGCAGATGCAGATCACCGCGGGAAGCCCGGTGGAGCCGACCCTCGACGACGACCAGACCATCATCCAGCTGCGTCACTCCGACGACATGGTCTCCGGATTGGCGGGAGGGGGATCGCCCGAGGGGACCGGCTCCCCGGACAGCGTGACCCTCCGCACCGAAGGGACTCCGTCCGACACGCTCGGGGATCTGACGCTGGACGCGCACCAGCTCGACACGTACATCGACACGGCGAAGACGGCCGATGACCTGAGCGACTCGCGGATCGACGCGATGCACGAGTTCTGGCGGGAGCTCGACACCGCCGAGGTGATCGAGCGCACCGAGTACCACGCCGAGCGGGTCGGATGACCCACGCGAAGGTGCGCGTGGTGCGTGTCAGTCGCGGCGCTGCTTCTTGCTCTGGGGGCGCAGGATGAAGCCGAAGACGCCGTTGATCAGCGAGATGATGAGCGCGGCGAGCACGCCCCACCAGAAGCTGCCCACCGTCAGGCCCCAGCCGAACCCGCTCGTGATCCAGGCGGTGAACCACAGCAGGAAGCCGTTGATCACGAAGCCGATCAGGCCGAGGGTGAGGATGTACAGCGGGAACGCGACGATCTTCACCACCGTGCCGATGATCATGTTCACGAGCGCGAAGATCGCAGCCACCGCGAGCAAGGTCAGCACGAGCTGCAGGGTCTCGCCCGGCGCGAACGCGCGGATCTGCACCTGCAGCGCGGGGATCAGCGTCACGACCCAGATGGCGAACGCGTTGACGACGACTCGGATGATGAAGCGCATAGTCCGTCCAGTCTTCCATGTGGGGTGCGCGAAGTCAGTCGAACGTCCCTGCGGCCGACTGACGGATGTGGGCTCTGATGACCGAGGCGATCTCATCGAGACCGATCCGACTCTGCGCCACGTCGAGAACGAGGTCGAACGCCTCGTCGTTGCTGAAAGTGAGTTCGTACCCATTGAGTCGGATGAAGATGAAGGTCAGATACAGCGACAGGCGCTTGTTGCCATCGAAGAGCGAGTGATTCTGAGCGACGGAGCTGATGAGCGCGGCGGCTTTGGCTTCGAACGACGGATAGGCGTCCGTGCCGAACATCCCTGCGGAAGGACGAGCGAGTGCAGAGAAGAGCAGGCCTTCGTCGCGGACGCGAAGGCCGAGCTTCGCGATCAGCGCGAGCGCCTGCTCGGGGTCGACGTACTCCGTCACGGATCAGGCGTCTTCGAGCCGCTTGAGGGCGCCCGCATAGCGCTCCGCGACCTCGTCTGCGATCGACAGCACGCGTTCCGTCTTCGTCTCGCTGTTCGCGAACCGCGTCGCTGCCTCGATGAGGATCGCATGCTTCGAGGTGTGGCGGGCGCGGGCGATCTCCTCGAGCTGCGCATCGAGTTGCTCGGGGAGTCGCACCGTCATAGCCATACCAAAATGGTACTACCGTCCGTACGTGGCCGCGAGGGAGACGCGGAATCTAGACTCATGCTTGTGACCGACCCGATCCTGCCGCGCATCCGTCCCGCCATCGCCGCCTTGGCTCCCTATCGACAGGGCAAGCAGGCGGGACCGGACGCGTTCAAGCTCTCGAGCAACGAGAACCCGTTCGAGCCGCTTCCCTCGGTCGCTGCGGCGCTGCAGCACACGACGCCGATCAACCGGTACCCGGATGCCACCGCCGGCCGCCTGCGCGAACGCCTCGGTGCGCGCTACGCCGTCGAGCCCGACCAGGTGCATGTCGCCGCGGGCAGCGTGTCGATCCTCCACCAGCTCATCCTGGCGACGGCATCGGTGGGCGACGAGGTCGTCTACGCCTGGCGCTCGTTCGAGGCCTACCCGAGCCTTCCGCTCGTCGCGGGGGCGACCGGGGTGCAGGTGCCGCTCACGCCCGACTTCCGCCACGACCTCGATGCGATGGCCGAGGCCGTGACCGAGCGCACGCGCGCCGTCATCCTCTGCACGCCCAACAACCCGACCGGCCCGATCATCACGAGCGACGAGTTCGCGACGTTCGTCGAGCGCGTCCCCGCCGACGTGCTGATCGTGCTCGACGAGGCGTACGCCGAGTTCGTGACGGTGCCCGGAGCAGTCGACGGTCTCGCCGAGCGGGTCTTCGAGCGGCATCCGAACGTCGTCGTGCTGCGCACCTTCTCGAAGGCCTACGGGCTCGCGGGCCTGCGCATCGGCTATGCGATCGGCAACGAGAAGGTCCTCGATGCCGCGCGCGCCACCGGCATCCCGCTCTCCGTCACGTCAGCTGCCGAGAACGCCGCGATCGCGAGCCTCGATGCCGAGTCCGAGCTGCTCGAACGCGTCGCGGTGATCGTCGAGCGCCGCACGCGCCTGCTCGAGGGGCTGCGCAGACAGGGGTGGGACGTCCCCGACTCGCAGGCCAATTTCATCTGGCTGCCCACCGGCGAGCGCACCGACGAGGTCGCGGCCGCGTTCACCTCTGCCGACCTGATCGTGCGCCCGTTCTCGGGCGACGGCATCCGCATCTCCGTGGGCGAGGAGGAGTCCGTCGGGCGGGTGCTCGAGGTCGCCTCGACGCTGCGCTGACCCGCGCCGTTCCGCCGTTTCTCCGGGTTCCCGGCAGTTGCGAGGACGTCCTAGGTATGCGTGACCGGGCATGCCCGCGCAGGTAGCGTGGGGGTCGTGACCTCGTCAGAGACTGAACTCGTCCGCGTCCTGGATCAGGATGGCCGCTTCACGCCGAGTCCGGCTGCTGAGCAGTATCTGTCGTTGATCGAGGCGATCAGCGACGCCGAGCTCGAGCAGTTCTACCGCGACATGGTCGTCATCCGCGCGATCGACACCCAGGCGACCAACCTGCAGCGTCAGGGGCAGCTCGCGCTGTGGCCACCGAGCCGGGGGCAGGAGGCCGCCCAGGTCGGTTCCGCCCGCGCGGCACGCACGCAGGACACGCTCTTCCCGTCGTACCGCGAGCACGCCGTGACGCGCATCCGCGGCGTCGACCCCGTCGACATCATCAAGCTGATGCGCGGCGTCTCGCACGGCGGCTGGGATCCCACCGACCCGAAGAACGGCAACACCCGCCTCTACACGCTGGTTCTCGGCTCGCAGGTGCTGCACGCCGCCGGATACGCGATGGGGCTGAACTTCGACGGACGATCCGGCACCGGCGATCCCGACACCGACGAAGCCGTCATCGTCTACTACGGCGACGGGGCGTCGAGCCAGGGCGACGTGCACGAGGCGATGGTGTTCGCCGCGAGCTACCAGGCTCCCACCGTGTTCTTCCTGCAGAACAACCACTGGGCCATCTCCGTGCCCGTCGCGACGCAGTCGCGGGTGCCGCTCGTCGAGCGCAGCGCCGGCTACGGAATCCCCAGCGTGCGCGTCGACGGCAACGACGTGCTCGCCAGCTATGCCGTCTCGCGCGTGGCCCTCGACGAGGCCCGCAGCGGTCAGGGGCCCCGGGCGATCGAGGCGGTCACGTACCGTCTGGGCGCGCACACCACGAGCGATGACCCCACCAAGTACCGCGGCTCCGACGAGGAGCAGTCGTGGGCGCTGCGCGACCCGATCGACCGCATGCGTGCCTTCCTCGAGAACAGGGGAGCGGCAGGACAGTTCTTCGCCGACGTGGATGCCGAGGCGGCCGACGCGGCCGAGGACCTGCGTTCGCGCAGCGTCGAACTCGGATCGCCGACGGCAGACAAGATGTTCGACCACGTGTACAGCGACCCGCATCCGCTCATCGCGGAGCAGAAGGCCTGGCACAGGCAGTACGAGGCATCGTTCGAAGGAGACGGCAAGTGACTCTCGAGACGATGCCCCTCAGCAAGGCGCTGAACTCGGGCCTGCGCAAGGCGCTGGAAGACGACTCCAAAGTCCTGCTCATGGGCGAGGACATCGGCAAGCTCGGCGGCGTCTTCCGCGTCACGGAGCACCTGCAGCGCGACTTCGGCGATCGCCGCGTGCTCGACACCCCGCTCGCGGAATCGGGCATCGTCGGCACGGCGATCGGACTCGCGATGGCCGGATTCCGCCCCGTGATCGAGATCCAGTTCGACGGTTTCGTGTTCCCGGCGTTCGACCAGATCACGACCCAGCTCGCCAAGCTCACGAACCGTCACGAGGGCAAGCTCAGCCTGCCGATCGTGATCCGCATCCCCTACGGCGGGCACATCGGTGCGGTCGAGCATCACCAGGAGAGCCCCGAGGCGTACTTCGCGCACACCCCGGGTCTGCGGGTGGTCTCGCCGTCGACGCCGAACGACGCGTACTGGATGATCCAGGAGGCCATCGCGTCGAACGACCCCGTGATCTTCATGGAGCCGAAGAGCCGTTACTGGCAGAAGGGCGAGGTCGAGCTCGATGCATCGGCCGCCCCGCTGCACTCGTCTCGCGTCGTGCGCACAGGTTCTGACGTCACGCTCGTCGGACACGGCGCCATGGTCACGACCCTGCTGCAGGCGGCTGCGCTCGCCGAAGCCGAGGGGACGAGCTGCGAGGTCGTCGACGTGCGTTCGCTGTCGCCGGTCGACTACGAGCCGATCCTGAGCTCGGTGCGCAAGACCGGACGCATGGTCTACGCACAGGAGGCGCAGGGCTCCGTCAGCATCGGCAGCGAGATCGCCGCGACCGTCATGGAGCGCGCCTTCTACGCTCTCGAAGCCCCTGTGCTGCGGGTCTCGGGGTACGACACCCCGTTCCCGCCCGCCAAGCTCGAGGGCACCTACCTCCCGGATGCCGACCGCATCCTCGAGGCCGTCGACCGTTCGCTCGCCTACTGATCGCCCTGACCTCACCGTTCCGAGAGGACCGCACATGAGCACGCAGAACTTCAACCTCCCCGATGTGGGCGAGGGCCTGACCGAGGCCGAGATCGTGGCGTGGAAGGTCGCGCCGGGTGATTCCGTCGCCATCAACGACGTCATCTGCGAGATCGAGACCGCCAAGTCGCTCGTCGAGCTGCCGTCGCCGCATGCCGGCATCGTCGGCGAACTGCTCGCGGCCGAGGGCGCGACCGTCGAGGTGGGGTCGCCGATCATCACCTTCGTGACCGATGCGCGCGACGACGCCGGACCCGGCAAGATCGCGACCGCCGAGGCTCCCGCGCCCGAAGAGGGCGGCGGCTCGGTTCTCGTCGGCTACGGCACAGGCGGTGGGGCGACCTCGCGACGCAAGCGTCCGGCCGAGCGGCCCGTTCGCTCGTCGGTCGGCGTCATCGCAAAGCCGCCGATCCGCAAGCTCGCCCGCGACCTGGGTGTCGACCTCACCTCGGTCACGCCCACCGGAGCAGACGGCGAGGTGACCCGTGACGACGTGATGACCCACGCCTCGCAGGCGAGCGTCTTCCGCAACATCGAGACTCCCGAGTGGGGTGCCGTGCGCGAGGAGACGGTGCCCGCGCCGCAGAGCACCCCGGCCGGCCTCGCGCGCGGACTGTCCCCGGCCCCGGCATCCGCCCCCGGTCAGAGCGACGATCGCACCGAGTCGATCCCTGTCAAGGGCGTGCGCAAGGCGACCTCGTCGGCGATGGTGCAGAGCGCCTACTCCGCTCCGCACGTGACCGTATGGAAGGAGATCGACGCGAGCCGCACCATGGAGCTCGTCAAGCGACTCAAGGCGTCGCCCGACTACGCCGACATCCGCGTGTCACCCCTGCTGATCATGGCGCGCGCCGTCATCTGGGCCGCTCGTCGCACCCCGATGGTGAACGCCGCGTGGATCGAGACCGAGGGCGGCGCCGAGATCGCCGTGCGCCACTACGTGAACCTGGGCATCGCCGCAGCGACGCCTCGCGGTCTGCTCGTGCCGAACATCAAGGACGCGCAGGACCTCAGCATGAAGGACCTCGCCCGCGCCCTGAACCGCCTCACCCTCACGGCCCGCGAGGGCAAGACGAGCCCCGCCGACCAGCAGGGCGGCACGATCACGATCACGAACATCGGAGTGTTCGGGATGGATGCCGGCACGCCGATCATCAACCCCGGCGAGGCCGGGATCGTGGCGATGGGCACGATCAGCCAGAAGCCGTGGGTGGTCGACGGCGAGGTGCGCCCCCGCTGGGTCACCACGGTCGCCGGATCGTTCGATCACCGCGTGATCGACGGAGACGGCATGAGCCGGTTCATCGCCGACGTGGCATCCGTGCTCGAGGAGCCCGCGCTGCTCGTCGAGTGACTGTTCGCGGTGCTTTGACGGTTACAGCCGCCAAAATAAGGAGAAATGGCGACTCTAACCGTCATTCGGGATCGGAGAATGAGGTTTCCGCAGCGGCCGACTCTTTCCGGTCGAACCGACCGGCTTTGTCACGTGGCTGAGAGTCGACGCCGGGGTCGATGCGCACGGGCCTGCCGGAGTCGCCGCGAGGCAGCGCGCGTGCACGCTCTCGATTGGGGCCGTCGAATGCGTCGGACATCGTTCCCAGAGCCTCCGGAGCAACACCGAACCCCAGGGCGACGTCTTGCCAGTCGGCTGTGGCCGCTTCCACGGCGGTGATGATGTCGGACGCCGCAGATCGGGTCAGCCTGAACGCATCGTGGTTCTCCTGAAGAAGGCGGATGTCCCTGTCGCGGGGGTCGTCGTCGGGGCTCACCGGGGTGGATTCCAGAGTGCCGAGCTTGTAGAACGGGTTGATATCGAACACGGGGGCAAGCCGCCATCCGTTGCGCTCCCGGAGGAAGCCGTGGTTGCGCATATGGTCGTCCACGTTGTTGACGAGAAGAGTGAGCGCGACCCGCCGGAACAACTCCGCCGAGTCGGCATCGGCGCTCGCTGAGTTCTTCTGCAGGGTGTTGACCAGTCGGACGTAGTCGACATGTTCTCCGGGGGACTTGTTCAACATCCCGTCCGCGCTGAGGTATCCCACTCGCCTGTCGCCTTCTCGGTCGAAGCGTTCGACGACCAATACCGAGTTGTACTCGAAGCGATGATGCTGAAAGCGCGGGGTCTTCACCCCGGAACGGCGTGCGAGCTCCAGACAAGTGGCTTCCCAGGCCATCGCATCCCCGAAGTCATCGCGCGCCGGCAGTTTGGCGATCGCGAGCTGTCCGTTCGAGTTGAGGACCGTGGCTTTGGGTCGAGCGCCACCCATGGACGTTCCGGCTTGCAGCAGCGTGAGCTTGTCGCTGGGGATCTCCTCGCCCCGCTCGAAGGCTTTCGCCGCGTCGATGAGGTCAGGCAGGTCGGCCAGCTGGGCCGTTCTGCCGTCGGGGGGTGACTGATACACGCCGTCCATGGATACCCGGAGTGCGCCGAGGCGTTCTGCATCGCCGACGCGCCTGAGGACGTCGAGCTCGGTGGGGTGCCGATACCTGCCCGTGTCGCGACGTTCGATGGACTGCATGAGCCGTCGTCCCCATGTGTCCGGCTGCGCGTCGGCGAGGCCGGCGAGCATGGGCCGGGTGCTGGGCGGAATGAACTCGCCGCGGCCCACGCGCAAAGAAGGGGCGAGAGGATAGGACTCCGTATGTGCGACGTAGTCGCGAGAGTACTCGAATGCGACAACGCCGCCCGTGTCGTCCACGGTGCCTGCAAGCGTCTCTTCCCCCGAAGGAAGAACGACCGAGATGTCCAGTCTCATCGACGACTTCCTCTGGTGCTGCGGCGCATGAGGGCGCGACCGCGTTCATCCGAAGCAGGATCGAGCGCGTCGCGTAGCTTGCTGTCGAGTCCCAGAGCCTCGAGGACTGCGAAGACGTTCTCAAGCTTGACCGAGCCCGCACCTCTCTCGAGCGAACGGAGCGTATCTCTCGTGATGCCGGCGCGCTCGGCGACGACGGTGGCCGGTAAACGAGAGAGTACGCGCCACGTTCGGATGTTCTGGCCGAAATCCACGAGATTCGGGTTGTCACTCATTGTTGCTCCTCGTTTGACGGTTGCAGTCGTCAATTCTGGCGGGTATGACGATTGTAGCCGTCAATATTCACAGTTTCGGGCACCCGGCACTCTCGACATCGGACGGGGCGCGAAGCTCGTGCCGTTCGTCGGTCCCCTCACCTCACTGATCGTGACGACTTCTGTCAGGAAGTCGGCTCAGCGGCGATAGGGCGCGCGTTCCGGCGGGATCCCCCGGCGCCCGGCGACGGAGAGTGGGAGTGCCCCATCTCTTGAACGACGGACCTCCCCATGAAGACGAAGCTCCTCGCCGTGACCGCGATCGCCCTGCTCATGCTCTCGGGAACGAGCGCAGCGCAGGCCGCAGACGGGGAGCTGCACCCCGACGTCGAGTACGCCATCGATGCTGTTCCGGGTGGCACCGTCGTCGACCCGTATACGGTCGTATGGCGGGATCTCGACATGCAGCTCAGCGTCCCGAGTCCGTTCGCCCGGGCCGTCGGCACCTGCGCGGACGGGCAGTTCTGCGCATACTCGGGTCCCGGGGGCAGCGGCACGCGCCTGAGCTTCGGCGTCTGCGGCATTGTGAGCACGGCGGCCCTGCCGGTCGTCGCGTCCGTCGCGAACGCGCGTTCGTCGGGCAAGGTCCAGGCGCGCACCGGAGCCGGCACGGTCGTGGGCACGGCCGCAGCGGGAACGCGAGTGGACGTGTCTGGCGCGGTCAGCACTCTGCGCTGCACGTTCTGAAGCCGCACCTACGCTGGAGGAGCTAGCGATCGTGAGCGAGGTCACCATGTTTCGGTTCGGGTTCACCCGACCTCTGGTGCTCGCGAACACCGGCGCCGAGCCGTTCCCGTCGGCGGGTTCGCTCTTCCCCGGTCGACCGCGTTCGCATGCGGCGCCGGGCGACTCGCCCTTCCGCGGCTCGGATGCCCGGACCACGGTGTACCGACAGCTGTTCGAGCAGCACTGGTCGCGCGTGCGGCATCACGTGGAGTGCTACGTCGACAACGCCGCCGATGTCGATGAGCTGACCGCAGAGGTCTTCGCCGTCGCATGGAAGAAGCTGGATCCCGCCCGCCCGTTCGCGCCCTCGTGGTTCCTGAGGACGGCGAACAACAAGCTGCGGGACCGGACTCGAAGGGCCCGATCCCGGGAGCGGGCGCTCGCCGCTCTGGAGCGCGGTCTGGAGGACCCCTCAGAGCCGATGGATCCGATGGAGAAGCTCGCCCTGCGTGCGGCCATCCGCTCGCTGAATGCGCGGGAGCGGCAGGTGGTCGTTCTCACCTATTGGGACGGCCTGAGTGCCGGTGAAGTCGCCGAAGTCCTGCGCACGACCTCCGAGGCGGTCTGGGCCACCCTGACACGAGCGCGCAGGAAGCTGCGACGCACGCTGGAAGGCGGTGCATCGTGAGCTATTCGGATGACGACCTCGACCGCCTGTTCCGCGCCGCCGCGCCCGCCCGTCGTCCTGTGGATGCGCCGCTCGACGCTCGCGCGATCGCCACGCGCGAGAGCATCATCCGGGGCGCTCGGGTCAGCGACCGGAATCGACCACGTCGCGGTTTCGTCTGGGCCGGGGTCACGACGGCGACGGCCGCAGTGGTCATCGCGCTGCTCGTCGCGGTGAACGTCCTCACCCCCTCTCAGTCGGCCGTCGCGCTGATGCCGCCGCCGCTGGAGTACACCCCCGCCGGTTCCGTCTCCGAGGTTCTCTCCGGCGCCGAGCGGGATCTGCTCGCGCCTCCCGACGTCGTCCAGGCCTCGACCGTGCACTCGGTCACCTGGGGATGGAACGTCGAGATGGCGTCGGCGAACGTCGAGATCGTGCCGCAGGAGACCACCTTCGAATGGAGCCCCGACGGTGGCTCGACGAGCACGACGGTGGCCGGCGATTCGTACTGGTCGGACAACGAGCGGCCTGACGGCGTGGAGCCGAGCCCGTACCAGCCGGGCGAGCTCATCGATCGCGTCGTCACGCCGGCTGACGCCTTCACCCTCGCTCCGGATGCCGTGACTCTGCGCGGATCGTCGACGGCAGACCTCGAGCGGGCGCTGGCGGTGTTCGGGGCCACCGACGAGTCGTCGTCGGGGGAGCTGCTCTCTGCGGTCGCCGGCCTTCTGCAGTACTGGACACTGGACGACGAACAGCATGCGACGCTGCTGCGGCTTCTCGATGAGGCCGGCGGGCTCACCGTCCTCGGCGAGACAGAGGACCGTCTCGGCCGAGACGTCATCGGGGTGCGGGTCGCGCAGGTGATCCCGGAGCGCGAGGAGACGTTCTTCCTCTCGGCCGACACCGGTCGGATCGTCGGCATGGAGAGCGAGCTGGTGAAGCCCCTGAACGGTCTTCCGACCGGCGTCATCCTCTACACGATGTGGGATGCCGGCTGACGCCGACCCTGTGCCGCACTCGGGATCCGAGGCTCAGCCGACGGTGCTGAGTCGCCGCTCCGCCAGCAGGGGCACGGCGACCTCGCGCGCAGCACGGCGGGCAGTCGTGATCGCGCCGATCGACACGACCTCGGCGCCGAGCGTCGAGGCGAGGATCTCGGGTGCCGGCAGGTGCAGCTGGGCCGGCAGCACTTCGCGCGCCGCCGTGAGCACGGGCGCGATGCTCTCGGCCACCGCGCCGCACACGATCACGCGCGCCGGGTCGTACATGCTGCCGAGCACGCCGACGACCCGGGCGAGGGTCCCGCCGACGCGTGTGGTGGCGAGGAGGGCGTCGGCGTCGCCCGCCGTCGCAGCCGTCAGCACGAGGCGGGGGTCGACGCGGTCCTCGCGAGCGAGTCGACCGATCGCCGAATCGGGTTCGATCTCGCGGCTCTCGACCGCCGCGCGCACCTCATCCTGCAGGGCGTAGCGCAGTCCGAAGGCCGATCCGACGCCGACGATGTGATCGAACACGACGCCCTCGCCGACTCCGCCGTGAGCGCCGTGCAGCACGTGTCCGTCGACCACGACGCCTCCGCCGAATCGTTCGCTCGCGAGCAGGGCGACGTAGTCACGGCATCCGACTGCGGCTCCGGCGGAGCCTTCGGCGATCGCGGCCAGCTGCGCGTCGTTCTTGATCTGCACGACCGGTGCCCAGTCGGCGAGGGCCTCGGCGAGACCCGGATTGGTCCGCTCCCAGAAGCCTTCGGGATGCGGCGGAGAGATGCCCGCCCGGTTCACCGGCGCCGCGACGCCCACGCAGATCGCCAGCACCGCCTTGCGCGGGACCTCCGCTTCCGCCAGTGCGTGCTGCATCCGGTCGAGGATCGTTGCGCGCCGGGCCGCAGCGGTCTGGGTCGGGTCGAGATCGGTGCGGTGATGCACGAGAGTGTGCTCGGTCGGGTCGGCGACGGTGACGGCGAGGTGCGTGTCGCCGGCATCCACCCCGATCACGACGCCGAGATCGGATGCCAGCACGAACCGCCTCGCGGGCCGCCCGGCGCGGTAGCTCCCGGCCGCGCGGGCGTTGGGAAGCTCGCGCAGCACGCCGGCATCGACGAGGGTGTCGATGCCGTCGATCGTGGTCGAACGGGTCAACGAGGTGCTCGCCATCGCCTCGGTCGCGGTGAACTCCCCGGCCGCCCAGGCGAAGTCGAGGATGGCGCCGACACTGGCTCGTCCGGTGCCCAGACCTGCGGAGACTTCTGTCACGGGTCTTGACCTCACTCTCGTCCAGATGAGAGAGTACCGGTCATCGAAGTAAATTCGCTCACTAGATTTAGTCTGCAGATTTACAGGACGAAAGGACGACGGTGTCTGTGAAATCCCCACGCCCGGCGCAGCTGATGGCCGGTGCGGCCGCGCTCGCTCTGGTCGGCACGGCTCTGGCCGGCTGCTCGGCCGATGGCGGAACCGAGACCATCCGGTTCACGTTCAGCAAACGGGAGGCGATCGAGTTCATGACCGAGCTCGTCGCCGACTACAACGCGTCTCAAGACAGGGTGCGCGTCGAGATCGACACCTCGGGCGTCGACGTCGTCTCGGCGAGCTTCGTGCGCGGCAACCCGCCCGACATCATGCTCGCCAACTACAACTACGAGATCGCCCGCTTCGTGCAGCGCTGCGCACTCACCGATCTCTCCGACACCGCCGCCGCAGCGACCATCCGCGACGATCTGCAGCCGCTCATGGAGCAGTACGGCTCGTGCGAAGGCCGCACCAGCGCGCTGCCCTACTCCGTGATGGGCGCCTCGGTCATCTACAACAAGGAGATCTTCGACCAGCAGGGACTCGAGGTCCCTCAGACCTGGGATGAGCTCCTCGCGGTGTGCGACCAGTTGAAGGAGGCGGGCATCGACCCGTTCTACGCCACGTTCAAGGACGACTGGACGGTCGCGCAGGGCTGGTACGACTACACGGCCGGCGGCTCGGTCGACGTGATCGACTTCTTCGACACGCTCGCGCAGGAGGGCACCGAGGTCGGGCCCGACTCCGAGGTGTCGTTCGAGAAGGACTTCGCCGAGCCCATGGACCGCATGATGACGCTCGCGAGCGAGTACACCAACGCGGATGCCGCGAGCCGCGCCTATGGAGACGGCAACCTCGCCTTCGGCAAGGGCGAGGCGGCGATGTATCTGCAGGGGCCGTGGGCGTTCAGCGAGATCGCGAAGACCGCTCCCGACCTCGACCTCGGCACGTTCCCGCTGCCGATGACCGACGACCCGGCCGACCTCGGCGTGCGCGTCAACATGGACCTCGCGGCGATGATCCCCGAGGGCTCGCAGCATCAGGAGGCAGCCGGCGACTTTCTCGAGTACCTGTTCCAGCCCGAGAACATCGAGGCCTACAACGCCTCGCAGCTCGGCTTCACCCCGACGAAGGACGCACCGGCCCCGGATGATCCTCGGATCGAGGGGATGATCGAGTACTACGACAACGGCCAGATCTACCAGGGACCCTCGGTGCTCGTGCCCCGGACCCTGCCGGTCTTCAACTACGCGCAGGCGATGGTGCTGGGCGCGTCCACGACCTCCACGCTGCGCACCATGGATGCCGACTGGGCGAGGATCGCGTTCCGCGCTCCCATCCCGTCGACCCAGGACAACGCCTCCGGTGAGGACTCAGCATCCGGCGAGACAGAGGAGTCCACGCCATGACGAACACCGCTCTGCCCAACCCGGCAGCTCCCAACCCGTCGTCGGCGCGCCCGACGGCCGACAACATCACGAAGCCCAACACTCCGACCACCGACACGACGGCGATCGTCACCGGCGGCACCCGCAAGCTCGCACGCCGCACCCGCAGAGTCGAGCCGATCTACTATCTGTTCCTGCTGCCCACGCTGGTCATCTTCACGCTCGCGATCACCGTGCCCGGCATCATGGGCATCTTCTTCAGCTTCACGGACTCGATCGGCATCGGCGAGTGGAGCTTCAACGGGCTGACCAACTACATCGCGATGTTCAGCGACCCGGCCATCCTGCAGAGCTACCTGTTCACGTTCGGCTTCTCGATCGCCACGGTGATCGTCGTCAACGTGATCGCGTTCCTGCTGGCGGTCGGGCTGACCTCCCGCATCCGCTTCAAGACCGGTCTGCGCACGATCTTCGTGATCCCGATGGTGATCTCGGGCATCATCATCGCCTACGTCTTCAACTTCCTGTTCTCGAACTCGATCCCGGCGGCGGGTGAGATCACCGGCATCCCCTGGCTCGCGACGAGCATTCTCGCGAACCCCGATCTCGCGTGGGTCGCGATCGTGATCGTGACCGCGTGGCAGGCGGTTCCCGGCACCCTGCTGATCTACATCGCGGGCCTGCTGTCGGTCCCGGGCGAGGTCTATGAGGCGGCCAGCATCGACGGGGCGAGCAAGAGCCAGCAGCTGTTCCGCATCACGCTGCCGCTCGTCGCCGGATACGTGGTGATCAACGTGATCCTGGGCTTCAAGGGCTTCCTCAACGCCTACGACATCATCGTCGGCCTCACCAACGGCGGCCCCGGCACCGCCACCCGCAGTGTCGCGATGACGATCATCGCGGGCTTCAACGGCGGAGATTACGCCTACCAGATGGCCAACGCGACGATCTTCTTCATCGTCGCCGTGCTCATCTCCCTGCTGCAGCTCTCGCTGACCCGCGGAAGGAACGCACTCTGATGTCGACGCAGACACTCACCACCATCCCCACCTCGGGCAAGAAGCCGCGCATCCGCATGGAGCGCGTCAACTGGTCGGGCACGATCATCCTGATCCTGTGCGCGGTCACCGTGCTGCTGCCGCTGTACGTCACCATCTCGATGGCCTTCAAGACCACGGGCCAGGCGGTCGACGGCAACGCGTTCTCACTGCCGGCGCCCTTCAGCATCGACGGGTTCGTGGAAGCCTGGAACCTCACGAAGTTCCCGGTGGGCGCCGGGATCTCGCTGCTGGTCACGGCCGGCACGGTGGCCGCGACGATCGTGCTCGCGGCCTTCGCGTCGTACGCGATCGTGCGCAACTGGGACCACCGCCTGTTCCGCTGGTCGTTCTTCTACCTGCTCGCCGCGATGTTCATCCCGTTCCCGGTGGTGGCGCTGCCGCAGATCCAGCTGACCGGCTGGGTGGGCCTCGACAACCCGTTCGGCGTGATCATCCTCGCGACGATGTTCCAGCTGAGCTTCAGCGTGCTGCTGTTCACCGCGTTCCTCCGGTCGATCCCGATCGAGCTCGAAGAGAGCGCGCGCATCGACGGCGCCACCACCTGGCAGACGTTCTGGCGGCTGATCTTCCCGCTGCTGGCACCCATGAGCGCCACGGTCGGCATCTTCGCCTTCCTCTACGCGTGGAACGACTTCATGATGCCGTCGCTGATCATCTCGGACCCGGCGCTGCAGACCCTGCCGGTGCGACAGAACCTCTTCCAGACCCAGTTCAGCAACAACTACAACGTGTCGTTCGCCTCATACCTGATGGCGATGGCCCCCGCGATCCTGGCGTACCTGTTCACGCAGCGCTTCGTCATGGAGGGCGTCACGCAGGGCGCCGTCAAGGGCTGACCTCTCGCACATTCCAGACCGCAACACGAAGGAGCAACACCCCCTCATGACCGATGCGCTTCTCACCGAGACCCGCGACGAGACCAGCGACGACACGACGGCCGCATGGTGGCGCCAGGCCACCGTCTATCAGATCTACCCCCGCAGCTTCGCCGACGCGAACGGCGACGGACTCGGCGACATCCCGGGCATCGTCTCGCGCGCCGACTACCTGCAGGAGCTCGGGATCGACGCCGTCTGGCTCAGCCCGTTCTATCCGTCGGCGCTCGCCGACGGCGGCTACGACGTGGCCGACTACCGCGACGTCGACCCGCGCCTGGGCACCCTCGAGGACTTCGACGAGATGGTCACGGCACTGCACGACCGCGGCATCCGCGTCGTGGTCGACATCGTGCCGAACCACTCGTCGGATCTGCATGAGTGGTTCCAGGAGGCGCTCGCCGCCGGCCGTGGTTCAGCCGCGCGAGAGCGCTACATCTTCCGAGAGGGGTCCGGGCCCGACGGCGCCGAGCCGCCCGCCGACTGGACGGCCGCGTTCGGCGGGTCGGCGTGGGAGCGCGTCGACGACGGCCAGTGGTACCTGCACAGCTTCGCCCCCGAGCAGCCGGACTTCAACTGGGATCACCCCGAGGTGCGCGAGGACTTCCTGAAGACCCTGCGCTTCTGGTCGGACCGCGGGGTCGACGGGTTCCGCATCGACGTGGCGCACATGCTCACCAAGGACCTCTCCGAGCCGCTGCCCAGCTCGGCCGAGCTCGAGGGGATGCCGCACGACGGCAACCACCCCCTGCACGACCGTGACGATGTGCACGAGATCTACGCCGAGTGGCGCAAGGTTTTCAACGAGTACGACCCGCCCCGCACCGCCGTGGCGGAGGCCTGGGTCAGCACGCCCGAGCGTCGCGCGCGCTATGCATCGGCCGAGGGCCTCGGACAGGCGTTCAACTTCGACCTGCTGGTCGCCGACTTCGACGCGACGCAGTTCCGCACCATCATCGCCGACAATCTCGCGCAGTCGGATGCCACGGGGTCGTCGACCACATGGGTGCTGTCGAACCACGACGTCACCCGTCATGCGACTCGATACGGTCTTGCTCCGCTGGCCGGCCGCACGGGCGTGAAGCAGGGGGTCGAGTGGGTCGCCGCGGGTGGCCCCGCCGAGCAGCTCGACCGGGAGGCGGGACTCCGCCGGGCGCATGCCGCGACGCTGCTGCTTCTCGGGCTGCCCGGCAGCACCTACCTCTACCAGGGAGAGGAGCTCGGACTGCAGGAGGTGGCCGAGATCGGCCCCGAGCAGCGTCAGGACCCGGCGTTCTTCCGCGGAGCGGAGTTCGACGGTCTCGGACGCGACGGATGCCGCGTGCCCCTGCCGTGGAGCGCATCGGGCCCGTCGTTCGGATTCGGCGACGGTGACGCGCACCTGCCGCAGCCCGAGTGGTTCGCCGAGTCCGCGGTCGAGGTCGAGGACGGCGATCCCTCGTCGACCCTGACGCTGTACCGCGAGGCCCTGCGACTGCGCCGTGAGCTGCAGACGGACGAGCGCCTCGAGTGGATCGAGACCGGCCGTGCCGACGTGCTGCGCTTCGCCCGACCGAACGGCTGGCAGATCGTGACGAACTTCGGGGCCGAGTCGTTCGATCTCGGGTCGGATGCCACGGATGTCGTGCTCGGCACGGTGATCGACGGAGCCGTGCCGGCCGAATCGACGGTCTGGATCGCGCCCGGCCTGATCGGCTGAGCCAGTCTCACTTGCCCGGTCTCACTGACCCGTTTGCAGGATGACAGCACGGATGCAGGACGAGAACGCGTTTCTCGTCCTGCATCCGTGCTTCGGTCCTGCAGCCGGCCCCCCAAGGGCTCCCGACCATCTTCAGCGGATTTGATAATGGTTCTCATTAGCGTTTAGAGTGAGAGCATGAAGAAGTCGTTCGTCGCCCTCGCCCTCGCATCCGTCGCCGCCCTGTCGCTGGCCGGATGCTCGACCACCCCCGCTGCGGGAGAGGGCGGCGACGGCGGAGCGGTGACCGTCGTCGCGAGCACCAACGTCTACGGCTCGCTCGCCGCCCAGATCGGGGGCGAGCGCGTCGACGTGACGTCGATCATCGAATCGGCCACGCAGGACCCGCACTCGTACGAGGCCTCGGCCCGCGACCGTCTGACGGTGCAGAAGGCCGACCTCGTGATCGAGAACGGCGGCGGTTACGACGCGTTCATCGACACCCTGCTGCAGGACGCCGACGATCCGCACCTGGTCACGGCCGTCGAGTTCTCGCACGACTTCCCCGGCAACGAGGGGCACACCGACGACGAGAGCACGGCCGAGGAGGAGCACGACCACGACCACGCCGAGGGCGAAGAGGGCCATGAGGGTCACGACCACATCGAGGGCTTCAACGAGCACGTCTGGTTCGACCCGCACACGATGATCCACGTGGTCGAGGCCATCGCCGACGAACTCGCCGCGATCGACCCCGACGGCGAGGCCGAGTTCACCGCGAACGCGGAAGACATCGTCGCCGACCTCGAGGGCTTCGAGGCCGACCTCGAGACCCTCGCTTCGGATGCCGCCGGGGCGAACGTGATCATCACCGAGCCGCTGCCCGGGTACCTCGCGGCCGCGGCCGGACTCACCGATGTCACCCCCGAGGGATTCGCCGAGTCGGTCGAGGAGGGCAGCGACGTCGCCCCCGCGACCCTGCTCGAGACCCTGAACGTGATCGACGGCGGTGACGTGCGGGCGGTGCTGACCAACGCGCAGACCGGCGGGGCCGAGACGCAGCGGGTCGAGGATGCCGCGACGGACGCCGGCATCCCCGTCGTGGCCTTCACGGAGCTGCTGCCCGACGGATCGTCGTACTCTGAGTGGATGAGTGACGCGATCCAGAGCCTCGCCGACGCGCTCCAGTCGTGAGCGCCGCCGCCGACGCGCGGGCAGGAGCCGAGAAGTCGAGTCCCGTGCTCGAGGTGCGGGGAGCCGCACTGCAGCGCGGTGACCGCGAACTGTGGTCGGGCCTCGACCTCACCGTCGAGCCCGGGGAGTTCATCGCCGTGCTCGGGCCGTCGGGCTCGGGCAAGACCACGCTGCTGCGCAGCATCCTGGGTCTGCAGCCGCTGTCGGCGGGCGAGATCTCCGTCGCCGGGGGACCGGTGCGCAAGGGCAATCCGCGCATCGGATACATCCCGCAGCAGCGCTCGCTCGCCCCCGACACGAGCATGCGAGCCCGCGACCTCGTCGCTCTCGGGGTGCAGGGCAGCCGCTTCGGCTTCCCGATCCCGCACCGCGGCGACAAGGCCAAGGTCGACCAGCTGCTCGACTCGGTGGGAGCGGCGCACTACGCCGACCGTCGGGTCGGACTGCTCTCGGGCGGCGAGCAGCAGCGACTGCGCGTCGGTCAGGCGCTCGCCGATGAGCCCACCCTGTTGCTGTGCGACGAGCCGCTGTCGAATCTCGACCTCGCGAACCAGGTCGCGATCACCGACATCATCGACCGCCAGCGCCGTGATCGCCGCGCCGCCGTGCTGTTCGTCACGCACGACATCAATCCGATCCTCGGCCGTGTCGACCGCATCCTCTACATCGCGGGCGGTCGCTTCGTGCTCGGCACCCCCGAAGAGGTCCTGCAGACCCGCGTGCTCACCGAGCTCTACGGCACCCCCGTATTCGTGCTGCGTGCGGGCGACCGCCTGGTCGTCGTCGGCGTGCCGGATGCCGAGCCCCACCACGATCACTCCCATGACCACGACCACGGAGGTGCCGCATGACCGTCATCGCCGGCATCGTGCCCGCGGTCGACTGGAGTGACGTGTTCTCGTTCCAGGACTACGGCGAGCTCGTCGCGCTGCTCGCGAACTCGATCATCGCGGGAGCGGTGCTCGGCATCGTCGGCGGACTCATCGGCGTCTTCGTGATGCAGCGCGACCTCGCCTTCGCGGTGCACGGCGTGAGCGAGCTGTCGTTCGCCGGTGCCGCCGCGGCGCTGCTGTTCGGCGGCAGCGTGGTGGCCGGGTCGCTCGGCGGTGCCCTGGTGGCGGCGATCCTGATCGGCATCCTCGGCGCGAAGGCCCGAGACCGCAACTCGATCGTCGGCGTGCTCATGCCGTTCGGCCTCGGCCTCGGCATCCTGTTCCTCTCGCTCTACGACGGACGCAGCGCCAACCGCTTCAGTCTGCTGACGGGGCAGATCGTGTCGGTGTCGAGCCCCGACCTCGGCTGGCTGGTCGGCATCAGCATCGTCGTGCTGCTCGGGCTGCTGATCATGTGGAACCCGCTGCGCTTCGACTCGCTCGACCCCGAGTCGGCGGCCGCCCGCGGTGTGCCGACGCGCGCGGTGAGCCTGCTGTTCATGGTGCTGCTCGGTCTGATCGTCGCGGTCAGCGTGCACATCATCGGGGCGCTGCTGGTGATGGCGCTGCTCGTGACACCCGCGGCCGCCGCCATGCGCGTCTCGGCCGGACCGGTGGCCGTGCCGCTGCTCGCGGCGCTGTTCGGCTTCGTGTCGGCGGTCGGCGGCATCCTGCTCGCTCTGGCCGGCACCCTGCCGGTGAGCCCGTACATCACGACTCTGTCGTTCACGATCTACGTGGTGTGCTGGATCATCCAACGCGCTCGGGGCGGCGTGCGCCGCGTGCGGGCCTGACCGCTCAACCCTGCTCCCTCCCTTTCGAATCGCGCACTGTGCAGATCCGAGGGCCCGAAAACTGCCAAGTGCGCGATTCGAAAGGGCCGGGGGCACTCCCAGGGCCTGTAAAGGGCGGCGCGCCTAGAATCGTCGGTATGGCTCAGCGGAACACCTGGCAGCGCGATCGCGTGCGCGAAGCCCTCGCCGACGCGCGAGGGTTCGTCAGTGCGCAGAACCTGCACGCCTCGCTGCGCGACGACAACACCGGCATCGGCCTCGCCACCGTCTATCGGGCCCTCGCCGGACTCGCCGCGGCCGGAGACGCCGACTCGCTGCAGAGCCCCGAGGGGGAGGCGCTCTACCGCGCCTGCACCACCCAGGGTCACCACCATCACCTGATCTGCCGCAACTGCGGACTCACGGTCGAGATCGAGGCGACCGACGTCGAGCAGTGGGCGCACCGCACCGCCGCCCTCCACGGGTTCACGGATGCGGCCCACGTGGTCGACATCTTCGGGCTGTGCGCCTCCTGCACCAACAAGCGGGATGCCGAACGGGCAGCGAACGCGTGACCGTCCAGGCCGCCCCACGGACGGTGCACTCGCACCGACCCTCCCGACCGCCGCGCTCGCCGTGGATCGGCGTGGGCCTCGGCGCCGCGATCGTGGCCGCTCTCTTCCTGATCGACCGGTTCCTTCCGCAGCTCTTCGCCGAGAGCCTGCCGAGCAGGGCTCAGGACGGGCTGACCCTCGCTCTGAGTGTGCTCATCGAGGCTCTGCCGTTCGTGATCCTCGGCGTGCTGCTGTCGATCGTGGTGCAGGTGTGGCTGCCCGCCGACGTCATCCACCGCTGGCTGCCCCAGCGCGCATGGGCCCGCCGTGCGGTGCTGTCGCTGCTGGGCATGTTCATCCCGGTGTGCGAATGCGGCAACGTGCCGTTCGCGCGAGGGCTGATGATGCGCGGGCTCGCACCGGCTGAGGCCCTGACCTTCCTGATCGCCGCCCCGATCGTGAACCCGATCGTGATCCTGACCACGCACGCGGCGTTCGGCTTCGACGACGGCATCCTGGTCGCGCGCCTCGTGGGCGGCTACCTGATCGCCAACCTCATCGGCTGGATCTACAGCCGTCACCCCTCGCCCGACTCTCTGCTGACCCAGCGGTTCATCGACACGTGCGAGCGCGTCACGCACGAGCCCGGCACGCCGGTGCGCCGCAGCCTCACGCAGTTCCTCGTCGAGCTGCGCGCGGTGATGCCCGCCCTCGTCGTCGGATCGGCGCTCGCCGGAGCGGTGCAGGTGCTGATCCCTCGCGACGTGCTGCTGGCGATCGGCTCCAACCCGGTGCTGTCGATCCTCGCGATGATGGCCCTCGCGATGACGGTCGCGATCTGCTCGAACGTCGACGCCTTCTTCGCCCTCTCGTTCGCCTCGACGTTCTCGTCGGGCGCGATCGTGGCGTTCCTGCTCGTCGGCCCGCTCGTCGACGTCAAGATGCTGGCGCTCATGCGCACCACCTTCACCACCCGCACACTGGTCGGCATCGTCGCGGTCGTCCTGTCGGCCAGCTTCATGATCGGGATCGGGGTGAACGTCTTTGTCTGACCACGCGCACCCGTCGCAGGCCCGTGCACGCGCCCGCGCGCTGGGCACCCGCTGGCTCGGCATCGGCTTGGCCGCCGTGATCTCGGTCGTCACGCTCGGGCTCGGTCTGACCGGCCGGTTGAACCTCTACATCAGCCCCGAGTCGGTCTGGTTCGCGTGCGCCGCGGCCGTCGTGACTCTGCTGGGAGCCATCTGGTCGTGCACCCTGCCGCTCGGAGAAGAGGACGACCACGGGCACGATCACGGACACGACACCGACGCGGATGCCGCGGCCTCGCCCCGTCGCAGCCTCGCCCTCGCCGGCACCGTCACCGGAGGGGTCGTCGCCTCGGGGGTCGTCATCGCCGCACTCGTGCTGCCGCCGGCGTCGCTGTCGGTCGAGCTCGCGATGTCGCGAGTGGGAGAGCAGACCGCGCTGTTCGCCGGCGCCGACGACGTGACCCTCGGGGTCGCCGACACCGCGACCTTCGGCGTGGGCGACTGGGCCAGCGTCTTCGCCACGGCGACCAACACCGCAGCCTACGACGGCAAGACGGTCACCCTGACGGGTTTCGTCACTCCGACGGATGCGGACGGAGTCAACCTGACCCGCCTCGTCATCACGCACTGCGTGATCGACGCGCAGCCGGCGACGCTGCCGGTCACGATCGATGCGGGCGAGTTCGACACCGGCCAGTGGGTCGAGGTCGAGGGCACGGTCAAGGCGGATGCCGACGGCTCGCTGCACGTCGAACCCACGACGGTCACCGCGATCGACGAGCCTCAGGACCCGTATGAGTACTGACGACGAGCGCCCCGATGCGCCCGCCGTGCCGCGCACCCGAGCCGAGCTGCGTGCCGCACGTGTGGCCGAGGCTGCGGCGGCTGCGGCCGCTGCGGCGGACCAGGGAGCGAATGCGGCGCCGATCACGCCCGAGCCGGAGTCCGCGGCGGCCGAGCCCGCGCCTGTGCCCGCCGAGCCCGAGCCGGCGCCGACCGAGCCCGCCGAGCCCGCGCCCGAGCCTGCGCCGGCCGAGCCCGAGCCGGAGTCCGCGCCGGCCGAGCCCGAACCGGCCGAGCCCGAGCCCGTCGAACCCGCGCCGGAGCCCGAGCCGGCGATCACGAAACCGCGGCCCGAGCCCGAGCCCACCCGCTCGAAGCCCCGCGCCGAGAAGACGCCGACCGCGCCCCGCGACCGCCGGTTCCTGCTCGCCCTCGGCGCGGTGCTCGGCATCCTCGTGCTGGTCGGCGCGGGGCTGGGCGTCGTCAGCCTGACCCAGGGCCCCCGCATCACCGAGGTGCAGGTGAACCCCACCGAGGCGATCGAGAGCTCGGGCAGCCGGGTCATCCTCACGGCGAACCAGTCGCTCGCCGCGATCGACGAGTCTCAGGTGACGGTCGAGCCGGCCGTGCCGTTCACCGTCGACGCGGCAGGCCGGGGAATCGGCATCCGCTTCACCGTGCCGCTCGACGATGACACCGAGTACACCGTGACGGTCGCCGACGCGGTCGGCGCCGGCGGTGGCCCCAGCGCCACTCTCTCGACGAGCTTCTCGACGCCGGCATCCCAGATCTTCCTGCTGCGCCGAGACGCCGACGGCGACGACACGATCTTCCGCACCGACCTGTCGGGCGAGAAGGCGAAGCCCGTGTTCGCGGCCGACAAGATCAACGACTTCCGCGCCACCTCGTCGCAGCTCGTGGTCTCGGTGGAGGAGGACGACGGCTCGAAGCTGCTCGTGATGGACCGCGACGGAACCGATCAGCGGGAGCTCGAGCTGCCCGGCGTCGGGTACGTCGGCGCCATCCAGGTCTCGGACCGCGGGGGCTTGGTCGGCTACAGCTACTCCGACAAGGAGCTCAGCGACACCGAAGGGCGCGCCAGCGTGCTCGTCACCCAGTCGCTCAGCGGCGACGACGAACCGGTGGTCACCGAGGTCGGGGGCAAGGAGGCGAACATCTTCGTCTGGCAGTTCGTGCCCGACAGCTCCGCCGTGCTCTTCATCGACTTCGACGGTGCACTCTCGCTGGTCGATCGCTCGACCGATGCGGGCGTGCAGTCCCTCGGACTGGCGACGACCATCCAGGGCATCTCGCGCGGCACCTACACGGCGATCGTCGAGCGTCTCGACGGCTCGGTGGTCGAGCTGAACCTCGCCGACGGGTCGGAGGTGCCCCTCGAGGCCTCGAGTCCCGATTACGGCGGCGCGATCACGATCACGCCGTTCCCCGGCGGCACGCTGCGCCATGTCGTGTCGCGCGATGAGAACGGGCTGCCCGTCGGCCAGGCGGTCATCCGGGTCGATGAGGAGGGCGCGGCGACTCCGCTCGTCGAGGTCGATTCGACCGACTCGATCCTGCAGGCCTGCGCGTCGCCCAGTGGGCAGTACGCCGCGGTGGTGATCGCGCCGGAGCTCGCCGACAACCCCTACGACCAGATGCTGCTGCCACTGCCCGAGAACCTCGAGACGCACCTGCTCGACCTCCGCACGGGCGACGAGATCGTGGCGCTCACGGGTTTCGATGCCTCGTGGTGCCAGACGGCCCCGCAGTTCTGAGCCCATGTCGACGGATGCACTGCACCGAGCGACCCGCGCCGAGCTGAGCGGTCTGCCGGTCGAGGTCGCGCCTCTGCTGCTCGGCGGCGAGCTGCGCACCGTCGTCGCCGGCTCCGAGGTGCGCCTGCGGCTGACCGAGGTCGAGGCGTATCACGGGCAGGGCACGGGGCCGGCGGCCGACCCCGGGTCGCACGCGCGCATGGGGCGCACCGCACGCAACGCGACGATGTGGGGCGAGCCCGGCCATCTGTACGTCTATCTGAGCCACGGCATCCACTCGTGCGTGAACGTCGTCTCCGGACCCGAAGGCCAGGCCGGCGGAATCCTGCTGCGCGCGGGCGAGGTGGTGCACGGGGCGGATGCCGTCGCGGTGCGCCGTCGCGCGACTCCGCCTCTGACGGCGACCGCACTGCGCGACCTCGCGCGGGGGCCGGGCCGGTTCGGGCAGGCGGTGGGCCTCAGGCATCCGATCCATGACGGCATCGACGCGGTCAGCGGCGAGGAGTTCGAGGGGGCCCGCGCCGAGCTGTGGCTGCGTGACGAGCCGGTCGCCGACGTCGCGACCGGACCGAGAGTCGGCGTCGCAGGCACGGCGGGCACGGCGGCGTTCCCCTGGCGCTTCTGGATCGCGGGAGACCCGACGGTCTCGCCGTTCCGCTGGGGGAGGGGCGCCCAGGCGGCGTCGCTCGGGCTCGGCTGAGCCCGAGCTCAGGCCGAGTCCCTCCACACGACGGGCGTCGGCAGCATGATGCCCTCCCGCGGGCGCTGATCGTCGCGCAGCTGCGCGAGCACGGATGCCGCGGCGGCGGCCCCGAGTCCCTCGGCCGGCTGGTCGACCGTCGAGAGCAGGGGGGTGGTGCGCGTCGCCCAGCTGCTGTTGTCGAAGCCGACCACGCCCACATCGTCGGGCACGCGGCGTCCGGCTTCGCGGAGCGCCCACATCGCACCGGCGGCGACGGCATCCGACGCGGCGAAGACGCCGTCGATGTCGGGCGCCCGCTCGAGCAGTCTGGCCATGGCGGCGGCTCCATCGGCATAGGAGTACAACGGCACCTCTTCGACGAGGTCGGGATCGAAGTCGTCGCCGAGCGCATCGGTGAAGCCGGCGAGTCGATCGGTTCCCGAATCGCGGTCGAGGGCTGCCGCGATCATGCCGACCCTCGTGCGACCTGTCGCCCGCAGCCGTGAGGTCACGGCGTGCGCGGCGCCGCGATTGTCGACGCCGACCCAGGCCGCATCGACGTCCGGCGGGTGGCCGACGTAGGCGACCGGGAGGTCGAGCCGCATGACGGCCTTGGTGATCGGGTCCTGCGCGCGCGCCGAGACGATGACCGCGCCGTCGACGAAGCCGCCGTTGAGATAGCGGGCCACGCGTTCGGTGTCGCGAACCGAGTCGACCACGAGGCAGACCATCTGGTAGTCGGCCTCGGAGAGCGTCTCGTTCGTGCCGAGCATGATCGCGCCGATGTTGGGGTCTTCGAGGAACAGCGCGTGCGGCTCGTGCACGATGAAGGCGATGGCCTGGGTGCGCTGGCGCACGAGGTTCTGAGCGGCGGTGTTGGGCACGTAGCCGACCTCGCGGATGGCGTCCTCGATCGCGGTGCGCGCCGCATCCGACACGTAGCCGCCGTTGATCACGCGACTGACGGTTCCCCGTGAGACGCCGGCCACGCGCGCCACGTCGTGCACGGTGCTGCGACGGCGTGCGGAAGTGCTCATGATCGACAGCCTAGCGATCCCGACTTGACGGGATCGATCGCGACATGCGACGATGTGTGCACGTTCACAGAAATCCCGATCGCTGTTCTCACACCGCGAGCTGTGCACGTGCACATATGAACCGCAAAGGAGCGTCACCGATGGCCGCCGCCGTGTCCGACCGCATCGCCACCCTCTCTCAGGGCGATGGCCTCGTCTTCGGATGCGACTACAACCCCGAGCAGTGGGATCGCAGCGTCTGGCCCGACGACGTGCGCCTCATGCAGCAGGCCGGCGTCGGACTCGTCGCGATCAACATCTTCGGCTGGTCGTCCATCAACCCGGCCAGGGGAGTGTGGGACTTCAGCGGACTCGACGAGATCATCGCGCTGCTGCACGCCGCCGGCATCCGCATCAACCTCGGCACCGGAACCGCGTCGCCCGCGCCCTGGCTCACCGCGCAGCATCCCGAGATCCTGCCGGTGGGCGAAGACGGCACGGTCTTCCAACAGGGAGGTCGTCAGGGATACTGCCCGAGCTCGCCGATCTTCCGCGCCTACGCCGCCGAGGTCGTCACGCGGGTGGTCGAGCGCTACGGCGATCACCCCGCCGTCGCGCTGTGGCACGTGTCGAACGAGCTGGGCTGCCACAACGCGCTGTGCTACTGCGACAACAGCGCCGAGGCGTTCCGCGGCTGGCTGCGCGAGCGCTACGCCGACATCGACGCACTGAACCGCGCGTGGGGCACGACGTTCTGGAGCCAGCGCTACAGCTCGTTCGACGACGTGCGGGTGCCCGGTCAGGCGCTCTCGCTGCGCAACCCGGGTCAGATCCTCGACTTCCAGCGGTTCAGCTCCGACGAGCAGCTCGCACTGTACCGCGCCGAGGCAGCGATCCTGCGTGAGCACAGCACCGTGCCCGTCACGACGAACTTCATGGTCACCGCGCACATCCGCAACCTCGACTACTGGACGTGGGCGGGCGACATGGACCTCATCGCCAACGACCACTACCTCGACCGTCGACTCGATGACGCGCGGGGCGAGCTGTCGTTCGCGGCCGACCTCACCCGCGGTCTCGCCCAGGGCGCTCCGTGGCTGCTGATGGAGACATCGACCGGCGCGGTGAACTGGCAGCCCTACAACCTCGCCAAGGCCCCCGGCGAGCTGCAGCGCAACGTCGCCGCGCACGTCGCCCGCGGCGCCGACGGCATCTGCTTCTTCCAGTGGCGCGCCTCGACGCAGGGTGCCGAGAAGTATCACACCGCCCTCGTGCCGCACGCGGGCGAGGACTCCGATCAGTGGCGCGACGTCGTCGAGCTGGGCGGCCTGCTCGAGCGACTCGGCGAGGTCGCGGGCACCCGCGTCGCCGCCGGCACCGCGTTGTTCTTCTCGTGGGAGAGCTGGTGGGCGGTCGAGAACGAGGGGCGCCCCAGCGAGGGTCTGACCTATCTCGATCAGGTGCACGCGGCGCACGCGGCCCTCGCCGATGCGGGCATCACGACCGACATCGTGCGTCCGGGAGCGGACCTCGACGGCTACCGCCTCATCGTCGTTCCCGCTCTGCACCTGATCCGCGATGAGGACGCCGCGGCGATCGCCCGCGCGGTCGAGAACGGCGCCACGGCGCTCATCACCTTCTTCAGCGGCGTCGTCGACGAGGAGGACCGAGTGCGCACGGGCGGATACCCCGGGGCGTTCCGCGACCTGCTCGGCATCCGCTCCGAGGAGTTCGCGCCGCTGCTCCCGGGTGAGAGCGTGTTCCTCACCGACGGCACCACCGGCTCCGTCTGGACCGAGCGGTTGAAGGCCACGGATGCCGATGTCGTGGCGTCCTTCGCCGACGGCCCCTCGGCGGGAGGCCCCGCGCTGACCCGTCGCGGCGCTGGTGAGGGCCAGGCCTGGTTCGTCGCCACGCAGCCCGACCGCATCGCCTACCGCGACCTCATGACCCGCCTGGCCGAGTCGGCCGGCGTCACCGCGCACGCGGACGCGAACCGGGACGTCGAGATCGTGCGCCGCACGGGCGACGCCGGCAGCTTCGTCTTCGTCATCAACCACGGCGAATCCGCCGTCGAGATCTCCCTCACGGGGCACGACCTCGTCACCGACGCCCCCGCCACCGGAGTCGTCCCGGCGGGCGGCGTCCGCATCATCAAGGAGGAGGTATGACCACCACCCTCGCCGCCCCGGCGGTCGGCTCGTCGCAGGCCGCGCCCGGTCGACGCCGACGGATCCCGCACAAGGGCGCCATCGCGTTCCTGATCGTCCCCTTCGGCGTGCTGTTCGCGCTGTTCTATGTCGTGCCGATCGCCTACGCGTTCTGGCAGTCCCTGCTCGTCGTCGAGCGCGACGGCACCTTCGGCAAGGCCGAGCAGGTCTTCGGAGGCTTCGCGCAGTACGTGCTCGTCTTCCAGAACGAGGCGTTCTGGGCCTCGATGGGGCGGATGCTGACGTTCGGCGTCGTGCAGGTGCCCGTCATGCTGGGCCTCGCGCTGCTGTTCGCGCTCCTGCTCGACTCGCCGCTGATCCGCGGCAAGCGCTTCTTCCGCCTCGCCTTCTTCGTGCCGTACGCGGTGCCCGGCGTGATCGCGGCGATCATGTGGGGCTCGCTGTTCTCGCCCAACCTGTCGCCCTTCACGGCCATCACGAAGAACATCGACTTCCTCGGCGCCGACCTCGTGCTGTGGTCGATCGCGAACGTCGTGACCTGGGTCTACGTCGGCTACAACATGCTGATCATCTACTCGTCGCTGCTCTCGATCCCGCAGGAGCTCTACGAGGCGGCCATCCTCGACGGCGCCGGACAGTGGCGCATCGCCTGGTCGATCAAGATCCCCCTGGTGCGTCCGGCGATCGTGATGACCGCGATCTTCTCGATCATCGGCACCCTGCAGCTGCTCGCCGAACCGCAGGTCTTCCGCTCGTTCAGCTCGGCGGTGACGAGCACTTTCACCCCGAACATGACCGTGTACGCCACGGCATCCATCCCGAACACCAACCTGGCGGCCGCCTTCTCGGTCGTGCTCGCCGTCACGACCTTCGTGCTGTCGTTCGGGTTCATGAAGTACATGCAGCGCAAGGAGCAGAACGCATGAGCACCATGACGATCGTCGCCCCCGGCCGCTCGTCGCGCGGCACCGGCTCGCGCGGCACGGGCCTGCGCGGCAGAGGCGCCCGCGAATCGGGCATCTCCCGCACGGGAGCCATGCTGATCATGGCCGTGTTCACGGTCTACTTCCTGCTGCCGCTGTGGTGGCTGCTCGTCGCGTCGAGCAAGGAGACCGGCGACATCCTCACCACGGCGCCGCTGTGGTTCGCCGACTTCCACCTGCTCGACAACATCGCCGAGCTCTTCACCTACCGCGACGGCGTGTACCTGCGCTGGCTGCTGAACTCGGTGCTCTATGCGGCGGTGGGCGGGGCGATCGCCACGCTGCTCGCCGCGATGGCGGGATACGCGCTGGCGAAGTACCGGTTCCCCGGCCGCGACCTGATGTTCGACATCGTGCTCGGCGGCGTTCTCGTCCCGGCCACCGCCCTCGCGCTGCCGCTCTTCCTCATCTTCAGCCAGGCGCAGCTGACCAACACGTTCTGGTCGGTGTTCCTGCCCTCGATCGTGAGCCCGTTCGGTGTGTACCTCGCTCGCATCTTCGCGGCGTCCTCGGTGCCCGACGAGCTGCTCGAAGCCAGCCGACTCGACGGTGCGGGTGAGATCCGCACATTCTTCACGGTCAGCATCCGGCTCATGACCCCCGCACTGGTGACGATGTTCCTCTTCCAGTTCGTGGCCATCTGGAACAACTTCTTCCTCCCGATGATCATGCTGCGAAGCGAGGAGCTCTTCCCGGTCGTCTTCGGTCTCTACAACTGGAACAACCAGCTGAACCAGCTGCCCGAACTCCGCGGTCTCGTGCTGATCGGCGCTCTGCTGTCGGTCATCCCGCTGATCGTCACCTTCCTCCTGCTCCAGCGCTTCTGGCGCAACGGACTGGGCGCCGGCGCCCTGAAGTGAGCAGGCAGCCGCGCGGACCGACCGCGCGGCACCGCACCACCGCATCACCCCCCCAACACACGCACCACATCGCATCCACGAAAGGGATCGAAATGCAGCATTCGAAGATGAAGGCAGCCGCTGTCATCGCCATCTCGGCGTTCGCACTCGCCGGTTGCTCGGCGTCCGGCGGAGACGGCTCCGGAGGCGGCGACGCCGCAGCCGCGTGCACCCCGGCCGACGGCGACGTCACGCTCGAGTTCACCTCCTGGATCCCCGGCATCGAAGACGTCGTGAAGATCTGGAACGACGCCAATCCCGAGATCCAGGTGAAGGTGCAGACCGGCCCCAACGGCAACGGCGGCACGTACCAGAACTTCTTCAACCAGATCAAGGCGGGCGACGCCCCCGACCTCGGCCAGATCGAGTACGACGCCCTGCCGAACTTCCTCGTGCAGGACGGCGTCGAAGACCTCAGCGCCTGCGAAGACGTCGTGGCCGCGGAGGGCGACTTCGTCGACTGGGCCTGGGGTCAGGTCACGCTCGGCACTGACAGCGTCTACGGCATCCCGCAGGACACCGGCCCCATGGCCCTGTTCTACCGCGCCGACCTGTTCGAGCAGAACGGCATCGCGATCCCCACGACGTGGGACGAGTACCGCGAGGCCGCCGTGAAGATCCGCGACCTCGGCGGATACATCACCAACTTCTCGCAGTCCGACATCAACCAGTTCGCCGGCTTCGCCTGGCAGGACGGCGCTCAGTGGTTCTCGAGCGACGACGAGGGCTGGACGGTCTCGATGGCCGACGACGCCACCACCACGGTCGCGGACTTCTGGCAGAGCATGCTCGACGACGACCTCGTCGCGACGGTTCCCGCATGGACCGATGAGTGGAACAACGCCTACAACTCCGGCCAGGTCTGGACCTGGAACTCCGCCGTCTGGGGTGCCAACTCGATCTCCAGCGGCGCACCCGACACCGCGGGCAGCTGGGCCGTCGCTCCGCTTCCGCAGTGGGAGGAGGGCGGATCCGCCGCCGGCAACTGGGGTGGCTCGTCGACCGCTGTCCTCAAGGGCAGCGAGCACGTCTACGAGGCGACGAAGTTCGCGCTGTGGCTGAACACCTCGGATGAGGCGCTGACCGCGCTCGCCGAGGCCGCCAACCTCTACCCGGCGACCACCGCCGGTCTGACGCTGCCGGTCTACGCCGAGGGTGTGGACTTCTACGGCGGACAGAAGATCTACGACGTCTTCGCCGACGCCGCCACCCAGGTCTCGCCCGACTTCGCGTGGGGCCCGACCATGACCCAGACCTACGCGGACGTGTCCGATGGGTTCAAGGCCGCGGTCTCGGGCAGCGGCACGCTGCTCGACGCGATCGAGAAGGGCCAGACGGCCACCGTCGACGCAATGAAGGCCGCGTCGATCCCCGTCACGGAGTAACACCCCCGGGAGGCCCGCCCGTATGCTCACGGGCGGGCCTCCCTTTCGTCTGCGACCCGGCTGGAGCGGCACATGAGCGAACTCGTCCACTTGACCTCGGGCGGCGTGAGCGTCGTCGTCGACACGACGACCGCGCGTCTGCTGCACTGGGGCGCTGCGATCGACGCCGCGGATCTCGACGCGCTCGCGGGCTCCGCGACCGGCGCGGTGACGTTCAGCTCGTTCGATGCTCCCCGCACGTTCCCGCTGCTCGCGGTCGAGGCCGACGGGTGGTCGGGCGCACCCGCGCTCGCCTGGCACCGGGGCGGCCGGCACAGCGCGCCGCTGCTGCGCTCGGTCGGGTGGGAGTCGACGGAGACGTCGCTGCGCGGGGAGTTCGCGGATGCCGGGGCCGGCGCCTCCGTGATGCTCGATCTCGAACTGAACACGGTCGGTGTGCTCACCGCCCAGCTATCCGTCACGAGCACCGGCGACGGCGTGGAGCCGCTCGACCTGCTGGCCGCCCGCATCCTGCTCCCCATCCCCGCGCATGCGACCGAGGTGCTCGACCACACCGGGCGCTGGACGGGTGAGCGGCGCCCGCAGCGGGGTGCGCTGCGTCACGGAGCGCACCTGCGCCAGGTGCGCCGTGGTCGCGGTGGGCACGACGCTCCCTACCTCACCGCCATCGGCACCGACGGGTTCGGCTTCCGTCGCGGAGAGCTGTGGACCGCGCACGTCGCCTGGAGCGGCGATCTCGAGGTCGGCGTCGAACGGCTCCCCGAGGGCGCCGGCGTGCACGGCGCGGTGCTGGGCGGGGGAGAGCTGCTGCTGCCGGGCGAGATCCGCCTTGCGGCGGGTGAGACGTACGTCTCGCCTCGCGTCTTCCTCACCTACGGAGAGAGCGGACTCGACTCGGTGTCCGCCCGCCTGCACTCGACGGCGAGGTCGTTCGCCGCCCACCCGTCGACGCCGCGGCCTCTCGTGCTGAACACGTGGGAGGCGGTGTATTTCGATCACGACCCGCAGAAGATCGTCGCGCTCGCCGAGGCCGCAGCATCCGTCGGCGTCGAGCGGTTCGTGCTCGATGACGGATGGTTCCGCGGTCGGCCCGACGATCGGTCGGGGCTCGGCGACTGGTTCATCGACGACGCCAAGTGGCCGGACGGGCTGCGGCCGCTCGCCGACCACGTGCACGGGCTCGGGATGCAGTTCGGTCTCTGGTTCGAGCCCGAGATGGTGAACCCGGTGTCCGATCTCTCTTCGGAGCATCCCGACTGGATCCTGCAGGCGTCGCCCGACTCGCCCACCTGGCGGCACCAGAAGGTGCTCGACCTCGCGAACCCGGATGCCGCGGCCTACCTGCTCGAACGGATCGACGCGCTGGTCGCCGAGGTCGGCATCGACTTCATCAAGTGGGACCACAACCGTGATCTGCACGCGGCGGTGTCGCCGCACACCGGGCGCGCGTCGGTGCATGCCCAGACGACGGCGTTCTACGCGCTGCTCGACGCCCTGCGGGAGCGGCATCCGTCACTGGAGGTCGAGTCGTGCGCGAGTGGCGGGGCCCGCGTCGACCTCGGCGTGCTGCAGCGCACGCAACGCGTGTGGGCGTCGGACTCGAACGACCCCGTCGAACGGCAGCGCATCCAGCGCTGGGCCGGCACGCTCGTGCCGCCCGAGGTCGTGGGCTCGCACGTGGGGCCGCCGGTCGCCGAAACCACCCACCGTGCGGCATCCCTGCCGTTCCGCATGGCGACCGCGCTGTTCGGTCACGCCGGCATCGAGTGGGACATCACGCGCTGCACGTGGGAGGAGCGTGCGATGTTGGGGCGCTGGACCGCTCTCTACCGCGAGCTGCGTCCGCTGCTGCACGCGGGCGTCACCGTGCGCAGCGACGAGGTCGACGACGAGACCCTGCTGCACGGCGTCGTCGCGGCCGACGGTTCGCGGGCCGTGTTCGCGTGGGTGCGGCTGGGGGCGTCGGTCGACGCATACACGCCGCGCACCCGCATCCCGGGCTTGCAGGCGGGGGAGAGGTACCGGCTTCGGGTGCGTGAGGACCTCGGGTCCGTGGCCCGTCACCAGGTGGCTGACCCCGCGTGGCTGGGCGAGGGGATCGAGGCGACCGGAGCATTCTTCGAGGCGGTCGGGGTGCCGCTGCCTCTGCTGGCACCCGGTGCTGCACTGCTGCTCGAGGCCGTTCGGGTCTGAGTCTCTGCCGTGCTACACTGACTCTTTGTCTGCGCACACTCCTGTGCGTAGTTCGCGTGCTTCCCCATCTTCCACCGAGAGATCGGCGATGCGGGGTGGCGCGCAGACAAGGGATCTTGGGTGGGGCCGTCCGGCCTCACGGTATAGAAGGAGTCACATCATGGCAGCAGTGTGCCAGGTGACAGGAGCTGTTCCCGGCTTCGGTCACAACGTCTCGCACTCGCACCGCCGGACGAAGCGTCGCTTCGACCCGAACGTGCAGAAGAAGACCTATTTCGTCGCATCGCTCGGTCGTAAGATCACGCTCAACGTGTCCGCCAAGGGCATCAAGGTGATCGACGCTCGCGGCATCGAGAACGTGGTCAAGGACCTCCAGGCGAAGGGTGTGAAGCTCTAATGGCCAAGAAGGCTCAGGACGTACGTCCGATCATCAAGCTGCGTTCGACGGCAGGTACGGGATACACGTACGTGACGAAGAAGAACCGCCGCAACACCCCCGACCGCCTCGTGCTCAAGAAGTACGACCCGGTCATCCGTCAGCACGTCGAATTCCGAGAGGAGCGTTGATCAATGGCTAAGAAGAGCAAGATCGCTCGCAACGAGCAGCGCAAGGTCATCGTCGAGCGTTACGCAGAGCGTCGCGCCGAGCTGAAGAAGACCCTGGTCGACCCGAACGCCACCGACGAGGCCCGCGAGGCCGCACGCGTCGGCCTGCAGAAGCTGCCGCGCAACGCGTCGCCGGCTCGCGTGCGTTCGCGCGACGTCATCGACGGCCGCCCCCGCGGTGTCCTCACGAAGTTCGGCGTCTCGCGCGTCCGCTTCCGTGACATGGCACACCGTGGCGAGCTGCCGGGTGTCACCAAGTCCAGCTGGTAAGTCTCAGCTGACAGAGGGGCGAGGATCTTCGGATCCTCGCCCCTTTCGCTGTTTAGGGGGCTGCGGCGTCGCGTCGGGCGGCACCGATCCCGAAGGAGAACACCCGGAATGAAGGAGCGAACTCGCTGATCGCTCTTCATTCCGGGGATTCTCCTTCACGGCGGGGCGAGGAGAGAATCGGATGCTGCACTGACCGGTTCTGCACATCGACGTCGAAGCGTGGTCGCTCCCCACCCACCGGGTGTTCCGTCCCCTCGAGGCAGCACGCCTCCGTCGGCATCGTCACCATCGAGCGATGGATCCGTGCGCAGAACTCCGACGCCGAGGAGGCGTCGCCCGCATCGTTGCCCTTCGCGAAGCAGGCGTGAGCGAGCACGCCCTGCGGCGCGCGAAGGCAGCCGGCAGCATCACTCGCCCGCGTCAGGGGTGGGTCGCCCTGCCGGACGCCGATCCGGCGATCGTCGGCGCCGTCGAGCGCAACGTCATCCTCGCGTGCGTCACAGCCGCTGAGCGTCACGGGCTCTGGATCCCGCGCAAGCGCCCTCTGCATGTAGCGGCACGACCGAACGCAGCACGGATCACTGTTCCCGATCATGTCGTCGTGCACTGGTCCGCGCCGCTGATCCCGCGACACCCGGATGAGCCGGTCGACGGGCTCGTGAACGCGCTCGTGAGCGTCGCACGCTGTCAGCCGATGGAGACCGCGCTGGTCATCTGGGAGTCGGCGATGAACAAGCGCATGGTCGATGCGGCGTATCTGAAGGGACTCGATCTTCCGTCGACCGCGCGCGCGATCCTCGAAAGGGCCACGCCCTTCGCGGATTCCGGACTGGAGACCATCTTCCTGACACGGCTGCGCTGGCTCGGCATCCCCATGCTGCCGCAGGCGTGGATCCTCGATCGGCGGGTGGATGTGCTGATCGGCGAACGGCTCGTCATTCAGATCGACGGGGCGACCCACACCGGAGCGCAGCGGGCGAGCGACATCGAGCACGATGCCCAGCTGACCCTCCGCGGTTTTCACGTACTGCGGTTCGGGTACGAGCAGATCATGGAGCGGTGGCACGAGGTGCAGGACGTGATCATGTCGGCGATCGCGCAGGGCAAGCACCGGGCTTGAGGAGGGCCACGCGAGATGAAGGAGAACTCCCGGAATGAAGGGGCGGGCGTGGAATACGCTCCTTCATTCCGGGAGTTCTCCTTCGTTCCGGGTGCGGCTGCAGTTCCGGGTGTAGCTGCAGTTCCGGTGCGGCTGCGGGTGCGCTGCAGGAAACGCAGGGCACGCGCCAGGCATCAGACGGATGCTGTCGCGTGCGCCACCGCCCAGGTGAGCGCGTAGTCGGCGATCTCCTCCCAGCCGTCCTGGCTGACAAGACGGTGGGTGCGTCCGGGGTACTCCTTGTAGTCGACGGTGGCGGGGCTGCCGGATGACCGGTACTTCTTCTCGATCGCGCGCACGATGGCCGGGGGCACGACGTGGTCGATCTCGCCGGCGATCAGCAGCAGCGGCGCTCGGTCGGCACGTGCGTAGTCGACATGGGTGACGCCGCCCTTCTCGTTGAGCACCGAGGTCACGCCCTCGAAGAACACCCGGTTGTAGGAGTTCACGGCGTACTCCTCCCAGAGGGCGTCGGATGCTGCGCGCGGCAGGTCGTTGCCGAACGTGAAGTGGAAGTGGCGCTTCGACAGTGGCTTGGCTCCGTTGACGCCGAAGGGGTTGGAGAGGATCGGAGTTCCCGTCCACAGGGTCGACAGGGGGAGTGCGGTGACGCCGGCGGTCTGCCCCGGGGCCACGCCCACGTAGGCGGAGCCGAGGCCGCGGTCGGCGAGCATCTGAGTGAGCACGCCGCCGAACGAGTGGCCCATGATGATCGGCTTGACCGGAAGCTCGCGGATGATGCGCTCGTAGTTGTCGGCGATCTGCTTCAGCCCGATCCCCTTGAGGGCCGACGGGTCGCGGCGGATGTCGGCGACCGCGCGATCGTCGATCCCGGGCCACCCCGGCACGATCACCTCGTGGCCCTGGGCCCGGAACCGCTCGGCCCACGTGTCCCAGCTCTTCGGGGTCATCCAGAGTCCGTGGATCAGGACGATCGGGGTCTTGTCGGTGCTGTTCATGATTTCTTCTCCTGTGTCTGCCCCCGCCTGGTGCGGGTGCGTTACGCTGATAGTAGACCGAACGTTCTATCTATCGCAACCTATTCCCGAAATCCGGAATCGGATGACACGATGAGAGGGATCACTATGAAGACCACGACTTCCACCGCGACCCCGACGACGGCTCCGAAGCGGCCCAGCGCAGCCCGCACCCGGCTGATCGACACCGCCACCAGGCTCTTCTACGAAGAGGGGATCCATGCGGTCGGCGTCGATCGGATCATCGACGAGGCAGCGGTCACCAGAGCGACGCTCTACAACCAGTTCGGAGGCAAGGAGAATCTGGTCCTGGCGTACCTGCGCAACGAGGACGAGGTCCTGCGCGCACTCTTCGCTGAGGCGGGCGCGTCGGTGACGGATCCTGCGCAGCTGGTCGACGCCGTGATCGAGGGCATCGCCGCCGATATCCGCCTCCGGCACACGCGTGGCTGCCCGTTCATCAACGCGGCGGCGGAGTACCCGGATGCCGAGGGCCCCGTTCGACGGCTGATCGACGAGCACCGGGAGTGGTTCCGCTCGACGCTGCAGACCGTCGCCGAGCAGGCAGGTCTCGAGAGTCCGGCCGATGTCGCGGCATCCCTCGTGCTGCTGCGCGATGCCGCGCTCGTGGGCGGGTACCTCGATGGAGACGAGCGCGTCACGCCGGCGTTCGAGCGCACCGCGCGCTCGGTCGTCGCGGCCCATCGCCCGCTCTGACGCCGAGCCCACCACGAGGCCGCGCCTCCGCTGACGCATCGAAAACCGTGTCTCACGAGTCACATTCGTCACTTCTGCACCACGACACGCCGCCGAAAAGCTCAAAACCCGCGAAATGACGCGGAAATGTGGGTGGTGGTTGGTACATTCAAGGCGGTCACTCGACCAACGGAGGGCAGCAGCCCTCCGAACCACAACGATGCGACGGGAACCTCGTCGCTGGAGGATGACATGGCTGACAAGTCCATCACCAAGACCGAGCTCGTCGCGAGCATCGCTTCTGCCACCGGCCAGAGCCAGGCCACCGTCTCGGGTGTCCTCGACGCGCTGTTCTCCTCGGTCTCCGACGCTGTTGCCAAGGGCAGCAAGGTCTCGATCCCGGGCTGGATCTCGTTCGAGCAGGTCGCAACCGCAGCTCGCACGGGCCGCAACCCGCAGACCGGCGCCGAGATCAAGATCCCGGCCGGCCACCGCGTCAAGGTGACCGCTGGTTCCAAGCTCAAGGCTGCCGTCAAGTAAGACCGCACCTCTTCGAAGGCCGCCCCCGATCCGTCGGGGGCGGCCTTCGTGCGTCCTCCCCGGATCCGCGGCTTAGGCTGGAGGGGTGAGTGCCCGCGCCGTGCAGACCCCGACCCGCTCCGCGTATCGCGCGGCCGGAGTCGGCATCCTGCTCGCGACGGGACTGATCGGCGTGATCCTCGCCCTCGTGGTCGGCGGGGGCGCGGCACCGCTGCTGCTGCAGGATCCGGGTCCGTTCGTGCGCTGGGCCACCCCCATCGTCAAGCTCGTGATGAACATCGCGGCTGCGGCGATGCTGGGTTCGCTCGTGCTCGCGCTGTTCGCGCTGCGCAGCGAGGAGAAGTCGTTCGACACGGCGCTCAACACGGCCTCGGCCGGGGCGGCCGTCTTCACCGTGACCGCGGGCATCAGCGGATTCTTCACGTTTATGGCGGCCTTCAACCCGCAACTGAGCGCCGAACGGGAGTTCGGTGAGCAGCTCGGACGCTTCCTGCTGCAGCTGCCGCTGGGTCAGTCGTGGCTGATCACCACGATCATGGGCTCGGTGATCACCGTGCTCGCCTTCGCCTGGCGCACGTGGACGCCCACCCTGATCACGGCGATCCTGGCCGCGGCATCCTTCCTTCCGCTGGCGACCCAGGGCCACTCCGGAGACCTCGCGGGTCACAACATCGCGGTGAACTCGATCCTGCTGCACACGATCGGCGCCGCGGTGTGGCTGGGGGGTCTGCTGCTCGTCGTGATCCTGCGCGACCGCTCGGGCGTGGGCACGGCGACGCTGGTGAGCCGCTATTCGAGTCTCGCGATCGCCGCCTTCGTGGTCGTCGCGATCTCGGGGCTCGCTCGCTCCATCGTCTCGTTCGGCGACATCTCGCAGCTCTGGACGCCGTACGGCACGATCCTGCTCGCGAAGGTCGTGCTGCTGGTGGGCATGGGCCTGCTGGGCGCCTGGTATCGCACCCGCCTGATCCCCCGCCTCGATGATGACGGGGCCGCACGCTGGTTCTGGATGCTGGTGCTGTGCGAGGTCGCCCTGATGGGCCTGGCCTCGGGCGCAGCCGCCGCGCTCGCGCGCACGCCCCCGCCCACCGGCGAGGAGGCGGCGTTCGTGCAGACGCCCGCCGAGAACCTCACTCGCTCGCCCCTGCCGCCCGAGTTCACGATCGACCGCTGGTTCACGGCATGGGACATCGATGTGCTCTGGCTGGTGGTCGCCGGGTTCGGCCTCTTCTTCTACCTCGCAGGCGTGCGCCGGCTGCGGCTCCGCGGCGACCGCTGGCCCGTTCACCGCACCGTGTTCTGGGTGATGGGCATGCTGATGCTGCTCTGGGTCACGGGCGGCCCGATCAACGCCTACCAGGAGTACCTGTTCAGCGTGCACATGCTGGGGCACATGATGCTGTCCATGGCCATCCCGCTGCTGCTCGTCTCGGGAGCGCCGGTCACGCTGGCACTGCGGGCGATCCACAAGCGCGACGACGGCACGCGCGGCGGTCGCGAATGGATCATGTGGGGGGTGCACTCGCCGTTCTCGAAGGTCGTCACCCACCCCTTCGTCGCGGCGGGCATCTTCATCCTGTCGCTGTGGGCCTTCTACTTCACCGATCTGGTGCGCTGGTCGATGTTCGAGCACCTCGGCCACGAGTGGATGGTCGCGCACTTCCTCATCTCGGGATACCTGTTCGTGCTGAGCCTGGTCGGCGCCGACCCGGTGCCCTATCGTCTGCCCTATCCCGGCCGCCTCATCACGCTGATCGCCATCATGGCCATGCACGCCTTCTTCGGCGTCGCGATCATGATGCAGGAGGGTCTCATGGTCGCCGACTGGTTCGGCTCGATGGGGCGCACCTGGGGGCCGACGCCGCTCGAAGACCAGTACATCGGCGGCGGCATCGCGTGGTCGATCGGAGAGATCCCCACGCTGATCCTCGCCATCACGGTCGCCATCCAGTGGAGCCGCAGCGACACCAAGCTGCAGAAGCGCCGCGACCGGCACGCCGACCGCACGGGCGAGGCCGAGCTCGAGGAGTACAACCAGAAGCTCGCGGCCCTCGCCGAGCGCGATCGGCGTCAGGCCGAGCGCGACGCGCGCTGACCGTCGGTCCGGCGCCCGTCAGCCCGTCGACTCCTCATCGGGAGATCCCACTCGGATCGACACCTTGCCGTCGGGAAGGACCGTGATCGATCCGTTCACCTGGAAGGGGACGTCCTCGGACCGCTCCTCGACCGAGCCGTCGAAGAGCGACCGGATCTCGACGTCGACATGCGCGACCGCATCCGTCGGGGGGATCTTCCAGTGCCCGCCGTCGGGCACGACCGTCACCTGCGGCTGTGCCGCGATCGACCACTTCGGCAGCGAGGCGAGGCGGTTGTAGACCTCGAGGCCGAACGGGCATGCGGTGGGCTGCAGCACCTCCTGCGTCGTGCAGGCGGTGAGGAATTCCTCGACCCGCTGCTGCACCACGGCGACGAAGTCCGCGGTGGGCTCGGTCTGCACGTCGACAGGAGTGGTGGCGAGAGGAGTGTCCGCGAGCACGCCGATGCCCTCGGAGTCGGCGATCGCGGTGTCGACGGTCACCGAATAGAGACCCGGTGTGAAGACCAGCAGCGGCAGCGGATCGAGGGGTGCGGCCTGCGCCCCGGCGGGCGACACCTGGCGGCGATCCATCTCGAACCCGTTCACCGCGAACTGGTCGGCGCCGCGCACCGTGAGCTCGATCACGGCCAGCGGGCTCGTCGTGAAGCGCCAGTTGGGGGTGACGCCGGCCCAGCCGTCCTGCTCGACGGTGAACGTGGTGGTGCCGGCGTGCCCGCTCGCTTCGTACGACACCGTCACCTCTGTCTTGCCGGCGTCGTCGGGCTTCTCCGACAGCACCTCGATGTCGGTGAGAGGCGCGAGCGCGGAGTGACGCAGCAGAGCCTCTGACGTCGTCGCCCCGATGCCGGCGATCTCGAGGGTCTCCCGATCGATCGCGACGCCGGGCACGCGGAGCGCGTCAGCCGCTCGTCCGGCCGAGAGCAGGTCGAGGTAGCGGACGACGAACGCCGACGGCCCGTAGAACTGCTGATACAGGGTGGCCCCACCCGCCGCGAGGGCGGCGACGAGCACCAGGCCGACGACGGCGAGAAGCGCGAGGTCGGCAGCGAGGCGCGAACGCCGGGGCGCCTTCGTCTCGACCTGCTGCATGGCGTCAGTCTAGAAGCGCGGCCTGGGACGACGCCGTGCGTGAGTCGGCGTGCGTCGGCGACGATCGCTGTGTTCGTCGGATGCCGGGCGGCACCGCCACGTAGCATGGGGAGGCACGGTCTCGCCGTGCATTCCCGCCTCCATCCGTGTGAGAGAACCGTGTCGCTTCCCGCCCTGTCCGAAGAGCAGCAAGAGCTGTTCCGGCTGATCGAGGACACCAGCGAGCACGTCTTCATCACCGGCCGAGCGGGCACCGGCAAGTCGACTCTGCTGCAGTACTTCTCGTGGAACACGAAGAAGCAGATCGCCATCTGCGCGCCGACCGGCGTCGCCGCGCTCAACGTCGAGGGTCAGACGATCCACTCCCTGTTCCGCCTGCCGATCGGTCTCATCGGCGACTCGGACATCGACCAGAACGACAACACGAGGCGCATCCTCAATGCGATCGAGACGCTCGTGATCGACGAGATCTCGATGGTCAACGCCGACCTGATGGATGCGATCGACCGCTCGCTGCGCCAGGCGAGGGGCAAGCGCGGCATCCCGTTCGGCGGGGTGCAGATCGTCATGTTCGGCGATCCGTATCAGCTGGCTCCCGTGCCCCCGCGCGGCGACGAGCTGCGATACGTGAAGGATCACTACCGCTCGTTCTGGTTCTTCGATGCCAAGGTCTGGGCGGGTCCCGCCGGCGGCGAGGGCGACGGAGACGACGGTGGACTGTTCGCCGTCGACACCAGGGCCGAGCTGCACGTGCGCGAGCTCGTGCAGATCCACCGGCAGTCGGACGACGGATTCAAGGCGATGCTGAACGCGGTGCGCTACGGGCGGGTCACCGCGGAGATCGCGGGAGTGCTGAACACGCAGGGCGCCCGCACACCCCCGGATCCCGAGCCGGGGGAGGTGCCGATGATCACGCTCGCCACCCGCAACGACATCGTGAACACCATCAACAGTCGGCATCTCGCCGCCCTTCCCGGCAAGGAGCAGACGGCCCGCGCCGAGGTCAGCGGCGAGTTCGGAAAGGGCGAGGCGTCGCTGCCCGCCGAATCGGAGCTCAAGCTCAAGATCGGCGCCCAGGTGATGTTCCTCCGTAATGACACCTCGATGTCGGGGGAGCCGCCGCGGTGGGTGAACGGCACGATCGGCACGGTCGTGCGGATCCTCGGTGAGACCGTGCGCGTCGAGATCGACGGCGAAGAGGTCGACGTGGAGCCGGCTGTCTGGGAGCGATTCCGCTATTCGTATGAGCCGAGCACCAAGAAGCTGAGTCGCGACGTCGTGGCCGAGTTCACGCAGTTCCCGCTGCGTCTCGCCTGGGCGGTCACGATCCACAAGTCGCAGGGCAAGACCTACGACCGCGCGATCATCGACCTCGGCGCAGGCGCCTTCGCACCGGGCCAGACCTACGTCGCGCTCTCTCGTCTGACGTCTCTCGACGGGCTCTATCTGTCGCGGCCGCTGCGCCCGAGCGACATCCGCGTCGACGAGGACGTGCGCCGCTTCATGCGCGACGCGTGGCTCGCGGCATCCACTCCTGAGGTCGGCAGGGGCTGAGCCCGCTCGTCGTCAGGCTGCGACGCGTGCGCGGTCGAGGTCTTCGAAGAGCTCGGTGTTGAACCGGTAGGCGAGCAGCACCTCGCCGATCACGCGCTCGCGCTCGGCGTCGTCCCACGGAGCTGCGTCGAGCTGCTCGCGGTAGACGTCCTTGAATGCCGACGGGTCGGCGATGTCGTCGAACAGGTAGAAGCCGATGCCGTTGGTCTCGAACCCGAAGCGGCGCGCCATCACGCGTCCGATGAAGATGCCGCCCGAGAGATCGCCGAGGTAGCGCGTGTAGTGGTGCGCGACGAAACCGCCCGCCCAGGTCGCTCCGACCTGGCGGATGCGCTCGACGTAGCGCTGCGTGGTGGGCAGTGCGACGATGACGTCTCGCCAGTGCGCCCCGAGCAGGAACTCGAGGTCGGCCTCGAGGGCGGGCAGCCGGGTCAGCTTGTCGCTGAGGAAGACCGATGCCACCGGATCCTGACGCATGCGCTCCCCGGCGCCTTCGAGGGCCTCGTAGATGAAGTAGTGCTGCGCGACGAGTGCGACGTAGTCCGCGCGCGATCCTTCGCCCTTGAGCAGGTCGGACATGAAGCCCGCGCCCTCGCTGCGCGAATGCGAACCGGAGGAGCGCTCACGGAGGGCTGCGGAGAAGGAGAGGATCTCGGACATGTGCCCAGTGTAAGGGTCACCTAACCTGAAAGGGAACCCTGCGGTTCTCCCGCGTCACGCGTGCGGACGCGGCTCGATGCCGAGCTTCTCGCACGCGAGATCGTAGAGGGCGACGACCTCGCGCCGCACGGCGCGGCGCTCGGTGATCGGGCCGGAGGGCCAGGCGATGCGCAGCTCGGAGGTCGCGCCAGGGCGGGTGACCTCCCAGACACCGCCGTCACCGTCGAGGTCTGTCATCACGGCATCGGTGATCTCGTCTTCGGGTGTCGCCCCGACGGGCGCGAAGGCGCGCGCGATGAGCAGATTGTCGTCGGTGTGATCGCCGTTCATGTGACCGAGGATCGCGGAGACGACGTCGGCATCGAAGATGTGGGGCATGCTGATCACCCTAAACGGGGGTTCGGCGATGCCTTTCTTTCAGGATGGGCGTTCTAGACTCGGGAGACACGTCTTCCGGGGGTCCCCTTTCATGCAGCTTCTCTCGTCGCGCACATTCCGCGCAGCAGTGGCCGGCGCAGCCGTGCTCGGGCTCTTCCTCACCGGCTGCACAGCCGATCCGGAGTTCAGCTACGAGCCGCCGGCCCAGGTCGATGGCCCTCTGCCCGACGACACCGTCGCGGCGATGGAGGCGGCCGTCGCCAACGCGCTCGCCGCGTCGGGCGCCTCGGGTGCGGTCGTGGGCGTCTGGGCTCCGTGGAGCGGCAGCTGGGTGGCCGGTCTCGGCACGCAGACTCCCGGCGGCGACGACGAGATCAGCACCGACATGGCCTTCCGCATCGCGGACATGACCCGCCTCATGACGTGCGACGTTCTCTACGGTCTGGCCGACGACGGCGTGCTCGGTCTCGACGACCCGGTGCCCGACCATGTCTCGGGCGTCGCCGACATGAAGGACGTCACGCTCCTCGACCTCTGCAACAGCACGAGCGGGGTCGGCTCGTCCGAGGCGACCGCGCAGGCCGCCTGGTATACGACCCCGGAGCGCGTGTGGGCGCCGCTCGAGCTCGCGTCATACGGCCTCGGCGCTCCGCGTGCCACGGCGAAGACGACCTACACGAACTCGGATGCCGGATACCTGCTGCTGGGCCTCGCGCTCGAGCGGGCGACCGGCCGCACGGCATCCGAGCTGATCGCCGAGTACGTCACGCAGCCGCTCGGTCTCTCGGCGACCTCGCTACCGTCGCCGGCCCCGGCAGCGCCCTCTGATGGACCGGTCATGAACGGGCACTACCTGCCGGCCGTCGAAGGCGGCTATGACTGTGCGGCTCCCGTCGACATCACCACCCTGTCGTCGAGCACGGGATACACCGACTCCGGCGTCGTGTCGACGATCGACGACCTCGGCCGGTACGCCCAGGCCGAAGCCGCGCAGAAGCTGCGGACGGAGGACGAGCCGAACCGCTTCGGAGCGCCCCTGCCGCAGGATCCCCAGGCTCCTTCCTGGCTCCAGGCCACCGGCGGGGCACTGCTCGTCGGCTCGATGATCGGGCAGTCGGGATGGACGCCCGGATACCAGACGTCGGCGTACTCCGACCCTGAGACGGGGTTCACCGTCGCGGTGTCGCTGAACAACTCGACCACCGCCGGCACGACCGCGATGTACCTGGCGTGGGAGCTCGCCGCGATCGCGTCCAAGGTGCCGGCCGCCGAGGGCCAGACCGCTCCGGAGTTCGGACTGCCGTTCACGGCTGAGCAGTACCACCAGGCGATCACGGATTCCGCGATCCCCTGCGTCGCACCGCCGGCCGCCTGACGCTCGGCACGACGGCCGCGGCCCGACCGACGAAGGGAAAGCCGATGGCGATCATCGACAACGCGATCTACGTCGACGGCGTGCGCACGGAGAATCCACGGAGTCTCAGCGAGACGTTCGAGGTGCTGCGCGAGCGTGGAGGCATGAGCTGGATCGGTCTGTACCGGCCGAGCGAGGCGGAGATCCGCGAGGTCGCCGACGAGTTCGGCATCCACGCTCTCGTCGTCGAGGATGCGCTGTCGGGGCACCAGCGCTCGAAGCTCGAGCGCTACGGAGACGTGCTGTTCATGGTGCTGCGCTCCGCCCGGTATCTGGATGCCGCAGAGGAGGTCGAGTTCGGCGAGATCCATGTGCTCGTCGGGCCGGACTTCGTGGTGACGATCCGCCACGCGGAGTCGCCCGACCTCGGGCGCGTGCGTCGCCGTCTCGAAGACGACGCGGGGCTGCTGAAGCTCGGTCCGGAGGCAGTGCTCTACGCGATCCTCGACGAGGTCGTCGACGAGTACGCGCCGGTGCTCTCGGGGCTCGAGAACGACATCGACGAGATCGAGAGCCAGCTCTTCGAAGACGGCGTCGACGCGACGCAGCGCATCTACGAGCTCGGTCGCGAGGTGATCGACTTCCAGCGTGCGGTGCAGCCCCTCGCCGGCATGCTCGACGCGCTGCTGCGTGGTTCGGCGAAGTACGAGGTCGATGAGGAGCTGCAGCGGTACCTGCGCGACGTGCTCGACCACACCCTGCGCGTCTCGGAGCGCGCGAACACCTTCCGCACGGTGCTCGACAACGCGCTCACCGTCGAGTCCACGATCGTGGCGCGGCGTCAGAACGAGGAGATGCGCCGGATGACCGAGCTGAGCATCCGTCAGAACGACGAGGTCAAGAAGATCTCGGGCTGGGCCGCGATCCTGTTCGCCCCGACGCTCGTCGGCACGGTCTACGGCATGAACTTCGACCACATGCCCGAGCTGCACTGGGCCCTCGGTTACCCCATGGCGGTGGCCCTGATGGTCGGGATGGGCTTCGGGCTGTACTGGGCGTTCAAGCGCAAGGGCTGGCTGTGACCGCCCGCTGCGCGCGACCTGCGCTCATCTGCCGCCGGGGGTGACCACGACCGCGTACTCGGCACCCGGGCCGGTGAGTCCCGACTCCACATCGATGTACCGCAGGGTCAGCAGATGGAATCCGAGAGGGATGTCGGGGATGAAGTCGTCGGACGTGACCTCGTCGATGGAGATGAGGTGGGTCAGCACGACGCCGTCGACGGCGACCTGCACCCATCCGCCGGGAATCCCCTCGAGGGTGACGAGCGCATCGTCGTGCTCGCCGTCGGCGTCGGCATCTCCGCTGTCGAGATGCAGGCGGGGCTCGTCGCCGGAGATGACCGGCACCGGGAAGACGAGCGGCCCCGCCGGTTCGCTGAGGTCGACGTCGCCCGCGGGCGCGGTGTGCTGCACCGTGAGCGTCATGCCCTGCCGGAGCCGGTCTCCCGAGACGGAGAGCTCGAACCCGCCGTCGTCGTCGACGACCCCTTCGGCGAGCGTCCAGCCGAGCTCGTCGATGACGGCGACCGCGCTCCCGGGGATGCCGGTGCCGCTCACCGAGACCGCGAGGGGGCTGCTCATGTCCCAGCTGTCGGGACCGACGGTGAACGCCGGGGGTGCCTCGATGGGTGGCTTCGTCGCCGGGGGTGCTGTCGCGATCGGGCTCTGCGGCGGGAGGACGGCGGGCGTGGCGGATCGCGGCTGGGCCGCCTCGGCGACCTGCTCGACCTGCTGTTCCACCGGTGCGGGAACGACCGGTGCGGGAACGACCGGTGCCGGCACGACCGGCGGCGATGTCGGAGGCGTCGCTGCGGTGTCATCGGTCGGAGCGGGCGTGGCACCCGCAGACGGAGCGACCGGCCGGGCGACCGCCCCGGAGGAGTCGCCGCGGTCGGGGTCCGCCGTCGGTGCGGACCACGGGGCGACCATCGCGACAGCGACGGTCGCGGCGAGGGCGACCGCACTCCCCGCGGCGATCCCGAGCGTGAGCACGCGGCGGGTCCGCAGCACGGCGGAGGGTCCGATGACGGTGGCACTCGCGGCGGCGCCGGGCTCGAGCGAGGCGTAGGCGGCCGCTCCGGCGGTGCCGAGCGCGAGCGGCAGGAGCACGGCTCGCAGCTTCGACGAGGCCGTGTCGATGTCTCGCGCGATGATCGTGCATCCCGCGCACCCGGCGAGATGAGAGTCGAGACGCGGGCGCTCGTGTCTGCTCAGCGGACGGCGGCCACGGCGCACGAGTCGCCCGCACGCCCAGCGACACTCCTCGGGCCGGGACGGGTCGGCGATGAGCACATCCAGCCAGGCGTGACGGAATCCGTCTCGGGCGCGAAGGGCGAGCGCCGACACGGCATTCGGGGTCAGTCCCATCAGCGGGGCGATCTCGCGCGGCTTCATCCCCTCGACCTCGAGGTACCAGAGCAGCGTGCGGTGGTTCTCCGGCAGGTTCTTGAACGCCGCCGCGAGCATCGTCCGGTCCGACAGCTGCTCGATCGCGTCGGGCGTCTCGTCGGGGATCTCCTCGATGAACTCGATCGGGATGTCCTTCTGCTTGCCGCCCCACGTCGCGGCGGCGTTGCGGATGGCGGCATAGAGATAGGCGCGGAATCCGTCGGTGGGTCCGCCGCCGTTCTGCATGGCGCTGAACGTCTTGGTGAAGGCCTCGCTCACGAGGTCGTCGGGATCGATGGAGCGCGTCACCGCCCGGGCCGCACGAAGGCCGGCCTCGAAGTGTCGCTGCCACAGCACGGCGAACGCCGCGGCGTCTCCGCTGCGGGTCGCATCGGCGAGCTCGGCATCCGATCGGGGGTCGGCGCTCGGATCTGTTGTGAGGGTCACGGCTTCCCCCGATCGTGGTGACGGGGCCGGATGAACCGGCTCCGAGGCCGCGGAGTCGGCCTCGGAGTCAGCATACGCTCAGGTCTTGCTTTTCCAGGAATGTTGTGATATACCGGCATACCGATTTATCACGCGACTCCCGCCCGTGCTCCCCGCTCGGCGCCGCCTACTGCTCGGGTTCGTCGTCGATCTCGACCCCGGGTCCGGGGCCCGGCCGCACGGCGGCATCCGGAAGGATGTCGATGCGTGTGTTGCCGTCGTGCTCTGAGACCTCGATGCGCGGCGCGGCGTCGGCCTCGGTGGCATCCGGTGCTGCGGTGAGCTGGTCGTGCCGCTTCTCTTCGCTCGTCATGGCGTCGTCGGCGTCAGGGGTGAGGTCAGGCGTGCTCATGGTTCTCCTTCGTGGTGGTGGATGACGCGGCTGCGTCGTGGCTCTGCCCGTCCGAGCGGTTGCGGCCCCAGCGCGCGAGAAGATACAGCACGACGCCGACTGCCAGCAGGATCGCGCCGAACAGCCAGACGACGGGGCGCTGCTGGCTGAGCAGCAGGATGCACGAGGCGATGCCCAGCACGGGGACGACCGTCCAGATGCGGAAGTGATCGTGCTCGACCCGGTCGCGCCGCAGCACGAGCACCGAGACGTTGACGCTGATGAACACGAACAGCAGCAGCAGGACGACGGTCTCGGCGAGCGTCGCCAGGTCACCGACCAGAGTCAGCCCCATCGCGACGAGCGTCGTGGTGAGGATCGCCACCCACGGGGTCTTGCGGTTCGGCAGCACTCGTCCGAGGACGGCGGGCAGCAGGTTCTGCTCGGCCATCCCGTACGTCAGGCGGCTCACCATGATCATCGTGAGCAGTGCGCCATTGGCCACCGCGACCAGGGCGATCAGGCTGAACAGCCACGACGGGATGCTGGCGCCCGCGGCCTCGACGACCGACAGCAGCGGCCCGCTCGACTCCTGCAGCTCGGATGCCGGCAGGGCGATCGAGCTCGCAACGCCGACGAGCACGTACACCGCGCCGGCGGTGAACAGGGCGCCGAACAGGGCTCGCGGGTAGGTGCGCCGAGGGTTCTTGACCTCTTCGATCATGTTCGCCGAGGTCTCGAAACCGACGAAGGAGTAGTAGGCGATCACCGCTCCCGACAGGACGGCCAGGGCGACCGGCGTCCCCTCGGGCGACTGAGTGAGCCGCGAGGCGTCGCCGCCGCCACCGACGACGAACGCGCCGACCACGACGATCACGATCACGAGACCGCTCAGCTCGATCGCCGTCATCACCAGGTTCGCGCCGAGCGACTCGCGGATGCCGCGGGCATTGAGCGCCGCCACGATCGCGAGGAAGACGATCGCGACGGGAATGGTCGGCAGGTCGAAGAAGGTGCCGAGGTAGTCGCCGGCGAAGGCGATCGCCAGGCCCGCGGCGCTCGTCACACCCGCGGCCAGCATGCTGAAGCCGACCAGGAACGAGACGACGGGGCTGTGGAAGGCGCGCTCCGCGAAGACGGATGCCCCTCCGGCGCGCGGATACTTGGTCACCAGCTCGGCGTACGACCCCGCGGTCAGCAGGGCGAGAAGCAGGGCGAGAAGCAGCGGAGCCCACAGCATCCCGCCGACCTTCTCGGAGAGCACCCCCATCAGGGCGTAGATCCCGGCGCCGAGCACGTCACCCAGGATGAACGCGAACAGAAGGGGGCCGGTGATGGCACGACGCAGCCGAGTGGGTTCCTCCGGCGTCGTGGCAGAGTCGGAAGTCATTCCCGCAACCTATGAAGTCGCGGGCTGCACGGCGACGGGGTTGACATGACGCGATGCGTGCCGCACAGGCTCTTCACAGGTGTGGGGGGAGCACGAGCCACCCCGGGAATCATCCGTCCGGGGGATGTCGCAGCGAGTCGGTCCGCCATAGCGTGGATGCATGCTGATCGTCGAGGAACTCCACATGCTGCTTCTCCGGCCCGACGGCCGCGTCGAGAGCGCGGTGAGCGTGAATCGTCTGTACGCCGAGGTCGCGGCCGTGATCGTCGACCTCGCCCTGCACGGGCGCATCTCGATGACCGACGAGAAGAACCCCGTCGTCGAGGTCGTGTCGACCGAGCCGACCGGCAATCCGATCCTGGACACGACACTGCAGCGCCTCGTGCCGCTGCGCGGCAAGCGGTTGCAGTCGATCGTCGTGCGCCCCAAGCTGGATCCGCTCGAGGTCGTGGTCGAGTCCCTCATCGTGCAGGGCGTCCTCGTGCGCGGCGAGCGGGGTTTCTTCGGCTGGGGCTCGGCGCGAACTCCCGAGTCCGATGCCACGCCCGAGCGGGCGCTGCGGGCGCGGCTCGCGGCAGTGCTCGCCGGAACCGGTGCTCCGGCGCAGGCCGACCTGGCGCTGCTGGCGATCCTGCAGAATCTCAACGCCGCGCACGCGATCCTGCGGGATGAGTGCGGCGGTGCGTCCGCGCGCGACCTCAAGAAGCGGATCGAGCAGCTCACGGCGGGATCGCAGGCGGGGAGCGCCGTCGCCAAGGCCGTCAACGATGCGATCACGGCCGCGTTGGTGGCGGTCATGACGCCGACGATCGTGGCGGCGACCATCACCTGATTCGGGTCGGAGCGGCAGCGCCCGTCACCGCAGCACGGACACACGCTCCGCGAGGGCGCCGATGACAGGGCTCGTGTCGTGGGGGTCGACCACGAGACCCGAGACGGCGTCGAGGTCGAGCACCGGGCAGCGCGAGGTCGCGCCGATCTTCTCCTCGCTGCCGAGGACGTAGGTCTGGGTGCAGCGCGCGGCGATGGCGCGTTTGGTGGCGGCGTCGTCGAGGTTGCCGGTGGTCAGTCCGTGCACCGGGTCGATGCCCGTCACCCCCAGGAAGAACAGATCGGCGGCGAGGTGCTGCACCGCCTCCATCGCGAGGGGACCGCTCGCGACCATCGAGAAGCGCGAGAGTTCGCCGCCGATGATCACGACGCGAGCGTCGGAGTGCTCGGCCACGGCGAGGGCGATCGTCGGGCTGGGGGTGATCACGGTCAGGTCGGCCCCGTGCGGCAGCACCCGGGTCATCGCGAGCGTCGTCGTTCCGGCATCCAGCACGATCGTCGAGTTCAGCGGGATCAGTCCGACGGCGCGGCGGGCGACCCGCTCCTTGCTCTCGGTGGCCAGGGACGCCCTCTGGTCGACAGGGCGGTCGGCCGGCGGGATCGGCAGGGCGCCGCCGTACACCCGGACGAGCTCGCCCGCGTCGGCGAGCTCCCGCAGGTCGCGGCGGATCGAGTCCTCCGAGACGCCGAGGTCGGCGGCGACGTCCTTCGCCACCACCCGGCCGTCCCTGCGCAGGATCTGCCGCAGGTGGTCTTTGCGCTGTGCGCTCAGCATCCGACTCCTCGTCCTGTTGATTCACGAAGTTGCACGTTCTTGCACGGTTAACGTTACAGTCTTCTCCATGAACACACCACTGCTGATCCTGATCGCCGGCCCCTACCGTTCGGGCACCGGCGGCGACCCCGCCCTGATCGCCCGCAACCTCGAGATCCTCGAAGAAGCCGCGGCCCCCATCCACCGCCTCGGCCATGTGCCGATGATCGGCGAGTGGGTCGCGCTGCCGGTCCTGCGAGGCATGGACGACACGGATGCCGCCGAGGGCGACGTCATGTACGAGACGGCCCGCCGCCTGCTGCAGCACTGCGACGCCGTGCTGCGCCTGCCGGGCGACTCGGCCGGTGCCGACAAGGACGTCGAGATCGCCCTCGAGCGGGGCCTGCCGGTGTATCGGTCGCTCGACGAGATCCCGGACGGGCGGCTCACGAGGGCGACGGATGAGCCGAACGGCGGGCGGCTGCCTTCCAGCTGATGTCGACGAGAACGGCGATGACCACGATCGCGACGAGAGCGATGGCCGTCGCCGGCTCGTTGACGAGCGTCGTCGTGCAGAAGACGATGAACGTGCCGAGCGTGGCGATCAGGCCGATCACGAGGATCAGCGGATGTGCGCCGGTCTCCCGGAACAGCCGGAGGTGCGCGATGGACACCGCCGAGAACACCAGCAGCGCCACCGCACTGCCGATCGACGCGATCTTGTTGAGGTCGAAACCGACGACGAGGATGATCGCCAGCGCCGCCATCACGAGCAGGCCGACAGGGAAACGGCCGACGGATCGCCCGAAGGCCGGCGGGAACTGGCCGACCGAGGCGAGGTGGGCCGTCATGCCGATGGACGGGTAAAGCCCCGCGTTCACGGCACCGGTCGTCGAGAAGAGCGCCGTGATGACCATGAGGACGTACCCCGCCTGGCCCAGTGTCGGCTTGGCGGCCTCGGCGAGCGCAGTCGCGCCGTACTCCACGACCTGGTCGGCGGTGAGGGTGCCGAAGACGCCGAGCGAGACGGCGACATAGATCGTCGTGGCGATCGCGAGAGCGAAGTAGATGGCCTTCGGAAGCTGACTGGCCGGGTGGGGGAGGTCCTTCGCGGTGAAGGTGATGACGCCGAAGCCGAGGAAGGCGAAGAACGTCAGTGCCACGCTGGCGATGATCTGCTGAACGCCGGGATACCCCGCGGGGGAGAGCAGGGAGGGATCCCAGTTGGCGATGGTCACGACCGCGAACACCGAGAGGATCACCAGCACGACGACGACGATGACGGACTGCACGCGCGCGACGGCCGTGGAGCCCACCGCGTTGAGCGCGGACATGACCAGGATGAGCGCGATCGCGAACACCTTCGCCCAGAAGGCGCTGTCGTCGGCCACGACGGCGCTGGCGTAGCCGCCGAACGAGGTGGCGATCATCGCGACGACGATGGAGCCCGCCGTGAAGAACAGCCATGCACCGATCCCGGCGAGGTGGCCCTGGCCGAACCCCCTCGACAGATAGGCGAGGATTCCGCCGCCGGACGGATACGTCGCGCCGAGCTTGGCGAACGAATACCCCTGGAGAGCGGCGATGATGCCCGCGATGAGGAACGAGACCCAGACCGCCGAGCCGGCGACGGCGCCGGCCGCACCCAGGAGGGCGAAGATGCCGGCGCCGACCATCGAGCCCACGCCGATGAAGGTGGCCTGCAGAACGGTCATGCGCTTCAACGCCTCGGGTGAGCTCACCGGCGTCCTCCTGTCGCTCTCACGTCGTCGTCAGGACCGCGCCGAATCGGCGAAGTTCCGGATGAAGAGGGTCTGGGCGGTGATCATCCGCTCGATCTCCGCGGGGTCGACCGATTCGTCGGAGGCGTGGATGCGGGACTGCGCGGTGTCCTCCGCGCCCCAGAGCAGGATCGCCGCATCCGGCGACACCTTCTTGAGCGATGCGACCAGTGGGATGGAGGCGCCGCTGCCGATGTTCTCGACCGGCGCTCCGTAGGCGTCCGCGAGCGCGGCCTCCGCCGCAGTGATGGCGGGGTGCGAGGGATCGACGGAGAATGCGTGTCCGACCTTGACCTTCTGCACCTCGACCTCGCAGTTCCAGGGGCGCTGAGCCCGCAGATGCGCCATCAGCGCCTCGAGCTGAGCGTCTCCGTCGGAGCCCGGAACGATGCGCATCGACAGCTTCGCCGTCACCTCCGGCAGCAGCACGTTCGACGCTTCCGCGGTGTTCGGCAGGTCCATGCCGAGCACGGTGACCGACGGTTTCGCCCAGATCCGGTCGGACAGGCTCCCCGTGCCGAGGAACTCCACGCCGGGAAGGATGGAGGACCCTTCGCGGTACACGTCCTCATCCATGTCGGCGCCGTCCCACTGCGCGCTGTCCACCCCGCTGATCACGGTGTCACCGTTGTCGTCGTGCAGGGAATCGAGCACCCGGATCATCGCGGTCATCGCATCGGGGGCGGCCCCGCCGAACATCCCGGAATGCACCGGGTTCGCGAGCGTGCGCACCGTGACCGTGCACGCGACATCACCCCGGAGCGCGGTGGTCAGACCAGGCCGTCCTACGCGCTGCGGTCCGATGTCGGCGATCACGAAGGCATCGGCTCGGAAGAGCTCGGGATTGGCCTCGACGAAGGCCTCGAGGTGAGAGATGGTCTCCTCCTCGCCCTCCACGAGGATCTTGAGGCTGCAGGGCAGCTCGGCGCCGAGCGCCTTCAGCGTGCCGTAGTGGATGACGAGTCCTGACTTGTCGTCCGCGGCACCTCGGCCATAGATGCGGCCGTCGTCCTTCGTGACCGGCTCGAACGGCTCGCTCGTCCAGTTCTGGCTCGCGGGGGCGGGTTGCACGTCGTAGTGCGCGTACAGCAGCACGGTCGGCGATCCGGCCGGACCGGGAACGTCGGCATACACGCAGGGATACCCGTCGGGGACGTCGAGCAGGCGGGCGTCGTCGATCCCCGCGGCGTGGAAGAGATCGACCACTGCGGCGCCCATCTCGCGGACGGGCGCCTCGTCGAACCCCGGGAAGGCGATCGAGGGGATCCGCACGAGTCCCTCGAGTCGTCGGATGACGTCCGGCATCAGCTGGGCGACGGCGGTCTTGAGGTCAGCGGAATCGGTCATGGTGTGTCCTTCGGTTGACGGTGATCTGTGTTCACGCGGGAACGACGAGTTGGATCAGGAGGCCGGCGATCACGACGGCCACCCACGACACCAGCATCGGGATCGTGAACGAGTGCCAGATCGGCACCTGGGTGAGCTTCGTCGTGCCGGTGAGGTCGGTCTCGACCGAGGCGATCTGCGAGCCGTTCGCGGGGAACAGCCACACGCCGATGAGGGAGGGCCAGAGTGCGGTGACGACGCCGGGGGCGAGGCCCGCGGCCAGCGCGATCGGGATCAGCGTGTTGGTGGTCGCCGACTGGCTGGTCGTGAGACCGCAGACGATGAACAGTGCGACGGCCAGCCATACGGGGTTGGTCTTGATCAGCTCGCCGAGCGGCTGGATGATGGTCTCCTGGTTCGCGGCGATGAACGTATCGGCCATCCAGGCGATTCCGAACAGCGCCACGGCTGCCGTGAAACCGGCCCGGAGCAGCGGCTGCTCGACGACCCTGGCCGGCTTGACGCGTCGGGCGAGGATGATCGCGAGGGCGACCGTGAACATGACCATCTCGATGATCGTCGTCATGCCGATCGCGGCGACCGTGCCCTCCTCGTCGGGGAACGCCGGACGAAGACCGGGGAAGAGCCCGAACAGGACGATCAGCATCGTTCCCGAGACGAAGATCATCGCGGCGGTCATGCCCCCCTTCGGCACCGGATGCTCGATGATGACGGGCTTGGCGCCTCGGGACTCCGCACGTCGTCCCTTGTCGGCGACCACGGTGGGAGGAGTGGATCCCGACGCCACGCGCCCGGATCCTGTGCGCGCCGCGTACTCGGCCTCGAGCGCCGCGGGCACCTCGACCGTTCCCGCCTCGACGCGACGGAGGAACTCCTCGTCGTCCAGCAGGCTCTTGCCCAGACGCTGCTGGACGAACGAGGTGGCGATGCACGCGACGATCGCCGCCGGGATGGTGATCAGCAGGATCTGCGGCAGGCCGTATCCGGTGCCCTCCATGAGCACGATGTACGCGGCCATGGCCGCGGACACGGGGCTGGCCGTGATGCCGAGGCCGGAGGTGACCGTCGAGGCGGCCAGCGCGCGCTCGGGGCGCTGGCCGTTGCGATACGACGTCTCGTAGATCACCGGGATCAGCGCCAGGAAGATGTTCGAGGTCCCGGAGAGCACCGTGAAGACGAAGGCCACGAGCGGCGCGACGTACGTCAGCCGCTTCGGGTTGGCCTGGATGATCTTCGACGCGATCGACACGAGGTAGTCGATGCCGCCCGCCGCCTGCATCGCCGAGGATGCGGTGATGACCGCGATGATGATGAAGAACGCGTCGACCGGGATCGATCCCGGCGGCAGCTGGAAGCCGAAGACCAGGATGACGGTGCCGACCACACCCCAGAGTCCGAGACCCAGGCCGCCCGTCCGGACGCCCATGACGATCGCGCCGATGACGACGCACGCCTGGAGACCCACGATGAGGTAATCCACGGTTGATCCTTCCGTCAGGCTTCGTGCGCCCCAGCGGCCGGACTGGTCGCTGCGGCCCGCGGGACACACCGCCCCACGCACGCTCGACCAGAAGCTACGCCGCCGCGTCGAGCACTCGCATCATGCGGTGAGGGTGAACTCGGCCCGTCGCGCCGGAGTCACCCCATCTGGATGATTTTCGGCCTCCGGTGGACGGCAGTGCTTGCGGGATCGCTCCGCGTGAACGAACCATGGATGCCGACACGGCGAGGTGGTCGCACGGCCGCTGCCTGACAGGGAGCGATGAGATGACAGATACGCAGTACGCGGCGATCGCCGCTCAGTACGAAGACGAATCGTCGGCGGAGACCGACTTCGATCAGCTCGTGGACCACCTCGGGGACTCGAGCCATAAACACGAGTTCTTCGATGCCGCGCTCATCCGACGCGCCACGGACGGCAAGCTCACCGTGGTCAAGCGCGCACAGAGCGACGCGCACCGCGGCACGAGGCGGGGCCTGAAGATCGGCATCGCCACGGGCATCGCCGCCGCGCTGTTCCCGGCGGTGGCCCTCGGCGCCGCCGTGGCGGTCGCGGGAGGTTCCGGGGCGGGTCTCGGTGCGATCGCGGGACATATCTCGCGCAAGTCTCCGTCGAAGGACCTCGAGGCCATCGGAGAGACTCTCAGCGCCGGAAGCGCCGGGATCGTGCTGGTGGTCGAACCCGAGGATGCCGACGAGGTCGAGTCGTCGCTCGAGCACGCGTCGCAGCTGACACGGCGAGAACTCGCGGTGGACAGGGACAAGCTCGAGCAGGAGGAAGAGGGCGCGTACGAGTGACGCCGGGGCCGCCGTCAGGTCGCCAACCGCGTGCCGGACAGGTGCTCGAGCACGGACCACAGCTCCGTCCCGACATCGACCGAGCGCACCTGCGCGCTCGCCGCGACCCGCGCCGGCGCGCCGCGGAACTCCAGAAGCCCGCCGGGCCCCCAGTAGTCGCCCCCGGTGGCGTCGGCCGCGACCGCCGCATGCACGATCGGCGCCGCGCCCGCGTCCTTGCCCTGCACGACCAGGCGGCTCGGTGCGGCGAGCGCTCGCGCGACGGACGAGACGTCGGCGAGGCCGGGACGACGGGGCGTGAGCGGGTCGACGGCATAGCCGGGGTGCGCGCACAGGGCTGAGCGGGCCGTGCCGCGCCACCGGCGCGCGAGCTCGAAGGCGAAGGCCATGAGCGCCGCCTTCGAGCGGCCGTACTGCCGCAGCGACGGGCCGCTCCACGGGGCGGAGAGAGTGGCGGGGTCGATCTCGGCGAAGCGATGGGCCAGCGATCCTACGGCCACGACACGCGCGTCGTCGGCGAGCAGGTGCTCGAGCTGCGCGAGCAGCGCGAAATGCCCGACGACGTTCGTGCCGATCATCAGATCCAGACCGTCGGCCGTGCGGGCATCGCGGTCTGCCGCCTTGACCCCCGCGTTGCAGATGACCGCGTCGATCCGCTCGTCGAGCGAGGCGCCGGCGGCAGCGATGCTCGCGAGCGACCCGAGATCCATCGGCACGATGTGGAGGTCGGCGCCGGACGCGTGCGCGCGGATCGACGAGACCGCGACTTCGGCGCGCTCGGCCGACCGGCATCCGAGGAGCACCCTGGCGCCGTGCGCGGCGAGGATCTCGGCGCACCAGTAGCCGATGCCCGCGTTCGCCCCCGTGACGAGGATCGTACGGCCGGCGAGATCGGGGAGCGCGAGGGGCGAGGCGGGCATGCCCTCCAACCTAGGCGGTGATGCCCACGCGATCGGCCGTGCGGATGATCGTCGCGAAACCGCGCGCCGCCAGGATGCTCTCGGTGCGCCGCATGATGTCGTCGCCCGTGACCGCGGCGAGGTCGCCGGTGGCCGCGATCGACGAGGTCACGACGAATCTGTGACGAATCCCGCTCGGCGCTCGTCCTATCCATGAGCGACCCACACACGCTCCCGACGAGGCCACCGCGGTCCGTCCGGCACATCGTGAGACGAAGGATTGGTCATGGCAACTCAGGATCAGAACACCCCCACCAGCCCCGCCGAGAAGGAGCTCGCTCAGACCTCCGCCGCGTCGAAGCCGGCCGCCTCGGGCTCGCGGGTCGATCGCTCGTCGTCCTTCTCGACGTCGCGGATCCCCGCCGACTCCGACGCCGCGGGCAAGACGGTCATCGCCGACGGCGTGGTCGCCAAGGTCGCAGGCATCGCCGCTCGTGAGGTCGCCGGCGTCTACGCGCTGGGCGGCGGGGGAGCACGCGCGTTCGGTGCGATCCGCGATGTGATCAACGCGACCGACCTCGCGCAGGGCGTCAAGGTCGAGGTCGGCGAGACGCAGGCAGCCGCAGACCTGACGATCGTGGTCGAGTACCCCGCCCCCATCCAAGAGGTCGCGAGCAACGTCCGCGCCGCCGTCGCGGGGGCGATCAGCCGACTTGTCGGTCTCGAGGTCGTCGAGGTCAACGTCGAGGTCAACGACGTGCACGTGCCCGGCGATGACAGCCAGGAGAACGAGGAGTCGCGAGTCTCATGACCCCCACCACCACAGGCGCGCTGATCGGCGCACTGCTGGCCCTGGCCGCTCTGCTGTTCGGGTTCTGGGGATTCCTCCTCATGGCCCTGTTCGCGGGCATCGGAGCCGTGATCGGCCGGATCGCCTCCGGAAAGATCGACGTCCGCGGTCTCGCGGACGCCCTCACAGGGCGGCGCACCTCCTGATGCGCGTCGACCAGCACCTCGCCGCCGGTGGCGGCCCCGCGCGGGCCGCCACCGCGGAGGCCACCGTCCCTGGGCGCATCGACGTGAAAGAACGCGTCTACCGCACGGTCACCGAGAAGGCGTCCGCAACCCTGATCGGTGTGCCGCGCGGTGACGTGAAGGTCGACGTCACCGAGCACCCGGGCGGGATCGCGGTGCGCATCGCGACTCCGCTTCCCGTGCCCGATCTCGACGACACCGTCGCGATCTCCCAGAGCGTCCCCGTGCTCGACCGCGCTCGCGAGCTGCAGGAGCAGCTGGCGACGACTCTCAGCGGTCTTCTCGGACGCGACGTCACCCGCATCATCCTCACCATCACCGGTGCCACGATCCCCGAGAGGAGACGAGTGCGATGAGCACCCCGGTTCTTCGTCGCGTCGTCCGACGCGAGACCCATTCACCGCGCACGGTCGCGATGTTCGTCGCGGTCATCCTCCTCATCCTCGCCCTCGCATACATCGGGCTCGAGATCGTGCTGAGCCTCGCGGCGCAGCCCGCGCTGCTGCTCGGTCCCGCCGCGGCGGGCGGATGGCTGGTGGGTCTGCCCACCGCGCAGCCCGCCGGGCTCGTGATCGCGGGCAGCGTCGTGCTCGCGGTGATCGGGGTGGTGCTCATCGTGCTGGCCGTCACCCCGGGGCGCCTGTCGAGGCACACCCTCGAGGCGGGCGACCGGGCCGTCGTCGTCGACAACGGCGTGATCGCCAGCGCCCTCGCCCAGCACCTCTCGGAGGCGACGGGTCTGGCACGAGAGAACATCACCGTCGGCGTGGGTCACCGCAGCGTCGACGTGACCGTGCGACCGGGCGCCGGCATCCCCCTCGACAAGGCCGCCGTGCAGTCGGCCGCCGAGGCGGAGCTGCAGACCTATCGACTGACCAGGAGTGTCCGCACGCGAGTGCGCATCGAGCGCCCCGCCGAGCAGGAGGACGAGCTGTGAACAACACCAACCGTGCACTGAACCGCACCCTGCTGCTGGTCATCGGACTGCTCTTCCTCGGTCTGGGCGCCCTCGGCATCGCGATCATGAGCTGGCCGACCGCCTCCGACATCTGGACGTCGGCAGGCACCGACGCCCGCTCGTGGCTCGATCAGGCGATCGCCGCGACGGCCATCGCCGGGGGCAGCCTCTCGTGGATCGGCATCGCAGCGGTGGCCGCGATCCTCGTCGTGATCGTGCTGCTGGTCGTCGCCCTCTTCAGCGTCTCGGGCCGCAGGTCGAAGACCGCGCTCCGCTCGAGTGGAGCGCAGAACCCGCTCGGACGCGTCACGGTCACCGAATCGTTCGTGTCGGATGCCGTGAAGAACTCCCTCGACGGGAGAGCCGAGATCCTGTCGTCGCAGGTCACCGCGAACGACATCCGTCGCGAGCCGGTGCTGCACGTGGCCGTCACGCCCCGCCAGAACACCGACCCGCGGGAGCTGGTCGATCACATCGACAGGCTGCTCACCAACCTCGCCACCCTGACCGGCCGCGAGAGCGCCACCTACGTCTCGATCCACACCGGTCTGCGGGCGCGGCTCGCGCACGATCAGCGGCGACTGTCGTGACACAGGAACTTATCGTCGGTCGCGACATGCAACGGCGATAAGACGTCGGGAATCCCCCCGTCGTCACGATCACCCTCACGAAAGGAGCTCCTCATGGGACTCGATGACAAGATCAAGAACGCCGCTCAGGACATCGCCGGCAAGGCGAAGGAAGCGATCGGCAACGCGACCGACAACGACAAGCTCGTCGCCGAAGGCAAGGCCGACCAGGTCAAGGCCGACGCGAAGAAGGCCGGCGAGAACGTCAAGGACGCGTTCAAAGAGTAAGACCCCGGCGCGGGCGGATGGAGCGGTGTCACGCTCCATCCGCCCGTTGCTGTGTGAGCCGCCCGGTGGCCGTCGGGCTCGCGCCCGCGAGACGACGCCTAGGTCCGAACGACCGAGACGCCGAGCTCTTCGATCCCCGCCGCGGTGGCATCGCTGAGCCCGGCATCCGTGACGATCATGTCGAGATCGGTGAGGTCGAGCACACGGTAACGCCCGAACGTGCCGTACTTCGAGCTGCCGGCGACGAGAACCGTCTCGCTGGCGCTCTCGAGCGCCGCGGTCTTGGGGGCGATCTTCGATTCGGTCGGCGTGGTGACGCCCCGGCGCAGATCCCACGACGACGACGACAGGAACGCGATGTCGATCGACAGCTCATGCAGGGTGAGGGCTGCCAGGCGGCCGGTCGTCGACTGGTTGGCCTTCTCGACGCGGCCGCCGATCGCGATGATGTCGGCGGTCGGGTGGTCGAGGAACGCGGCGATGATCGCGAGATCGTTCGTCACGATCGTGAGATCGCGGATGCCCTCGAGATGCGGCCGCATCGCCTGGATCGTCGTGCCGGCGTCGAGATAGATCGTCATCGACTCCGTGACGAGGGATGCCGCGTGACGGGCCATCGCGTCTTTCTCGGCCACGTCCTGGCGAGCCTTCTCGAAGCGCGTCGGCTCGGTGACCAGCCGTGAGGCGATCTTCGCGCCGCCGGGCGTCGCGAGCACGCGGCCGGCCTCTTCGAGCACCGAGATGTCGCGCCGGATGGTCATGTGGCTGACCCCCAGGAGGTCGGTGAGCTGTCGGTAGCTCAGCACGCCCTCGCGGCGCAGGTGCTTGACGATCAGCTCGCGGCGCTGCTCGGGGATGAGCGGCGTCGATGCGGCAGAGGCGGGCTTCGTCATGTCGTGGTCAGCCTAGCGAACGAGGGTGGCGCTCTCGGTCCATGGGGTGCCCCACCGGGCGGCCAGTTCTGCCACGTCGTCAGCGGGCAGCAGTCGCCGGGACTTCCCATCGGTCAGCAGCGTGATGCGGCACGCCTCTTCGAGTTCGATCGCGGCTTCGATCGCCGCATCCAGCCCGGTCGCCGAGACGATCTGCCCGTGATTGGCGAGCAGGGCGCCTTGGAACGGAAGCGGCAGGGCCAGCAGCTGGGCTGCGAGGTCGGGATCGCCGGGAACACGGAAGGGGACGAGCGGGGTCTGCCCGACGCGCATCACGAAGTACGGGGTGAGCGGCGGGATCGCACTCGCCTCGGACCAGGGTTCGAGGCAGCTGGCGGCCACCGCGAACGGCGAGTGCAGATGCACGACCGCCGAGTGACCGGGATTCTTCGCGTAGAAGGCCAGGTGCAGAGCCAGCTCCTTGGAGGGCTTGGCGCCGCGCACGAACTCGCCCTCGAGGGTGACCACGGCGATGTCCGGCTCCGACAGCCGACCGAGGTCGGTGCCCGTTCCCGTCATGTAGACGAGGTTTCCGGCGAGGATGCTGACATTGCCGCTGCTGCCGGGGCTGATCCCGGCGGCCGCGACACGCGCGCCCGCGGCGATCAGGTCGTCAATCGGTGAGGTCATCGAGCGCCCTCCAGGCGGTGGTGAACATGTCGTCGGAACCGAAGTTGCCCGACTTGAGTGCGATGGTGAGTGCGCCGTGCGCCGAGTCGGCGGCGCTCCAGCAGACGCCGGGCGCGATGCGGGGGCCGATGTGCAGGCGCTCGATGCCGAGGCGGTGCACGACCGCGCCCGAGGTCTCGCCGCCGGCGACGATCACCTGTGTGACGCCCACGTTCTCGACCGCTCGGGAGACGATCTCCGAGAGCACCTCTTCGATGCGGTGGGCGACGGTGTTGCCCGCGGATCCGCGGCGGATGTCATCGAGCGAGCCGACCGAGTACACGACGGGGATCTCGTCATCGGCCAGACCCTGCAGCCACGACACCGTCTCGATGATGACGCGCTCGGGGTCGGCTGCGATCGCCTCGATGTCGAGCTTGCGGGTCGGCAGTGTCTCGGCCGCCTGCGCGATCTGTGCGCGGGTCTTCGCCGAGGCGCTGCCGCACACGATCAGGCGTCGCCCGGGAGTCCGCGCGATCTGCGAGAGGGTGCCGGGTCGCGGGCCGGTCATGCCGAGCGCGAGTCCCGCCCCGCCGCTCACGACGCGCCAGTCCGACACCGCTGTCGCGATGGTCTCGAGATCGGCATCGGTGATCGCATCCACGACGGTATAGCCGGCGGGTTCGGCGGCGAGGGCGTCGCGGAGCGACCTCGGGCCGGCCCAGACCGTCGGCGCGGCGATCTCGCCGATGTCGCGGGAGGTCTGCGGGGCGAGGATGTCGCGCAGACGCGACTGCGTCATCGGGGTGAGGGGGTGATGGCGCATGGGAGAGTGCTCGAGCAGATCGTCGCCCACGAAGAGGTGGCCGCGGTAGACGGTGCGGCCGTTGTCGGGGAAGGAGGGCACGACGATCGTGCGCTGTTCGCCGAGCTCGTCCATCACGGCGTCGAGGATCGGGCCGATGTTGCCCTCTGGGGTGGAGTCGAAGGTCGAGCAGTACTTGACGTAGAAGCGCTGCGCGTCGACCGCCTCGAGCGCCGTGACCGCCCGCACGCTCTGCGCGACGGCATCGGCGACCGGAGCGGTGCGCGTCTTCAGGGCCACGACGACGGCATCCGCATCGCCCAGTTCCCGCGGGTCGAGAGGTGCATCCTCGATCGACACCACCGCACGGAAGCCGCGCTCGCGCAGCGCGATGGCGAGATCCGTCGCGCCGGTGAAGTCGTCTGCGACTGCGCCGATTTCGATCACGCGTCCTCCTCGGAATAGGTGACACCATTTGACCACGTGTGAATCCATGTGAACAAATTTGATAATTCTGTATGACTGTGGAAAAGTGATCGACGCCCACGGGAGAACCCGCTCCTCAGGCACCGCACGACCGCACGGAACGTCCCGTGCAGAGGGGACCACCGATGACCCGCGCTCCTATCCGCGTCGCTCTCACCGGCGCACGTGGAGGCTTCGGCCGCACCTTCCTCGCCCAGCTCCGGTCGATCGATCGGATGACGGCCACACAGCTCATCGACCCCGACGTCGACGGAGTGCGCACCCTCATCTCCGATCTCGGCGGGCTCCCCGACGCCGAGGCGATCCCCGGTCACGACGACGTCCGCTGGGACGAGATCGACGTGCTCGTCGAGGCATCCGGCCGGGTCGAGGCGGGCTACCGCTATGTCGCAGAGGCGATCAGCCGCGGCATCCACGTCGTGATGGTGAGCAAGGAGATCGAGAGCGTCGCCGGTGTCTCGCTCGCCACGGCGGCTCGCGAGCGCGGGGTCGGCTACCTGCCCGGCGACGGCGACCAGCCCGCCAACCTGCTGCGCCTGCTCGACTGGGTCGAGAAGGTCGGTCTGCACGTGGTCGCGCTCGGGAAGTCCGGCGAATACGACCTCGTCTTCGACCCCGCCACCGGCATCCTCGACCAGCAGGGTGAGCGCATCGACGCCGCAGGCCTCGTCGACCACCTGTTCCTCGCCGACGACATTCACGAGACGCTCGCCGCTCGCGCCGAGATCGTCGCTCCGCTCAAGCGCGCCGCGGCCGCCGACTCGTGCGAGATGGCCGTCGTCTCGCTCTACTCCGGGGCCACAGCCGACACAGAGCGCATGCACTACCCCGTCGCGCGCCCCAGCGAGCTCGCCGACATCTACGCCCGCCGCTCCGACGGCGGGCTGATCGACACCGACCGCGCCGTCGACGTCTTCTCGGCTCTGCGCCTGCCCGGCGAGACGAGCTTCGCCGGGGGTGTCTTCACGATCGTCACCACCGGCGACGACGAGGTGTGGGAGCTGCTCGCGGGCAAGGGGCACATCGTCTCGCGCTCGGGCGAGTACGCCTGCATCTACTGGCCGTATCACTTCATGGGCGTGGAGACACCGCTCACGATCGACGCCGTGGTCTCGGGCGCGACGCCGTTCGCCGCGCCGCGCCACCACACCGTGCTCGCCGCCCGCTCGTCGGCCGCGCTCACCGCCGGCACGACCTTCGAGGTGCGCGGCCACCACCACGAGATCGACGGCGTTCGGCCCGTGATCATCGACCGCGACGACGCACTGAGCGACACCGACGAGGCGCTCGCCGCGGCGTACTACCTGCTCTCCGGCGCGCGGCTCGCGCGTGACGTGGCCGAGGGCGAGCTCATCCGCATCTCCGACCTCGAGGGCATCGCCGACGACGTGCGCGCCGCGTTCGTGGAGGGTGTGCGGCTGTGACCGTCGAGGCAGCTCGCCGCATCCGCCAGGCTCGCCTGCCCGAAGGGTACGAGCTGCGGATCGTCGACGCCCATCATCACTTCTGGGACCTCGACGGCGACGGACACTGGCCCTGGATCCAGGACGAGTACAACGAGGACTTCTTCCTCGGCGACTACAACGCCATGCGTCGCACCTTCCTGCCGCGCGAGTACCTCGCCGAGACGGCGGGCTGGGACATCGTCGCGACGGTGCACTGCGAGGCGGAGCGCAGCCGCAGCGAGCAGGTCGCGGAGGATGACTTCCTGCAGAGGCTCAGCGACGCCACCGGCGGGCGCCTCCCGATCGCCGCCGTCGCACACGTCGGCTTCCTGCAGCCCGATCGCGACGAGGTGCTCGCCGCCCACGCGCAGCGGCCGATCGTGCGCGGCATCCGCTCGAAGCCCGTGATCGCGCGTCGCGCCGGCGACAGCGCGACGGGGACGGGCACCCTCCACGACCCGCAGTGGGTCGAGGGGATCGCAGCGCTCGCCGCACACGGATTCTCGTGGGACCTGCGGGTGCCCTACTATCACCTGTCCGAAGCTGCAGACGTGCTCGCCGACTTCCCCGAGCTGCCCGTGGTCGTGAACCACTGCGGTCTGCCGCTCGATCGCTCCGACGAGGGCCTTCGTCTCTGGCGCGACGGCATGGAGCGCCTCGCCGCGCTGCCCCGCACCGTCGTCAAGGTCTCGGAGCTCGGCCTGCACCGCAACCGCTGGGATCGACCGTCGAACGAGGTCGTCGTGCGCGACACCCTCGCGATCTTCGGCGCCGACCGCGCGCTGTTCGCCTCGAACCTGCCGGTCGCGACGCTCACCGCGGCCGACTTCGACGAGGTCATGGACACGATCCTCGCCGGGGCCGCAGATCTCGATGCCGACGGCCTCGACGCACTGTTCCACCGCACGGCCGCGCGCGTCTACCGGCTCGACCTGTCGTCGCCCGCCACCGAATCACCCGCCACCGCCGCACTCTCCGAGGACCACTGATGACCACCGTCGACCAGGGCACCGCCGCCCGCACCGCACGCCCCACGAAGATCCGCTGGTGGGTCATCGTCGTGCTCTTCGTCTTCTACACGATCAACTGCATCGACCGGGCGTCGCTCTCGGTCGCCCTGCCCACGATCAGCGCCGAGTTCCTGCTCGAACCCGCCGTGCAGGGTCTCATCCTCTCCGCCTTCTTCTGGACGTACTGCCTGTTCCAGATCCCCGGCGGCGCAGCGGCCGACAGGTTCGGACCGCGCCGCGTGATCGGCATCGCCGCGGTGATCTGGGGCTCCTTCACGGCACTCGCGGGTCTCGCCGTCAACGCCGTGATGCTGGTGCTCAGCCGCCTCGGCCTCGGTGCCTTCGAGGCGCCGTACATGCCCTCGGCCAACAAGCTGGTCACCCGCTGGCTGCCCGCGAAGCATCGATCCACCGGCGTCACGCTCATCGACTCCGGTGCGCCTCTGGGCTCGGCCTTCGGTGCGCTCGTGGTCACCGGCCTGATCACGGCGACCGGATCGTGGCGCTGGTCGTTCATCATCATCGGTCTCGCGACCGTCGTGATCGGCATCGGCGTGGCGCTGTTCATCCGCAACCATCCGTCGGAGCATCCGCTCGTCAACCGCGCCGAGGAGGAGCTGATCCGCTCGGGCGGCGTCGAGGAGCGCGTCGAGGAGGAGCCGCCGGGCATGAGCCGGGCGACCGTGTTCTGGATGGTCGTCGGACGCATCGGCTGGGCGATGGTGTTCTGGGGCCTGGTCACCTGGGGTCCCACGTACCTGTCGCAGGCCCGGGGCCTCGACCTCGCGGCGATGGGCTTCGCCACGTTCCTCATCTTCCTGTGCGGAGCGTTCGGTGAGATCCTCAGCGGCATCCTCGCCGACACCCTGCAGAAGCGCATGTCGCCGAACCGCGCGTTCAAGCTGCTGTTCGGCGGGTCGGGTGCGCTGAGCCTGATCGCGCTGGCGGCGCTGCCCTTCGTGAACGATGCCGGGACCGCGGTGACCCTGCTCTGCATCGGCGTCTTCTTCAACCTGTTCGGCGGTCTGTACTGGACGATCCCGGGTCGTCTCGCCAAGCCTGAGCGCGTCGGCGTGGTCGGCGGCGTGATGAACTTCGCCGGCACCTCGGCGGGAATCATCGTGCCGATCGTCGCGGGTCTTCTGGTTCAGTTCACCGGCGGCTACACCGCCGTGCTCATCTACCTCGCGGTCTGCGCCGCGATCTATCTGGTCGGCTCGCTCTCGATCGACTTCGAGGGGCGCGGAGTGCGCAAGGCGGCGGTGCATGCCTGACCTCTACGACGGGCCGATCACCGACTCTCATCACCACGTGTGGGATCTCGGTCTGGCGCGTCACCCCTGGCTCGCTCCGGGGGCGAGCGTCGCCCACCGGTACGGCGACTACGAGCCGATCAAGCGCGACTACCTGCCGACGGACTACCTGGCGGACATCGAGGCGACGGGTGTCGTCGCCTCGGTCTACATGGAAGCCGAGTGGGTGCCGGGCGACGGACTGGCCGAGGTGCGCACGGTCGAGCGCTACCGCGAGGAGTCGGGGGTGCCTGGCTCCATGGTCGCGCAGGCCTGGCTCGATGCTCCGGATGCCGCTCAGCGCCTGAGCGAGCTGGCCGCGGTGCCCGCCGTGAAGAGCGTGCGGCACAAGCCCGGAGGGCCCACGTCGCCCGCCGAGGTCGCCGCAGGGAGGCGGTCGCTGCTGAGCGACGACGCGTGGCGCGAGGGCTACGCCCGCCTCGGCGGACACGGCCTGCACTTCGACCTGCAGACCCCGTGGTGGAACCTCGACGAGGCGCACCGTCTCGCCGTCGACTTTCCCGAGACGACACTGGTGATCGATCATGCGGGCGTGCTGTCGTCTCGCGATGCCGAGACGGTCGCCGCCTGGCGTGCCGCCCTCGAGCGGATCGCCGAGGCCCCCAACGTCGTCATCAAGGCATCCGGACTCTGCGTCGCCGGCACGCCCTGGACCGTGCAGGCGAACCGGGGTCCGATCGAGGACCTCGTGCGGATCTTCGGCGCCGAGCGGGTGATGTTCGGCAGCAACTTCCCCGTCGACGGCATGTTCATCGACTACCGCGGACTGGTCGACGGCTACCGCGAGATCCTCTCGACCTTCGACGCCGACGCCCAGCGTGCGGTCTTCCACGACACCGCTCAGCGCGTGTACGACCCCCGACCTCTCTCCGACTCCACGACCTGATCACAGACCAAGGACCCCTCATGACCGTCAATGACGACAAGCTCTTCCGGAAGGTGATGCTGCGCGTGCTCCCGCTCGCGATGCTCGGCTTCTTCCTCTCCTACCTCGACCGTGTGAACATCGGCTACGCGCAGGCGACCATGAGCGCCGACCTCGGGTTCTCCAACGTGGTCTACGGCCTCGGCGCCGGACTCTTCTTCATCGGGTACTTCATCTTCGAGATCCCCTCGAACCTCATCCTCGCCAAGGTCGGCGCGCGTCGCTGGATCGCGCGCATCATGATCACCTGGGGCATCATCTCGGGTCTGATGTTCATCGTCGACAGCGAGTGGATGTTCTACCTGCTGCGGTTCCTGCTGGGTGTCGCCGAGGCGGGGTTCATCCCCGGCATCCTCTTCTACATGGCCCACTGGTTCCCGGCCAGCCGTCGCGGCCGCGCCTGGGGCATCTTCTACATCGCGCTCGCGTCGTCGGGACTCATCGGAGGCCCCGTCTCGGGCTTCATCCTCAGCGGCATGGACGGCGTCTGGGGTCACGCGGGCTGGCAGTGGCTGTTCGTGATCGAGGCGATCCCGACCGTGCTGCTCGGCATCGTGATTCTGTTCTGCCTGCAGGAGGACTACCGCACCGTCACCTGGCTCACCGAGCCCGAGCGTGACCGACTCGGCTCCCTGCTCGCCGCAGAGCGGGTCGACGAGGCCGAGACTCCGCTGCGCAAGGTGTTCACGAGCAAGCTGATCTGGCTGCTCACCGCGGTGTACTTCTCCTACAACTTCGCCCTCTACGGCATCAGCTTCTGGTTGCCCACGCTCATCGGCGACCTCGGCATCACCGACACCGTGCAGATCGGATTCCTCAGCGCGCTGCCGAGCCTCGCCGCGATCGTGTCGATGGTGACGTTCGGATTCCTGTCGGACCGTGCAGGCGAGCGACGGAAGTTCATCGCCGCGGCATTCCTGCTCAGCGCCACCGGATTCGCGATCTGCATCATCGCGGGCACCGACCCGGTCTGGGGCATCATCGGACTCTGCCTCGCGAATGCCGGTGCGCTCTCGATCCCGGCGATCTTCTGGAGCTTCCAGACCTCGATGCTCGCCGGCACCGCGCTCGCGGGCGGAATCGCACTCATCAACTCGACCGGCAACCTCGCCGGCTTCGCGGCGCCGTACCTGATCGGCTTCGTGAAGGACACCACCGGCGTCGCGACGATCGCGCTCTACATCACCGGCGGCATCATGATCGTGGGCGCGATCCTCACGATGACCGTGCGCCAGCACCGCGCAGTCGCCTCGGCGAAGGACCTCCCCTCGGAGCTGGTCTCGAAGTAGTCCCCGCTGCTTTCTCGAGACCGACGAAGCCCCCGCGCGCGATCGCGTGCGGGGGCTTCGGCGTGGATCGTGGTGCGCAGTTCAGCTGATCGCGGCGCGCAGCGCGGCGGCGGCGTCTGCGACGTTCTCCGCGCTGTAGATCGCACTGCCGGCGACGGCGACCTGAGCGCCGGATGCCTGCACGGCGGCGATGCTCGACGCGTTGACGCCGCCGGCCACCGAGAAGGCGACCCCGGATGCCGTGCCGTCGGTGAGCAGGCTGTCGAGCGAGTAGCCGTCCTGCGCCTGCTCGTCGAGCCCTGCGTGCATCTCGACGAACTCTGCGCCGAGGCCGATGACCTGCTGCGCGCGTGCCGGCTTGTCGGCCACGCCGATCAGGTCGACCACGATGCCCTTGCCGTGCTTCTTCGCGGCCTTCACCGCACCGGCGATCGTGCTGTCGTCGGCGGCGCCGAGCACGGTCACGAGGTCGGCGCCGGCGCCGAAGGCGATGTCGGCCTCGAGCTCGCCGGCATCCATGGTCTTGAGGTCGGCGAAGATGACCTTGTCGGGGTGAGCGCTCTTGAGCGCGGTGATCGCCGACAGGCCCTCGCTCTTGATCAACGGGGTGCCGAGCTCGAGGATGTCGACGTGAGCGGCGGCAGCCGCAGCCAGCTCGAGGGCCTTCTCGGTGCTGAGTGTGTCGATGGCGAACTGCAGTTTCATAGGTGTTCCGTTCGTTCTGCGGGGTGGATGGTGGGGCGGCAGCCGCTCATTCGAGGTTCGCGTGGCGCGGCCACAGGTCGTCGGCGCTGGTGCCCTGGCGCTGCCAGAGTGCGTGGAAGAGGCCGTCTCCGATGACGACGACGGCCTGCTCGAACAGGCTCGCGGCGTACTGCTGCGAGGTGTCGGACGTGCGGTCGAGCTTCTGGGCCGCCGGCACCCGCACGACGACGTCGGCGAGCTCCGACAGGGGAGAGGTCTCTGCGGTCGTGATCGCGGCGATGCGCGCCCCGACCGATGACGCCCGGTGCGCCGCCCGGACGATCGAGTCGGTGGTTCCTGACCCGCTCGCCGTGAGCAGCAGGTCGCCGGCGGCGATCGCGGGGGTTGTGGTCTCGCCGACCACGTGCGTGTCGAGCCCGAGATGCATGAGACGCATCGCCGTCATCCGGAGTGCGAGCCCTGAGCGTCCCGCGCCGAGGAGGAAGACGCGGTCGGCGTCAGCGATCAGGTCTGCCAGATCGATGAGCTGATGCGCGTTCGCGATGCTGGTGCGCTCGGCGACCTGGAGTAGCTGGTTCGCGACGAGCGAGATGGCAGCGCCGGGCGAGATCGTGGCGGTGAGAGGCATCTCTCCACTCTCGGGGGCATCGGGAAGTCGAGGGCTCCTACCTCAGGACCGTTCCTGCCCACCCGAAAGAATGGGGGCGGATAGAGTAGGTCCCCATGAGCATCGACGAACAGGCGGGCGCCGTGGCATCTCGCCGCCTGGCCGCAGACCACGCCCTCGCTCTCGCCGAGCAGCGCGACCGCTACGCCCTCACCCTCGAGTCGCTCCTCGCGACGCTGCGCTCGCAGCGCCTCGATGACCGGGCGGCGCGCACGATCGCAGTCGACGTCGCGGCTGGGGCGCTGGTCGGACTCCGGACTCACAACGACGAGCAGGGTGCGGGACTCGAACCGGTGACGGGAGCCTTCGACCGCCTGAGGGGAGACCTCCGGCCGCTCGTCCGGTACAGCGAGCTCGACGTGCAGTTCGTCGAGCCGCCGGCCAACGGTCGGGCGCTCCCGGGGGTGATCGCGCACTCGGCGCGGTCGATCGTGCGGAGCACCGTGCTGGCGATCGTCGACCGCGGCGAGACGCGGCGCGTGCGCATCCAGTGGGACTGCGACGGACTCAATCTGCTGATCGCCATCCGCGACGACGGCCGCGGAGACCTGACGGCTCACGATGACGCGCTGCGCCCGATCGCCGAGCAGGTCTCGGCGCTGTCCGGCGACCTGTCGGTGGCGTCGACGCCCGGATGGGGGTCGGAGGTCGGCATCCGCCTGCCCCTCGACCCGCCCGCCGAGCCCGGTGAGCTACCGGATGCGATCGACGCGAGCCCCCGCGAGCGCGACGTTCTCCGCCTGGTGGCTGCGGGGCGTCGCAACCGAGAGATCGCCGAGACCTTGAGCGTGAGCGAGAACACGGTCAAGTTCCACGTGTCGAATCTGCTGCGCAAGTCCGGTGCCGGGTCGCGCGTCGAACTCGCCGCCATCGCGCGCGGCTGACCGCCCGGACGGGTAGGGGAGCGCCTGGTCGAAAGGAGGGGCCGGATGCCGTCGCGCCCGCCCCTCTTGACTCCCGCGCTCAGCGTTCTAGCGTTACAGGCATGTGCCGCAACATCATCCCGCTGAACAACCTCGCGCCACCGGCGACCGACGACGAGTGCCACGAGGCCGCCGTGCAGTTCGTCCGAAAGATCTCAGGAACGAACGCGCCGTCGCGGGCGAACCAGGACGTCTTCGACCATGCCGTCGCCGAGATCGAACGCTCGGTGCGGCAGCTGCTCGACGGTCTCGTGACGACCGCACCTCCGAAGAATCGCGACGAGCAGCGCGAGAAGAGGCAGGCGCGGTCGGCCGAGAGATATGAGGCGATCCGCGTCTTCCAGCAGGCCAAGCGCGCGGCACGGGCCGACTGACGAGAAAAATCCATCCGGGTGCATCCAAACCCCGGGTTCCCCGGGAACAACTCCTATGAAGGGCCGCGCAGGGCGGTCCCCGAACAGGAGGAACAGATGCGCAAGACAGTCGCCGCCGGCCTCGCCGTCGGAATGATCACCGCTCTCTCTCTGGCCATGCCGGCCGGCGCCGCCACCACCCAGGCCGCACAGCTCTCGGTACTGCACGCCATTCCCGACACCCCCGTCGACGTGTACGTGAACGGGGAGCTGACCCTCGACGACTTCGCACCGGGAGATCTGGCCGGTCCGCTCGAGCTTCCGGCGGGTTCGTACGAGGTCGCTCTCACCGCGCCGGACGCGGCTGACGCGAGCGCTCCGATCCTCGGGCCCGCGACCATCGCTCTCGATTCCGGCGGGAACTACACCGCTGTGGCCCACCTGACCGAGGCGGGCGACCCAGGGCTCACCCTCTTCACCAACGACATCTCGCAGACCGCTCCCGGTCAGGGGCGGCTGACCGTGCGTCACACCGCCGCGGCCCCCGCGGTCGACGTCCTCGCCGGCGGATCGCCCGTGATCGAGAATCTCACGAACCCGAACGAGGCGAAGCTCGACCTCCCGGCCGGCACGGTGTCGGCGGCCGTCGCCCTGACGGGCACGACCGATCCGGTCATCGGTCCGGCAGACGTCGCGATCGAAGAGGGCGTCAACACGATCGTCTACGCGTGGGGCAGCGCCGAAGACGGCAACCTCGCGATCGCCGCTCAGACGATCTCGGGACTCCACTCCAACCCCGACGGTGTGCCCTCGGGCACCGCGGGCTACCTCGCACAGCAGGACGCCTCGGCGAACGCGCTCCTCTCGGCCGGCCTCGTCGCCCTCACGATCGCGACCGCTGTGGGCGCGGGCCTGATCGTCCGTCGCCGCCAGACGGTGCGCTGATGCTCCGAGGCACGCAGCGGAACGCCGGTCCACGCCGCGTCATCCTGACGCTCGGGGCCCTGGTCACCGCGGCGTGCCTCGTGGCATGCACACCGGGAGGGGCGGGCGCGGATCTCCCTCCTTCCACGGAGTCGCCCCCCACGACTCCATCGCCCGTCCCTCCCACTCCCACCAGAGACGTCGCCGTGCGGCCGGGTGCTCTCCCCACCCCGACCGCATCGGTCGCTCCGGTGGGTCTGGCCATCCCCTCGCTCGCCATCGACATGCCGGTGACGGACGTCGGGGTGGCCGACACGGGACAGATGGAACTGCCGGTGGACCCCGCCATAGCCGGCTGGTACCGATACGGAGCGGATGCCACGAGCACGAGCGGCCGGATTCTGATCGCAGCGCACGTCGACGCGGTCGACTATCCGATCGGACCGCTCGCTCGCCTGCGGGACGTGCCCGCGGGCGAGACCATCCGCCTCACCGCCGCCGACGGCAGCAGCCGCGAGTTCGTGGTGCAGTCGCTGACCTACTACGAGAAGGCGGCTCTGCCGACCGACGAGCTCTTCCAGCGCGGTGGACCCTCGGCGCTGGTGCTGGTGACGTGCGGTGGACCTTTCGACAGCCAGACCGGGCACTACCGCGATAACGTGGTCGCGGTGGCGGTCCCGCGATGAGGCGAGGCGATCACCGTGGAGAGGAGACTCCGGGTGGATGAGACCACCGAAGCCGAGGCGGCGCTCGATCGACGTTTTGTCGCGGGCGACGAGCAGGCGCTCGCGGAGCTCTACCGGCGCTGGTCGCCCGTCGTCTTCACTCTGGCGCTGCGCTCGCTCGGAGATCGCGGTGACGCCGAAGACGTCACCCAGCGCACGTTCGTGTCGGCGTGGAATTCGCGGGCGGGGTACGACTCCTCGAAGGCCCGACTGTCGACCTGGCTGATCACGATCGCGCGGCGCCGGATCGCCGACACCTTCGAGGCGCGGGCGAAGGTGCAGCAGCTGCAGGCCGAGATGGAGCGTCTCACCCCGCCCGACGCGCTCGTCTCGGAATCGATCGATCTGTCCGAGACTCTGCTGCTCTCGAGCGAGCTGCAGCAGCTGGCGCCGGACGCGCAGGCCGTCATGCGGCTGGCCTTCTACGATGACCTGACCCACGAAGAGATCTCACACAGAATGGGGATGCCGCTCGGCACCGTGAAGAGCCATATCCGCCGAAGCCTTGCCCGCATGCGCGACCGATTGGAGGTGAACCGTGTCACATCTCGATGACGACGAGATCGCCCTGATCGCGATGGGCGAACCCGCCGGGTCCGACGCCGACAGGGAGCACCTCGTCGAGTGCGAGTCCTGCGCCGCCGAGGTCGCCGAGATGTCTCGGGTAGCGCTCGTGGCGCGCGCCAGCGTCGTCGAGGGCGATCTGGAGTCACCGCCCGCCGACGTCTGGTCGAGGATCCACGGCGAGCTCGGGCTCACCGCAGCGGTCGCCGCCGACCCGGCGTCCGAGGCGGCTGTTCCGCAGCTCCGCGTTCGCGTGCGGTCGCGCCGTCGCTCCTTGGCCACCGTGTGGATCCTCGCGGCGTCGATGGCGCTCGTCGTCGCGATCGGCGCAGGCGTCTGGATCGCCCGCACGCTGACGCCCACGTCCGCGGTGATCGCCTCGGCCGAGCTCGCGGCGTTCCCCGATCACCCCGGCGCGACGGGGCGGGCCCAGATCGGCGACGACGGTGACGGGCGGCTCACGCTGACGGTGACTCTCGACGGCGATGAGCGCACCGCCGGCGAGTACCGCGAGGTGTGGCTCATCCGCGAAGACGGTCAGGCGCTGATTAGCCTGGGGGTGCTCGACGAGCCGTCGGGCACGTTCCGGGTGCCCGACGATGTGGACCTCGACGAGTACCGCCTGGTCGACATCTCCTTCGAGCCCGTCGACGGCGACCCGGCGCACTCGGGGGATTCGATCGTGCGCGGCGAGCTCGACTTCGCCTGAGCGCCGAGCGTCCGTCGCCGCAGCTCCGCGAGCGTGCGCCGAGCCGCTCGGGTCAGGCGCTCCCGCTGCCGGCCTGTGCGAGCACGCGCTGCAGCGGACGGTAGTGCTCGATCACGGCCTCGCGGTACGCGTCGACGTCGCCCGCCCGCACGGCGGCGAGCATGTCGCCGTGCGCGACCGCGGTCTGGTGGATGTCGTCGGGCTGATCGATGTCGAGCTGGGGGAGCACGGCCGTGTGCACATCCCAGAAGGCGCCGACGAGCTGACCGACGAGTCGGTTGCCGATCGCGTCGAAGAGCTTCGTGTGGAACAGGCGGTCGGCCTCGAGGAAGCGCTCGCCTCTGCTCGCCTTGTCGACCATCTCGGCCACCAGCTCGTCGAGCTCTCCGCCGGCGTCGACCTGGGCAGCCGCGACCACGCGCTCGGCCATCGAGAGGTCGAGAGCGAGGCGGACCTCGACGACCTCCCGCAGGGACTGCAGGGACCCCTCGGGGGAGAGGACTCCGCGGAAGACCAGCGCCTCGACCATCGGATCCAGTGACATCGGTCCGACGTAGGTGCCGTGGCCGTGTCGCACATCGACGATGTCGAGGGTCGACAGGGTGCGGATCGCCTCCCTCACCGACGAGCGCGATACGTCGAGCTCTTCGCAGAGTTCGGCCTCGGTCGGGAGTGGATCGCCGGGGGTCAGCCCGCGGGCGATGATGAGCTGCTTGATCTGATCCGCCGTCGTCGAGCGCCGCATCCGCGATGCCCTACTCGTGGTGGACTTCATCTGGTCTCCCTCTCGTCCCGACCGAAACGCTCCGATCATCTCACTCTTGTGATTCGATCGAACGTGTGTTTAGAGTACATCAGACATCAGATGTCCTCAAGATGTCCCCCACCCACCCTGGAGCACACATGAACCGACACGTCACCCGCCGCCGTGCGGGTCGATTCACGACACTGATCGCCGGCACCGTCGCCGCCGCCGTCGTCCTCGCCGGCTGCGCCGCCGGCGCGAACCCCGCGCCCGGCGACAGCGCCGCGGCCGGCGACGTCGACCCCGACGCGATCATCGAAGCGGGCATCTCGTACACGCTGAACGGCAGCTTCGACCCGATGGTCGCCTCCGGCGCCGTCACGGTCTCGGCGAACTGGCACGTCTTCGAAGGGCTCGTCGACCTCGACCCCGTGACGCAGAAGGCCGCGCCCGCGCTGGCCGCCGACCTGCCGACCAAGATCGACGACACCACCTACGAGATCGACCTGCGCGAGGGCGCGACGTTCCAGAACGGCGATCCGGTCACCGCAGACGACGTGGTCTTCAGCTACGAGCGCGTGCTGAACCCCGACAACAACTCGCTGTTCCGGACATTCATCGATTTCGTCGACACCGTGACCGCGGTAGACGACGACACGGTGCAGATCACCACCGACTACCCGTTCTCGCTCATCAACGAGCGTCTCGGCGTCGTCAAGATCGTTCCGAAGGCCGTCGTCGAGGCAGACCCCGAGGGCTTCGGTGCGAACCCCGTCGGCTCGGGCCCGTACTCGCTCGTCTCCGCCGTTCCCGAGGACAAGCTCGTCTTCGAGCGCTACGACGACTACAACGGCCCGCACCCGGCACTGGCCGCCGGCATGAACTGGAACCTGCTGTCCGACGCCTCCGCCCGGGTCACGGCCATGTCGACCGGCACCATCCAGGCGATGGAGGACGTGCCATACATCGACGTCGACTCCCTGGCATCCGCCGCCGACGTCGAGAGCGTGCAGTCGTTCGGCCTGCTCTTCATGATGTTCAACACGAAGGCGGCGCCCTTCGACGACGTGCGAGTGCGCCAGGCCATGCACTACGCGCTCGACATGGACAAGATCATCGAGACCGGGATGCTGGGCAACGCGACCCCCGCCACGTCGTTCCTGCCCGAGACGTACCCGAACTACAACAAGGCGTCGACGGTCTACACCTACGACCCCGGCAAGGCCGAGGAGCTGCTGGCGGAGGCGGGCGTCGACGACCTGTCGATCACGCTGCTCACCACCGACACCGGCTGGGTGAAGGAGGTCGCGCCTCTGATCAAGGAGTCGCTCGACGCCGTCGGCATCGACACGACGCTCGACATCGGGCAGTCGGCTGCGATGTACGAGAAGGTCGACTCCGGCGACTACACGGTCGCGATCGCCCCGGGAGACCCGTCGGTCTTCGGCGTCGACCCCGACCTGCTGATGAACTGGTGGTACGGCGAGAACGTCTGGACCCAGACCCGCACCAACTGGGCGGACTCGCCCGAGTACGCCGAACTGCGCACGCTCCTCGACGACGCCGTGCAGCAGCAGGGCGACGAGCAGCAGGCCACGTGGGACAAGGCCTATGACCTGCTCTCGGACGAGGCCGTGCTGTATCCGCTGTTCCACCGCAAGCTCCCCACCGCGTGGAACAGCCAGGAGCTCGTCGGGTTCGCTCCCGTCCCCACCACCGGTCTGTCGTTCCTCGACGTCGGAGTGGCGGCGAAGTAGCCCCAACCCTCACGGCGGGGATGCGCGCCCGAGCGCATCCCCGCCACACCTCCCCGAACCTGGAAGGAGCGGCACGTGTCCCACACGCTCCGCCTCATCGGACGGCGGCTGCTGCAGCTGCCGTTCATGATCCTCGGCATCACGTTCCTCGTGTTCTTCGTGATGTCGTTCTCGCCCGTCGACCCCGCCCGCACCGCGCTCGGGGAGACCGCATCCCCCGAGGCGCTCGACGCCTACCGGGAGCAGTACGGCCTCGATCAGCCGCTGCTGGTGCGCTACGTCACCTTCCTGCTCGGTCTGCTGCAGGGCAACCTCGGCACCTACTCGGCGCGGAGCCTCCCCGTGATCGACGAGGTCGTGCGGGCATTCCCCGTGACGCTCGCCCTCACCTTCCTCGGCCTTCTCATCGCCGTCATCGTCGCCTTCGTGATCGGCGTCCTCGCCGCCGTCTACCGCGACCGCTGGCCCGACCAGCTCATCCGCATCATCGGGGTCGCGTCGCTGTCGACGCCCTCCTTCTGGCTGGCGATCCTGCTCATCCAGCTCTTCACGCTGGGGCTGAACGTGCTCCCCGCATCCGGGCCGCTCCCGGACTTCTGGGAGGACCCGTCAGGGTGGCTCGCCCGCATGGCGCTGCCGGCCATCGCCCTCGCCGTGCCCGTGATCGGCCAGCTGTCGCGTGTCGTGCGCACGTCGATGGTCGAGGAGCTCGACCGCGACTACGTGCGCACCGCACTCGGTGCCGGCATCCCGCGCACCATCGTCGTGGGCCGCAACGTGCTGCGCAACGCGCTCATCACCCCCGTGACCGTGCTCGGTCTGCGCATCGGCTACCTGCTCGGCGGGGCGGTGGTGATCGAGATCATCTTCGCGATCCCCGGCATGGGCACGCTGATCCTCAACGGCGTGACCAACAACGAACCCAATCTCGTGCAGGGCGTGACTCTCGCAGTGTCACTGGCCTTCGTGGTGATCAACATCATCGTCGACCTCCTGTACGTGCTCATCAATCCCCGAATCCGGGCGGTGTGACATGCGACGCAAACTGACTGAACGACTCTCGGTTCCTGGCCTCCGCTTCGGCGGGCTCTCCCTCGGGTCGGTGATCTGCATCGCGGTGCTCGCGGTGATCGCCCTGGCGGCGATCGCGGCTCCGCTGATCGCCCCGTTCGATCCGCTGGCCTCCGGTCCGCCGGTGCAGCCGCCGAGCGCCGAGCACTGGTTCGGAACCGACCGCCAGGGCCGCGACATCTTCTCGCGGCTGGTCTACGGCGCCAGGTACTCCCTGGTGATCGGCCTCGGCGCGACACTGGTCGCGCTCGCCGCCGCCTGCGTGTTCGGCACCATCGCCGCCACGGCTCCGCGCTGGATCTCCGAGACGCTGATGCGGGTGATGGACGTCGTGATGTCGTTCCCCGGCATCGCGCTCGCCGCGGTGTTCGTCGCGGTGTTCGGCAAGTCCCTGCCGGTGCTCGTGCTGACGATCGCCTTCCTCTACGTGCCGCAGCTCACCCGCATCATCTGGGCGAACATCCTCGACCAGTACGGCGAGGACTACGTCTCGGCCGTGCGCGTCCTGGGCGCGGGCACCCCGCGGATCATCGCGAAGCACGTCGCCCGCAACGCGATGGCGCCCGTGCTCGTCTTCGCGACCGTGCTGGTCGCCGACGCGATCGTGTTCGAGGCGTCGCTGTCGTTCCTGCAGGCGGGTGTGCCCGACCCCGAGCCCTCGTGGGGCAACGTGATCGCCGCCGGGCGCAACCTGCTCATGAGCGGGGCGTGGTGGGCGACGTTCTTCCCCGGCATCCTGATCATGATCACGGTGCTGTGCCTCAACATCCTCTCCGAGGGGATGACGGATGCGATGGTGTCGCCGCGTGCACGCAAGATCAGCGCGGATGCCGCGAACACCGAGGAGTCGACGCACGAGCTCGAAGAGGCGGCCGCCGGCCCCGACGACACGAACGTGATCGTCACGGTCGACACGTCCGTCAACCTCTCCGTTCCGAGCGGGGTGCCGGACGTGCTGGTGCCGGTCGCTCCCGCGGTGCCTCTCGCCGAGCGCCTCGCCGATCTGCGTCAGCGCGAGCTCGCGCGCACCGACCGTCTCGTCTATCAGGGTGACGCCGCGCCGCTGCTCGACGTCCAGGATCTCTGCATCTCGTTCCCGCGGCACGGCGACGTCGACGTGGTCGACCACGTCAGCTTCACGGTGCGCCCCGGCGAGACCATGGCGCTGGTGGGCGAGTCGGGCTGCGGCAAGTCGATCACCTCGCTCGCGATCATGGGCCTTCTCGACCCGAAGGCCGACGTGCGAGGACGAATCCTCTTCGACGGTCAGGATCTGCTGCAGATGACACCGAAGCAGCGCAATGCGCTGCGCGGACACGACATCGCGATGATCTACCAGGACGCGCTGAGCTCGCTGAACCCGGCGATGCTCATCCGCTCCCAGATGAAGCAGCTCACCTCGCGCGGCGGCACCCGCACGGCCGAGGACCTGCTCGAGCTGGTCGGCCTCGACCCCGCGCGCACGCTCGCGTCGTACCCGCACGAGCTGTCGGGCGGTCAGCGGCAGCGCGTGCTGATCGCGATGGCGCTCACCCGCGATCCGCGGCTCGTGATCGCCGACGAGCCGACCACAGCGCTCGACGTGACGGTGCAGGCGCAGGTCGTCGAGCTGCTCATGCGGCTGCAGCGGGAGCTCGGCTTCGCCCTCGTCTTCGTGTCGCACGACCTCGCCCTGGTCGCCGAGCTCGCGCACCGCATCACGGTGATGTACGCCGGACAGGTCGTCGAGCAGGGCACGACCCGCGAGATCCTCACGCAGCCGGTGCACGAGTACACGCAGGGACTGCTCGGCGCCGTGCTCTCGATCGAGGCGGGGTCGGACAGGCTGCACCAGGTGTCCGGCGTCGTCCCCTCGCCGCGCGACTTCCCCGTGGGCGACCGCTTCGCTCCCCGTTCGTCCGATCCGACCCGCTATTCCGAGGTCACCCCGGTGCGTCGACGGATCGAGGGAACCGACCACTACTACTCGGCGCATCCCGACGACGCGCCCATCGAATCGATCGGAGCAGGACGATGAGCGACACCGTCATCGAGCTCGACGACGTCCACGTCCGCTACAAGACACGTGCCTCCTCGCTGTTCCGGCCGAAGTACGTCGACGCCCTGGGCGGTGTCTCGCTCACCGTGAAACGTGGCCAGACGCTGGGCATCGTGGGCGAGTCGGGGTCGGGCAAGTCGACCTCCGCGAAGGTGCTGGTCGGGCTCGAGAAGCCGACGAGCGGCCGGGTCGTGTTCGGCGGAGAGGCGGTGACGTCGTTCACGCCCGCGGTGCGCCGACGCCTCGGTCGCATCCTGTCGGTGGTGTTCCAGGACCCGGCGACGGCGCTGAACGCCCGGATGACCGTGCGTGATGCGCTGCTGGACCCGATGCAGGTGCACCGGCTCGGCACCCCCGCGAGCCGCGACCGCAAGGTGCGCGACCTCGTCGGGCTCGTCGGGCTGCCGGCATCCGCACTCGAGGCCCTGCCCAGCCAGCTCTCTGGCGGCCAGCGGCAGCGCGTCGCGATCGCCAGGGCGCTGGTGCTCGATCCGCAGGTCATCGTCGCCGACGAACCCACCTCGGCGCTCGACGTCTCGGTGCGGGCTCAGATCCTCAACCTGCTCACCGACCTCAAGCAGCAGCTCGGCCTGGGCATGGTCTTCATCTCGCATGACATCCAGACCGTCCGCTACCTGTCAGACGAGATCGCCGTGATGAACCGGGGGAGGGTCGTCGAGTTCGGCGACGCCGCTCACGTGTTCGACGCGCCCTCCGACGACTACACCAGAACGCTGCTGGGCGCCGCGCCCTCGCTGCTCGAACCGACCAACTGAAAAGACCGGAACACCATGACTGCTGCATCCTCCTCCGTCACCTTCACCGGTGTCGTCCCGCCCGTCGCCACTCCGCTGCTGCCCGACGGCACGATCGACCACGTGTCGCTCGAGCGGCTCGTCGAGCGACTCCTCACCGAGGGCGTCTCGGGCCTCTTCGCCCTCGGGTCCACGGGTGAGACCGCCTACTTCACCGACGACCAGCGCGTCGAGCTGCTCACCACGATCGTGCGGGTGAACGCCGGTCGCGTGCCGATCATCGCCGGAGCGATCGAGCTCACCGCCCCGCGCATCATCGAGACGGCTCGCCGTCTGGTCGCTGCGGGCGCGCAGGCGATCGTCACGACGGCGCCGCTCTACACGCTGAACTCGGCGGCTGAGATCGCCGATCACTTCCGTGCGATCGCCGCCGCGATCGACGTGCCGCTGTGGGCCTACGACGTGCCCGTGCGGGTGCACTCCAAGCTCGGCATCGATCTGCTCGTGCAGCTCGGCACCGAGGGCGTCATCCACGGCGTCAAGGACTCCTCGGGCGATGATGTCGGGTTCCGCCGACTGATCGCCGCGAACTCCGCCGCCGGACGCCCGTTGCAGCTGCTCACCGGCCACGAGGTCGTCGTCGACGCCATGGCCCTGGCCGGTGCCGACGGCGTGGTGCCGGGCTTCGCGAACGTCGAAGCCGAAGGATACGTCCGGCTGTGGGATGCCACGCAGCGCGGCGACTGGGCCGAGGCGCGCACCGAACAGGAGCGCATCAACCGCGCGTTCGACATCGTCTTCGAACCGCGCGGCCTCTCGGGCGACGCGACCGGCGTCGGCGCGTTCAAGGCGGCCATGCACGCGCGCGGCATCATCGACTACGCGACCATGGCCGACACCGTGCAGTCGCTCGACGACGACACCGTCTCGCGCATCCGCCGCATCCTCTCGGAGCAGGGGATGCTGCCGGTCGTCGTCTCCTGATGGCGGCTCTGCCGGTGCCGGTCCCCGTGCCTTCGCGCGAGCTCGTGCTGGCGGTCGACATCGGCGGGACCAAGACGGCGGCGGCTCTCGTCGACCGAGACGGCGTGCTGCTGCGCGCCGAGACGGCGCCGACGAGAGCGGCGGAAGGACCGGCGGCGGTCATCTCGACCGTCGAGGGACTGGCGCGAAGGCTTCTCGCCGCGTCGGCGGCGCAGCTCGCGGGTGTGGGAATCGGAACGGCGGGCGTCGTGGACGCGTCGTCCGGCACGATCGTCTCGGCGACCGACACCTTCGCCGACTGGCCGGGCACACCCGTGGCCGGGCTCGTGCGCGAGGCGCTGGGGGAGCTGCTCGTGCCGGACGCCCCCGTCGTCGTGCAGAACGATGTCGACGCGCACGCCGAAGGCGAGCACCGGCACGGCGCTGCGGCCGGAGCGGCGAGCGTGCTCGTCGTCGCCATCGGCACCGGCGTCGGCGCCGGGCTCATCGTCGACGGCGCCGCCGTGCGCGGCGCCCATCACGTCGCGGGCGAGATCGGCCATCTGCCGACTCCGGGTGCCGAGCACCTGCGCTGCCCCTGCGGGCGCGCGGGGCACCTCGAAGCCATCGGCTCGGGCATCGGGATGCACGCGCACTTCCGCTCACTCGGCGGCGACCCGCTCGTCGCCGATGCCCGCGGCGTCTCGGCCGCCGCAGCCGACGGCGACCCGACCGCGCAGCGCGCGATCCGTGAATCGGCCGCCGCCGTCGGGCGCGCGCTCGCCGGAGCCGCCACGATCCTCGATCCCGAGCGCATCGTGATCACCGGGGGAGTGCCGAAGATCGGCGACGCCTGGTGGACGCCGATGCGGCGCGCCTTCGCCGCCGATGCCATCGATGCGCTGCAGTCCACTCCGATCCTGCCGGGCACGCTCGGCGATGACGCACCGCTGCGCGGCGCCGCAGCATCCGCCTGGAGGGCGATATGACATCCACCGACATCCGCGAGGTGCTGCGCGGGGGCCTCGTCGTCTCGTGCCAGGCCTACCCGGGCGAGGCCATGCGCGACCCCCGCACGATGGCGCAGGTCGCGCACGCGGCGGTCGTCGGCGGAGCCGCCGGCATCCGCGTGCAGGGCCTCGACGACATCAGGGCGGTGGCCGGCATGACCGTGCCGGTGATCGGGCTGTGGAAGGACGGCGACGCCGACGTCTTCATCACGCCGACGCTCGAGCACGCGAAGGCGGTCGCCGACGCGGGTGCCGACATCGTCGCGATCGACGGGACCCGCAGGCCGCGACCCGACGGCCTGAGTCTCGACGAGACGATCGCGGGGCTGCGAGCGCACACGGATGCGCTGATCATGGCCGATTGCGGCTCGCTCGACGACGCCCTCGCGGCAGAGCGAGCAGGGGCCGACATCCTCGGCACGACGCTCTCGGGCTACACGTCCGAGCGGCCGAAGACCGAGGGCCCCGACCTCGAGCTGATCGCGCTGCTGAGCGCGCACTGCACCACCCCGATCATGGCGGAAGGGCGGATCCACTCGCCCGCTCAGGCAGCCGCCGCCGCCGCCGCCGGAGCCTTCGCCGTGTGCATCGGCACGGCCATCACCCATCCCGCGACCATCACCTCGTGGTTCGTCGCCGCACTCACCGAGGAGCACTGATGGACGTCGTCATCGCCCCCGCAGACGAGATCGGCGAGATCGTCGCCGATGACATCGCTGCGCTGATCGAGCAACGGCCGGATGCCGTGCTCGGCCTCGCGACGGGATCGAGCCCCCTGCGCATCTACGACTCGGTCGCCGAGCGCGTCGCGCAAGGGAGGCTGACGCTCGCCCGCGCCCGCGGCTTCATGCTCGACGAGTACGTCGGTCTGCCACCGGGTCATCCGTGCCGCTACAGCACGGTGATCGACGACGAATTCGTCTCGCGCGTCGACCTCGTCCCCGGCGCGGTGCGCGGCCCGAACGGCGACGCCGCTGATCTGACCGCGGCGTGCGCCGAGTACGAGGATGCGATCCGCGAAGCGGGCGGGGTCGACCTGCAGATCCTGGGCATCGGCACCGACGGGCACATCGCGTTCAATGAGCCCGGGTCGTCGCTGGCGTCGCGCACCCGAGTGAAGACGCTCACCGCGCAGACCCGTGAGGACAACGCCCGCTTCTTCGGCGGCGACGTCGAGGCGGTTCCGTACCACTGCCTCACTCAGGGGCTCGGCACGATCATGGACGCACGACGCATCGTGCTCGTCGCGACCGGTGAGGCGAAGGCCGAGGCCGTCGCACAGCTCGTCGAGGGCGCGGTGTCAGCCCGCTGGCCCGCGACGATCCTCCAGCATCATCCGCGCGTCACCGTGTTCGTCGACGACGCGGCCGCATCGCAGCTCGCGCTCGCCGACTACTACCGGCACACGCAGGCGCACCGCCACCTGGTGTCATGACCGTGTCGCTCGCGCCGCTGCTGATCAGCTCGTATGCCGTCTCACCCGCGCACTCGACCTGGGATCCCGATCTCGAGGGCGAGCTGCTGCCTGCGCTCTGCGCCCTCCCCGGCGTCGCGGGGTTGGAGGTCCCGTGGATGGGCCGCCTGCATCCACACGATCCGGACTGGTTCCTGAGTCATGTTCCCGCCGGCGCCGAGATCGCCGTGACCCCGCTCCCCTGGGTGATGAAGAGGTGCGGAGCTGATGCGCGCTACGGCATCGCGTCGCCCGATCATGACGGACGTCGTGCCGCGCTCGCCGACCTGCGCGGTGTGGCCGACGACGTGCGTCTGCTCGCGGCCGACAGCGACGCGTCGGTGACCGTGGTCGCTCTGCACACCGCTCCTCAGGGCGGCGGCGACAGCTCGCGTCTCGCCACCTCGCTCGACGAGATCTCCCAGTGGGACTGGGCGGGAGCGCAGCTGGTCGTCGAGCACTGCGACGCCGCGACCACGGACCACCCGTGGCAGAAGGGCTTCCTGTCGCTCGACGACGAGATCAGCGCCGTCCTCTCGGCCGATTCCCCGATCGGGCTCTGGCTGAACTGGGGGCGCTCCGTGATCGAGACCCGCGACGCCGACGCCGTGACCGAGCAGATCGCCGTCGCTGCGGCATCCGGCCTGCTCGTCGGGCTGTCGTTCTCGGGGTCCGCCGCGGTCGACGGCCCCTACGGTCCGGCCTGGACCGACGGGCATCTGCCGCTCGCAGCAGCAGACCCGGCTGCGGGGTCGCTGCTGGATGCCGCCCACGTTGCGGCCGCGCTCGCCGCGGCCGGCGGGGTCGAACGGCTCGGGTTGAAGGTGAGCCGACGCCCGGGCGACACGACCGCGGCTGACGTGATCCGGACGATCGACGACAATCTGCGAGCGTTGCGGGCGGGATAGCTACGCGACGCGCTCGCGAACCGCCGGCCGCGTGAGCCGCGGGATCAGCGATGGCGTGCTCTCGCGGTACTCGATGTAGTCGGCGCGGTCGCCCCACTTCTTCTCGGCGCGGGCTTCGAGCAGCGGAATGCCGCTCACCCGCGTCAGCAGCAGGATGACGAAGAGCGGCGACAGGATCGCGACCCACTGCCAGCCGGCGAGCACGGGGGCTGCCGTGAGGAAGACGCCGATCCAGATGACGATCTCGCCGAAGTAGTTGGGGTGGCGCGATCGCGACCACAGGCCGGTGCGGATGAACTCGTCCTTGTTCCGGGGGTCGGCGCGGAACGCGGACTTCTGCGCATCCGCGACGATCTCGATCGTCATGCCGAGCACCCACACGACGATGCCGACGACGGTCAGCCATCCGATGGGCGCTCGCGAGGCGGCATCCGTGCCGATCGCGATCCATGCCGCCGCCGCGGTGATCGACACCCAGGCGCCCTGGATCACCCACACCTGCAGGAAGCGCACGGGCTTGCCCTTGATCTCGTCGAAGCGTCCGTCGGATCCGGCCTTGTGCACGCGCATCGCGAGGAACGATCCGAGGCGTGCGGCCCACAGGATCACCATCGCGGCGAGGATCCAGCTCCGGGCATCGGGCATGGGCGTCAGCAGCACGAGGGCCACGGAGATCGAGAGGAACGTGAGGCTGCCGGTCAGGTCGAAGAACCGCTCGGTGCGCAGGAGCATCGCGGGGATGAAGGCGAGGATCTGGATCCCGAAGGCCGCGGCAACGGCGAGGGCGAACAGCGGGATGCCGCCTAGTGTCGCACCGCCCTGGCTGCCCGCGAGCGCGACGAGGGCCCCGATCACGAGGGCGACGATGATCGCGATCAGCGAGGAGCGCGATGACTTCGGGGTGGAGGAGGTGGGGGAGGACATCGTGTTCTTTCCGGTTCTCAGAGGTACAGGTCTTCGACGGTGACGGCCGCGCGATGCAGCACGACGCTCCGCTTGAGCTTCATGGTCGGGGTGATCACCCCGTGGTCGTCGAGGTCGGCGAAGACCACGCTGAACCGACGCACCTGCTCGCTGCGAGCTCCGAGCGCGTTCGCGGCGTCGACGGAGCGCTGCAGGCGGGCGCGCAGAGCCGGATCGGTCACCGCACGGATGTCGGGCTGCGGTGCCAGGGCGATGTCGGCGCCTTCGGCATCCGCCCAGGCGGCCGTCGCCTCGGGATCGAGCACGAGGAGCGCCGAGAGGTAGGGCTTGCCCTCGCCCACCATCACCGCGTGCGAGACGAGCGGGTCTGCTTCGACGGCACGCTCCCAGCGGGTCGGAACGATCGTCTTGCCGTTCGAGGTGACGATCACGTCTTTGAGGCGACCGTCGAGGATCAGACGTCCCTGGTCGTCAAGGCGCCCGAGATCACCGGTGCGGAAGAACCCGTCGACGAACGCCTCCTCGTCGTGGACCGGATTGCGGTACCCCGCGAAGACGCCGATGCCGCGGGCGAGCACCTCGCCCCCATCGCTGATGCGCACGGTGAGCCCCGGCAGGGGCGATCCGACACTGCCCGACGCGATGCGACCGGGAAGGTTGCCGGTGAGCGGCGCGGTCGTCTCGGTCAGTCCGTAGCCCTCGATGATGGGCACGCCGATGCCGCGGAAGAAGAGCGAGAGGTCGGTGTCGAGCGCCGCCCCGCCCGACAGCATGTACCCGACGCGTCCGCCCATCACGGCGCGGAGGCGCCGGTAGAAGAGCGCATCGAAGAGGCGGTGGCGCAGACGGAGTCCGAGGTTCTTCGCGGGAGTGCGGCCGGCATCGAGCTGCTCGGCACGGCGGCCCCACGCGATCGCGGTCGACCGGGCCTTCGTCCAGACCGCGCCGAGGCCCGTGGCCGCGGCCTTCGACGCGGCGGCCGCCTGGATCTTCTCCAGCACTCGCGGCACGACGACGAGGAAGGTCGGTCGCAGAGCGTCGAGGGTGGCGACGACGCGTGACGGATCGGACAGGTGCGCGATGCGCATGCCGCTGGCCAGGCAGATCAGCTGCAGGCCGCGCGCCAGCACGTGGGCGAGGGGCAGGAAGATGACGGTGTTGCCGTCTTCGTTCACGATCTCGCGATAGGCGGCGGCGATGTTGAGCACCTGACCGAGGAAGTTCCGGTGTGTGAGCACCACGCCCTTGGGCTCGCCCGTCGTGCCCGAGGTGTACACGATCGTCGCGGGGTCGTCCTGGGTCGCCGACGTCCTGCGTGCCTCGAGCTCCTCGTCGGTGACCGTGACGCCGCGAGCCACCAGGTCGACGAGGGTGCCGGTCGCCGCGGTGTCCATCGTCCAGGTCCCGAACGAGACGATGTGGGTCCGCGAGAGCGCCGCCTTCAGCAGCGCCGCGTGCGCCGATGTGCCGCCGATCGCCAGGCGCACGCCCGCGTCGGCGACGATGGCGTCGACCTGCGAGGGGGAGGACGTCTCGTAGATCGGCACGACGACCGCTCCGGCGTACCAGGCCGCGAGGTCCGCGACGGCCCACTCGTAGCGGGTCGGCGCCATGATCGCGATCGGGTCGCCGGGCTCGATGCCCTGGGCGATCAGCCCCTTCGCGAGGGCGCGCACCTGGTCCGAGAAGGCGCGCGTGGTGATCGGGCGCCAGGAGGAGGATGCCCCGTTCTGCGCTCCCTCGACCTCGAACGCGACATGGTCGGGAGCCGCGGCAGCGCGGGCGACCAGCAGATCGGTGACGTTGCGGTACCCGTCGAGGTCGGCAAGCGGCGGGGTCGATGACTCGATCATCGGGTGGTCCTCTCGGTCGAGCGGGGGAGCTCACGACGTGACGGCGGTCCTCGGTCGAGCAGACGAAAGGAGCATGCGCGCGCGCATACAGTGCCATCATCTCGTGTTCGGAGCCGTGGCCGTTTCGGATGGGACCCTGAGGGCGCCAGGCAGGCGGGTCAGCCGCGCGTTCCGCGGATCCCCGCGTCGAGCAGGAGCGTGCGCGCGGCGCGCTCGCCGGACGCGAGTGCACCCTGGATCGACGCGGTGTCGCGATGGTCGCCCGCGACGTAGACGCGCTCGGCATGGCGCGGCGATCGTGCGGGGTCGAGGGGCGCCGGTTGCGCGGGGAGCGCATCGACGATGTCGTCGCGGCGGATCAGCTCCCATGTGCTGACGTCGGTGCCCCAGATCTCACCGAGGTGGCGGCGGACGTCGGTCTCGTCGGCGGCTGCGGCGCCATGCGGCAGCAGGCAGGTCGCGGCGATGAGGTGGCGTCCGGCCGGAGCGTACGACGGGACGGTGTGCGTCATCACGACGGTGTTCACCACGGGCCCCCGCCCCCGCCCCCTTCCGTCGACGGCGAGCAGCGCCGAACCGATCGGCGGTTCGGCGGTGGCGAACCACCAGGTCTGCAGCCCGTTCGTCTCCGGCGCGGGGAGTCCGGTGAGGTCGGCCACGGCATCCGGTCCGACGGCCACCACCACCCTCGCTGCGCGGAGGGGATCGCCGTCGATCACGCCGACCTCGATGTCGCTGCCTGCCGCCGAGATCCGCTCGACGCCGCGGCCCAGGTGCATCACGGCACCGTCAGCGCGCGCGTGGGCGGCGAGCTGTTCCGGCACGGCGGCGATCCCCTGAGCGGGAAGGCCCGGCCGGCCGAGGGCGAAGTAACGCACGAGGAGCCGCGCGAAGGCGTTCGAGGTCTCGCCGCGCCCCTCTGCCAGCACCCCGGCGAGGAACGGCTCGAGCACGGCGGTGCGCAGCGGGCCGCGGAGCCCTGCGGCATCCCATCCGTCGCGCAGGGGGAGGTCGTACTGCGCGAGGCGAGACAGCGGGAGCACGAGCGCCGGGGCCGCCCAGCGCGCCAGCGCGACGGCATCCTGCGGGGTGACGAGTCCGCTCCGTACCGACGCGAGAATCGACAGGGGATGCCGCACCGGATGCCGCAGCTCGGCCATGCCGTCTGCTGTGCGCACCTGCACGCCGACGGGGAAGCTCCCGAGCGCCAGGGAGTCGAGATCGACGCTGCGGCGCAGCGCGGGATAGGCGGGATTCAGCACCTGGAAGCCGCGATCCAGTCGGAACCCGTCGACGATGTCGGTGCGCTGACGTCCGCCGACCGCATCCGCCGCCTCGATCACCGCAACGTCGAGCCCGTGAGTCGCGAGCAGCCCGGCGCAGCGGAGCCCCGCGAGCCCCGCGCCGATCACCACCACGTCATGCACGAGGAACGGCTCCGGGAGTCTGCGTCATCCGCCTGGGCTGCATGGCACCAGCGTACGTCCGGATGTCGAGCGTGCGCGCGTGCGAGGAGCGCCGATGACCAGGTGACGACCGCGTGGAGGGGCTGACGGGAATCGAACCCGCGCTGTCTGCTTGGGAAGCAGAAGTTCTGCCATTGAACTACAGCCCCGTACCCGCATCCGAGGAGCAGGTGACGCCAGCCTACCCGCCGGATCCGTCATGGCCAAAGTGTCGGCGGCGCGCGGTGACTAGGCTGGGGCCGTGCTTCTCAGCGATCGCGACATCAGAGCAGAACTCGCCTCCGGCCGGATCGGCCTGGATCCGCACGAGCCGGAGATGATCCAGCCGTCGAGCATCGACGTGCGTCTGGACCGCTACTTCCGTCTGTTCGACAACCACAAGTACCCGTTCATCGACCCGTCGGTCGATCAGCCAGAGCTCACGCGACTGATCGAGGTCGACCCCGACGAGCCGTTCATCCTGCACCCCGGCGAGTTCGCGCTGGGTGCGACCTTCGAGCAGGTCTCGCTGGCCGACGACATCGCGGCTCGCCTCGAGGGCAAGTCGTCGCTCGGGCGCCTAGGGCTCATCACCCACTCGACCGCCGGCTTCATCGACCCGGGTTTCACGGGGCATGTCACCCTCGAACTCGCGAACGTCGCGACGCTGCCGATCAAGCTGTGGCCGGGCATGAAGATCGGTCAGCTGTGCTTCTTCCGGCTGACCTCGCCGGCTGAGAACCCCTACGGTTCGGGTCCCTACGGTAACCGCTACCAGGGGCAGCGCGGTCCGACCGCCTCCCGCTCGTTCCAGAACTTCCACCGGACCGACGTCGGCACGACCGACGTCGGAGCCCTCGGGGGCTGACATGAGCGGCGACAGCAACGACCCGTACATCCGCCCGGAGGATGCTGTCATTCCGCCGCCTCCGCCCGAGTCTGTGGTGCCGGATGCTGTGATTCCGCCGCCTCCGCCAGAGTCTGCGGTGCCGGATGCTGTGATTCCGCCGCCTCCGCCCGAGGCGATGCCTCCGTCGACCCGCCGGTCGCGGCCCCGGCCGGCGATCCTCACCGGGGATCAGCCGTCTCCGGCGGCCGATGACTGGGCGCAGCCGTCGGTGGCGCCGGTGGAGCCGACATCCGGTGAATACCGGGCGCTGTCGGTCGTGATCTTCGGATTCCTCATCGTGCTGCTCGCGGCTGCGATCGCCGGGGCGGTGTACCTCGGCGCGACGGTGACGTTCGCGCAATCGCCGGATGCAGCGGATGTCGTCGCCGGCACGGCGACGCTGTGGCATGGGTGAGAGTCGATACGACCCTGAGGTCGACGCCGCGTACGTGACGGTGGGCCCGCCGATCGCCGATGGAGGAGTTGCGAGAACCGTCCCCGTGGACCTGCCAGACGACATCTCGGGTGAGCTGTTCCTGGACTTCGACCGCGACGGCCGCCTGCTCGGCATCGAGGTTCTCGGTGCGTCCCGGCTGCTCCGCCCGGAGGGACCGGGCGCCTGACCAGCGCCGCGCGACGCATCTGCAGGCGGCGCCCCCCGATCTGGCGGGCGTGCAGCCCCGTGACGGAGTGGCGTGAGTGCGTCCCTCAGCTCCGATTCGAGGCCCAGACGTACGCGGGCACTGCCACGGCGACGACGACGAGGTGCATGATCATGAGCCCGACGACGGCGCTCACCGTCGTCCCGGGGATGAAGCGCAGCACGAGCAGCAGCACGTCGGGGATGAACGACGCGAGGGTCACGACGGGCACGAGCATCGTGAGAGCGCGGCGAGGGTCGCGGGCGCGGCGGCGAACGAGCGACCAGCCGATCCAGCCGACGATGACGCCGAGCGCCGTGAAGAGCGCGTAGGCGGGAAACGTCAGCGGGCCGTAGGTCGCCGGAGCCCCGGCGGAGATCGCGACGAGGGCCACGACCGAGTTCGCAGCGACGGCGACGACGACGGCGACGATGAGGATGAGAGCGGTGCGCAGCCGGGATCCGGTCGTGTGCCGGTCTGTGCGGACGGTGGTGGTGGCCATGACAGCTCCTTGCGGTCGACGTCCCGAGTGATTCGGTACCGATCGGTATCGAAAGTAACGGTACTACTCGATCCCGGAATATACAATGGGTGCGATGAGTGCGGAAGCGATGGCCAGGCAGGCGGGGCGTCCTCGTGACCCCGGCGTCGAGGCGTCGATTCTCGCGGCCGTGCAGGATCTGCTGATCGAGAGCGGCTACGCGGGAACCACCATCGGTGCTGTGGCCGAACGCGCGCGCTGCGGACGCTCCGCGATCTACCGCCGCTGGGAGACGAAGGCTGAACTCGTCGTCGCGGCGGTCGGTGCACTGCAAGTCGCTGCCGAGGTGCCGGACACCGGCACGCTCCGCGGTGATCTCGTCGCCGCGGCCATGCACTTCGCGAACGCGGACGACCGCACCGCCAGCGTGCTCGCCAGCATCCTGAGCGAGATCGGACGAGACGACGAGCTGCGCGACGTCGCCTATCGCGTGGTCGGCGGGCCGCCTGTCGCGGCGCTCACGGCAGTGATCGAACGATGGATCGACGAGGGCCAGGTGCGTGCGAACGCTCCCGTCGCGCTCATCGCCGGCCTCGTGCCGACCGCGGCGTTCGGCAGCGTCAGCCTGCGGCGGCGTGCACTCGAACCGGATGCCGTGGTGCAGATGGTCGACGAGGTCGTGCTGCCGGCTCTGCGCTAGGCGGATCTCCCGAGAACGGCGTCAGACGCTCCGGATCCGGTGGCGTCCTGCGCCGTCCACCGCTCCGGATCCGGTGGTGTCCCGCGGCGTCCGCCGTCCCGGGCGCACGGTTCCGGTGCGCAGAAACGCCCCGGTCGCGAGCGAGAGGGGCGTTCTGGGTCCAGCGGATGCGGGGGTGACGCGCTCAGGCGTCGCGGCCGCGGGAGAAGCCGGCGTCGAAGCCGCGCTCGTACGCGTCGTGCGCCGCGCGGGCGACGCGGTGCTCACCGCGGCGCGGGTTTCCGTGGCCGTGTCCGTGTCCGCCGTGGCCGTGGCCGTGGCCGTGGCCGTGGAGGTGGCCGTGCCCGTGGCCGTGGAGGTGGCCGTGCCCGTGTCCGCCGTGGCGGTGATCGCGGTCCTCGGCGACGTCGCCCGGGTGCCCGTGACGGCCGTGGTGCGGGTGGTGTGCGTTCGCGAAGCGGTCATGACCGGGGTGGCCGCGGTGTCCGCACTCGCGGCGGCCGAACGCGGCATCCGATTCGTGCCCGAGCCCGTGCCGGTGCCCGTGCTCGTGCCCGTGCCCGTGCCCGGAGTCGAATCCGGGTGCGAAACCGCGGCCTCGTCCGAACGGGAGCCCGTGCCGGCGGCCGAAGCCGCGGCTGACACCGGGTCCGAATCCGCGTCCGTGGCGACGACCGCGTCCGCGGGGAAGCGGCGTCTGCTCGTCCCAGCCGAACGCGCGAGCGATCTGCTCGAGCGAGGCCAGAGTGGTGTCGAGGTCTTCGAGGCTGACCGCATCGGCGACCTTGGCGCGGATGCCGTCGACGACGGCGCTGAGGCGCTCTTTCGCCGCGCGGCCCTCGTCGGTGAGCGTCCAGCCGTCGCCGTCGGCGACGACCCAGCCGCGTTCGACCAGACCGTCGAGCTTGTGGGCGTTCAGGGGGCGGTGGGCCGGAGTGGTGCCGTCGATCACGTTGAGGAGGCGCCAGTCGCGGCGGCTCGCGTGCTCGCCGTCGAAGGCGGCGTCGAACTCGGCCGCCATCAGGCGGTCGACGGCCTTCAGCCAGTAACCGAAGGGGCGGGAGCTGTCGTCTGTGTTCTGAGTGTCAGAGGTGTTCATGGGTGGAGTCCTTTGATGTCATGGAGCATGTGCTTGTCACTATGCATGTATATGTAGTGTGACATGCACTGTGAATCCATGTCAAGTCGCATGTAAAATCGACGGGTGAGCGCCGCAGAGAACGACCCCACCGAGGCCATCGCCCGCGCCCTGTCACGCCTGCGGGGGCGACGCCCCGGCGACCGCGGTCGCGGTTCGCGCGGCATGGGCGGGCCCCACGGCTGGCATGGGGGACCGCACCCCGACCATTACGAACAGGGGAGTCACGGGCACGCGCGCCCTGCGCACCCCGGCATGCCGCCGTGGATGAACGACCCCTCCGGGCGATTCGGCGGCCCGGCACGGATGCGGATGCTCGAGGCGCTCGCCGCGGCATCCGCGCCCCTGAGTGTGAGCGACCTCGGCGCGGCGATCGGCGTCGATCAGCCCCGCGCATCGCGGCTCGTGCAGCAGGGCGTCGCCCACGGGTTCGTGCGTCGGGAGGCCGACCCCGACGACGCGCGGCGCACGCGCATCGCCTTGACCGACGAGGGGCGCAAGATCGCTCGGGGAATGCGCGGCGAGCGACGGGAGGCGCTCGGAAAGGCGCTCGCGGCGTTCTCCGATGAGGAGCGGGAGCAGCTCGCGAACCTGCTGAACAAACTCGCCGACAACTGGGAGAACTGAGCGCTCGAACGGCGTCTCGCTGGCGAGCGGGCCGGTTGCGGTGCTCGTGGTGCGTGTGGTGCTGGTGCTCGTGGTGCGTGTGGTGCTGGTGCTCGTGGTGCGCGTGGTGCTCGTGCTCGTGGTGCGCGCGGTGCTCGTGCTCGTGGTGCGTGCGGTGCTCGTGCTCGTGGTGCGTGTGGTGCTCGTCGATCGGCATCCCGGAACGCTGCTCCGATGTTCTGGAATATGCTCCTGATCTGGTCGAAAAGTGCCTGTTTCTGCGCTTCGAATGTCGGTGGGTCCGGCTTGGATGGAGCCATGGCATCCTCCACTCGCGCCCTTGTCGATCAGGTCGTCTCCGACCTCGATCGGGTGCTGTCCGACGACGCGCTCGCGGGGTTGTCCGACGCGGAACGGGTGGAGGTGCTGCAGGCGGCCGGCGCGGCACTGCGGCGGATCGAGGCCGTGGTGGTCGAGACGGTCGCCTCGGGAGATGCGGTCGACTTCCCGCATTCGTCGGGCTGCCGCACGCCGAACGAACTGCTGCAGCGCACCCTGTTGACAGACGTGCGCGGGGCGTCGCGTGTCGAGAAGGTCGTCGGGCTCGCGCGACGAGACATGAACCTGGTGTCAGGCGATCGGCTGCCCGCGCGGTGGCCGGCCCTGCGAGAGGCGATGCTCGACGGCGCGATCGGCGTCGCCGGGATGCTCGCGGCGACCGATCCGATCGAGAAGGTGGCGCATCGCATCAGCGTCGATGATCGACTCGACGCCGACATCTGCCTCGCTCGCGCGGCACGGGGAATCCGCCCTGACCCTGAGGCGGGTCCCGACGCAGAGGTTCAGGGCCCGCCGCCCACGCTCGACGAGCTGAAGCTTCTCGCAGAGACCTTGGCGGCGTTGCTCGACCCCGACGGTGACGAACCCGGCGACGAGCCTGCGCGCCGACGGTGCATCACCATAGGCGCGATGCGCGACGGACTGCGCTCCATCAAGGGATACCTGACGCCAGAGGTCGCCGCGCAGCTGGAGCTGATCCTCGACGCGGTGAACAACCCCAAGGGCGACGGTCCTCCGATGCCCGGCGTCGTGTTCACTACGGGGGATGTCGGTGCGGACGGCGGTGCTGATGGCGACGGCGGCGGCGGTGACAACGCTGCCGAAGAAGATCCGTTCAACTCCGATCCGCGCAACGTCATCGACGGCCGGACGGCGGCTCAGAAGCGACACGATGCCCTTGCCGCAGCTCTCGGCATCGCGGCTCGCCACAAAGAGATGCCCACCCTCGGCGGTGCCGCCCCGACGTTGGTCGTGACGGTCGATGTGAATGACCTCGCGACCGGATCCGGTCGAGCGAGCGTCAGCGGGGCATGGGGCCAAGTGCCTCTCGGCGTCGCTGCGCATGTCGGATGCTCCGGCACGGTTCAGCGGGTGCTCATGGATGAGGGCCGCATCATCGGGATCACGACCACGGATCGGGTGTTCACGGTGCATCAGCGGCGGGCGATCGTCGCCCGCGACAAGGAATGCCTGATCCCCGGATGCCATGTTCCCGCGTCGTGGTGTGAGATCCATCACGTGACCGAGCACGCGCGCGGCGGGCCGACGCACACGGACAACGGTGTGCCGTTGTGCTGGTGGCACCACCGGAGTCTGGGGACATCGGGGTGGGAGATCCGCATGGATGACGGCGTCCCGCAGGTGCGGGGACCGAGATGGTGGGATCCCGACCAACGCTGGCACACGCCCCGACTCAGTGCGTCATCGCCAGGCGCGAGGCGAACGCCTCACGGAGCACGTCCCGCACCAGCGCCATCTCTCTTCGCGCACGCGGGATGACGCGGTCATGGCTGCTGCGCGCCCGCGGCTCCGCTCGCGCCCGCGGCTCCGCTCGCGCCCGCGGCTCCGCTCGCGCCCGCGGCTGCGCTCGTGGCGAAGACGAGGGACTCCTCATCGTCGACCGACAGGGACAGCACCACGGTCTCGACGACCTCGTGCGCCTCGATCTGCCTCTCGATCTCGCGCAGGCGTCGGGCGACGTCGTGTTCCCGGGCGTCGCCCGCCAGGTCGACCTCGGCGACGATGAACAGCCGGTTCGGTCCGACGTACTCGATGTGCAGATACGTGAGGCGCTGGATCTGCGGCGAACCGAGCAGCGCGCGCCCCACGCGATCACGCAGTTCCGGCGACGCGTTCGAGCCCACGAGAAAAGCGATGTTGCGTCCGATCAGGATGACCGCCACGACGCCCAACAGAACGCCGACGAGAATGGAACCGATCGCATCCCACGCGGCCACTCCCGTGATCTGATGCATCGCGATCGCGCCGGCGGCGATCACGAGGCCTATCAGGGCGGCCATGTCCTCGAAGAACACGGCGCGCAACGTCGTATCGCTGGTGTCGAGCACGTAGTCCCACGTCGACGATCCGCGTTCGCGCGCCAACCGCCGAGACTTCACCATCGCCTGTGTGAACGACGCTCCCTCCAGCACGAACGCGATGCCGAGCACGGTGTAGGCGACCACGGGACTCTCGACCGGACCGGTCTCGGAGAACTCCTGCACGCCGTGCATGATCGACACGATCGACCCCGCAGTGAAGATCCCGAACGCCGCGATCAACGACCAGACGAACGCCGCGCGACCGTATCCCAGCGGGTGTCGTGCATCCTTCGTCCGGGCGCCCCGACGGTCGGCGATCAGGAGGAAGACCTCGTTGCCGGCATCCGCCCACGAGTGTGCGGCCTCTGCCACCATCGACGCCGACGACGTGATCACCGCAGCGACCGTCTTGGCGATCGCGACGAGGATGTTGGCGAGAAAAGCGATGATGACCGTCACGCGGTCAGGCTACTCCTGCGGTCACGATGTGCGGCTGAGCGGGGTCTTCTCACCGGCCTCGACCGCGAACGGCAGCCAGTTCTCGACCGGAGCCAACGGGCACGGCGAGAAGTCGGTGTACGCGCACTGCAGGTTGCTCGCACGGTTGAAGTCCAACGTCACACGGCGGTCGGTGCCGCGCGGCAGCGTGACCGCGAGGGTGCGGCTCGCGCCGTACGTGCTCACGCCGCTCGTCGAATCGCGGAACAGCAGCACAGCGGCATCCGCGCTGCGAGCGATCAGAGTCACCGCCACCTCGACGCCGTCGACGGAGAACCGCACCCGGCCCGGGGTCGTGTGCACATGCTCGATCGCGGGGATCGCGGCGGCGATGTCGATCTCGCGCTCGGGCTCCGGTTCGAAAACCCCCTCGATCACCCACCGCTCATCCGGGGCGAACGTCGGCGTGCCGGCATATGCGGTGCGCAGCGCGTGCTCCGGATGCAGCGGGCGCACGATGTCGCGACCGCCGCGCTTCGAGACCTCGATCACGGCATCCTTGAACCGCGCTCGATGGAAGGTGCGTTCACCGATCACTCCCCATTCGTGCACGCCACGCACAGCGACACCGTCGACATCGAGCACCTGGCCGGCGTCGAGCTGCACGATCACGCCCTCGGGTCCGGTCGTCCAGGTGCCCGGCACATCGTCGAACTGCAGCGGCTCCTCACGCAGCAGGTTGAAGCTGGTGTACGCGAGGAAGCTGTGCGGGGCCCGCCGCTGCGCTTCGACTCCGTCATGCCAGCGCTGCCACTCCTGCGCGAAGTCCGAGCCCGTCGTGCGGGTGTCGGTGATGGTCATGGTGCCCTCCGGTCTGCGGCGAGGTCTCGATCGACGTGCGGCCACCGTAGCCAGCACGGTCGACCCCTGGGGCGCCCGCTGTCGGCCTGTGTCGTCGGGTGACGCCGCATGACGCCCGCGGAACTTCTATGACACCGCCGGCGCACACGCACGAGGTGAGGCGAATGATGATCTGCATTCCCACCCAGCCTGGAGGTTCCCATGGTCGCCCAGAACGAGATCAGCCGCGGAGAGCGGCACGTCGACACCGTGCTGCTCGCGCACGGCACTCCGCCGCAGGAGGTCGAGGTGCTCGTCGTCGGAGCAGGGCCGTCGGGGCTCGCGACCGCTCTCGAACTCCACCGGCAGAAGGTCGACGTCGCCGTGGTCGATGCCGCGACCTCGTTCCGTCTGATCAGAGCCGGCGCGATGGGGCACAGTGCCCGCACCGTCGAGTTCTTCCAGCAGTGGCGCGTCGAGGATCGCATCCGCCGCGGCTGGACCTTCCCTCCCGAATGGAACCTCGGCACGACCTTCTGCACCTCGCTCATCGGGCATGACCTGACTCGGCCGGGCGCTCCGACCGGTCGCCCCGGATTCACCGGCCGCACCGAGAACCCGTACTCGCTGGCCGAGTCGCTGCGGCGCCCGCAGACCGCGCTGCAGCAGGCGTTCCTCGACCAGCTGGCAGAGCTCGACGTGCCCGTGGCCGGAGGATGGCGACTGCTCTCGCTGCTCGAGAGCTCGTCGGGTGAAGACCGCGAGTGGGGAGCTCGCGACGGGATCATCGCGACCGTCGAGCATGTCGAGACCGGGGCCGTGCGCCGCATCCGAGCCAAGTACGTCGTGGGTGCCGACGGCGCCCGCAGCACCGTGCGCACCCTCGCGGGAATCGAACGCGACGGCGCCTACGCGACCGATCGGCACTTCCGCTTCGTGGTGCGCACCGACGGCGAGTACGCCGGCCGGGATCCGTTCCCGAGCGCCGTGAACGTGATCGTCAACGGCATCCACTCCGGTTTCCTCGCCGCGCTCAACGAGACCGACTGGCGTGTGTACGCGGGTCCGTATCCGCTCGAGCACACACCCACGGAGGACGAGCTGCTGGCGCTCGCCCGCGCGGCCTTCGGCTCGGATCTCGCGCTGCAGGTCGTCGACGTCACGCCGTACTTCAAGAGCACTCGGCTCGCGAAGACCTTCAGGCAGGGACGCGTGCTGCTCGTCGGCGATGCCGCCCACGTGCGGACGCCCGGCGGAAACCTCGGTGAAGGGTTCGGCGACGTGTTCAATCTCGGGTGGAAGCTCGCTGCGGTGCTGCGCGGCACGGGCGGCGATGCACTGCTCGACTCCTATGACCGCGAGCGCCGCCCGCACAACGCCCGCGTCGGCGCCTCGGCGAAAGCACGCGCCGACCGCACAGAGCGCAACGTCGACGAGGCCAGACGCCTCGGATTCCCGGCAGATGATGACACGAGCATCGAGGCCGAGGAGCGGCGCGACCGCATCCGCGAGATCCTCGCCCAGGGGCAGCGCCGCGACGTCGGGGTGTACTTCGACGAGCGGTACGACGACTCCCCGGTGATCGCCTACGAGCCCGACCAGGCCGCGACCGAGACGCCGTGGGATCCGGGCGTCTACGTGCCCGGCGGTCGTCCGGGGCATCGCGCACCCAACGGCATCATCGACCCCTACGGCGTCACGCTGTACGACCGCATCGGCGGCGATGTGGCACTGCTCGTGCTCTCCGACGACGTCTCCGCGGTCGCCGGGTTCGCCGAGGCAGCGCGCGAACGGGCCATCAGCCTCGAGGTGATCCACCTTCCCGATGCCGGCGCGCTCGCGCTCTACGGCGCCCCGTTCGCCCTGGTGCGTCCCGATCACCATGTCGCGTGGCGAGGCGCGGACTCCGCGGATGCCGCGGCGGTCCTCGACCGCGTCTACGGGCGAATCGACGCACGCGAACCGCTCGTGACAGCGGCGATCGCCGAACCCGCGACTCCCTGACACCCCGCGCTCGGAGTCCTCCCACGACGTCATGTGACGTCAGGTTTCGTCGCCGGAACCTTTGTGACACCGCCCTATCGTCGGCCGCCTGACCCGCGTCAGGATTGCCAGCACCCGCACCGAGACCCCCCGACACCCCGGACGCACCGGGCCGGAAACCGCAGAAACGGAACAGCTCATGACCCGCAGAATCACCCGACTTCGAACCGCGGCCGCCGCGCTGCTCGTGGGAGCCCTCGCGCTCACCGCGTGCGCTGCGACCCCGGCATCGAGCAGCTCAGGAGACGCCGACGGCGAGTCCGTGCTGCGCTGGGCCGCGACCCTTCCCGCCCACTGGGACCCGATCGTGCAGGGCTCGGGCTTCGGCTTCAACCTCACCGCGCTCGCCTACGCCTCGCTGACCGAGATCGACGAGAACGGTGACGCCGCCCCCGGCCTCGCCGAGAGCTGGGAGTACAACGACGAGGGCACGGCCGTCACGTTCCACCTGCGTGACGGGCTGGTGTTCCAGGACGGCGAGCCGCTGGATGCCGAGTCGGTCAAGCTCTACATCGAGCGAGCGAAGACGCAGGAGAACTCGGCGCTGTTCGGCGATCTGACCTCGATCGAGTCGGTCACGGCCGACAGCGAGACCGACGTCACGGTGCACCTGAACCAGGTCGACCACCAGATCCCGCTTCTGCTGGGCAAGCGCACCGCGCAGATCACCAGTCCTGCGGCCGCCGAGGACCCGGCGAAGCTCGATCAGTGGCCCGTCGGGGCCGGCCCCTTCACCGTCACCGAGTACGTTCCGGAGTCGCACATCTACTTCGAGAAGAACCCCGACTACTGGGATGCCGAGAACATCCACATCGACAGGGTGGAGCTCTCGACCGCTCCCGACCCGTCGACGCTGGTCGCCTCGATCCAGACCGGCGTCTACGACTTCGCGTACGGCCTCGCCCCGGCGCAGTACGACGCCGCGATCGCCGCCGACCTCGACGTCGCGACGCACCCGGTCTACTCGGCCTCGAACCTCAGCCTCAACATCAACAAGGCGCCGTTCGACGACCCGGCCGTGGTCGACGCCGTGCGCCACGCGATCGACCGCGACGAACTCGTCGAGAAGGTGACGTTCGGGCTCGGCTACGCGACCACACAGCCATTCCCGGAGGGGTACATCGCGTACGACGATGAGTCCGAGGATCTCTGGCCCTACGATCCCGAGGAGTCCAAGAAGATCCTCGCGGATGCCGGCTACGAGCCGGGCGAGATCGTCGTCGATTTCGTGGTCAGCGCGGATGCCGTCATCAACGAGGTCATCCAGGCGCAGCTCGCGGAGGTCGGAATCACCGCGAACATCACCGTGGCCCCGGACTGGGCGACGCCGTTCTTCGCGAAGGACCTCGTGCTGTCGACCTACGGCACGACCGGGCGTGAGTCGCCGGTGCAGACCCTGACGGCGCACTTCGGCAAGGACGGCCCGCTGAACCTGTCGAGCCCGTATGTGCCGGAGGGCTTCGACGAGGCGATCAAGGTCGCCCGCGAGACGCCGCTGGACTCGCCGGACTACGCCGAGAACCTGCAGGACGCCACGCGTGCCGGTCTGCAGAGCGGAGCACTCGTCTTCACCGTCGGGGTTCCAACCCTCATCGTGAAGTCGCCGAAGGTCTCTGATCTGCCCCAGATCCCCGGGCAGATCAGCCTGACCGGCGTGACGATCGACGACTGACGACCGCAGCGGGCCCCTGCCGCACTGCAGGGGCCCGCTCCTCGAAGCCCGATACGAAAAGGAAGGAGCATCGCATGACCGCCATCACCTCGGTGCCCGTCCGCGGGGCGACCACCGCGACGTCACCGAACGCCTCCGGGACTCCGCTCCGCGCCGGCGCCCACCTCGCGACCGCGGCTCGCCTCATCGGGCACACCGTGATCGTCTTCGCGACCGTCTTCCTGTTCGCGACCTTCATCACATTCGCCCTGCAGGGGCTCAGCGGGCTCAGCCCCGCCCACCTGCAGCTCTCGGAGTCGGCCACGCCCGAGCAGATCGCCGCCCTCGAGCATCAGTGGGGTCTCGACCGGCCGTTCCTCGTGCAGTACCTCGACTGGTTCGGCGGCATCCTCGGTGGCGACCTCGGCAACAGCTGGTACAACGGCGCACCGGTCGCCGACCTACTCGTCTCCCGCGCTGCGATCAGCCTGTCGGTCGCCGGCCTCGCTCTCGTCATCGGCGTCGTGTTCGGCTTCGGACTCGGCGTGCTCGCCGCGGCGTATCCCACCAGCATCCTCGACCGATCCATCACCGGCTTCACGACCGTCATCTCGGTCATGCCCTCCTTCGTCGTCGGCATCGCACTCGTCGCGGTGTTCGCGGTGACGCTGGGGTGGTTCCCCTCGGCCGGATACATCCCGCTCGAACAGGGCGGTGTCGGACTGTGGCTCTGGCACCTGTGGCTGCCCGCCATCGCCCTGAGCTTCGACACGATCGCCGACCTCGCCCGGCAGATGCGCGTCGGTCTGATCCAGGCCTACCGCGAGAACTATGTGACCGGGGCCCGGATGCGCGGCCTCAGCGCTCGCCGCATCTTCTTCGCGCACGCGCTGCGCAACGGCGCAGGTCCTGCACTCACGGTGCTCGGCATGAAGTTCCCGGCTCTCCTCGGAGGTGCCGTGGTCACCGAGGCGATCTTCGGTCTCGCCGGCTTCGGCAAATTCGCCGCCGACTCGGCCAACCGCGGCGACGTGCCGGCGGTGCAGGGAGTGCTCGTGATCGCGATCGTCCTCGTGGTCGTCTTCAACCTCATCGTCAACCTGCTGCTGGTGCGCCTCAACCCCGCATCCGCGAGAGGAGTCTGAGATGATCCGCCGCATCCTCGCCCTGCCCGCAGGCCGCTTCGCGACCGCCTTCCTGTTGTTCATCGCGATCCTCGCGTTCTTCGGCCCCGTGCTCGCGCCCTACGATCCGCTGCAGGGAACGAGCGAGATCCTCGCAGGCCCATCGGCGGCCCACTGGCTCGGCACCGACTACCTCGGGCGAGACGTGCTCAGCCGCATCCTCGCCGGCGCCCCGATCAGCGTGTTCGGAGCCGTGCAGGTCGCGGTCATCGCGCTGTTCGCCGGCGCGATCCCCGGCATCCTCTCGGTGTATCTCGGGCGCGTGTTCGAGTGGCTGACGCTGCGCTTCGTCGACACCCTCATCGCGCTGCCCTTCCTGGTGTTCGCGGTGGCGGCCACAGCGCTGCTCGGCAACGGCATCCCGCAGGCCATGTTGACGGTCGGCATCCTCGTCTCCCCGCTCTTCTATCGGGTGTCGCGGGCGGCGACCCTCAGCGTGGCGAAGTCGCAGTACGTCGAGGCGGCGATCCTCGCCGGCGCCCGCACCGGCTGGATCGTGCGCACGCACGTGTGGTCGAAGGTGCTGCCGCCGATCGCGATCGCCACCGCCAACACGCTCGGCGTCGGATTCGTGATCGTCTCGAGCCTCACGTTCCTCGGCATCGGCATCCAGCCGCCGGCGCCGTCGTGGGGCGGCGTGCTCGCGAGCGATCTCGGATACCTGACGCAGCGGCCGTACGCGCCGATCTTCACGACCGTGCTGATCATGCTCTCGGTGTGGGCGTTCAACCTGCTCGCCGACGTCATCCGCGACGTGGCGGGGGAGTCGGGGCGCACTCTGCTCATCGAGAGGGATGCTGCGCGCAGCCGCCGCGCACTCGTCGGAAGGAGATCCTCATGACCATCGATACATCGGCCAGCGTTCTGCGACTCGACGACGTGCGCATCGCCCACCGCCACACGGGCGAGGAACTCGTGCGAGGTGTGAGCTTCGATCTGCGCCCCGGCCGGGTCGTCGGCATCGTGGGCGAGTCCGGCAGCGGCAAGACGCTGACGTGCCGGGCGATCCTCGGCATCCTGCCCCGCCTCTTCCACATCTCGGGCGGGAGGGTCGAGCTGTTTGGACGCGACATCGCGGGCTTCAGCGCCCGCGAATGGGAGAAGCTGCGCGGGGTGAGCATCACCGCCGTGTTCCAAGACCCGGGCTCGTATCTCAACCCCTCGCTGCGGGTCGGCCCGCAGATCGCCGAGGCGCTGCGGGTGCGGGGCGGGCTGGGGCGCCGCGAGGCGAAGAAGCGCACGATCGCCCTGCTCGACGACGTGCGACTGCGCGACCCCGAGCTGGTCTACCGCAGCTACCCGCATGAGCTCTCCGGCGGCATGCTGCAACGGGTGCTGATCGCAGCCGCGATCTCGCTCGAGCCGCGGATCCTCATCGCCGACGAGGTCACCACCGCCCTCGATGTCACGGTGCAGGCAGAGATCCTCGACCTGCTGGTCGACCTCAAGGAGAAGCACGGGCTCGCGCTCATCGTCGTGTCGCACGACCTCGCGGTCATCGGGCAGACCTGCGACGACGTCCTGGTGCTGCGCCAGGGCGAGGTTGTCGAGCAGGGCACGGCCGAACGCATCCTCTTCGCACCCGAGCACGAGTACACCCGGCTGTTGATCGACGAGCACAACACCTACGGTCTCGACCGGTTCCGCGAGCCGAAGGCGACTGCGGTGGCTCCGTCGGGTGGCGATGCGCCGGAGGCCGCCGCGTTCGAGCCGGCGGGGGTGAATCGTGGCTGAGCAGATTCCCGCCATCCGCATCGAGGGTCTGCAGGTGTCATACGGCAGCGGCCGACGCCGGACGCAGGTCATCCACGACGCATCGTTCGACGTGGCCGCAGGCGAGTCGGTCGGCATCATCGGCGAGACGGGCTCGGGCAAGTCGACGATCGCGAGGGCCGTGGTCGGTCTCGTTCCGGCCCGGGCGGGCAGCGTGCACATCGGCGGAGAGGAGGTCACCGCGTTCGGTGCTCGGCAGTGGCGGGAGTTCCGTCGCCGGGGCGCGATCCAGTACGTGTTCCAGGATCCGCTGCGCGCGCTCGACCCCGACCTCACCATCGGGGAGTCTCTGACCGAGCCCTTGCGCCTGCAGCGTCGGCTGTCGAAGGAGCAGATCCGCGACCGCATCGACTTCCGTCTCGAACAGGTGCGGCTCGACCGGGACCTGCTCGTGCGCTTCCCCGGGGAACTGTCGGGAGGGCAGCGTCAGCGCGTGCTGCTGGCGAGGGCGCTGGCCACCGAGCCGCGGGTGCTGATCCTCGACGAGCCGGTCAGCGCCCTGGATGCGGCCAACCGCGTCGCCATCCTCGAGATCCTGAACGACCTGCGCGCGGCGGGCACGTCGCTCGTCTTCATCTCGCATGACCTCGGTTCCGTTGCGGGTGTCACCGATCGGGTCGTGGTGCTCTACCGCGGCGAGGTCGTCGAGGTCGGTCGCACGGCGGATGTCGTCAACGACCCGCAGCATCCGTACACCCGCCTGCTCGTCGGCTCCGCACCGAGCCTGCACGCAGGTGCCATCGACCGCGAGGAGCGGGCGCGCCTGCGCCGGGTGCTCGACGCCGGCTGACCGCATCCCGCGACGCACACCTCACCCAGACCACCGAGACCACCAGAACCCCCGAACCGACCAGGAGACGGACATGACCGAACGCAAGCTCAAGATCGCCCTCAGCGTGTACGGGGTCGGCGGACCCGGCCAGCACAGCCTGTGGAAGGATCCGCGGATCCCCGCGAACGCGTCGATCGACATCGACTGGTACATCGCCAGGGCGAAGCAGGCCGAGGCCGCGCTGTTCGACGCGCTGTTCATCGTCGACAGCCAGTTCATCAACGCGACCTACCCCGCGCACTACCTCAATCGCCTCGAACCGCTCACCCTGCTGTCGGCCGTCGCGACCCATACGAAGAACCTCGGCCTGATCGGCACCGCCAGCTCGACGTACAACTCGCCGTTCAACCTGGCCCGCCGGTTCGGCTCGCTCGACCACATCAGCCACGGCCGCGCCGGCTGGAACGTCGTGACCAGCTTCGACACGGGAACCTCTCGCAACTACGGACTCGAGGAGCACCTCGACTACGCCACCCGCTACGGCCGCGCTCTCGAAGCCGTGCAGGTCGTGCGGGGCCTGTGGGACTCGTACGAAGACGACGCCTTCGTCGCCGACGTCGAGAGCGATCTCTTCCTCGACCCCACCAAGCTGCACGCCCTGAACCACCGGGGAGAGCACTTCCGCGTCGACGGGCCGCTCAATCTGTCGCGCTCGCCGCAGGGGCGGCCGGTCATCTTCCAGGCCGGGATCTCGGAAGAGGGCAAGACCCTCGCAGGCGAGGTGGCCGAGGGCATCTACGCCCCAGGCGAGGACATCGACACCGCCCGCGCCTACTACAAGGACGTCAAGGGGCGCCTCGCCCAGCACGGTCGGCACTGGGACGACCTCGTGATCCTGGTCGGCGCGACGCCGGTCATCGCATCGACGGATGCCGAGGCACACCGCCTCGCTCGCGAGATCTTCGAGTCCGACAACGACTTCGACCGCAAGCTCGCGGCCTTCGGCAGGGCCTTCGGCGCATACGACTTCTCGCAGCACGACCTCGATGCCCCGTTCCCCGACGTCAGCGCCCTCGCCGAGAAGGGCGGGCGCACGCGCTCGGCGGCGATCGTCGAGCGAGCCACCGAGGGAGGGCTCTCGCTGCGCCAGACGGTCGAGGAGTTCACGCAGTACGCGCCGTCGCCGTTCATCGGCAGCCCCGAGACCGTCGCCGACACCATCCAGGACTGGTTCCTCGGCCGCGCCGCAGACGGACTGAACCTGCGCGCACGCACTCCCGACGACATCGACACCTTCACGTCCGAGGTGCTGCCGATCCTGCAGCGCCGTGGGCTCTTCCGCACCGAGTACGAGGCCGACACGCTGCGCGGCAACCTCGGACTCCGGGTGCCCCAGAACCGCCACACGGCGGATGCCTCGGCATCCGCTCTCGTCGAAGCCTAGGAGAGGCATCATGACCGACAGGAAGCTCAAGCTCGGACTCGTGCTGACCGGATCGGGAGGGCCGGGCAACCACAACCTGTGGCTGGACCCCGAGATCCCGGCGAACGCGAGCGTCGACATCGACTGGTACATCGAACACGCGAAGAAGGCCGAGGAGTCGAAGTTCGACCTCGTCTTCATCGTCGACAGCCAGTACATCACTCCGGATTCCCCGCCCCACTACCTCAGCAGGCTCGAGCCGCTGACGCTGCTGTCCGCACTCGCGACGCACACGAAGCGGGTGGGACTGGTCGGCACGCTGACCACGTCGTACAACGCGCCGTTCAATGTGGCGAGGCGCTTCGCGTCGCTCGATCACATCAGCCACGGCCGGGCGGGCTGGAACGTCGTCACCAGCGGGGATGCCGGCACGGCGGGCAACTACGGACTCGACGAGCACTACGACTACGACACCCGCTACGGCCGGGCGAGCGAGCACGTCAAGCTCGTGCAGGCGCTGTGGGACTCGTACGAGCCCGACGCGCTGCCGCGGGATCGGGCGACCGCGCAGTTCCTCGACCCCGCGAAGCTGCATGCGCTCGATCACCGCGGCGAGCACTTCTCGGTCACGGGACCGTTGAACATCGAGCGTCCGCCGCAGGGTGCGCCCGTGATCTTCCAGGCGGGCGACTCCGAGCAGGGGCGCGATCTCGGCGCCGAGGTGGGGGAGGGCATCTTCACCCACGCCGCGACGCTCGCCGGCGCCAAGGCGTTCTACGACGACATCAAGGGTCGTGCGGTGTCGAAGTACGGCCGTCGTCCCGAAGACCTGGTGATCCTGCCCGGCATCGGCGTCGTGATCGGCGACACCGACGACGAGGCTGCCGATCTCGAACAGCACTACCGCTCGAGCGACCACTCGTTCGCGCAGGCTCTGGGCGAGTTCGGCCGATCGTTCGGGTGGCACGACTTCCGCCAGTACGACCTCGATGCACCGTTCCCGCAGGAGGCGCTGCGATATGCGCAGAACAGCTTCCGCACGCAGGCCGAGCGCATCGTGGGCCATGCCGCCGAGGCGAAGCTCACCCTCCGCGAGACCGTCCAGCTGAGCCTGCGCCGCGATCGCGGTCCGTTCGTCGGCACGGCCGAGACCGTGGCCGACCGACTGCAGGAGTGGTTCGAGGCCTACGGCGTCGACGGATACAACATCCATGCCGGTCATCCGGCACAGCTCACCCGGTTCATCGAGGAGGTCGTGCCGATCCTGCAGCACCGCGGCGTCTTCCGCACCGAGTACGAGAGCGACACCCTGCGCGGCAACCTCGGGCTGCGCACGCCCGAGAATCGCTACGCCGCCGCACCCGCCGCACGCGCCGTCGACAGGGCTCCTGCGGCGGTCTGATCTGCGCTCAGGTGCGCTGCGGCGCCTTGACGGGCAGCAGCAGCAGGAAGCCGGCGATCAGCACGAGCACGATGCCCAGGATGCCGTAGGCGGTCGAGCCCGACAGCACGATCAGCAGCGTCCAGGCCGCAGATGCCATCCAGCTCGCCGCCCGCCCGGTCGTGGCGTAGAGGCCGAAGATCTCGCCCTCGCGCCCGGCCGGGGTGATGCGGGCCAGGAACGACCGCGACGCCGCCTGGGCGGGGCCGACGAAGGCGCAGAGCAGCAGTCCGCCGACCCAGAACACGACGGTGCCCGCATCCACCAGGAAGAACACCGCGAGGCCGGCGATCACCATGGAGGCGAGAGAGATGAGGATGATGCGCTTGGGGCCGAATCGGTCGTCGAAGCGTCCGGCGATGATCGTCGAGACGCCCGCGATGAGGTTCGCCGCGATGCCGAAGATCACGAGGTCGAGGAACGCGAAGTCGAAGACCTGGCTGGCGATGACCGCGCCGAAGGCGAAGACGCCGCCGAGCCCGTCTCGGAACACCGCACTCGACAGCAGGAACCAGAACGTGTGACGGGTCTCGGTGTTGCGGTAGAGCCCCGTGACGTCCTTCACGAGCAGTCCGTATGACGCGAAGAAGCCGACCTTGCGCTCGGGGCGGCCGAGAGAGGGCTCCGGCACGTTGAGGAAGATCGGGATCGAGAAGACGATCGCCCAGATCGCGCAGCCGATGGCGATGATGCGGAACGGCAGCCCGCCGTCATCCGGCAGGCCGAACCAGTCGAACATGTAGAACACGACCACGAGCACGAGCGCGATGATGCCGCCGATGTAGCCGAATCCCCAGCCGAGGCCGGAGATGCGCCCGACCGTCTTGGGGTTCGCGATGCCGATGAGCATGGCGTTCGAGTTCACCGCGGCGATCTCGCCGAAGACGGATCCGGCCGAGATCAGCGCGACACCGAGCCAGAACAGCGCCGGAGTGGGCTCGACGAACCACAGGCCGAACATGCACGCGATGAGGGCCCCGGTGCCGATGCCGAGCCACAGCTTCTGCCTCCCTGCGGCATCCGCCCGCTGCCCGAGCACGGGCGCGATCAGAAGGATGGCGATGCCGGCGATCGTCGACCCCAGGCCGAGACCCGAGGCGAGGTCGGCCTCGGCGGCCTCCCGCATCGGGTCGCTCGCGTCGAGCGCCGCGATGTCGGCAGGCAGGAACGCCTCGGTCGTGAGGTACAGCGCCGTGAAGATGAAGGTGAGGATGACCGTGTTGAAGGGCTGCGTCGCCCAGTCCCACAGCGCCCACGAATAGACCTGCTTCTTAGGGGCCGGGGTCTCGCCCTGCAGGTCGAGGCCGATCACTCCGACGGCGCCGCTGTTGGCCGTGGCCGCGGGCTCCGGCGCCGCGCCGCTCTGCGAGGAATCACTCATGCTCGAAGTCTGGCGGGGCGCGGTGAACGGACGGTGACGGCGCGCCGCCGCGGGAGTTCCAGTCCGGGGCGGCAGCTGACCGTCGTCACGCATACGACGCTGCGAGGAGCTCGGCGAACAGCGCTTCGGCATCGCGCTCGACGCGGCGGCGGGTGAACCAGTCGCAGATGTTGACGCAGTCGCGGTGCAGCAGATCCAGGCCCTGCGGGTTCGCGATGATGTCGACGATCTGCGGCAGATCGATCACCCGCACCCGGCCGTCGTGCACGAGCAGGTTGTAGGCCGAGAGGTCGCCATGGGCGAACCCCGCGGCGGCGAAGACGCGCATCAGGTCGACGATCTGGTCGTACAGATCCACGAGCTCGGCGCGGGCGCTGCGCACGGCCGCCAGCCGGGGTGCAGCGACACCGCTCACATCGCCGATGAACTCCATCAGCAGCTCCGTGCCGTTGACCTGCACGGGGTAGGGCACGGGGGCGCCGAGTTCCCACATGCGGCACAGCGCATCGAACTCGGCGAACGACCACTGCAGCGCGGCGACCGCCCGGCCGTGCTCGCTCTTCTTCGCCAGCGCCCTCGTGTCGCGCGTGTTCCTCGTGCTGCGGCCCTCGGTGTAGACGCCCGACCGGTGGAAGCTGCTGTGGTCGGTGTCGCGATAGCGCTTGGCGGCGAGCAGCACGCGCTGGTCGGGGTCGTCCGGCACGGCCCGCTCGATGAGGAAGACGTCGGCCTCCTTGCCGGTCTTGAGGATGCCGAGCTCGGTGTCGAGCGCGCCGGCACTCGTCACGACCCAGGCGGGCCAGGGGAGCGGCCCGCGCTCTGACGGGGTGATGGCCGGCCAGGTGGACCAGCGCTGGCCGTCGCCGGGTTCGACGTCGGCGAACGTCGGGACGGAATCGAAGGGAGAGGCGTCGAAGACCCGGGCTGCGGAGGACGACGCGGTGGACAGACGGGAAGACGATGCTTCGGAAGAAGCGAAGAGATCAGACACGGTGTGGCTCCGAGAGAGCGAGGCCACAGCGGATCAGGAGCGGGCGGCCTCGAGAGGAAGGATGTCGGCGAGGGGCGCGACAGAGACGGTGTTCATGTCATCCACTCCTCTCGCTCAAACCTTCCGGGAGAACCCCGGTGCGTCGTCGAGCCTACGGGCACGGGCGGATGCTGTCCAGACCCCGATCCGGTGCTCCACGGGCCGGTCCGGACGAATGGTCGGATGCCGGGGACGCCGCGTCGGGTGCGACGGAGCCGTGGCTGGGAGTGTTGAACCATGACCACGACCGCGCCCGTACCCGTGACGACCGCCCGCACCGAGAGCATCCGCTACGGCGGGCTCATCGTGCTCATGCTGATGGGCTTCCTGCTCGTCACGGCGGAGTTCCTGCCGAACGGCGTGCTCACCGAGATGGCCGACGCGCTCGGAGTCACGCCAGGACAGGCCGGACAGACCGTCACGGTGACCGCTCTCGTCGGCCTGGTCGTCGCACCCACGGTCGGCCTGATCTTCCCCCGCCTCGACCGCCGATCACTGCTCGTCTGGATGGCGCTCGCCGCGGCGGCATCGAACCTCATTGTCGCCATCGCGCCCAACCTGATCATCGTGCTCCTCGCGCGGTTCCTGCTGGGAGCGGCGATCAGCGCCTTCTGGGCGATGTCCATCACGGTCGCCGCGCGGCTCGCCGGCCCCGAGCACCTCGGCCGAGGCGTCATGTTCACCTCTGCGGGCGTCTCGCTCGCCACCGTCGCGGGTGTGCCGCTCGGCGTGATGCTCAGCGAGATCGTCGACTGGCAGACGGTGTTCGCGATCGCCGGCGTTCTCATGGTCCTCGTGGCGGTGGCGCTGCGATTCATGCTGCCCTCGGTGCCGGCCGAACAGGCGTCGAGCATCCGTCTGCTCATCGACACACTGCGGCGCCCGGGAATCGGACTCGGCATGGTCGGGCACGTGCTCGTGGTGCTCGGACACTTCCTCGCCTACACGTACGTGCGGCTGGCGCTCGAGCGCATCCCCGAGGTCGAGCCGGCCACGATCATCCTGCTGCTCGCCCTCTTCGGCGTCGGGGGCCTCGCCGGCAACCTCGGACTCGGATTCTTCATCGACCGCACCTTCGCGTTCTTCGCGGTGTTCGCGCCGCTCGTGATCGCGGTGTCCGTGCTATCGATGATCTTCCTCTCGGGGTCGGTCCTCGGCGTCGGGATCGTCGTGCTCGTGTGGGGTTTCTTCTTCTCGTCGTGGCTGCTCGTGATCAACACCTGGGTGGGCCACCGCACCCCCGATCGTCTCGAAGCCGGCGGCAGCCTCGTGGTCGTCGGGTTCCAGGGAGCCATCGCGCTCGCCGCGGGTGTCGGCGGTCTGCTCGTCGACACCCTCGACATCGAATTCGTGTACGTGCTGGGGGCCGTCTCGCTGCTGGTCGGCGCCCTGCTCTTCGGGATGTCGAACCGCCGCAGCACGGCAGTCGCGGCTCGCGCCTGACTCGGCGCTCGCCGCACGCGCGCCCGGGTGCGGCGGGTGCGGCGGGCACGCGGCGGCGGGCGGGTTCAGGCCGGGACGGCGGTGAGGTGCGACGCCCGCCAGGCGGAGGGGGTCATGCCGGTGCGGCGTCGGAAGGCACGGCTGAATCCCTCGTCAGAGGCGTAGCCCAGCTCCCGCGAGGTCTCGCTGACCGAGCGGCCCTCGCTCAGCATCCGTTTCGCCGCATCGACGCGCACCTCGGTGACGTAGTCGGCGGGTGAGCGTCCGATCGCGCTGCGGAACCGCTCGGCGAACACCGATCGCGACATCGCGCCGACAGTCGCGAGGCGCTCGACGGTCCAGTCGCGGCCGGGCTGTTCGTGGATCGCCTCGACGACGCGGTCGAGGAACGGATCGTTCGACACCGAGGGCCAGCCGGCCGGTGCGCAGCCGTTCGCCGCCCAGGCGCGGATCACCGAGAGCAGCACGGTCTGCGCCATCATCCGGCAGATCACGGGGTCGCCCTGACGCGTCGGATACGAGGGCGGGTCGGTCGGCCCCATGCTGCCGGCGAGGGCCGCTGCTGCGGGCTCGAGCGCATCGAAGGACATGACCGTGATGGGGTCGGGGAGCACGGTGGCGAGCATCGATGCGCTGTCCGAGAACTCGAGGTCGACGACCACGAGATCCGCGGGAGAGCCCGCCTCCAGAGCGATCGGCTCCCTGCCGAGCGTGAGGAAGGCATCGCCCCCGAGGAGGCTCGCGCTCAGCGGGCGGTCGTCGACGGCCACGATCCGGGCAGTGCGGTCGACGTCGAGGCGGCATCCCGTGGTCAGCGGCGGGTGCCCGTGCACCGAACCCGAGGCGATGTAGACGAGGGTGGCGGCGCCCGAGGGGATCGGCAGGATTCCGCCGGTGTCGAGTGCGACGCGTCGGGCGACGCCGATGCGGAGGTCGACGGAGTCGAGCACCTGCCCCAGGGCTGCGGAGTCGACGGTCACCATGCCTTCGGCAACGCCCGTGGGCTCATAGCTATTCCGGATACGCTGGCATGACCCCCACCCGAGGAGTCCCGTGTTCCGCACACCCGACCGCCTGTTCCGAGTTCTCGCGATCGCGGAGGCGATCACCTGGACCCTCCTGATCTCGGCGATCATCGCCCGAGCCGCAGGCGCGCCGGGCATCGTCGTGACGGTGGGCGGTGGCATCCACGGGTTCGTGTTCCTGGCATACGCGGCGACCGCCGTGCTCGTCGCGCTCAATCAGCGCTGGCACCTCGGTGTCGCGATCCTCGCCGTGGCGAGCGCGATCGTGCCCTACGCGACGATCCCGATGGAGATCTGGCTGCACCGCACCGGTCGGCTGGCCGGCGAATGGCGTCTGGAGCAGACGGGCGATCCGCGCGACGCGCGCTGGTACGACCGGCTCATGCGCTGGTTCCTGCGTCGACCGTGGGTGCTCGCGATCCTGCTCGCGGCGGGCATCGTCGCTCTGTATGTCGTGCTGCTGACGGTCGGTCCGCCCGGCAAGTGAGCGGGGCTCAGGCTCAGGTGATGACGACGGCGTTCTTGTCGACGACCTCGGCCATCGTCACGTTGATGTCGCCGCCGGTGCAGTCCACGATCACGTAGAGTCCGACCCCGGTCGCGGTGAAGGCGCGTGCGGCGATCGCCCACTGCCGGTCGGCATCCGCGCCCATGACCTGCCGGTTCTCGACATCGGTGTTGCCGCCGACCTGGTAGCTGAAGCCTCCGGTGGTCGACAGCGGAGTGATCGCGGCGGCATCCGACTCGCCCAGGATGACGGCGAGCATCGCGTCGGAGCTCACGCCGTCATCGCCCGGCACGGTCGGCACGTCGGAGATGAGTCCCTGCCAGAACTGCGCGGTGCAGGTGTCGTCCACCGTGCCGTAGGTCCAGCCGCCGTTGCCGTCATCGGGCTCGACGATCTTCCAGCCGTCGTCGGCGATGAATCCGTCGCCCCACTGGATGTAGGCGCTCGAGGGGATGTCATTGCCGTCGGCGAAGGTGAGGGCGGTGGGCAGATCACCCGACGATCCCTCGGAGGGCTGTGCGGAGGGGCTGGCGGTCGGTGAGGGGTCGGGTCCGTCACCGTCCGGGACGTTCACCGGGATCTGCGCATACAGGCAGCCGCTGAGCGGCAGCACGGCCAGCGCGACCACAGAGGCGGCGGCGAGGCGGACGAGCGGCGAGACCTGCGAGATGCGCGTCATGCGCGTCAGCCTAGCCGTCGGGGCGCGCGTCGAGTCAGTGCGCTGTCGCGATGCCGACCGCGTCATGGACGATCACCGATGCGACGCTGGCGCCGGCCCCTGCGGCGACGATCAGCTGCTGCGGGCCGGGGATCGCCGCGTCCCCGGCGGCGTAGAGCCCGGGGACGTCGGTGCGGCCCGATCGGTCGGTGACGAGGTGTCCGTCGTGGTCGATCGCGGGTGTGAAGCCACGCAGGAAAGACACGTCGGTCTGCCACTCGGGGCGCACGAACCCGCCCTCGATCGCGACGACGGTGCCGTCGGTCAATCTGATCGCCTCGATGCGACCACGGTCTCCGACGAGTTCGGCGATCGGATGCCGCAGCACTGCGACCCCCGAGGCGGTGAGCTCGGCCTCCTCGGCGGGAGTGACGGCGTCGGCGCCGAGGGTGAAGACCGTGAGGTTCTCGGTCCACCGCGCGATCAGGCGTGCGCGGTCGGCGAGGTCGGGCGTCCCCCCGATGAGGGCGAGGCGTCGCCCTCGCAGCTCCCACGCATCGCAGGCCGCGCAGCTGAAGAGGCTGATGCCGTAGAAGCCGCGGAGGTTGGGGACGTCGGGGAGCGTCTCGCGCAGTCCCGTCGCGAGCAGCACCGATCGCGCGGTCACCACATCGGTGGGATCCTTGCGACCGACGGATGCCGTGAAACCGGCATCCGCACCGGTATCCGCACCGGCATCGGTCTTGCGGAGTTCGAGCACTCTGACGCGCGTGCGCACCTCGATGTTCGGATAGGCGCCGAGCTCGTCGCGGGCCATGCGGCGCAGCTCGTGCGGGGAGACTCCGTCGCGGGTGAGGAAGCCGTGGGAGTTCAGCGTCGCGGCATTGCGCGGACGATCGGCGTCGACCACGAGCACGCGCATGAGCGATCGGCCGAGATTCAGGGCGGCCGAGAGGCCCGCGGGGCCGCCGCCGATCACGAGAACGTCATAGGTGTCGGCGTCAGCAGTTCGCACGTCCTCAGTCTGCCATCTCCGAGCTGAGGGTCGCCTAACTCGGGGAGCCTTCGGAGTGCGGGCTGAGCGCGACGACGTCGCCGACGACGACGACTGCGGGGGACCGCACGTGGCGCTCGGCGGCGAGGTGGGCGATCGTGTCGAGGGTGCCGACGGTCACCCGCTGGCGTGCGCCGAATCCGTCTTCGATGATCGCGACGGGGCAGTCCCCGCCGCGCCCTCCCGCGGCGAGCACGTGCGCAGAATGGCCGAGCGTAGTGACCCCCATCAGCAGCACGACGGTGTGATCGCGGCCGCCGCCCAGAGCGACGATCTGGTCGTGCGCGCTGACGACGGTGAACGTCTCCGCGATTCCGCGCTGCGTCAGCGGGATGCCGGCGATGCCGGGCACGGCGACGGCGCTGGTCACCCCGGCCACCACCTCGACGGGGACGCCGGCGGCTTCGCAGAACAGCTGTTCCTCGCGACCGCGGCCGAAGACGAACGGGTCGCCGCCTTTGAGGCGCACGACACGACGCCCCTGCCGCGCGAGGGAGACGAGCAGCGCGTTGATGCCGTCCTGCGGCACGGGATGGTGGCCGGGCAGTTTGCCGACGTCGACGACCTCGGCGTCCAGAAGGACTCCGTCGTCGGCGAGCTGCGCGAGCACGGTGCGAGCCCCGAGTCGGTCGGCCACGATCACATCGGCCTGCTGCAGCGCGCGCAGTCCCCGCAGGGTCAGCAGGCCGGCATCGCCGGGTCCCGCGCCGACCAGCGTGACCGCGCCGACTTCGTGATTCGTGCCGACTGGAGAGGGTGTGCCCGTGGTCATGCGCGTGCGGCGTCGGCGAGCAGTCGGGCCGCCGCCTCGTCGTATCGGGCGATGACGAGATCGATCAGGGGGCGCGGCACCGTCGTGCCGTCGAGCAGGGGAGCGGTGACCGTGCGGCCCGCGGCCTGTGCGACCACAAGGTCGAAGAAGTAGCCCTTCACGAGCAGATACGTCGCCACCACCGCGTCGGGGTGTGCGGCGGTCGACGCGGGGAGATCGGGCTGTCGGGCGGCGAGGTAGGCGAGCTCGACCCCCGTGCCGAGCTGCAGCGAGAGCAGGGATGCCATGGCCTCGGCGTCCGTCACCGACGCGGGGTCGCGCGAGCCCGCCACTGCGAGGACCACCGGCTCGCGCTGCGTCGGGTCGGCGGTTGCGGCGGCTTCCGCGCCCGCTGCCGTGAGGCGGTCCGCGAGCACCTCGGCGAGCCGGGGGTCGGGCCCCATCGCGTCGCTCACGACGGCATCCGGCTTCTTCGCCGCCATGCCGTGCAGGTCGTGATGCACGTGGAAGCCACGCGACAGCAGCAGCGGCACGACCACGACGGGCCCGTCGATCGTGGGAAGGAGGTCGGCGGCGTCGGGCTGCTGCACGTCGACGAAGGCGCTGAGCACCTCGACGTCGGGGAGGGCCGCATCGACCGCGGCGACCAGGTCGGCGATCGCTCGGGCCCCTTCGGCGTCCGAGGTGCCGTGCGAGACGGCGAGCAGGATGGGGCGGCTCATGGTGCGACTGTAGGCGAGCCGTGTGACGAGGGTGTTTCGAGGTTCTCGCCGTGCCGTGGGCGCGATGTGCGGAGACGAGTCCGCAAAGTTGAGCCGCCTCGTATCAACTTCACTTGACAGCATCCGGGGGCGGGAGTACAGTTGAGTCATCGCGACTCAGGTTTCCCTGATCGCCCCGGATTTCCAGACCCACACAACCTCAGCAACAAAGGAGAATCACATGGCACGTGCTGTTGGAATCGACCTCGGTACGACGAACTCCGTCGTCAGTGTCCTCGAGGGTGGCGAGCCGAAGGTCATCGCCAACGCCGAGGGCCTCCGCACGACCCCGTCGGTCGTCGCATTCACGAAGGACGGCGAGGTGCTCGTCGGCGAGACCGCGAAGCGCCAGGCCGTCACGAACGTCGACCGCACCATCGCATCCGTCAAGCGTCACGTCGGCACCGACTGGTCGTTCGACGTCGACGGCAAGAAGTGGACGCCGCAGGAGATCTCCGCGCGCATCCTCCAGAAGCTCAAGCGCGACGCCGAGTCGTACCTGGGCGACACGGTGACCGACGCGGTCATCACGGTTCCTGCGTACTTCAACGACGCCGAGCGTCAGGCCACCAAGGAGGCCGGTGAGATCGCGGGCCTCAACGTGCTGCGCATCATCAACGAGCCCACCGCGGCCGCTCTCGCCTACGGTCTCGACAAGGGCAAGGAAGACGAGCTCATCCTGGTCTTCGACCTCGGTGGCGGAACCTTCGACGTCTCCCTCCTCGAGGTGGGCAAGGACGACGACTTCTCCACGATCCAGGTGCGCGCGACCGCCGGTGACAACCGCCTCGGCGGCGACGACTGGGACCAGCGTCTCGTCGATCACCTCATCAAGCAGTTCAAGGAGACCACGGGCGTCGACGTCTCGGGCGACAAGATCGCCCTGCAGCGTCTGAAGGAGGCCGCGGAGCAGGCCAAGAAGGAGCTCTCCTCCTCGACCAGCACCAGCATCAACCTGCCCTACCTGTCGCTGACCGAGTCGGGCCCCGTCTCGCTCTCCGAGACGATCACCCGCGCGAAGTTCGAGGACCTCACGAAGGACCTGCTCGACCGCACCAAGAAGCCGTTCGAGGACGTCATCCGCGAAGCCGGCATCAAGGTGGCCGACATCGACCACATCGTGCTCGTGGGTGGATCGACCCGCATGCCCGCCGTCGCCGAGCTCGTCAAGCGCGAGACCGGCAAAGAGGCGAACAAGGGCGTCAACCCCGATGAGGTCGTCGCCGTCGGCGCTGCCCTCCAGGCGGGTGTCCTCAAGGGTGAGCGCAAGGACGTGCTGCTCATCGACGTCACCCCGCTCAGCCTCGGCATCGAGACCAAGGGCGGCATGATGACCAAGCTCATCGAGCGCAATACGGCCATCCCGACCAAGCGCAGCGAGACCTTCACCACGGCAGACGACAACCAGCCGTCCGTCGCGATCCAGGTCTTCCAGGGCGAGCGCGACTTCACCCGCGACAACAAGCCGCTGGGAACGTTCGAGCTCACCGGAATCGCCCCGGCCCCCCGTGGCATCCCGCAGATCGAGGTCACCTTCGACATCGACGCCAACGGCATCGTGCACGTGTCCGCCAAGGACAAGGGCACGGGCACCGAGAAGTCGATCGTCATCTCGGGCGGCTCGTCGCTGTCGAAGGAGGACATCGAGCGCATGGTGCGCGAGGCCGAGGAGCACGCCGCGGAAGACAAGGCGCGCCGCGAGGCCGCCGAGGTCCGCAACCAGGCCGAGACGCTCGCGTACTCGATCGACAAGCTGATCACCGAGAACGACGACAAGCTGCCCGAAGACGTGAAGACCGAGGTCAAGGCCGACGTCGACGCGCTGAAGACGGCTCTGGCCGGCGAAGACGACGAGGCCGTCAAGACCGCGTTCGACAAGCTGAACCAGTCGCAGGGCAAGATCGGCGAGGCCATCTACGCACAGTCCCAGGCAGAGGGCGCTCCGAGCGCCGACGCCGCGGGCGAGGCTCCGGCCGATGACAGCTCCTCCGACGAGGACGTCATCGACGCAGAGGTCGTCGACGACGAGGACGAGAAGAAGTAATCATGACGGACAAGAACTTCGACGGTGACGACGAGGTTCGCGGCGAGGGGTCGGATGCCCATGGCACCGGCCCTTCGGCGCAGAACCCCGACTCGCGCGAGGCCGCGGCCGCAGAGGGATCCGACGAGACGCCGGTCGACGGCGCGCCCGACGATCTGACGGTCGACGACATCCTCGGCGCCACCCAGACCGGCGAGGCCGCGGCAGAGGATGCCGTGCTCGCCGACCTGGAGTCGACGCTGCTGAACGACCTCAAGCGCCTCCAGGCCGAGTACGCCAACTACCGCCGCCGCACCGAGGAGCAGCGTCAGGTCGAGATCGAGCGCGCGAAGGGCGAGGCCGCCAAGGGCCTCATCCCCGTGCTCGACGACCTCGACCGCGCCGCTCAGCACGGCGACCTCGTCGAGGGCACTCCCTTCGCCGTGATCGCCGGCAAGGTGCGGGCGGTCGTCGAGCGCCTCGGCGTCGTCTCGTACGGCGAGAAGGGCGAGGAATTCGACCCGCAGCGTCACGAGGCGATCTTCCAGCAGCCCACCCCGGGCGCCGACAAGACCACGGTGCTCGAGGTCGTCGAGGTGGGTTACCGCCTCGGTGACGTCGAGCTGCGTCCCGCGAAGGTCGTCGTCGCCGTACCCGCAGAGTAGGTGATCGATGGCTAGCCAGGACTGGTTCGACAAGGACTTCTACAAGACCCTCGGGGTCTCGAAGGACGTCAGCGACGCCGATCTCAAGAAGACGTACCGCAAGCTCGCCCGCAAGTACCACCCCGACTCCAATCAGGGTGACGAGAAGGCCGAGGCCAAGTTCAAGGAGATCAGCGAGGCCTACTCGGTGCTCTCCGATGCCGAACAGCGCAAGGAGTACGACGAGATCCGCGCGATGGGCTCGGGCGCTCGCTTCACGGCGGGCGGCGCGGGCGCAGGCGGCTTCGAAGACATCTTCAGCCGGTTCGGGCAGCAGGGGCGCGGGCAGCAGTCGTCCGCCGACTTCGAGGACATCTTCGCGATGTTCAACCAGGGGCAGGGCGGCTCGTTCGGCTCCGGCCGGTTCGGACAGACCTCGGGCGGATTCCGTGGATTCGGAGGTCCGCAGAAGGGGGCCGACGTCACGGCGCGCACAACGCTCGACTTCGCCACCGCCGTGCAGGGTGAGACCATCACCCTGCAGGGCGACGATGGCAAGCCGTTCAAGGTGAAGATCCCCGCCGGCGTCGCCGACGGACAGAAGATCAGGCTTCGCGGACGCGGTCGCCCCTCGCCCGACGGCGGGGAGAACGGAGACGTCGTGGTGCAGATCGCTGTGCGGCCGCATCCGGTGTTCACCCGCGAGGGGCTCAACCTGCGCGTCGTCGTGCCCGTGACCTTCACCGAGGCGGCGCTGGGTGCGACCATCGAGGTGCCTACGCTGAGCGGCGACACGGTCAAGCTCCGCGTCGCGCCCGGCACGCCCTCCGGACGCGTTCTGCGCGTCAAGGGGCGCGGAGTCACCACCTCGAAGGGCACGGGTGACCTGCTCGCCGAGCTGCAGATCGCGGTGCCGTCGCACCTCGATGACGCCGCTCGGGAGGCGCTGGAGAAGTTCCAGTCGCTCGAGCCCTCCGAGAACCCACGGGCCGACCTCATGGCCAAGGCCCGCCGATAGAGCACCGCAACACAGAATGACGACGAACGCGAACACCGAGGAAGAGGTGAGGGAACATGGCTGACCAGCACATGGATGCCGATACCCCGGTGTTCGCGATCGCCGTCGCGGCCCGACTCTCCGGGCTGCACCCGCAGACGCTGCGCCAGTACGACCGGATCGGGCTCGTCGTGCCGGGCCGGACGTCCGGTGGGTCGCGCCGCTATTCGACTCGAAACGTCGAGCAACTTCGCGAAGTCGCCCAACTGTCGTCCGAGGGCGTCAGCCTTCCCGCGATCGCGCGCCTTCTCGACCTCGAAGACGAGAACCGCATTCTGCGCCGTCGCGTCGCCGAACTCGATGCCGCGCTGCGCGCCGAGCGTGAGAACCGGCCCGGCATGCGGGTGTTCGCCGCCGGGTCCGCCGGAGTCATCCCGATGCCCAGCGGTCGTCGCATGCGTCGGTCGGCCGAAGTCGTGCTCTGGCACCCGGGCAGCGGCCGCGGCTGAGAACCCGAGGCGGCGGCTCCCGGGGCCAGAATGGCAGTGTTGTGTCGCCGGTCGCGGACCGACTGAGCGCGATGCTGCTGGCTTGAGGTCAAGCCGAACGGCATCCACCCCGGTGCAGGAGGGGTCGGCGCACTCGTCGTCCATCCGCGCGCGGTATCGTTGCGACACGATGAGGATGACGCGTCGCACACTGCTGATCGGCGCCGGAGCCGGTGTCCTGGGAGTCCTGCTGGCCTCCTGCACGCCCGAGCCGGCGCCGTCGCCCACGCCCGATCGCTCGCCGACCCCGACGCCGACCGCCGGATCGATCACTCCCGCGGCGTTCGCCCGCAGCTCCTGGACGACCGATCCGTTCGCGCTGGGTGCGGCGAGCTTCACTCCGGTGGGCACGCAGGCCAGCGCCCGGGAGGCGCTGGCTGAGCCGATCGACGACCGCCTCTTCATCTCCGGGGAGGCGACCGACGTCGATGCGCCGGGAACGATCGCCGCCGCCCTCCGATCCGGCGATCGGGCCGCCGACCAGCTCCTGCGCGCGGCCGACGGCGGTGAGCGTGTGGCGATCGTCGGCGCCGGTCTCGCCGGTGCGGCCGCGGCATCCCGTCTCGTCGCCGAGGGGCTCGAGGTCACGGTGTTCGAGGCCCGCGACCGGGTCGGCGGACGCGTCCACTCCGTGGTCGACGACGAGCAATGGCCGTTCCCCGCCCAGCTCGGCGGATGGCTGCTCGGCTCCTCCGACGATGTCCTGCTCGACGCCCTCAACTCCCTCGATGTCCGCACGGTTCCGGTCGCCGGTTCGCTGTGGCGGTCGACCGACGGCGATGTCGAGTCGGTGCCGATCGAGCCGGTGCAGGCGGCGATCGCAACCGCCCAGCAGGGCCCGGTCGACTCCTCTCTCGAAGACGCGCTCACGGCCGCGGGTGCCGACGTCGAGGAGCCGGGGCTCGCGGCGTTGCTCGCCTCGATCGCAGCCTCAGCGGGCGCCGACGCATCCGAGGCGTCGACGTGGTTCCCTCCCCGGCTGCCGGTCGACGAGATGCAGGCGCCGCTCGGCGACCTGACTCCGGTCGTCGACGGACTTCTCGAGGGCGCCAAGCTGAGCCTCTCGTCGCCGGTCAGCCGCGTCGCCTACGACGAGGCGGGAGTCAGCCTCGGCATCGCCTCGGGCGAATCGCTGTCGTTCGACCGCGTGCTGATCACGGTGCCGCTCGGCGTGCTCAAGAGCGAGGGCCTGCAGTTCTCTCCTGCGCTGCCCTTCAGTCACCGGGGTGCCATCGCCGAACTCGGCATGGGCTGCATCGAGACGGTGTGGCTGCGCTTCGACGATCCGCTCACCGTGGCGACCCCGCCGGCGGAGGGCGAGACCGATGCCGCCGCCGAGCCGACGATCTGGCACGTCGTCGGCGGCGACGCGTCGATCCGCACCTGGATCGACCTCGCTCCCATGACCGGCGAGAACGTCGTCGTGGGCCTCGTCGGGGGAGAGGCCGCGGCAGACTTCGCGGAGCTCGACGATCAGAAGGCGCTGGAGGCGGCCATCGCGTCGCTCGCGCCGTTCCTGACGGCGCCTGCCTGACGGCGCCTGCCTGACGGCGCCTGCCTGACCGGCATCCGCCGTTCGCGCCGCCGCTCCTCTCAGACCTCGGGCCGCTCGTGGCCTCGCCGCCGCATCCTGCTGACGAGCACGATCACGGTGGCGACCAGCGCGAAGATCGCGAGCGCGATGCCACTCGTGATCAGGAACTCCGGTGGGCCCGACACCTGCCGCGGGTCGAGGAAGTAGTACGGATACCAGCCGACCGACGGCCCGCGCCAGAGGGTCACGCCGCCCCACGCGAGAGGGAAGGCGAGCGCGGTCGGCACCACCCACCACGGCACCCCGCGATGCCCCGGCGTGAGCACCCAGGCGAGCGCTGTGCACGCCGGCAGGTAGAAGTGCAGCACCTGGTCCGACCACGGCACGTCGACGCGGATGCCGCGGAGGCCCGCCTGCCAGACGATCAGCGCGAAGGCGAGCCCCGCCGTGATCGTCCACGTGAGCACGAGTGCCAGAGCGACGGTGAACCAGCGCGGATCGGTCGCCCGGATGACGGCGAGCACCGCGCCGATCAGCAGTACGACCACGAGCGCGCAGTTGGACTGCACCGTGAGGTAGGCGAAGAAGTTCTCGCCCGCGATCGTGCGCGAGCTGAGTCCCCAGAAGAGTCGGTGCACGAGCGCGACCGTGCACACTGCGGCCGTGGCCAAGCGCAGCACGCCGAACGCCGATCGTGCCCTCACTCTCGCCCCGTGCCCCTTTCCGGCTGCGCGCATCGCCTTCCCGACCGCGCGTCTCCCATCCGGCGAGTCTACGGAAGGCGGCCGAGAGCGAGGTGGTGTGTATCCTGTCAACAGTTAACAGGAGGTCACCGTGACACAGACCGTCAAGCGTGGAGAGTCCCTCGGCGCCCAGGTGGCGCAGGTCCTGCGTCAGCGCATCGTCCGCGGAGAGCTCTCGCCCGGAGCGCGCATCACCGAGGAGGCGCTGGCCGAGGAGTTCTCGGTGAGCAGGGGGCCGATCCGCGACGCGCTCACCCAGCTCAGCTTCGAGAAGCTCGTCGAGGTGCAGCGGCCGCGCGGCGTGTACATCACCGGACTCTCGCAGGACGACGTCGATCAGCTCTACAGTCTGCGCGGCGCCCTCGAGCAGCTCGCGCTGTCGCGTGCCATGAGGGTGGACGATGACGTGCGCTGGGGGGCGATGGCGGCGGCGGTCGACCGCATGAGCCAGGCGGCCGACAGAGGAGACCACGCGGATTTCGTCGCCGCCGACCTCGAGTTCCACTCCGAGATCTACGTCCTCGCCGACCACCCGCGCCTGCAGGGGGCGTGGAGTCAGTACCTCCCGACCTTCGCATCGCTCCTGGAAGTGACCATCAACCACGACGACGACCTGCACGAGTCGTCCGACGACCACCGGAAGCTCATGGACGTGATGCGCTCCGGCAGCCCGGAGGACGCGGCGGCGGTGCTCACCGCACACCTCGACGGCGCGCGCGATCGGATGCTCAGCGAGCTGGCCGACCGGCCGGCCTGACCTGGGGAGGCCCGCCGATCGTCGCGCGGTCTCAGGCGGGAGGCGAGAGGCGACGTCGCAGCACCCAGGTGTTGCCGCTCGCGTCGCCGCTGTGCTCGAAGTCGTCGAGCACGGCGTTCGACAGGGCCAGGCCCCGTCCGCTCTCGCTGTCGACGTCGGGCATCGTCACGGCATCCCAGTCGATCCGTGCCGGATCGGCCGTGTCGACGAACGTTGCGACGAGATCGTCGGCGCCCACCTCGATGTCGACCTCGACGGTGATGCCGACATCCGGCTCACCCGGTGCGTCGGCGTGCGTGGCGATGTTGGTCGACACCTCGCTGACGGCCAGGGCGAAGAGCGTGCGATCCTCGGGAGAGACGTGCGGCGAGGTCTCCCACAGTGTGTCCAGGGCGTCGAGGACGAGCTCGACGAAGGCGGGTCCGGCGAGGCCCGCGACATGCGCGGTGCGCGCGTCAGCGGCCATCGAACGCCGTCTCCGGCGTGGGGTGATCGAGCAGGACGCGATCCAGGTTGGTCAGGTGCAGCACCGTCCGCACCGCCTCGGGCACGGCCGCGATGCGCAGATCGCCGCCGGCGACCCTGGCGCTCTTCAGCCCGCCGACGAGAGCTCCGAGGCCCGATGAGTCGACGAACTGCAGCTGGGCCATGTCGATGACGATCCGGGGATCGCCGCCGGTCACGAGCTCGTTCACCGCCTTGCGCAGCAGGGGGGCGCCGGTGGCCGTGAGCCGGCCGGACAGGGCGATCACGGCGAAGCCGTCCCTGATGTCAGTGCTGAGATCCATGGTTCTCCTCCTCGAGGGTGTGGGCCGGTCCGCGGTAGCGGGCGGCTTGGATGATGACGCTGAGCACGACGAGGTCGTACAGCACCCACACGGTGTTGACGAGGGTGCCCGTGCCGTCGCCCGTTCCGATGATGACTCGCGTCACACCGATCACGAGCGCGATGCTGAGCACGACCATCGCGGTCAGCTGCGGCCAGATCTCCCGCCACGGCACGCCGCGCGGGTCGCGTCCGTCCTTGCGAGTCACCGCGAACGAGAGCGGGCGGCCGAAGACGACGTTGGCGAACGCGGTCCAGCACGCGCGGATCCAGACCGGGAACAGCGCGAGCGAGTACTGCTGCCCGCGCCAGGTTCTGAGGCCTTTGGCGACGACGAGGAACAGCAGCTGGTTGACGAGGAAGTACGGCAGGAACCGCACGAAGAAGTCCACCGACCACGCGGTCACGGGCAGGACGCCGAAGACCAGGTAGACGACGGGCGCCGTGAGGTAGACGATGGCGGCGAACCCCGACAGATAGCTCCACATCGTGGCGAAGTACATCATCCGCTGTCCGATCGACAGACCCCGTTTGACGAGCGGGTTGTCTCGCAGCATGACCTGCAGGGTGCCCTGGGCCCAGCGCAGCCGCTGCGTCAGCATGGTGCGCAGATCCTCCGGGGCGAGCCCCTGGGCCAGGATCTCGTGGTGATACACACTGCGCCAGCCCAGCGAGTGCAGCTGCATCGCCGTGGCCATGTCCTCGGTCACCGAGATCGTGGCGAGGGGGAGGATCGGCTGCGCCTCGTCACCGCGGTCGAGTCGCAGGGCGTCGAGCAGGGCCGCGACGGCGTCGAGCGCCGTGATGGGCGAGAGGTCGGATTCGGCGAGGGCGGTGAGACCCGCCTCATCGACGACGATCGCATCGAGCTGCGCGTCGTGGGCGATCGGCAGGGCCCCCAGCTCCGCGAGATCCGAACGGATGCCGGCGAGATCCTTCGCGACGAGGATCACCGAGGCGTTGCGAACGGCCGCCGACACGGAATCCGCGACCTCGCGAACGGGGGCGCCGGCGGCGAGATCGCGCCGAGCGCGGCCGATCGACAGGTGCAGCGAGTACAGCTCGCGACGCAGCTCGGGGTCGGATGCCGCGCGCATCTCCTTCTCGACCAGCTTCTCGGAGGTGCGCAGCGCGCGGGCGGCGGTGTCGGTCACCTCGCGCACGTAGCCGATGATGCCCAGCTGCATCAGTGCATCGCGACGGAGCACGGCGTTGGATCCGCAGAAGAACGCGGCGTTCCAGCCGTCCTTGCCCTGTTGGATCGGACCGTAGAACAGCGGCGCCTGGCTGCCGAGCGGATCGGCCTCGTCGACGTTCACGAACCACTGGGGCGTCTGCACCACCGCGACCTCGGGGTCGTCGGCGAAGTACCCGAGCGTGCGGTGCAGGATCAGCGGATCGGGGATCTGGTCGGCATCGAGGATGAGGAGGAACTCCCCGTCCGTCTCGAACAGCGCGCTGTTGAGGTTGCCGGCCTTCGCATGCCGGGGCTTGCCGGTCCAGTCGTCCGAACGGGTGAGGTAGCCGATGTCGGCCTCGCGGGCGGCTCTCTCGAGCTCCGGACGTGCTCCGTCGTCGAGGATCCAGGTGGTGTGGGGGTAGGCGATCCCGCGTGCGGCCCGCGCGGTCGTCATCACGAGCTCGACCGGCTCGTTGTATGTCGCGATGAAGACGTCGACGGTGCCCTGCGGCGGTGACACCGGGGCCGGGCGCTCCCTGGCCCGCCACATCGTGAGGCAGAAGAGGAAGGTGTCGATCAGGCTGTAGGTCTCGGCGATCACCAGAGGCACGGCGATCCACCAGGCCGACCAGTTCACCGATTCGAGCCAGCGCCACGCGACGTAGTTCACTCCCAGGAGCACGGACAGCACGGCGATGATGCGGATCGCGGCGAAGCGGGCGGTCATGCGTCGCGCCTCACCACGACGACGGTGATGTCATCGGTCGCCCGGTCATCGGAGATGAGCCGCAGCGCCTCGTCGATCGCCCCGTCCGGGCCGAGCGTGTCGAGCACTCGGGCCACGTGGGCGAACGGGTCATCCGCATCGAGCACGTCGAGCAGTCCGTCGCTGCAGCAGACGAAGGCGTCGCCGGGATTCAGTCGGGTGTGGCGGGACTCCCGCGCGTCCTGTTGGGGCAGGGCCGCACCCATCCCGAGCGGGAGGCCTGTGGAGCGGAGATGCTCCCACGAGCCGTCGAGACGGAGGATGAACGCCAGGCTGTGTCCGGCGTCGATGACCTCGAGGTCGCCGCTCTCGGGGTGCAGCTCGGCGTGGACCGCGGTGACGAACATCGTCGTCTCGGAGAGGTCCTCCTCGAGGATGCGGTCGGCGTCGGCGATCGCCTCGGCGATGCTGCGCTCGGGGGCGGTCCGCAGCGAGGCGCGCACCCCCGCCGCGACGATCGCGGGACCGGTTCCCTTGCCCATCGCGTCGGCCAGGGTGATGCGCAGCGCCTCGCCGTGCAGGCGCAGGTCGAAGAAGTCTCCCGCCAGGCGGCCGCGAGAGACACCGCCGCCCGCGATGGAGTATCCGGGGACGGTGGGGATCGCATGCGGGCGCAGCGCGCTCTGGATCAGGGTGGCCTGATCCAGCTCGGCGTCGGCGGCGATCTCGCTCTGCACCCAGAAGGCGAGGTCGCGCAGCAAGCCGCGCTCGGCCTCCGAGAACGAATGAGGCTCGGTGTCGAGGACGCACAGGGTGCCGACCGGTTCTCCGCCGGGCGCGTGGAGCGGGTGTCCGGCGTAGAACCGGAGGTGCGGGTCGCCGGTGACGAACGGGTTCGTCGCGAAGGTCTCGGTCGCGCTCGCATCCTCGATGACGACCGTGCGGTCCTGGCCCACCGTGTAGTCGCAGAACGAATCCTGTCGCGGCGCCTCCTGGCCGCCGAGCCCGATCTGCGATTTGCGCCACTGGCGATCGCCGTCGAGGAGCGAGACGCTCACCATCGGCACACCGAACATCTGCCGCGCCAGCCTCGCGACTCGATCGATCCGTTCATCCCGTGGGGTGTCCAGGATCCCGAGTTCCTCCAGCGCCTGCTGCCTCCTGAGCTCGTCGAACATGCTCCGCCTCCCTCGTAGCTCCTCTCATCCTGTCATCTGAGAGGCTGGTGGCGACAGTGAGGGAAACGGACCGCTCGGGTGCACAGTGTTGACTGTTAACAGTCAACACTGATACGGTCGGCATGTCGACAACAAGGTCGACCCACGTAGAGGAGCAAAGATGCCCCGCAAGCGCATCACCCGGGCCGCCGCCGCTGTCGCGGCGGTCGCCGCCACCGCTCTCGTCCTGTCGGCCTGCACGAAGGTCGAAGAGGGTGAGGATGCTGCGTCGACTTTCCCGGAGAACGACATCCGCCTGATCATCCAGGCCAACCCGGGCGGCGGTTCCGACCTGTCGTCGCGCGCACTCGCCACCGAGCTCGAGGGAATCCTCGGCGTCAGCGTGATCCCCGAGAACATGCCGGGCGCCGCGGGTGCCCTCGCGATGGAGTACGTCGGCTCGCAGGATCCCGACGGCTACGTGATCGGGTTCGCCCCGGTCGAGATCGCGATGCTCAACACCACGCAGAGCGCGAACGTGCTGCCCGAGGACTTCGACCTGCTGGGGCAGATCATGCTCGCCCCCGGCGTCGTCACCGTCGGAGCGAACAGCGGCATCGAGACGCTGGAAGACCTGGTCGCCCAGGCCGAGGCCGGCGCCGTGACCGTCGCCAACTCGGGCGCAGGCTCCATCTGGGAGGCAGCGACCATCGGCCTCGGCGAAGCCACCGGAGCGACGTTCACGCCGGTCCCCTACGACGGTGGAGCCACGGCCGTCGCCGCCGCGGCATCCGGTGAGACCGTCGCCGCCGTGTCGGGCCTGGGCGAGGCCCTGGCCCAGGGCGAAGCCGTGCGCATCCTCGCCGTCATGAACGACGAGCGTCACCCCGACGCCGAGGACGTCCCGACGACCGACGAGGCGATCGGCGAAGACGTGGTCTTCGGCGGCTGGGGCGGCATCTACGCCCCGAAGGGTCTGCCGGACGACGTGAAGGGCGAGCTCGAGGCGGCCGTCAAGGAGGCCGTCGAGTCCGACACCTACCAGCAGTTCCAGAAGGACGCGGGCAACCTCGTGGTCTACCGCGACTCGGCCGAGTGGACGACGTTCGTCGACGAGCAGTTCGACCTGTTCAAGGATCTCCTGGGCTGACCGGCCCGGGAGCGCGGGGCCGACCTCACCGTCGGCCCCGCGCCATCCCCGACGCACGTCACACCCAGGGAAGGAGAACCATGTCCCACGCCGATGTCACACCGGCGGTCGACCAGGACGCGCACCAGGGCGCTCCCGCGTCCAGGCCGCTCGAGATCGTCTTCGGAGTCGTCGCCCTGGCGTTCAGCGCCGGCTACCTCTTCCTGGCCACCCAGATTCCGCTCCGCCGGGAGGCGCTCCCGGGGCAGATCGACGCGCGCTTCTGGCCCATGGTCATCGCGGTCACAGCGGTCGTCATCTCACTCGCGATCCTGGCGATCGCGATCACCCGTCCTGCTCCCGGCCGTGAGGATCTCGAGCGCATCCAGCCGGGTGGAACGGTGCGCGTGATCGCCACCCTCGCCATCGCCGGCGTCTTCATCGCGGTCTGGTCGCTCGGCTCTGTCATCCTCTTCGGCTATCGCATCGAGGTCTTCCCGATCGCGGCCGCCGTGCTGATGGCCGCTCTCATGCTCCTCTACGGCCACCGCCGGTGGCTGAGCCTGATCATCTACTCCGTCTCCGTCACCGCGTTCGTCTACGTGGTGTTCGGCATGCTCCTGAGGATCCCGCTGTGAACGCGCTCATGGAGGGGCTGAGCTCGCTCCTCGACATCTCGATCCTGCTCTACATGCTCGTCGGCCTGCTGCTCGGATTCATGGTCGGCGCCTTCCCCGGCATCACCGCGACCATGGCGGTCGCGCTCGCCGCAGGATTCACGCTCACCCTCGAGCCCGTGCAGGGTCTGGCGGTGCTGCTGACGATCTACGTCGCCGCGAACTTCGGCGACCGGGTGCCGTCGATCCTCATCAACACCCCCGGCACTCCCGCGTCGATCGCCACCACGCTCGACGGCTATCCGATGGCGAAGCAGGGGAGGGCCGGTCTCGCGCTCACGATCTCGGCGATCGTCTCGGCCGTCGGCATCCTCGCCTCGCTCGTGCTCTTCGCCGTCGCCGCGGTGCCGATCGCGAGCTTCGCCCGCGACTACTTCAAGTCGCCCGAGCTCTTCGCGCTCGTCGTCTTCGGCATCTCGATCATGATCGGCATCTCGTCGAAGTCGATGCTCAAGGGCATCCTCGCCGGTCTCTTCGGCCTCATGCTCGGAACGGTCGGAACGTATGCCGCCACGGCGGACCAGCGGTTCACCTTCGGCGTGCTCGAGCTCGTGGAGGGCGTCAACTTCATCGCGGTGATCATCGGACTCTTCGGCATCGCCGAGCTCTTCGATCAGTTGCTCACGTACCGGAAGTCGCACGTGCGCCCCATCTCGAGCCTCGGTCGCTGGTGGCCGAACCGCTCGGAACTGAGACAGAGCGGACGCGCGACCGCGGTCGGCGGTGCCGTCGGGCTCGGAGTGGGTCTCATCCCGGCAGCCGGCGGCGACATCGCCGGCCTCATCGGATGGGAACGCGCCCGCAAGGCATCCAAACGCCCCGAGATGTTTGGCAAGGGATCGATCGAGGGCGTCGCGGCCTCCGACACCGCATCCAGCGCGACGCTCGGCGGTTCGCTCACGACCACGATGGCGCTCGGCATCCCCGGTGACTCGGTCATGGCCGTGATGATCGGCTCGATGATCATCTGGGGCATCACCCCGGGGCCGACGCTGTTCACCAACCGCCCCGACCTCGTCGTCTCGATCGTGGGCATCATGCTCGTCGCGACCCTGCTCTCGCTGGGACTCAGCCTCGTGCGCATGAAGGGCATGGTGAAACTGCTCGACGTGCCGCAGCCGTACCTGTGGAGCGGCATCCTGATCTTCTGCATCATCGGCACCTACGCCACCTCGAACAGCCTGTCGACCGTGGTCACGATGCTCGTCTTCGGCGTGATCGGCGTGCTGCTCAAGCGGATGCAGGTGCCTGCGGGCCCCATCGTGCTCGGTCTGCTGCTCGGTCCGCTCGCCGAGGAGAACCTGGCGCGCACGCTCGCGATCCTGCCGACGCGTCCGTTCTTCGAGGTCGTCAGCCCGATCGCGATCGTGCTGCTCGCACTCGCAGTGCTGTCGATCGTGATGCCGGCCATCCGCGCCGCTCGCACACCCCGTGCCGAGCGTGGATCACTGGAGGACTCGATCCTCGATGCCGAGAGTCGGGAGCAGATCGAGAGGGCGCACGGCGAGCTCGCCGCCGATCCCGACCTGCTCACGTCGACCGTGCGCAACGTCCCTGCCGCGACGAACCGCTCGCGCAGGACCCGCAAGAACTCCAAGGAGAACGAGAAGTGACCCGCTACGACATCCTCACCGCCGTGCCGACCGCGTTCCACAGCGACGGCGCACTCGACCTCGAGGGATCGCGGGCGATCTTCCGCTTCGTCGCAGAATCCGGCAACGAGGGCGCGTTCATCCTCGGCACCACGGGAGAATTCCCCGCGGTCGACGCCGGCGAGTTCGCAGCGATCGTGGAGGCCGCGCTGGCCGAGCTGAAGGACCGCATGCGTGTCGTCGTGCATGTCGGTCAGCCGAGCACATTCGAGGCGCTGCGCCTGGTCGAGATCGCGAAGGGCCTGGGCGCCTCCGAGTTCGCGGCCCTCACGCCCTACTACCTCAAGGCCACCGATCAGTCGATCTTCGAGTACTACGAGGCGCTGTCGCGGGCGATCGGCGACGGCAGGCTCTACGTCTACATCTACCCCGCGCGCAGCGGCAACCCGGTCTCGGTCGAGCTGCTGTCGCGCCTGGCAGCGCTGCCGAACATCGTGGGCGCGAAGGTGAGCGAGCTGTCGCTCGACGAGATCGCCGCGTATCGTGCCGCGGTCCCTGCCGATTTCGACCTCTACACCGGCGCCGATCGCGACCTGATCGCGGCTGTCGAGTCGGGTGCGCAGGGCGTCGTGTCGGGCGTCTCGTCGGTCACTCCCAAGCCGTTTCGGGCGCTGGCCGATGCCGGCCGTTCGGGAGACGCCGAGGCGATCGCCGCAGCGCAGGCGTCGGTCGACGACGTCGTGTCGCTCATCGGGGGCGACATGGCTCGCATGAAGGAGGCCTACCGCGTGCTCGACGTGGTCGACACCCACTGCCGCATGGCGATCGCCGAGCCCACGGCCGCCGAGCGCGAGGCCGTCGCGCGGGTCGTGGCGGCACACCGGTAGCGGCGCGGCGCGGCCGAGTCACCGGGGTCGGACGCGATCGTCGCGCAACCCCCGTGACGGTCACAGGCGACCCGGGCAGGATGGATCCATGTCCGCTTCTCCGTACGCATCCCGTCCCTGGCTCGACTCGTACGCCGAGGGCGTGCCTGACGAGATCGATCGCCCCACGCAGACGCTGCCCGAGATGCTGGCACAGAGCGTTCGGACCTTCGGCCGTCGTCCGGCGCTCGAGTTCTTCGGCGCCGAGACCACGTACCGTGAGCTCGGCGACCAGATCGCGCGAGCGGCAGAGGGGCTGCGACGACTGGGTGTAGACAAGGGCGATCGGGTCGCGCTCGTGCTGCCGAACTGCCCTCAGCACGTCGTGGCGTTCTACGCGGCGCTCCGCCTCGGGGCGATCGTCGTCGAGCACAACCCGCTCTACACGGCGAGGGAGCTGCGCCACCAGTTCGAGGACCACGGGGCGAAGGTCGCAATCGTGTGGAACAAGACGGTCGACACGATCGCCGACTTCCCCTCCGACCTGCGGGTCGAGCACATCGTGAGCGTCGACCTGACCGAGGCGATGCCGGCCGGCCAGCGGATGCTGCTGCGGCTGCCGATCCCGAAGGCGCGCGCTGCGCGTGCGAAGCTGACGGCCACTCCCCGCACGCGGCGAGCAGTGCCCTGGAAGAAGCTCGTCGACCATCGCCCGCTCTCGCACAGGGTCGCCGGCCCGACGCTCGACGACATCGCGCTGCTGCAGTACACGAGCGGAACCACCGGCACCCCGAAGGGAGCCGTGCTGACGCATGCGAACCTTCGCGCGAACGCGATGCAGGGGCGCGCATGGGTGCCCGGTCTCGTCGACGGCGAGGAGACGTTCTACGGCGTGCTGCCGCTGTTCCACGCCTACGGCATGACACTGTGCCTGACCTTCGCGATGAGCATCGGCGCGAAGCTGGTGCTGTTCCCGACCTTCGACCTCGGCCTCGTGACCACGGCCGCGCGCACGAGCCCGCCCACGTTCCTGCCCGCCGTGCCGCCGATCTACGACCAGCTCGCGCGGGCGGCCTCCCGCGGCACGATCGACCTCTCGACCGTGCGCTTCGCGATCTCCGGAGCGATGAGCCTGCCGGTCGCGACGGTGCAGCGGTGGGAGGAGGCGACCGGCGGTCTGCTCGTCGAGGGATACGGCATGACCGAGAGCTCTCCGGTCGCGCTGGGCAACCCGATCGGACGCAGCCGCCGCCCCGGAACCGTCGGCGTGCCCTTCCCGAGCACCGAGATCCGCGTGGTCGACCCCGAGGACACCGACGTCGACCGTCCGGTCGGCGAACGCGGCGAGCTGCTGATCCGGGGGCCGCAGGTCTTCCGGGGGTATTGGCGACGCCCCAGCGACACGGCAGACGCGCTGCTCGCGGACGGATGGCTGCGAACCGGCGACATCGCCGAGGTGTCCGCCGATGGCTTCGTCACGATCGTCGATCGCCTCAAGGAGCTCATCATCACGGGCGGGTTCAACGTGTCGCCCAGTGAGGTCGAGGACGCCCTGATGGCGCACCCCGATGTGCTCGGCGCGGCCGTCGTCGGGCTCCCGCGGGCGAGCGGGGGCGAGGAGGTGGCGGCCGCGGTCGTGCTCCGCGAGGGTGCGGTGCTCGACGAGGCAGCACTGCGGGACTTCTGCCGCACGCGGCTCACCCCCTACAAGGTGCCCCGGCGCATCCGCATCGTGGACGAGCTCCCGCGCTCGCTGATCGGCAAGGTACTGCGGCGCCAGGTGCGGGATCAGCTGATCGCCGAGTAGGCGTCTTGTCAGACAATATTGGCCACATTGCTGTCTCGTGGTCGACACTTGACGACAATCGCGGCGCGGTAGTACGGTGATATTCGGCGCAATCAGCGCCGAATCGCGAAGGAGCGACGAAGAGATGTCCGACAAGATCACCGCCGAAGCGCCGGAGTTGTCTGACGTGCTCTACCGCCGCCTCGCCCAGCACCTCCAGCGGTCCGGGCTCGAGGTCGGCGACGCACTCCCCACCGAGGCGGAGCTCGGGCGCGACCTCGGCGCAGGGCGCCAGCGTGTGCGCGAGGCGCTCAGCGTGCTGGAGGCCTTCGGGGTCGTGGTGTCGCGCCAGGGGGCGCGTCGGGTGTGGCGTGGTTTCCAGGCCTCCGACCTCGCGACCCGGTGGATCGGTTTCGTCGACGACCCGGCCGCCGCGACACGCGAGCTGCTGGAAGTGCGACATGCCCTCGAGACCTCGCTGCTGCCCATGGTGATCCCACGCATCTCCGCTGACGATCTGGCTCGTCTGAGGGTGCTCTCAGAGGAGATGGTGGAGCGCGCCCTCCGCGGCGAGAGCTTCGCCGAACAGGACCAGCAGTTCCACCGTGGTCTCCTCGCCCCCCTGGACAACGCCTTCGTCGACCGATTCCTCGAGTCCTTCTGGGTGGTCTTCGCCGCGGCGCAGGACGACGACAGCGTCGAGGAGGACCCGGTGATCGCGGCGATGCACGGCCGCATCATCGACGCCATCGAGGCCGGCGACACCCGTCGGGCCGTGCACGAGCTCGACGCCCATTTCTACGGCGTGCGCAACCGATACCCCGACATCGCTTTCGGCGCCTCCACAGAACTCGCCGTCTAATCCCGCACCCTCACGAGGGGTGTTTCGCGGCGTGGCGTGAAATCGATTTCACCGGCGCTTCCCACCCGACACCGCACACTCACCGATCGACGAAGGAGTACGAATCATGAGAAACACCCGAAGGATCCTCCCCGCCGTGACCCTCCTCGGAGTGGCCGCCCTCACCGCAGGCTGCGCCGGGGGGACCTCGCCCGGCGCCGACGGCGACGGACCCGTCGAGATCACCTACTGGCTGTGGCAGGACGACGCCACGGACGGCACGTGGACCGACCTCGCGGAGGAGTTCAACAGCTCGCAGGACGACGTCGAGGTCGTCCTCGAGACCATCCCGCTCGACCAGTACCAGAACCAGCTCGTCTCGTCGGCGATGAACGGCACGGGACCGGATGCCGCGCGCAGCAAGGACTGGTGGCTCGGACAGTTCGCCCCGCAGGGCGCCATCGCCGACCTCACGTCCTACGTCGACGGCTGGGAGGGCTCCGACGACGTCGTGGACTCGCTCTGGGATACCGGGCGGCTCCCGGGGTCGGACGAGGTCTACATGCTGCCGCACCAGTACACGACCCTGTACCTCTACTACCGCGTCGACTACTTCGAGGAGCTGGGTCTCGAACCGCCGGCATCGCAGCAGGATCTGCTCGACGCCGCCGCGGCGCTCACGGGCGACGGCCGCTACGGCATCGACGTGCGCGGTGGCGCGGGCGGACAGGATCAGTGGCTGGCCTGGATGTACGCGGGCGGCGCATCGGTCGTCGACGACGAGGGAGAGATCGTGCTCGACGATGCCGAGGCCGTCGCCGTCAACGAGGACTACCTGAGCATCGTCACCGATCTGCAGGCGGCCCCTCCGGGGTCCATCACCGCCGCGTTCGCGGACGTCAAGACGAACTTCGTCGAGGGTCTCACCGGGATGATGATCCATCACCCCGGCTCACTGAAGGAGCTCCAGGGCGTGTTCGGCGACGACCTCGGCGTGGTCCCGATCCCGACGGGCGACGGTGAGCCCGGAGCGACTCTCGGCAGTATGAGCGGCAACGTCATTATGGAGGGCTCGGACAAGAAGGATGCCGCCTGGGCTTGGATCTCCTGGCTCAGCGAGGAGGCGCAGATCGAGAAGATGTCGGCGTCGCCCCAGGGTCAGCTCCCCGTGCTGGAGTCCGTGATCGACACCGATGCCTACACGAGCGACCCGCAGCTCGCGGTCGCGGTCGATGCGATCAGGACGGCGAAGACCTGGCCGGCGCTCGAGGGAGTGGCCGAGCTCGCGGCGAAGGAGTGGAACCCGCTGATCCAGCAGGGCTTCCAGGGCGAGGCCAGCAGCCAGGACGTGCTGACCAAGATGGCCGACGTCCTCCGCTGAGACCCGACATGACCAGCTCCACTCTCACCGAGGCCGTCGTCACCGGCCGGCCGGCACCGCGCCGGCCGGTGGCGCGGCCGCGTCGTCGGGCCCGCCGCGGCTCGCTCGCCCCGCTGCTGCTCCTCACGCCGGCCATCGTGCTCGTCGCCGTGTTCGCCGGCTACCCGCTCGTGCGCTCCATCTGGTTCTCACTCAACGACGTGAGCGTCTTCACCGGGATGACGCAGTTCGTCGGTTTCGAGAACTTCGCCCGTGTGATCGGCGCGGCCGAGTTCCTGCCCACTCTCGGACGCACCGCCATCTGGACGTTCGGAGCGGTGTCCCTGCAGCTGCTGGGCGGCCTCAGTCTCGCCCTGATGCTCAACAACCGCTTCCCGATGCGCGGGGTGTATCGCGGACTCATCATGATCCCGTGGGCGACCCCGAGTGTGCTCGTCGCGCTCATGTGGAAGTGGGTCCTCGACCCCAACAACGGAGTGCTGAACCAGTGGCTCCTCAACGCGGGGGTCATCGATCGGCCCATCGAGTTCCTGTCGCAGAACAGCACTGCGCTGCCGACCCTCGTGATGATCGACGTGTGGCAGGGCATCCCGCTCTTCGCGATCATGATCCTCGCGGCCCTGCAGAGCGTCTCGGGCGAGCTCAAGGAGTCCGCGCAGATCGACGGATGCGGACCGGTGTCCGTCTTCCGACACGTCGTGCTCCCCGCGATCCTGCCGACCATCCTCATCACGACGCTGCTGCGACTGATCTGGACCTCGAACTACGTCGACCTGATCTTCATCCTCACCGGCGGCGGACCCGGCACGTCATCGACCACGCTGGCGCTCGAGTCGTACCTGACCACCTACAAGGCGAGCGACTTCGGATCGGGTGCCGCGTACGCCGTGATCCAGGCGCTGTTCCTCGTGATCTTCATCGCGCTGTACGTGCGCCTCTCCCGGAAGGGATCGAACCGCTGATGACCATCTCGACATCTCCGCGCATCCGGGTCGGCCGCACTGTCGGCAAGACCGGATTCGCCATCGCGCTCCTTGGGGTGCTGGGGCTCGTGCTCGGCCCGTACATCGTCATGCTGCTCACCTCGCTCACCCCGCGAGACGAGCTCGCGGGCGCCGGCGCCAACCTGATCCCGTCGGAGTTCACGATCGCGTCGTACGAGGAGCTCGTGACGACGACGCCGTTCCTCACCTACCTCCGCAACAGCTTCGCCGTCGCGGCGATCGCCGTGCCGATCACCCTGATCGTCTCGACCGGGGCCGCCATCGCGATGTCGCGCTTCGATTTCCGAGGGCGCGGCGCCGTGATGATCGGTCTGCTGCTCGCGCAGATGTTCCCGGCGGTGCTCCTCGTGATCTCGCTCCAGGGTCAGCTGCGCGGCATGGGTCTGATGGACACCACGGTGGGACTCGCGCTCGTGCACGCGGCGTTCGCGACCCCGTTCGCGACCTGGCTGCTCAAGGGGTTCGCCGACTCCATCCCCCGCGAGATCGAGGAGGCGGGGCAGATCGACGGAGCCTCGTCGCTGCAGATCATCCGCATCCTCCTCCTGCCGCTCCTGCGGCCGGGGATGGTCGCGGCCGGCACCTACGCGTTCATCCTCACCTGGAACGAGTTCCTCTACGCGCTGACCTTCACATCGCAGACCGCCACGAGGACCCTCCCCGTGGGTCTGCACCTGTTCATCGGCGAGTACCAGATCCGCTGGGACCTGCTCACCGCGGGCGGCGTGCTCTCGGTGCTCCCCGTGGTCGTCGGCTTCCTGCTCGTGCAGAAGCGCCTCGTCGCCGGCCTCGCGGCCGGCGCCGTCAAGGGCTGACGTCCGTTTCCCCTCTCCCCGCCTCTCGGAAGGACCATCCATGAAAATCGAATCCATCGACCTCCAGCTCTCCCGCATCCCCCTGCCGAAGGGGCCGTGGGGCGACCAGATCCACAAGGTCACCCACATCGAGATCCTCCTCGCCGACATCACCACCGACACCGGCCTCGTCGGCACCGGCTTCAGCCACACCTCCGGTGTCGGCGGGCAGATGATGATGGCCGCCCTGCGCGAGCTGATCCCGACGCTGATCGGCAAGGACGTGAACCCGCGCGCGGTCTGGCATCACTCGTGGCAGTACCTGCGCGACAACGGCCCCGGGGGCACCACCACGCTCGCGATCGCGGCGATCGACATCGCGCTCTGGGATCTGCTGGGCAAGCACCACCAGCAGCCGCTCGCTCGTCTGCTCGGCAAGGTGCGCGACCGTGTCGCACTCTACGGCAGCGGGATCAACCTCAACCTGTCGGCTGAGGAGGTCGTCGAGCAGGTCAAATCCTGGAAGGCCGACGGCTACGCGGCCGGCAAGGTCAAGGTCGGCAAGCCGGACCTCGAGGAGGACGTCTACCGTCTCACCAAGATCCGCGAGGCGGTGGGGGAGTACCCCCTGATGGTCGACGCCAACCAGGGCTGGACCTACGGCGAGGCCGTGCGCGCCGTCACGCGCTTCCGCGATCTGAACCTCTACTGGGTCGAGGAGCCGCTGCGCGTCGACGACGTCGAGTCGCACGCGCGGCTGCGCGCGCGCTCCCCGATCCCGATCGGTCTGGGCGAGAACGTCTACACGCTGCAGCAGTTCACGCAGTACCTCGTCGCCGACGCCTGCGACTTCATCCAGGCCGATGTGGGCCGCGTCGGCGGCATCACGCCGTACATGGACATCGCCGCCCTCGGTCGCGGGTTCAGCGCCCCCATGACGCCGCACTTCGTGATGGAGCTGACGGCGAACGTGCTCTGCGCCGTGCCGAACGCGCTGTTCGGCGAGATGACGGACGGCGGCACCCTGTCGGATCTCGGCGTCATCCGGCCGCAGCTGCCGCAGAACGGATTCTTCGTCCCGAACGACTCCCCGGGCAACGGTCTCGAGTACGACCGTGAGAACCTCGCCCGCCTCGCGGTGCAGTGAGCGGAACGGAACCCCGATGACTGACATCTTCGACGTCTCCGACCGCATCGTCCTCGTGACCGGAGGGCTGGGCCAGATTGGCGCGGCCTTCGTCCGGGAGCTCCACGACCGCGGCGCCCGCGTCGCGGTCGGCTCTCGCAGCGCCGACCGCGAACGGCTGCGCGGGGTCTTCCCCGAGATCGCCGACAGCGATCGACTCCTGGCCGTCGCTCTCGACATCGTCTCGTCCGAGAGCGTCAACCGCGGGCTCGACCTCATCGAGCAGACGTGGGGTGCCGCGCCGGATGCCGTGATCAACAATGCGGGTCTCGACACCCAGCCGAGCGCTCCACCCGAGGTCTCCGGTCCGTTCGAGGACTTCCCGGTCGAGGTCTTCCGCGAGGTCGTCGACGTGAACCTCGTCGGCACCTTCGTGGTGACGCAGGCAGCCGGAGCGCGCATGCGCGCGGCCGGTCGACCGGGATCGATCGTGAACGTCGGCTCGATCTACGGGATGGTCTCCCCGGTGCAGGACATCTACGCCTACAAGGAGGAGCAGACCGGGGTCCCGTTCGTGAAGCCGGTGGCCTATTCGGCGGCGAAGTCCGGCCTCTACAACCTGACCCGCTACTGCGCCACGTACTGGGGGCGCCAGGGCATCCGCGTGAACACCCTCACGCCGTCGGGCGTGGGACGCGACACCCAGGACGCGACGTTCCAGAAGAACTACACCGATCGCATCCCGATCGGGCGGATGGCCGATGCGACCGACTTCTCGGGGGCAGCGGTGTTCCTGATCTCGGACGCGTCGAGCTACATGACCGGATCCAACCTCGTGATCGACGGGGGATGGACCGCATGGTGACGACGGCGGCCGACCTCGGCGTGCTCATGGCGGCGATCGCGTCCCCCGCCGATCCGGACGGAGCGCTGCGCACCGACCTGCTCGCCGCGCTCGTCGAGGACTATGTGCGGCGCGGCGTCGAGGGGATCTACTGCTGCGGGTCCTCCGGCGAGGGGCTGCTGCTGACCGACGACGAGCGCACTCAGGTGGTCGAGACCGCGGTCGAGGCGGCGGCGGACCGCATACCCGTGGTCGCGCACGTCGGCGCGCTGTCGACCCGCGACGCCATCTCGCTCGCGCAGCGTGCCGAGCGCGCGGGGGCCTCGGCGCTGTCGATGATCCCGCCGATCTACTACTCCTATGGAGCGCACGCCGTCGTCGACCACTACCGCGCGGTGCTCGACGCCGTCGACCTCCCGCTCATCGTCTACAACATCCCGCAGTTCACGGGCACGGAGTTCACCCTCGAGTCGGCAGGGGCCCTTCTCGGCGACCCCCGTGTCATCGGGCTCAAGCAGACCGCGCACAACATGTACGCGCTGGAGCGGATGAAGGACGCCTTCCCCGACAAGGCGTACATCAATGGGTTCGACGAGGTCTTCGTCCCGGCGCTCGCCGCCGGGGCGCGCGGCACGATCGGCACGACGGTCGGACTGCAGATCGAGCTGTTCCTGCAGGCACGTCGACTGCTGGAGCAGGGAGACCTCCCGGGAGCGCAGCGTGTGCAGAGCCGCATCAACCGGGTGATCTCCGAGCTGGTCGCGGTCGACGTCTTCCCCGCCGCGAAGTACCTCTCCGGGCGCAGCGCCGGGGGAGCGGGATCGCTGGGCGACTGCCGACGCCCCTTCCGTCCGCTGTCTCCGGCCGATCGCGCGCGGTTGGACGCCCTGGGCGAGGAGCTCGACGGCTTCCTCGCAGAGGTGTGAGGCGCTCGATCTGACATCGATTACAGTGAGTGCCCATGGCCACGATCTACGACGTCGCGTCCCGCGCGGGCGTGTCTCCGGCGACCGTGTCCCGGGTCTTCAACGGCACGAGCGTGTCGCAGGAGAAGGCGGATGCCGTGCGGCGCGCGGCATCCGAGCTGGCGTTCACGCCCAACCGCGCCGCGCGCAACCTGCGCCTCCAGAGCTCCGAGGTGATCGCGCTCGTGATCCCCGACATCGAGAACCCGTACTTCACCGAGATGGCACGCGGCGTCGAGGACGTCGCGTCGGAGGCGGGGTACTCGGTGGTGCTCTGCAACTCTGACTCCCAGGTCGACAAGGAGGCGGCGTATCTGCGCATCGCGATGGCCGAGCACATGTCGGGCGTGATCATCGCGACCGCAGACGGCACATCCGACCTCGACGGCATCGTCGCGACGGGCCGCCCCGTCGTCGCGGTCGATCGTGCGACGGCCTACGACATCGACGGTGTCGTGATGGCGAACCGGGAGGCCGGCAGCTCGGCGGCGAAGGTCCTGCTCGACGCAGGTCACCGGCGGATCGCCTACATCGGCGGGCCCGAGCACATCGACACGGCCGTCGAGCGCGCCGCGGGCTGGCGTGCGGTGCTGACCGCGGCGCACCCCGATCTGGATCTCGACGAGCTCGAGCGGTTCTCGACCTTCCGTGTCGACGGCGGGCGCGATGCGATGCAGGAGCTCCTCGCGCTGCCCGAGCCGCCGGATGCCGTCGTCGCCGGCAACAACCTGATCGGCGTGGGTGCGATCCAGGTGCTCAGCGAGCAGGGCCTGACCCCGCCGCGGATCGGCGTCGCGGTGATCGGCTCCCTGCCCTTCACGACGCTGTCGCCGACTGCGGTGACGGTCGTTCGTCTGCCGGCCCGGCAGATGGGGGTCAGCGCGGCGCGGATGCTGTTCGAACGCATCGGCGGCGACCGCAGGCCGCCGCGCACCGTGGTGCTGTCGGGCGAGGTCCTGCCCGCGCGCGTCGCACATCGCTGACGCACCCGAGGACACAGCGCTCACGCTACTGCGAGCGCCAGAAGCGGGTCGCCAGGTTCGTGAGCTCGGTGTCGAGATCGTCCACCTTGCCCTCGACGCGCGTGAGCCGGGTATCGAGGGAGTCGAGCCGCACCGTCACGACGTCGAAGCCGGCACGCGTCTCCGCTCGCAGCGCACCGATCTCTGCGCGCAGCACCCGAATGAACTGCGTCGTCATCAGGGTCATCCCGCCGAGCATCGCCATGGCGAAGATGCCGATCATCGTCCAGGCCTGCGGATCGCTCATCTCCATAACCCAATTGTTCGTCGAGGGGATCAGGATGTCACCGCAGGTCCGCACTGTATGCCGGAGTACCCGGGGATCGTGCACAACTCGATCGCGCGAGCGCCGGTGCAGGGGCGATCGCCGCAGACCGGTTGTGTCATGAAATCGATTTCAGCTACAGTTGCAGAACACGTGCGATCAAGGAGGACGCGAGTCATGACCTACACCCTGCCGGCACCGGCATCCCGACCGGCCACTGCCCCGAAGACGGCGTACCTGATCGCATCGGGAGACCTGCGCGAAGCCGCGAACACCGGCGGCTGGCCCGTGCAGGTCGAACTCGAAGCCGGTGTCACGGGCGTCTTCACTGACCTCGGCTGGACGGTCGTCCGCGCCAACGAGGTCGACCCCGAGACCGGGCACGGCTTCATCTCGAGCCAGCGCATGGGCCTCGAGGTCTTCAGGAACATCCCGGTCGATGCTCCGCTCATCGTGGCCGAGGCGGTGTGGCAGTACTCGCACCACGTGCTCGCCGGACTCCGCACGCATCAGGGGCCGATCCTGACCGTCGCCAACTTCGCCGGAGACTGGCCCGGCCTCGTGGGGCTGCTGGGCCTCAACGCGGGACTCACGAAGATGGGCAAGCCGTACGCGACCATCTGGTCGGTCGACTTCACCGACGAGTGGTTCCGTGACGGCATCCGCGAATGGACCGAGACCGGATCGATCACCCACGACGCGTCGCACGTGCGGCCGCTGCCCGAGCTTCCCGAGAGCCCGGAGAAGCAGCTGGGCGAGGCGCTCGCCGCCGAACTGCTCGCCGAGAAGGCCATCGTCGGCGTCTTCGACGAGGGCTGCATGGGCATGTACAACGCCATCTTCGACGATGAGCTGCTGAATCAGACCGGCATCTACAAGGAGCGGCTCTCGCAGTCGGCGCTCTACGCCGAGATGCTCGAGGTCACGGAAGACGAGGCGGATGCCGCCTACGACTGGCTGATCGATGCCGGCATGACGTTCGTCTACGGCGAGGATGCCGCCACCGAGCTCACCCGCGAGCAGGTGCAGTGGCAGCTGAAGATGTACATCGCCGCCCTCCGCATCGCCGACGACTTCGGGCTCGACGCGGTCGGCATCCAGTACCAGCAGGGCCTGAAGGACCTCGTGCCGGCGTCGGACCTTGCCGAGGGCATCCTGAACTCGACAGAGCGTCCGCCGGTGACCTCGCGCGACGGCTCGCGGGTGCTGCATGAGGGGCGCGCGTTCCCGCACTTCAACGAGGCCGACGAGGGCGTCGCGGTCGACGCGCTCGTCACCGACCGGGTGTGGCGCGCCATGGGTCTCGTGCCCGACAACACGCTGCACGACGTGCGCTGGGGTGAGGACTTCGACGGCGAGTTCGTGTGGGTCTACGAGATCTCGGGCTCCGTGCCGGCCTCGCACCTCGGCGGATGGCAGAACGCCGAAGGATGGCGTCAGGGCCATGTCTTCTTCCCCGCGGGCGGCGCCACGATCAACGGCGTCTCGAAGCCGGGTGAGATCGTGCTCTCGCGCGTGTTCATCGCCGACGGCATCCTGCAGGCCGACATCTTCCGGGCGTCCGTCGTCGAGCTGCCTGCGGAAGAGACCCAGCGGCGCAAGGACGCCACGAACCCCGAGTGGCCCATCGCTCACGTCGTGCTGCACGGTGTCTCGCGCGACCAGTTCATGGCCCGCCACAAGGCCAACCACGCCCAGCTCGTCTACGCGCCTGATGCCGAGACGGCTGACCGGGCGCTGATCGCGAAGGCGGCGATGTTCCAGGGGATGGGCATCAAGGTCAACCTGGTCGGAGACGTCTCGGTCTGAGCGTGAGCCGTCCGGGGAGGGCGGAGAGGGATACGAGGGGCGGATGCTGCGGCATCCGCCCCTCGTCGTCGTCGCCTTCCCCCTCGATCACTTAAGCGCTATAGTCGGCGGCAGGTCGCGACGACGCGGCCGGATTCGACAACGACGCCGAAGGAGACGATTCGGTCATGGGCCAGAACGTCAGGAATCACCGATTCAGAAGAAGCATCGCCGGTCTCGGCGCGCTCGCCACCGCCGCGGCGGGGATCCTCGCCGGAACGACAGGGGCCGCCGCCGAGGAGGCTGACGCAGTCGAACCGAAGCTCGCCGTGTACGTCGAAGTCAACTCGAACGATTTAGCGAACGTGGCGGACTACACTCTCGCCGACTCGGGAGACGCCGCGATCGACATGGCGATGATCTTCGCCGCCAACATCAACTACGACGGCGAGAAGGCGTATCTGCACTTCAACGAGCGGGTCACCGAGACCCTCGAGAATGCCGAGACGCAGATCCGGCCGGTGCAGGAGACGGGCACCGAGGTGCTGCTCTCGGTGCTCGGCAACCACCAGGGAGCGGGCTTCGCGAACTTCACGTCCTACGCGCAGGCGGACGCGTTCGCCGCGCAGCTGGCTGACGCCGTGACCACCTACGGCCTCGACGGCATCGACTTCGACGACGAGTGGACCGAGTACGGAGTCAACGGCACGCCTCAGCCCAACGCGGAATCGTTCGGCTGGCTGGCCACGGCGCTGCGTGATCGTCTCGGCCCCGACAAGATCATCAGCCTGTATGCGATCGGTCCGACGTACACGATGACCGATTTCACCCTGTTCGACGCGGCGAACGTGCTCGATTACGCGTGGAACCCGTACTACCCGACGTATGACGCGCCGACCGTGCCGGGACTCGACGATCGCAGCCGCATCGGGGCCGCGGCGATCGATCTCTCCCAGACGAGCGCGGCAACGGCGGCGGACTTCGCGACGCGCACGGTCGCCGACGGCTACGGCGTCTATGTCGCCTACAACCTCACCGCGACAGATCAGTCGGCGTATCTCTCGGGAATCACGCAGGCTCTGAAGGGCGAGGCGACGGAGTACCGGGCCGCACCGCGCGACACCACATCGCCGACGGTCACGATCAAGGAGGGCTCGCAGTTCACCAAGCTCAGGGTCGACGGGTCGTACCAGCGCGTGAGCTTCGCTCTGCACGACGAGGGAAAGGTCGACCGCCTGTTCCTGAATGGCGTCGAGAAGGACCTGGTCGACGATCGATGGAGTGACCTGAACCGCGTCAAGCCGGGAGCGTTCGGCGCTGTGGCGGGCGAGAACACCCTGAAGGTCGTCGACGTCGCAGGGAACGCCACCGAGGTGACGTTCGTCCTGTCGAAGTGATCGCCCCGACATCGGCAGGTCAGCTGAGGTCGAAGAGCTCCAGCTGACGGACCGTGACCTCGGCCTCCGTCCGCACGCGGATGGCCGGGGTCACGACGGACTCCGCGAAGGTGAACGGGGTCGTGCGGTCGGCGGGCAGACGATCGTGGTGCGTCGTCTGCGCCGCCGTCCACGAGCCGTCGGCGTCGAGGAACTCCCAGACGAGGGCGCGCGACGGCGCGGTGCCGATCACCGTCACGGTGACGTCGGTCACGGTCTGCGGCTCGGCGAAGCGCCATCCAGCCCACTCGCCGACAGCCAGCGCGACACCGCTCGATCCGAGCGGGTCGCCGTCGTCGAACAGGGCGCCGGCGCCGGCGACGCCGGACGAGGCGATCGCCTCTCCCGGTCTGCCGACTGCGCCACGGCCCCTGGCGTCGGCATCCCCACTCGTCGTCAGGTCGCGTCGCCACTCCGAGACCGGAGGCGACTCGCGCGCGCCCGTCTCGAGCGCGTCCCCCGGGTCCGTGCCGAAGATCAGCTCGACCTCGGCGTCGCCGACGATCGCATCGATCGCGAGTTCGGCCCTCTCGAGTGCGGTCCCGTCGAGACGTGCGCTCACGAGCACATGGGCGCCCGGCGCGCGGCGATGAGATCGGATGCGCAGCGACGAGCGGTCGCCGCGGTCGATGCGGATGTCGTCGAGAAGCGGAGACCCGATGCGCAGCACTCCCGAGCCGAGCTCCAGCGGGTAGAGACCGAGGGCTGCCCACAGCCACCACGCGCTCATCTCGCCGTTGTCCTCGTCGCCCGGGAAGCCCTGACCGATGTGCGCGCCGGCGAAGAGGCGACCGGCGAGATCATTGACGATCTCGCCGCTGCGCCAGGGGCGGTCGCTGAAGGCGTACATGAACGGGATGTGGTGGGCCGGCTGATTCGAGATCGCGCACATGCCCGATCGCAGCGCCCGTGCTTCGCGCTGCTCGTGGATCACCGCGCCGTACGAGCCGCCGAACCGATCGTCGGCCGTCTCGGGCTCGGCGAAGAGGGCGTCGAGGTGTCGGCCGAGGGCGGCCGGGCCTCCGTGCAGCGCGGCCAGTCCCGCTCCGTCGTGCACCGCGCCGACCGACATTCCCCAGGCGTTCGTCTCGACGTTGTCGCCGCCCCACATCCGCGGGTCGAAGTCCGGCGTGAAGGCCCCGGCCGAGTCGCGTCCGCGCAGGAACCCGGACTCCGCATCGAACAGTGTGCGGTACGAGAGCGCGCGATTGGCGAAGTACCGGGCGAATGCGCGATAGCGCGCGGCATCCGTGGTCGATACCGCCTCCGCAGCGAGCTGCGCGGCGAAGCGGCCGAGCGCGGCGTCGCTCACGGCATTCTCGATCGTCCAGCTCATGCCCTCGGGCACCTCCGAGGCGATGTACCCGGTGAAACGACCGCGCGCGATGCCCTTGCGGCCGCGGAGTGCGTCGGGTCCGGGTTCGCAGGCGTTCCGCCATCCGCTCTCGAAGGCCGTCGCGCGATCGAAATCGACGCCCCAGCGGGCGGCGTCGGCGAAGATCTGGTCGCTCGAGGTGCCGACCATGCTGTCGACGTATCCGGGCGCGCTCCACCTCGCCATCCAGCCCCCGCGACGGTACTGCTCGAGCTGGCCGTCGAGCAGCCTGCCGGTCAGCGAAGGATCGAGCAGTGCGAGCGCCGGCCACTCGGTGCGATAGGTGTCCCAGTAGCCGTTGTTCACGACGAGCTCGCCGTCGACGATCGGCGCGGTGGTCTCGCTCTCCCCGAACGGCTCACGAGGGGCGAAGACATCGGCGAAGCGATACGCCGTCGCCTCCGTGGTGCCGGCATTCTCGGCGGCGGTGTTCGGATACAGATGCATCCGGTGCAGCGCGGCGGCGATGCGGTCCCGATTCTCGTCGTCGGTCAGCCGGCGGTACGGCTCCTCCTCCGCGGGAAGGGGCGGGACGGTCACGCGACCCAGCACCCGATTCCAGGATGCTGCTGCATCAGCGCGCAGGTCCTCATAGGCGGCGCTGCGGGGAGCCTCGAGGTCGAGACTTCGCCTGGCCTGCTCGACCGACAGGAATGACACCGCCACCCGCACCTCGAGCGATCCGCGCCCCGCGACGTATCCGGCGACGCGCGCCCGTCCGTCGTCGTCGAGCGCGCCCCGTGGGCCGGGCCCGTCGTCTGCCTCGCCGCGCACCACGATCCCCGCGAAGTAGCAGCGCGGCGCATTGCCCCAGTCTTCGGAGCCCTCGGGAGTCCAGCCTTCGAAGCCGCCGGCCTCGGTCCAGACGAGTCGTCCCTCGTCGGTGGGCTGGTCGATCACGAAGCCGACGGTCCGGCGCGGGTCGTCGCCGTGCACCCGGAACGCGGCGGCGTGCGACGTCGCCGTCATCTCAGCGTGAAGACCGCCGCCGAGATCGACGGCGTACTCGTGTGGCCGGGCGCGCTCCGAACCCGGAGTGATCCAGCGGCGCCTCTTCTCGCGCACCGACGTCGGGTGGCCGTCGAAGGGCATGAGCTGCAGCACGGACCGGTCACCGATCCACGGACTCGGCTGGTGCGAGAACTGCAGCGCCTCGAGACGTCGCCCGGGCGGATCGTCATGGATGCTGGGTCGATACGGCCAGCGCGTGTCGCACGCGTCGGTGGCCGGCGTGACGAAGGTGAAGCCATGGGGCACGGCCACGGCGGGGATCGTGTTGCCCCGCGAGAATCGAGGGCCGGAATGGCTGCCGCGGCGGGTGTCGACGCGCTCGACCGGGGGTGGATCGTCGACGGCATCCTGTTCCTCGAGCGCGAACTGCACGAAACCCGTCACGCGCGCGGGCAGGTCGGTTCGGGTGCTGAGCGTCGCGGTTCCCAGCACGAGCTCGACGGTGCCGACGGCGTCGCGCTCGGGACCGAGGCACAGCGGCGCGAGCGACACCGTGTCGGCGTTCCACTGCTCGGGCATGCTCCAGCGCGCGGCGAACTGGGCGTCAGCGGTGAGGGCGAAGTCGTACCTGTCGCGCACGGCGGAGATGTCGCTCAACCGTGCACCGCCGGCCGTGCGCACATCGATGCTCACCGCGAGCGCCGCATGGGGAGGGTGAGTCGCCGCCGGGCCGTCGGCGTAGAACGCCCAGTGGACCAGGGTGCCGGGAGTGATCGAGAACTCGGCGAGGCCTGGCACCTCGATCCGCTGTTCGCCCGCTGACGGATCGAACGAGAACGCGAAGACGGGGCCCGCGAGCACACCTGCTCGCGGGCGTGACGAGGGAGGGTCTGCCGGTCCGTCGGCCGGCGTGAGATCGGCGGCGCTCACCCCTTGACCGCGCCCTCCTGCACGCCCTTGAAGAAGAACCGCTGCGTGAACGAGAACATGATCACGATCGGCACGAGCGCGATCATGGTGCCCGCCGCGATCAGGCGCGGATCGACCGAGAAGCTGCTGTTCAGGTAGGCCATGCCGACGGTCAGCGTGTACTTCGACGGATCGGAGAGCACGATGAGCGGCCAGAGGTAGTCGTCCCATGCGCCGATGAAGGCGAAGATGGCGACGACCGAGACCATGCCGCGGATGTTCGGCCACACGATGTGGCGGATGCGCTGCCAGGTCGTCGCTCCGTCGACGGTCGCGGCATCCAGCACGTCCTTCGGGATCATCCGGCACGCGGTGGCGACGAGCAGCACGTTCATCGCGCTGATGGCACCGGGCAGGAACACGCCCCACAGGGTGTCGGCGAGCCCCAGGGCCCGGATGGTGAGGAAGTTGCTCGTGACGGTGACCTCGCCCGGGAACAGCAGGGTCGAGAGCAGGATGGCCATCACGATCCACTTGCCACGGAAGCGCATGCACCCGAGGGCGTATCCGGCGAAGGTCGCGAGGATCACGTTGCTGAGCACCGTGCCCACCGAGACGAGCAGCGAGTGCCAGGCGTAGAGGTAGACCGGCACGATCTCGGCGACTGTGACGTAGTTCTGCAGCGTCGGCTCGCGCGGGATGAGGTTCGGGGGGAAGGAGTAGATGTTCTCCTGCGGTCCCTTGAACGACGTCGACAACTGCCAGAGGAACGGCCCGATCACGAGCACCAGCACGAACAGCAGGAGGGCGTAGCGGCCGATCAGCCCACCGAGCGTCGGCTTGCTGAAGTCGCCGGAGCCGCGGCGGCGGAAGAGGGGTTCGCGCGTGGTCGGCGTGGGCTGATCGTCGGGGCGCGGATCGGCGTCGATGCGGGGCGGAGTGAGGGTGCTCATGCGGAGACCTTCGCCTTCTTCTCGCGATTCATGAAGGCGATCGCGGCGAGCGGGATGAGGGTGAGGAGGAACAGGGCGACGCTGATCGCCGACGCATAGCCGATGTTGCCGTTGAGACCCGAGCCGACCTGGCGGATCAGCATCACGAGAGACATGTCGTATCCGCCGGGACCGCCTGTGCTCTTCGACAGCACGTCGAGCTCGGCGAACACCCTCATCGCCGACACGGCGATCAGCACCGCGATCAGGAGCATGGCGCCGCGCACCGAGGGAATCGTGACCGACAGGAAGCGACGGAACGAGCCGGCACCGTCGAGCATGGCCGCCTCGTGCAGCTCCTTGCCGACGTTGCCGAGGGCGGCGAGGTACACGACCATGTAGTAGCCGAGACCCTTCCACACCGTGAGCAGGATCGCACAGCCGAGCAGCAGCCACCGGTCGACGAGGAATGCCATCGGCTTGTCGACGAGGCCGAGGAATTCGAGCGTCTGGTTGATGATGCCGCGGCTGTCGAACAGCCACGTCCAGATCAGGGCGACCACGACGACGGAGGCGATCACCGGGAAGTAGAAGGTGGTGCGGAAGAACGCGATGCCCGGCAGCTTCTTCTGCACGAGCAGGGCGAGCAGCAGGGGAAGGATCGTGAGCAGCGGGACGCAGATGACCACGTAGATGATGCACGTGGTGAGCGCGTTCCAGAACATCTCATCGCCGAACATCCGCTCGTAGTTCGCACCGCCGACGAACTCGGGGGTCCGCAGCGGCTTCGCATCGGTGAAGCTCAGGAAGACGGTGTTGAGGAACGGCCAGAGCGCGAACACCAGCACCCAGACGACGGCGGGGCCGAGGAGCAGCCAGGGTGTGAACCACCGGTGCGATCGCATGGTCGTCCTCCTGCTCCGGATGCTGGTGTCCGCGCTCATGCTCACTGGTCCACGCGGTTCGCGTTGGCGTACTCGACGATCTTGTCGAGCTGCTCCTGCGCGTCGGCCTCGCCGTTGACGGCGAGCGCGATCTGCTGGGTCATGTACGTCGCCATGTCGGACGTCCACTGGAACGGGATGGCCTTGGCGTCTTCCATGGCCGTGAACACGGTGTCGATCGCGGAGAGCTGCTTCTCGTCGGTGATCGACGACGAGATGTTCTCGACGACGGCGTCACCGCCCGCCGACGTGCCCGGTGCCGTGCCGACGGCGAGCGACGAGAACGCGACCTGGTTCTCCTCGTTCGTCGCGAACTCGGCGAACGCGAGGGCAGCCTCCTTGTTGTCGGAGTCGGCCGAGACGTTCAGGCCCTGCACGTAGAGCGGCGGGATCCCGAGTCGCTGTGTGGCGACCGTGTTCTCGAGAAGTGCGGGCGCATCCTTCGCGAGGTCGGTCGTGAATCCCGTCCCGCCGGTGGTGAACGCCACCTTCTCCTGGATGTATGCCTCGGCGTTCCCGCCGTAGTCGCCGGTCAGCGCCTCGGCGGGCATCGCTCCGGCCGCGTAGGCGTCGGCGTACTTCTCGATGATCTCGGCGGCCTCGGGGGTGTTGAAGTCGAACTCTCCGTCGTCGTTGATGACCTCCATGCCCGCCGACGTGAACGTGTCGAGCGCCGGGATGGATGACAGCAGCTGGACCTTCCCGCCGGACTCGGTCGCGACGTCCTTCGCGAGAGTGAGCAGTTCGTCGACCGTCGTGGGCAGGCTCTCCTCGGTGACGCCGTAGGGAGCGAGCTGAGCGAGGTTCCACCACGACGCGTCGCTGGAGAGGTACCACGGCAGACCGTAGGTGCCCTCGACGCCGGGGTACTGGCTGTAGGCGTCCCATGCGCCGGCGTTGTACGCCGAGGCGAGATCCGGGTCGGCCGTCTCGAGGTCGACCAGCTTGCCCGCGGCGACGAGGGGATACGCGATGTCCGGCGGCAGGTTCAGCACATCGGGGAGCGTGTCGGCGTTCGCCTGGCTCAGGATCTTCTCCTGGTAGCCGTCGCCCGGCTGGTCGAGCCATTCGACCGTGACATCGGGGTGCTCCTTCTCGAACGCGTCGATCAGGTCTTCGAAGTAGGGCGTGAACTTCTCGTTCTTCAGCGACCAGGTCTGGAACTGGATGGTTCCGCTCAGTTCTCCGGACGTGTCGATCGGTCCGTCGGCACCGGATGCGGCGCCGCCACCGGTGCAGCCGGCGAGCGCCATGGCGCCGATCGTGAATGTTGCCAGAGCGACAATGCGTGCAGGAACTTTCATCGTGCTTCTTCCTCGAGGCGGGCGATTGGCGGTGTCCGTCGGGCGGACTACAACGCTTTAGCAGATGAAACCATCGGATCCCGGCCATGTCAAGGTCGCGGGCTCGGTGGGAGGCGAGAGTGGCGGAATTTCGGTGTGCGCACTTCTGCTCAAGCGTTATAGTGATGCGACATGTCCTCGCCGGAGGACTCCGTCGGAAAGGTCCGGACACATGACGCAGCGCCGCGCTCTCGATGCTCCCCTGAGATTCGGGGCGAACTACACGCCGTCGAAGGACTGGATGCACTCCTGGCTCGACTTCACCCCCGACGATGTGCGCAGGGACTTCGCGGCTCTCGCCGCCCTCGGGCTCGACCACGTCCGGGTCTTCCCGCTGTGGACCGTGCTGCAGCCGAATCGCACTCTGATCCGCCCGAAGGCGATCGACGACGTCCGAGCGATGGTCGACATCGGCGCCGAGTTCGACCTCGATGTCAGCGTCGACGTGATCCAGGGGCACCTGTCGAGCTTCGACTTCGTCCCGTCGTGGCTGTACACCTGGCACGACCGCAACATGTTCACCCATCCGAAGGCGCTCAGCGGGCAAGTCGACCTGGTGCACACCCTGGCCGGTGCGCTGCGCGATGCGCCGAACTTCCTCGGTCTCACGCTCGGCAACGAGACGAATCAGTTCTCGGCGCACACGCATCCGTCGCCGTGGCCCGTGACGGTCGACGAGGCCGGGAACTGGATCGAATCGCTGCTCGCGGCGGCCGAGAGCGCAGCCCCCGGTCTCGCGCACGTCCACAGCGAGTACGACGCGGTCTGGTACATGGACGGTCATGGGTTCACCCCCGCCCATGCGTCGCGTCTCGGCGAGATGACGACCATCCACTCCTGGATCTTCAACGGCACGGCTCAGCGCTACGGCGGCCGCTCGGTCGCCTCCGACCGTCACGCCGAGTACCTCATCGAACTTTCCCGTGCGTTCGCCACGGACCGGGATCGACCGGTCTGGCTTCAGGAGGTGGGGGCGCCGTCGAACTGCCTCGACGAGAGCGAGATGCCCGGATTCCTCGAGGCGACTCTGCGTTCGGCGGTGCACACCGAGAACCTCTGGGGCGTGACCTGGTGGTGCTCCCACGATGTGAGCAGAGAGCTGGGCGACTTCCCCGAATTGGAGTACTCCCTCGGACTCGTCGATCAGAGCGGCGCGGCCAAGCCGATCGGCCGCCGGTTCGCCGAGCTGATCCCCGAACTGCGCGAACGGGCCGCGACGCCGGCGCGGGAGACCGCGATCGTCGTCGAGGTCGACGAGCGCGAGGTGCCGGTGAGCCGGGCGGCGCTCAGCCCGGGCGGTGCCGTGTTCCAGGCGTGGGTGGACGCCTGCGAGCGGGGCCTCGACCCGGCCTTCGTGACCTCCCGGACGGCACGCGATGATGTTGCGCTCGCGGCGCGCGGCATCCGCGATCTGGTTCGTCCCGACCTGGCCACGAGCGGCGTCGACCCCTACGGCTCCGTCAACACGGTCGTGAGCGGCTGATCGCGGCGCCCCAGCGGTCGACGACCCGGCGTCAGGAATCGGATGCCGGCGGCGCCGTGCTCTCACGCGCGGTGAGCGTCGGCGTCGGGCCCTGAGCGCTGGGCAGGTTCGCACCTGCGACGATCTGCTGCAGCAGCAGCGTGGCGGCCTGCTCGCCGAGCTCGAACGTGTCGCGGGTCATCGCGGTGATCGAGGGATTGATCAGGCCGGCGATGACCGAGTCGTCGAAGGATGCGATCGAGACGTCGCGGGGAACCGTGCGACCCATCTCCTGAGCGACGCGGAGGCCGGCGACGGCCATCACGTCGTTGTCGTACACGATCGCGGTCGGGCGGGGTCTCGCAGAGAGCAGCGATCGCGTGACCGCGGATGCCCGTGCGGGCGAGAAGTCCGTCGTGATCACTTCGCCGGACACGCCGTCGGCCGCCATGCGATCGAGCACCTCGGCGCGCAGCCGGGTGTGCTCGAGTTCGGCGGGGCCGGCGACGTACGCGATGCGGGTGTGCCCGAGGGCTGCGAGGTAGGAGAAGAGGGTCTCGGCCACCTCGTCGTCGGCGATCCAGACGCTCGGCACCGATCCGTCGGGCGAGGGCTTCGAGCCGATCATCACCGCGCGGGCGTCGAGGGCGGCGATCCGATCGCTGCGCGGGTCGTCGTCGCGGGGATCGATGAGGATGATGCCGTCGACCTGGTTCGAGGAGCGCCACTGCCGGTGCACCTCCATCTCCTCGGCGATGTCGGCGACCAGGCGCAGCTGCAGGCTGACCTTGTTCTCGGACAGCCGGGATTCGATGCCTGCGATGAGGTCGGTGAAGAACGCCTCGGAACCCAGGGAGCGCGCGGGCCGTGCGAGCGCGAAGCCGACCGTGTTGGCACGGGCGCCCACCAGGGCACGCGCCGCCGAGCTCGGCTGCCAGTGGTTCTCCTCGACGATCGCGAGGATCCGCTGCCGCGTCTCGTCGCTCACGCCGGGGCGTCCGTTGAGCGCGAACGACACGGCTCCGGGTGAGACTCCGGCCAAGCGCGCTATGTCCGCGATGGTGACGCGTTTGCCCGAGGTCATGGGCCTCACACTACTTGATCGGTTTAGCCAGTCGGTAGCCGCCTGACCGCCGCCCGAAACGTTTCGTCGCGAATCCACTAGATCGCTTTAGTAAATCCGATAGCATTGTCGGCATCGGCCCGATCACCGGGTCCCAGTCACGCACCACGCACACGACCCCCCTCACCGTCGAGCCCGGAGAACCACATACATGCATGACGACACCTCGCTCACCGTCGGCCGCGTCAAGAGGGTGCTCGACGAGCGCATCCGCCCGGCCGTCCACTCGGCCGCCGTGCCCCTCACCGTCGAGATCAACCAGCTCCCCGGCGAGCCGATCAGCCCCGCCGAGGGGCTCGCTCTCGAGTTCGCTCCGGCATCCGTGCCCAGCATGTGGGGTCCTGCCTGGTCGACGACGTGGTTCAAGATCACCGGCGCGGTGCCCGCCGATTGGGCCGGCCGTCGGGTCGAGGCGGTCATCGACCTCGGGTTCGACATCAACATGCCCGGCTTCCAGTGCGAGGCTCTCGTGTACCGTCCCGACGGAACGCCGGTGAAGAGCATCAACCCCCGCAATCAGTGGCTGCCCATCACCGAGAGCGCGCACGGCGACGAGCCGGTCGAGCTCTACCTCGAAGCCGCAGCCAACCCGGTGCTGCTCGACTACCACCCCTTCCTCCCGACGCAGGAGGGCGACATCCGCACCTCGTCGCGTGAGCCTCTCTACCGCACCCGTCGCATCGACCTCGCTGTGTTCGAGCAGGAGGTGTTCGAGCTGTCGCTCGACCTCGAGGTGCTGTTCGAGCTGCAGGCCGAGCTGCCCGCGACCTCGCCGCGACGGATGCAGATCCTGCAGGCGATGGACGACGCCCTCGACGTGCTCGACCTGCAGCGCATCGTCGCCACCGCATCCGACGCCCGGGCTCGGCTCGCCCCCGTGCTCGCCGCGCCTGCCGAGGCGAGCGCGCACCGCATCTCGGCGATCGGACATGCGCACATCGACTCGGCGTGGCTGTGGCCGGTGCGCGAGACGATCCGCAAGGTGGCCCGCACCACCTCCTCGATGACGACGCTGATCGAGGAGCAGCCCGACTTCCTCTACGGGATGTCGAGCGCCCAGCAGTACGCCTGGCTCAAGGAGCACCGACCCGAGGTCTACGCCAGAGTCAAGGCCGCGGTCGCGGAGGGGCGGTTCCTGCCGCTCGGCGGCATGTGGGTCGAATCCGACACGGTGATGCCCTCGGGTGAATCGCTCGTGCGTCAGTTCTCGTTCGGTCAGCGGTTCTTCGAGAGCGAGTTCGGCATCCGTTCGAAGGGCGTCTGGCTGCCCGACAGCTTCGGATACTCGCCCGCCCTGCCCCAGCTCATGCGCCGTGCCGGCTTCGAGTGGTTCTTCACGCAGAAGATCTCGTGGAACCAGCAGAACGTGTTCCCCCACCACAGCTTTCTCTGGGAGGGCATCGACGGCTCGCAGGTGTTCACGCACTTCCCGTCGATGGACACCTACAACTCCCAGCTGAGCGGCATGGAGGTCGCCAAGGCCTCCCGTCAGTTCAAGGAGAACCGAGTGACCTCGCGGTCGATCGCCCCGGTCGGCTGGGGAGACGGCGGCGGCGGCACCACGCGGGAGATGACCGGCAAGGCGAAGCGTCTTGAGAACCTCGAGGGCAGCGCACGGGTCGTGTGGGAGCACCCGGACAGCTTCTTCGAGGCGGCCCGTGCCGAGCTGCCGAACCCCGCCGTGTGGGTCGGCGAGCTGTATCTCGAACTGCACCGCGGCACCCTCACCAGCCAGCACGCCACCAAGGCGCTGCACCGCTGGTGCGAGCACGCGCTCGTCGAGGCCGAGCTGTGGGCCGCGACGGATGCCGTGCGCACCGGTGCCGCCTATCCCCGAGCCGAGTTCGATCGCCTATGGGAGACCGTGCTGCTGCACGAGTTCCACGACATCCTCCCCGGCACCTCCATCGCGTGGGTGCACCGCGAGGCCGTCGAGGTGCTCTCCGACGTGCTCTCCGATGCGCGGGATCTGGCGGATGCAGCCCGTCGGTCGCTCGCCGGAGAGGGGGAGCGCGAGCTGCTGTTCGTGCCGACTTCGGTCGGCGGCGCGGGTCGCGCGCTGGGCGCCGATTTCGTCGAGGCGCCGGCCCCGGCATCCGTCCTCCTCGCCGGGGAGGACGGCGGCTGGCGACTCGAGAACGAGCTGGTCTCGGTGCTGATCTCGGCCGACGGGCTCATCGTCTCGGCGGTCGACAAGGCGACCGGTCGAGAGACGGTGGCCGAGGGGCGTGCGGCGAATCTGTTCCAGCTGCACCAGGACTTCCCCAACATGTGGGACGCCTGGGACATCGACCGCTACTACCGCAACAGCGTCGACGATCTCACGGCGGTCTCCTCGATCTCGGCATCCGTCGTCGCCGGTGTCGCGACCGTCTCCGTGACCCGGGCGTTCTCGGAGTCGACGATCGAGCAGACCATCACCCTGGCGCCGGGCGAGCGCACCGTGCTGCTGCGCAACGACGTCGACTGGCACGAGACCGAGAAGCTGCTCAAGCTCGCCTTCCCGCTCGACATCCAGGCCACGCACACCGAGGCCGAGACGCAGTTCGGCTACCAGTCGCGGGTGACGCACACGAACACCAGCTGGGAGGCCGCGAAGTTCGAGACCTCGATGCATCGGTTCGTGCTGGTGCGCGAGCAGGACTTCGGCGTCGCGCTCGTGAACGACTCGATCTACGGGTACGACACATCGCGCGAGGTGTCGGACGACGCCGTGGCCACGACCGTGCGACTCTCGCTGCTGCGCGCGCCCCGGTTCCCCGATCCCGACACCGATCACGGGCACCACGAGATCACGATCGGCTTCGTGATCGGGGCGGATGCGGCGATCGCCACGACCGAGGGCATCCGACTCAATTCGCTGCCGACGATGATGCGCGGCGCGCGCGAGGTCGCGCCTCTCGTGTCCGTGGAGGGCGACGGCATCGTGGTCTCGGGCGTGAAGCTCGCCGACGATGGGTCGGGCGATGTCGTCGTGCGTCTCTACGAGGCGCTCGGGCGCCGCGCCGTCGGCACGCTGGTCGCCGACTTCGAGCACCGGGAGATCCGCGAGGTCTCGCTGATCGAGGATGCGCTCGATGACGCGCGTGTCGGCGGCGAACTGCGCCTGCGTCCGTTCGAGGTGCGGACGCTGCGCATCGTGCGCTGAGGTCCGAAGCTCTCGGGGTCCCGCGGCCGTTTCGGGTGCGGGGCCCTTTCGGGTGTTGTGGCGGTCGGCTCACCGGAGGACGATGAACGAATGGCGACCGTCGAAGACGTCCGTGAGATCGCTCTCGCGCTGCCCGGTGTGACCGAGCGTGTGGGCGGGCACACCGGCGAGCCCTCCTGGCGGTTGCCGAGTGGGCAGATCGCCTGGGTGAGGAAGCCCAGCAAGGTCGATCTGCGTCAACTCGCCGACCTCGGGCTCGAATGGCCGGAAGGGACGGTGCTGGGAGTGCGCGTCGGCAGCCTCGAAGAGAAGGCCGCGTTGCTCGCCGCGGAACCCGAGGGACTGTTCTCCATTCCGCATTTCGACGGATACCCGGGGCTGCTGGTGCAGCTCGACGCGGTGGAACGCGAGCGATTGGCCGAGATCATCGCGGACGCCTGGCTGGTGCGGGCACCGGTGCTCGTCGCGAAGCAGTGGCTCGCGGAACGCGGATTGGACTGATCAGGCCGCGAGGAGGAACGGTCGGGCCGCGTCGAGGAAGGCGCGTGGGTCGTCGGCCCAGAGACGGATGCGGTCGACCTGGTGCGTCCCGCCCTTCGGTGCGAGCCCCGGGAGCCGGATCGCGACCGGGCGTTCGAGTTCGATCTCGATGTTCGTCTCGTCCTGCATCCGCTCGGCGTACTCCGAACCGACGACCCGCGGCTGCTTGGGCTCGTCGACCCGACGGTCGATCGCGACGGACGCGATGTCGGCCCAGTCGATCGGCACGTCGAGCTCGAGTCCGCTGCGCACCCGCACGCCGTCGGGCCCCACGGCGTGCGGACGCATGAGCATCGCGCACAGCAGCCCGATCATCCACGTGACGCCCCAGATCCCCAGCACCAGCAGGGTGATGCGCACGACGGGCCACTGATGCACGATCAGGTCGAGGATCGGGATCTCGACAGCCGAGAGGCCGATGAAGATGAACAGCACAGTGAGCACGGGGCGGTGATAGCCGATGCCCGTGCCGCCTTTCGGGACGGCGGGGCGGCGAGCGATCGCACGCGCGATGCTCGAGTAGACGCGAAGCTCGGCGACCCATGCACGACGGAGGCCGTTGAGGATGCGCGCGATCGGGGTCGGGCTCGGAGCGGTCGTCTGCACCTGGCCGGTCATGGTGTGCCCTCTATCGTCGGGAGGGTGCCCGTGCTCGCTGCGGCGACGAGGTGCTCGAGGTGCGTGGCCACAGCGGAGAGGCCGCGTTCGACGGCCGCACGGTCGGCAGGGTCGATAGCCGACAGCAGGGTCTGGTTGAGCTGGGAGTGTTCCTCCTGCATCCGGGCCATCGTTTTGGTCGCGGCGCCCGTCAACTCGACCAGTACTGCGCGTCGATCGGTGGGGTGAGGAGCGCGGCGGACGTGTCCCGACTTCTCGAGCGCGTCGACGAGTCCGGTGATGTTGCGGGGGCTGACCTCGCAGAGCTGAGCGAGAGTCTGCTGGGTCGACGGACCCGCGTGCTGCAGGACCCACAGCAGGTGCACGCGGGCAGTCGTGAGTCCGGTGCCGTCGAAGGCGCGTGCCATGTCCCTCTGAAAGAGGTCGGCGATCTGCAGCAGGCGGTCGACGAAGAGCGGCTCCATGATTGTGATGCTACTACATAGTTACCTTTATTCACTAGTTTGCAACGGGGGCTGGGTGGTTTGACTCGCATCCCTTCTTCTCTTCCTCTCCCTTCTTCTCTTCCTCTCCCTTTCTTCTCTTCTTCTCCCTTCTTCTCCCTTCTTCTCTTCCTCTCCCTTCGCGCGGCATTCCGGGAGATTGGAATACGTGGTCTGATCTGGGGTAAAACGGCCTGGTTTCGGGGGTCGAATGTCGGTGGTGCCGGGTTGACTGTGGGGTATGAACAGCACTGCGGAGCGTTTGGATCGGGTCATCGCCGACCTTGATGCGGTGCTGTCCGATGATGCTTTGGCGGGGTTGAGCGACGCGGACCGGGTCGCGGTGCTGCAGGGCGCGGGGGCGGCGTTTCGGCGGGCGGAGGCGGTGATCGTGGAGACGATCGCGACCGGGGATCCCGGTGACTTTCCGCATTCGGCGGGGTGTCGGGGTGTGAACGAGCTGGTGCAGCGGACGGTCGGGGTGGACGTGCGGGGTGCGTCCCGGGTGGACCGGGTGGTGGATCTGGTGCGCAGGCCGGTGAGTCTGGCGGGGGAGCGGATGCCGGCACGGTGGTCGGAGATGCGTCTGGCGTTGCTGGGCGGGGTGATCGGTGTGGCGGGGTTTCTGGCGGCGACGGGTCCGATCGAGCGGGTGTGGGATCGGTTGAGGGTGGATCAGCGGTTGGCGGCCGATGTGGCCTTGGCGGGGTTCGCACGCGGGCACGGCCTCGACACGGACGACGCGGACCCGGATGCGGGCGCGGATGCGGATGCGGATGCGAGCGCGGATGCGGGTGCGGATGCGGGGCCGTCGCCGACGACGCAGGACCTGAAGGCGCTCGGGGAAGATCTCGCGTCGATGCTCGACCCGGATGGGGAAGAACCCAAGGATGAGGAGGCGCGCCGTAAGCGTGGCATCACGATCGGTCGGCTTCGGGACGGGGTGCATGCGATCCGTGGGTATCTGACGCCGGAGGCTGCCGCGCAGTTGCAGCTCATCATCGACGCGCTCCTCAACCCCAAAGGCGACGGGCCACCCCTGCCCGGCGTGCACTTCACCCCGAGCGACGGGGCCGGTGCAGACGCCTCCGAGGACGGAAATCCAGACGCGGATCCGTTCAACTCCGATCCGCGGTGCGTGCTCGATGACCGCACCGCGGCGCAGAAACGCCACGACGCTCTCGCCGCGGCTCTCGCGATCGCCGCCCGCCACAAGGACATGCCCACATTGGGTGGTGCCTCCCCGGTTCTCGTCGTCACGGTCGACGCGAAAGACCTCGCCCACCACGCGGCCGGCTCTGCTGTCGGTGCGACCGCGGACGGTGCTGCTGTCGGTGGTGCCGTCGGCACGACCGCGGACGGTTCTGCGTTCGGTGCTGCTGCCGGGTTGAGCGCTGGCAGCGCTTCGGGGTTGAGCGCGGGCAACGGTGGGTGGGCGACCATTCCCGGGTCCGGTGCGCACGTGCCGGTCTCGGTCGCCGCGCAGACCGCATGCGCCGGGGTGATCCAGCGGGTGCTGATGGATGAGGGGCGCATCATCGGGATCAGCACCACCGACCGGGTGTTCACCGTGCACCAGCGGCGGGCGATCATCGCCCGCGACAAGGAATGCCTCATCCCCGGATGCCACGTTCCCGCAGCCTGGTGCGAGATCCACCACGTCACCGAGCACGCGCGGGGCGGGCCGACGACGACCGACAACGGTGTTCCGTTGTGCTGGTGGCACCACCGCTCCCTCGGCACCTCCGGGTGGGAGATCCGTATGAATGAGGGGCTGCCCGAGGTCCGCGGGCCGAGCTGGTGGGACCCCGCCCACCGGTGGCGCACACCACGACTCAGCCTCCCCGCACCGACCGCAGTTCGGCGCGCTCCGATACGGATCTGAGGCGGCATCGCCGGGGCAGGAGTACAACGGACACATGAGTACAGACGTCACAGGAATCGGCGGCATCTTCGTTCGCAGCAGAGACCCCGAGGCGCGGTCGGCCTGGTACCGCGAGCACCTCGGGATCGGTGCCGGCCATGACGGTCTGTGGAATCAGCAGGCAGGCATGACGGTCTTCGCGCCGTTCGCCGCGGACAGCGACTACTTCGCAGCCGACCAGCAGTTCATGCTCAACCTGCGAGTCGCTGACATCGAAACGCTCGCCGCCCGGCTCGAAGCCTCAGGCATCCCGGTCGAGCGGCGCGACGAGTGGAACACCGCGGAATACGGGACGTTCGCGCGCATCCACGATCCGGAAGGGCTCGCGATCGAACTGTGGCAGCCACCGAAGCAGTAGCAACAGCCGCAGCAGAGTTCAAAGTTCAGAGTTCAACGTTCAACGATCAGGCGGGCGCAGGCTCGCAGACGATGGTGCTCCCGGTCGGTCACGCCGGGTCGAGCCGCAGGACCTCAGGTGACTCGCCGCCCGTGACCTCGTCGGCGATACGGATGCTGCGAGCAAGGTCATCGAGCGCTCCGTCGAGGGTGCCGAAGCGTTCGCGGTCGCTGCACACCGCGGTCAGCGTCACGAGGTGGGTGCCGGTGTCCCACGTGTATGTGACGAAAGGCGGAGACGCCGGGGCCGCGGGCATCGCCACGACGAGCTTCTCGCCCGCGCCGAGCCATCGGCTCGAGAACGACTGGGTGTCGTCATAGTCCATCGGCATCGAAGCGCGGGCGATCCGCACCTCGGCGGTCAGCGCCTGTGCGGTCGCCATCGCGACCACCAGCTCCGGGTCGGCCTTCCAGGTCCAGACGAGCACGCGCCCGTCCGCGCGGCGCATCAGCGCCGGTGCGGCTTGGCTCATCGCCCACGCGCCGAAGCGCGAACCCGGGCGCTGCGTGGCGCCGATCGCCGAGTTCACCTGCCCCAGCAGCATCCGGATCGCCGCCTTGCGGTGCCGTCGCCCCCTCCATCCGAGCGAATCCGTGACAGGGATCCACAGTTGCGGGTCGGCATCGGCAGTCAGTCGCATGCCTCCACGCTAGGGGGTGAGGCTGAGGGATGCCGGTATGCCTCGGCGGCTCGAACAGGCCCCTCGGGTAGAGTGGCGAGCGCCCGATCGGGCTCCCCTGGCCGCCGTACCGTAAGGCAGAATGTCCTCCTCTACCTCCGATCCGACGAGTGCTTCCGACGTCGCTCCCCAGGCGGGAGCCCGTCCACTGCGCATCCTGATCGGATGCGACACCTTCGCGCCCGACATCAACGGTGCCGCGCGCTTCGCCGAGCGCCTCGCGGCAGGTCTCGTGCAGCGCGGCCACGACGTGCATGTCGTCGCGCCGAACGTGGCCTACCGCCGCACGCCTGCGCGCACGGAGGTGATCGAGGGCGAGCCGATGACTCTTCACCGCCTGCCGTCGGTGCGCTGGGCTCCGCACGACTGGCTGCGCTTCGTGTGGCCGTGGCGCGTGAAGCACTACGCCCGCAAGATCCTCGACGACGTGCAGCCCGACGTCGTGCACATCCAGTCCCACATCGTGATCGGTCGAGGTCTCTCGCGCATCGCGCACGAGCGGGGAATACCGGTGATCGCGACGAACCACGTGATGGCCGAGAACATCCTCGATCACACCACCATGCCGAAGTTCGTCGATGATCTCGTGCTGCGGTGGGCGTGGGGCGACGCGAAGCGCACCTTCGCCCTCACGCGCTCGATCACCACGCCGACGCGTCGAGCGGCCGACTTCCTCGAGCGCACCGTCGCCGTCGAGAACGTCATTCCCGTCAGCTGCGGCATCGACCGCACGCAGTACACCCCGGTCGTCGCACCCCGTGACGCGAACCGCATCATCTTCGTCGGCCGACTGACCGCTGAGAAGCAGGTCGAGGTCATCCTGCAGGCGATGACGAAACTCGACCCCGCTCTGCAGACCACCTTCGACATCGTCGGCGGCGGAGACCAGCGCAAGCAGCTCGAGCATCTCGCCCACCAGCTCGGGCTCGCAGACCGCGTGACGTTCCACGGCCGCACGAGCGATGAGGAACTGCGTGCGCTGCTGTCGCGCGCATCGGTCTTCACCATCGCCTCGATCGCCGAACTGCAGTCGATCGCGACGATGGAGGCGATGGCCTCGGCGTTGCCGATCGTCGCAGCGGATGCCGTGGCTCTGCCGCACCTCGTGCACGACGGCGAGAACGGCTATCTCTTCGAACCGGGGAACGCCGATGCCCTCGCCGCGCGGCTCACCGACGTGTTGACCGCGTCGCCCGGAGAGTATGCGCGCATGCAGCAGGCATCCCTCGACGGCGTCGCGATCCACGACATCAACCGCACGCTCGACACCTTCGAGGCGCTGTACCGCGACGAGCCTCTGCCCGAGTGACGGCACCCGCCATGCACATCGTGTTCTTCGGCGACCAGCACCTCGACTCGCTCGGCGGGGCACAGGTGTCGATGCGGCTCCAGCGCGAGTTCCTCGAGCGCGCAGGCCACATCGTGACCGTCGTCGCCCCGAAGATGCACGGGCCGCGGGCCGCAGGCAGCGCCGACCCCTCGAACCTCGATCTGCCGTCGGTGCCGATCACCCTCGACCGCGAGTATTCGATGAGCTGGCCGGGGCGTCGCTCCGATCGCTTCCTCGATCAGGCGCTGACGCATCGGCCACGGGTGGACCTCGTGCATGTTCAGGCCGACTTCTGGGGCGCGTTCATCGGGCACCGATACGCGGCTCGGCACGGCATTCCTGTCGTGCACACCATGCACAACCGAGTGGACGTGGGGATCGCCGCGGTCACCCCGCTGCCTGGGCCGGTTCTCGCCGCACTGAACATCTGGCGCCGGCGGGCACTCGCGGGGGCGGTGCCGACGATCGGCGGCAGTGACGGCTGGGCGTTTCTGCGCGGCATCGCCAGTGGCGCATCGGCTGTGACGGCGCCGTCGACGCATTTCGCCCGTCGCCTCGAAGAGCACGACGTGTTCCGTCCCGTCGACGTCGTCTGGAACGGCATCGACGACGACATCCGAGATGCGACCCTCGCTGCCGCGCCGGGCGAACGTGCGCCGGGGCGCCCGCGATTCGTCTGGCTCGGGCGCATGAGTCCCGAGAAGCGACTGCTTCCCTTCCTCGAGGCCTTCGTCGAATCCGGCGTCGATGCCGAGCTCGAGATCATCGGTGGCGGAGCCCAACGTGCGGCTGCGGAGAAGATCGTCGCGGACCTGTCGACCGTCCGCTTCGCGGGCAAGCTCAGCTATCCCGACACTCTGGCGCGCATCGCCGTCGCTGACGCGCTCGTGCAGACCTCCATCGGCTTCGAGACCCAGGGGATGACGCCGTTCGAAGCGGCCACCCTCGGCACGCCGTCGGTGATCAGCGACCCCGACATCGCCGCTGAGCTCGGCGGTGGTCTGTGGGCTGTTCCTGGCGCCTCCGGCACCGAGGATCAGCGACGGGCGGGCCTTGTCGGAACTCTGCGCCGCGCGGCATCCGACATCGCTGCCGGCATCGCTCCGCAGCCGTCGCGCGACGTCTCGGAGTCGTTCCGTCAGTCTTCGCGCACCGCCGCGATGATCGAGGTCTACGAGCGTGTGCTCTCCGATGAGTCTCGGGCTCAGAAACCGAAGTAGTAGAACAGGCTCGACACCCACGAGATGAGGGTGCCGACGACGGTGCTGCCGCCCACGCCGATCGCGATGGCCGCGAGCAGGTGAGGCGCCGGGCGTCGAAGCGCGATGAGCCCGAGCGCCAGACCCGTGCCCGCAACGGCCAGCACGATGAGATTCACGAGGTTCCCCAGCAGATCGACGAACTGGTAGCCGATGCTCATGTAGAGGAACGGGGTGATGATCTGGAAGAAGAGTCCGACGGCTGCGCCGCTCACCGCCACGACGAATGCGGTGCGACCGAGGCCGCCTGCGCGCGGTGCCGTCGGGCCGGGTGAGTACGGCGGCGTCGTGACTCCGTAGGGCTGTCCGGGTTGTGCGTGGGGCTGGCCGGGTTGCGCATACGGCTGTCCGGGTTGTGCGTGCGGCTGGCCGGGTTGTGCGTGCGGCTGGCCGGGCTGTGCGTAGGGCTCTCCGGGTTGTGCGTAGGGCTGGCCGGGCTGCGCGTGGGGCTGTCCGGGCTGCGCGTGGGGCTGTCCGGCATCCCCGGGCTGGTCTGAATTCTGCTGCTGGTCGCTCATCGGTTCTCCGGCCGGTCAGAAGGGAAGTGCGTAGAAGAGGTTCGAGACCCACGAGATGATGATTCCGACGAGCTGCGCGGCGGTGATGCCGATCGCGATGCCCGCGAGGATCTGCGACCCCGGTCGGCGCACTGACATCACGCCGAGGATGAGTCCCACCACGGCGACCACCAGCACGAGTCCGGTGCCGATCGCGGAGAACGCGCCGATCGCGGAGGGGTCGCTCGTCATCCGGAACATCAGAGGGTAGGACAGGGAGACGACGAGCCCGACCGCGAGCGAGACGAGGCTGAGAAGGAAGGCGACGCGGCCGAGGCCCGCTCCCGACGGAACCGGGTGCTGCTGCCCCGGGTACGCCTGTCCGGGGTACGCCTGTCCGGGGTACGCCTGACCCGGGTACGCCTGTCCGGGGTACGCCTGCCCGGGGTGCGGCTGTCCGGGCTGCGCCTCCCCGGGCTGCGCCGGCCCCGGCTGCGCCGGATAGTGCGAACCCGCGTAGTTCGGGGGAGTTCCGTGGGGCTGCGCGGGAGGCTGCTGGGGCTCGCTCATGCACACGAGCGTAGCCGCGCACGTCGGTGCCGGGGAGACCCCGCTCGGTGTCAGCGGTGAGACGGTCGGGTCAGCGGTAGACGCGGCCGGTCTCCGCCATGTCGAGGGCGTCTCGATCGGCCACGCGGGACCAGTCGGTGGGAACGCGTCGGTATCCGTCGCGGCGCAGTTCGATGACGGTGGACACGAGGGCCCACACGACGAGAGCGATGAGTGCGATGATGAGGAACATGGCAGAAACGCTACGTTCACTGTTGATCTGCCACGAGTGGCAGAATAGACTCTGCGCGTAGGAATACTGCCAAACCGGGAGAGAGCCATGATGAAGACCGTCGCCTGCATCGTTCAAGACGGATTCGCGCCGTTCGAGTTCGGTCTGGCCTGCGAGGCGTTCGGACTGGATCGGTCGAACGACGGGGTCCCGAACTTCGACTTCCGGGTCATCGCACCGCATCCCGGCGTCGTGAGGTCGAAGCTCGGGTTCTCGATCAACGTCGAGCACGACCTGTCGTTCGCGTACGAGGCCGATCTCGTCATCCTGTGCCCGGTTCCGCGGGAGTACTGGACGCAGATCGACCCGCTGCTCGTCGAGGTCGCCCGAGACGCGGTGGCGCGTGGTGCCTGGGTGCTCACGATCTGCAGCGGATCGTTCATCCTGGGCGCAGCCGGCGTGCTCGACGGTCGTCGCGCGACCACGCACTGGATGTACTCCGACGTGATGGCCGAGATGTACCCCGAGATCGATATCGACCCCGACGTGCTCTTCGTGCAGGACGGCCGCATCATCACGAGCGCCGGCACAGCGGCGGGCATCGACGCCTGTCTGCATCTGCTGCGCATCGAGCTGGGCGCCGAGCTCACCAATCGCATCGCCCGCCGCATGGTCGTCCCGCCTCAGCGCGACGGGGGCCAGGCGCAGTTCATCGACCGGCCGATCCCCGTCGCGCAGAGCGACTCGCTCGCCGCCGTCGCGGATTGGGCCGTCGCTCATCTGCGAGACGATCTCGGCGTCGATCAGCTCGCAGCTCGCGCGCTCATGTCTCCCCGCACGTTCGCTCGACGGTTCAAGGCGGAGTACGGGGCGACTCCGGCGGCCTGGCTCGCACGGCAGCGCGTGCTGCACGCCCAGCGGATGCTCGAGCGCAGCGATCTGTCACTCGAGCAGATCGCCGACGAGTGCGGATTCGGCTCGGCGGCAGTGCTGCGGCAGAACTTCTCGAGAGTGCTCGGCACGACCCCGACGGCCTACCGCGCGCGGTTCTCGTGCGCCGACGACTCGGAGACCTCGGCGGCGTGACCGCGCGGCGTCACGCCGCACGGTGGGCGTTCTGCCCGCGCCGCGCTCAGTGCTCCCAGTGGCCGGGGCTGGGAAGCGCGCGATACTCGACGTCGACCCCGTCGGCGGTGACCGACGCCGTGCAGTACAGCAGCGACTGGGTCGGGTAGCCGTGCGGGCGGTTGTCGCGGATGATCGCCCGATCGTCTTCGGGGTCGAGCCGCGCCGTCGAGGCGAGAAGCGATGTCCACTCGCCGGTCCAGTCAGGGCTGTCGGCGGCGGGACCCAGTGCGCGGAACTCCGTCAGCCACGCAGCGATCCGCGGAGTGTCGAGATCGTCGAGGTCGTCGTGCGCGATCATGTGGATGCCGTCGCCGAGCGCCGTCTCGCGCAGCTCGGCGCCGTCCCAGCTCAGCACTCGCGCTCCCTCCGGCCGCACCTCGAGCAGGTTGAAGCCGTGCATGGGCAGCGGAGCGACGGGAGAGCGTCCCACGACCGACTCGAGGGCGAGTGAACCGCGAGACACGGCGGCGTCTGTCGCGAGGTCGACGACGTCGGCGCGGTTCAGCAGCACCGCGAGCCGTCTCTCGGCGGCATTCACCGCGAGCCAGGCGCCGCCCGCACGCCGATCGCGGATGCCGGCGACACCGGGGTAGGCGTCCGGCCACCATTCGCCCAGGGCATCCCACTCCCGCTGCGGGTCTTCGTCGCGCACCGCGAGCAGCCGCGCGGTCTCGGTTCCGGCCACATCGATCACCACGGTGCACACGGGCTCCAGTCTAGAAGCGCCTTGCAGTCCCAGGCCCGCGGCGTCGGATGCTGGGGCAGAATCGAACCGTGAACATCGTCGTCGGGGTTACGGGTGGCATCGCCGCATACAAGACAGTGCACCTGGTGCGTCTGCTGACCAAGGCGGGACACGAGGTGACCGTCGTGCCGACCGAGGACGCTCTGCGATTCGTCGGCACCCCCACCTGGGAGGCGCTGAGTCGGCATCCGGTCACGACGAGCGTGCATGACGACGTGGCGCGTGTGCGTCATGTCGCGCTCGGTCAGAACGCCGATCTCGTGGTCGTCGCCCCTGCGACGGCGAACTCGATCGCGAAGATCACCGCGGGCATCGCCGACGACCTGCTCGGCACCACGCTGCTCGCCACGGAAGCGCCGGTGCTGCTCGCGCCCGCCATGCACGCCGAGATGTGGCGCAACGCCGCCACGCAGGCGAACATCGCAACCCTGAGATCCCGCGGGGTGCATCTGGTCGGTCCGTCTGACGGCGAGCTGGCCGGAGGTGACAGCGGGCCGGGTCGCATGTCGGAACCCGAGGTCATCTTCGAGGCGGCCCTCGGTCTTCTCGCACCGCGTGACCTCGACGGGCTCGGCGTGGTCGTCTCGGCGGGCGGCACCCGGGAGCCGATCGATCCCGTGCGCTTCCTCGGCAACCGATCGAGCGGTCGGCAGGGCATCGCGCTCGCGGTGGACGCCGCGGCCCGTGGCGCCGACGTGACGGTGGTCGCCGCGAACATCTCGGACGATGTGCTGGCCGACGCCCGGCATCCGTCCATCCGGGTCGTCCCGGTCGGGACCGCGGCGGAGCTCTCCGACGCGATGAAGGATGCCGCCCTGGCTGCCGACATCGTCATCATGGCCGCCGCCGTCGCCGATTATCGACCGGCGACGGTCGCGCACCAGAAGTTCACGAAAGAGCAGGGCGTGCTGACCCACGTCGACCTGGTCGAGAACGAAGACGTGGTCGCCGCGCTCGCGGCTGCCCGCGCCGAGGGCCACGCTCCCGGTGGGCAGACGATCATCGCCTTCGCGGCCGAGACGTCGGAAGACGCGGAGGAGCGTCGCGAGCGCGCTCGCCGCAAGCGCGAACGCAAGGGCGTCGACCTGCTCGCGGTGAACCTCGCGAACGCCGATCACGGCTTCGAGAAGCGCGACAACGCGGTCGAGATCGTCGGGGCGGGAGGTGAGGTCGTGGCATCCGCTGCCGGGTCGAAGAACGAGGTCGCCCGAGCGATCCTGGATGCCGCGCGCAGAATGCGCTAAACTTGAGTCAAGTCCACTCAACTTTGTGGGCGCCGACCAGAAGGAGTCTCCCCAGGAGGAACACATGCCCAGCCCGCAGAGCAGTCCCCAGAACGACGACCAGCAGTCCGCCCTCGAGCAGTTCGGGATCAACCTCACCGATCGCGCCCGCCAGGGCAAGCTCGACCCCGTGATCGGTCGAGACAGTGAGATCCGGCGCGTCAGCCAGGTGCTCACCCGCCGCACCAAGAACAACCCGGTGCTGATCGGCGAGCCCGGCGTCGGCAAGACCGCCGTCGTCGAGGGTCTCGCGCAGCGCATCGTCGCGGGTGACGTCGCCGAGTCGCTCAAAGACAAGGAGCTCGTGTCGCTCGACATCTCGGCCCTCGTCGCCGGCGCGATGTACCGCGGGCAGTTCGAAGAGCGGCTGAAGAGCGTCCTCAAGGAGATCACCGAGTCCGACGGTCAGATCATCACTTTCATCGACGAGCTGCACGTGCTCATGGGCGCGGGCGGTGGCGAGGGCTCGGTCGCCGCATCGAACATGCTCAAGCCGATGCTGGCGAGGGGTGAGCTGCGGCTGATCGGCGCGACGACCCTCAACGAGTACCGCGAGTTCATCGAGAAGGATGCCGCGCTCGAGCGTCGCTTCCAGCAGGTCTACGTCGGCGAACCGACCGTCGAGGACACGATCGCCATCCTCCGCGGGCTCAAGGGCCGCTACGAGGCCCACCACGGGGTGACGATCGCCGACAGTGCGCTGGTCGCGGCTGCTGCGCTGTCGAACCGCTATCTGCCGGCCAGGCAGCTGCCCGACAAGGCGATCGACCTGATCGACGAGTCCATGTCCCGGCTCAAGATGGAGATCGACTCGTCTCCCGTCGAGATCGACCAGCTCAAGCGGCAGGTCGATCGCATGAAGCTCGAAGAGCTCGCGCTCAAGCGCGAGAAGGATGCCGCGTCGAAAGAGCGCCTCGCGGCCCTCCGCGAGCAGCTCGTGGGCATGGAGGCGCAGCTCGCCGAGCTCGAAGCCCGGTGGGCGCGCGAGCGCCAGGGCCTCAACCGCGTCGGCGATCTGAAGAAGCAGCTCGACGATGCCGTCACGCAGCGTGACCTCGCGATGCGCGAGGCCGACTACACCCGCGCCTCGAAGCTCGAATACGAGACGATCAAGCGCCTCGAACGCGACATCGCCGAGGCCGAGCAGGCCGAGGCCACGGTGTCGACCGAGGGGCGGATGGTCAACGAGCAGGTCACCGACGAGGACATCGCCGCCGTGATCGCCGCGTGGACCGGCATCCCGGTCGGTCGTCTGCTGCAGGGCGAGAGCGAGCGACTGCTGCACCTCGAATCCGAGCTCGGCAAGCGTCTGATCGGGCAGAAGGATGCCGTCAAGGCGGTCTCCGACGCCGTCCGGCGCTCGCGCGCGGGCATCAGCGACCCCGGCCGCCCCACCGGATCGTTCCTGTTCCTCGGTCCGACCGGTGTCGGAAAGACCGAGCTGGCGAAGGCCCTGGCCGACTTCCTGTTCGACGACGAGCGCGCCATGGTGCGCATCGACATGTCGGAGTACGGCGAGAAGCACTCGGTCTCCCGTCTGGTCGGAGCCCCTCCCGGGTATGTCGGATACGAGCAGGGCGGACAGCTGACGGAGGCCGTGCGACGGCGCCCCTACAGTGTCGTGCTGCTCGACGAGGTCGAGAAGGCGCACCCTGAGGTCTTCGACGTGCTCCTGCAGGTTCTCGACGACGGTCGCCTGACCGACGGTCAGGGGCGCACGGTCGACTTCTCGAACGTGATCCTGATCCTCACCTCGAACCTCGGTTCGCCGATCCTCATCGATCCGACGCTGTCGCCCGATGAGAAGCGCGAGCAGGTGATGGCGCTGGTGCACCAGGCCTTCCGGCCGGAGTTCCTCAACCGCCTCGACGACATCGTGATGTTCTCGGCGCTCAGCCAGGACGACCTCGCCCAGATCGTCGAGCTGTCGATCGATCAGCTGCACGACCGGCTGCGCGATCGGCGGCTCACCCTGGCGGTCACCCCGGATGCCCGGTCCTGGCTCGCGGAGCGCGGCTACGACCCGATGTTCGGCGCCCGCCCGCTGCGTCGCCTGATCCAGACCGAGGTGCAGAACAAGCTGGCCACCGCGCTGCTCTCCGGCGGCGTGCACGACGGCGACCTGGTGAGGGTCGATGTCGCGGTCGACGGCACGGGGCTGGTGCTCACCTCGACGTCACCCGAGCCGGAGGGCGACCTCGGCGCCGATCCCGACGATGACGTGATCGAGGCCGAGCTGCTCGACGAGTAGGCGCGACCCGCAGGGCATCCGTCAGCCCGTTGTCGGCCGACGGATGCCCTTCAGCGCGTCGCTCTCGAGCTCGCGACCGATGAGGGAGTGGCGCCGCGAATAGGCGAAGTAGATCACCAGACCGAGGGCGAGCCAGATCGCGAAGCGCAGCCACGTCTCGGTGCTGAGGTTGAGCATCAGCCAGAAGCAGGCGAGCGCCGAGATCCACGGCAGCCACGGCGACAGCGGCACCGTGAACGGACGCTCGAGGTCGGGGCGGCTCTTGCGCAGAAGCGGCACACCGATGCTGACGAGCACGAATGCGGACAGGGTGCCGATGTTGATCATGTCGCCGAGCACCTGCACGTCCGTGAACCCGGCGATGATCGCGATGATCACGCCGACGATCAGCTGGATGCGGATGGGCGTGCCGCGCTTGGCGTCTGTGACGCTGAGCGAGCGGGGCAGCAGGCCGTCGCGGCTCATCGCGAACACGACACGGGCCAGGCCCATCAGCAGCACCATGACGACGGTCGTGAGGCCGACCAGGCTGCCGATCGCGATGACCTGCGCCGCCCAGGTCGCGCCGACGAGCTCGAACGCGCTCGCGAGCGACGGCTCGTCGAGCTTCGCGAGCTCGGTGTACGACACCATGCCGGTGATCACGATCGCGACCATCACGTACAGCACCGTGACGATGATCAGTCCGAGGATGATGCCGCGGGGCACCGTGCGCTTGGGGTCCTTGGTCTCCTCGGCGCTGGTCGCGACGACGTCGAAGCCGATGAAGGCGAAGAACACGAGCGCTGCGCCGCTGAGGATGCCGAAGACGCCGTACATCGTCGGATCGGAGCCCGTCAGGAACGAGAAGAGCGACTGCGTCCACGCGCTCTCGGACGCGGCGCCCGACTGGGCCGGCGGCACGAACGGGGTGTAGTTGGCGCCGTTGATGAAGAAGAAGCCGACCACGATGACGAACAGCACGATCGCGACCTTGATGACGGTGAAGACGCTGTTCACGCGGCTCGACAGCTGGGTTCCGAGCGCCAGCAGCACCGTGAAGATCGCGACGATCACGACGGGGCCCCAGTCGAACGAGAGGGGGCCGAGCTGCAGGGTCATCGGGATCTCGAGGTCGAACAGCGACACGGCATCGCCCAGGTAGACGCCCCAGTATTTCGCGATCACGGCCGAGGCCATCAGCATCTCGAGGATGAGGTCCCAGCCGATGATCCAGGCGAGGAATTCACCCAGGGTCGAGTACGTGAACGTGTACGCGGAGCCCGCGACCGGGATGGATGACGCGAACTCGGCGTAGCAGAGGATAGCGAGGCCGCACACGGCCGCCGCGATGATGAACGAGATGATCACGGCCGGTCCGGCGTGCCGCGCGGACGCCTCGGCGCCGACAGAGAAGATGCCGGCGCCCACCGCCACCGCGACACCCATGACCGCCAGGTCCCAGACACCGAGGGAGCGCTTCAGCGAGCGTTTCTCGTCGTGCGTCTCGGCCATCGACTGCTCGACCGATTTGATCCTTCGCTGAATCGCCATGCGGACGAGTCTAGGTCGGGGCGGTCGACGCACGAAGGGCGCCACCCGGTATATCGGATGGCGCCCTTCGTGAGGGTGGCGCTGTGGTGGCGACGGAGGGTCAGGCGCTGAGGATGACCGTCTCGTCGATCGGGCGACGCACGCGCGGGGCGGTCTCGCCCTGCTGCAGGCCCTCCGGAAGGCCGGACGCATCGCCGTACTCGCCCACGGCGATCACAGTGATGGCCGAGAAGCGGGGAGCCAGGTCGGCGAACTCGCGGATGACCTCGGGGTCGAAGCCGCTCATCTGGTGGACGAGAAGGCCCTCGTGGTGGGCCTGCACCGAGAAGTGCGCCACTGCCTGGCCGAGGTCGTACACCGCGTGGCTGATGGCCTTGCCCTCTTCGGACTCGGTCTCGGCGATCGCGACGACGAGCGCCGACGCCTTCGAGGCCCAGAGCTGGTTGAACTCGACGAGCGAGTCGACGACCTGGTCGAACAGCGCGGTGCCGCGACGGGCGACGATGAAGCGCCAGGGCTGCAGGTTGTAGGCGGACGGCGACCAGCGAGCGGCCTCGAGGGCGGCGTTCAGCTTGGCGTCGTCGATCGTGTTCTCGGCGTCGTACGCGCGGGGGCTCCAGCGCCCGGCGAGGACGTCGAGGACGGGGTGCTCGGTGGGGGCGGTGCGGTCGATCACGGGAATGCTCACGGGAGTGCCTTTCGGAGAGGAGTCGATCGGACTCCTTCGTCCGGGTACGAGCTTCTCAACGAATGCATGTGAACGCATATTCCCGATGACTCCGCGTGACGGCCGTCGGGCGCGCCGGGAGCGTCGATCAGTCCGGGTCGGGCAGGGTCTGCGATGCGGCGGACGCCAGCGCTCGCCGCACGGCGCGGATCGACGGAGCCGCGGCAGACACGCGTCGCGCCGAGGAGAAGATCTCGCGGCGCGGTGCACCGGGAAGGGTGGTCAGGGCGACCGTCGGCGGTTCTCCCGCCCAGACGAGCTCCGGAAGGAGTCCGACCGCGAGGCCGGCGCGGATCAGGCGCACATGCGTGGTGAGGTCGGCGACCTCGAAATGCACATCCGGCTCGAACCCCGCGGTCCGGCACAGCTGCTCGGCCCAGGCGCGAGACGCCGTGCCGGCCGGCTCGAGCACCCAGGGCTGATCCCTCGTCGCCCACAGCGCTTCCGTCGCGTCGGTCTCTGCCGTGCGTCCCGGCTGTCTGGCCAGGGCGATCGCGTCGTGCGTGAGAACCACGCGATCCAGGTCGTCGTTGATCGGGCGCGTGTGGCCGGGGTACTGCTCGGCGAGCATGAGATCGAAGTCGCGGCTCGCGACGCCGTCGAGGCTCGTCTCGGGATCGCATTCGGCGACGTCGACGCGCAGCGACGGATGCTGCTGCTGCAGCGCGAGCAGCGCCGGAGGGAGCAGGGCGTGCGCGGCCGTCTGGAAGACAGCAACGCGCACCGTGCCGGTCACCTCGGTCAGGGACTCGGCGACGGCGACCTCGGCGTGCTCGAGCTGGTCGAGGATGCCGATGGCCTCGGTCACGAGAACGGTGCCCTGCGGGGTCAGCTGCACGCCGCGGCCCACACGGCGCAGCAGCGGCACACCCACATCGCGCTCGAGGGCGCTGAGCTGCTGAGACACCGACGCCTTGCTGTACGAGAGTGCGTCGGCGACCGCCGAGAGGGTGCCCCGACGAGAGAGTTCGACCAGCATCCGCAGTCTGTTGACGTCGAGCATCTCGGTCCTTCTCGGGGCGATCCGATCGTTCATTCCGAGTGAACAGAAACCACTCAAATCGGTTGATAGACGTAGCCTACTCGCGCGCCTGACAATGATCGAGCCGCACACGTACCCGGGTGTGCGATCCCCTGGAAGGCACACCCTGATGACTGTCGTCGCCGACACCACCACTCCCGACATGACCCCTCGCACCGACGAGGTCGCCGCCCTCGTGCAGCGCTGGCTCACCGAGAGCGAGACGCACCCCGTCGAGCCCGCCGCGCAGCGTCTCTCCGAGGTTCTCAAAGACCCGAACGGACTCGCGTTCACCGTCGGCTTCGTCGACGGCGTGATGCGTCCGGAAGACCTCAGCGTCGCCGGCCGGGCGCTCGCCGACCTCTCCGAGATCACTCCCTCGCTTCTGCCCGGCTACCTCCGAGCGGCGATCAAGACCGGCGGCTTCTGGGCCCCGAAGCTGCCGGGCGTCGTCGTGCCGATCTCGCGCCGCGTGCTGCGCGCGATGGTCGGACACCTGGTGCTCGACGCGACCCCCTCGAAGCTCGGCCCGGCGATCGCGAAGCTGCGCAAGAGCGGCAACCGCCTGAACCTCAACCTCCTCGGCGAGGCCGTACTCGGTGAGCGCGAGGCGGGTCGCCGCCTGCAGGGCACCTACGACTTCCTCGCCCGCAAGGACGTGGACTACGTGTCGATCAAGGTGTCGAGCGTCGTCAGCCAGCTGTCGATGTGGTCGTTCGACGAAGCAGTGGCCGATGTCGTCGAGAAGCTCACCCCGCTGTACGAGCTCGCGGCGACCTCGGAGGCCGCAGGCAAGACCAAGTTCATCAACCTCGACATGGAGGAGTTCCGCGACCTCGACCTGACCATCGCGGCGTTCACCAGCATCCTCGACCAGCCCGGGCTCGAGAACCTCGAGGCCGGCATCGTGCTGCAGGCCTACCTGCCCGATGCCCTCGGGGCGATGCAGCGCCTGCAGGAGTGGGCCTCGGCCCGCCGCGCGAAGGGCGGAGCGCCGATCAAGGTGCGCGTCGTCAAGGGCGCGAACCTCGCCATGGAGCACGTCGACTCGGCGGTGCACGGCTGGCCGCTGGCCACCTACGGCACCAAGCAGGACTCGGACACGAACTACAAGCGCGTGCTCGACTGGTCGATGACACCCGAGCGGCTGGATGCCGTGCGCATCGGCGTCGCGGGTCACAACCTCTTCGACATCGCCTACACCTGGCTGCTGGCGAAGGCACGCGGCGTGACGGATGCCGTCGAATACGAGATGCTGCTGGGCATGGCGACCGGTCAGGCCGAGGCCGTGCGCAAGGACGTCGGGCAGCTTCTGCTCTACACGCCGGTGGTGAACCCCGCCGAATTCGACGTGGCGATCGCCTACCTCGTGCGCCGCCTCGAAGAGAACGCGAGCCCCGAGAACTTCATGTCGGCCGTGTTCGAGCTGGCATCCGACCCCGCACTGCTCACCCGTGAGCGCGAGCGCTTCGAGCGCTCGCTCGCCGGGCTCGAGGCCGACCGTTCCGTGCCCTCGTCGAACCGAGTGCAGGACCGCGCCGCAGAGGCCGAAGCCGGCGCGGGCGATGCCGTCACCACCGGCTTCGAGAACCAGCCCGACAGCGACCCGGCGATCGCCGCGAACCGCACCTGGGGTCGCGAGATCCTCGCGCGGTCGGTGGAGTCGACGCTCGGTCTCGACTCGATCGCGCTCGCCAAGGTCGAGACGACCGATGAGCTCGACGGCATCTTCGCCGCCGCATCCGCCGCCGCGACCCGCTGGGCCGCGCTGCCGGCTGCCGAGCGCGCGGCCGTGCTGCACCGCGCGGGCGACGAGCTCGCCGCGAGTCGCGGTCAGCTGATCGAGATCATGGCGCACGAGGCGGGCAAGACCATCGCGGAGGCCGACCCCGAGGTCTCGGAGGCGATCGACTTCGCGCACTACTACGCCGAACGGGCTCTCGACCTCGAGACCATCTCGGGGGCGGAGTTCGTGTCGTCGAAGGTGACCGTGGTCACCCCGCCGTGGAACTTCCCGGTCGCGATCCCCGCCGGCGGAGTGCTCGCGGGCCTCGCCTCGGGCTCCGGTGTGATCATCAAGCCCGCCAAGCTGACGCAGCGATGCGGCGCTGTGATGGTCGAGGCACTGTGGGCCGCCGGTGTGCCGCGCGATCTGCTCGCACTCGTCGACCTCGCCGACCGCGACCTCGGCACCAGGCTCGTGGCCAGCCCCGAGGTCGACCGGGTCATCCTGACCGGTGCCTACGAGACGGCGCAGCTGTTCCGCTCGTTCCGCTCGGATCTGCCGCTGCTCGCGGAGACGAGTGGCAAGAACGCGATCATCGTCACGCCGTCGGCCGACCTCGACCTCGCCGCCGCCGACGTCGCCCGCAGCGCCTTCGGGCACGCGGGGCAGAAGTGCTCGGCCGCATCCCTCGCGATCCTCGTGGGCTCGGTCGCCGACTCGCAGCGCTTCGAGCGTCAGCTGGTCGACGCCGTCACCTCGATGCGCGTCGGTCTGCCCGACGACCCGGCGACGCAGATGGGGCCGATCATCGAGCCGGCGAACGGCAAGCTGCTCACGGCCCTGACGACCCTCGACAAGGGCGAGCGCTGGCTCGTCGAGCCGAAGAAGCTCGACGACGAGGGTCGGCAGTGGACGCCGGGCGTCAAGATCGGCGTCGCACCGGGGTCGACCACGCACATGACCGAGTTCTTCGGACCCGTGCTCGGCATCATGCGCGCGAAGGACCTCGACGAGGCGATCCGGTTGCAGAACGCCGTGGATTACGGCCTCACCGCCGGCATCCACTCGCTCGACTCCGACGAGGTCGCGACGTGGCTCGACCGGGTCGAGGCCGGCAACCTCTATGTCAACCGCGGTATCACCGGCGCGATCGTGCAGCGTCAGCCGTTCGGCGGCTGGAAGCGCTCGGCCGTCGGCGCCGGCGCGAAGGCCGGTGGCCCGAACTACCTGTTCGGGCTCGGTGACTGGGCTCCGGCGGAGCTTCCCGCAGCTGCCCCCGGCGCTGCGGTGGACCCGGCCGTCGATGCCGTGCTCACCGCCGCGGGAGCCGACCTCAGTGCCGTCGAGATCGAGTGGCTGCACCGCGCCGCCGCCTCCGACGAGCGCGCATGGGTCGACGAGTTCGGCGCCGTCAGCGACAAGTCCGGTCTCGGCGTCGAGCGCAACGTGTTCCGGTACCGTCCGGTCTCGGTCGACGTGCGCATCGCCGAGGCGGCGTCGCTCGCCGACGGCATCCGCGTGATCGCCGCCGCGCTGCGCAGCGGCAGTCCGTTCACGGTGTCGGCATCCGCTCTGCCCTCGCGTGTCGAGAAGACCCTGCGCGCGCAGGGCGTGACCCCGAAGATCGAGAACGACGCCGCCTGGGTGAAGCGCTATGCGAAGGCGGCGGCCAAGGCCGAGCACACCTGGCAGCGCGTCCGCCTCGTCGGCGGGGATGCATCCGCGCTGTTCGAGGCCCTCGGCGGCACGCCCGACGTCGCGGTCTGGTCGCACGCGGTCACGGGTGCGGGTCGCGTCGAGATGCTCCCGTTCCTGCACGAGCAGGCCGTGTCGATCACCAACCACCGGTTCGGCAATCCGACCACCCTGTCGGACGGACTGATCTGAGCCCCAGCGCCCCCGCTGAACGACGAGGCCCCACCCTGCTGACACGCAGGGTGGGGCCTCGTCGATGCGACCGGGCTGACGGCGTTCAGCCGCGCAGAGCCTCGCCCAGCTTGACGCGCGACCCCATGCGCAGCAGCGAGTTCTCGTAGATCTTCGCGCCGATCATGATCGCGGCCACACAGCTCGCCAGCAGGATCACGAGGCTCAGCAGCGGCTCCCACCACTGCGCCTCGCCCACGAACAGTCGCATGGGCATGCCGACCGGCGCCGAGAACGGGACGTACGACATGATCGTCAGCACGAGCGGGTTGTCGTTGAAGAAGATGACGAGGATGTACGGCGCCATGATCAGCATCGTGATCGGGGTGGTCGTCGACCCGATGTCCTCCTGACGCGAGACCATCGAGGCGGCCGCGGCGAACAGGGCGGCGAGCAGGATGAACCCGAACAGGAAGAACACCGCGAACCAGATGATCGGAGCGCCGAGGGTCGACAGCACCTCTCGTTGACCCGTCGCGATGAGTCCTATCGTCGCGACCGCCGCGAGGGCGAGGATCTGCCCCATCGCGAGGATAGTGTTGCCGATCACCTTGCCCGCGAGCAGCGTGCGTGCCGAGATCGTCGACAGCAGGATCTCGACGACGCGGGTCTGCTTCTCCTCGACGACGCTCTGGGCGATCGTGCCGCCGAAGGTCGCGGCCGCACCCATGAAGACGATGCCGAAGGCGATCGCGATGAAGTACCGCAGCAGCGGATTCGTGGTCGCGGGTTCGAGGATCTCGACGTCCGGGGCCTGCGACAGCCCCGACACGAGGCTCGTGGGGGCGTCTGTCAGGGCGACGATCGTGACTCCTGTCGCGCCGTCGCCGGGAAGCACCGCGGCATCGACCTTCTCCGAGCGGACGAGCTCCTCAGCCGCCGCCTGGTCGGCGACCTCGGTGATCTCGACAGCGGGCAGGGCCGACACGACGGATGCCGTCTCAGAGGTGACCGCGACGGGCATCGCGTCGGTGTTCTTGCTCGCGAAGCCGCCGATCACGATGCCGGCGAGGGCGAGGATCAGCAGCACGCCGGTGGAGATCAGGAACGCCTTGCTGCGCAGCTTCGATCCGATCTCGCGCTCGGCGACGAGCCAGATGAGCGACGCCTGCGACGGCGAGCCGGCAGGCCCGGTGGTGTTCGAGGTGCTCACTGGATGACCTCCTTGAAGATCTGGGCGAGGGAGGGATGCTTGGGTGCGAAGCTGGCGACATCGCCGCGGTCGACGGCGGTGCGCAGCACGCGCTGGGCGGTGTCGGCGTCGTCGGCGTCGAACAGGGCGTAGCCGCCTTCGAAGTCGATCACGGTCACGCCGGGCTCGGCGCGCAGCCAGCCGGCGTCTCCGGCCGAGACGAGCTCGTAGCGATCGCCGGCGTGCTGAGCGCGCAGCCCATCGCGGGAGCCGGAGGCGCGGATCGTGCCGCCGGCGAGGATCACGAGATCGTCGCAGAGCCGCTCGACCACATCGAGCTGATGGGAGGAGAACAGGATCGACGCGCCCTGGGCTGCGCTCGCCTGCAGCACCGACGCGACCACATCGACCGCGAGGGGGTCGAGACCCGAGAACGGCTCGTCGAGGATCAGCACCTCGGGGTCGTGCACGAGGGCCGCGGCGATCTGCGCGCGCTGCTGGTTGCCGAGCGACAGGGACTCGATCGTGTCGTTCAGGCGCTCTCCGAGTCCCAGCTCGGTGAGCAGTGCGGTCGCGCGCGACTCGGCATCCGTCTTGCTGAAGCCGTGCAGTCGGGCGAGGTAGACGATCTGCTCGAGCACCTTCATCTTGGGGTAGAGGCCCCGCTCCTCGGGCATGTAGCCGAAGTGGCGCCGGTCGGTGCTCGACAGCGGACGACCGTCGAGCGTGACGGTGCCCCCGTCGGAGCCGAGCAGCCCGAGGATGATGCGCATGGTCGTGGTCTTGCCGGCGCCGTTGCCGCCGACGAACCCGGTGAGGCGGCCCGGCGCCACCTCGAACGAGACGTCGTCGAGCACGCGCCGAGAGCCGTAGCTCTTGGTGATGCCGGTGAGTACGAGCTTTCCTGTGGTCATGCCCTCACGCTATGGCGCGGTGCAGGGCCGCGGCATCCCCCGCATGACGGATCTGTGGGGGGAGATGTCTCCTCATCCGGGCAGCGCCGATCCGCCGCGGGAGGGAGTGCCCCGCGTCACTGCAGGAACAGGACCGAGAGGATGCCGAGCGCGAACGGCGCTGTGGTCACGACGAACATGACGCCGAGGATGATCCCGACGATGAGCCAGGGGCTGCGTCGCCGCAGCCGACGGCCGGGAAGCGCGACACCCGGCGGCGGGGGAGTGAGGAGCCCCGCAGGCGCGGCGAAAGGCAGGGCGGCGGACCCCGGGTGCTGCGCCATCTGCTGCTGCGCCGGAACCGGATGCTGCACAGCACCCTGCACCGGATGCTGCGTGAGCCGCAGCCGCTCGTCGCGCCAGCGGGCCCACTGATCGAGCTTGGTGAGAAGCGCCCCGACGGCGCCGAAGAGCCACGCCCAGGTGGCCGGATCGAGGGTCGAGACATCGCGCCGTGCATAGAGGAAGAGCCAGTCGTCGACGATCTCGACGTCGAGCTGCGCGGCGTGATCGATGAAGCGCGCCATCACATCGGGGGTGAACAGGTAGAGGGCGTCGACCTCATAGCCACTCGGGCAGTACAGCGAGAAGTACCGGTCGAAGTCGCCCTCGAGCGACAGCCGCTGGTCGCTCCTGAATGCGGCCGCAAGCGAGCTGGCGAGGGTGTTGTTGCCGAGCGCGTCGAGCACGATGTTCGGCAGCGGCACGTCGAGCTTGACGGCGACGTACCCCCAGCGATGGGTGGTCGACTGCTTGCCGTTGCTGGTCGTGTACTGGTAGTTGCCGAACTCGACGAATCGCGGCTCCACGCCCCGCAGCACGTCGGTCGACATCCGACTCGACCCCGACGAGAAGATCATGCCGGGCAGAGGCGGCTCGTCGATGCGGTCGAGGTAGGTCATCGCGTTGGCCTGGGCGAACCGTGCGAGGCGGAAGCGAGTGACGTTGCGCAGGCGGATGCTGCGGCGCACGAGCGCGACGACGCCGACGGCGATGCCGGCGAGCAGCACGAGCCCGACGAGCGCCGCGACGGCGACCCCGGCCTCCTGACCGACCGCATAGCCGAGGCCGAGGATCATGATGCCGAAGATCGGGACGACGCAGAGCAGCGCGAATCCGATGCCGACCCACGCGACGATCCGCCCGGCCGAGCTCGGGTGCGCGGTGCGCTGCGCGCGCGCGAACGCATCGACCTCGGCGGGGTTCACGGGGTCGAGCAGGGCGCGGGCGTCGAAGAACCCGGCGGGAGCACCGGCCGACGGGGCAGGGGCAGGCGTGGGAACTGTCACGCGTCCACGGTAGCCGAGCGCATCCTCTGGGGCGCCAGCGCGTGCCGCGCCCCGAGGATCCGCGTCAGCGACGTCCGACGTGCAGCGCGGTGCGCACAAGGAGGCCGGCCACGAGAGCCCAGAATGCGGCACTGACGCCGAGCGCCGCGATGCCCGAGGCCGCCACCAGGAAGGTGACGATGGCGGGGATGCGCTCGCCGGGGTCGTCGATCGCCTGCTGCACCGCTGACCCGAACGCGGCGAACAGTGCGAGCCCGGCCACCGCGGGGATGACAGCCTCGGGAGCGAGCAGCACCAGCGCGGCGAAGGCTGCCGAGAAGCCGCCGAGCACCAGGTAGGAGACGCCGGTCGAGACGCCGGCGATCCAGCGGCGCCGGGGATCGGGATCGGCGTCGGGTGCGGCTGCGAGCGCCGCGCTGATCGCCGCGAGGTTGATCGCATGGCCGCCGGCGGTCGCTCCGAGCGCGGTGCCGACACCGGTCACGAGCATCGCGGGACGCCACGGCACCTCGTAGCCGAAGCTGCGCATGATGGCGATGCCGGGCACGTTCTGCGACGCCATCGTGACGATGAACAGCGGCAGTGCCACGCCGACGAGAGCGCCGACCGTGAACGTCGGGGCGGTCAGCTCGATCCGCGGCACGAGGAGGCCGGCATCCACCGTCGTGTTCTCCTGCACCAACGAGACGGCCACCACGACCGCCGCCGCGACGAAGGCGAGGGGCACGGCCCAGCGAGGTGCGAGGCGCGCGAACACCAGCCACGTGATCACCACGGGAACCACGCCCCACGGATTCGCCACGAGTCCGGTGATCGGTGCGAGGCACAGCGGCAGGAGCACCCCGGCGAGCATCGCCTGAGCGATCGACGGAGGGATGCGCGCGATCAGGGCGCCGAGAGCGGGCCAGAGCGCCGTGAGCAGGATGAGCGCAGCGGTGACGAGGAATGCGCCGACCGCCGCCGACCACCCTCCGTCGACCGCTCCGGTGGCGGCGAGGAGAGCGGCGCCGGGAGTCGACCAGGCGACGGTGATCGGCATCCGATACCGCCAGGCGAGCACGATGCAGGCGAGTCCCATCGTGAGGCTGACCGCGAGCAGCCCGCTCGCGGCCTGGGCGGCGCTCGCTCCGACGGCACTCAGACCGGTGAGCATGACCGCGAACGAGCTCGTGAATCCCACCAGCGCGGTGACCACCCCCGCGAGGATCGGTCGGGAGAGGGGCGCGGCTGTCGGCATCCTCCGAGGGTATCGGGGACCGGGTCAGGCGAGTCCCAGGCGGTGGGCGAGCACGACGGCCTGCACCCGGTCACGCGCGCCGAGCTTCTGCAGGATGCGCGAGACGTGCGTCTTCACGGTGGCCTCCCCGATGAACAGGGCGTTCGCGATCTCGGCGTTGCTGCGGGCGTCGGCGAGAAGCACGAGCACCTCGGCCTCGCGGTCGGTGAGCGGGTCGACGAGCGCGGTCGGGGTGTGCGGTGCGGATGCCGGCGGGGATGCGGCCACGGATGCCGGTGCGGATGCCGGCGCGGACGTCGTCGTGAACCGTGTCAGCACGCGCCGCGTGACCTCGGGCGACAGCATCCCGTCTCCCGCGGCGAGGGCCCGCACCGCGGCGATGAGATCCTCCGCACCGGCGTTCTTGAGCAGGAAGCCGCTCGCCCCCGCATCCAGCGCCTGATACAGGTAGTCGTCGCGATCGAACGTCGTCACGATCGCGATGGCCGCGCCGACCTCGGGATCGGCGACGATGCGCCGGGTGGCCTCGATGCCGTCCATGTCGGGCATCTGCACGTCCATCGTGATGACATCGGGTCGAAGGGCGGATGCCTGGGCCACGGCGTCGGCACCGGTCGCCGCCTCTCCGACCACCGTGATGTCGGGTTGCGTGTCGAGGATGGTGCGGAATCCGGCACGCAGCATGACGTGGTCGTCGACGAGGAGCACGCGGATCGCGGAAGCGGGCGCGGGAGCGGGAGTGGTCATGAGGGGGAGGTCGTCTCGGTCAGGGGCTCGCTGGAACGGTCGGTCCGGGTGGCGGTCGGCGCAGAGGAAGCGGCCGACCGGGAGGCGGGGTGGGAGAGAGGCACGCGAGCCCGCACGCGCAGCCCGCCCGAGGGGCGAGGAGCCACCTCGAGAGTGCCGCCCGATGCCGCGGCCCGCTCGCGCATGCCGAGCTGTCCCAGTCCGGGGCGTAGCGCCGTCACCGTGCGACCGGTGTTGACGATCTCGACCTCGACGCCCTCATCGTCGTAACGCACCCGCACATCGGCGGTGGCGCCGACTCCGGCGTGCCGGCGGGCGTTCGTCAGGGACTCCTGCGTGATCCGGTAGAGGTTCACGGCGACCACGGAGGGCACGGCGGCGGGCTCCCCGATGACCGCGTAGTCGGTCGGCAGTCCGGCCTCGACCGATGCCTCGACGAGCGAGCGGATGTCGTCGAGGGTCACGGTCGATTCGGCATCCGGCGCTTCGCTGCCGGGCGAGCGCAGGGTCTCGAGCAGCTGACGCAGCTCGTGGATGGCATCGCGCGCCGACCCTTCGATCCCGGCCAGGATGCTCTTCGACTTCTCCGGGTCGTGGTCGATCACCAGGCGAGCGGCGCCCGCCTGCACGCCCATCACCGACACGTGGTGCGCGACCACGTCGTGCAGCTCGCGGGCGATGCGCACGCGGTCGAGGGCCACGGCCTGCGCCGCCGTCACCTCGCGCTCCCGTTCCAGCTCGGCGGTGCGCTCTTCGAGCACCTGGCGCTCCTGCGCCGCGTGCCACGAGCGCTCGCCGAAGTAGTACGCACCACCGAAGTAGAGCACGTTCAGCAGCAGCTGGATGAGCATGAACGCGAGATACGGAGACAGGAGTCCCGCGGCGACCTCGGCCTTCGCCGCCTCTTCGATGGCTTCGCGGTACATCGTGATGATCAGCCAGACGAACATGCCGAGGATGATGCCGACGCGCACGAACATCGCGGCCCGCCGGTTGTTCATCCAGGCGCCGACCGTATAGAGGGACACGAACATGGCGATGTTGCCGACGTAGATCTCGGGCACCTGGAACGAGATCGCGAGGAAGTACGCCAGCGACACGGCGATCGCGACCGGTGCCGGCCAGCGCCGACGGACGGCCAGCGGTGCGGTGACCGCAACGGCGTAGACGAGAGCGGTCCAGGGTTCGGCCCGAGTGTCGCCGTAGATGTCGGCCACGGTCGAGAGGGCAGCGCTGAGGACGGCGCCGACGAACATGACCGCCGCCAGCACGAGGTCGCTGCGCTGCTCGCGGGCGCTGGGGATGCGGGTGAACGGCGGAGCAGACATCTCCCCACCGTAGAGCCGGGGCGGATGCGGCGGCATCCCCCGCACGGGGGATCATCCTGCTGCGGCGACGTGTCGGCGCTCGAGCCTGCGAGAATCGAGCGTGACCTCGACTCCGTCCTCGCCTGCTGCGAGGCCCCGCCTCGCCCCGCTGTACCTCGCGGGATTCACCACCGCCTTCGGGGCGCACGGCATCGCCGCGGCACTGGGAGCGGAGACCGAGGACATCGGGTGGACGCTGCTCGCCTTCGGACTCACCCTCGCGCTCTACGACCTCGCCGAGGTGCTTCTCAAGCCGCTGTTCGGGGCCCTCAGCGACCGGGTGGGCGTGCGCCCGGTCATCATCGGCGGACTCCTCGCGTTCTCGGCGTTCTCGGTGGTCGGCGCCGTGGTCCCCGGAATGCTCGGACTCGTCATCGGGCGATTCGGCCAGGGAGCCGCGGCATCCGCCTTCTCTCCATCGTCGTCGGCCGCTGTCGCCCGACTCACCGACGACGCCACCCGCGGAAAGTACTTCGGGCGCTACGGCTCGTGGAAGAGTCTCGGCTACGCCCTCGGCCCGCTGATCGGTGCCGTGCTCGTGGTCTGGGGAGGCCTGCCCGCGCTCTTCTGGGCGCTCGCCGTGCTCGGGCTGGTCGCCGCGGCGTGGGTCGCGGTCGCCGTGCCTCGCGTCGCGGTGCTGCCACGGAAGCGGGTCACGCTCGTCGACCTCGGACGAGAGCTGATCGCTCCCGGATTCCTTGTCCCGACCCTCGTGCTGGCGGCCACGACCGGTGCGCTGGCGGTCGCCGTCGGGTTCCTTCCGCTGCTCGGAAGGCAGGCTGGGCTCGACACCGTGTGGAGCATGGCGATCGTCACGGTGCTCGCGATCGCGTCGAGCGTCGCTCAGCCGGTCGTGGGTGCGGCGCACGACCGCGGACGCGTCTCGGTGCGCACGGGAGCGGTCGGCGGCCTGGCGCTGATCGCGGCCGGCATCGCGCTCGCCGCTGTCACACAGGCTCCGGCGGCGCTCGTCGCCACCGCGCTGCTGGTCGGCATCGGGGTCGGGGTCGCCACGCCGATCGCATTCTCCCACTTGGCCGCATCGACCCCGCCCGAGCGCATGGGTCGCACGATGGGCAGCGCCGAACTCGGGCGCGAGCTCGGGGATGCGGGTGGACCTCTCGTCGCGGGCGCCGTGGCGACGGCATCCGTCCCCGCGGTCGGTCTCGCGGCGGTGGCCGCACTCACGGCCGGGGCCGGAGTGCTCGCACTGGTGGGGCTGCGACGCCAGGAAAGACCCTCTTGACGACATACTTGTATTTTGCAAGTATCAACGCATGAGCCTCTTCATCACCTGCCCCGTCGAAAGCGTCGACCGGGCCACTGCGTTCTACACCGCCCTCGGCTGGACCCTCAACGCCGAGATGTCCGATCACAACGTGTCGTGCTTCGCGATCGCGCCCGAGCAGTACGTCATGCTCGGCAGCCGAGAGATGTATGCGAGCGTCGGCGGCACCGACGACCTGATCGGCGGCCCCGACACCCCCTCGAAGGTCACGGTCTCGTTCGACCTCGGCAGCCGCGAGGCCGTCGATGAGCTCGTCGAGCGAGCCGCCGCGGCGGGAGGGAGGGTCGGTGACACCGACGACTACCCGTTCATGTACCAGCGCCAGTTCGACGACCCCGACGGCTACCACTACTCGCCGTTCTGGATGAAGTCGGACTCCGATTCGAACGCGTGAGCGATCTCGCGGCAGCCCTCGACATCGTCGGTGCGCGGTGGGCCCTGCTCATCGTCGAGAAGCTGCTCGACGGTCCGCAGCGGTACGGCGATCTTCAGCGTGAGCTCGGCGCGCCGACGAACATCCTCGCGACGCGACTGCGGGAGCTGGAGGAGGCGGGCGTGCTGGCCCGGCTTCCCCTGCGGCACAACACGCGCGCCTACGCCCTCACCGAGCGCGGCATCGCGTTGCGTGAGGCGATCGCAGCCCTCGGTCGCTGGGGCGAGGATGTGTCGCACCCCCTCGCCGATGGCGACGATTGAGCGAATAATGTGACCACCGCAGCCCACTCGTGCAAGGGAGCACTCTGATGACCGGACGCATCCTGATCGACCTCTTCATGACCCTCGACGGCGTCGCGCAGGGACCGGGCGGTGTGGACGAGGACACCTCCGGCGGATTCCGCTACAGCGGGTGGCAGGCGGGATACCCGTCGTCGGGCATGGGCGAGACCGTCTCCCAGGGGATGCAACGGCTCGACGCGCTGCTGCTGGGCCGCCGCACCTACGAGATCTTCGCGTCGTACTGGCCGCATCACACCGACGGACCGTCGGGTGAGATCGGCCGGCTCTTCGACCGCGTACCGAAGTACGTGGCGACACGGGATGCCGACCTCGACCTGCCGTGGCAGGGCAGCGTGCGTGTCGGAGAGGATCTCGCCGCGGAGATCGCCGAGATGCGCGAGCAGCACGACGAGGTGCACGTGATCGGCAGCATCGAGTTCGTGCACTCGCTGCTCGCCGAGGGGTTGTTCGACGAACTGAACCTGTGGATCTATCCGATTCTTCTCGGCACGGGCAAGAAGGTCTTCGACGGCGGTGCCATGCCGTCGGTGCTGCGACTCCTCGCGCCGCCGGTCGTCGATGACGCGGGTGTGATGCTGCTGCGCTACGGACGCACGGAACGGGTGCCCGAGGTCGGAACCTTCGAGGACTGAAGCGGCCGGCCCGCCGTCAGCCGATCCCGAGCATCCGCTCGATGACCCTCGCCACCCCGTCGTCGTCGTTCGAGGTCGTCGTCTCGTCGGCGGCATCCCGCACGACGTCGGCCGCATCGGCCATCGCGACGCCGTGGCCCGCCCAGCGCAGCATCTCGACGTCGTTGAGGGCGTCGCCGAAGGCGATCACGTCGCGGCGGTCGATCTCGAGGTGCTCGCAGAGGCGGGCGAGGCCGGTGGCCTTCGTCACGCCCTCGGCCATGACTTCGACGAAGGGCGCGCCTGACAGCGTCGCCTCGAAACCGGTGAGCCCGAGATCGCGCAGGGCGTCGAAGAGCACCGACGGAGTGAGCTCGGGATGCCGGATCACCAGCTTCAGGCTCGGGGCTGCCAGCACGTGATCGAGCTCGACGCCGCCCATCGTGCGCGGATCGCGCTTGTGGTCAGCGAGATCGGCGATCTCGGCGTAGCCGTGCTGTGCGACGAACGTCTCGCCGCCCTCGCGCACGCTGGCGAACAGCAGTCCGGGGATGCTGGCGCGCAGCGCCTCGGCCAGGGTGCGGATCGTCTCGGAGGGGAGCTCTTCAGCGAACAGCATCCGTCCGTCGATGAGGTGGGTGGCGTAGGCGCCGTTGCTGCACAGCGCCCACCCGTCGAACCCCGCATCGCTCGCGAGCGCACGCAGGCCGATGGGCTGTCGGGCGGTCACCGGCACGACGTGGATGCCCCGGGCGCGAGCCGCGTCGAGAGCCGCGCGGGTGCGCCGCGTGACCGACGACGAGGAGTCGAGCAGGGTCCCGTCGAGATCGGTCGCGATCAGCCGGAGGGTCACAGCCTCAGGAGAAGATCATCGGCAGATCGTCGTCGGCTTCATCGGCGCCACCCAGGGTGAACTCGGCGACCACGGGGACGTGGTCGCTGGGCTGCTCGCCCTTGCGCTCCTCGCGATGGATCGATGCGCCGGTGACGGCATCCGCCAGCGTCTTCGAGCCCAGGATGAAGTCGATGCGGATGCCCTCGTTGCGCGGAAACTTGAGGCGCTGATAGTCCCAGTAGGTGTAGCCCTCGGGCAGCAGCGGACGCACGACGTCGGTCAGGCCGGCGTCGGCGAGATCGAAGAACGCCTGACGCTCCTGCGGCGAGACGTGCGTCGAGACGCCCTCGACGATGTCGGGGTCGCCGTTGTCGCTGTCGAACGGGATGATGTTGAAGTCGCCGACCAATGCGAGGGGCAGGTCGGGGTTCGCCGCGAGCTCTGCCGCCGTGGACTTCTTCAACTCCTCGAGCCAGTGCAGCTTGTAGGCGTAGTGCGGGTCGCCGAGCGAGCGCCCGTTCGGCACATACAGGCTCCACACGCGCACGCCGTCGACCATCACGCCGAGCGCACGCGCTTCGAGCGGCGCATCCGGCCCCTCATGTCCCTTGGCGAAGCCGGGCATGCCGTCGAAAGACGTGCGCACGTCGGTGATCGGCAGGCGGCTCGCGATCGCGACGCCGTTCCACTGATTCAGTCCGTGGACCTCGACGTGGTAGCCCGCCTCTTCGAACGGGCCGTAGGGGAACTGCTCGGGTTTGCACTTGATCTCCTGCATCGCCAGCACGTCGATGTCCTCACGGACGGCGAACTCGACGGTGCGGGTGACACGGGTGCGGATGGAGTTGACGTTCCAGGTGGCCAAGCGCATGCGTCAAGCCTAGAGCCCACCTCCTACACTGGATGCCGTGACCGCACTCGACGCAGACCGCCAGACCCTCCTCGACCTGATCAAGGACGAGGCCGTGTTCCACGGAGACTTCACGCTCTCGAGCGGCAAGAAGGCGACGTACTACGTCGACATGCGCAAGCTCACACTCGATCACCGCGCCGCTCCCGCGATCGGCCGCATCATGCTCGACCTCATCGGCGACCTCGACGCCGTCGCTGTCGGCGGCCTGACCCTGGGTGCCGACCCCATCGCGAACTCGGTGCTGCACGCCTCGGTCGCCACAGACGAGCCGCTCGACGCGTTCGTCGTGCGCAAGGAGCCGAAGGACCACGGCCGCGGTCGCCAGATCGAGGGCGCAGACGTCAAGGGCAAACGCGTCGTCGTGCTCGAAGACACGTCCACCACCGGGCAGTCCGCGCTCAAGGCCGTCGAGGCGCTGCGCAAGGAGGGCGCCGAGATCGTCGCCGTCGCCGTGATCGTCGACCGCAAGACGGGCGCGCAGGCCGCGATCGAAGCCGAGGGACTCGAATGGCGCGCCGCCTTCGACCTCGACGACCTCGGACTCGACCCCCAGTGACCCGCTACGCGCTGGCCGTCGACGTGGGCGGCACCAAGATGGAGGCCGCGCTCGTCGATGAGCACGGTGCGCTCGTGCGGGGAAGCCGCAGTCGCCGGGCGACGGGCCGGGATGCCACTCCCGCATCGCTCGACGACGCGATCGCGACACTGATCTCCCATGCGCTCTCCCGTCTTCCCGACGACGCAGAGCTCGTCGGCGTCGGAATCGGCAGTGCGGGGCCGATCGACCGCAACGTCGGTCAGATCCTTCCCGTGAACATGCCTGCAGCCCGCGGGTACGGTCTCGCGGATGCGGTTCGCGCGACTGCATCCGGGCTCCTCGGCCGTGCACTGCCCACGCTCTTCGGTCACGACGGTGGTGCGCTCGCGCTCGCCGAGTCCTGGCTCGGTGCGACGAAAGATGCCCGTTCTTCACTGTCGATCGTCGTCTCGACGGGCGTGGGCGGAGGATTCGTCGTGAACGGCGCGTACATCCCCGGCGCCACGGGCAACGCCGGTCACCTCGGACAGGTGCGCCGCGAGGGCGGGCTCACGCTCGAGGAGATCGCCTCGGGGCCGGCGAGTGCCGCCTGGGCTCAGCAGCAGGGCTGGACCGGAGCCACCGGCGAGGACCTGGCTCGGGATGCCGCCGCGGGTGACGCCATCGCCCGCGCCGCGATCGAGCGATCGGCGAAGGCCGTCGGAGAAGCGCTCGCGGATGCGGCGACCCTCGTGGATCTCGATGTCGTAGCGATCGGCGGCGGATTCTCCCGGGTGTCGGCCGACTACATCGATCTCGTGCAGGAGGCCCTCACCTCGAGCGCCGCGCACGAGTACTCCCGCCGCACGCGCGTCGTGCGCTCGGGGCTCGGCGACGAAGGGCCTCTCATCGGCGCAGCGGCGCTCGTCCTGCGCTGAATCCTCGGCACCGGCGCCCGTGTCAGCGGGCCGCGACGATCAGGTGGCGCTGCGGCGCTTCGAGTCGGGCCATCGCGATCTTGAGCTCGGTCGTGTCGGCCGCGACCGCGTCGATCCGTGTCCCGAGCGACTTGTCGACATCGATGAGGTCGGCTCGAACGCCGTCGATGCGGGCGCTGAGTCTCTCTTCGACGCCGTCGATGCGGGCGCCGAGTCTCTCCTCGACGCGGTCGGATCTGCGAATGCACCAGGCGAAGCCCGCGATCATTGTGCCGCCCAGAGTCAGCAGTAGACCGACTGCGCTGATGACGATGGTGATGGTCTCTGCGGACACGAACATGCTCCCATTCTGCGGGTGAAGGGTGGGGTTTCGCAGAATGCTAGGTGTGTAACGGATGCGGGGCAGAGCGAGGGTGAGCAGAGCGCTGATGCGTGTGCACGATTCCGTCCGATGCTCGTCGGTGCAGGAGCGGTCGGCCCCTTCCGTTCGCCTCCCTAACAAAACCGGCCTACGCTCGTAGCAGGCTACGGCTCAGCGACGGAAGGAACACGCATGCGCGTACTCGGACTGCTCTCGGGCACCTCACACGACGGCATCGACGTCACTGTCGTGGACTTCGACGAGGACGGCGGTGCGCTGCGCGGCACCGTGCTGCACGAGGACAGCATCCCGTACGACCCCGAACTGCGGGCACGACTCGTCGCCGCGCTGCCGCCTGCGCCCACGACCTTCGCGGAGGTCTGTGAGCTCGACACCCTGATAGGCCAGGCCTTCGCCGAGGTCGCCGCCACGGCATCCGATGCCGTCGGGGGAGTGGATGCCGTGTGCACGCATGGTCAGACCGTCTTCCACTGGGTCGACGAGGGCCGCGCCCTCGGCACTCTGCAGATCGGGCAACCGGCATGGATCGCGGAGCGAGTGGGCGCGCCGGTCGTCTCCGACGTGCGGATCCGTGACATCACCGCAGGAGGGCACGGAGCACCGCTCGTGTCGTTCCTCGACGAGCTGCTGCTGCGCGGACGCGCGGGAGTCTCGGCGGCGGTCAACCTCGGCGGCATCGCGAACGTGACGGTGGTCGGTTCCGACGGGCTGTCGGCCTACGACATCGGCCCTGCAAATGCACTGATCGACGCGGTGGTCGTCGCCGAGGGTCTGAACGACCGGGGCTACGACGCGGATGCCGCCATCGCCCGCACCGGCGTCATCGATGAGGATCTGCTCGCCGAGCTGCTCGCCGACCCGTACTACGCACTTCCCGCCCCGAAGAGCACCGGCAAGGAGCACTTCCACCTCGACTACGTCCGGGCGCACGTCGACCGGACGCGTCCCGGCATCGCCCCGGCAGACCTGGTCCGCACGCTGACCGAGCTCACGGTGCGCACGGTCGCCCAGGACATCCGCGCCGCCGGCATCCGGTTCCTGGCCGTCTCGGGCGGCGGATGCCACAATCCGCTGATCATGCAGGGGCTGCGCGACGCGCTCCCCGGCGTCGAGGTGGTGCTCGCCGACGAGCTCGGCGCGCCGGTCGACAGCAAGGAGGCCATCCTGTTCGCGCTGATCGGCTGGTGCACGATGCACGGCGTCGCTGCGGTGACGCCGGGTGGCACCGGAGCGCGTGAGGCGCGAATCCTCGGCACGATCACCCCGGGCGCGGGTCCGCTGCGGATGCCGGAGCCCGTGGATCGCGTGCGCAGCCTGACGCTGCGTTGATCGACGATCGACCGCGTTCAGCGCGAGCGGTCGTCGTCGTCCCAGGGGCCTTCCCACCAGCCGGCGCGGCCGTCGCCCTCGCCGCCTCCACGACGTCGCGAGCGGAAGAACTGCACCACCCACACGGTCAAGGTGCTGAGGAGGATCACGAAGATCACCAGGAACAGCAGGTCGGACTGGTTCATGGGCGCTTTCCCTCCGCAGCATCCGCCACGATCTTGGCGATCCGAGCGGATCGTGTCTCGGCACGTTTCGCCATCGCGATGTGCGTCAGGCCGAACTTCTTGACCGACTTCGGGAAGGCGTCCCAGTTCTGCCTGGCGGCCGGCACCGCGTCGAGGGCCTCTGTCAGCTCGGCCGGCTCGATCCCCGCCTCGGGGCCGTCGAGCAGGGTCCACGATCCGTCGGCCTTCGCCGCATCGAGCACGCGGATGCCGGCGGGTGCGAGCTGTCCGGCGGCTTCGAGGTCGATCAGGCGCGCCTTGTTCGTCGCCGCCCACCCGCTGCCGCGGCGCCGGGGCGAGAACCACTGGCCCACCGTCTGGTCGTCGAAGGTGCGCACCGGGCCGTCGATCCAGCCGAAGCAGAGCGCCTGACGCACGGCGTCCTCGTATCCCACGCCGTCGGCTCGATTGCCGCGCACGCTCAGCAGCCAGACTCCCGCGGCGCGCTCGTGATGCTCCTCGAGCCAGGCGCGCCAGGCGGTCGCATCGGCTGCGACGACCCGCTCTCCCTCGTCGAGCGCGCCCACGTCAGTCCTCGTCGAGCGTCGGAATCGACTCGGTGACCGTCGGAAGCAGGTCGGCGACCGAGTCGACGATCTCGTCGGGCCGGAACGGGTACTTCTCGACCTCGGCCTCGTCACTGATGCCTGTCATCACGAGCACGGTGTGCAGGCCTGCCTCGATGCCGGCGATGATGTCGGTGTCCATCCGGTCGCCGATCATGCCGGTCTTCTTCGAGTGCGCGCCGATCTTGTTGAGCGCCGAGCGGAACATCATCGGGTTCGGCTTGCCGACGACATACGGCTCCTTGCCCGTCGCCTTGGTGATGAGAGCAGCGATCGCGCCCGTCGCAGGCATGACGCCGTCGGCCGAGGGGCCCGTCGCATCCGGGTTCGTCACGATGAAGCGCGCGCCCTTGATGATGAGCCGGATCGCCTTGGTGATCGCCTCGAACGAGTAATTGCGAGTCTCGCCGACGACCACGAAGTCGGGGTTCGTCTCCGTCATGATGAAACCGGCCTCGTGCAGTGCGGTGAGGATGCCGGCCTCGCCGATCACGAAGGCCGAGCCGCCGGGCAGCTGCTGCGCGAGGAAATCCGCCGTGGCCAGCGCCGAGGTCCAGATCCGCTCCTCGGGCACGACGAGCCCGCTGGCGCGCAGTCGGGCCGACAGGTCGCGCGCCGTGAAGATCGAGTTGTTGGTCAGCACCAGGTACGGGATGTCGTTCTGCTCCCACCCGGCGAGCAGTTCGGAGGCTCCGGGGATGGCGTCGTTCTCATGTACGAGCACGCCGTCCATGTCGGTCAGCCAGCATTCGATGTTGTCGCGGTGTGCCATGTGCTCAGCCTATTGGCCCGCGGTTACGGGCAGGTGTCAGGTTCTGACGAGGTTCTCAGGCGCTGAGCCAGACCACGTCCGCGGCGCCCTCGGGGAGGTCCGTCTCGATGCCGTCGAGCTCGATGCCCGACTCGGTGGTCGTGATGCTCGCCGCGACGACGACGCCGGATGCCTCGAGAGCGCGCAGCAGTTCGGGGTCGCGGTCGTCGACACGCAGCACGCGCCCGACGTGTCCCGCCGGCGCGTCGGCGAGCAGCACGAAGGGCTCGCGCTCGACGACGCCCGCGGCATCCGGGATCGCGTCGCCGTGCGGGTCGAACCGGGGTCGGCCGAGTCGTGCATCGATGCCCTCGAGCAGGCGATCGCTGATCGTGTGCTCGAGCACCTCGGCCTCATCGTGCACCTCGTGCCAGCCGTAGCCGAACTCCTGCACCAGCCAGGTCTCGATCAGGCGGTGGCGGCGCACCATGGCCAGGGCGCGCCGAGTGCCGGCATCCGTCAGCCGGACGGCCCCGTAGGGCACGTGCGAGACGAGGCCGGCGGCGGCGAGCTTCTTCACCATCTCGGTCACCGAAGACGGGGCGATGCCGAGCTTCGCCGCGAGCACCGACGGGGTGATGGGGGCGTCCTGCCACTCGGTGTGCGCGTAGACGGTCTTCAGGTAGTCGTCTGCTGCCGGGGATGCCACGTGTCCAGCCTAGAACAGGGGACAGACCGCGATCAGGGGTTCGCCACGTCGACGAGGATGCCGAAGGCCACCTGACCTGCGAAGAACACGATGAGGAAGCCGAGCAGAGCGGCGAAGAGCGAGAGGCGCCCGTCGAAACCCGCGATCTCGGCGATGCCGATCTTGCGGGCGCGGAAGGCCAGCACCAGCGTCGCGATGCCCAGTGCGAGCTGCACCCAGGGCCCGCCGAACGGGAGCACGGAGGGGAAGGTTACGAGGAGCCCGCCGATCACGCCGGTCGCGATGCCTGTCCACGTGAGGATGCGGACGGTGCGGCGCGCGGGTTCGGCAGACATCCTTCGAGCCTATCCGTCGGGAGGACCGGTCCGTCCGCTCTGAATCGTGTCAATCCGGCGGGAATCCTTGACTGATGCGGAACTCGAAGGGTAGCTTCGACGGGGCACGGGAAAACGCTATCCGAGCGGGCTGCACGCCCAGAGAAGGATTTCGACGATGAATATCCGACACCGATCATTCCGCGCCCTCGTGGCGGTGGCCGCCGCCGGCTGCCTCGTCGCGGGAGGCGCGCAGAGTGCGGGAGCGGCGTCGCCCGCAGCCCCCGCCACGGGTCGACACGACCCCGGCGCCCAGGCACCGCAACTCGAGTCCCTCGACCGCGGGCTCGTCGCGGTCTCGACTGCCGACGGCGTCTTCCTCAGCTGGAGACTGCTCGCGACCGAGGCCACCGGAGCGACGCAGACCGGCCTCGCCGGCCCCGACTTCGCGGTCTATCGCGACGGCACGAAGGTCGCCACGGTCACGGACAGCACGAACTACGCGGATGCCGACGGCTCCGCGACGTCGGAGTACTCCGTGATCCCGATCGTCAACGGCGTAGAACTGACGGCATCCGCATCGGCATCCGTGACCGCGTGGGCCGACGGTCACCATGACCTGCCCCTGCAGAAGCCCGCCGACGGGGTGACGCCGAAGGGTGAGGCGTACACGTACTCGGCGAACGACGTGTCCGTCGGCGACGTCGACGGCGACGGACAGTATGAGTACGTCGTGAAGTGGGACCCGTCGAACTCGAAGGACGTCTCCCAGCGCGGCTACACCGGCCCCGTCTACCTCGACACGTACGAGCTCGACGGAACTCTGCTGAATCGCCTCGATCTCGGGGTGAACATCCGCGCCGGAGCGCACTACACGCAGTTCCTGGTCTATGACTTCGACGGCGACGGGCGATCCGAGACCATGCTGAAGACCGCTCCCGGCACGAAGTCCGTGCAGTACGCCGCCGACGGCTCGGTCGCGAGCGAGTCGTACATCACGCTGCCGAAGGCAGACCGCAAGGCCGGGTACTCGAACGACGACGACTACCGTCTGAGCGCCGCGGACTACGAGCAGCACCTCGTCGAGATCTTCCTGGGCTGGAGCGATCGCGAGGAGGTCGTCTCGGGGCAGTGGCCCGCGACGCTGGAAGAGGCGTGGGGCATGCCCGTCACGCACGAGTACCCGCTCTCACCCGAGGCCGCGCAGGAGCTGGCGACGACGTTCATCGACGTCTACGCTCCGAGTCGCAGCGCGCGCAACCTGCTGCGCGAGTTCGAGGGATTCATCGTCGACGGACCCGAGTACCTCACGGTCTTCGACAGCGCGACCGGCGAAGAGCTGCAGACCATCCCGTATCCGACCGAGCGCGGAGACGACGGCCTGCTGTGGGGCGACTACGCGATGTCGCGCATCGAGCCGGGCAACCGCGTCGACCGGTTCCTCTCAGGTGTCGGCTACCTCGACGGGCAGCATCCGTCGGCCGTCTTCGCCCGCGGGTACTACACGCGCACGACCGTCACGGCCTTCGACTGGGACGGCAAGCGACTGAGAGAGGTGTGGGACGTCGACAGCGGCCATGCCCCGATGACCAACCCGTTCAACGACTCGCCGCACGGCCGCGACGGCACCGACCCCGAGTTCGGCTCGATCGCGACGCAGGGGTTCCACTCGCTGAGCTTCGCCGACGTCGACGCCGACGGGAGGCAGGAGCTCGTCTACGGGTCTGCGACGATCGACGACGACGGCAGTCTGCTGTACAGCTCGTTCGACGTGCTGCCCGAGGGCAGCGCCGATCCGGGCGCCGAGGTGCGCCTGGGGCACGGCGATGCGATGCACGTGACCGACATCGATCCGAGCCGCCCCGGTCTCGAGATCTGGACCGCGCACGAGGGCGCGACCTCGGCGCCCTACGGCTCGGCGCTGCGCGATGCAGCGACCGGAGAGACGCTGTTCGGCGCTTACTCGGGCCGCGACACCGGCCGCGCGATGATCGGCGATGTGCGTCCGGATGTCCCCGGCATCGAGGTGTGGTCGAGCATGCCCGGCGGCACCGAGGGCAGCGGGCTGCTCAGCGCGACAGGTGAGGTCCTCGACACCGCCACGCCCGGCACCAACATGTCGATCCGCTGGGCCGGCGATCTCACGACGCAGCTCGTGAACGGCAGCGGCGATCAGACGCCGACCATCGACGACTGGACTCGAGGCACGTTGCTCACGGCGACCGGCACGCTGACGAACAACGGCACGAAGGGCAACCCCTCGCTCGTCGCCGACGTCCTGGGCGACTGGCGCGAGGAGCTGCTCGTCCGCACCTCGGACTCGACCGCGCTGCGCTTCTACACGACGACCGAGCCGACGGTGCACAAGCTCACGACTCTCATGCACGACGTGCAGTACCGGGTCGAGACGGCGCGCCAGCAGACGACGTACAACCAGCCGGCATACACGTCGTTCTACCTGGCGAGCGACATCGACTGGTCGCAGGTGCCCGTGATGACGACGCCCGCGACGCCGAAGGCTCCGACCTTCACCGACAAGCCGGGCACATCGCGCGACGAGGTCAAGGTGCCGACGAACGTGAAGGGCATCGCCTATTACGTGAACGGCGAGAAGGTCGAGGCCCGCAACGGCAAGGTGACGGTCACGGGCGAGGTGACCGTCGTCGCGGTGCCAGAGCCCGGCTGGCGCATCGCCGAGGGGGCGACATCGCAGTGGACGGAGACCCTCCGCTCGCGCTGAGCGACGCGGTGACAGGACGCCGCCCCGAGCCGACTCTTCCCGTGCCGGCTCGGGGCGGTTCCGTGCTGTCGTCCACGCGCGCACCGGGCGATCAGGCGCCCGTCATGACCAGCCAGAGCAGGGCGCCGTTGAGCACGATGAGCAGAGCGGAGGCGACGATGCCGGCCACCGTGGTCCAGGCGCGATTCGCCCAGACGCCGAGCGTTCGACGCTGCGCGGTGAGTGCCACGAGCGGGATCAACGCGAACGGGATGCCGAACGAGAGCACGACCTGGCTGAGCACCAGAGCCAACGTGGGATCGAAGCCGATGCCGAGGATCACCAGTGCGGGGATCAGCGTCACGAGTCGACGGGCGAGCAGCGGGATGCGCACGTGCAGCAGCCCGTGCATGATCTCGGCGCCCGCATACGCGCCGACGGATGTCGAGGCGAGGCCGGAGGCGAGCAGGCCGACCGCGAAGAAGGTCGCGACGACGGGACCCAGTCCCGACGCGAGTGCGGCATGGGCGCCTTCGAGCGAATCGGTGCCCTCGACGCCCGACAGGTTCGCGGCGGCGAGGAGCAGGATGCCGAGGTTCACGGTGCCCGCGATCACCATCGCGACCGAGACGTCCCAGCGGGTCGCTGTGAGCAGGCGGCGGATGCGCGAGGTCTGGGTTCGAGCAGCCTCCGTCGGCGCGTGCGCGGCGGCGGCGCCGAATCGATCTCGCGTCAGCGACGAGTGCGCGTAGATCGCGTGCGGCATGATCGTCGCGCCCAGGATCGAGGCGGCGAGGAGCACCGATCCGGTGCCCTCGAACCGGGGCACCAGACCGCCGACGATGCTCGCGGCATCCGGCGGGGCGATGAAGAGGCCGGCCACGAAGCCCACCGCGATGATCACCATCAGGCCGATGATCACGAACTCGAAGGGTCGCGCGCCGCGGCGGTTCTGCACCGTCAGCAGAACCATCGACACGGCTCCGGTGATGACCCCACCGAGCAGCAGGGGGATGTCGAACAGCAGGTAGAGCGCGACCGCGCCGCCGATGACCTCGGCCAGATCGGTCGCCATCGCGACCAGCTCGGCCTGCAGCCAGTACGCACGTCGCGCCCAGGGCTTCGTGAGGCGTGCGCCCAGAACTTCGGGCAGGCTCTGGCCGGTGACGACGCCGAGCTTCGCCGACAGGTACTGGATCAGCCAGGCCATCACGTTTCCGGCCACCACGACCCAGACGAGCAGATAGCCGTACTGCGCACCCGCGGTCATGTTGCTCGCGACATTGCCCGGATCGAGGTAGGCGACGCCCGCGACCAGCGCCGGCCCGAGAAGCCAGAGGCTGCGCGGGGCGGTGGCGCGGGCGGGCAGGGTCTCCTTCTCCGCTGCGAGACTTTTAGGCATGCCGAAATCGTAGCGGATTTTTCGGCGCACCTAAATCCCTCCCGCGGATGCGCCGGATAGCCTGGCTGGATGGATGAGCAGGCGCCCGCCGACGCAGCGGACAGAGGCGGATCCTCGGCGCAGCCCGGATACGGTGTCGGCCCCTGGCCCGGCGGCGAGGAGGAGTGGCCCACCGGAGACCAGTACGATCCGGCGCTGCTGGCCGCGGGAGATACGCGCAACGTCATCGACCGTTACCGGTACTGGCGTATGGACGCGATCGTCGCCGATCTCGACACCAAGCGGCATCCGTTCCACGTGGCCATCGAGAACTGGCAGCACGACATGAACATCGGCTCCATCGTGCGCAGCGCCAACGCCTTCCTCGCCGACACCGTGCACATCATCGGCCGGCGCCGCTGGAACAAGCGGGGCGCGATGGTGACCGACCGCTATCAGCACGTCATGCACCATGACGACGTCGAGACGTTCGCCGCCTGGGCTGCCGCCGAAGGCGTGCCGATCATCGCGGTCGACAACGTCGAGGGTGCTGTGCCGGTCGACCGCGCCGATCTGCCGCAGAGCTGCGTGCTGCTGTTCGGTCAGGAAGGGCCGGGGCTCTCGGACGCCGCGCTCGCCGCAGCATCCGCCCACATCGAGATCACGCAGTACGGTTCGACCCGGTCGATCAACGCGAGCGCGGCCGCCGCGGTGATCATGTACGAATGGTGCCGGAGGCACGCCGGCTGACGGCGACGGATCCTCTCGACACGCGCCCTGCTCGGGCGTAGCGTGAGTGCCGATCTGAGGAGGTCGACATGGCAGCGATCGGTCGCATCCGCCCGTTCCTCTGGTTCGACGGCCGGGCGCAGGAGGCGATGGAGTACTACGTCTCGGTGTTTCCCAACTCGTCGATCGACCAGGTGGTGCTGTATCCCGATGACTCGCTCGATCGACACTTCGAGGGCATGAGCGGCAAGGTGCTCACCGGCACCTTCACCCTGAACGGCACGCCGTTCGGCTGCCTCGACGGTGGCCCCGAGTTCGCGTTCAACGAGTCGATCTCGTTCGTGATCGGGTGCGAGGACCAGGCCGAGATCGATCACTACTGGCAGGCTCTCTCGGCCGTGCCGGAGTCTGAGGCGTGCGGCTGGTGCAAAGACCGGTTCGGGGTGAGCTGGCAGGTCGTGCCCGCAGGGCTCGATCTGCTCCAGCAGAGGCCCGAGCAGATCCAGGCGCTCATGCACATGAAGAAGATCGTGATCGCCGAACTCGAGAATGCCTGATCCCCTGACAGGTCAGTCTCTGTCGATGCCGAACGTGTTGCGGTAGAGCGCCGTCACGTCGCGGTCGAGAGCGCGGATCTCGCCGAGAACCTCGGTACGAAGGCCTCCGATCTCGGCCTTGACGACGTGGATGAAGAGTGTCGACACCACAGTGATCATGCCGAACATCGAGGCGGCGAAGACGCCGATCAGCACCCACACCTGCGGTTCGTTCATGGTCAGCACGCTCCGATTCTCGTTCGCTCGTGACGACAATGCCAGGGCCGGAGCGCGAGAGGTGGCGAGATTCCGGGATACGTGCAGAACTCCGGGCTCGCGACGAGTGTGCAGTGTCAGACGCCGGCGGTGACCCAGCGGCCGGAGCGCACGCGCCAGCCGAGAGTGCCCAGCCGGGCGAGCAGGTAGACGCCGAAGAACGCGATGGCGAGCCACACGAGGCCCGCTGAGGCATCGACGCCGCTCGCGGCGATGATCCAGAGCGCAGGCAGGAACGGCACGAGATTGATGCCCCCGGCGATCGCGAGGTAGCGCGCGTCGTTCGCCCCCATCAGCACTCCGTCGAGGACGAACACCACCCCGGCGATCGGCTGCGCGAGAGCGAGGATCAGCAGCGCGGGCTGCACGAGGGTCGCGATCCGGGCGTCGCCGGTGAACACGATCCCGAGGACTCCGGAGAGGGCCGCGATGAGCGCTCCGACCACGACGCCGAACCACGCTCCCCAGGCGACCGTGCGCCGGAGGACCCGGTGCACCTGCTGCTCGTCGCCCGCGCCCAGCTCTTTGCCGATCAGCGCCTGGGCGGCGATCGCCAGCGCATCGAGCGCGAAGGCCGCCGCCGAGAAGATCGTGAAGACGATCTGCCATCCGGCGAGCTCGTCGGTGCCGATGCCGGTGGCGACGGCGACCGTCGCCAGCAGGGCGACGCGCAGGCTCACCGTGCGCAGGAACAGCCAGCCGCCCGAGCGCGCCGTGCTGCCCATGCCCTCGCGCCGGACTCTCAGAGACGCCTCGTGCCTCGCGGCGAGGCGGCGGATCACGAGCACGTAGGCCCCGACCATGCCCCACTGGGCGACGACGGTGCCGGCGGCCGATCCGGCGATTCCCCAGCCGAGTCCGTAGATGAACACGATGTTGAGCAGCGCGTTCGCGCCGAACCCGAGGCCGGCGATCCACAGCGGCGTCATCGTGTCCTGCATCCCGCGCAGCAGCCCGGTCGCGGCGAAGACGATGAGCATCGCCGGGAGCCCCCACATCGAGACGAGCAGATAGGCGTTCGCATCGGCGGCCACGGCGTCGCTCGCGCCGAACAGCGACACGAGCCATGGCGAGGCGACTGCCCCGGCTGCGGCGAGCACCGCTCCGATCGCGAGCGCGAGCCACATGCCGTTGATCCCGACCGAGACGGCCTCGCCCGGCCTGCCGGCGCCGAACAGTCGGGCGACCGCCGGGGTCGTGGAGTAGGCCAGGAAGACCATGAGCCCGACGATGGTCTGCAGCACGGCTCCGGCGATGCCGAGGCCCGCGAGCGGGGTCGTGCCCAGGTGGCCGACCAGAGCCGCGTCGACGATGAGGAAGGCCGGCTCCGCGATCAGCGCACCGAGCGCGGGGACGGCGAGGCGCAGGATCTCGCGGTTGAGAGTGCGCTCGGTCATCCTCCGAGCCTATGGGCTGGCGCCGACAGGTGACGGCCCCGCATCCCCGGCCCCTCGGATCGTGAGCGGCCGTACCCTGGAGGGACCCGGATGCGACGGAGGTGCGTCATGACGGATCCACGGGAGGCTGCGGCGAGGTACCGTGCGCGACAGCGGAGCCGGATCGAGGGCGAGGGCGACGCGGAGTCCGGCGCGGAACCGGGCATCGCGGCAGCCACCGACCGGGCCGCGTTCATCGAGACGGCGATCCAGGTCGCGATCCGCCGGGGCGACTTCGACGATCTGCCCGGCGCCGGCAAGCCGATCGAGGGCCTCGGAACGCACCACGACCCCGACTGGTGGATCCGTCGCAAGATCGAGCAGGAGAACCTGACAGGTCTCGGCCCACCGGCGATCCTGTTGCGCACCGAGGACCGGGAGCTCGACGACCAGCTCGATCTGCTCGGTCGTGAGGCCGACGTGCGGTCGGTGCTCGAGGACTTCAACCGTCGGGTGATCGAGGCCCGACGTCAGCTGCAGGGCGGCCCACCCGTCGTGACGAGTCCGCGCGACATCGATGCCGAGGTGGCCGCGTGGGCTGAGCGTCGCGCGGCGCGCTCGGCCGCGCGTGCCGCCGAGGCGCCGGAGCAGCCCAGACGGCGCCGGTTCGGCCTCCGGCGCAGGGCATGACCGATCCCGCCCGAATGTCGGAGCGACGCATAGGCTGGTCGGCATGACCGACGTGCTTCCCTCTGGCCTTGAGACCTCCGAGTTCAGCTCCGACATCCGCCCGCAGGACGACCTGTACCGCCATGTCAACGGCGCCTGGCTCGCCCGCACCGAGATCCCCGGTGACAAGGCGCGGTGGGGATCCTTCCACCTGCTCGCCGAGCAGGCCGAGAAAGACGTCAGGGCGATCATCGAGGAGTCTCAGGATGCCGAGCCGGGCACCCTCGCTCGCAAGATCGGTGATCTGTTCGCCAGCTTCATGGACACCGAGCGCATCGCGGCCGCGGGAGTCACCCCGCTCGCCGAAACGCTCGCCGAGATCGATGCGATCGATGACATCGCCGCGTTCCTGCGCACGGTCGGAACCTACGACCGCGACGGCCGGGCGCACCTGATCGGGTTCTACGTCGACGGCGACCCCGGCAACCCCGAGCGCTACCTTCCTGTGGTCGTGCAGTCGGGCCTCTCGCTGCCGGACGAGAGCTACTTCCGGCTCGACACCTTCGCCGAGACCCGGGCGGCGTACCGCGAACACCTCGTGCGGCTGCTGACGCTCGCGGGGCTGTCGGATGCCGCGAGCACCGCCGATCGCTCGATCGCGCTCGAGACCGAGCTCGCCGGGCACCACTGGGACAACGTGCGCAGCCGAGACGCCGTCGCCACCTACAACCTCAAGACCTGGGCCGAGATCCAGGAGCTCGCAGGGGTCGACCTCGAGCCGTGGCGCGACGCCGTGGCACCCGCCCACCCCGAGGCGTTCACCGAGGTCGTGGTCTCGCAGCCGAGCTTCCTCGAGGGGCTCGGGTCGCTGCTGACCGTCGAGCGCCTCGACGAGTGGAAGGCCTGGCTGCGCGCCCAGGTCGTGCATGCGGCGGCCCCGTACCTGACCGACGACATCGTGCAGGAGAACTTCTCGTTCTACGGCACCGAGCTCACCGGTGTCCCCTCCATCCGAGAGCGCTGGAAGCGCGGCGTCTCGGTGACCGAGGGCGCACTGAGCGAGGCGATCGGCAAGGTCTACGTCGAGCGTCACTACCCGCCGACGGCGAAGGCCGCGATGGACGAGCTCGTGGCGAACCTCATCGAGGCCTACCGGCAGAGCATCACCGACCTCGAGTGGATGACGGCCGAGACCCGAGAGCGCGCACTCGCCAAGCTCGACTCCTTCACGCCCAAGATCGGGCACCCCGCGGTGTGGCGTGACTATTCGAGCCTCGAGATCGACCGCGCCGACCTGTTCGGCAACGTGCGCCGCGCAGCGATCTTCGAGCACGATCGCAACGTCGCGAAGGTCGGCAAGCCGATCGACCGTGATGAATGGCACATGCCGCCGCAGATGGTCAACGCCTACTACAACCCCTCGATGAACGAGATCGTGTTCCCGGCGGCCATCCTGCAGTACCCGTTCTTCGACGCCTCGCGCGACGCGGCGGCGAACTACGGCGGCATCGGCGCGGTCATCGGCCACGAGATCGGTCACGGATTCGACGATCAGGGCAGCCGCTACGACGGCGACGGCAAGCTCGAGGACTGGTGGACGGATGCCGATCGCTCGGCGTTCGAGCAGCGCACCACGGCACTCATCGCGCAGTACGACGCACTCGTCCCCGAGGGCCTCGACGCCGAGCACCACGTCAACGGCGCGCTGACGATCGGCGAGAACATCGGTGATCTGGGAGGCCTCGGCATCGCGCTCAAGGCGTACGAGATCGCTCTCGACGGGGCCGAGGCGCCGGTGATCGACGGATACACCGGGGTGCAGCGCCTGCTGCTGTCGTGGGCGCAGGTCTGGCAGCAGAAGAGCCGCGACGCCGAGACGCTGCGCCTGCTCACGATCGACCCGCACTCACCGAACGAGTTCCGGTGCAACCAGATCGTCCGCAACATCGACGCGTTCTACGAGGCGTTCGACGTGGCTGAGAGCGACGCGCTGTGGCTGCCGCAGGACTCGCGCGTGACCATCTGGTGAGCGCTCCCGCATAGGCGATCTCGCCAGGTGGGGTGCCCTGCTGTCTGCCGTATGACGTTCTGATGACCGTATATCGGAGTATGTAGGGCATCCTCACCTGGCGGGGTTACGATATCCGTGCTGCGGCGGATGGACACCGCAGCATCCCGCCAATCCAACCCCCCTCTTAAGGATCACGCGTGGGTGCTTCCGAGCCTGCCGACGGCCCGTCACTGGCCTCGCTGCGCCGCTCTCAGCGGACCAGCCGACGCTTGCCGCGACGTGCCGCCGCAGGGCGACGGTCGTTCACCTCGACCTTGCGGGCACTCGAACAGCTGGCGGATGCCGGGGCCCAGGTGTCGGTCCACGTCGTCGATCTCGACAACCACACGCATGTTCTCTCGGGCGACGACCACGTGACCATGCCCGTCGCCGGACTCGGAGTCGTGCCCGTGCTGATCGAGGTGGCGGCCGCATTCGAGGCCGGCACGCTCGACCCGCTCGAGATCGTCGAGCGCACTGCGGTCGACCCCGTGTCCACCTCGGGACTCTGGCGGCACCTGCATGCGCCCGCGCTTCCGCTCGAAGACCTCGCGGTGCTCGCAGCGACGGCCGGCGACCCGATCGCGGTCAACGCGCTGCTGCAGCGCGTCGGTCACGAACGCGTGCGTGAGCGCATCGAGACTCTCGGGCTCCGCCGCACGGCCGTGCTCGACCGATTCCGTGACGAGCGCGGCCCCGATGATGCCCCCCATGTCGCGGTGGGCTCCGCGCGCGAGTTCGCCGGGCTCTTCTCGGCTCTCGTGAACTCGCAGGTGGTCGGAGCATCGGTGAGTGCTCAGGTCTCGGAGTGGCTCAGCCTCAATCAGGACCTGAGCCTGGTCGCATCCGCGACCGGCCTGGACCCCTTCGCGCACGACCATGACGCCCACGGCCTGCTGTTCATCAGCAAGACCGGCCGAGATCGCGGCGTGCGTGCCGAGGCAGGGGTGCTCGCCGGACCCCGCGCGGGCGTCGCCTACTCGCTGATCGTCTGCTTCGACGACCTGTCGATCACCCACCGCCTGCGCGCGCACGATGCCTTCCGTGTGCTCGGGGTCGAGCTCATGGAGTACACGCACTGACCGCGTGCATCGCGCGGCACGGCGCCGCCCGCGGTTAGCATCGGTGCATGCCCCGCACCGACTGGACTCCGCATCGTCGTGAAGACGGAGAACTGCTCGGCTGGATCCATCCGGCCGGCGACGAGTGGATCGCGGTCGACGTGCTGGGGCGCGCGGTGTCCGGGCCGATGGAGTGGCTCGATGCCGAGGCTGTCCTGGAGGAGCACGGAATCGCGTGGCTCGCAGACCCGTGGATGCTCGAGGGCGACACCGAGGGGCCGGTGCGCGTGCGCATCGTCGAGGTCACACCCGACGACGAAAGGAGCCGGGGGCGCGTCGTCGTGAAGGTCGACGACCTCGGTGACGTCAGTCGACCGCCCACGCAGCAGTACGTGCTCTCGTGGCCGGCGCCCGATCGGCTGCGGATGCCGTCGCCGACGGATCCCGATCCGCGGGTGTTCTGACCAGGTCCCCGGGCGTGCCGGCGGGTGTGCGCGATCACCCGGGCAGCGAGGGGTGCTGTTCGGACGCGCGCTGGCGAGGGATGAGCAGCGAAAGCACGAGCGCGACGATTCCGGCGGCGATCGCGAGCCAGAAGCACACGTCGAACGCCGCCCTCGTCGGCACCGAGACGCCGCCGACGTCGATGCTCATCGCGGCGAGCACCCCGCCCATCACGGCGGAGGCGCTGGAGGTGCCGACCGAGCGGAAGAGCGCGTTCAACCCGTTCGAGGCGCCCGTCTCGTTCGCCGGAACCGATCGCATGATGATCATCGGCATCGCGGCGAAGGTGAAACCGATCCCGACACCGATCAGCAGGTTCCCGACCAGGATGTGCCAGACCTCACTCGACCACAGGAGCACGAAGACGTATGCGAGCACGATGGCTCCCGCACCGACGGTGAACAGCGGGCGGGGTCCGACCGTGCGCTCGAGCCAACCCGACAACGGTGAGATCACCATCATCACGAGGCCGGCGGGCATGATGATCAGCGAAGCCGAGACCATGTCGAGTCCGAAGCCCGCCCCCGAGGCTGCGGAGCCCTCGAGAAGCTGCGGGAACGTCACGTTGGAGGCGAACAGCGCGAAGCCCATCCCGATCGCGGCGATGTTGGTGAAGAGCACGGCAGGGCGCGCGGCGACCCGCAGATCGAGCAGAGGATCGGTCGTCCTCAGCTGATACCAACCCCAGATCAGCAGCACGCCGACTCCGCCGATGATGCAGGCGAGCGTCAGCGGTGCCGTCCAGCCCCACTCGGCTCCGCGCGACACGAACAGCAGGATGCCGGTGAGTCCGATCGCGAGTCCGATGGCGCCGAGCACGTCGAGGCGGCCGGGGAATCGCAGCACGTCCTCGGGGATCACGAGCAGCACGAGTGCGAGACCCACCACGCCGAGGGCCGCGGCGAGCCAGAACAGCCAGTGCCAGTCGGCGTTGACGGCGAGCAACGCGGCGACCGGCATCCCGATCGCGCCGCCGACGCCCATGGTCGCGCTCATCAGCGCGACGGCGGTGCCCAGACGCTCCGGAGGCAGGACGTCGCGCATGATCGCGATGCCGAGGGGCACGACGCCGGTCACCGCACCCTGGAGTGCCCGACCGATGATGACGCCGACGATCGAACCAGACAGGGCCGCGATCAGGGAGCCGAGGACGAGCAGGCCGAGCAGCACGATCACGACGCGTCGCTTGCCGTACATGTCGCCGAGGCGGCCCGAGATCGGAGTGGCGACGGCGGCGACGAGCAGAGTGATCGTGACCACCCAGGTGGTGTCCTCGCGAGACGCGTTCAGCAGCCGGGGAAGCTCGGCCTGGAGCGGGACGACCAGCGTGAACATGAACGACGAGCAGAGCCCGGCGAAGGCGAGCACCGCGACGATCGCCCACCTCGGTGGTGTCCGGGAGAGCCTTCTGCGCGCGCGATCATCGGTCTCTCCCATTGCTTCAGGCTATCGGCGTCTCCGACATCCGAGGCGCGCTCGCCGTGACTCCGAGAGGTCAGCTCACGCCCTTCATCAGCCGCAGCACGGGCTTGACCGCGAGCAGCAGACCCAGTCCGACGACGATCGCGATCGCCCCGAGGATCGAGAAGTACGGCACCTCGTTCTTCGGGTCGTAGAACTGCACGAGCCAGCCCGAGATCGCGGTGCCGAGCGCGATCGACAGGAAGAACAGCGCGACCATCTGCGTGTGGAACACCTGGGGCGCGAGCTTGGTCGTCACCGACAGCCCGACGGGGGAGATGAGCAGCTCGGCGACCGTGAACACGAAGAGGATGCCGATGATCGCCAGCAGGGGAGTGGAGTTCGGCCCGCCGCCCGCGAAGGGCAGGAAGAGCAGGAATGCCGCTCCCATGATGATCGCCCCCAGCGCGAACTTCACCGGGGTGGAAGGCTGGCGCGGGCCGAGACGGGTCCAGATGGCGGCGAAGACGCCCGACAGGATGATGATGAACACCGGGTTGATCGACTGGACCCACGACACGGGCATCTCGAATCCGAAGATGGTGCGGTCGAGACGCTCGTCCGAATACACCGTGAGCACGGTGAACTGCTGCTGGTACAGCGACCAGAACGCGACGCTCGTGATGAAGAGCGGCAGGAATCCCCACACCCGCGAGCGCTCGGTGCCGTCGATCCGCCGACTGCTGAGGATCACGGCGAAGTACGCGACCGTCGCGATGATCGTTCCGATGATGACGATGTCCGCCAGATTGTCGGCCTGGATCACCCCGACGAGCACCAGCACGGCGATGAGGGCGACCGCAGCGACAGCGATGACCGCGACGAGGGGGTAGCGCGACCGGGGCAGCGGGTTCGGCACTCGGCGAGCCTCGTCCGGCAGAGCCTTGCGACCGAAGGAGTACTGCACGAGCCCCAGCGTCATGCCGATCGCGGCGAGGCCGAATCCGTAGTGGAATCCCAGCGTCGACTGCAGGATGCCGGTGAGGATCGGCCCGAGGAACGCGCCGAGGTTGATGCCGAGGTAGAACAGCGAGAACCCGGCATCGCGGCGCGTGTCCTCCGGGCTGTACAGGGTGCCGACCACAGAGGTCGCGTTGGCCTTGAGCCCGCCGGAGCCGAGGGCCACGAGCACGAGCCCGACGCCGACTCCGATGAACCCGGGAAGCAGGGCGAGGGCGACGTGCCCGCCGACGATGACGATGGCGCTGATGAAGAGCACGCGCTCCGATCCCAGCATCCGGTCGGCGATCCAGGCACCGAGGATGGTCGAGAGGTAGACCGACCCTCCGTAGGCGCCGACGATGCCGCCCGCCACGGCCTGCGAGAGGCCGAGGCCGCCCTCGGAGACCGAGAAGTACAGGTAGATCAGCAGGATCCCCTGCATGCCGTAGAAGCTGAACCGCTCCCACATCTCGACGCCGAAGATGTGGACGAGTGCCCAGGGCTGCCCGAAGAACCGGGTGTCGGACCTCTCGGCTGTGGTGTCGCTGGTTGCCATCCCTCCACGGTACGCCCGGTCGACAGGCCGTTCCCAGAGCATTCCGGTCGGGCGATTCCGAAATCGGCGACGGGAGGGGCAGACTGGGGGCGTGCGAACCATCCGTGATCTGGACACCGTTGAACTCATCATCGACGCGCAGGGCCTGCTCGACTCCATTCGGGGCCCCGAGCGCGTGATCGACGCCGGCACGCTGCGCGCTCTGCAGCAGTCAGGCAACTACGTCGTCGGCCTGTTCGATGCCGAAGGTGGCGAAGAGCGGATGGTGGGCGCGTCGATCGCGTTCTTCGGCGCACCCGGTCGCCGGGCGATGCACTCGCACATCACGGCCCTGCTGCCCGACTACCGCGGACGCGGCTGGGGTCGCGAGCTCAAGGAGCACCAGCGCCAGTGGGCGTTCTCCCGCGATGTCGGTCGCATCACCTGGACCTTCGATCCGCTCGTCGCCCGCAACGCGCACTTCTTCCTCACCGTTCTCGGTGCACGTGCGACCGGATACTCCGTCAACCGCTACGGCATCTTCGGCGGCGGGGACGCCGGAGACGAGAGCGACCGTCTCGACGTCGAGTGGGCTCTCGCCGACATCGCCAAGTCGCCGGCATCCGATGCCGTGGTGGAGACGCTGGAGATCCCCTCGGACATCGAGACCATGCGCATCGCGGAGCCCGAAGCGGCGCATGAGTGGCGCACGCGACTGCGTGCCCAGATGGAGGGTCTGCTCGGCAGCGGCCTCACGCTTGCGGGGTTCGATGTCGAGAAGGGCTACCTGTTCACGGCCTGAGCGCCGCCCACCCGACCTCGTTGGGGTCCTGACGCGAAGCGGTCGCGGATAAGATTGATGTGCCCGTGATCACGGGCTTTCCCCGCATCCGACCATTGGAGCCACCGTGGCCGAACAGTCCCGTCTAGACAAGGTCATCGCCCTTGCCCGCCACCGCGGGTTCGTCTTCCAGGCGGGTGAGATCTACGGCGGTTCGCGGTCCGCGTGGGACTACGGGCCCCTCGGCACGGAGCTAAAGGAGAACATCCGCCGGCAGTGGTGGCAGACGTTCGTGCGCGGTCGCGGCGACATGGTGGGGCTCGACTCCAGCATCATCCTGCCCAAGCGCGTGTGGGAGGCGTCCGGTCACGTCGCCACCTTCACCGACCCGCTGGTCGAGTGCCTGAGCTGCCACAAGCGCTTCCGTGCCGACAACCTCATCGAGGACTTCGAGGCGCGCAAGGGACGCAAGGCCGAGAACGGCCTCGCGGACGTGCCCTGCCCGAACTGCGGCACGAAGGGTCAGTACACCGAGCCGAAGGCGTTCTCCGGCCTGGTGAAGACCTACCTCGGCGTCGTCGACGACGAGTCGGGACTCTACTTCCTGCGTCCCGAGACGGCGCAGGGCATCTTCGTGAACTTCTCGAACGTGCTCACCGCCAGCCGCAAGAAGCCGCCGTTCGGCATCGGCCAGGTCGGCAAGGCGTTCCGCAACGAGATCACCCCCGGCAACTTCATCTTCCGCACCCGTGAGTTCGAGCAGATGGAGATCGAGTTCTTCACGCCGCCCGCGGATGCCCAGGAGTGGTTCGAGCACTGGGTCGAGGCGTGCTGGAACTGGTTCATCGATCTCGGCATCGACCCCGCGAACATGCGGCAGTTCGACGTTCCCGAAGACGACCGGGCTCACTACTCGGCCGGCACGATCGACGTCGAGTACCGCTTCGGCTTCACGGGCAAGGAGTGGGGCGAGCTCATGGGCGTCGCGAACCGCACCGACTACGACCTGTCGAGCCACAGCGAAGCCTCGGGCCAGAGCCTGACGTACTTCGACCAGGCCACCGGCGACCGCTACACCCCGTACGTGATCGAGCCCTCGTTCGGACTCACTCGCGCCATGATGGCGTTCCTCGTCGACGCATATCGCGAAGAGGAGGTGCCGAACGCCAAGGGCGGCACCGACGTGCGCACCGTGCTCAAGCTCGATCCGCGCCTTGCTCCGGTCAAGGTCGCCGTGCTGCCGCTGAGCCGCAACGAGCGCCTGTCGCCGCTGGCACGCGAGGTCGCCGATACGCTGCGCAGCTCATGGGCCGTCGACTTCGACGACGCCGGCGCCATCGGCCGTCGGTACCGTCGTCAGGACGAGATCGGCACGCCGTTCTGCGTCACGATCGATTTCGATTCGCTCGACGACCGTGCCGTCACCGTGCGCGACCGCGACACCATGGCGCAGGAGCGCGTCTCGATCGACGAGCTGCACCAGTACCTCGCGGAGCGCCTCAAGGGCGCCTGACGCGATGACTGCTCCGGGGGGAACGGTTCAGGAGGATCGCCGCGCGGCCGTCCGGCTCGTCGCGGCGATCGTCGTGGTGGCACTCGCGGTCAACTGGATGCTGCTCGCGGTGCTCGACCTCGAGGACAACGACGGAGCCGCGCCGATCATCGCGATGTTCGGGGTGCCGGCGCTCGCCTCTGCGCTCGTCATCCAGATCATCATGACCAGACTGGGCGAGCGCAAGAACGTGCCCGCTCCGGTGCTGTGGCTGATGCTCGCCGTGCTGCCGCTCGGCACGCTGCTCGGATTCGTCGTCGCCATCCTGCGTGAACCCGACTACTTCATCGGCGACGAGTCTCCGTGGATGCTCGTGTGGGTTCCGATCTTCATCTGCGTCGGTGTCCTGCTGGGCGCGCTCGTGTGGTTCTTCTTCGTGTTCCCGATCGCAGGACTGATCCGGCTGGTGCCGATGATCAGGCGCGGCGAAGCGGCCCCCACCGCCATGATCATGCCGCTGATCTTCCTGTCTCTCGGTGTGGTCAGCGTGGTGGGCGGCCTGTCGGTGTCGAGCGGCGAGATCGGACGCCGCGCGGAGGCGCAGCTCATCGCCGCGTTCTTCGGTCTCCCCGGGACGTACGAGGTGGTGTGGGAGCCCGGGCTGTGGATCGTGCGGGCGATCGTCCTCGCCATCGTGCTCGCGGTCGCGATTCCCGCCGTGGCGGACAAGCGCAGGCGCGGGCGCAGGGCGGTCGTGGGCGCCGCCTGATCGCCCGCTCAGCCGGTGACGGCGAGCTGGATCCGCTCGTCGCCGCCCGACTCGGCCCAGGCCAGCGAGCGCGTGAGGATGCCACGGAGCACATCCAGGTCGATCCGGTCGAGGTCGGGGATGTAGACGCAGCCGACGCCGGTGCTGTGCTCGCCCAGTCGGGAGAGTGCCGCGGTGTGGGCCTCCACTCCGTCCAGCAGGTAGATGGTCGTGGCGGACGCCCGCGGCGCGAAGCTCAGGATCGGGCAGTCCCCCGTCGTGCCGGTCGGATAGCGGTACGAGCACGATCCGAAGCCGATGATCGTGCCCCAGGTCTGGGGTGTCCGCCCGGTCAGCTGCTGCATGAGCGAGGTCAGGTTCTCGGCATCCCGTCGGCGCACCGCGGAGCGGCACCGCGCGATGAGGCCGAGCACGTCGTCACCCGTGGGCTTCATGTCGCGGCTTTCGCCGCGGCCTTCATCGCCTTCTTGTGCTCTCGCACCTTGGTCAGCGACTCGGGCGAGACGATGTCGGCGACGCTCCGGTACGAGCCCTCGTCGCCGTAGTCGCCCGCGGCCTCGCGCCAGCCGGAGCCGGTGAACCCGTACTGCTTGCCCAGAAGGGCGAGGAAGATCTTGGCCTTCTGCTCGCCGAATCCGGGGAGCGCCTTGAGTCGCTTCAGCACTTCGGCGCCCGAGGGGTCGCCCTCGGTCCAGATGGCAGAGGCGTCGCCCGCCCAGTTGTCGACGATGTCCTGACACAGGGTCTGCACGCGCGCGGCCATCGACCCGGGGAACCGGTGCACGGCCGGACTGGTCTTGAAGGCCTCGAGGAACTCGTCCGGGTCCATCCCGGCGATCGTGGCGGCGTCGTTCGCGCCGGTGCGCTGCTCGATCTTCAGCGGACCGGCGAACGCCGTCTCCATCGGCACCTGCTGATCGAGCAGCATCCCGACCAGCAGCGCGAGCGGGTTGTCGGTGAGCAGGGCGTCAGCGGCGGGGTCGCCGGTGATGTGAAGGGCCATGCCTCCAGTCTGACACCCCCGCGGCGACCCGCGGAGTCAGATGCGGTGCAGCTTCGGAAGAGGGCCTTCTATGCGTGCGACCGAGACGCGGACATCGGCGATATCGGCCTTGAGCTCGGTCTTGACCTCATAGACGTCCTGCTTCAGTTCGGCTCGGAGTTCGGCGATGTCGCCTGTCAGTTCGGTGCGGAGGTCGGCGATGTCGCCTCCGACCTTCGCGAACCGCTGATCCACCCCGTCGAACCGCTCATCGACCTTGTCGAACCGCGCATCGATCCGAGCGAACCGGATGTCCAGCCCGCTGGCCTGCCGTGCGAGCATCCGCGAGACGCCGCCGAGCATGGTGGCGGTGACGCCGAAGAGGGCGATGATGATGCCGATCAGGTTCGGGTCCACGAGCATCCTCCCAGTCTGCGTCGAGTGATCGTCGCTGTCATGGGTTCGACGATATGAAGCACGGGAACATCGCCGGTTGAGGATCCGGATGGATGCCGAACGCTGGGGAGAAGTGCGCACCGCACACTCCCGTGCAGTGAGAGTGTTGCTCAGGCGGTCGCTGCGCCCTCGGCGTCCGAGGACTGCGCCGGCTCGATCGGCTCGAGGCCATACAGCGTCGACAGGGCCGCAGCGAACTCGTCTGCGCGGCCGGTCGCGGCGAGCTCGTGAGCGCGCGTGGTCGGTGCGTGCAGGAGCACGCCGGTGAGGTGACGGAGTGCCTGCTCGACCCTGCCGTCCTCGTCGCCGCGGGCGCGCGCGCGGGCGATCTCGGACTCGAGCAGGGAGAACATGTGCGACCGCAACGCGACGACCGACGGCGTGACGCTCTGGCGGCTGCCGACGACGTGGAACGTGTCGGCGGCTTCACGCACGACGGTGCGGGCCGCATCGGTCGCCTGCAGCTCTTCGAGCGGTGCGTGCAGGCTGATGGTCTCGAGGTCGAGCAGCGCGACACCCTCGAGCGCGGCGACGGCGGGGTCGACGTTGCGCGGCATGCCGAGGTCGACGACCATCTGGTTGTGCGAGGCCACGGGGCAGCCCTCGGGGGCGATGCCCGTCGGCGCTTGCAGGTGGTCAGGCGTCAGCACGGGAGCGGTCGCCGTCGTGCAGGTGATCAGCAGGCTCGACCGCGAGGCGATGCGGGCGTAGTCCTCTGCGGCGACCGGACGGATGCCGTGCTTCGCGGCGAACTTCTCTGCACGACCCGAGGGTGAGTAGACCGAGATGTTGACGGCTCCCCGTTCACGCAACGTCGCAAGCGTGACGGCGGCGTAGGCGCCGGTTCCGACGAGCAGCACGCGCTCGGCCGACCAGTCGGCGATGCGGCTGTCGGCGAGTTCGAGGGCGAGACGCACGAGCGATCGTCCCGCACGGCCGAGGGCTGTGACGTTCTTGACCTTGCGCTGCGCCTGGCTTGCGCGCTGGAAGAGACGCTCGAGCTCGGGAGAGGTCGTGCCCTCCTTGCGAGCGGACTTCAGAGCGCGACGCACCTGACCGGCGATCTCGCCTTCGCCGGAGACGACGGACTCGAGTCCGGATGCGACGGAGAAGAGGTGCTCGGCCACGCGACGACCGGAGTGCACTTCGTAGGCGCCGTCGAGTTCGGAGGCGCGTATGCCGGTCGACGCTTCGACGGCCTCGAGCACCGCCTCGACGCCGATCGCGCCCGCTGCCGTGACGGGCTCGTCCATCTCGACGTAGGCCTCGAAGCGGTTGCAGGTAGCAAGAACGACCGCACCCTGCACGCAGGACGCCATGTCCACGACCGTGGAGGCGACGTCATCGGGGGTGCGGCTCAGGCGTTCGAGCAATTCGAAGGAGGCGGTCTTGTGACTCGCCGTGACAACCAGCAGCACAAGATGATTCTACCTGAGGCTTCATGCAGGTCGGCCCGGAGGCGGATGGGAAGATGGAGGCATGCCCCTCTCCGACGCTCCGCTGCTGCGCGCCCTCACCGGCCCCCGCCCCGAGCACGCTCCCGTGTGGTTCATGCGCCAGGCGGGCAGGTCGCTCCCCGAGTATCGCGAACTGCGTGTCGGCACCCGCATGCTGGACGCCTGCCTCACGCCCGATCTCGCGGCGGAGATCACGCTGCAGCCCGTGCGCCGTCACGGTGTGGACGCCGCCGTGTTCTTCAGCGACATCGTCATCCCGCTGCGTCTCGCCGGAGTGGACGTCGAGATCGAGCCCGGTCGCGGCCCCGTGTTCGCGAACCCCGTGCGCTCGGCCGCCGATGTCGACCGCATCACGGCGATCGATCCGCTCTCGCTCGACGGCACCGCGATCGCCGAAGCTGTCGGCATCGTCACCGCTGAACTGGGCGACACCCCCCTGATCGGATTCGCGGGCGCTCCGTTCACCCTCGCCGCGTACCTCGTCGAGGGTGGGCCGTCGAAGGAGCACCTGCGGGCGCGCGCCATGATGCACGCCGACCCGGAGTCGTGGCACCGCCTCGCCGGCTGGCTCGCGCAGGTCTCGCGCCGGTTCCTCGAGATCCAGCGGGATGCCGGAGCATCCGTCGTGCAGCTGTTCGACTCGTGGGCCGGTTCGCTGAGCACCGCCGACTATCGCACGTTCGTCGCGCCGCACTCGCGCGTGGCTCTTGACGCGATCGGCGTGCCGAGCATCCATTTCGGTGTGGGCACGGGGCCCTTCCTCGGCGACATGCGCCTGGACGGGATCGCAGACGGTGTGGGCGTCGACTGGCGGATGCCGCTCGACGAGGCCGCCGCGATCCTCGGTCCCGACGTCTCGGTGCAGGGCAACATCGATCCGGCTCTGCTGTCGGCTCCGTGGCCGGTGCTCGAGGCGCACGTGCGTGACGTGGTCGCGCGCGGTCGCGCCGCCAGGGGCCACATCGTCAACCTCGGGCACGGTGTGCCGCCCGAGGCCGACCCCGATCAGCTCACCCGCATCGTCGAGCTGGTGCACTCGATCTGAGCGCCGCGATGGCGACCGCATCGGGGCGTGACGGGTTTGTCCGGCCGTGCTCCGGACGCGAGACGTGCGGCGGGTGGAAGGATTGACGCATGACGTCGAAGCCAGCCGACAGTGAGACGCCCCGAGCGGAGCCCACCGACCTCGCCGCGAGGGCGGCGGAACAGCACATCGTCGTGATCGGCGGTGGCATCGGCGGCCTGATCGCCGCGCGCGAGTGCGTCAAGGTCGGCATGCGGGTCACACTGCTGGAGGCGGACGTCGTCGGGGGAGCGATCCGCCGAGCCGAGCTCGATGGCGTCGTGGTCGATGCCGGCGCCGAGAGCTATGCGACGAGGGGCGGCCGCGTTCGCGCGCTGATCGAGGAGCTCGGCCTCGCCGACCGCATCGTCGCACCGGTCGCAGGCAGTGCCTGGCTTGCGGGGATCCCCGGCGTGGGCGCAGCGCCGCTGCCCGTCGGCGGGATCCTGGGGATCCCCGGCAACCCGTTCCAGGAGGATGTCCGCCGCATCATCGGATGGTCCGGCGCGTGGCGGGCGTATCTCGATCGCGTCCGCCCGCCGCTGACGATCGGCCACAGTCACAGCCTCGGCCGGCTGGTGTCGTCGCGCATGGGCGCCAAAGTGCGCGATCGCCTCGTGGCGCCGGTCACGACGGGTGTGTACTCGGCGTCGCCCGACGACGTCGACGTCGACATCGCCGCCCCGGGCCTCAATGCCGCCCTCACCCGGGTCGGATCGCTCTCGGGCGCGGTGCAGGCGATGCGGCAGGAGAGCGCGGCCAGAGCGGCGAAGGCCCGCGGAGCCGTGGGTGCCGCAGGTCCCGCGCTGGCACCCGGGGCCGCGGTCGAGGGCCTCGACGGCGGGATGACGGTGCTGATCGAGGCGCTGGTGGCGGACATCGAGAAGCTCGGCGGGGTCGTGCGCACCGGCATGCGCGTGACCGAGCTCTCGCGCTCCGCGGAGACGTGGACGGTGAAGGCCCGCGGAGACACCCGCGTCGAGACGGACGCGGTACTCGGCGAGGAGCAGCAGGAGGATGTCGAGCTCACCGCGGATGGCCTCGTCGTCGCGACCTCGGAGACCGCCGCACGACGGCTGCTCGAGGGGGTCGTGCCCGCCCTGGCCGAGACGCACCCGGCTGATGCGCCGGAGATCGAGATCGTCACGCTGCTGCTCCGGCCGTCCGCACTGCAGGGCGCTCCTCGGGGCACCGGCGTGCTGACCGTGCCCGGCAGCCACACCGCCAAGGCGCTCACCCATTCGAGCGCGAAGTGGGACTGGGTGCGTGCGGCGGCCGGAGACAGGCATGTCGTGCGGGTCTCGTTCGGCGCCCAGGGCGAACCGGCGGTCACCGCCGCGCTCGACGACGACGCCGCGGCGCGGCTGGCGCTGCGTGAAGCATCCGCTCTTCTCGGAGTGCCGCTCGCGGAGGACGACCTCGTGGCCTCCCACCGCGCCAGGTATGTGCAGTCGCAACCCGCATCGATCATCGGTTCCGGTGCACGCCGGGAGGCGGCGAGATCGGCCGTGCACGGCGTCCACGGGCTCGCCGCTGTCGGCGCGTGGCTCGCCGGCACGGGGCTCGCCCAGGTGATCCCCGACGCGCGGGAGGAAGCGGACCGGCTTCGTCGGGCGCTGCTCTGGGACTGAACGCACGACGAGAAGCCGAAAGTCGCGCTGCTGTCAACCCTCTGCGTGACAGATGCCGAAATCGGCATACGGGGCTACGCTGGACACCTGGCAGGCGGCTCCGAGTCGTCGGTTCGCCCCAGGCGTTCACACCGGAACAACGTGAGGAGACCCCATGAAGGGGAAGATCGGACTCGTCGTAGGAATCGGCGTGGGATACGTGCTCGGAGCCCGCGCGGGGCAGGAGCGCTACGAGCAGATCAAGGCCCAGTGGCTGAAGGTCTGGAACCTGGACCCCGTGCAGGAGCAGGTCGACAAGGTCAAGGGCTACGTCGGCGACAAGGCTGCGGCCGTGCCCGGTGCGATCTGGACCGGCGTGCAGAAGGTCGTCAAGTCGGCGAGCGGCAGCGACAAGACCGCGGGCCAGCGACTCGACTCCGCTGTGGCCGCCGGGCGCAAGGCAGCGGACGACATCGTCGATGCGACCGAAGACGCCGTCGAAGAGGTCAAGGACGCCGCGAAGAAGGACGACGCGAAGAAGCCCGCGGCCAAGAAGCCGGCATCCCCGGGCTCCACCGCCGCGAAGTCTGGCAGCTGACATGCCCCGCGGATACCGCGATCGTGCCGAGGACAGCCTGCTGTCCCTGATCGGCGATCTCCCCGAACTCATCAGCAGCCTCGTCAAAGCCGAGATCAACGCGGCCAAGACCTGGATCTCGAAGACGGCGAAGGACGCGGGCATCGGCTCGGTCTGGTTCCTCGTGGCGCTCTTCTTCCTGTTCTGGGCCGTGCCGGTGATCCTCGTGTTCGCGATCTCCGGGCTGTCGTCGTGGTGGCCGGTGTGGCTCTCCGCGCTGGCGGTGCTGGGAATCCTGATCCTCGCCGTGCTGCTGTTCGCACTGCTCGGCATCCTGAAGTTCCGCAAGGTGCTCGCTCGCAAGAATCCCGCTCAGGCGGTGGGCGAGGACATCCGACTCGTGAAGGAAGCCGGCTATGACGAACTCTGAGATCACGAGGCCGCTGCCCAAGACCGCGGTGCCCGCAGGGATCGTCGACCCGGTGCAGTCCGCTCGTGCCGAGCTGAAGGCCGCCCTGGCCGCGATCGAGGTGAAGGGCAACTTCCCTCGGCGCATCGACAAGGCGTCCAAGCGGGCCGCGGCGAGGGCGCGGGTCTTCGCCGACCGCAACCCGGCAGCGGCGATCGCCGGAGCCGTGGGCGCTGCGGTGATCGTCGGCGGAGCCGTCTGGGCGATCGCCCGCGCCCTCTCGCGCTGACGGCAGGCCGCTTCCTCGCATCCTGACTCGCGTTCGCGAGTGCTTCACAAAGGGGGCAGACTGGATCCATGTCCGATGTGCGCGAAGAGAACCCGTCCGGCTTCACCCTCTGGGCAGTCTGGCGACGAAACCCCGATGTGGCCGTCACCGAGTCCGACTCGACGGAGCTCGAGACGATCGTCTCGTACATCGAGGACTCCGGTGTCACGGTCCGCGGTTTCTACGATGTCTCGGGTCTGAAGGCCGACGCAGACCTGCTGGTGTGGCTGCACGGCGACACGGCGGAAGACCTCCAGAAGGCCCTCCGCCGCCTGCGACGCACCGAGCTGCTGCGCACCCTGCTGCCCGTCTGGAACGTGATGGGCGTGCACCGCGATGCCGAGTTCAACCGTGCCCACGTCCCGGGGTTCCTCCGCGGGGTCGAGCCGAAGGACTGGCTGTGCCTCTACCCGTTCGTCCGCACCCCGGAGTGGTACCTGGCTCCCGAAGAGGAGCGCCGCAAGATGCTCGCCGACCACGGTCGCAAGGGCGCCGCGTTCACCGGGGTCATCGCGAACACCGTCGCTGCCTTCGCCCTGGGCGACTACGAGTGGATCCTGCCGCTCGAGGCCGACGAGGTCACCGAGCTGGTCGATCTCATGCGCGACCTGCGCTACACCGACGCGCGGCTCTACGTGAAGGAGGAGGTTCCGTTCTACACGGGCCGACGCCTCCGGTTCGACGAGATCGCGGACGTGCTGCAGTAGGCCTGCGATGAACACTCAGAGTCAGACCGCCTCCCCGATCCGACTGGGCACTCGCCGCAGCGCGCTCGCCCAGGCGCAGTCCGGCCATGTCGCCGCCGCGCTCGAGAAGATCTCGGGGCGCCCCGTCGAGCTCGTGCCGATCACCAGCGAGGGCGACACGAATCGCGCGTCACTCTCGGAGATCGGCGGACAGGGCATCTTCGCCACGCGTCTGCGCGAGGCGCTGCTCGCGGGGGAGTGCGACTTCCTCGTGCATTCGCTGAAGGACCTTCCCACGGCGATCCCCGACGGTCTCGTCATCGCGGCCACGCCGGCACGCGAGGACGCTCGTGACGTCGTGATCACCCGGGGCGGCACGCCTCTGCACCAGCTCCGTTCCGGCAGCAAGGTCGGCACGGGGTCACCTCGGCGAATCGCCCAGGTGCACCGTCGGGCGCCGCACGCTGAGGTCGTCGACATCCGAGGCAACGTCGATTCGCGACTGCAGCGCGTGGCATCGGGAGAACTGGATGCCGTCATCCTGGCTGCAGCCGGCCTGTCGCGCCTCGGCACCGACTCCCCGCTGCGCCGCGAGGAGCTGGGCCTGTCGGAATGGCCGACCGCGCCGGGTCAGGGCTCGCTCGCCGTGGAGACCCGCGCCGACGCGCCGACGGAGCTGCTCGACGCGCTCGCCGAACTCGACGACCTCGACACCCGCCTGGCCGTCACGGTCGAGCGTGCCGTTCTCGAGGGGCTCGACGCCGGATGCCAGGCGCCGATGGCCGCGCACGCGGTCGTCGACGGCGACGAGATCCGCGTCAGGACCGTCGTCTACGCCACCGACGGCGGGCGTCGGATCGGGCTGGACGTCACCGAAGCTCTGAACGGGGAGTATATTCGTCGGAACGGCAGCGGCAATGGAGCGGATGCTGCCGGTGGTGCAGACCCGATGCACGCGGCGCGCGAGCTCGGGTTGTCTGTCGCCCATCGGCTGCTCGAGCAAGGGGCGGCCGACCTCGTCTCCCGAGAGCATTCCTCATCATGACCAATTCGAAGCAGGACCGACCGCTGGACGGCTGGCGCATCCTCGTACCCCGCGGAGGCCCGTGGGGCGACGGTGTCGCCGCCAGTCTGCGTTCCCGCGGCGCGGTGCCCGTCGTCGCGCCGCTGATCAACTTCGCGGCCACCACCGACCAGGCGGCCCTCGACGTGGCCCTCACTCGGCTTGCCGACGGGGAGTACGACTGGCTGACCGTGACGAGCGCGACGACCGTCGATGTGATGTTCGCGCATCGCGCCGTCGTTCCGCGCCGCACCAAGATCGCGGCCGTCGGCGAGACGACCGCAGCCGCTCTGCAGGCGGTCGGGTACGAGGTCGCGATGGTGCCGGACGACGACAATTCGGCAGCGGGCATGGCCGAGCAGCTCATCGCTCTCGAGACCGAGCCTCGTCGCATCCTGGCCCTGCGCAGCGAGATCGCGAAGCCGGTGCTGAGCGTCCTCCTGCAGGAGGCCGGTCACGACGTCGACAGCGTCGTGGCGTATCGCACGGTCGGCGTCCCGGTCACCGACCGCATCAAGCGCGACGTCGAGAACGGCCGGATCAACGCGATCCTGATCACCAGTGGTTCAGTCGCCGAGCAGGTGCGCGAGCAGTTCCCGGTGATCCCGGATGACACGCTGCTGGCGGCGATCGGCCCGAGGACGGCGAAGGATGCGGATCGAGCGGGCCTGCCGATCACGGTCGTCGCAGACCGTCAGACCGTCGACGCCCTCATCGACGCGGTGTCGAGCTTCACCCTCCCGCACGCGGCGGATGAGCTGGCACCGTGAGCTTCCCCGACGTGCGTCTGCGCCGCCTCCGTCAGTCTCCTGCCGTACGCGGGCTGGTTCGTGAGACCTCGCTCGAGCCCCGTCAGCTGGTGCTCCCGCTGTTCGTGCGCGAAGGGCTCACTGAGGCCGCACCCATCGGCTCGATGCCGGGCGTCGCGCAGCACTCGCTCGATTCTCTGAAAGCAGCCGCGACCGAGGCAGCCGAGGCGGGTGTCGGTGGCGTGATGCTGTTCGGCGTGCCCGCCGTGCGCGACGCTCAGGGCTCAGGGGCCGACGACCCGCAGGGCATTCTCAATGTCGCGACTGAGGCGCTGGCCGCCGAGGTGGGCGATGCCATCGTGGTGCAGACGGATCTCTGCCTCGACGAGTTCACCGATCACGGGCACTGCGGCGTTCTCGCGGCCGACGGATCGGTCGACAACGACGCGACCCTCGATCGCTACGCCTCCATGGCGCTCGCGCAGGCGCGCGCGGGCTCCCAGCTGCTCGGCCTGTCGGGGATGATGGACGGCCAGGTCGCGGTCATCCGCGAGGCGCTCGACTCGGACGGCTACACCGATGTGCTGCTGCTCGCGTATGCCGCCAAGTACGCCAGCGCGTTCTACGGGCCGTTCCGGGAAGCGGTCGACTCCCAGCTCACAGGCGACCGTCGCACGTATCAGCTCGACCCGGGCAACCGACGCGAGGGCGTGCGTGAAGCCGTCGTCGACGAGGAGGAGGGCGCCGACATCGTGATGGTGAAGCCGGCGATGGCGTTCCTCGACGTGCTGCGAGAGGTGCGCGACACCGTGCATATTCCTGTGTGGGCATACCAGGTCTCGGGTGAGTACGCGATGATCGAGGCGGCTGCTGCGAACGGCTGGATCGATCGCCGTGCAGCGGTCCTCGAGTCGCTGCTGTCGATCCGTCGTGCGGGTGCCGACGTCGTCCTGTCCTACTGGGCGACCGAAGCTGCGCGCTGGCTGCGCGGCTGAGCAGCCCGGGTCTCAGGGGAAGCCGACTCGTCTGAGTCCGCCCCTCAGGTCTGCCGACTAGCCTGGATGGGATGCCGGGAGAGATCCGCGCATCGTTGAGGAGTGTGCTGTGACCGACCGCAATGACGACCTGTTCTCCGCTGCCCGCACGGTGATCCCCGGTGGAGTGAACTCGCCGGTGCGTGCGTATGGGTCGGTCGGAGGCACCCCGCGGTTCCTCGCGTCCGCGAAGGGGGCCACGGTGACGGATGCCGCCGGCAACTGTTACGTCGACCTCGTGGCGTCCTGGGGGCCGGCGCTGCTCGGCCACGCTCAGCCCGAGGTGGTCGCCGCGGTGCAGGAAGCGGCCACCCGTGGGCTCTCGTTCGGTGCTCCCACCGAAGGCGAGGTGGAACTCGCTCAGCTGATCGCAGACCGCGTGCGGTTCGGTGAGGCTCGGCCTGTCGAGCGCGTACGGCTCGTGTCGACCGGAACCGAAGCGACCATGACGGCGATCCGTCTGGCCCGCGGTGCGACGGGACGCGACCTGCTGGTCAAGTTCGCCGGTCACTATCACGGGCACTCCGACGGTCTTCTCGCCGCAGCGGGCTCCGGTGTCGCGACGCTCGCGCTGCCGGGATCGGCGGGTGTGCCTGCGCCCATCGCGGCCCAGACGCTGGTGATCGACTACAACGACCCGGACGCTCTCGCTGCGGTGTTCGCCGAGCACGGCCCGCGCATCGCAGCCGTGATCGTCGAGGCTGCAGCCGCGAACATGGGAGTCGTGCCGCCGCTGCCGGGATTCAACCGACTGCTGGCCGAGACCGCGCATGCGCATGGCGCGCTGCTGATCCTCGACGAGGTTCTCACGGGCTTCCGTGTGCACCCCGCAGGATTCTGGGGACTCCAGGCTGCGGCCGGCGAGGACTACATGCCCGACATCATCACCTTCGGCAAGGTCGTCGGCGGAGGAATGCCCTTGGCCGCGCTCGGCGGCCGTGCCGAGGTCATGGATCTCCTCGCACCGCTCGGGCCCGTCTACCAGGCGGGGACGCTGTCTGGCAATCCGCTCTCGGTCGCTGCCGGACTCGCGACGCTGCGTCTCGCCACGCCGGAGGTCTATGCGGCCGTCGACTCCGCCGCAGCCCGCGTCTCGCGTGCGCTGGACGAGGCTCTCAGTGAGGCCGGTGTGACCCACGCCGTCGCCCACGCCGGCAACCTGTTCAGTGCCTCCTTCCGAGGGGCGGCACCTCGCGACTACGCCGAGGCGCAGGCGCAGGGGTCGTTCCGATACGCCCCGTTCTTCCATGCCATGCGCGAGCAGGGCGTGGCGCTGCCGCCGAGCGTGTTCGAGGCTTGGTTCCTCACAGCCGCCCACGGCGACGAGGAACTGCAGCGCATCGAGGCCGCACTGCCTCTGGCTGCGCGCGCCGCAGCCGATGCCGTGGCGGCTGCCTGACCGATCCGGTCGCGTCCGTCGCCGATTCCGTTCGATCGTGCGATCTGCCGTCGCTTCTCGACCCGGGCACCGGTAAGCCCCGCGCGCTGTGCGAGGCAGGGGTGCGGTGGCGGGTGTCATGCGCTCGATCTAGTAGATTTGTTCGAAGGTCGAGCGGAACACCGGAATGGAAGAGGGGCGGAATCGTGGGAACCGACAACGGATCGTTGCCTTCCTGTGAACTAGACACAGACATCTCGAAGGGCGCCGCTGGCAGACTGGTCGCATGGTGACGTTGCTGCTGGACCAGACGCAACTCGAGATCGTGCTCTCGCCGATCGAGCGAGCGGCGAGCTTTCACCGCGACAACGTGCGGCTCGTACGCGACACGATCACCAAGGTCCAGCTCGTCGACGATGCATGGACCTGGCTGCGCGGAGTGCCGAATCCGGGGACGCACATCCCGGGTGTGCTCGCAGCAGGAACCTGGAAGGCCGCCGGCAGCGTCGACTTCGTCCTCATCCGCAAACGACGTCCCAGTGTGGTCATCGATCTCTCCGGCGACGCGCAGTACCGCCGACTGATCCTCACGACGCGCCATGGCCTCGCGTTGACCCAGGCTCTCCGACTCGATGTGTCGGACGAGCCGGCGGACGTCGAGGAGATCGTCGCGACGTCGCCCACGCCGGTGTCCAAGGGCAGTCGGCGTCCGGTGATCCGCCCGCGGCCAGCCTGAGCCGAGCCTCACGCGAAACGCCCTCCGCAGCCTCATGGCGCGGAGGGCGTTCCCGTCGGGGGAGCGGCGTCAGGAGCGGTCGTGCTCACTCTCGTGGTGCTCATCCTGGTGGTGCCCACCCTCGTGGTGCTCACCGTCGTGCTCGTGCTCGTGGTGCTCGTCCTCGCGGTGCTCACCGTCGGGCTCGTCCTCGCGGTGCTCGTCGCCGGACTCTCCGTCAGCATCCTGATCGGCATTCGTGGCTGCCTCCGCGTCGGCTGAGACGTCACCCTCTCCGAGCGGATAGTCCCTCGGTTCGTCCTCGTAGTACGCGCGCGCCGCGGCGGCGAGCATGGAGGTGACGGCCGCGGATCGGGGGTCCTCGTCGGACTGCCCGTCGCCGTCGACAGGCGACGGAGCGGATTCTTCGGAATCCTGCACTTCGCTGAAGTACTCGACCCCCGAGTGCTCCTCCGCGCCGTCCTCCTGTGTGTCGGGAGCATCGGAAACGGCGGGAGCATCCGACACTGCGGGGGCATCGACAGTGGCGGCGCCGGAGAGGATGTCGTCGAACGAGGGCTGAGGCCGCTCCTCGGTCGGGGCCGCCTCCTGCTCGGTCCATTCCCCTGCGGAGTCGCTATCGGGCGTGATGGATCCAGAGCCATCGGCATCGGAGCCCGAGCCATCGGGCTCAGACGTGTCCCGAGCGTCCGGCGTCGCAGCGACGGCTGCGACCGGCGCTGCCGCCTCCGCGGCAGGCGCCTCGGCCGGGGCTGCCGTGATGGCCTGAGGCGCGAGCCTTCCACCGCGAACGAGATCGATGAAGACGTCCTCGAGCGTGGGGCCGCGCTGCACCAGGGTCGCCAGGGCGATGCCGGCTGATGCGGCGATGGCACCGACGGCCCCGGCGTTGCTGCCGCGAACGGTGAGACCCGAGCGGAGCACCTCGACTTCGAGGCCCGCTGCCGAGAGCGCCGCCTTGAGAGCATCGCGATCCTCGGCATCCACGACCACGGATCCGGCCGACGGGTCGGCAAGCGTCTCGATGCCGCTCGAGAGGACGAGCTGGCCCTTCGAGAGCACGAGCACGTGGTCTGCGACCTGCTCGATCTCGCTCAGCACATGCGACGAGACCAGAACGGTGCGGCCTTCGTCGGCGAGCCGGCGCAGAAGCAGGCGGATCCAGCGGATGCCCTCGGGGTCGAGGCCGTTCGCCGGCTCGTCGAAGACGAGCGCGCCCGGGTCGCCGAGCAGCGCGTGCGCGACGCTCAGCCGCTGCCGCATCCCGAGCGAGAAGCTGCCGATGCGTCCTTCCGCTTCGTGCTCGAGACCCACGAGAGAGAGGACTTCGTCGACACGCGAGAGCGGGATGCCGTTGGCCTTGGCTGCGATCGTCAGCTGGCGGGCCGCCGAGCGACGCGGACGATAGGCGGTCTCTTCGAGCACGGAGCCGATGGTGCGCAGCGGGTGGCGCAGCTCGGGATGTGCCACGCCGCCGATCGTGGCGGTGCCGCTCGTGGCGCGCACCTGCCCCAGGAGGATGCGCAGGGTCGTGGTCTTGCCGGCGCCGTTCGGGCCGAGGAAAGCGGTCACGACGCCGGGCTCGACCCGAGCGGAGAAGTCGGACACCGCCGTCACGTCGTTGAAGCGCTTCGTGACGTGCGTGAACTCGAGCACCTGTCCGTCGGGCATCTGCGACCTCTCGTTGCAGTGGGCAGTTCTGTCTATCCTGCCGGAAAAGCCGCCGGATCGTGCATTTACCGCACCGAGACGGCCGAATGCAAGGCTCGAACCAGGGGGTAGCCTGGCAATCGTGACCGAATCCAGTCCCGCGTCCCGGGTCCTCGTCCGCACCGAAGGAGCGCTCGGCAGGCTGACCCTGAACCGACCGGAAGCGATCAATGCGCTCGACTTCGGCATGGTCCAGGAGATCACGCGTGCGCTGGAGCGGTGGCGGAACGACACCGATGTGCAGATCGTCCTGATCGACGGCGAGGGCGAGCGCGGCATGTGCGCCGGTGGCGACGTGCGGGGGCTGCACGCACAGATCGTGGCGGGTCGATCCGAGGAGGCCGCGGAGTTCTTCCGCGCGGAGTATGCGCTCAACGCGATGATCGCCGAGTATGCGAAGCCTGTGGTCACGGTCGCAGACGGGATCACGATGGGCGGAGGTGTGGGTCTGTCTGGACACGCGGCCATCCGCATCGTGACCGAGCGGTCGAAGCTCGCGATGCCGGAGACGCGGATCGGCTTCACGCCCGACGTGGGTGGAACATGGCTGCTGGGCCGCGCCCCCGGCCGGTTCGGCGAGTACTTCGGACTCACGGGCGCGGCGATGAACGGGGCGGATGCCGTGCTGCTCGGCTTCGCCGACCACTTCGTGCCGTCCGATCGCCTCGATGCCCTGCGCGAAGCACTCGCGTATCGCGCCGACCCCACAGGCCCGGCCGAGATCGTGCTGCTGTTCGACGAGACTCCCGAGCCGTCGACGCTGCCGTCGTCGCGGGATTGGATCGACCACGCGTTCTCCGCCGACACGGTCGCGGAGATCGTGTATCGGCTGCGCGCGGACGCGGCTCCGGATGCCGGGGAGACCGCGGATCTGCTCGAGAGTCTGGCGCCGACCGGGCTCGCTGTCACGCTGGACGCCGTGCGGGAAGCGCGTGCTCTGCCGAACCTGCGCGCCGCCCTGGAGGGGGAGTACCGCCGCGTGATGTGGTTCGTCCTGCAGCACCCCGACCTGGTGGAGGGCATTCGGGCCCAGCTGATCGACAAGGACCGCACTCCGAAGTGGAACCCGGCGACCATCTCGGAACTCCCGTCCGCCGCCGGTGCCGATGCTCGCGACTTCACCCCCGAGCCGCCCCTGTTTTGAGGTATGCCGGTATATCTGCGGTTGTTCGCCGCGGTGCATAAACCGCTGGCCGCACCAGAAATGGTTCGCTGTCAGCGAAGGTCCTCCCACAGGGGGATACGAATGTCCGGAGTTCGTGCCACTCTTGCATGTGCGCGATCGTCGGCCTGCGTCCGCCCGTCGAGAGATCCGCCGATTCATCCTTCCTAGAAAGTGCGACTGTGCTGGGAAAACTCCTCCTCCGTTATCTCGCCCGTTACAAGTGGCTTCTCGTCGCTGTGCTGGTGTTCCAGTTCGCCAGCGCGCTGGCCACCCTCTACCTCCCCCGCCTCAACGAAGACATCATCAACAAGGGTGTCGCCCAGTCCGACACGGCCTACATCTGGCGCACCGGGCTGTTCATGCTCGCCGTCTCGCTGGGCCAGATCATCGCCTCGATCATCGCGACCTACTTCGCCGCTCGGGCGTCGATGGGTGCGGGGCGTGACATCCGCGCCGACGTCTTCGCGAAGGTCAGTGGTTTCTCCGAGCGCGAGGTGTCGCAGTTCGGTGCCGGCTCCCTCATCACCCGCAACACGAACGACGTGCAGCAGGTGCAGATGCTCGCGATGATGGGCGCCACCATGCTCGTCACCGCGCCGCTGCTGGCGATCGGCGGCATCATCTTCGCCGTGCAGACGAACATCGGTCTGAGCTGGCTCATCGCGGTGTCCGTGCCGCTGCTGCTGATCGTCGCGGGGCTCGTCGTCAGCCGCATGGTCCCGCTGTTCCGCAGCTACCAGGGCAAGCTCGACACCGTGAACCGCGTGCTGCGCGAACAGCTCACCGGCGTCCGCGTGGTGCGAGCGTTCGTGCGCGAGGGCATCGAAGAAGAACGCTTCCGCGTCGCCAACACCGACATCATGGTGGTCGGTCGCAAGGTCGGCTCGCTGTTCGTCCTGCTGTTCCCGCTCTTCATGCTGATCCTCAACGTCACGGTCGTGGCGGTCGTGTGGTTCGGCGGCATCGAGGTCAACAGCGGCTCAGTGCAGGTCGGCACGATCTTCGCCTTCATGCAGTACGTCGGTCAGATCATGGGCGGCGTGATCATGGCCAGCTTCATGGCGATCATGATCCCGCGCGCGGCCGTCTCGGCAGAGCGCATCGGCGAGGTCCTCGAGACGCAGTCGAGCATGGTGCGACCGGCCGACGGCGTGACCGCCTTCCCGACACCCGGTTCGGTTGCGTTCGACGGCGTCGAGTTCACCTACCCGGGAGCCGACTCTCCCGTGCTCACGGGCATCAGCTTCGCGGCTGAGCCCGGTGAGACCGTGGCGATCGTCGGATCGACCGGCGCAGGCAAGACCACGCTCGTCTCCTTGATCCCGCGTCTCTTCGACGTGTCCGGAGGAGCGGTCTTCGTGGGCGGCACTGATGTCCGCGACGCCGACGTCGAGTCGCTCTGGGCGACCATCGGCCTCGTCCCGCAGCGTCCGTTCCTCTTCACCGGCACGGTGGCGTCGAACCTCCGCTACGGCCGAGAGGACGCGACCGATGAGGAGCTCTGGCACGCCCTTGAGATCGCACAGGGTCGGGACTTCGTCGAGGAGATGCCGCAGGGGCTCGAGTCGCGGATCACCCAGGGAGGCACCAACGTCTCGGGTGGGCAGCGTCAGCGTCTGGCGATCGCCCGCGCGATCGTCCGTCAGCCGAAGATCCTCGTGTTCGACGACTCGTTCTCAGCGCTCGACCTCACCACAGACGCACGGTTGAGGCAGGCGCTGTGGCGCGAGCTGCCGGAGGTGACCAAGATCGTGGTCGCGCAGCGTGTCTCGTCCATCACCGATGCGGACCGCATCGTCGTCCTCGAAGGGGGCACCATGGTCGGCGTCGGCACGCACGAGGAACTCCTGGAGACGAGCACGACCTATCGAGAGATCGTCGAATCGCAGCTGGGGGTGGACGCATGAGCGAGCAGGACGCTCCCCAGACCCGCCGAGGTCGCAAGGCCCGGGCGACCGACACGACCACTGCGGTCGAGCCGGAGCTGACCGAGGAAGAGAAGTACGAGGCAGAGCTCGCCGAGAAGGCGCGCCAGGACGGCGGCGGCTGGGACAGCGTCGCACCGGGCAAGGCCGACAACTTCGGCAAGAGCTTCAGTCGGATGATCGGGCTGCTCAAGCCGTCGGCCGTCTGGTTCGTCCTGGTGTCGATCGCCGGCGCGGTCGGCGTCGTGCTGACGGTCGCGGCACCGAAGGTGCTCGGCGAAGCCACGAACCTCATCTACAAGGGCTTCATCTCGGTGCAGCTCGGCCAGGCGAACGGGGACTTCCCCGGGTTCCCCGCCGGAACCCCGCAGGACGAGGTGGTCGCCGCGCTCCGTCAGGGCGGTCAGGACGACTTCGCCAATCAGGTCGAGGCCCTCGGCAGCTTCCAGGTCGGAGACGGCGTCGACTTCGACGCGCTTCGGGGCATCATCATCGCCGTGCTGGCGATCTACATCACCGCCGCGTTCCTCAGCTGGATCCAGGGCTACGTCATCAACGTCATCATGGTCCGCACCATGTGGCGTCTGCGCGAGCAGGTCGAGGCGAAGATCAACCGCCTGCCGCTGTCGTACTTCGACAAGGTGCAGCGCGGTGATCTGATCTCGCGTGTGACCAACGACATCGACAACATCACCCAGACCATGCAGCAGTCGCTGTCCGGCGCGATCACGGCCGTGCTCACAGTCGTCGGCGTGCTGGTGCTGATGTTCTCGATCTCCTGGCAGCTGGCTCTCGTCGCGCTCGTGGCACTCCCGCTCATGGGCGTGATCTTCGGCGTCATCGGTCCCCGCTCGCAGAAGGCGTTCGGCACCCAGTGGCGCAAGGTCGGACGACTGAACGCTCGCGTCGAAGAGGCCTTCTCCGGACACGCGCTCGTGAAGGTGTTCGGTCGGGAGCAGGACGCTCTCGCGAAGTTCCAGGGCGAGAACGAGGAGCTGTTCCAGGCCAGCTTCAAGGCGCAGTTCCTCTCCGGCATCATCATGCCGGCGATGACCTTCGTCGGCAGCCTCACCTACGTGGGCATCGCGGTGCTCGGCGGTCTCATGGTGGCCAACGGGCAGCTGCGTCTCGGAGATGTGCAGGCCTTCATCCAGTACTCGCAGCAGTTCACGCAGCCCCTGTCGGAGCTCGGTGGAATGGCCGCGGTCGTGCAGTCCGGCACGGCATCGGCGGAGCGGGTGTTCGAACTCCTCGACACCGAGGAGCAGGAGGCCGACGACGCCGATGCTCCGAAGCTCGTCGACGGCAAGGGCGTCGTGGAGTTCGAGAACGTCGCATTCTCGTACACTCCCGAGCGTCCGCTCATCACCGACCTCTCGTTCCGCGTCGAGCCCGGCCAGACGGTCGCGATCGTCGGACCGACGGGAGCGGGCAAGACCACGCTCGTCAACCTGATCATGCGGTTCTACGAACTGAACGGCGGGCGGATCCTGCTCGACGGTCAGGACATCTCCGAGGTCACGCGCGACCAGCTCCGGTCGCGCACGGGCATGGTCCTGCAGGACCCATGGCTGTTCGCCGGCAGCATCCGCGAGAACATCCGCTACGGTCGCTCGACCGCGACCGACGAAGAGGTTCTCGAAGCGGCGAAGGCGACCTATGTGGACCGCTTCGTTCACGCTCTCCCCGAGGGCTACGACACGGTGCTCGACGAGGACGCCTCGAACGTGTCGGCAGGCGAGCGTCAGCTGATCACGATCGCGCGAGCGTTCGTCGCCCAGCCCTCGATCCTGATCCTCGACGAAGCGACGTCGGCGGTCGACACCCGCACCGAGCTGCTGCTGCAGCACGCGATGGCGGCGCTCCGACAGGGGCGCACGTCATTCGTGATCGCGCACCGCCTCTCGACGATCCGCGATGCCGACCTCATCCTCGTGATGGAGCACGGAGACATCGTCGAGAAGGGCACGCACGACGAGCTCATCGCCGCGCAGGGCGCCTACTGGCGCCTGTACCAGTCGCAGTTCGAGCAGGCCGCAACCGACATCGACGCCGACGACGCGCTCACGGGAGCGACTCCCGTGGTCATCAGCGGCGACGCCGAAGAGGCAGCTGCCGCGGCACAAGTGGGGGTCTCGGTGGGCGCTCAGACGCCTACGGCCGAAGCCGCCGCTGCACAGGAGATCGTCGAACGACCCGACGCCGGGGGCTCACGCTCCTGAGCGCCGGAGCGCCGGAGCGCCGGAGCGTCCGAGCGCCACAACGCCCCGCCGTCCGAACACTCGGATGGCGGGGCGTTCTGTGTGCGCCGCGCTTGCGCGGAGCATGCAGCCTCAGCGTTGAGCCTCGGTGATGCCGAGGAGTTCGAGAGGGTGGGTCAGCCTCCACCACGGGCTCGGGGCATCGACGTCGTCGGCAAGTGACACAGACGTCGTCACGGTGTTCAAGGGACCCACGCTGGTCAACGTGCCCACTTGGTCGCCCGATTCGCGATTGTCGCCGAGCGCGAAGTCCGTCGAGGCCTCAGCGGTCGCACCATTCCAGAGCACCACGTCGGCATCCGCATCCGTGACGACATCGGTGGTCGCTCCCCACACCGTGGTGACGGTGCCGACGACCGTGCCGGCGGCGATGGCGGGAGTCTGCTGCTCCAATTCCGTCTCGACCTGCGTGAACAGCGATCGCGTTTCGGTGAGGCGCTGTGCATCATCGGCCTGACCGAGAACAGCGGCATACAGATGCACGGTCGTGTCGTCGACGGTGATGACTTTCGCGGTCAACAGATTCCAGCTGTCGCCGAGCGTGCCGGTCTTCACGCCGACCACGCCGGGGTCTGCCAGCATCCCGTTCGTGTTCACGACCGTGCCCGCGCCCGGGAGCTCGACGGACGGAGTGCCGACGATCCCGGCGAAGACCGGGTTCTGCATGGCCAGCTCGGCCAGCGCAACGAGCGACTCGGGCGTGGCCCGGTTGCGGTCGTCGAAGCCCGAGGGAGTGATGATCGTGATGTCGTCGAGACCGCGGTCACGCAGCCACACGGCAGCCGCGGCGGTGAATGCCGATGGCGAGCCCCAGATCTCCGCGGCAAGACGGTCGATGTAGTTGTTGGCGGATCCGAGCAGCGTCCCCTGCAGGAGCTGGAACTCGGTGAGAGTGCCGCCCACGGGCACATCGAGCGCTGATTGATCGGAGCGTCGGTAGTCCCAGTACGCGAGGTTGTCGGCCCGTGTGAACGAGAACTCCGGGCCCTGCTCACCGACGGCGAGGGGCATCTGCTCGAGCACCATCAGGCTGGAGACGACCTTGGTGACACTCGCGATCGCGGCGGCGTCGAGCGACGACGACGTCGTGCCGATGCCGCCGATTCCCACGGCTGCGCTTCCCTGGATGGGGAAGGCGATCGCGGCCGCGGGCGCGGTGACGGGAGTGAGGTCCACAGACTGGACCGTCGGAGCGACCTCGTGCAAAGGCCACAGCATGGCCGATCCGCCGTAGGTGCCGAGCAATCCGACGAGCACGCCCAGGGGCACGAGCACGCCGGGTCGGGCGATCGCCGGACGCAGGTGCGCTCCGGTCAGCAGAGCGTCGCTGCTCTCCACAGGCGGAATGTCGTCGAGAGCGTCGGTCGCGGGGTGCCGGGCCACGTCGATCGGATCGACCCACGTCAGGGGCGTTCCCCCGCTGTCGCCCTCGGCCCACTGTGCGGGGGGAGTCGCCTCAGGGGTGAAGATCGCAGAGGCGTCGTCATCCGCAGGAAGGGCGGAGGCGGTGGCCTCGGCGGCATCGGAAGCGGTCACCTCCTCACGGTACCGAACTCGTGCGGGGATCCGTGTCGCTGCACGTGGAGAAGACGCGGGTGTCGCCTCTGGGTAAGATCGTGCATACAACCACGGGAGTCCGGCGAGCCGGGCTGAGAGGGAGCGAATCGCGCTTCGACCGTCGAACCTGATCTGGGTCATGCCAGCGCAGGGAGGAGTCACAGATGAGTACATCCACGTCCGGATCCACCACGGGATCGGCATCGGCCACGCAGCCCTCGAGGGGCCTCGGCCGCCCCGAGCTCTGGCGCTGGCGAGTCGTCGACATCGTCGTCGCCAGCGTCATCGCCGTCGCGTGCGCCCTGATCTTCCTGCTGTGGAACGTCGGCTACGAGGTTCCGAGCAGCATCCTGAAGCCGCTGCTCCCCGGCGTGCAGGGCCTGCTCGCGGGCCCGTGGCTGATCGCGGGCGTGCTCGGCGCTCTGATCATCCGCAAGCCGGGCGCCGCGCTCTACACCGAGCTGGTCGCCGCGATCATCTCGGCACTCGTCGGCAACGCGTGGGGCCCACTCACGATCGTCTCGGGTCTTGTGCAGGGACTCGGCGCCGAGCTGGTGTTCCTCATCTTCCTCTACGGCGTCTGGCGGCTGCCTGTCGCGATGCTGGCGGGGGCCGGCGCGGGTCTCGCCTGCGGAATCAACGACCGCATCCTCTGGTACGCCGGCGCCGACACGCTCTTCACCAGCATCTATATCGTCTCGACGACCATCTCGGGTGCGGTCATCGCCGGGCTCGGAGCGTGGTTGATCGCCCGAGGGCTCGCCGCCACAGGAGCCCTCAGCCGGTTCGCCGCCGGCCGTGAGGTCACCGCACGGGTGTGAGCTCCGTCACGACGCCCGCCACCCTCGAAGCCCGCGGCTGGGGGTGGCGGTACGCGACACGGCTGCGGTGGGCGGTGCGCGACGTCGATCTGCGCATCGAGCCGGGGGAGCGCGTGCTGCTGCTCGGCGCCTCCGGCTCGGGGAAGTCGACCCTCCTGCAGGGCTTCGGCGGTGTTCTCGGCGGAGCCGACGAGGGCGAGACCCACGGTGCGCTGCTCGTCGACGGTGTCGCGCCCACCGCCGCCCGCGGTCGCGTCGGAATGGTCCTCCAGGATCCCGATACGCAGACGATCCTCGCGAGGGTCGGCGACGATGTCGCCTTCGGATGCGAGAACCTCGGTGTCCCCCGCGACGAGATCTGGCGGCGCGTGCGTGCGGCGCTGGATGCCGTCGAGCTCGATGTCGCACTCGATCGGTCGACGGCTGCGCTGTCGGGCGGCCAGAAGCAGCGTCTCGCTCTCGCCGGCGTGCTCGCGATGCGACCCGGCGCGATCCTGCTCGACGAGCCGACGGCGAACCTCGACCCCGAGGGTGTGCGCGACGTACGGGATGCCGTCGCCGCGGCCCTCGATATGACGGGCGCGACCCTCGTCGTCATCGAACATCGCATCGACGTCTGGCTGCCGCTCGTCACCCGGGTGATCGTGCTCGGAGCCGAGCCGGGAGGAACGGTCGTGCTCGCCGACGGCACCCCCGACGAGGTTCTCGGCGCACGGGGCGCGGAGCTCGCGGCATCCGGTGTGTGGGTCCCTGGGCACCCGCCCGCCCTTCCGCCCGCGCCCGCTCAGCGCCCGGGGGCGACGCTGCTCGAGACTCGCGGCCTCACCGTCGCTCGGCGACACGGGCTCGCCGTGGCCGGTCCGTTCGACGTCGACGTGCGCGCGGGCGAGGTGCTCGGCGTGACCGGAGCGAACGGCGCGGGGAAATCGACCCTCGGTCTCACGGTCGCCGGGCTGATCCCTGCCGAAGAAGGGCGGGTCGCTGCACTGCCCGCGCTCGCCGCCGGTGAGAAGCCCGACCCCTTCCGCTGGTCGTCGCGAGCTCTGCTCACGCGCATCGCATCGGTCATGCAGACGCCCGAGCACCAGCTGCTCGCCAAGACGGTGCGCGACGAGCTGTCGGTCGGGCCGAGGGCGTTGCAGCTGCCGGAGGCCGAGATCGCCGCCCGCGTCGACGACCTGCTCGAACGGCTGCGGCTCACCTCGCTCGCGGACGCCAATCCCTACACGCTGTCGGGCGGAGAGAAGCGGCGGCTCACGGTCGCTGCCGCCCTCGCCACCCGCCCCAGGATGCTGGTGCTCGACGAGCCCACGTTCGGTCAGGATGCGACGACCTGGGCCGAACTCGTCGGCCTGATCGCACGCCTGCGTGACGAAGGCACGGCGATCGTGGCGATCAGCCACGACGAGGCCGTGCTCGAGGCCCTGCACGCCCGACGCATCGAGGTGCGTGCATGATCGATCCGCTGACCGCCCGCATCGAGCGATCCGGTCCGATAGCCCCGCGCTCCGCCCTGGCAAAACTCGCCGCCGCACTGCTCATCGCCCTGCCTCTCGTGCTGACGATCGACGTCGTCTCGGCATCCGTCGCCCTGCTGCTCGAGATACCGCTGCTCGTTCTCGCGGGCCTCGGAGCCAAGGAGTTCTGGACGCGCACGGCCGTGCTGTGGATCGCAGCGCCGCTCAGCGCGGTCACGATCGCGCTCTACGGCGCGACCAGTGGAACCGTGCACGTCGAATGGCTGGTGATGCGCATCAGTGACGGCTCTCTCGCCCTCGCTGCGGCGACCGCCGTGCGCGTGCTCGCGATCGGCCTGCCCGCCGTGGTGCTCTTCGTCACGGTCGACCCCACCGACCTCGCCGACGACCTGGCGCAGCGAGTGAAGCTGCCGGCGCGTTTCGTCGTCGGCGCCCTCGCGGGGATGCGGATGCTGGGGCTGCTCGTCGACGACTGGCGTGCGCTGTCTCTCGCGCGGCGCGCGCGGGGGGTCGCGGACGAGGGGCGGGTCCGGCGTGCGTTCGGCATGGCGTTCGCGCTGTTCGTGCTCGCCATCCGTCGCGGATCCTCTCTCGCCACCGCCATGGAGGCGCGTGGCTTCGGAGGCACGACGCCTCGTTCGTGGGCGCGGGAGTCGACCTGGGACCGACGCGACACGGCACTCGTCGTCGTCGCGGCAGTGATCCCGATGGCGGCGATCTCGGCGGCGGTCGTCACGGGCGCGTGGAACTTCATCCTCGGCCCGACGGCTTGACGCGCGCCGCTCGCCCCGACGGCCTGACGACCCGCAGCATCCACTCAGCTTTCTCATAGGTGGAATGCCGGTGTATTCGCTACCATTCAATGAACCCAAGGGGAGTACTCCACCACGGGCGGCTCGTCATTACGGATGTCCCTGCATCCCGGGTCCCCGGTTCTCGTTCTCGAGAATGGAGAAGACCTTGGCGTCGACATCGTCACGCCTCGTCTCTGGAGACCCCTTTGAACATCACCCCCCTCGTGTGGATCATCACGATCGCCGTCACGATCGCCTTCTTCGTGTACGAGTTCTTCGCGCACGTGCGAAAGCCCCATGAGCCGACGATCGGCGAGTCCGCCCGGTGGTCGGCGTTCTACATCGGCCTCGCGCTGCTGTTCGGCGTCGGGATCGGCACCGTCTCGGGCTGGACGTACGGCGGTGAGTACTTCGCCGGCTACCTCACCGAGAAGGCGCTGTCGATCGACAACCTCTTCGTCTTCCTGATCGTGATGACCGGTTTCGCCGTGCCGCGCATCTACCAGCAGAAGGTGCTGATGATCGGCATCGTCATCGCGCTGATCATGCGCGGTGGGTTCATCGCCCTCGGCGCGACCCTGATCGAGAACTTCTCGTGGATCTTCTACCTCTTCGGCGCGCTGCTGCTGTTCCTCGCCTACCGCCAGGCCTTCGCGCAGGGTGATCACAACCCGGCGAACGGCCGCTTCATGCGCTTCGTGCGTCGCATCCTGCCGGTGAGCGACGAGTACAACGGCGACCGCCTGACGGTTCAGCGCAACGGCAAGCGCTTCTTCACGCCGATGTTCCTCGTGATCATCGCGATCGGCTTCGTCGACCTGATCTTCGCCGTCGACTCGATCCCCGCGATCTACGGCCTGACCGAAGAGGCCTACATCGTCTTCACGGCCAACGCCTTCGCCCTCATGGGACTCCGCCAGCTGTACTTCCTCATCGGCGGTCTGCTGCAGCGTCTCGTGTACCTCGCTCAGGGTCTCGCCGTGATCCTCGCCTTCATCGGCGTCAAGCTCGTGCTGCACGCCATGCACGTCAACGAGCTGCCGTTCATCAACGGCGGCGAGCCGATGCTCTGGGCCCCCGAGATCCCGATCTGGTTCTCGCTGGTGTTCATCGGCGCGACCATCGCCGTCGCCACCGTCGCGAGCCTCATGAAGACCCGCCGCGACGACCGGCGCGACGCGCTCGACGCCCCCTCCACCTCTGCACCCCTCACCACCGACACACAGAAGGAACACTCGTGAACCAGTCGCGCCGCTCCGACGCGTCCGCAGACCCTGACAGACCCGGTGCCCGAACGACCTCGGGCACCCCTGCACACGGTGAGGTGACCCGCTGATGGGTGATCTCGCACTGAACATCGCGCTGGTGTTCGTGTTCGTCCTCGTCGGCGGCGTCTTCGCCGCGACAGAGATGGCACTGGTCACCCTGCGCGAGAGCCAGATCAACGCGATCGCGGCTCGCGGACGGCGCGGCGAGAAGGTCGCCGGCCTCGCCCGCAATCCCAACACCTTCCTCTCGGCCGTGCAGATCGGCGTGACCGTGGCGGGCTTCGCCTCGGCCGCCTACGGTGCGACCTCGATCGCCCCGTCGGTCGCTCCTCTTCTCGAGAGCTGGGGACTCCCCGAGGCGCTCGCGATGACCACCGCGACCGTGCTGCTGACGCTGATCATCGCGTATCTCTCGCTGGTGCTCGGGGAGCTCGTGCCCAAGCGCCTCGCGATCCAGCGCAATGCGCAGTTCGCGTACGCCGTCGCCCCGGTGCTCGACGGGTTCGCCACCATCATGCGGCCGGTCATCTGGCTGCTGTCGGTGTCGACGAATGCGCTCGTGCGCCTGCTCGGCGGCGACCCGCACAAGGCGGCAGAGGAGCTGAGCGAGGAGGAGCTGCGCGACATCGTCGCGACGCATCAGAGTCTTCCCGATGATGAGCGTCGAATCCTCGACGACGTGCTGTCGCTGCGCGGACGCCAGGTCAGCGAGGTCATGCGACCCCGGCCGGAGGTCGTGGCGCTCGACGGGGCGGCGACTCTGGCCGACGCCATCGCGCAGGTGCGGGAGCTTCCGTTCTCGCGGTACCCCGTCATCGACGCGTCGCTCGACGACATCGTCGGCTTCGTGCACGTGCGCGACCTGTTCGAGGCGGCGGCCGACGACGCCGGGCGTCCGGTTCACGGACTCATGCGTCCGGTCGAGTATGTGCCGTCGACCGCCGGCGTGCTTCCGACTCTGACGCGCATGCGCGGCGGCTCGCAGCACATCGCGGTCGTCGTCGACGAGTACGGCGGCACCGACGGCATCGTGACCCTCGAAGACCTGGTCGAAGAGGTCGTCGGCGAGATCTTCGACGAGTACGACACGGGCGAGGACCGGATGCCGGCTGCCGGCGGCGCGCTCGATGGGCGTCTCAACCTGCAGGACTTCGCGGAGATCACCGGCATCGCCCTGCCTCGCGGCGCATCGGACACGGTCGCGGGGTTCGTCACCGAGATGCTCGGACGCCTCGCGGTGGTCGGCGATTCGGTCGAGGTGCCGGGTGCGACTCTGCGTGTGACGGCCGTCGATCGACGCCGGATCTCGGAGATCCGCGTCGCTCTGCACGAGGACGTGGACGCGGATGCCGGCTCGCGCTCAGGGTCAGGCGCGGACGCGGCGCGGGGCGGCGACGCCTCGCCGAAGGGCTGAGCCTCAGGTCTCGTTCCAGAGCCGTCGGTAGTACTCGAGCCGCCCCTCGTCGGGGGCGACGCCGTACGCCTCGATGAGCGTGTGCTCCCACCCGGGTCCGAAGTTCCACGTGGTGCTCATCGAGGCGACGGCGATGTCGGCCCAGCGGTCGGCCGTGCCGAGCGCGGCGAGGTCGACATGCGCGAGCGGACGGGCGTCGTCGTCGAGCAGTGTGTTGGGCATGCACGCGTCGCCGTGGCAGACGACCAGTCTCTCGACCGGCGGCGGCTCGCGCAGGTCGGCGGGCACCGCGACGCCGCGTTCCGCCGCATTCGCGATCCTCCACTCGGTGCTCCACGTCCAGGGGCACTGCTCGACCGGCAGCGAGTCGTGCATCGTGCGCAGTGCCACGCCGACCGCGCGCACCGTCGTCTCGGGGTCGTCGCTCCAGCGGCGGTCCACGGCGCTGCGACCGGGAAGCGCCGCGGTGACGAGCCACTCGTGCGTGGCGTCCTCACCCTGATCGATCACCTCGGGGACCGCGATCCAGCGCTGTGCCCACCGCATCCGCTCCGCTTCGTCGCGCATGTTCGCCTCGGCGTCGTGCGGGCCCCACTTGATGTAGCGACCGTCGCCGGTGCGGAAGGTGAGCCCCCCGATGCCGTTGAGCCACACGGGAGTGAGCGTCGCGCCGGCGGCGAGCGACCGCACGATCGCTGGGATCTCTGTGGTCGTGGGGGGAATGCTCATGGGGCGCTCATCTCGTGCTCGAACGTATATCGGTATGCATGTATTTTTCCGGTTCGGGAGGTCGGGACGCGGTTAGTGTCATTCCCGGTCGCCGTCGGCGGTCGCATCATCCATCCCACTCGATAACAGCAGAGGTCTTCGTGCGTGCTTCGTCCCGGTCGCAGTGGTGGCGGCGTCATGGCAGCGATGCCGATGCCTCACCTGCGGCGCCTGATGCCGCTCACGCTGCCGCGGTCGGGCTGCCGAAGGCCCCGGCGATCTCGTCTCAGGAATCCGGCGAACGGGATCTGGAGCAGTTCGTCGAATGGATCTGGAGCGGCGATGCCCGGGCATCCGCACCGGCATCCGGCGTCGGAGTCGAGAGCACACGCATCACCATTGAGGAGAAGTACGACATGAGTTCACTTGACGACGCCCTGCAGCAGCTGCTGGCCATCGAGGGCGCCACCGGCGCCGCGATCGTCGACTACGGCAGCGGCATGGCACTCGCGCAGGGCGGCAACCCCTCGTTCGATCTCGGGATCGCCGCCGCGGGCAACTCGAACGTGGTGCGAGCCAAGCTGGCGACCATGCGCGACCTCGGCGTCACCGACGAGATCGACGACATCCTCATCACCCTGAGTTCGCAGTACCACCTGATCAACGTGCTCAACACGACGGGTGCGAGCGGTCTCTTCATCTACCTCGTGCTCAACAGCGCGTCGGCCAACCTCGCGCTCGCCCGGCACAAGCTGAAGGGCATCGCTGCGCAGATCGTCGTCTGATCTCGCGAGTCGTTCTGAAGGGGCGGGGCCGTTGCGGCGCCGCCCCTTCGGCGTGCGCGGCGTAGGCTCGGGATCGTCACGGCCAGCGGAGGCGACACCTGTGACGCGCCGGTTGAAACTCGGAATCAGCTAAACTGACACTGAGTCGCACACGTTCGAAGGGGAACCGCATGCAGATCCAGGGCTCGAGCGCTCTCATCACCGGCGGTGCGTCCGGTCTGGGCCTCGCCACCGCACGCCGACTGGCTGCGGCCGGCGCCGTCGTCACCATCCTCGACCTGACTTCCTCGGCGGGCGACGAGATCGCCTCCGAACTCGGCGGCGTGTTCTCCGGCGGTGACGTCACGAGCGCTGAGGATGCCGCTGCTGCCGTGGCCGCAGCACAGGCCGCCGCTCCGCTGCGGATCGTCGTCAACTGTGCAGGCATCGCTCCGCCCGCGAAGGTGCTCGATCGTGAGGGCAACCCCGCAGTGCTCGCCGATTTCGAGCGCATCGTGCGCATCAACCTCGTCGGCACCTTCAACGTCCTCTCGCAGGCCTCCGCGGTGATCGCGAAGAATGACGCGACCGATGACGGCGACCGCGGCGTCATCGTGAACACCGCGAGCGTCGCGGCCTTCGACGGGCAGATCGGTCAGCCCGCCTACTCCGCGTCGAAGGGGGGCGTGCACGCCATGACACTCCCGGTCGCCCGCGAGCTCGCCCGCTACGGCATCCGTGTCTGCACGATCGCCCCCGGCATCATGGAGACCCCGATGCTGATGGGCCTTCCGCAGTCGGCACAGGATTCGCTCGGTCAGCAGGTGCCGTTCCCCTCTCGCCTCGGACGCCCCGACGAGTACGCCTCTCTCGTGCAGCAGATCGTCGAGAACGGCTATCTCAACGGCGAGACGATCCGCCTCGACGGCGCGATCCGCATGGCGCCGAAGTAGGCCTCCCCGACTTTCGAATCGCGCACTTTGCACGATTCGAGCAGAAAAGCTGCAAAGTACGCGATTCGAACGAGAAGGTGGCTCATGAGCACACTCGCAGGCAAAACCATCCTGATGTCCGGCGGCAGCCGCGGCATCGGCCTCGCGATCGCGCTGCGCGCCGCGGCCGACGGCGCGAACATCGCGATGCTCGCGAAGACCGACACCCCGCACCCGAAGCTCGAAGGCACGGTGCACACCGCGGCCGAGCAGATCAGGGCCGCAGGCGGCCAGGCGCTGCCGATCGTGGGCGACGTGCGCGACGACGACGACATCACCGAGGCCGTGCTCAAGACGCAGGGCGAGTTCGGCGGCATCGACATCGTCATCAACAACGCCAGTGTCATCGACCTCTCGCGCTCGCTCGACCTCGGCGCGAAGAAGTACGACCTGATGCAGGACGTCAACGTCCGCGGCACGTTCATGCTCTCGCGCGCGGCGGTTCCGATCCTCAAGGATGCCGAGAACCCGCACGTCCTGTCGCTGTCGCCGCCTCTGAACCCCACCCCGAAGTGGCTCGGTGCGCACACGGGGTACACGCTCGCGAAGTTCGGCATGACGATGGTGACGCTCGGCCTCGCGGCGGAGTTCGCCCGCGACGGCATCGCCGCGAACACCCTGTGGCCGCGCACGACGATCGCCACCGCCGCGGTGCAGAACCTGCTCGGCGGCGACAAGGTCATGGCGGCGAGCCGGACGCCCGACATCTACGCCGACGCCGCCTACGCGGTGCTGCTCAAGCCGGCAGCCGAGTACACCGGTCAGACCTTGATCGTCGAGGACGTGCTCGAGGCCGACGGCGTGACCGACTTCTCGCAGTACGCCGCAGTGCCCGGCACTCCCGACGACCGGCTGTTCCCCGACATCTTCCTGGACTGAGGCTCCGCACCCCGCCGAGGGCCGTCAGAAGAGCAGGTAGATCGCGCCGGCGATCGTGAGCGCGATCACGATGCGGTCGAACAGCACCTGATTCATGCGCTTCGCGAGGCGGATGCCGCCGAGGGCGCCGAGCACGACGAGCGGCGCCAGCACGGCATCCATCAGCAGCACGTGTCCCTCGAACAGGCCGAGCCCGGCGAGGAAGGGAATCTTCACGAGGTTGATGATCGCGAAGAACCAGGCCGAGGTGCCCAGGAACACCTGAACCGGCGTGCGGGTCGCGAGGAAGTACATCGACATGACGGGTCCGCCGGCGTTCGCGACCATGGTCGTGAAGCCGCCGAGGGTGCCGTAGACGCCCGAGAGCACGATGCCGCCGGGCGCGGACACGACGGCATCCGCGCGGTTCTGCCGCCATCTGCGCCACAGGGTGACGGCGATCATGGCCAGCAGGATCACGCCGATCGCCCTGCGCACGATGCCGTCGCCGGCGATCGCGAGAAAGGCGAACCCGGCGAGAAGTCCCGCCACGACGGCGGGCGCGAGGCGCAGCAGGGTCGGCCAGTGCGCGTGGCGGCGATAGGTGATCAGGGCGAACACGTCGCCGACGATGAGCAGCAGGAGCATCGCCGCGGTCGACGTGCGCGCGGGGAGCACGGTCGCGAACAGGGCGATGGCCAGGATGCTGCCGCCGGGGAGCGCCGTCTTCGAGACGCCGATCGTGACGGCGGCGAGCCCGAGAGCCGCCCAGGCGAGAGGTGCGAGTTCGATCACCGGGTGATCGGCCGGATCAGCCGCGCGTGGCGGCGAGTGCTGCGGCGAAGCGGGCCGATCGCTGCTCGATGTCGGCCCAGTCGGACGCGGCGAGCGAGGCGCCGTTGGCGAGGTCGCCACCCGCTCCCACCGCGACGGCTCCGGCGCGGAACCAGTCGGCGAGGTTATCGGGAGTCACGCCGCCCGTCGGCATCAGCGGAGCATCCGGGAAGGGGCCGCGCAGCGCGCCGAGGTAGGAGGGGCCGCCGAGCGAGGCGGGGAAGATCTTGACCACATCGACGCCGAGCTCGAGCGCGCCCATGACCTCGGTCGGGGTCATGGCGCCGGTCATGACGACGCGTCCGGTGTCGAGCATCGCGCGCGTCAGAGCGGGAAGGGTTCCGGGGCTCACGAGGAACTCCGCACCGGCATCCGCGGCGAGGGTGGCCTGCTCGGCAGTGGTCACGGTGCCGGCACCGACGTAGGCGGCATCGCCGTGACGGTCGATGAGCTCACGGATCGCGGCTGGTGCGTCGGGCGTCGAGAAGGTCACCTCGATGCCGGTGACGCCTCCGCGGATGATCGCCTCGGAGGCCTCGAGGGCCAGCTCGGGCGAGGGGGCGCGGAGAACGGCGAGGACGCCGGCGGCGCGTGCGCGGGAGAGGCGGTCGGGCATGGCGAAAGCTCCTTCGGTGAGGGGATCGTCTCCATTCTCGCCGACGGCATCCTGTAATTACAACCGACGGACTGTCGCCCCAGGCGTCTCCCATCCGGTCGCCGGTACCCTGGAGGTATGACCGAGACTCCCCGCACGCGCGAGACGCGCCCCGCCACGGCACCCGCGTCGTCCCGTTCGGGGGCCGTCCGTTCCACCGGCGGTGCGCAGGTGCGCCCGGCGACCGAGGGGTGGACGCAGCAGAAGGATGCCGAGGGGCGGCCGCTGCTGCAGTTCGCCAGCCCCAAGCGCGGCAAGCCGCCGGTGCACCTCGCCGACCTCACTCCCGCCGAGCGCGTCGAGAAGGTCAAGGAACTGGGCCTGCCCGGCTTCCGCGCGAAGCAGCTGTCGACCCACTACTTCCGCCACTACACGTCGGATGCCGCCGAGATGACGGATCTTCCGGCCGACACCCGCGAGCAGCTCGTGGCCGGCATGCTGCCCCCGCTGCTCACCGAGGTGCGTCGCCTGGAGACCGATCGCGGCGACACGATCAAGTTCCTGTGGCGCCTGCACGACGGCGCGCTGGTCGAGTCGGTGCTCATGCGCTACCCCGGTCGCATCACGCTGTGCGTCTCGTCGCAGGCCGGATGCGGCATGAACTGCCCGTTCTGCGCCACCGGTCAGGCCGGTCTGACCCGCAACATGTCGACCGCCGAGATCATCGAGCAGATCGTCCGCGCCAACCGCCTGATCGCCGAGGGCGGCCTCGGCGGCAAGAAGGCCGATGACCACTCCATGGAGCGGGTCTCGAACATCGTCTTCATGGGCATGGGCGAGCCGCTCGCCAACTACAAGCGCGTGATGGACGCCGTGCGCACGATGATCGCGCCGCAGCCCGACGGGCTGGGCATGAGCGCGCGCGGCATCACGGTGTCGACCGTGGGGCTCGTACCGGCGATCAAGAAGCTGGCCGACGAGAACATCCCGGTGACCTTCGCGCTCTCGCTGCATGCCCCCGACGATCACCTGCGCGACGAGCTCATCCCGGTGAACTCCCGCTGGAAGGTCGACGAGGCTCTCGATGCCGCCTACGACTACTACGCCAAGACCGGCCGTCGTGTCTCGATCGAGTACGCCCTGATCAAGGACATGAACGACCACGCCTGGCGCGCCGACCTGCTCGCCGACAAGCTCAACGAGCGCGGCCGCGGTTGGGTGCACGTCAACCCGATCCCGCTGAACCCGACGCCCGGGTCGATCTGGACGTCGTCCGAGCCGTCGGTGCAGAACGAGTTCGTGCGCCGGCTGAACGACGCGGGCATCCCGACGACCCTCCGCGACACCCGCGGCAAGGAGATCGACGGAGCCTGCGGTCAGCTCGTCGCGACGACCGAAGACGAGGCGGCCTCCGCCGCGATGGCCTGAGGCCGGGCCGCTCGGCGGTCGCGGATGCCGTCGCGGCGGCCCAGCGCCTCGGCGCGCGCGAGCCACGACGCGATGCGCTGGGAGCTCGCGTCCTTGACGCCCAGCATCCGGCTCGTGCGCACGGATCGGATGCCGCAGAACCTCATCGTCCCGCGGGCGACATGCGTCTGCGCGGGCAGGCCGGTGAACGGCGTGAGGAACCACGGGGTGTCGGCCAGCAGGAACAGGCGTCCGTTCGCCGCAGTGAGCAGGCCTTCGGGCATTCCGAGCTTGGAGTACCGGTACTCCTGCTGTGGCAGCAGTGCGCGATCGAAGAACCCCTTGAGCAGCGCGGGCACCGACCCCCACCAGAGCGGTGTGAACACCACGACCGTCCGGGCTTCTGCCAGCGCGCGCTTGGCGTCGATCAGGTCGGGCTCGAGCTCCATGCGCCGGCGGTAGCCGAATCGCAGCGACGGGTCGAAGTCGAGATCGCGCAGCGCGAGGATGCGGGCGTCGCCGTGTGCCGCGGTGTATCGCCGCGCGAGTTCTGCGGTGAGGGACCGGCCGTCGGGGTGGCCGTCGATGATCAGTGCGGACGACATGGGCGCTCCTATGTTGACAGTGTCAAGCTGTGGTGGACACTGTCAAGATAGGAAACAATGTTGCTTGTGTCAAGTTCTCGATCCGGCTACCACCACGGCGACCTCGCCCACGCCCTCGAGGCGGCGGCGATGCAGCTGCTCGCTGAGAAGCCCGCGGGGGAGATCAGCCTGAGGGAGGTCGCCCGCGCCGCTGACGTGAGCCACAATGCGCCGTATCACCATTTCTCCGACCGGCGCGGTCTGCTCAAGGTCCTGGCAGGGCGCAGCATGGCCGACCTCGTCACTGCCGTGCGCGTCGCGATCGAGCAGGCGCCCGACCCGGCTTCGGCCGTGATCGCGGGCGGTGCCGCGTACATCCGCTACGCGGTCGAGCATCCGCACGGTTTCGACGTGATCTACGACCCGACCGTCTGCATCCCTGGTGAGCCGAGCGAGACCATGGCCCCCCTGATCGACGAGCTCGAGCAGCTGCTGTCGGAGCCATCGATCGCGGCGGGCCTGGAGAGTGCCAGCGGCGTCACCGGCGTCTGGGGCCTCGTTCACGGGCTCGGAACCCTGTGCGCCGCGGGGCACTTCTCGCTCGACGACGCGCTCGCCGCCAGCGCCGAGGCGCTCGCCCGCATGCTCCCTCGCTGACCCTCGGAGGCGCACCGAGGGCGGAAACACAGGGGACGTCCACGTTTTCCACAGGCGGCATTTCGTAGATTATCCGGATGCAATATTCTGCCCACCGCCCTGGACGGTTCGACTCGCAGGGTCGGATCATCCTCGACAGCGATCCGAACGCTGACACGGATGATCTCGACTTCCTCCGCGAGTACGAGCCGACCGGTGCCGACCCTGAGGCGTCCGAGCGAGTCGACGCCGGGCGAGCGGCAGGAAGGCCGGAGCAGGATGCCACGACATCCGCCGAGCCCGCCCGTGCGCCCAAGCCCCGACGTCAGCCGCGCGAGCGTGCACCGCGCGTGCCCGGCTCGCGTCTGCGCACGCTCGCGATCCTCGGTGGCGCCGAGGGCGAGATCCTCGACCGCGTTCCCGGCGAGACGCCGCGCTTCGTGCAGATGTTCTTCGTGCTCGCCGGCACCGCGCTCGTCTCGGCGATCTCGATGCTCTTCGCACTCACCACGGGCGTGCAGGCCGCGATCTGGCTGGCCGTGCCGCTGGCGGTGGTGTGGGCGCTCATCATCTTCAACCTCGACCGCTTCCTCACCTCGACCATGACGTCGACCCGCAACGTCTGGAAGCTGATCGGCCTCGCGATCCCGCGTGTGATCATGGCCGCGATCATCGGCTTCGTCGTCGCCGAGCCGCTGGTGCTGCAGATCTTCCACAACGACATCGCGCGCGAGGTCGCCTCGACGAACATCACTCAGGCGCAGGCCGACCAGGACGCGCTCGAGACCGGCCCCGAGAAGAAGGCGCTGGATGCGGCATCCGATCGTGTCGCTGAGCTCGAGAACCAGGCGGCGACCGGAATCGTCGCGGGCACCGACTCGTCGTCGGCGACCGAGTCGGCCGCGCAGGCCACGGTCGACGACCTCACGGCCAAGATGACCGAGCAGCAGGCCGTGATCGATCAGGCGCGAGTGCTCTATCAGTGCGAGCTGACGGGTGAGGGCGCGGGCACGGTTCCCGGCTGCACCGGCGTGAACGGCGAGGGCGCGAGCTCGGATGCCGCCAAGGCGCAGCTCGCCGAAGCGCAGCAGACCTACGATGCGCTCGCCGCACAGCTGCGCACCGCGAATGAGGAGCTCGCCGCCGCAGGCACCGCCGCGAAGGAGAACACCAGCACGTCGGAGTCGCAGAACCGCGAAGAGGCGCAGTCGCAGCTGCCCGCCGCGCGCGACAGCTACGACACCGCGCTTGCCGCGTACAACGCGCGCGCGGAATCCGTGGCATCCGGCAATGCGGGGGCGATCGGTCTGCTGAGCCAGATCAGCGGTCTGAACAGGCTCAGCGAGAAGGAGCCGACGATCCTGTGGGCGCACATCCTCATCGCCGCGCTGTTCTTCATGATCGAGCTGCTGCCCGTGCTCGTGAAGGTGCTGACCTCGTACGGCGATCCGTCGCTCTACGAGAAGGCTCTCGCGATCCGCAAGCAGGTCGCGCTCGACAAGGTCACCGCCGAGGGGTTCCGAGACCGCGCGGCCATCGTGACCGTGCAGTCGCAAGGGATCCAGGCGGATGCCGGATCGGGTGAACCTCAGACGCGAGCCGAGCGCAAGGAGGCCGCGCAGGCCGCCGAGGAGCGTGACGCCGCGCAGGAGCGTGAGCTCGCGGAGAAGCGCGCCCAGGCGCAGACGCTCGAGGAGCAGGAGCAGCTGGTCGACTCCCGCGGCTGACCCGACGGACGGATGCGGCACGAACTGCGACGGGAACGGACGGATGCGGCGCTGAGACCGGTCACGGTGATCCGGCCCGACTGTCCGACACGGCCGGTAGCGTTGTCACATGGTCAACTATCGCTATCTCGGCAACAGCGGTCTCAAGGTCTCTGAGATCACCTACGGCAACTGGGTCACGCACGCTTCGCAGGTCGGCGACGACGCCGCCGTCAAGACCGTGCACGCGGCGCTCGACGCCGGCATCACCACATTCGACACGGCAGACACGTACGCGAACACCGCGGCCGAGGTCGTGCTCGGCAAGGCGCTCGAGGGGCAGCGTCGTGAGGGCCTCGAGATCTTCACGAAGGTCTACTTCCCGACCGGTCCCAAGGGTCCGAACGACACCGGCCTGAGCCGCAAGCACATCCTCGAGTCGATCAACGGTTCGCTGACGCGCCTCGGCACCGACTACGTCGACCTGTACCAGGCGCACCGCTTCGACTACGAGACCCCGCTGGAGGAGACGTTCCAGGCGTTCGCCGACGTGGTCCGTCAGGGCAAGGCGCTCTACATCGGCGTCTCGGAGTGGACGGCCGAGCAGCTGCGCGAGGGGCACGCGCTGGCGAAGCAGCTCGGCGTGCAGCTCATCTCGAACCAGCCGCAGTACTCGATGCTGCACCGAGTGATCGAGGGCAAGGTCGTGCCGGCGTCGGAGGAGCTGGGCATCTCGCAGATCGTCTGGTCGCCGATGGCGCAGGGCGTGCTGTCGGGCAAGTACCTGCCCGGTCAGCCGGTGCCCGAGGGCTCGCGCGCGACCGACCCGCACAGCGGCTCGGACTTCATCAAGAGCTTCCTGCAGGACGACATCCTCACCGCCGTGCAGAAGCTCAAGCCGATCGCTGAGCAGGCGGGCCTGTCGATGCCGCAGCTCGCCATCGCGTGGGTGCTGCAGAACCCGAACGTCGCCGCAGCCCTGGTCGGAGCCTCGCGCCCCGAGCAGCTCGCCGACACGGTCAAGGCTTCGGGCGTGACGCTCGACGCCGACACTCTGGCCGCGATCGACGAAGCACTCGGAGACACGGTCAACCGCGACGCCGAGGCCACCTACTCGGTGTCGCCGAAGGCCCGCCTGGTCTGACAGCCGCACGACGAAGGCCGCCGTCCCACTGAGGGGCGGCGGCCTTCATCGTCGACACCCGGGGCTTTCGAATCGCGCACTTTGC
>NZ_JBFBGY010000005.1:0-96544 GCF_040684875.1 Microbacterium sp. NPDC089320
GCGGTCGGCTCCGTCGTGCCGGTCTTCCAGACCTTCGCCCGGATCGTGGTCGGGTTCGTCCCGAACGCCTGCACCCGCACCTGCAGCTCCTCACCCGCTGCGAGCGTGAGCCCGGCGATGTTCGCCGCCGTCAACGTCGTCGCCGTGCGCTGCAGCTGCAGCTGCACCGACCCATTCGCCGCGATGACCACCCGAGCACGATAATCCTCCGCACCCACCCGCCGAGCGATGAACGACGTGTAGACCGTGCCCGCCACGGGCAGCTGCGCGACCGAGGTCGTCGAGGTGAGATCCGCAGCGGCGGTCGACACCGTCGCCAGGTAGGCCGCACGGGTCGACCCCGCCGCCAGTGCGATCTTCGCCGCCGCACCGTCGACCGAGTAGCCCGACAGCGACGTGGTCGAGTACGACCAGGCACCGCCCGTGGCCGCCGAACCCCAGCCATTGGTGCCGGAGCGGTCGAACTCGTCCAGCACGAGCGGCTGGGTCGGGTCCGGGGGCGTGGGTGCCGTGACGGTGACGCTCTTCGTGGCGGTGTGAGTACCGCCACCGTTGTCCGTCACCTTGAGGGTCACCGTGTACGTCCCGGCCGCGGCATACGGGTGCGACGCCGTCGCCCCCGTGGCGACGGCCCCGTCACCGAAGTTCCACTCCCACGCGGTCACCGTACCGTCGGAATCCGTGGACCCCGTCCCGTCCACACTGAGCGTGAGGGCGCTCGCGGACGTCGTGAACGACGCCACCGGATTCACATTCGGTGTCGGCACCACCGCGCCAGGAGTCTTGGCCACGAAGTTGTCGAAGCGCACCAGGTACGGCACGTTCGAGACGCCCGCTCCCGCGTACGCGGCCAGCCCCACCTGTCCCGGAGCCTGCAGCGCAGCGGTCGAATCCGTCGTCGACACCTGCCATGCAGCAGGCTCGGCGGTTCCCGTCTTCCACGCCTTCGCGCGGATCGTCGTCGGGTTCGTGCCCGACGCCTCCACCCGCAACGTCACCGTCGTCCCCGGCGTCACCGTCAGACCCGCCAGGTTCTGCGTCGCCAGCGTCGTACCGCTGCGCAGCACCTGCAGACTCACCGCACCACTGGCAGCGACCGTGATCCGCGCCCGATAGTCATCCGCCCCGACCCGACGCGCCAGCGCCTGAACCTGCACGCTTCCACCCACCGGCACCGACTCGAACGCCGCATCCACCGTGACCTCGGTCGACACCGACGACACGCTCGGAAGGTACGCCGTGCGCAGCGCGCCACCGGCAGTCAGACGGAACACGCCCGCCCCGTCGACGGCGTAGTTCGACGCCGCATTCGCCAGCGACCATGCGCCACCCACGTCGGAGGTGCCCAGACCGCTCGAGAGCGTGCGCCCGAACGCATCCGTGGCGAGGACGCTCGGGGTGGCAGGTGCCTCCACCGTCACGTCGTGCGTCACGGTTCCCGTCGCTCCGACGTTGTCCGTAACGGTCAGCGTGACCGTGTAGGTGCCCGCAGCCGCATACGTGTGAGTCGCGGTCGCGCCCGAACCGTGCGCGGTCTCATCGCCCCAGTTCCAGTCGTACGATGCGATCGTTCCATCGGAGTCGGTGGACCCGCCGCCGTTCACCGACACAGCCAGACCGTTCGTGGTCGAGGTGAATGCTGCTGTCGGCGCCACATTCGCCGGAATCGGCGGCACCACGACGGATTCCGTCTTGGTGGCCGTGACGCCGTCGTTGTCCGTCACCTTCAGTGTCACCGTGTAGGTGCCGGCTTCCGCATAGGTGTGGGTCCCGGTCACGGCAGAACCGTGCGCACTGCCATCACCCCAGTTCCAGTCGTACGATGCGATCGATCCGTCGCTGTCTGCCGAGGTCGACGCGTCCACTGCGACCTTCAGCGGTGTCACCGACGAGGTGAACGCCGCCGTCGGAGGCACGTTCGCGACCGTGACCACCGAGGCGGTCTTCTGCGCGGTTCCGGCGCGATCATCCGTCACCGTCAGCGTCACCGTGTAGGTGCCCGCAGCCGCATACGTGTGGGTCGCGGTCGCGCCGACGCCGTGTGCGGTGCCGTCGCCCCAGTTCCAGTCGTACGACGCGATCGTGCCGTCCTCGTCCGTGGACGCGGAGCCGTCGACGTCGACCTTGAGCTTCGACACCTGCGAAGCGAACTCGGCGGACGGCAGCTTGTTGGCCGGAGCGCCCTCCTTGCCCAGGCTGTAGTGGTCGGCGACCGTCGCCGGCGGGAGCACCGTGGAGTACACGGCGACCTCGTCGATCGTGCCGGCGAACTCGTTTCCACCCGGACCCCACGTCACGTCGCCTCCGACGTGCCAGTAGCCCGTGTAGCCCTCGGCGCCTGTGTTCGGGTTCGTGCCGACCAGTGCCCCGTCGACGTACAGCGCCATACCCGAAGGACCCTGCGAGGCCACGACGTGGTGCCACTGTCCGTTGTTGTAGGCCGCATCCGTCGTGATGGTGTTCGTCTGCCCCGTCCACGTGCCGAACACCAAGCGTCCGGCATCCGTCATGTAGACATGGCGGTCATAGCTCGAGGAGTTGCCCGTCGAGCCGTTGCCGAAGCCGATGATCTTGCCGCCGGAGTTCGTCGTCGTCTTGAACCAGGCCTCGGTCGAGTAGACCACCGGGTTCACGAAGGACTTCTGACTGATCAGCTGGCCGCCCTCGAAGGTCGTCGCTCCGTTGGTGACTCCATCGAGCGCCCCCGACGGGACCTTGGTGTGAGCGCCGAAGTACGTGCCGCGCTGTGACGAACCGGACGCGTCGGCCGTCTCCGAGCCCGATGTCTCGTTGAGGCGCCAGTACAGAGTCGGCTCTGCGGCGTACACGGCCGCGCCGTATCCGTCGGTGGGCGGTGTCGCACCTTCGAGCGTGCGACCGGACGATACGTAGTGCTCCTGCACCTGCGTGCGAGACAGTGCTCCGCCGTAGATCGCGACCTCGTCGATCGCGCCGTCGAAGAACTGCGAGCCCGACCAGGTCGAGTCGCCGCCGATGCGCCAGTATCCCGTGTAGGGCTGGGCCGACGTGGTGTCGGAACGCTGCGCGACCTTCACTCCGTCGACGTACAGCTCCATGCCCTTCGTGGGGTCGAGGGATGCGACCACGTGATGCCACGTTCCGTCGTTGTATGCCGACGACGAGCTGACCACACGTTCCTGGTTCGGGTAGACACCGAAGTTCACTCGGCCGCTCGGGTCCATGTAGACGTGGCGGTCGTAAGCGGAAGAGGTGCCCGTCGGACTGTTGCCGAAGCCGACGATCTTTCCGCCCTGGTTCGTGGTCGTCTTGAACCACGCCTCGATCGCGAACTTCTGCGGACCCTCGATCGCCGACTGCGTCGTCGCGAACCCGGCGTTCGTGCCGTTGAAGCTCGACGCGGGAATGGATGCCGGTGTCAGAGCACCGTCGACGCCCCTGGTCACGCCGTCACGCACGGCGAGGTCGCCGGAACCGGCCCAGTCGATCGACGAGGCACCCGAGTCGTTGAGCGGCCAGTAGTTGGTCGGCGCATCATCGAGCACCGTCGTCGAGTACGCCGGCATGGCGCCTGCGCCGTTGACCGTCGCGGTGATGATGTTGCTCCAGGCCACGTTGCCGTGGGCGTCCTCCGCTCGCACCCGGTAGGTGTGAGTGCTGCCCTGAACGAGACCCTTGTCGATGAACGAGAGCCCTGGGAGTCCCCAGTCGGCGGACTTCGACCGGGCAGTGGTGGTGTAGATCGGAGACGCGCTGGCGCCATCCCTGATCAGCTTGTACTCGAGGAACTCGTTGTCTCGATCCCAGTTGAGCGGCCAGCTGATGCGCATCGTGCCCTGAGCGATCGAATTCGCCGATGGCACCCACGTGCTGCTGCTCAGACGCGGGCCGTCGTCGTTCGGTGCCTTCTCGGTGGTGGCGAAGCGGACGAGGCCCTGCTGGAGCTGGTTGTTCACCCGGGTGAACTCGCCGGCCATGATGACGTAGTCGCCGTTGCCCGTGACGTTCCACGGGCCCTGGTTCGCACCGCTCACCGAGCCGGTGTTGAACGTCGGGTACCAGTGGAGCAGGCGCGGGGCGGGGTTTCCGCCCCAGTCGTAGTAGCCGTATCCGAGGCCGTACGGCGTGGTGCGCTCGACGGAGTTCGAGAATGCGACGCCGCGGTAGAACGTCCACGGCTCGCTCTGCGGGAACCCGTCGACCAAGCTGCCGCAGTAGTGGGAGTGCCCTGCGCCATAGACGACATCAGGGGTGGCGTACGCGCTGTAGGTGTCGCCGTGGCAGTCCTCGACCCAGGTCAGACCGCCGGTCGCCCAGTCGCTCTTGAAGATGCCCTCGAGGTTGCCGCCGCCGCCGAAGTGGTAGCCGGTTCCATAGAGGTTGTCGCCGTCGGTCGAGAGAGACCAGATCGCAGCATCGGCGCCGCCGTTTCGAACGATGCCGTTGGCAGCGAACGGCAGCAGCGCACCCGACGTCGCATCGACGAGAGCCATGCCGTAGCCCGGGTTCGACGATCCGTTGACCGTGGTGAAGTGACCTGCCAATGCGACCTTGGTGCCGTCACCCGAGACCACGACGTCGTTGCCGCGGTTGTCGAGCTGCGGGGCCCAGGGCAGAAGGGCCCCCGCCGAGCTCACGGCCGCGGCCCGCACGCGGTCGTTGCTGGCGACGCGGCCGAAGATTCCGGTGAAGTAGACGGTCGAGTTGGTTGCGGTGATCGCGCGCACCGAGGCATTGACGCTCGGGGCCCAGGATCCGACCAGTGTGCCCGCCGGGATGTCGAATGCCGCGACGCGGTTACGCGTGGAGCCGTTCACCGCGGTGAAGTCGCCACCGATGTAGAGGCGCTTGCCGTCCGGGGACGCGGCGATCGACCGCACCTGACCATTGACGTTCGGTGCGAACGACGTCATCGCGCCGGTGCGGATGTCGTACGCGATCACGTTGTTCCGTGCGACCTCGTTGACGCCGGCGGCGGCGCCCGCCGGTCGCGCCGTCGCGAACTGGCCGGCAGCGTAGACCGTGTTGCCGACGATGACCTGATCCCAGACGATGCCATTGACCTGCACCGTCGGCAGAGCGTCGGTCGTCACCGTCGACGGCACGTTCGGCTCGACAGGCGCCGTGTCAGCGTTGGCAGCCGCCGGTGCGAGCACGAGACCGCTCGCGATCAACGCTGTGATCGCGATCGTCGTTCCGAACCTCAGTCCGGACGCCTTCTTGTTCCCCAGAAAATTGCGCAGAACACCCATGTGCTCGCTCCCCAAATTATGCGCACCCCGAAGAGTGCTCCCCAATACCCCAGATACTGCATCCGCCTGTCTACGCGAACCCCTTCACGCAAGACGGCTAAGTCTGCAACGATCGCCAGAATACCGGAATGTCTGGACGCCGTCTATAGCGACCACAGATCCATCTGATAAGGGCGGCGACGCGGAGATCCGCAGGACGTCGCGGACGCCCTGCGGATCTCGGTGCTGTGACTCGGTGGTGCCGGGTCAGGGGATCGGGACGACCTTGATCGTGCCGAACGACACCGTGTACGGCACATTCGTCGTACCCGAGCCGAGGTAGGCGGCGACACCCACGTGACCTGCTGCCTGCAGGGCCGCCGTCGCATCCGTCGTCGACACCTGCCACGCGGTCGGCTCCGTCGTGCCGGTCTTCCAGACCTTCGCCCGGATCGTGGTCGGGTTCGTCCCGAACGCCTGCACCCGCACCTGCAGCTCCTCACCGGCCGCGAGCGTGAGCCCGGCGATGTTCGCCGCCGTCAACGTCGTCGCCGTGCGCTGCAGCTGCAGCTGCACCGACCCATTCGCCGCGATGACCACCCGAGCACGATAATCCTCCGCACCCACCCGCCGAGCGATGAACGACGTGAACGCGCTGCCGCCGACAGGCAACTGAGCTACTGTCATCGCGGAGGTCAGGTCGGCGGAATCCGACGCGATCGACGTGAGGTAGGCCGCCCGCGTGGATCCGGCTCCGACCGCGACCTTCGCCGCCGCGCCGTCGACCGAGTAGCCCGACAGCGACGTGGTCGAGTACGACCACGCACCGCCCGTGGCCGCCGAACCCCAGCCATTGGTGCCGGAGCGGTCGAACTCGTCCAGCACGAGCGGCAGCACGGGCTCGGGTTCCGGCAGAGCGACCGTGACGCTGTTCGTCGTGGTGTGGGTTCCTCCTCGGTTGTCGGTCACCTTCAGGGCGACCGTGTAGGTGCCGGCCGCCGCGTACGGGTGAGACGCGGTCGCGCCCGTACCCACGGAGCCGTCGCCGAAGTCCCACTCCCACGAGGTGATCGTGCCATCCGGATCCGTGGAGCCCGATCCGTCCACCGTCAGGGCGAGAGCGTCCGCCGACGTCGTGAACGACGCGACGGGCAGCACGTTGGGCGGAGGCACGACCGTGCCGGGGATCTTCGCGACGAGATTGTCGAAGCGCACCAGGTACGGCACGTTCGAGACGCCCGAACCCGCGTAGGCGGCCAGGCCGACCTGTCCCGGCGCCTGCAGCGCAGCAGTCGCATCCGTGGTGCTGAGCTGCCAGGCGGCAGGCTCGGCGGTTCCCGTCTTCCACGCCTTCGCGCGGATCGTCGTCGGGTTCGTGCCCGACGCCTCCACCCGCAACGTCACGGCGGTACCCGGCGTCACCGTCAGACCCGCGAGATTCTGCGTCGCCAGCGTCGTACCGCTGCGCAGCACCTGCAGACTCACGGCACCACTGGCAGCGACCGTGATGCGCGCCCGATAGTCGTCCGCTCCGATGCGCCGAGCCAGCGCCTGCGCCCAGACGCTTCCACCCACCGGCACCGACTCGAACGCCGCATCCACCGTGACCTCCGTCGACACCGACGACACGCTCGGGAGATACGCGGTCCGCAGCGCGCCACCCGCAGTCAGACGGAACACACCCGCCCCGTCGACGGCGTAGTTCGACGCCGCATTCGCCAACGACCATGCGCCGCCCTTCGTGGCCTCGCCGAGACCGCTCGCGGCGACTCGATCGAAGACGTCGGATGCCAGGATGCCGTCGCCCACCGAGATCGCCACGTTCTCCGTCTTGGTCGTCGTGGCACCGTCGCTGTCGGTGACCGTCAGCGACACCGCATAGGTGCCTGCCGTCGCATAGGTGTGCGATGCCGTGGCACCGGACCCGTGCGCGCTCTCGTCGCCCCAGTTCCAGTCGTACGATGCGACCGTCCCATCCGGATCCGTCGATCCGGAGCCGTTGACGTCGATCTTCAACGGAGACAGAACCGAGGTGAAGGACGCTGTCGGTGCGACGTTCGCGACGACGACCGTCGCGGCGGTCTTCTCGGCCGTGCCCGCTCTGTCATCCGTCACCGTGAGCGTGACCGAGTACGTCCCTGCGGCCGCATAGGTGTGGGTCGCAATCGCCCCGGAACCGTGCGCACTGCCGTCACCCCAGTTCCAGTCGTAGGACACGATCGATCCGTCGGTGTCCGTGGACGCGGAACCGTCGACATCGACCTTCAGCTTCGACACCTGCGAAGAGAAGCTCGCAGACGGCAGCTTGTTCACGGTGACACCATCGCGACCGAGGCTGTAGTGGTCGGTCACGGTCGCAGGCGTCAGAACTGAGGGGTAAACGGCGACTTCGTCGATGGTGCCGAGGAACGTGTTGCCACCGGGGCCCCACGACACATCTCCCCCCACGTGCCAGTAGCCCGTGTAGTTGCCCGACGTCCTGTTCGCGTTCTCGCCGACCAGGGCGCCGTCGACGTACAGTCGCATGCCCGACGTTCCCTGCGTCGCGACGACGTGATGCCATTGCCCGTTGTTGTAGGCGCCGCTCGACGTCACACGCACCTGTCCGCCGTTGGACGCTCCGAAGACGAGCTGTCCGGCGCTGGTCATGTAGACGTGGCGGTCGTAGCTCGACGAGTTACCCGTCGCGCTGTTGCCGAAGCCGACGATCTTTCCGCCCGATGTCGACGTCGTCTTGAACCAGGCCTCCGTCGAATACACGACGGGGTTCACGAACGCGGTCTGGCTGATCGCCTGACCGCCGCCGAACGTGACGGCCGAGTTGCTGACGCCCTGAAGCGCACCCGCCTGTCCCTTCGTGTTCGTGCCCACGTACTTTCCGCCCTGGCCCGACCCCGACGAATCCTGCACCGCGGTTCCCGTGGACTCCGCGAGACGCCAGTAGAGCGTCGGGTCGGACTTCACGACGTTCGCCCCGTAGGCGTCCGCCGGCGGGTTCTGCACTCCGAGCGTGCGCCCGGCGGCCGTGAAGTGCTGCGCGACTTGAGCCGCGGTCAGCGGTGCTCCGTAGACGGCCACCTCATCGATCGTGCCCGAGAAGTACTGTGCTCCCGACCACGTCGCGTCGCCGCCGACTCGCCAGTAGCCGCTGTAGATCTCGGCCGAGTAGGAGTCAGTCCGCTGGCCGACCCGCACACCGTCGACGTAGAACGTCATCCCGACGATGGGGTCCATCGTTCCGACGACATGGTGCCACGCACCGTCGTTGTAGGCGTTCGGCGATGTCAGGATCCGCCGCTCGGCCGGATAGACGCCGAAGTTCAATCGACCGCTCGTGTCCATGTAGATCAGGCGGTCGTTCGACGTCGACGTGCCGGTCGATCGGTTGCCGAATCCGAGGATGCGTCCGCCGGCCGTCGTCGTGGTCTTGAACCAGGCCTCCGCGGAGAAAGACTGAGGCCCTCGTTCCACGGCCTCCGTCGACGCGTACCCCGACGTCGTGCCGTTGAAGCGGGAAGCGGGGATCGAGGAGGTCGCGAGCGCGCCGTCGACGCTCCGCGTCACTCCCGCGCGGACGGCGAGGTTGCTCGACCCCGCCCAGTCGGATGAGGCCTGCCCCGTGTCGTTGAGCGGCCAGTAGTGCGTCGGCCGGTCGGTGAGCACCGCCTGCGAATACGACGATCCCCCGAGATCTCCGGTCGTGCCGGCCGTCGCCGTGATGATCGTGCTCCAGGCCACGTTGCCCTTGGCGTCCTGCGCGCGCACCCGGTATGTATGGGAGCTGCCGGGTGCCAATCCTGAGTCGACGAAAGACATGCCGGGAAGACCCCAGTCGGCCGGCTTCGACCGGGCAGTGGTCGTGTGAACCGGGGATCCGTTGATCCCATCGCGGATCACCTTGTACTCGAGGTACTCGTTGTCCCGATCCCAGTTCAGCGGCCAGGTCACGCGCACCGCGCCGGAGGCGAGGGCGGCCGCGGTCGGCACCCAGGTGCTGCCGCTCAGCCGCGGGCCGTCGGTGTTCGGCGCCTTCTCGGTCGTCGCGAAGCGCACGAGGCCCTGCTGGATCTGATTGTTGACGCGGGTGAACTCCCCCGCCATCACGACGTAGTCGGCGTTGCCGGTGACACTCCACGCGGCCTGGGTCGCTCCGCTCACCGATCCCGTGTCGAACGTCGGGTACCAGTGGAGCAGGCGCGGAGCGGGATTGCCCGCCCAGTTGGCGTAGCCGAGAGCCAAGCCGTTCGGGGTGGTCCGCGCGACCGAGTTGGAGAAGGCGACTGCCCGATAGTGGGTCCAGGGGTCGCTCTGCGGGAACCCGCCGACCACGCTCTCGCAGTAGTGCGAGTGCCCGACGCCGTAGACGGCGTCCGGCGTGGCGTAGGCACTGTATGTGTCGCCGTGGCAGTCCTCGACCCAGGTCACGCCGCCGGTCGCCCAGTCGCTCTTGAAGATGCCCTCGAGGTTGCCGCCGCCCCCGAATGTGTACCCGGTTCCGTAGAGGCTGGTGCCGTCGGTGGTCAGAGACCAGATCGCACTGTCCTCGCCTCCGTTGCGCACGATGCTGTTGGCCGCGAAGGGAAGCAGCCCGCCGTTGTTCGTGTCGACCAGCGCCATCCCGTATCCCGGGTTGGATGAGCCGTTGACCGTGGTGAAGTGGCCCGCGAGGGCGATCTTCTGCTCATCGGCGGAGATCACGATGTCGTTGCCCCTGTTGTCGAGCACCGGCGCCCAGGGCAGAAGCTCGCCCGCCGACGTCACTGCCGCCGCGCGACTGCGATCGTTGCTCGCGACGCGGCCGAAATTGCCCGTGAAGTAGACCGCAGTGTTCGTCGCGACGATGCCCCGCACCGATGCGTTCACGCTCGGCGCCCACGTGCTGACGAGGGTTCCCCCCGCGATGTCGAAGGCGGCTACGCGGTTGCGGGTCTCCCCGTCGACCATCGTGAAGTCGCCCCCGATGTAGAGGCGCTGGCCATCAGGCGATGCGGCGACCGAGTTGATCTGCCCGTTGACGTTCGGCGCGAACGGAAGCAGCGCCCCGGTTCGCAGGTCGTACGCGAGAATGTTGTTCCGCGTCACCTCCTCGGTGCCCGCCGCGGCTCCCGCGGGACGAGCCGTCGAGAACGTCCCGGCCGCGAAGACCGTGTTGCCGACGATCACTTGGTCCCATGCCGCCCCGTTGATCTGCGCGGTCGGCAGGGCGTCGCTCGTCACGGTCTTCGGTGTGCTCGTGTCGACCGGTGCGGTGTCGGCCGTCGCCGCGGATGGGGCGAACACGAGCCCCGCCGCGACCACCGCCCCCGCGGTCGCCATGACGATGACCGCCCGACCTAATGCACGCGAGCGCGCAAGAATCCCCAGTTGTACAGCCATAATTCATTCCCCAATGAATTGACACGTCCGTGAAGGACGAGATCCCCAGATAACCCCAGTTACCGCTAACTGGCGGGTGCCGCACCCCTGAACGCGACATAAGGCTCGCCAGTCAACAAGTCAACTGTAACCCCAACGTCGTCCCGCGCGTCAACCGGAATCGAGAACGAGTATTCGCCCTCCGCGCTCTCGCCTTCCGCGAGCGTCGCCGGAAGGCCGCTCGCCACGGTGTCGCCGAGCGGCGGCGCGGGGTTCTGGTCGGACCCGTACGCGAGGTTCACCGTCGCTCCTCCGAGGTCGAGCGGGGCGTCGGTCGAGTTGGTCACCCGGACCACGACCTTCAACGCGGGACCGGCGAGATCGCCCGGCTGCTCGCTCGAGGACTCGAACGCCGTCATCGAGACGACCTCGACGGTGACTCCCTCCACCACAGTGGCCACATCATCGATGTCGACCTCCACCGGTTCGGCGTCGGAAGGCTCGACATCGGTGGTTCCCGGCGTGGGTGTGGGGAACACGCTCGGCGTCGGCGGGACCGATGACGATGCCGCGGGGGTCGGATTCCCCTCGGGCTGACCACTCTGTGCCGTCACGAACCAGATGATCCCGGCGACTAGGACCACCAGAACCGCCCCCGCTGCGATGAGTACCGTCTTGCGCGTTCGAGTCATGGGTCCCTCTCCCCTGCGCCTCGACGTGTGTGCGATCTCGGCGTTCGGGCAAACTTTACCGCGTACGAGGCGAACGGTCGATGCGTCGGCTAAAGTCAGTGCAACCGCGCGTCACCGGCGCGGGTCGGCCTTGGGGAGGTCGAGCCGACCGACGCTCCGCGTGGCCGCACCGGCGAGTCCGCCATCCCGATCAGCAACGACCGGAGGATTCATGTCTCAGCAGACGCCAGGCGTCCGAGAAGCGCTCGCCTCGCTGCGGGCCGCGCAGAAGTCCAATTCAGGTGCGCCCGCATATTCGCGGTTCGTGAATCGCCCGATCGGCCGCGTGTTCGCTGCTGTCGCCTACGCGTCGGGCCGCACTCCCGATCAGGTGACCGCCGTCAGCGCCCTGTTCACCTTCGCAGGCATCGCGCTGATCGCGCTGGCCTCGCCGACGCTGCTCACCTCGTTGCTCATCGTGCTGCTGCTCGTCCTCGGCTACGCCCTCGACTCAGCCGACGGTCAGCTCGCTCGGCTGCGGGGCGGCGGGTCGCCCCGCGGCGAGTGGCTCGACCACATGGTCGACGCCACGAAGATGGCGACCATTCACATCGCAGTCCTGATCTGCTGGTGGCGCTTCTACGATGTCGAGCCGCCGATGCTTCTGATCCCCCTCGGCTTCCAGGTCGTGGCCTCCGTGTTCTTCTTCGGAGTGATCCTCACCGAGCTGATCCGACGCGTCGGATCAGCGGGCACGACGTCGAAGGCCGCGTTCCGGAACTCTCCGATCTACGCCCTGATCGTCCTGCCGGCCGACTACGGACTGCTGATCCTGGTGTTCGCGACACTCTGGGTCCCTTGGCTGTTCATCACGCTGTACACGGCGCTGCTGCTCGTGAACGCGCTGATCCTGATCGCCTCGGTCTTGCGCTGGCACAGGTCTCTCAGCCTGAGCGGGGCAGCTCATGCCTGAGTTCTCAGGGCTCTCCGCGAGCCAGGCGCGCGCAGCGAAATGGAGTGCGTACCGGCGGGCTGCCGGGATGGTGGCCAGAGGTCTCATCCGCCGCCCGTTCTTCGGGGCTGCAGGCGGACCGCTCTTCCTCGGACGTCGCGTGCGGATCACCAACCCGTCGTTCATCCGCTATGCCGGTCGGCTCGTCGTCGAAGACGGGGTCGAGCTGCAGGGACTGTCCAAGAACGGGATCGTCTTCGGTTCCGAGGTGTCGATCGGGGCCGGGACGGCGATCCGACCGTCGTCCTACTACGGCGGCGAGGCCGGAGAGGGACTCGTGGTCGGCGACCGCTCGAGCTTCGCGACCGGGTGCTTCATCGGGTGTTCCGGCAGCATCGTCATCGGCGACGACGTGATGCTCGGGCCCGGTGTGCGTGTGTTCTCCGAGAACCACGTGTTCTCGGATCCGAGCGCCACCATCAAGTCGCAGGGAGTGCAGCGAGGCGCCGTGAAGATCGGCGACGACTGCTGGATCGGCAGCGGCGTGACGATCACCTCGGGCGTGACGATCGGACGTGGAGTCGTCATCGGCAGCGGAAGCGTGGTGACCCGCGACATCCCCGACTTCAGCATCGCTGCGGGGAGTCCCGCGAAGGTCATTCGCACCAGAGAGAAATCAGTGGGTGGCGAGGGCGGAGGAAATGTGTAAGCTGATCCACAGTCATGACCGTGGGGACGGCATGGCTGGAAGGACTTCGGGGATTTTGGGGATCTGGGGATGTCAGTGATTTCTGGCGCACCCGCGGGAGCAGCGACACACGCGCCCTGCGGTCACGTGATACTGCGTGCCGTCGATCGACGAACACCGTCCGTCCGGTTCACCGTACACATCTGATTCACGCACGTCGGCTCCGAGGGGGAACCACATGCAGGCAGCACACGACCGCACGGCGCAATCGCGGAAGAGCGGCGAGGTATCACTCGTCGTCGCCATTCCGACGTTCAAGCGCCCCGAGCGGCTGGTCCAGACTCTGCAGCTCGTAGGTGAGCAGCTGGCGCCACTCATCGATGCGCGGCACGCGAGGGCCGTCTCGATCCTCGTGATCGACAACGATCCAGCCGAGTCTGCTCGATCGGTCGTCGGCGACGAGTACGCCGGCGTCGCGACTCGCTATGTCGCCGAGGCGACACCGGGAATACCCGCAGTTCGCAACCGCGCCCTCGACGAATCGGCCGACGTCGACCTCCTCTCGTTCATCGACGACGACGAGGTGCCGCTCGAGGGGTGGATCTCGTCGCTTCTGCTCACCTGGTCGAACTCGGGCCGGCCCGCCGCCGTGATGGGCCGCGTCGTGTCGCTGTTCGACCCTGACGCCGACCCGTGGGTGCTCGAGAGCGGCTTGTTCCGCCGGCCGCAACGCCCGACGGGAACCGAGATCGGCGTCGCGGCGACCGGCAACCTGCTCCTGGACCTGAACCAGGTGCGCAGCAGCGGAGTGCGTTTCGATCAGCGGATCGGACTCGGCGGCGGATCGGACACGCTGTTCAGCATGGGCCTGAAGAAGACGGGCGCCCGCCTCGTGTGGTGCAACGAGTCCGTCGCGGAAGACACCGTGGAGCCCGAACGTCAGACCCGGCCGTGGGCGCTGAAGAGGTCGTTCAGCCACGGCAACGTGTCGATCCTCGTGCAGTTGCGCTTGGAACCGAGGCCGGCCCGTCAGCTGCTGATCCGCATCAAGGGCATCGTCGGCGGAGCGGCGCGCATCGTCGCCGGCTACGCCCGCCATCTCTTCGGACGGGTCACCAGATCGGTCCGTCACGATGCCAGGGGACTTCGGCTCGCCCACCGTGGAGCCGGAATGATCTCCGCGAGCGTCGGACAGACGTACTCCGCCTACTCGCGGCCGAGCAGTTCGGCATGAGCCGGTTGGTTCCGGCCGGTGCACGGAGGTGGCTTCGCAGCCATGGCGGCCCGCTCGGGTCGATCGTGCGCGTGAAGACGAGCCGCCCCGAGTTCGTGCTCACGTATGACGATGGCCCGGACCCCGTCGAGACCGAGCGTGTTCTCGAGGTCCTCCGTGACGAGTCTGCGTCAGCGACCTTCTTCGTCCTGATGACCAGAGCTCGCGAACATCGCTCGCTGATCTCCGAGATCCTCGCAGCGGGCCACGAGGTGGCGCTGCACGGCCCCGACCACCGACCGATCTCGCGGCTCGGCTACCGCGAGGTCCGCGACCGGACCGCCTCGGCGAAGGCCGAGCTCGAGGACATCTCCGCCGCGGCGGTGCGGTGGTACCGCCCGCCCTACGGGCTGCAGTCCCTGACCAGCTTCCGGGCAATCAAGGCGACGGGCCTCGAGCCCGTGCTCTGGGGGCCGACGGCCTGGGACTCTCGCGAGGCGACGACCGAGCAGCGGATCGCCCGCTCGCTCCGCGGAGCCGAACCCGGCGCGATCCTGCTGTCGCACGATTCCTATGCCGGGTTCGCCGACGGCGGCCGTAGCGATTCGCCGCCGACTGTCGACCGCAGCACTCTCGCGACCCGCATCCTCGCGGCATATCGCGAGCGCGGACTCGAGGCGCGCAGTCTCGCGCACGCACTGACCTCCGGTTCGCCGGTCAAAGGAATCTGGTTCAAACGATGAAGGGGAAGAAAGATGACTGAGGAGAACCGCCGAGAGGCAAAGAAGGTCGTCGTCATCGGGCAGGGGTACGTCGGCCTGCCGGTCGCGATGCGGTCGGTCGCCATCGGCCATGAGGTCGTCGGGCTCGACCTCGATCCGCGCCGCGTGGGCAGCCTCGGCGCCGGAAGCTCCCACGTCGATGACATCTCCGACGAAGAACTGCGCGCCGCCCTCGACTCCGGCCACTACCGCGTGTCGGGTGACTACGCGGATGCAGCCGGCTTCGACGTCGCCGTGATCACCGTGCCGACTCCGCTGCGCGAAACGCTCCCCGACCTGTCGTTCATCGAGAGCGCCGCCGCGTCTCTCGCACCACACCTGACGCGCGGAGCGCTCGTGGTGCTCGAGTCCACGACGTACCCGGGCACCACGCAGGAGCTGCTCATCCCTCTGCTCGAGGAGGGCTCGGGCCTGACCGCAGGCTCCGACTTCTTCGCCGGCTACAGCCCCGAGCGGATCGACCCCGGCAACCCGACCTGGGGTCTGCAGGAGACGCCGAAGATCGTCTCGGGCATCGACCCCGATTCGCTGGCGAAGGTGTCCGAGTTCTACTCGGCGATCGTCGACACGATCGTGCCCGTGAGTTCTCCGAAGGAGGCCGAGATGGCCAAGCTCCTCGAGAACACATTCCGCCACGTGAACATCGCCCTCGTCAACGAGCTCGCGGTCTTCGCCCACGCTCTGGGTGTGAACGTCTGGGAGTCCATCGACGCCGCCGCGACCAAACCGTTCGGCTTCATGAAGTTCACCCCCGGTCCGGGTGTCGGCGGGCACTGCCTGCCGGTTGACCCGAGCTACCTGTCGTGGCAGGTTCGCCGCAAGCTCGGCAAGAGCTTCCGGTTCGTCGAGCTCGCCAACGACGTGAACGACCACATGCCCGAGTACGTTCTGCAGCGCGTGAGCCGACGTCTCAACGAGGAAGGCAGCGCGCTCAACGGCGCTCGTGTTCTGCTCCTCGGACTCGCCTACAAGAAGAACACCGGCGACATCCGCGAGTCCCCGGCTCTCCCGCTCATCGAGCTGCTGCAGGACCAGTCCGCTGTCGTGGACGCGGTCGACTCGCATGTCGAGGAGCACCACTGGCCGCAGACGGTCGAGCGGATCGCCGCGTCGGCCGTCGACTTCCAGTCATACGACGTCATCGTGTTGATCACAGACCACGATGACGTCGATTACGAGCTGCTCGAGGCGAGCGGCGTGCCGGTCTTCGATACCCGCAACCGCCTGCACGGGGAGGCCATCGAACGCCTCTGACCCGGATCGGACAGACGAAATCGGGCGGTGCGACATGATGTCGCACCGCCCGAATCTCGTTGAGCAGAGAGTGGATCAGCCGATCGTGTAACGAGTGATCGGCACGGATCCTTCCTCCCAGATGTTGCCCTTGAGCACGGGTGCGCTCGACTCGGGGGCTACGATGGCACATCCGGCGAAGATCCGCTCCGGACCGAAGACGTTGTCCGTGACGATCGGCCGGTTGTTGGATGCGGACGATCCGACGTTGACGGTGCAGCCACCGTCCTGGAGGTAGTTCTCACGGATGGTGATGGTGCCGAGCTTCGCGATCGACGAGTTCTGCGTGATCTGCACCGCAGCGTTCGTCGCTCCCTCCATCCGGTTGCCTTCGAGGACGATCGACGCGCCGCCCTCGATCTGCACCGAGTCATCGTGCGACGGCGTGCCGCCGCGAAGCGGGTCCTTCTCCCAATGGGAGTTGTCGTGCAGCCAGGAATCGCGCACGACGACGTTGTTCCCGAGCACGCGCACGGGGTCGACGACCGTGTGGATGTCCATCCGCAGGGCAGTGAAGTTGGAGCCCACGAGACCGTTCCAGGCGGGGTCTTCCTTCGCCGCGTAGATCTCGGAGTCCTGGATCGTGAACGGCTGACCGGAGTTGACGTTCGTCACCAGACCGATGCTGCGCGCTGTAGAACCGCCGACGATGCGCGAGTTCTTGATCACGACGCCGGGCGCCTTGATGTCGATGATCCCTCGCACCTCCACTCCGTCGATGACCGTGTTCGCCTTCGTGACCACGAGGTCACCCTCGTGCACCGTGAGCGAGACTCCCGCAGGGACGCCTGTCGTGGCTGCCGTCGGGAAGCCCGAGGCGGGGACGGTGGGGTTGGCCGGCGGCGCCGGTGCGGGAGCGGGCTCCACCGGTGCAGGAGCCGGCTTGACCGGTGCAGGAGCCGAAGGCGTCGGCTTCGGGGTGACGGTCGGCTTGGGTGCCGGAGCCGCCTGCTGCACCGCGGTGTAGGAGGACGACGCGACCGAAGCCTTGAGCGCTGGGGAGCCCTTCGACGTGTAGAACGTCACCGCGCCCTTGCCCTGAGCCGCGATGCGCGACCCGGAGGTGTCTTTCGCAGAGACCTCACGGCTCGCGGACGAGCCGATCTTGGCGGTCGCCTTGAGGGTCACCGTCGAGGTGCCCTTCGCCTCGAGGGTGAGGGTGAGTTTCTGACCGGCCTTGATCTTCTGATCGAGAGTCACGTACGACGAGATCGTCGTCTGCGTCAGCGAACGCCCGGTGCCGTTGATCCGCTTGATCGACACGGACACGGTCCCGTTCGGGTAGGTGCGCGCCTGAGCGACGTAGGCACCCGTCTTGCCGGATCGCGCCTGCACCGAGGTGTAGACGCCACCGCCCGACTTGGGCAGCGAGGCGAGGGTGGTCGACGCCGTGATCTTCGCATCACGGATCGCGGTGGTCCCGACAGGGACGGTCGAGAGCGAACCGGGCTTGATCGCGATCGAGGTCGCGGCGCTGGCCGGCGGGGCGAAGATGAGCCCCACCGCGACGAGGACCGTCGAGAGGAGGAGAGCGACCAGGAGTCGGCCGCTTCTGCGGGTGGGGAGTGAGAATCGGGGGGAATGGACGGGGGCAGGGTAAGAGATATTTTTCATAGGGTGTTGAGCCGTTTCGGGGAGGGGCTGCGCCGGAGCACAGATTTTGGCGGCTATCGCAGGCCATACTAGGTGGGGCGAACCTGTATGTCACCCGAGAATCTGGAATATTCCGGCAAGCCCATGTCTCCCGGGCAATATATTCCGCTAAAGGGTCGTCCCGCGTCGCCCCCGTCGCCGGGTCTTCGGCTCAGAGCTCGCCGGGCTTCATCGCCTCGGCATCGATCGCTCGGATGATGCGGAGCGTCGCCGTGTCCGGCTTCGGCTCCTCATTCGCGGTGGCCCCGGACTTCGCTCCCCGCTTCGGCGCGTAGACCACCAGTGAGTGGAAGAGGAACCGTGCGACAAACGCGACGATGAGCGACAGACCCGTCGCGAGCACGCTGGAGATGTGCCAGGTCTCGACCATCAGGGCCATCACGGGGATCCGCAGTGCCGCCTCGACGTTGTTGAACGTGAACGACGCGGCGAAGCGACCGCCCAGCCCGCGCGCGTTCGTGCGCATGTCTGCGAAGACGAATCGCTCCTGCAGGATGAAGTTGCCGATGATGGTGACCTCGGCGCCGATGATCGCGGCCCATATATAAGGAACGCCCGCCGCGGTGAGCAGCCACATGATGCCCAGATTCGCAGCCGCGCCGATCACACCGATGATCGCGAAGAGCGACATCTTGCCGAATCGCAGTCTGGCGAGGTGTGCGACGAACGTCGCTCCCTGACGCAGGCTCGCCTTCGACGTGCCATGACGGCGTTCGCCGAACTCCATCGGAACCTCGGCGATGCGGAGGTCGGTGCGCGCGAGGATCTCGAGGAGGATCTTGAATCCCTGCGGCTTGAGGGCCGTGAGGTCGAGGCGCCCTCGATCCACGAGGAAGAATCCGGTCATCGGGTCAGTGCTGCGGGCGAGACGGATCGGGAACATCGCCCGGGTGAGCCAGGTGGCTGCTCTCGAGACGCCGAAGCGGACCGCCGTGCCCAGGCCGCTCGTGTCGCCGCCCCCCACATATCGCGAGGCCGCCACGACATCGGCGTCTCCCTCGTCGTGCCTGGCCAGCAGGGCGGGGAGCAGCTCGGGCGGATGCTGGAGGTCGCCGTCCATGACGATGCAGAGGTCGTGCTGAGCGGCCTCGAGTCCGACGACGACCGCTCCCCCGAGCCCGCCCGTGTTGTCGGCCCGGTGGATCACGCGGACGGGCAGCGAGGCGTCGGCCGCCACGCGTTCGACCTCCGCGGCGGTGCTGTCCGTGCTGTCGTCGACGAACAGTATCTCGGCGTCGTATGCGGCGAGCGCGACAGCGGTGCGGGCGACGAGCTCGGCGACGTTGTCTCTTTCGTTGAAGGTCGGCACGATGACGGTGACCGCTGTTCTCATGTCCGCCCCCCTTCACCCGTGCCGGCACACTGCGGACTCCATAGTTCCACGGGTTCCTATGCGTCAGGAAACCGCGACCTGCTACAGTGACAGGATGCGGCTGTGGGAGTCGCTGGCGGATGGGGATCCGCCTCTGGGGAATCACTGATCTGGGGAGATCATGGGGACGCGCATCGGCTATGCCGTGGGTGCTTTCGACCTGTTTCACGTCGGGCATCTCAACCTTCTTCGTCACGCCAAGCAGCACTGCGACATCCTTGTCGCCGGTGTCGTCAGCGACGAGATGCTGCGACAGGTGAAGGGCATCGAGCCCGTCATCCCGACTGCGGAACGGGCGGAGATCGTCCGTCACATCTCGTTCGTCGACGATGTGTACGTCGAGACCACTCCGTCGAAGATGGATTCCTGGCGAGACGTGCAGTTCACGCACTTCTTCAAGGGCGACGACTGGCGGGGCACCGACAAGGGCCTGCGGCTCGAGCGCGAGTTCGCGGAGGTGGGCGTCGAGGTCGTGTACTTCCCGTACACCGCGCACACATCGAGCTCGTCGCTGCGGCGTGCACTCGATGCGATCAGCGCCGGCGCGACCGTCGGCGGCGGCCCTGCGCTCGCGACACGCTGACCCCCGCTGACGGCAGGTCCAGGAGCACTGACCCTGCCGTCGGTCAGTTCGCGACGCCGAGCAGGCTGCGCGCCATCCGAGCGACGTGAGGCGGCGTGTGCGCGCCGAGCCACACCGTCCAGGGCAACGCGGGCTCCGCGCAGGTCCACTCGACGCACCAGGAGTGCACCGCGTTCGCGAGGCGCTCGCCTCTGGCGTGCTGATGAGCGCCGTCACCGCGCAGCAGCCACCGCACCGACACCCCCTCGGGCACGTCGATGTGGCGGAACTGGATGCGGGCTGCCGCCTCGATGAGGATGACCCCCTCGGCATCCCACGGCATGCGAGCGGCGATGGCGGCGATGGCTCCCGCATCGGTCGAATCGCCCGCGATCAGCACGACTCCTTCGATGTTCTCCCAGTCCGGATCCTCGAGGTGTTCGCATGCGCTGCTCATACGCCCGAGTATAGGTAAGGCTACCCTTATCCAGCAACGGCGGATTCACGGCATCCGCTCGTCCGGCATCTCGGCGCCCGCCCAGCCGAGCGGCCCTACGCTGGATACATGACTTCTTCTGCTGAATCCGCCATCACGATGTTCGGTGCCGATTGGTGCCGCGACTGCATCCGCACCAAGAAGCAGCTCGACTCCCTCGGGGTGGAGTACACCTACGTCGACCTCGTGGCCGATCCCGCCGCGGCTGATGTCGCGAAGGAAATCTCGGGACGCACGAACATCCCAGTCGTGGTCTACCCCGACTCCTCGCACCACGTCGAGCCCTCGAACGCCGACGTCGAGTCGAAGCTCCGCGAACTCTCGCTGATCTGACCCGGAACGGCCTCGTCGCGCACCGATACACTGGCGCGATGAGCACCGCGGCTCGGCCCGATCGAGCTTCCGCACGCCTGTCCGCCCGCACGGTCGCCCAGTATGCGATCGGCTCGCTGGGCACGGGCGGCTACGCGACCCTTCCCGGGCTCGTTCTGACGTACTTCCTCACCGACAACCTCGGTGTCGCGGCCCTCGCGGCCGGACTCATCGTGACCGCGGCGAAGATCTGGGACGTCATCATCGATCCGCTGATCGGTGCGGCCTCGGACCGCCAGTACGCGAAGACGGGTTCGCGTCGCGGGCTCATGGTCGTCGGCGGTCTCACGCTTCCGGTGTTCTTCGCGCTGACGTTCGCGGTGCCGCCGACCTGGGGGCCCGTCGCCGGTGCCGTCTGCGTGCTCCTCGCGTTCGTCGCGACCGCGACGTCGTTCAGCCTGTTCCAGGTGCCCTACGTCGCGCTGCCCGCCGAGCTGACCTCGGGATACGACGAGCGCACCCGGCTGCTCGGGTGGCGCGTGGTCGTGCTCACCGCATCCATCCTGCTGTTCGGTGCGGGCGGCCCCGAGCTGCGAAGCGCCACCGGCGACCAGGTCTCGGGATATCTGCTGATGGGAGCCGTCGCGGGCGTGGTCATCGGCCTCGGCATGCTCATCGCGTCGCGGACAGCCGATACCGCCGCCCGCCGCATGGCCGCCGACGACCGGCCGAGGGCCGTCGCCCCGGAGGGAGTCCGCGAGCAGTATGCCGCCGGCCTGCGCACGCTGCGACGAAGCCAGCCCTTCCGCGCCCTCCTCGGCACATTCCTGCTGCAGGCGCTCGCCACCGGCACGATGCTCGCCGGCGCGCAGTACGTGGCCACCTGGGTGCTGCGATCGGAGGATGCCGTCACACTGGTCTTCCTGGCGCTCGTCGGTCCCGCCCTCGTTGCGACGCCCGGCTGGACGATCATCGCGCGGCGCCTGGGCAAGGAGCGGGCGTTCGCGATCGCGAGCAGCGTCTTCCTGATCGCCGCCGCCTCCCTCGTCGTCGCGGTGTGGGCGCCGGGAGCGTGGATGTACGGCTCGATCGCGGTCGCGGGCGTCGCCTATGCCGGACTGCAGTCGCTGCCGATGGCCATGCTCCCCGACGTGATCTCGTACGACGAGCGGCACAGTGGCCGCGGGCAGGCGGGCACCTTCACGGGAGTGTGGACCGCGGGAGAGACCGTCGGGTTCGCGCTCGGAGCGAGCGCGGTCTCGCTCACTCTCGCCACGACGGGGTATGTGTCGAGCGTTGCGGGCGCCGCCGCCTCGCAACCGGATGCGGCGATCGCGGGTATCGTGCTGGCCTTCAGCATCCTCCCCGCGGTGCTGATGGCCGGGAGTCTGCTCACGCTCCGCCGTTATCGCCTGCGCCGGGCAGACATAGACACCCTCCCGGAGTACGCGACATAAGCTGGGATCCCGTCCGAAGGAGACACCGATGACTTCTGCGACAACGCCGGCCTCCTCGGCCGCGACCGCTGAACTGGGCGAGACCGAGCGTGCTCGCCTCGACGCAGCGATCGACGACCTGCACACCGGCACGCGGACCTGGGCGGCCCTGACGCTGGCCCAGCGCGTCACGCTGTTGCGAGCAGTGCGCTCGAGCGTGGCCGCCGCCGCGGAGGACTGGGCACAGACCGCAGCCGTGTCGAAGGGACTGGACGCCGGCCATCCCCTGCGCGGGGAGGAGTGGCTCAGCGGGCCCTACAGCGTGCTCGGCGCCGTCGACGCCTACATCGAGACGCTCGATCGCCTCGCGCACGGCGCCAACCCGCTCGAGGGGATCACGATCGATCGCGCCCCCGGTGGACGCACGCGGGTGCATGCCTTCCCCCTGACCGGGATCGATCGGCTGCTGCTCTCGGGATACACGGGCGAGGTCTGGCTCGAACCCGGCGTCACACCCAACGGTGCGCGCGCCGCGGCCGGCTTGGCCCAGCGGACGCCCGCGGAATCGGGAGGCGTCGGGCTCGTACTGGGCGCCGGCAACATCACCTCGATACCCGTGCTCGATGTGCTCTACGAACTGCTCGCACACAATCGCACCGCGCTGCTCAAAGTCAATCCGACCCAGGATGCTCTCGTGCCCGTCTACAAGCGCGCGCTCGCACCGCTCATCGGCCCTGGCCTGCTGCGCATCACGCGAGGCGGGCCCGAGGTCGGCACCTACCTGACGGGGCACCCCGACCTCGCGCACGTGCACATCACGGGGTCGGCCGCGACCTTCGACACGATCGTGTGGGGCACGGGGCCTGCCGCCGCCCGGCGTCGCCGAGAGAACCGCCCGCTGCTGAAGAAGCCCATCACCGCCGAGCTCGGCGGGGTGTCGCCCATCATCATCGTGCCGGGCGAATGGACCGCCGCCGATCTCACGTACCAGGCCGAGCACGTCGCGACCATGCGCCTGCAGAACAGCGGCCACAACTGCATCGCCGGTCAGGTCGTCATCATCTCATCGGACTGGGCGCAGGCCGACGACTTCCGCGCCGCCCTCCGTCGCGCCTACGCGAACGCCCCCGAACGACCGATCTGGTACCCGGGCTCACCCTCGCGGATGCACCTCGCGACCGATGCGTATCCCGACGCCCTCGTGCTCGGCGATCGCGTCCTGGTCGAGGTCTCCGAACAGGACGACGCCTCGGAGCTGCAGAGCACCGAGTACTTCGCCCCCGTGCTCGGGGTCGTCTCGGTGGCCGGCACCGGGCAGGACTTCCTCGACGCCGCGGTCGCCTACGCGAATGACCGACCGCAGGGCACCCTCGGCGCGAACCTGCTCATCGATCCCGCGACTGAGAAGGCACTCGGCGCCGGGTTCGACCGCGCCATCGCGGCCCTGCGCTACGGGTCGATCGCGATCAACGGCTGGACCGCGTTCGGCTTCATCACCCCGACGATGACCTGGGGAGCCTTCCCGGGCAGCACCATCGCCGACGTCGGCAGCGGCATCGGAGTGGTGCACAACGCACTCCTACTCGACCGCGTCGAGCGCTCGGTGATCCGCGGACCCTTCCGCCCCTTCCCGAGGTCGCTCCCGGTGGTGAACGGCGGCGGGCGGCTCAGCATCCTCCCGAAGCCCCCGTGGTTCGTCTCAGCGCGCACGGGCGCGACGGTGAGCGAGGGGCTCACGCGATTCCGCGCCCACGGCGGCATCGTCGGGCTGTTGAAGACCCTGTCCGCCGCGCTCCGCGCCTGACGCACTGTCGCCGGTCGTCGGTCGCCGTCGAGCGGTCAGCCCGCGAAACGGTCGGTCGCGGCGCGCAGCGCCCTTTGGATGCCGGGCTCCGTCGCCGAGTGACCCGCGTCGTCGACGACGACGAACTCCGCCTCCGGCCAGGCCACGTGCAGATCCCATGCGGTCATCATGGGCGTGCACACATCGTGACGCCCCTGCACGATGACCGCGGGGATGTGGCGGATGCCGTCGACACCGGCGATCAGCTGCCCTTCGTCCCACCACCCGCGATTCACGAAGAAGTGATTCTCGATCCGCGCGAAGGCGATCGCGGTGTCCGTGTCGGACATCGCCTCGATCTGCGCGGCATCCGGGCGCAGAGTCACGGTCGACGCCTCCCACCGCGACCAGGCGACCGCTGCCGGCGCGTGCACCGCGGGGTCTGCGTCGAACAGTCGCCGGTGGTACGCCTCGATCATGTGCGAGCGCTCGAGCACCGGGATGGGAGCGAGGAACTCCTCCCACAGGTCGGGGAACAGAGCGGCGGCCCCGCCCTCGTAGAACCACTCCAGCTCTTCGCGTCGAAGGGTGAAGATGCCCCGCAGGATGAGCTCGCTGACGGCGTCAGGGTGAGCCTGCGCGTAGGCGAGCGCGAGGGCACTCCCCCATGAGCCGCCGAACACCTGCCACTGCTCGATGCCGAGGTTCTTGCGCAGCAGCTCGACGTCGGCGATCAGATGCGCGGTGGTGACGAAGCGGAGGTCGGCATCCGGCGCACTCGCGTGCGGTGTGCTGCGCCCGCAGCCGCGCTGGTCGAGCAGCACGATCCGATACACCTCGGGGTCGAAGAACCGCCGCTGCCAGGGCGACGTGCCGCTGCCCGGTCCGCCGTGGAGGAAGACCACGGGCTTACCCTCGGGGTTGCCGCTGACCTCCCAGTACACGCGGTGCCCGTCCCCGACGAGCAGCTCGCCCGTCTCGTGGGGGTCGATGGGCGGGTACAGCGCGTCGAGGTCCATCGTCGCCGCCTACAGCTCTTCGCCGGAGACGGTCAGCGGCTGCTCGCACACGTCCAGCCCGTTGCTGTAGCCCTGCGCGAACCAGGCCTTGCGCTGCACGCTCGTGCCGTGCGTGAAGCTCTCGGGGTTGACCGTCCCGGATGACTGCTGCTGGATGTTGTCGTCGCCGACGGTGTTCGCGGCGTTCAGGGCGTCCTCGAGCTGCGCCTCGGTCGGCGCCTGGAGGTAGGGAACCCCGTCGGGGTCCTTCTCCTTCGTCATCTGCCCGATCCACGCGCCCGCGTAGCAGTCGGCCTGCAGTTCGACGCGCACGCCGTTGCTGTCGGGTCCCGTGCCGTTGTTCGGGTACTTGTCCATGACCCCGGTGATGTACTGGATGTGGTGGCCCCACTCGTGCCCGACGATGTAGAGCTGAGCGAGGTTGCCGGCGGATGCACCGAACTGCTGCTCCATCAGATCGAAGAAAGTGGGGTCGATGTAGACGGTCTCATCGGGCGGGCAATAGAAGGGACCGACCGCGTTCGACGCCGTGCCGCAGGCCGTCGAGGTGGCGCCGTCGACGACGATCAGCTGCGGCGGACGATAGGGGTCGACGTAGTCCTCCCAGTAGCCGTCGAGTGCCAGCTGCGATGCGGCGACGCGGCAGTCGACGTTCTGGTTGGCGTCCTCGCCGGTCTTGCAGTTCTCGATCACACTGCCGCCCTGCGGCTCCGTCCCGCCACCGCCCGTCGCACCGCCGCCCAGGAGGCCGGTCAGGTCGATGCCGAGCAGAGGCCCGGCGATCAGGGCGATGATGCCGAGCAGGCCGACGCCGCCCGCTCCGGCGACGACGGCACCGCGGCCTCGTCGGCGGGCTGTGTTGCCGGAGACGTCCGCGTCAGGGTTGAAGGTCATGCCACGAGGGTACTCTGCACCCGGGCTCGCACCGTCGTAGGCTCGACGCATGACCACCACCATCACGCTCACGGGTGCGGGCGGACAGATCGGCTACGCACTGCTGTTCAGGATCGCCGCCGGAGACCTGCTGGGCCCCGACGAGAAGGTGCGGCTGCGGCTGCTCGAGATCCCGCAGGGGCTCGGCGCCGCCGAAGGGGCAGCGCTCGAACTGCAGGACGGCGCCTTCGGTCTGCTCGAGCACGTGGAGGTGACGGACGACCCGGCCGTCGGCTTCGACGGCTGCGATCTCGCTCTGTTCGTCGGGGCGCGCCCACGCGGCCCCGGCATGGAGCGCGGAGACCTGCTCGCGGCCAATGCCGGCATCTTCGGCCCCCAGGGTGCCGCGATCGCCGCTCACGCCGCGGACGGCGTGCGGGTGACCGTGGTCGGGAACCCGGCGAACACCAACGCTCTGATCGCCGCGGCCTCGGCCGACGGCGTCCCGGCGGAACGATTCGCGGCACTGACTCGGCTCGACGAGAATCGCGCCAGAGCGCAGCTGGCCCAGACGCTCGGCGTGCCTGTCGACACCGTGCGCCGTGTGCCGATCTGGGGCAATCACTCCGCCACGCAGTTCCCCGACGTGTCACATGCGACCGTGGGTGGCCGACCGGTCGCGGACGCGCTCGAGGCCATCGTCGGCGATGTGCCCGCGTGGCTCGATCAGACCTTCATCCCGCGGGTGGCCAAGCGCGGAGCCGAGATCATCGAGGTGCGGGGCTCATCGTCGGTGGCCTCCGCCGCGAACGCGACGATCGAGCATGTGCGCGACTGGGTGCGCGGCACCGACGACTGGACCTCGGCCGGCGTGGTCTCGCACGGCGAGTACGGTGTGCCGGCCGGCCTGATCTCGTCGTTCCCCGTGCGCTCGGTCGACGGAGAATGGCAGATCGTCGAGGGGCTCGAGGTCAGCGAGTGGGCGCGCACGCGCATCGACGCGTCCGTCGCCGAGCTCGTCGAGGAACGGGACGCGGTCAGGGCCCTCGGGATGCTCTGAATAGTCACCGCTGGGGCCTCGCGCAGGGCAGAATGGATGCCGGAGGTGCGCCATGAGCGAGACGATCGATCCCATGAAGGCGACGGCATCCGTCGACGAGGCCCTGACGAGCCCGCTGCATCTGCCGCACGCGGCGGCGGAGTGCCCCAAGTGCTTCACCGAACTGCAGCAGAATCGCGACTTCTGGCTCGCTCGTCCGGACGGCTCGCGTCTGGTCGGCCTCGTGGTCTCGCGCGAGGGGATGCCCTCGGTCGTCGAGCAGCGCGACGACCTCACCCGTTTCGGGGTGCCGATCGAGGGATTCCGTCATCCCGCTCCCGACATCCTCGAGAGCTGGAGCGATCGGCTGTCGCGCCTGATCAGCACGCTGAAGACCGGGGACGTCCTCGTGGTGGCGAACATCAACGCTCTCGGGCGTGACGCCGAAGAGGGCGCGCGCACCGCCAAAGAGCTGCGTCGCCACGGCATCATCGTCAAGGTGCTCAGCCACGACGCCCGCCACTTGGCCGACGCCGCGCGCTGATCACCCGCGGTCAGACGGCGCGAGCGCCGGCCGACCACGTCGCCGAGGTCACTGGTAGCTCGGCGGCACCCACAGCAGCTGGGCGGCGACCAGCCCGCGATCGCGGCTCACGATCTGAGCACGTCCCGGGATCGCCGGGATCGCCTTGACCTTGCCGATCAGCTGTCCCTCCTCGGGGCTTCCCGAGAGCAGGATGCCGGTGGCGCCCAGGTCGGTCATGCGCTGGATGATCGGATCGTAGGCCGCGCGGCTGGCTCCGCCCGTGCGCCGCGTGAGGATCACGTGGAGTCCGAGGTCGGCGGCCTGAGCGAGCAGCGGCGCGAGCACGGCCACCGGGTTGCCCTGCGACGTCGACACGAGGTCGTAGTCGTCGATCAGCACGAATCCTTCGGCGCCCTTCCACCACGACCGCGAGCGCAGCTGGTCGGGCGTGACGTCGGCGCCGGGGATGCGGCTCTGGAAGAACTGCGCCAGCTCGCTCATCCCGCCCTCGGTCATCTCGTGCGAGGTGAGATAGGCGCCGAGATACTCCTGCGGGATCTCGCCCAGCAGTGCTCGACGGTAGTCGACGACGAAGATCTTCGCCTCGGTCGGACCGTACAGACGCATGATCTCGTGCACGACACCGCGGAGCATCGAGGACTTGCCCGAGTCCGCGTCGCCGTAGAGATAGAGCAGCGGCTCGTCGAGCGGGTCGATCGAGAACGGGGCGAGGTTGGCCTCGTCGATGCCCAGGAGGATCTCTCGGGGCTCCGAGCCGTCCGCCGTCGCAGCGGCTGCGACAGCCCGCAGATCGCTGTGACTGATGCGCGACGGAAGCAGACGAAGCTTCGGACCGGCCGGACCGTGCCAGGCGGACGCCACCCGTGCGACCAGGTCGTCGATGCCGTCGGCGAGCGAGGCGGCGTCGTCGACGCCGTCGATGCGCGGAAGCGCGGTGAGCATCTGCAGCCCGTTCTCATTCAATCCGCGACCCGGGATCGACGTGACGTTCTCGGCGGCCTTGCGATTGACTTCGGAATCCGTCGGGTCGCCGAGGCGCAGCTCGATGCGCGTGCCGATGAGGTCCTTGATGTTGGCTCGGACCTCCATCCAGCGCGATGCCGTGATGACGATGTGCACGCCGTAGGTGAGGCCGCGCGCAGCGATGGCCTGGATCTGCGGCTCGAGCATCTCGAACTCCGCGCGCAGGGTTCCCCAGCCGTCGACCAGGAGGAAGATGTCGCCGTACCCGTCGTCCGCGAGGCCCTGAGCCCGGCGCTGGCGGTAGGTGTCGATCGAGTCGATGCCGTTCTGACGGAAATAGACCTCGCGAGCGTTGAGCAGGCTCGTGACCTCGGCGACCGTGCGGCGCACGATGTCAGGCTCCGAGCGCGTGGCCACGCCGCTGATGTGCGTGAAGCGCTGCAGGCCGGTGAAGCTGCCGCCACCGAAGTCGATGACGAAGAACTGCACCTCCTGCGGCGTGTGCGTGAGCGCCAGCGCGACCAGTGCGGTGCGGGCGAGCGTGCTCTTTCCGCTCAGCGGAGCGCCGACGATCGCCATGTGACCGGCCGCGCCGCCGAGCGAGATCGCGAGGTTCTCGCGGCGCTGCTCGAGCGGCACATCGACGATTCCCAGCGGCACGGTGAGCGCGCCGGCTCCTCGCCAGCGCGGGGAGATGAGCCCGAGAGCGGGGTCCTCCACGAGATCGCCGAACAGCTGGTCGAGGGTGGCGGGGGTCTCGAGCGGCGGGAGCCACACCTGGTGGGCCGCCGGCCCGCGTCCGCTCATCATCTCGACGGCGATCTCGAAGGTGTTGCGCTTCTCTTCGGGCTCGGCGTCGACGACGACCTCGGGCTCGTCGACGGGGGTCTCCGCGCGCCAGACCGGCGCGGCGGTGAAGAGCTCGACGGCTGTCGATCCGGTGCTCTGGGCGGAGCCGGATGCCGCCCGACGCCGACGGCGGGGAGGAGGTCCGGACACATAGGCGGCGCGGAACTGCGTCATCGTCTCGGTGTCGGACTTCAGGATTCCGGCGCCGGGCTGGGTGGGCAGGTGGTACGCGTCCGGAACGCCGAGGACGGTGCGCGATTCCGCTGCGGAGAACGTGCGGAGGCCGATCCGGTACGACAGGTGCGTGTCGAGGCCGCGCAGCTTGCCCTCCTCCAGGCGCTGCGACGAGAGCAGCAGGTGCACCTGGAGCGATCGGCCGAGACGGCCGATGTTCACGAACGTGTCGACGAACTCGGGCTTCGCCGACAGCAGCTCCGAGAACTCGTCGGCCACGATGAGCAGAGCCGGGAGCGGGGCGAGGTCGGTCCGTCCGCCGCGGCGCGCCTTCTCGTAGTCGGCGACGTTGGCGAAGGGCCCGGTCGCCCGCAGGAGCTCCTGACGCCGCACCATCTCGCCCTGCAGTGCGTCCTGCATGCGGTCGACGAGCGAGATCTCCTCACCGAGGTTGGTGATGATCGCCGACACGTGCGGCATCTCCGCCATGCCGGCGAAGGTCGCGCCGCCCTTGAAGTCGACGAGCACGAAGTTGAGCTGCTCGGGGGAATGCGTCATCGCGAGCGCGAGAACGAGCGTACGGAGGACCTCGGACTTGCCCGAACCGGTCGCGCCGATGATGAGACCGTGCGGCCCCATGCCCTGCTGAGCCGACTCCTTGATGTCGAGGATGAGCGGGCTGCCGTCTTCGGTCTGCCCGATGGGCACCCGGAGCCGATCGCGCTCGAGGCGAGGCGACCACGCCGCGTCGAGGTCGAGATCGCGCACGTCGGGAAGTCCGAGCAGCTCGACGAGCTCAGCCTGATCGGTCGCGCTCTTCTTCTTCGCGATGGTCGTGCCACCCGCATAGAGGGCGATGAGTCGACGGGCTGTCGCTTCGGCCTCGACGATGCTGATCGCGTCGGCTTCGAACGGCCGCGCTGCCACCTGCAGGCTGACGAGCTCGGCCCTGCGTCCCTTGTCGCCCGGCTCGAACGCGATGCGCAGGGCGTTCGGATCGTCGAGATCGCCCCACCGCGAGGGGAGGTCGATCACGGTCACACCCTGCACGCCGTCGCCGCTGACCAGCGCGTCGTTGAAGGATGTGCTGACCCCGTCGGTCAGGATCACGATGTGCGGCACCTTGGCGCCGGATCCGTCACGCGCGAAACGCGACCGCTCTCTGACCTCGGACGGGAGCATCTCTTCCAGCTCCGACAGCTGCGAGCCGATCATGCGCGCAGCGCCGAGGCCGTCCGTGACCGTGCGCGAGTGCGTGTGCGGCAGCCATTTCGCCCACTCCCACTGCGGAAGCACGGCCGCGTCCGCGGCGACGACGATCTGCACGGTGTCGGGATCGTGCATGGTCGCGAGGTGCAGGAGCATGGCGCGCGCGAGGCCGCGGGACTCGTTCTCGTCTCCCGTGATCTCGACGCGCGCGTAATCGCGCAGCGTGACGCCGAGCGAGAGGTTCTTCTGGATCTCGTGCGTCAGCATGAAGCGGTGCGCCGCCGACGCGGCGACCGGATCGAGCTGGGCGAGCGGCGGCAGCTCCGGCGCCTCGAGCGAGATGCACAGCGGCTGGTCGCTCGTGCCGACGCGCACGGTCAGGAAATCGGGGTCGTTCACGCCGCGTTCCCACACCCTGGTGCGCTCTTCGGCGATGTAGGGCAGCGCGGACGGTGCGGGGAGATGCCAGTTCGCGGCGCGCCGCTGCTGGCGGGCTGCGACCCGCACGGTCTGGCGCAGCTCGGTGAGGTAGGCGAGATACTCGCGGCGGGAACCGAGCGTCGCAGCCTGCCGCTGCGATCGCTGACGCCATCCGTTCACCGCCACGAACCCGAGCGACGACAGCAGGAACATGCCGCCGGTGAGCAGGCCCGTCACCGACTGGTTCGACATCGTGACCATGACGATCGCGCCCACGCTGCCCAGCATCGGCAGGAGGGATCCGAGGATCCCCATGCCGCCGTCGTTGGGCTGCAGCTCGGGCGGAGCCTGGACGGGGAGCTTTCCGGAAGGGACACGGGGCGGCGCGAGGCGGGGTCCTGTCATGCTCTCTCTCCGGCGCTGCTGTCTGTGGCCAGCAGGAGGCTGATGGTGAAACTCCGGTTGCCGATCCGCACCCGGTCGGCATCGTCGAGCAGAACACGCTCGCCGGCGACGAGCTCGGTCGTCTGCCCGTCGTCGGATCGGATGTCGGAGCCGTTGGTGGATCCGAAGTCCGTCACCCAGGTCCGGCCACGGGAGTGCTCGAGACGCAGATGCGTCTTCGACACCGAGGAGTCGGGGTCGGTGACGGTCACGAGTCGGTCGTCATGAACGCTCGCCACCGGCGCCCGTCCGAGGTTCACCGCGAGGGGCAACCCCAGCTGCACACGCTGGCCGGTATCGAAGATCAGGAGCAGCGCTCCGGACTCGGTCGCAGGGGCGGGGGCGTCGGACTGCTGAGCAGCCGCGGGCGCGACGGTGAAGAGCGGCTTGCCGTCGCCCTGAACGCCTGCCGCGGCGGCCTCGACGCGGTGTGATGCCGCGCGGGCGTCGGTCGGCTCGGAGTCCTCGTCGACGATCGACGGCTGAACGCCGAGAGGCACGACCTGCGGAGGAGCGAGCGGAGCGGCGACCTCGACCATCGTCGTCTCCTGCTGTGCTTCCGCAGCCGCGCGCGGCGGGATCGCGACGACGACGGTGCCGGCGACGCGATCGGCCCAGGACTGACGGCGACCGCCACGATCCCACGCGCTCGAGGCGACGACGATCCAGCTGCCGACGACGACGAGGAATCCGGCGCCGGTGATGATTCCCCGCACGAACTGGCGCCCGACGCCGGGCGAGTACGGCCGGTCGCCGCGAGAGGCCCTCAGACGCAGCACGGCATTGCCCAGCGTGAGTCCGGTGCGCGCTTCGAGCACGCACAGGAAGATCGCGAGCTCGGCGACCGTGAGGCCCGCGAGCAGCATGCTGCGAGTGGTGATGAGGACGATGGCCGCGGCGAGGATGACCGCGGCGGTATCGAGCGTGAAGGCGGCGATCCGCGCTCCGGTCCCCGCGGGTGCGCCGGCGATGGCCGGACCGAGCCCGTCTTCGGGTCGCCTCGCTCTGGCGCGCGTCGAGACGATCGGCGTGGGAGCCGGAGGCGTGGATCCGGATCGGAGGGGTGCGCCGTCGACGCCGGGCGCAGCCGCGATCAGCGCTGGCGGCAGTGCAGGGACCTGCCCGAGTTGGCCGGAACCGGGCTGCACGGGTGGGATCGCTCCACCGCCCGGCCAGGACTGTGGCTCACCGTTCCCGCTCATCCGGCCATCATTCCACGAACGAGGGACAGGACATCCGCGTAGAGCAGTGCTGCGGGAAGAGCGAGGGCGACGGCGAGCCACTCGAAAGCGTCACCGAAGCGCGACCAGATGAGCGAGCTCGCTCCGCGGGAGACCGGAATGATGACGGCGACCGCCGCGAGACCCACCGCGAACAGCACGGCCGCGCCGAGCACCTGCAGGCCCGCGCCCAATGCCGCGGCCGCCTGCAGTCCGGCGACCACCGACACCACCCCCGCGGCAGCACGCGGGAGCCAGCGCAGGATGCGTGACGTCGTGTGCCGAGGCGTCAACAGGAGTGCGAGCGTGACGCAGACGAGAAGCGCGATGCCGCCCGAGATCACGAAGGGGTCATCCGGCCAGGGACGCAGGAAGGCAAGAGGAGCCATGAGAGCGGCGACGATGCTCAGCACGGCTGTTCCGGCGATGAGTCGTGCGGACGAGTCGTCGACGACGGCGATGATGCGCTCGGGTCGCAGCAGGCCGACCGACTCCGGAATCGCGCCGCGTACCGTCCATCGGCTGGTCATGAAGTGCTTGTAGTCGATGAAGTAGCCCTCGGGGAGGTTCACGAGGCTGCTGGGCAGTGCGCGCAGCCCGAGCGGCACGAGCCCGAGCGAGATGGCGGCAGCCTCGGCCGGCCCCCAGCGCACCAGCAACGACAGCCCCCAGACCGCCGCAAGCCCCACGAGGAGAACGGTCGCGGTTCCTGCGGCCGCACGCATCGGACGGGCCCGGGCCGAGACGGCGATGACTGCGGTGGTGACGCCCGCGGCGAGGAATCCGGATGCCGCAGAGAGGTGCGCGCTCGCGTCGAGCTGAGCCGGGATCAGGAGTGCTCCGGCGGAGAACGAGAGGAGGACCGGCGCGAGGACGCCGAGGACGCCGCGCACACCCGCAGCGGAGTCGCGGCGCGACCATGCCACAGCTCCGCCTATGGCGCCGATCACGAGGAGGAGACCGACCAGGAGCCTGAGCAGCGGATCGCCCGCTCCCTGGGCGAAGACCGCGACGAGCAGAAGTCCGCTGACCCCGAGCATCCACCATCGGGCGCCGTGATCCGCGCGCGACGGTCGTTCGGGCGACCCCGTGGGTCGCGCCTGAGGCGCGAGTGCTGTGCGGTCGACCAGCGCATAGAGACCTCCGTCGACGAGGTCTTCGCATTCGGTGTCACCGGGGATCTCGAATCCGCCGGGACCTATCGTCGCGAAGCGATCATCCGTCGACAGTCCGCTGAGGGTGAGGGCGTCGTCGAGGGTCTCGTCGAAGGGAAGCGAGAGGTCGAACCGACGGTCCTCGCTCTGGAGAACGATCCGACGCCGCTCTACCGTTTCGACTGACATACCTGAACCCTATCGACCGTGAGAAGCTGCCCACTCCATGGCCCCATCCGACCACTGACCACACAGACGCGGGGGTCGTGGACGGCACCCGCCGTCCACGACCGCCGCTGCGATTCCGATCAGCCTGCGTGCTCGTCGCGAGAGCCCGCCTGGGCTCCCTTGGCACGCGGACCGCGCTCTTCGTCGTCTTCGAGCTTCGGGGCGATGGGACCGCCGAGACCGGAGCGCTTCGCCTTCTCCTCCTCGTCGGCGCCTGCGGCGCCACCCATCATTCCCATGCCGGGCCGCATGCCGGAGCCTGCGGCACCGGACGAGCCGGCCGCACCTCCCGCGCCACCTGCACCAGTGCCGACACCGCCGACACCGCCGCCCACACCGCCGGGACCGCCGACCCCCGAGCCGAATCCACCCGCGCCGCGCGCGCCCACTCCGCCGACGCCGGACTTGCCCAGCAGACCGCCACCCGTTCTCTGGCCTGCACCGGACGAGCCGCCGAGTGCAGAGCCGCCGAGGGTGCCCATGCTGCCGATGCCCGCGATCTTCGATCCGGCAGCGATGGCCGCGGCTCCCGCGCCGCCACCCACGAGGCCGCCGATGCCGCTGCCCGCGCCCCCGCCGATGCCTCCACCCGGGAGGGTCGAACCGGGATGCAGCGGATATCCGCCGCCCGTTCCTCCACCGCCACCGGTGCCGGGACCTCCGGGCAGCACGCCGCCGCCGGGGAAGTCGACCGACGGATCGTCGACGCCCGTGTCGCCAGGCCCACCGGGACCGTCGGGGTCGTACTCCCAGTCCTCGGGGCCGCCGGGGTAGGTCGGGGACGTGGGGTAGTCGGGGAACGTCGGATTCGTCGGCGTCGGAGGGACGTACTCGCCGACACCGCCGCCGCCACCACCGGGCTGGTATCCGCCGCCACCGGGGACGTACCCGGAGGGTCCTCGACCGATGTCGGGCGAATCGATCCTCAGGCTGTCGATCTCGCTGTCGTTCGTCGAGTCATCATTCTCAGCCGGGCCCTTCGACGAACGGTAGTCGACCTCGTTCATCGCGCGGGACGCCTCGATCAGCTTGGTCGTCGGCTCCGACAGCGACGTCTCGACCTTCTCGACGACCTCCCGCGCGGCCTCCTCACGCTGGTTGCCCAGGAAGTCGCCGATGGCGCCGAGCGCCTTGTCCGCCGCGAGGGGACCGAGGACCGGGTGGACCACGAACGATGCGCCCTTGGCGGCGTTCGCCCAGAAGGGGTCGATCGATGCCGAGGGCAGCTCGGCGGCCGCGACCTCGCGGCGAGTGGAGTTCCCTTCGACGACCGCGGAGTCGACGGCCTCGACGATCCTGAGAATGGATGTCACCTTCGACCGGATCTCGTCGATGTCAGCCGTCGCGCCCTTGGCGGACTCGCCCTCCCAGAACTCGGACAGGCGCACCGCCGAGAGTGCGCGCTCGAGAGACGTGAAGGCGTTCGTCACGGCCGAGAGCCGCGGGATGATCGAGTCGTCGAGCTGCCGGATGCGGTTCAGTTCCGCCTCGTACCCGCCCGGGCCCATCTGCTTACCGGCCATGGTTTCCCCCTTGTTCGGTGGTCTGTCGTCGTGAGGAGCGTGTCAGAACGATCGCCAGGATGATGCCGCCGATCACCAGCACGAGGAGGATGATCCCGCCGATGATCCAGGGCGTCATCGGCGACGCCTGCTGATCGGGCTGCTCGGCGCCCGGCTCGTCTGTCGGCGACGCTGTCTGTGCGCCGCCGAGCGCCGCCTTCGCCGCGTTCACGTCGCTGAGAGACGGCTGCGCATACGTGTCTTCGGTGTCGAAGAGCGGATTGACGTCGGGGTATTTCGACGGGTCGACCGCGAGCATGCCTGTGAGCGAGGCAGCTCCATAACCGGTGCTGTTGTTCCACTCCGGCTCGTGCTCGCCCTTCGTGCCCGTGTTGTGGATCAGGCTCTGGATGAGCTGACCGGCGGTCGCGTCCGGGTACTTCTGCTTGACCATCGCCAGGAAGCCCGCGACGATCGGCGTCGAGAACGACGTGCCGGAACCGATCTGCTGGGCGTCCCAGGAATCCGGCGTCCCCTGCAGGAGAAGTCCGACACCCGGGGCGGCGACGACGACATCGTCGGCCAGGTTCGGCTTGCCGTTCGTTCCCGTCTGGATCTTGCCGTCCTCACCGAAAGCCTGCACCGCGACGACTCCGTTGAGCCCCGCGGGCCACAGGCTGATCCCATCCTCGTTCGACATGCCGGCGACGACGACCGCGTCGGCGGCATAGGCGTCGGCGAGACCCTGTCGCATGTTGATGCTGCTCCCGGAGGAGATCGAGATGATGTCCGCGCCATCTGCCGCGGCGTCGGAGATCGCACGGTCGAGAGCGAAACGACCGTCGTCGCCCAGCTCCTCTCCGTTCTCCTGGAGGCACTCCACGTCGCCACCGTCGTCGCCGACGACGCCGTCGAGGATGCCGGTGCTGTAGAAGCGCACCTCGGCCCCCGGCGCCACTCCCTCGACCGGGGCACCGCCGGCCGGCGCCTCGCCGGTCCCGGCGATCATGGAGACCACCTGCGTGCCGTGAGAGGACTCGCCGTACTCGGCCGAGACGGACGGATACGCCGTGCCGGATGCGTCGAAACAGTAGGAGGAGTCATCGACGGTGACATTCGCGCCGCGGAGCCCGATGATGTCGGGGTTGATCTGGCTGTCGATCACGGCGATCGTGATCCCCGACCCGTCGAAGCCCGCGTCATGCGCCTCCTGGACCTTGCCGCGGTCGAACCACCACAACCCCGATGACGCCGCCGCCGCTGTCGCGCTCGACGGCACTGCGATCGCGGCGGCCAGCGCCAGGGCGCCGACCGCGGCGACCGCTCCGCGGCGTCTGCGTCTCATCAGTAGTCGGCCTCTTCGGGCTCATCCGCGGTCGTCGACGCGGACGCGTCGACTCCGGCCGAGGCACCACCCGTACCGTCGGACGATGCCCCCGTGGACGTCGCCCCGTCGACCTCTCCCTGGGCGACTGCCGAATCGAGCAACGACACGATGAGATTCGTCTCGTCGGCGAGCGAGGCGTCCTGCTCGGCGATCTGCAGCACGGCGGCGCGGATGACGTCGTGGGTGTCCTGGATCTTGGCGATCGTCCTCGCCGTGGCATCTCCCATCGACTGCGCGGCATCGGCGACCGCCTGCCGGAACTCGACGGTGGCCTTCGACGAGCCCCCCTCCGAGACCGCCACCTCGGACGGGCTGGGGAACTCCTGCAGCTCACGCAGGATGCGCTTCAGCTCAGCGAACACTCCATCGAAGTCGATTGCGATGCTCATCGACGTCCCTCCCCTTCACAACGGCACATGATCCGAATCGTCTGCTGCGCCCTCCGACCCGACAGCCGAACAGCACAGCAGACGGCGCGGGCCCGCCGCATCGCTGCGTCGGGCCCGCGCCACGGATCAGGCTCCGAAGCGCCCAGCCGCCGACTTGTCGGTCTGGACGTACTGGCCCGAGATCTCCTCGGTCTTGCCCGCGATCTGCGTGAGAAGCTGCTGCATCTCGCTCAGCGAGCGGTTCCACTTGGCCTGAGCCTGGTCATAGGCCTGCTGCGCGGCACCGTCCCACGCCGCGCGCAGCTTGCCGACCTCGGACTCGAGGCGGTCGAGCTCGGAACGGATACCCTGCGACCCGCTGCGGATCTGCGCCGCCAGAGCGTTGACCTGCTCCGGGCGAACTGACATCGACTGCATCATGTTCTCCTTGAAATCTCTGTGGTCTACGCTCAGGCGCCCATCATCGAGCCGAGGCCCGAGATGGTCTGCTGGTGAGCTTCTTCGGTCGCAGCCTGGTCGCGCTCGGTGCCGGCGAGGGCATCCTCGAGCGTGACGAGGACCTCGTTGAGCTGACGAGCCTGCTCGTCCCAGCGGGACATCAGCGTCGTGAACGATGCGGCGGCCGCACCCGTCCAGAAGCCACGAAGCTGCTCGATCTCGCTGCGGACCTTCTTGGTCTGCTGGTCGATCCCGGACTTGGTCTCCCGCACCGCCTGGGCTCCGCGGCGCAGAGCCCCTTCTTCTGCGGAGATGACATCAGCCATAACTCACTCCCTCCGGTCCACATGGGACACACGTGCGGGGGAGCGCGTCCCAGTGTTGGGACGACATCGAAACAACCCCCCACGAATCTGTTTCACGAGACAGGCTAGAACACATCGGAATGAATCTCCATAATTCCCTGCGCATCCGCACGGAGATCGTGCACTCGGTGGAGAAATCGGCCAGCGGCCCGGCTGCGCGTTGTCGCACGCCTCAACTAGGGTGAAAGGCGGAATGCGCAGCCACGGGTCTCCTCCCGCTCGGCTGCACACCATGGAGGGGGCATCGTTCCATGACTCAGAGCAGCGCAACGGCCGGCACGGTGCTGCGGCTGTCCGTCGTCAGCGACGACCGGCGACTCGATGTCGGCGTGCCGTCGCAGATCCCGCTGGTCGAGATCATCCCCGGCTTCGCGCGGAGTCTGGGAGTGCTCGATCCGACTCTCACCCATGGCGGCTACTCGCTGCAGCGAGCCGACGGCACGCCCCTCGACCCTGCACGGGGCGCAGCCGCGCAGGGAGTGCACGACGGCGAGCTGCTCACTCTCGTCCGCGGCGGCCTGATGCAGGAGCCTCGCGTCTACGACGACGTGGTCGAAGCCGTGATCGACGCGACGGCCGAGCAGCACGGCTCGTGGACCCCGGCCGACAGCTCGCGCACGGCACTCTTCGTCAGCCTCACCTTCCTCGCCCTCTGCGCGCTCCTGCTCGTCGCCACACCGCCGACGTCGCTCCTGCCCGCGATCATCGCGGGCTCAGGAGCGATCGTCCTCAGCGTCGCGGCCGCCGTGCTCATGCGCCTCCGTCAGCCGGAAGCAGGACACGCACTGGGGCTCACCGCCGCGGCCTACGGCGGACTCGCGGGGTACCTCGCGGTTCCGGCGCAGACCATCTGGGGCTGGCCTCTCGCGGCCATGGGATTGGGGCTCGTCATCGTCGGCGGCCTGAGCCTCGCCGTGACGCAGGAGAAGCCCGAGATCCATCTCGTTCCGATCGCACTGGGCGCCTCGATCGGCATCACCGCGACCACCGCAGCGATCTTCGGCGACGCGCTCGCCCCCTACGCGATCATGCTGGCGACGACGGCACTGCTCGCGAACGGCATCCCGTGGCTCGCCCTCAGCACGACCCGCATCAGAGTCATCTCACCTCAGAGCGACGCCGACATGTTCGCGGCCCCCGAGCCGATCGATGCCGACGAGGTCAAGCGCCGCGCTGCCGCAGGAACCCGCACGCTCATCGCACTGCGCGCTGCGCTGGGCCTCGCAGCGCTGATCGCGACCCCACTGGTCGCTGCGAGCGGCGTCTTCGGCGCCCTGCTGTGCGTGCTCGCGTTCGTGGGGATGATGTTCCAGTCCCGCCAGATCCACGCGCGCCTCGGAGTGCTCGTGCTGATGGCGATCGGTGCGATCGGGCTCGCCGTCACCGGTGTGACGGTGGCACTCGCGCTGCCCGACGTGCGCACCTGGATGCTGCTCATCCTCGTCGTGGCCACCGTGATCCTGGTCGGCCTCACGCTGCTCACGCCCAAGGCGCGTCTGCGACTCACGAGACTCGGCGACACGGTCGAGGTCATCGCCCTCGCGCTGCTGCTGCCGCTCGGCGTCACGACGGCCGGACTGCTCTGACCCATGGCGACCAAGAAGGATCTGATCGAGGCCCAGGGCTTCAGCAGGCGCCGTCTCCTCTCGGCCTTCACCGGAGGAGCCCCCGGAGGCAAGGAGCTCGACCCCGCCAAGCCTCTGCGCGCCGTCGTCGCGGGCGTCGCGCTCACGGTCGGCGTCATCCTCGTCGGGGTGTTCTGGGGAATCATGCAGCCCGGCCTTCCCGGCGACTGGCAGAACAACCGCCTGATCGTCGCCACCGACACCGGAGCCCGCTACGTCTCGGTCGAGGGCACGCTGTACCCGGTGATCAACACCGCCAGCGCACGACTTCTCATCCCCGCCGGAGAGTTCACAGTCGTGCGCACAGATCAGGCGGCACTCGACGGAATCCCGGTCGGCCCCTCGATCGGCATCCTGGGCGCGCCCGACGATCTGCCCGCACCGGCCTCGCTCATCAACGCGTCCTGGACGGCGTGCATCGACGACACCGCGGGCGCCGCCGTGTCGCTGTCGAACACTCCGATCGCGGACGTGTCGACGGGAACCGGTGCGGTCGTCCAGCGCGGCGACGAGCTCTTCGTGATCGCAGACGGCCGACGGCACGCCGTGTCCGCCGACGACGCGAACGCCGTGCTCCGCGCCGTCGGACTCGGCACCAGCGACATCCTCGAGGTCGACGGACGCTGGCTCAACCTCTTCGAGTCCGGCGACGAGCTCGAGCCGATCCGCATCAACGCCGTCGGCGCGTCGGTGCCCGGCACAGACCTGACCGCCGGCACGATCGTGCACACGCAGGGCAGCCCTGCCGACGAGCGCTATGTGGCCCTGGCGACCGGCGAGCTGGCCAGGCTCAGCCCCCTCGCGTATCAGCTCTACCTCCTCGGCAGCGGCCAGGAGGTGGGCGCTGAGCAGGAGGTCTCCCCCGCCGAGGTCGCTGATGTGAAGACGCGTCCGTACATCGGCGGCGAAGACTGGCCGACGTTGCCGTTGACCACGCTCGCAGCCGGCGAGACGCCCTGCGCGATGCTCACCGACGATGCGCACACGGTGCTGGCGGCCACCAGCTCCGAGCTGCCCGAGAAGCGCTCCGGCGTCGATGTGACGGTCGGCGGCGGCGCGCTCGTCGAGGTCACCGGTGCATCCGATGACGCGGCCGGCCTGGCCGTGCTCATCGACGAGTCCGGCACCGCATTCGCGATTCCCGGCGCTGCGGCGGCGCAGAGCGCAGAGGATGCACAGAGCGGCCCGATCGCTCAGCTCGGGTACTCCGCGGGCGACGTCGGACAGGTGTCGGACGCGTGGATCGAGTTCTTCGCCGCGGGCCCCGCACTGACCTCCGACGCTGCGAGAGAGTCGCCCGGCTCGGGGAGCGACTGATGCGCGGTCGCAGAGCCGCCCTCACGGCCGTCGTCCTGGGCGTCACGGTGTTCGGCGCGCCGGCATCCGCCCTGGCGTCGCCCGTCAGCACGACGTCGACGGTCTCGATGGCGACGTCGGGCGAGGCCTGCGCACCCGGCAACGTGGTCTACACCCCCGAGGCGCCGCCCGCCCTCGCCCTGCTCGGGGCCGAAGAAGTCAACCGCGTCGCCACCGGCAGAGGCGTCGTCGTCGCCGTCGTCGACTCGGGCGTCGATGCCGGCAACCCTCATCTCGCCGGAGTCGTGATCGGCGGCGTCGATCTCGTCGGCGACGGCGAGCGGGCCGACGGACTGAGCGACACGACCGGTCATGGCACAGCGATCGCCGGGCAGATCGCCGCCCAGCCGGTGGCCGGCTCCGGTGTCGTCGGCCTCGCGCCCGATGCGCGGCTGCTCTCCGTGCGGGTGTTCCGCAGCGATCAGCAGCAGGACAAGGACAAGGGGTTCGGGCCGACCTCGCAGCGCATCGCCGACGGGATCCACTGGGCGGCGGACAACGGCGCCGACATCATCAACGTCTCGATGTCGCAGACCGCCGACTCCCCCGACCTGCGCGCAGCGGTGGAGCATGCGTCGGCGGTCGGCGCCCTGGTCGTCGCGAGCGGCGGCAACCGGGCATCGGATCCCGAGGGCGAGGACGGCGCGCGCTATCCGGCGGCATACGAGCAGGTTCTCGGCGTCAGCGCCGCCGACGCCGGCGGCCGCGCGACCGACGACTCGTTCCACGGCCCCCAGGTCGGCGTGACGGCCCCGGGGAGCTCCGTGCTGAGTGCCGCGGTCGGAGGCGGTGACTGCATCTTCGCAGCCGACGCCCCCGCCTCCAGCTTCGCGACCGGATATGCGAGCGCAGCGGCAGCGCTGGTGGCAGAGGCGCACCCCGAGGACCCACCCGCCGGGTGGGCGTACCGACTCACCGCCACCGCCCTGCGCGCAGACGCCGACCAGCGGGACGACATCGACGGCTGGGGTTTCATCCAGCCGCTCGCCGCCATCGAGCTGCTCCCGGACGAGACGACCCGCGGACCGGTGAGCCCCTACTTCGACACCTCCGAGAGCGCCGTGCGGCCGCCCGCAGCCGCGGTCGACCCGGATCACGGCGCATCGCCGTTCCTGCTCACCCGCGAGGCAGCGCTCTTCACCGCGATCGGCGGAGCGACACTGCTCGGCGTGCTCGGGATCCTGATCGTGCTGCGGCGCCGTCGCGAGAACCCCGTCGTGGACCCCGTCGAGGTCGAGCGCGAGGGCGGACTGCTGAGCACCGGCGCGCCCGGCGCCGGTGACGCCAGCACGCGCCTCTGAGCCGCGCGACCCGCGACCCGCGACGCGCGACCCGCGATGGCCCTGGGTCGCGCGCGGTCGGATCATGTACGGTGGGATCGTCGAAGACGCTCACCCGGGGGGGACTGCATGGCCTACGATAACGACGCCGTCTACGAGCTGCACGATCAGCTCATGAGGAAATCCGCGCAGATGCGCGAGGCACTCGAGCAGACCAGCACCCAGAGCGCTGAGGATCCGACCGGGCAGGTCTCGGTCCGACTCGACGATCCGGCGATCGAGATCACGGTCGGCAGCTTCTGGCGCACCTCCATCCGCCCGGAGGAGCTGTCCGGCGTCATCCTGGAGACCGTGAACACCGTGCTCCTGTCTCGTCTCGAGGCGTGGGGGGCGAGTTTCACCGATGACGCTCCCGAGGTCGCAGCGCCTCCTGCACCCTCCCCCGCGATCGCCGCGAACGAGATCACCGAACTCGTGGCATCCGCAGACGGCGAGGTCTTCCACCGCAACGTCAATCGATTCATCGAGACGTTCTCGACGCAGCTGTCATCCACCCTCTCCCAGCTGAGCGAGCGCGCCGCGCAGGTGCACGGCGGCGAAGACAGTGAGGGCCACGCGCAGGTCGACCTCGACAGCAGGGGCACGATCGTCGGGCTCCGGCTCGATGAGGCCTGGCTGCGCACCGCCGACGGCGGAGATGTCACCGACGCGATCCGCTCCGCGCTCTCCACGGCGCAGGCATCCCTGTCGGCGGCGACGCCGGCGCTCCCCTTCGAGGGCACGCCGCTCGCGCAGTACGCCGAGGGGATGGCCGACCCGGTCGAGATGATCAGACTGCTGACGAAGGGAAGCTGAGACGATGCTCTCACCGGAAGAGATCAGGGTCGCATCCGAAGCGCTCAGCAGCGATGCCACCGTGTGGGACGGCGTCTCGTCGACGCTCTCCACCGCAGCGTCGGCTGCCGGATCGATGCGCTCCTCAGACGCGGCGTTCTGCTGGAAGGGCGATGAGCTCTACGCCCAGTACACCGAGATCGTCGATGCGGTATCGACCTATCTCGCGGACGGATCGTCCGCAGCGGCTGACGGCGCTCAGGTGCTGCGAGAGGTGCGCGACCTGTTCATCGCCCGCGAGGACGAGACGGTCAGCACGATCAACGGCGCGTGGGACGTGCAGCTGTGAACGAAGTCCGAAGCAATCCGCGGGTGATCCGCGACGTCTGGAGGCGGCAATGTCCATCCCTGTGAGCGGTTCGGGAGCGCCCGACTGGGCGCAGCTGGTCGACGAGATCGAGCAGCGGATCGAAGAGGCCCGCAACACCGTCAACGGCCTGCTGTCCGACGTCTGGGATTGGCTGCAGTGGGCAGCCGACCGCCTGCGGGAAGCCTGGAACTGGCTGATGGAGCGCCTGGGTGAGTTCTGGGACGTCATCTCGGACCCGTATCAGCGTCCCGGCTACCGCGAGCAGATCCGTGCGCTCGCCGGCACCTGGCGCTCCGACCTCGCCACACCGCTGTCGAACGCGAAGGACCAGATCGATCCCTCCGCTCTGCGGACGGACGAGGAGTGGGGCGGAAAGGGCGCGGAGCGCTACGAGCAGACCACCGCCGCACAGCGGACGACGCTCTCGGACTTCGAATCGGCCATCGTGAATCCGGTGGCCGGCGGACTCGAGAAGCTCGCCGGGGGCCTCGACACCTTCACGACGCTGATGTGGACCACGATCGGCACTCTGGTCGCCGGCCTCATCTCGGGTATCGCCGCCCTCGCGACTCTGATCGCGGCACCCGCCGGCATCCTCGCCATGGTCGGCGCGCTCGCGGCGGCGCTGATCCAGATCGCCAGTGCCAACGTGCAGCTCGACAACGCCATCGACTCCGCCAAGAGCCAGATCGCGGGCGTCGCCGCCAAGGCGACCGGATGGCCCGACTTCGCAGCCAGCTGAGGCCAGGCGTTCCGCAGAGGAGAATCGCATGACGTCCTACACGGGTTCTCCGCCGGACCGCGTCCGTCGTCTCGCGCGTCTGCGCGGGATCATCGCGGTCATCCTGGCGGTCGTCAGCCTCATCGGTGTGCTGCTGACCCTCGACCTCTGGAAGCACACCGTGGCGCCGGGGATGATCTCGCTTCCCAGCAATCTGCTGCTCAGCGCTGCCTTCGTCGTCGCCTCGGTTCGAGCCTTCGCCATCTCGGCGAGGGGCGGGCACACCGAGAGCAGCGCTGCAGCGGATCGTCTGATCGCGCTGGTCGGGCTCCTCGTCGTCTTCGCGATGGTCTTCTCCGCCCTCACCGCCGTCGGGTCCGACGGATGGGTCGCGCTCGTGGTCTACGCCGTGGCGCTGTCTGCCGCGCTCGAGACGCTGCTGATCCTCAACTGGAAGGCGCGTTCGCTCCAGGGCCCGCTGGCGGCGCAGCGGCCGGTGGGAGAGCGCCGCCGCTGAGCACGGCGCCCGTGCCCGGAGCGGCCAGGCGTCACGCGAAGACGACGAACCCGAGGCCCACCAGACCGGCGACAGAGACGACGCAGGCCGCCGCGACGGCGACGAGGGTCGCCCTGCTCCACCGAAGTCCCTGCTTCGCGACCGAGCGCAACCCCGGGTCCACCGTGCGGGTGGGCGCCGCGGCGCCGACCACGACGGGCGGCGCGGAAGGACCGAGCGGGGCGGGGCGCGGCCGGTAGATCTCCGGTGCGGGAGCGTCCGTCGGCGCCTCGAACGAGACGGGCACGGCAGCAGCTGTGCGGCCGACGGATCCCTCGCCCTGTTCATCCGAGCTCGCGGATCGCCCCCGTCCCACGCGTCGCGGCGTGCGGGCGACGAGTACGGTCGCCTCGTCCGCCGGGTCGTCTTCGCGATCGGCGCTCGGCCCCTCGGACGCCGCGGAGCGCCGGTCGACGACGACCGTCGCCGCATCCAGGTCATCACCGGGCTCACCGGACTCGGCCGGATCGGACTCGACGGGCTCGACGGCCTCTCTGCTCCGGCGCCGATCACGCCGGGTGAGCATGACGGTCTCCTCGACCTCCGTCCCCTCGGCCCTCGACTCTTCGTCGGTCATCGCGATCGCACCGGGATCGTCGTGCCCTCGAGCATCGAGTCGGTCAGCGAAGCGGATGCGGTCTCGCGATGGTCCGTCGCGTCGTCACGACGCGGACGCCCGCCTCCCGAGATGACGTCGATCACGACGACCGAGACGTTGTCGCGACCACCCGCCTTGAGAGCTCGACTCACCAGAGCCGCCGCTGCCGTCTCGGGCCGCCCGTTCATGGTCAGGGTCGCCCGGATCGCCTCGTCGCTGACCTCACCACTGAGCCCATCGGAGCAGAGGAGCAGCCGCTCGCCGTCGACGACCGGCAGCAGCCAGCTGTCGGCCGTGCTGTCCGGCGCGCCGATCGCCCTCGTGATGACGTTGCGCTGCGCGAACGACGAGAGGTCCTCCGCGCGGAGTTCGCCGGCATCCACCAGCTCCTGTCCGAGCGAATGATCGATCGTCAACTGGGTCAGCTCGTTGCCGTAGTGACGGTAGACACGGGAGTCGCCGACGTTGAAGACGAGCCAGTGCGGTGCCCCCTCGTGATCGACGAGAACGACGCCGGTGACCGTGCTGCCGGCCCCGCGCTTGTGCTCGGCGGAGATGCCGTCGACCACGGCCGAGGCTCGGCTCAGTGCGTCACCGACATCGGCGACCTCGACCGAGGCCCCCCGAAGCGGCTCGAACGCCTCGACCACCGCGGCGCTCGCGCGATCGCCGGCCTCGTGTCCTCCCATGCCGTCGGCGACGAGGAACACCGGAGACGCCACCAGCACGGAGTCCTCGTTCGCTGTGCGCGTGAGACCGGTGTCGGTGAGTGAGGCGACGCTGAGCACGACCGAGGAGAGCGTCATGAATCGCGCTCCGCGATCACGTGCATCCCCACTTCGCCGAGGATGAAGCGGCCGTTGCCGGTGACGCTCTCTCCCGGATCGAGCAGCGTCTCGGTGCCGTTCTCCTCGACCACGACGCCGTTCGTCGCGTGCAGGTCGGTGAGCCGCCACTCGTCATCGTGCACGACGAGACGCGCATGCGTCTTCGACAGAGTGCGGGTCGTGTCGGAGATCGCGAGGCGCTGCTCGCCCGGCTCACCGATCGGGTTGCGGCCGATCACGACGCTCGCGCCGGACAGCGAGAACCTGCGTCCGTCATCGAGCACGAGCGAGCGACGGACGCCGCGCTTGCGTGCGACGACGACCGTGGCATCGAGGTCGTCGTCGACCCCATCCGTCGGACGCGGGGTGACGACCGTCTTGTCGACGTCGGCCGCGAGCCCTCCGAGCGGCATCGGGACGGGAACCGGGGCGAACTCGTCGACCGCACCGGAAGCCGCAGGCGCGGATGCACCGGAACTCGCGGCATCGGCGACGGGCGACGGGACCGGACGGATGACGGGAGCCTGCGGCGCCTCGTCCGACGGGCCACCGTCACGGAATGAGGGCGGCGCGGGCCGCACCATCCGCTGCGGCTCCTCGACGGGTGGTGCAGCGGGCGCGGGCCGCGCCGGCCGCTCGAACTCGGGCACGGATGTCGGGGTCGGTGCCGACTCCTGTTCCGGTGCCTGTGCGTGTGGCTGTCCCGGCTGTGGCCCGAGGTCGTCGAATGCGGGCGTCGGAGGCGCGGCGACCTGCGGAGCGGCCGGCGTCACCGGACCGCCACCCATCGCCGCCATGATGCCGGTCGTCGGGTGCGCCTCGTCCGGAACCGACGGCTGTGCGGCGGGAGCCGGCTCCGGTACGGGCGGCTGAGGTGCACGCACGGGCGCAGGCGGCACCGGCATCACCGACGGCGGCTGCGGCTGCGGCTGCGGGGAGTGGTACTGCTGCTGCTGAGGCGCGGGAGGCTGAGGAGCCGGAGGCTGAGGAGCCGGAGGCTGAGGAGCGGGAGGCTGCGGCGCGAAGGAGGAGCCGGACGGCTGCGGCGGCGCGAAGGATGCGGCGGGCGCACCGTGCGCCGACTGCTGACCGGCGAGGGGTACCGGCGGGGCGCCCGGTGCGGGAGGCGCACCCCATCCGGAACTCGCAGGGCCACCGCTCGCCGCGACTGCACCGGCATCCGGGGCCACCGGCCGGGTCGGCTGACTCGGCGCGGCGTAGTCCGGGAACACGGACGCGGGGGCGTCCGGCTGGCTCTGGCTGTGGGGCGCGAGCGAGGGGATCGTGTAGCCCGATGCATCCCTGGCCGGAGCTGCGGCGGGCTGCGAGCTGCGGCGAGGGCCGGGCTGGAGAGCCGCCAGTCGATCTCCCTCGGGATAGGGCGGGGCGCCCCACGCGAGAACGGTCGCCCAGACCGGAGGCAGGAGGATGGCGAGCACCGTCATTCCCGCGCCGCGCCCGAACCGGCGATTGATGCGATGGGTCGCCACGACCTTGAGGTAGATGCCGTAGAGCTGCACGATCGGGATGAAGTAGAACACCACCGACCATGCCGGCACTCCGCCGCGGGCCAGGATTTCCGCCTCGTTGAGGATCGGGACCCAGCCCTTCCACCCCTCCCCGTCGATGCGCGGGAACAGGCGCGACAGCGCCAGCGCGTACCAGACGTAGACGGCGAGGCCGATCAGCACGCCGACGCCGCCGACGATGGCGAGCATCGTGACGTAGCCGGTATCCACGGGCGCGATCATGAGTTCCCCTTCTTCCGGTCGCCGAGCGACCAGGTCAGTCCGAGCGTAGCGAGCACGGGTCCGGCGGCGGTGTATCCCCGACCGCGCGCACCCCGCACCCGATCGGTGAACGACGTCGGTCGCACGCGCGTGAGGATGCGGTGCCACCATCTGCCCGACGCCTCGAGCTCCGTCCGTTCGGCGTCGACGATCTCCCACGCCGCGCTCGCATCGTCGTTCGTCGGAGGATGCTCGGCGAACACGGCGCGGTCGACGAGGGCGGCCAAGCGATCTGCCGCCTCTCGGTCGGTCGAGAGAGCGCGTTGGATGCGGGTGCCGTCGGCATCCATCGACACGTCGTGGTCGGCGTACACGTCGACCAGCTCCTCCCACGCGCCGGCGAGACGCACCTCGGGATCTTCTGCGGTTCGGCGAGCCCTGGCTCGCTGCCTCTTGGCGAGCATCAGCACGAGGAACGGCAGAGCGAGCAGCACCAGCGCCAGCAGGCTGAGTCCCACGGCTCGGAGGATCGGCAGCAGGACGGCGAGCACCTCTGACTGCGGCGACTCGAGGGGAGGCGCGTCGTTGTTGGAATCGCTCTGCGCCTGAGGAGGGTCCAGCGCCTCGGACCGGGGCTGCTCCGGCACCGTCGGATGCTCGGGCAGCTGCTCTCCCTCGGTGATGGAGCTCGGAAGCATCGCGTACTGCGGCGTGGTGTCGACCGGCATCCATTCGCCGCCCGACGTGCGCACCTCGACCCAGGCGCTCATGTTCGCGCCCGTGCAGGTCTCGGTGCAGGCGGGGATGCCGGGGACCTCTTCTGCAGCCGCGAGGCGTGCGCCGATCACCACTCGGGACTCTAGCCCCCAGTGCTCGGCGAGAAGCGCCGCGGCCACCGAGAACTGCTCGTCGTCGCCGACCGCCGACACGAGCAGTTCGGGGGCGGCATCGGAGCCCGCCCGCCGCTCCTGTTCGAGCAGGTCGGTGAACAGCTCCTCGATGCGCGCCGCGGAGTGCCCCGCATAGCTGGGGGCGAATGCGTATCCCTCGGACTCCTTCAGCGACGCGATCCACCCCGTCGCCGCCTCGTCGTCCAGCAGCGCATGGCTCAGGTAGCCGCGCGAGCGCAGACGGTCGATGATCTCGAGGTAGCCGGCGCCGGTGCGGGGCTGCTCCTGCATCTCGGCCCACTCCGTGAGCGCGGGATACAGGTCGGTGTCGAGATTCGAGGCGCCACCCTGCACCGAGGCGATGTCGCCGGGGCTCGCCGGGGCGTCCACGAGCACGCTGTAGCGATCACCGGGGACGAGTCCCTCTCCCCCGCCGGGCGCCTCTGCCACGGTGATCGCGGTGTCCCCGCCGGAGTTCACGTGGAAGCCGTCGGCGAGCGCTTCGGCACGCGAGCCCGAGAAGTCCGGCGCCTCGGCGAGACCGGCGGGCGAGGGGACCCAGATGCCGCGATACGCCTCGCCGATCGTGATCCCCAGGGACACGCGCCCCTCCCCCGGCATGGCACTGCGGGGCAACCTGCTGAACCGGTCGTCCGGAGCGATGTGGAAGTCCTCGCCGTCGTAGGAGTCGAGGGTGACGAGCCGGAGGCGCTCGAGTGCGCCGGGGTCGCCCTCCACCTGCACGACGGTGTCATCGAGGGTGCTGCCGGCGAACCAGGAACGGTAGGCGCTGAGCGGGCTCGCCTGCTGCTGCACGACGATCATGGGCTCGACCTCGTCGCGCAGCACGGAGCGGTCGCTCCACCCTGCTGCTGCGGGCGCGACCGCGAAACCGGCCACCAGCGCGATCACCGCGAGCCCCGCCGACAGCAGATGACGACGGATCGTGAGCCACACCGGTGTCGCCCTCCGTGAGATGTTGGCCGCCGCGACGGTGCGCAGCGCCTGCGCACGCTGCAGCCGGGTGCGGCCGACCAGCCACACGAGGGAGACCACGAAGAGCGCGACGCCGATCAGCCATTCCCGCGGCGCCGGGAGCAGGACGCCCAGCACCGACACCGGAGCTGTCGTGCCGCTCACTCCGAATGCGATGCCGAAGACGCTCATGGCGGTCACGACGGGCACAGCGATCGTCGCCCGGCGTCCGCCCTCGAGCACGAGCAGCGTGGCGACGAATGCGCCGAACAGCATCACGATGAGGAACGGGATCAGCACCGCCTGGTATTCGCCGAGCGGCGGGTTCAGGGTCAGCATCTGCTTCCACCCGAGCACGACCCCGAGCACCGCGTCGCGGAGTCCCCCCAGGAACCCGGGGAGCGAGGAGACCGCCGAGGGGATCGCGAGCGGGACCGAGACGACGAGATACGCGCCGGCGGCCGCGAGCGACCCGATCAGCAGCCCCCATCTCAGCACGCGGGTGAGTACGGCGACGATCATGCCCAGCAGTCCGCCGATCAGCCCGACCGCCACCGCGCGCGGCGATTCGTACACCGGCCATGCCGCCGCCGTCGCGAGACCGATGCCGACCAGCACGTATCCGAGGGACCAGAGCGTGAGAGTCGAGAGCGCGAACGTCCGACGCGACCGCGCCACGCCGCGCCGAGGACCTGCGGCGCTCATCGCAGTGCTCCGCGGGCGAGCATCTGCGGAAGGTCGCCGAGTGCACCCAGAGTCATCACGGCGAGTTCGCGTGCCGTGCGCATGGTGGGCTGTTCGCCGAGTTCACTGCGCACCGCCACCGCCTCGACCGCCGGCGGCAGCGTGATGGCGGCGTGGCGCAGCCGTTCGAGCGGCATGCGGGAGCCGGTCAGAAGAAATCCGATCGACAGATCGGGGTACGACTGCGCGGTGAGCGCGGCGACAGCCTCGAGTCGCATCACGCGGTCGGCCGGGTCGATGGTCGAGGTCGCGTCGAGCAGGGCTTTGGGGGTCACCGTCGGCAGTGTGCGGATCGACAGCACCTCGGAACGGCTGTGCTCGGGGATCTCGTTGCTCACCGAGAAGAGCACATCACGGCCGTCGCGCACACCCTGCAGCGCGAGGGATGCGGCAGCGCTGACCGTGTTCTCGAACTCGTCGTCGCTCTCGTACGACTCGCTGTCGAGGTCGAGGATGATCGCGATGCGGGCGTGCCGCGACTCCTCGTACTGTCGCACCATGAGGGTGCCGGTCTTGGCGGTCGACTTCCAGTGCACGTGTCGCTGCGAATCGCCCACGACGTACTCGCGCACCGCGTGGAAGGAGAGGTCGGCATCGACGAGAGTCGTACTCGGCGTGCCCTCGAGATCGCGGATCAGGCCGGCGCTGGTGCTGGGAAGGCGGACCGTGACCGGATGCACGTGGATGCGCTGCACGTCGGGCCAGCGCAGCTCGCGGCGGAGGATGCCGATCGGGTCGCCCCGGGTGATGGTCATGGGACCGACGTCGATGACACCGCGACGATGGGCCGCGATCGTCAGCTGCTCACGATGGTGAGCGGCCGGACGCAGCAGCGGGACGTGCGCTTCGACCAGGCCCTCGCCCACGGGAACGTCGACGATGCCCGGCAGCGACAGACGCTCGCTGTTGTTGCGCACATCGAGCGTCGCACCGATCTCGGCTCCGGCGACCACGCGGTCGCGGTCGAGCGTCAACTCGATGCGGTAGTCGTGGGTGCCCAGGATGAACGGGATGCAGGCGATCAGAAGCACCAGCGCGATGGCCGCCACGGCCCACGCCTCCACCCAGCCGAACAGCAGCCCGGCGGCGAGGCACACCACCAGCGCCGCGACGACCAGCATCCCGGCGGACGTGACCGTCTCTCGCACCCACGCGACAGCCGCACGGGCCGCGCGCTCGGTGCGGCGCGCCGCGCGGCGGACGCCGAAGACGGCACCGCGAACAGGACCGCGACGCGTGCGGTCGTAGCGCGTGACCGTCGACGTGCGCGTCGACGTGCTGGTGCCCGCCGTGGTGCGCGTCAGACGGGACTCGGTGCTGAAGCTCACGCAGCGCCGTTCTCGCGAGGCGGCTCGACGTCGAGGAGGATCTGCCCCACCACGGCGACCGCGGTGACGCCGTCGAACTCGGCCTCCGGCTCGAGCACGAGGCGGTGGGCCAGAGCCACGACCGCGAGCTCTCGCACATCGTCGGGGGTCACGAAGGTGCGACCGTTCTTGGCGGCCCATGTCATCACGAGACGGGACAGCGCGAGGGCTCCACGCACGCTGGCTCCGAGGCGGACCTCGGACGCCCGCCGGGTCGCATCGACGATGCGCATGATGTAGTCGGAGACCAGCGGGTTCACGTACACGCCGCGCGTCATCTCGGCCATCGTGAGGACGGTGTCGACGCCGACGATGCCGTCGAGCACGTGCTTCGGCTGGGCCGCCCCCTGGAGGATCCGCATCGTGGCGGCGTCGTCGGGGTATCCGATCGACGTCTTGATCATGAAGCGGTCGAGCTGTGCCTCGGGCAGTCGGTAGGTGCCTCCCTGCTCGATCGGGTTCTGCGTCGCCATCACCAGGAAGGGCGATCCGACCGGCCTCGTGACGCCGTCGACCGTGACCGTGCCCTCTTCCATGACCTCCAGGAGCGCCGACTGCGTCTTGGGGCTCGCACGGTTGATCTCGTCGGCGAGCACGATGTTCGCGAAGACGGGACCCGCGTGGAACTCGAAGGCGCCCTCCTTCTGGTCGTAGACCGTGATGCCCGTGACATCGCCGGGGAGCAGGTCGGGGGTGAACTGGATGCGGCTGCTCGTTCCCGTCACGGTCTGCGCGATCGCCCGCGCGAGAGCCGTCTTGCCCGTGCCGGGGAAGTCCTCGAGCAGCACGTGACCCCCGCTGACGGCGGCGGCGAGCACCAGCTCGATCACGTGCCGTTTGCCCAGGATGGCCTGTTCGACGTTGGCGGTGAGGATCGAGAACGTCTCGGCGAACCATGCGGCCTGTTCGGCGGCGATGGTCACGGGAGCAGCGGAGGGAGCAGGCATAGGGCAACCGTATTCGTCTCTGGCACCTGCGCTGTGCAGGGCGGTGGGAAGCAGGGGGTCGTCATCGCGGCGGGGTCATCCGGCCGGATCAGCAGGGTCGGCAGGGTCGGCGGGGTCTTCGGGCTCGGGCTCGGGCTGCGTGCACAGCGGCAGTCGATGGGTGATCGGCTTGAGCGCCGCGAAAGCGTTCGTCCAGGTGATCCGCGCGTCGACGACGGAGACACCGTCGACGATGCTCGGGGTCAGGATGTACGAGTACGAGCCGCGCGCGGCGCCGCTGACGGCGAACATGTCGTCCGGATTGACCGGCACGCACTTCTGGAACTGCACCGCGACCGTCGTCGGCGCCGTCCTCGGGGTGATCTCGACGGGATCGGAGCAGAAGTCCGTCAGGACGGCGTGGCATGAGCGGGCCGAGACCGGGAGGGGCGATGCGTCGGTGGTCAGCTGGAAGTCGGGCCGCCGCGATCCGTACATGTAGTACTGCGTCACGAACCCGTCCCTCGCGGAGATGTTCGGCGCCGACTCGAGTCCGTAGGTGTAGCGGTTCCCCTCACGGGATGGCTGGGTCGCCACCGTGTAGGTCGCATTGCCCTTGGGGCCCTCGACCGAGGTGAACGTGAACACCTGCGTCGTGGCGGACTCGGCGACGCCGAAGCCGTTCGACGCACACGCCTTGACGTTGTAGGTCGAATACTCGGCGAGCTTGGTGAGCGTGGGTGAGGAGGATTGCGCCTCGGCGCCCGAGACCTGCAGGCGACCGTTGCCGTCAGCGGTGCAGCTGGCGTTGCCGGAGCGCCACGCCAGATAGACCACATCGACGCCTTCGGCGCTGCCGTTGGGCTGCGCAGCCACTCCCGAGACGGTGATCGAGGTGTTGGACGCCGCACTCGCCTGGGTTCCCGAGGGATCGAAGAACACCGTTCCTGCGGCCGTGACCGACGTGCGGTACGCGCCGCCCTCGTTGCCGCCGTCGCCGGTCGGCGGCTGGAACTGGCTGATCGGGACGATCGTGATGTTCTGCGGTCCCGGCGACAGCGCGATCTCGGCCGACGTCGTGGCACCCGTGCGGTTGATGACCTGCCCGGTCTCCTCGATGCGGAACGCGAGCGAGTCATCCGACGCGGCGACCGCCAGCGCGACGATTCCGCGTCCGCGTTCGGTGCTGCCGGGGCGGTAGACCGGGGTCGCCGTCGCGTTCGACACCTCGGGGGCGGCATACGCCCAGCTGGTGTGCGGTGACGTCGCCGCCGATGTCCCGACCGCGTTGACCGCCGCTGCGGTGAAGACGTGCGGCGCTCCGTTGACGAGTCCGTTCACCGTGCAGCGGTAGACGCCTCCGGTCGGACTGCACGACGCGTTCGCCGGCGATCCGTCCTGCAGGATGGTCACTCCGGTGACGCCGGGGTGCGCGCGTCCGGCCTCTCCGAGCGGCACGTCGAGCACCACCGTCGAGCGGGTGAAGCCGACGGTCGTGACACTCGCGGGGGCCTGTGGGAAGCCCTGCAGATCCAGAGTCAGTGTTCCCGTGCCGGTGCGACCCTGTGCGTCCGACACCACGAACGAGATGATGCACTGTCCGCCCGGAGCCTGTCCCCCACCCGGCCAGCTCGCCGTGATCGACGTGCTCCCAGAGGTCGAGATCGACGCGACGTCGCAGCGGGTGCCCCCGCCGAGGGACATCAGTCGGAGGCCCGACCCCGGCTTGCCTGCGAAGGGGTCGTACTCCCCCGCGACGTCGACGACATCGATCGTGCAGCTCGGGTCGGTCACGATGCACTGCGTCGTGAAGGTCGCGCCCCGCGGCGCGTCCGGCGGCGCGGCCCCGACGACCAGGCGGACGGATGCCGAGGGCTCGCCGTACTGCGGCACCGTGACGCTGACGTTCTCGGTGTTGCCGGGCCGCGCGTCCGCCCGCGCCTCGATGGTGAGCTGAGGCCCGTTGCGCGTGACGATGAACGCCGAGCCCGAATAGACGATTCGGTAATCGAGGGATCCGACGTCACCCTCGCGGCCGCCTTCCCATGCGGCCATGTTCGCGTACATGTCGACCGTCTCGGTGGTTCCGGGAGCGATCGTGTGCGAGATCGACGAGAGAAGCAGCTGCGGCTCCGCCGGGCGGATGCTGATCGGCACGTCGATGAACGACCAGCGCTCCTGGCCCTGCAGCCTCACCTGGACCAGGCAGGTGTCCGACCATGGCGCCTCGCGGCCGGCTCGGTAGGTCACGGTGCCCGGCCCTTCGGCGGAGCACGACGCGGCTGCCCGCTGCGCGGTGAACTGCCCGGAGCCCACCTCGATGGCATCCGAGGAGATCAGGTCGACGTACTCCGCCACCTCGAACGATGCCGAGGCGTCCTCGTCGACCACGACGGGGGTCGATGCGGGCTTGAGCTGGACCTGCATGTCATCGAAGGCGGGAATGCGCAGGAAGCCGTATGCGACCACGTCTCTGCCGCCCGAGCCCTTGCCCTTCAGCTGGAACGGAACGAGCGCTCCGTCTGCGGGGGCCGCGCCCACGATGCGGTCGCCCTGCACCGTGAACCCGGGCTGGTCGCCCCACAGACTCAGCGTGAGGGACGAGGTGTCACCCGAGGGCCAGCTGACGCGGTCGGTCACGACGTCGATGCCGCCGTCCGGGAGTTCCTCGCGATCACGCGCGGTGAGCACGGTGTCGGTGACGCTCGGCTGGTCGGCGACCGCGCCGTCGGTCACCGTGACGACGATGAGCCCCTGCGACGTGCTGGACGTGCGACTCGACCTGACCGTGTAGAAGTAGGAGTTCGTGCCGGCCGTGTCACCCGCGCGGAGTACGACCCGGCCGTCTTCCAGAGAGGTGTCGGGGTCGATCAGCGCGTTCAGACGGTCGTAGAGCGGATTCCCCTTCACGGGTGGCGCGTTCGGGACGAGTTCGGTGATCTCGAGCTCGCTCTGCGCGGGATCGAGGTCGTTGAGACGCGGGTCGAGGACGATCGGAGTGCTCGACCCGGCCTCGACGCGCACATAATCGCTGAAGGTCACAGGGGCTGCGTCGTCGATGTCCGCGTCGAGAACGCCGACGCGGACGGCGCCTGTCCCCTGCTCTCCCTGCGGGTCACGCACGGTGTAGCGGAAGCTGACCTGGCCGCCGTCGACCCCCGCGGCGGGCGCCCGATAGACGATCGCGTCTCCGTCGGCCGAGATCGTCGCCGTCCCCGCACCCTTCTGGGGCTGGTCGACGCCCGTGAGCACCACTCGATCGCCGTCGCTGTCCATGCCGGTCGAGGGCACGGGCAGTGACACGGTCTGGCCGCTGAGGACCCTGCCGGTCAGGGTCGACGGCGTCGGCGCGCGGTTGGTGCCCGGAGGAACCACCGTGACCGTCACGACGCCGTTGTCGGAGAGCGCCGGATTGCGTTCGAGCGAGACCGAGTACGAGAGCCGATATGTTCCTGGCGTCGTGGGGGCGAGGTAGCGCAGAGCGTTGCGGTCGGCGAAGACGAGCTCGCCGGATTCGCCCGAGCCGGTCACCTCGGGGAGCACCACCAAGGGCTCGCCTCGGGGTGCGACGTCGTTGGCCGTGACGTTGATGCGCGTGAGCGAGCCCGCACGCACGGTGATGGCGTCGGGGAAGACGATCGGCCGCGTCACCGTCGACGGCGGTGTGAGGAAGACCGTGACGGTTCCCTGCACTGCGGCGCCGGTGCCGTCGGCGACCGTCACGGTCGCCTTGCCGATCACCCCGGGCTCGCCGTCTTCCGTGGTGCCGTTCACCCGGATGCTCTCGCTGCCGACCACACGCACCCCGAGCTGCGGGGTCGAGCTCACGGCATCGGCCAGCATCAGCACCCGACCGCTCGTGTTCTGCACGGCGCGGAGAACATCGACCGTCGTGTCCTCGCCCTCTCGGACGAACGCGGTCAGCGGCGCCATCGCGAGGCCGGCGGATCCGTCGACCGCGGTGATGCGGATGACGGCCGACTGCTCGGCCTGGGTCGTGACGTCCTGGGCCGTGTACGTCACGACGTACTGCCCGGGTTCGGCCACGGTCATCTCGACGGTGCCGGATGCCGCGTTCGGGTTGACCTCGAGTCCCTGCGCGGTCGCCGCAGTCTGCACGGCGTCAACGAGGCGATAGGAACCGGAGCCGCCGGACAGGTGGTCCGAGATGCGCACCGACTGCAGCTCCCCGACACGCGCCGTGAGCGCGACCGGCGAGGCGACCAGGGCCGGGCTTCCGGTGACCTGCACGTCGAGGGTCTTCTCGGCGGTCGCACCGTGCACATCCTCGACGACCACGGTGACCGAGATCACGGCATCCGCGGCATTCGGGTCGGTGTGGCGGATCGCCACCCGTCCGTCGGCCATTGGCACGACCATGACGGGCGAGGAGGAATCGGTCTCGTAGGCGTCGCTGAGGACGAACGGATCGCCCTCGGGATCGACCCAGCCCGACAAAGCCGAGACGACGGTGCTGCCGCCCGGAAGGAGCTGCGGCGTCGGCCACTCCTGCTGGCAGGCATCGACGCCGCACCACACGGGCGCAGAGTTCGTCGCCTGGTCGACGACGGTCAGGGTCACGGTCGCCGGAGACGACACGGCGGCGCCGTCGGTGACCGCGTATGTGAAGCTCGCCTGCCCCGATCCCGCTGCGACGTTGACCACGAGCGACTGCCCGTTCGCGACGAGCGTCAGATCGCCGAACGCCGGGTCGAGCCCGCCCGCGACCGACTCGGGGTCGATCGACAGGACGTCCTTCTTGTTCGGATCGTGGTCGTTGAGCAGAACGGGCAGGATCACCTGCTCACCGGAGCGGACACCGAAGGCGTCGTCGACGGCGACCGGCGGCATCTGCTCGGCCACGTCTTCGACGATGATCGTGCCCTCCTGCTGCTCGGTGTCGTCTTCGATCGCCCACTGCTCGAGCGGGATGAGCACTCCGTCGGGGGCCGTCCAGATGAGTCCGGTGCCGATCTCGCTCAGCACCGCTCGATCGCCGTTCTCCTGGAACACCGGTTCGATCGTCGAGGAGTCGAGCGCCTCGTCCGGCACGCGCAGGGGAACCGTCTCGCCACCGACCCACAGGGTGCCCGCGCCCGTGTCGAGCCAGGCCGCATAGATCTCGTCGTCGACGACGACCGGCGTCGCCGGGACGCCCGATGCCTCAGCGACCCGCTCCGACTCGCCGGAGTCGAGGGCGACCGACACGAGGCCGTCGGAGTCGGCGATCGACACGTTCTCGCCGGACTCGGCACCCTGCTGCAGACGCGCGTCTTCGGCGACGTCGAGCTCCACCGGCTCGTCACGCCCCTGCAGCCACAGGTCGCCGGTGCCGGGCTGGAGCATTGCCCAGCGGTCGCCCACGATCGTGATGGTCAGGCCCTCGCCGGCATCCGGTGCCTGCGAGACGGACTCGGGATCGCCGAGGAACCGGTGCTCGTCGATGTCGAAGCGGCGGATCGCACCCTCGTCTGCCGAGAAGAGCACCAGCAGACCGTCAGGCGACAGCCCGATCGCATCCGCCGTGTATGTCGGCGGGTCCTCGCCCTCCTCGACCTCGACACCCGCGAAGGGGTCGACGAGAGCAGTGGCGGCGCCGGCATCGAGAGTGGTGACCGACACCTGGCCGGTGTCGGTGCGATAGGCCACGTATGCGCCGGCCGAGAGGATCTCCCGGGTGCCCGCCGGCGTCGGCTCAGACGCGATCGGCGTGCCCTCTTCGGACGCGTCCGAGAGCAGGTCGGCGGGGTTCGCGGGGTCGAGGTCCCACCGCTGCCTGTTGCCCTGGGCATAGATGACGGCCGCGGAGCCGCTCTGCCAGACGGCCTCGGGGTCGTCGACGGTGCGCACGGTGTCGATCTCGGCGAGTTCGGTGTTCACGCGGGCATATTGACCGCTGTCGCGCATGACCCAGACGGACGACTCGAGCCGGGGCACCTCCTGCGACTGATAGCCCTGGGCCGTGACGGCGAGCGTGAGCACCACCGCGAGAGCGGCGATGCCGGAGACAGCCGCGATCAGGCGGCCCCGCGATCGAGGGTTCGCCTCCCCGCGAGCGCGGTCGCCGATCGCCATCACAGGACTCCCGTGAGGAAGAGCACGCCGACGCCGACCGCTGCGAGGACGGCGGCTCCGATCAGCGCGCCGATCACGCCGGCGACGAGAGGCGAACGGGTCTTCGCACGAGCGGCGGGCAGCTCATCGCGGTCGCGCGGCATCGCCTGCTGTTTCGCAGCTCGCACGGCACGGCGCGAGTCGGGCGCGACGGTGGTGATGACCGGGCCGCGGGCGGCGGAGTCGGAGAAGCTGACGGGAGCCGCAGCGGCCCATTCAGCGGATGCCGCCTCGAACGCGGTCGGGTGCAGACCCAACTCGAACTGCGCCCAGCGCAGCCGATCGGCGAAGTCGGCCATGCTCGCGAATCGTCTGGACGGATCGCGGTGCATCGCGGTCGCGAAGATCTCGTCGATGATCGGCGGGATGCCGGCGATCGGCACCGCCGTGTAGCGCGCCTTGACGATGCGCTCGGTGAGCTGGTCACGGGAGTTGGATCCGCGGTCCGCCCGTTCGAACGGGCTTCGTCCGGCGAGGAGCGTGTACAGCGTGGCGCCGAGGCTCCAGATCTCGCTCGGGACGGACCCGGACACGCGTTCCTGCAGCACCTCGGGCGAGCTCCACGGCACCGACATCGCGATCGTCTCTCCGTCGCCCTCGTCGATCACCGCGGCTGCGATGCCGAAGTCGGCGAGCACGGGGGCTCCGAGGGAGTTGATGAGCACGTTCGACGGCTTGATGTCGCGATGCAGGAGTCCGGCCCGGTGCACGGTCTCGAGTGCGCCCGCCATGCGCACGCCCGTGTCGAGCACCTCGGCGAGCGGGAGCGGCGCCTTCTTGTAACGAGCGCTCATGGTGTCGGGGCAGTACTCCATCGCGAAGTACGGGCGGCCGTCGGCAGAGATGGACGCCTGATAGATGGTCACGATCGAGGGATGCGCACTGAGGCGTGCCGAGATGTCAGCCTCGACGTTGAACGTGCGGAGCACCTCGCGGTTCACGGCATCCGCGAGCAGCACCTTCACGGCGGCGACACGTCGCGGCATGTCCTGCTCGTAGAGGAAGACGTCAGCGAAGCCGCCTGATCCGAGCGGACGCACATAGCTGTACCCCGCCAAGGTCGGCGGTGTCGATGCCATGCGCGTGGCCACCCATGCTCCTCACGGTCGGTCGGGAGACCGCGCTCTGCATGAACCCTGCGCGCCGCGCCGGGCGATCCCCCCGATCACGAGTATATCGAGGGTGTCGATGATCCCGAAGGCGCGCTGTGCCGATGGCGAAGGTCAGGCGCGCCAGCATCCGACGACGTGGTCGTCGACCATGCCCGCCGACTGCATGAGCGCGTACATCGTCGTCGGCCCCACGAATCGGAACCCGCGACGACGCAGCTCCTTGCTCATCGCCGTCGACTCCGGCGTCACCGCCGGAACGTCGGCGAAGGACGCCGGCCGAGGCGCGGACGGCGGCGCGAACGACCACATCAGCTCGTCCAATTCGCCGTCGGCCATCGAGTTCACGACCCGGGCGTTGCCGATGGTCGCCTCGATCTTCGCCCTGTTGCGGATGATCCCCGCATCGGCCATGAGTCGGTCGACGTCGGATTCGTCGAACTCGGCGACCCGCTCGGGCTCGAACCCGGCGAAGACCTCGCGGAAACGCGGGCGCTTGCGCAGGATCGTGATCCACGAGAGACCCGCTTGGAAGCCCTCGAGCGCCATCTTCTCGAACAGTGCCCGGTCGCCGTGAAGCGGTGTGCCCCACTCTTCGTCGTGATAGCGGCGGTACTCGGCGTCGTCGCCCACCCATCCGCATCGGTCGCGGAGGTCGGGGCCGGCGATCAGTGACGTCATGAGACCACGTTATCCGCCACCACCGACAGGACCGGCGGGGCCCTTCACCAGGAGCGGACGAGCGCCTCCGTCCAGGTCCTCAGCGCGAACGAGAGCAGCACCGTGCCGCTGATCAGCACCACGAGTCCGCCGAGGATCGATGCGCTCCACCCGTGGATCGGAGTGAGGACGATGACGGCGATCAGCGCGGCGCCGATCGAGACGGCCCGCACCGACGCGAGCGGATCGCCGTCGTCCCCGGTGCGGCCCCGAACGACGAGCAGTGTGAGCAGATGCCACAGCGACGCCAGGAGGAGCGACAGCGCGCCGTATGCGGCGATCCATCCGACGAAGTAGAGCCCGGTGAGCGCCCATGCCGAGATCAGCGAGACCAGCATCGTCGCCTCGATCGCGAACACCACGCGCTCCGCGCGGGGCGACGCCCCGATCCGGCGGCGGGCGATCAGGAGCCCGGACCCGAGAGCGAGGCAGAGGAGCTGAGAAGTCCACGTTCCGTCGACCACCGTGCTCCCACCGCTGTTCCAGAGGATGCCGGCGCAGCCGATCACGGAGCCGACGTCGACCGCAGCGGTCGCCCCGACCTGCATCGCCGCCCCGGCGCGTCCCCGCGCTGATCGCGCGCGGGGCGTGGTCGCGGGCACGTCAGACATCGACCGAGACGGGGCCGGCGACGTGCACCTCCGCGTTGCGCCGTGTCTTGGCCCACCCGTTGCGGCCCAGTGCGACGCGAGCCATCGCCCGGGTGACCGAGATGAGGATGTACTGCACGAAGAAGACGAGCCCCACTCCCCACCCGACGGCCTGCAGCCAGGTCGACCCCGGTTCGCAGCGGAGCTTGTACAGCACGCCCCAGATGGCGAAGGGCCCGATCCCGAAGATCATCCCCAGCGCGACGAAGGCCCAGGCGTGATCGACGACTCCTGCCAGTGCCGCGGGATCCGTGACGATGGTCACGCCCTGGAAGACGAGCGTGAGGAGGATCACGACGAGGCCGACGATCTGCAGGAACGGGAGGAAGAGGTAGTAGAGGCACTCCAGCACGCCGGAGCTGTCGAAGTGTCGGGAACCGACGATCTCCCTGATGTACTTCACGCACTGGATGTTGCCCTGAGACCACCGCGTGCGCTGGGCGAGCAGACGCCGCAGACTCGGCAGCGCCTCCTGGGCGACGTAGGTCTCGTGCACCTGACGGTTCTCGTATCCCGCGAGGATCACGTGCAGACCCAGCTCGTAGTCCTCGAGGAGCGCGCCGTGCCACGGCGCGCCGTACCCCTCTCCGATCCGATCGAGCACAGACAGCCGGGTGAACTGTCCGTTGCCGCCGAGCCCGACGGTGCCGGTCCGCGACCGCAGCGACTGCATCGCGAGGATCACGGTGCGGAACTCCACATCCTGCATCCTGATCAGGTACCGGGCGAAGGCATTCGCCAGCCGTCCCCGCTCGGGATATGGCATGCGGTCGTCGCGGTTCTTCATCCACACGGTGATCTGTGCGGCCCCGACGACGGGATCGCCGAAGCAGTCGTCTGCGGCGACGGCGGCGAGCGCATTCGCAGCCATCTCGCCATCGGCGTCGACCACCGTCACGATGACGCGGTCGCGGTCCGCGTCGTCGGGCAGCCAGCTGTTCAGTGCGGCGTATGCGCTGTTCAGCGCATCGCCTTTGCCGGTCCGTGCGAGCGGTCGGCGACGTTGCACGAGGTGCACGTGCGGGTCTGCGTCAGCGTGCGCCTGGATGATCGCCGAGGTGTCGTCGTCGCTGTCGTCGTCGATCACCCACAGATGCGCATCGGGGAAGCGGTCGCGCTGACGCGCGATCGTGGTCGCGATGACGGCGGCCTCGTCGCGGCACGGGATGAAGATGTGCCACTCGAACCGGCGAGGATCGCCGGGGCTCTCCTTCTTGTGCCGGACGTACGGAATGAGGATGAACGTCATGTAGGCCAGGAACATCACGGTGAGGACGAGCGAGATCGATCCGAGGAGGGAGGGCATCAGGGGTCCTGTCGAGAGGGGAGGTCAGTGGGTCATCGCCGACGTCGGCGGACACCCGCGACCGCGATGAGGATGATCAGTCCGATCGCGAACCCCGCGATGCCGACCGCTGAGCCTGCGAAGCGATGTCCGAACTCGTACCCCGCGCCGAGGCCGCCCTGCAGGGTCGAGAACCCGATCAGTGCCAGGCGCACCTGGTTGACGATCACCATGACGGCGGCGGATGCGACGATGGCGCCGACCGCACGGGGCCGGCTCACTCGCGTCGACAGAGTGAAGCATGCTCCGAGGGCGAGCAGCGGGGCGATGAGGATGATCGCCGTGCATTCCGCAGTCACCTGGAATCCGACGAGATGGTTCTCGCTGATCCACAGCATGAAGACGTCGTCGGATGCTGCGGCTCCGCCGGGGATCCACGGATTCATCCACCATGCCGCGAGGCGGGCCTCGGCAGCGCGGACAGCCTCGGCCTGCACCAGCATCCAGACGATCCCTCCCGCGAGCGCGGAGGCGAGCAGAATGCGGGCGATCCGATCGAGCACGGGCCGATGGTCTGTCTCTTCGGGGTGGCGGTGCCGTCCGGTCGCGTGACGCGACGGGCTGGCGGGCAGGAGCGTGGTCATCGGTCTCTCTTCAGGATTCACAATCGGACAGAAGGTGTGGACGAGCGTGCGCTCGTCCACACCGTGTTCCCGCCGGAGGCCGGTGATCGTGGGGCGATCTGCTCGCACCGATGGGGAGATCGGGCGAGCCTCGGCAGGGCGGCGGGAGGGTTCGATCGACGAAGTGCCGATCGCAGGGGCGGAGTCGGCGACGGGGATCGCCGCACACGCCCGGTCATGGGTCGGTGCGCCGGATCAGGCGTCACCGGGGTCGTCGGCCGTGCGGCGAAGATACGAGTCGCGGATCATCAGCAGAGCGCCGGACGTCAGGCACACAGCCACGATGATGAGCGGCCACGTGGAGTCGCCGCCTGTCGCCGCGAGGGTGCCGCCGAGTGCGGTCCCGACGATGGGAGGGTTCGCTCCGTACATGTGGGCATCCTTTCTGTTCGCTGGTGGGTGGCGGGAGCCGCCGGCGGGCGGCACGGAGAGGCCACGCGACGAGGTGGATTCGCGGCAGCCTCGGGAGGCAGGACGGCAGGACGGCGGTCGGACGGATGCGCACCCTCGCGGGCAGGCGTCCGCCCGACCTCCCGCTCAGAGCGCGGCCCGTGCTGCGCGCCGGCGCTGCGCGCCGAACACGACTGCCGCGGCGGCGGCGAGAACCATGGCGGCTCCGCCGGCGAGCATCGGGTCGGCGACCGGCGCGGCGACGACGGTGAAGGTGAGCTCATCCGTGCTCGTGTCCGCACCGTCGTTCTGCACGGCGGTCACCGTGTAGGACTCCTCGGGCAGTTCTACGGTCGACTGCGCACTCCATGTTCCATCCGCGGCGACGATCGCGGTGGCGATCACGGCGTCGCCCTGTCCGCGCACCTCGACCGTCAGACCGGGCTCGCCGATGCCCGAGAAGACGGGCAGAAGACCCCCCGATGCCCCGTCGAGCACCACGGACGAGTGGCTCGCGGTGAGGCCGGACTTCAGCCATGGCGTGCCCGCGGTCGAGTACGGACGCAGGAGCAGCTTGCCTTCCGTGGTGCTCGAGCCGAGGGTGAGGCGGCGCGTCTCGAGGGGACGGTTGACGGCGTTCAGCGAGAACGACACACCGGTGGCGCTGCGCTCGGCGCTGAACAGCTGGCTCGCAGACCCGTTGCAGATCGCCGCGATCGGCTCCCCCTCTGCCGCGTAGTCGAGGCAGAGGCCGCCGCTGCTGATCGGGCCGGTCGCGCCCACGGCGGGGAGCAGGACGACGGCCGATCCCGACGCGCTCAGCGTCGGCTGCTGACCCAGCACGAAGCTGTCGAGCTTGAACGTGCTCTGCGCGAGAGTGCCGACGGCAGTGCCGGGCGTCTGCGCACTGGCGGGCGCGACGACGCCGAGCAGCGCGATGGCGCTGAGCGTTAACCCGGCCGTGATCGTCGTGGACTTCTTCATGGATGTTGCCTTTCGTGTGGCCCTTCCGCGCAGGGCGCGGTGAGCAGACGTATGCACGGATTCGTGCGTTCTTTCTTGGGGGAGGTACGGGAGGCCGTCACGCGGGAGTGGCAGCGGAGGATCCGAGCGCGAGGACGAGGTCGGCCGAGAGTGCGGCCAGCGCATCGCAGGCGGCACGAGCGTCGCCCCGTCGCAGCGCTTCCAGCGACTGATCCAGCAGGGCGCGACGCCGCGCACGACCGGGCGCGAGGTTCACGCCATGCCTGTGGGCGGTCTCGGGGACGACGAAGAGCCGGAGAGGTTGCACGTGATCGTGGACGATGCGGGCGCCGAGACGACAGAACTCGTGATCGATGAGCTGCGCCGCAAGGTCGAGATAGTCCGTGATCTCGCACCGGGAGCCCGACTGCGGCGGGCGCTCATTCGCTGTCCCCGTGCTCCGCTCGGTCGCGTCGGGCGATGACGGCGATGTCAGCGACGCGGGCGATGCCAGCGGCGCGGGCGATGTCGGCGACGCGGGCGGTGTCGGGGATGCGGGCGATGTCAGTGACTCCGACGACGCCAGCCGACCGATGATGCGCGCTCGCTCCGCCATGTCGCCCGCGGACCAGTGGGCGACGCGCGTGCCCGCGTTCGGTGAGACGCTAACCAACCGCATGTCAGCCAGGCGCTGCAGAGCCTCTCGCACCGGAGTGCGCGATACCGACCAGCTGCGCGCGAGCAGATCCAGACGCAGGCGATGACCGGCCGGGAGGCGGCCGCTGATGATCTCCTCCAGCAGACGCTCGTAGGCGAGACCGCTCAGCAGTTGCGGCCGCAGCTGCTCTCCCAGGGGACCCATCGGCATGATCGCGCCTTTCTCGGCTATCTAACATATTGGATGATTAGAGGATGACATACTTATCGCGTAACCACAAATCACCTAATATTTCAGGAGCAGCATGCAGACCAGGGACATCGCGATCGTGCTCGGTACCCGCCCCGAGATCATCAAGCTCGCGCCGCTGATCCGAGAGCTCGGCAGCCGCGCGCTCGTGATCCACACGGGCCAGCACTACGACCGAGAGCTGTCGGGCCAGTTCCTCGAGCAGTTCGGCATCGGTGAGCCGGATGTCGTCCTGGATGGCGTCGGTGGCGCGCATCGCGGCACGCAGATCGCCACCGCCATGGGTGCGCTCTCCGCTCTCTTCGCGGCCGAGGCGCCGAAGGTCGTCATCGTGCAGGGAGACACGAATGCGGTGTCCGCCGGCGCGCAGGCGGCGAACTACGCCGGCATCCCGGTCATCCATGTCGAGGCGGGCCTGCGCTCTCGCGACCGAGCGATGCCGGAGGAGCTGAACCGGCTCGTGGTCGGCGCCCTCGCCGATATCCACTGCGCGGCCACCGAGCACAATGCCGAGAACCTGCGTCGAGAAGGGATCCCCGATGAGCGCATCGCGGTGACCGGCAACACCATCGTCGAGGCGACAAGGCAGTCGCTCTCGCACCGCCGCTCCACGCCGACCCGGTTCTTCCCCCATGGGCGAGTGCCCGAGCGCTTCGTCCTCGCAACGATCCATCGCCCCGAGAACACCGATACGCGCGAATCACTGGCCCGGGTACTCACGGGCCTCGGCGACATCGACGCTCCTGTGCTGCTGCTCGCCCATCCGCGTACCCGCGCGGCGATCACGCGTTTCGGTCTCGATGGCCTGCTGGATCGGCTGCTCGTCGCCGAATCGGCAGATCATCAGGAGTTCCTCGCCCTCGCGACGCGGGCCGACCTGCTGGTGTCCGATTCCGGCGGGCTGCAGGAGGAGTGCACCGTGATCGGGAGGCCGTTGCTCGTGGTGCGGCGCAGTACCGAGCGGCCCGAGTCGATCGATGCGGGTTTCGCAGAGCTCATCACGCCCGACCGCGACATCGCTGCAGCAGCGAACCGCCTCCTCGCTGACGGACCCCGAGACCTCTCCGATCGGCCGTGCCCCTACGGCGATGGCCGTGCGAGCGCGCGGATCGCCCGCATCGCCCTGGGCATCGCCGACCGGGCAGGCGCGGCTGGCGCGACAGGAGCCTGACGTTCGACGCCGGGCTGCAGTGGGCCGATGCGCACCAGGCCTCTTTTGATATATTAGATATTCAGATTTCTTCGGGTTAGCATACTTGCATGCCAGTGCCCACGACGCCCGCGCGGATGCCGCGGAAGCTCTTGCGTGACCAGATCTACGACACACTTCTCGATGCGATCGTCTCCGGCGAGCTGGCAGCCGGGGAGCCGATCAACGACAAGCAGCTGGAGACCTGGCTCGGGGCATCGCGCACGCCGATCCGCGAGGCGGTGAATCGACTGGCCGGAATGGGTCTGATCGAGGTACTCCCCCAGCGCGGCACGCGCATCGCCCCGCTGGACGCGACGCGGTTCAGCGAGGAGATGGAGATGCTGGGCGTCGTCTACTCCGCGGCTGTGCGCGAGGCAGTCGCGCTGCTCACGGAGGGGGATCGAGCCCGCATCCGCGAGCTGCACGAGCGCGTGAGCGGGACGAAGAACGCCCTCGAGCGTGCGCGGATCGTGGATGCGCTGATGAGCGTGTTCATCGACCGGTATCGCAACACTCTCATCCAACGCATTCGCGAGAAGTCCGTTCCACACGTCACGCGGATGATCACTGCACGGCCCGGCGCACTCGACGCGACCGCGACCACCGCGGCCCTCGATGCGCTCGCGACCGCGACGGAGGCGGGGGATGCCGATGCGGCGGCCGCGGCCGCACAGGCGTATTTCACTGCCGGCGCGGAGAGCGTGAGGGCCCGCGACGCCGCTGAGGTCGAGGCCGGCTCGGGGGTCGAGGCTGCCTCGCGGCCTGAGGGCTCCGAGATCGGTCCCTCCACACCCGCACACGTGAGCGAGATCGTCTGATGCCCGCCGCCGACACACCTCACCTCCGCCGCCTGCTGCGCGACGAGGTCTATGACACGATCCTGGGCGCGATTCTCGACGGCACTCTCGAACCCGGCGAAGTGCTGCACGACGAGGAGCTGATGACGTGGTTGGGGTCATCCCGCACGCCGATCCGCGAAGCCCTGAATCGCCTTGCTGAGGAGGACGTCGTCGAACTGGTGCCGCACCGACACACACGCGTGGCCCCCATCGACCTGGCCGCCATCAATGAAGGGCTCTTCGTCACCGGTACGATCCACGAGCATCTGGCTCGCACGAACACCGCGAATCTGACCGACGAGCAGATCGATGAGCTGGAACGGCAGCTGGGATTGGTGAGCGATGCAGTGGAGTCCGACGACGCCGCGGCTCTCGGTCGGGCGATTCGCGGATACTTCCTCGTCGTCGCTCAGGCTTCGCCGAACTCAGTGCTCCGGGCCAAGGCGGAGACCCTGTCACTCAAGCTCGCGCGTTTTCTCGCCCCTCGAGAGAACCTGCGAACACCGCAGGAGGCGCTCGAGTTCCTGCGCGGCATCACCGCCGCGGTCAAGGACCGCGACGGTGACCGTGCCGGCGATCTCATCCATGAGTTGCACGCGACCACTCGCAGCAACTTCATCGACCACTTCCGGAAGCCCGACTCAGAGGACTGACCGCCGAAGCGCGAGGGCGTGCACGAATAGCTGAGCCGCCGAGGGCAGAGGGCAACTCAGATCCGCATCGGAGCGCGCCGAACTGCGGTCGGTGCGGGGAGGCTGAGTCGTGGTGTGCGCCACAGTTGGGCGGGGTCCCACCAGTTCGGTCCGCGGACTTCGGGCGACCCCGCGTTCATGCGGATCTCCCACCCGGAGGTGCCGAGGGAGCGGTGGTGCCACCAGCACAACGGAACACCGTTGTCGGTAGTCGTCAGCCCGCCGCGCGCATGCTCGGTCACATGGTGGATCTCGCACCAGGACGCGGGAACGTGGCATCCGGGGATGAGGCATTCCTTGTCGCGGGCGATGATCGCGCGCCGCTGATGCACGGTGAACACCCGGTCGGTGGTACTGATCCCGATGATGCGCCCCTCATCCATCAGCACCCGCTGGATCACCCCGGCGCATGCAGTCTGCGCGGCGACCGAGACCGGCACGTGCGCACCGGACCCGGGAATGGTCGCCCACCCACCGTTACTCGCGCTCAACCCGGCGGCAGCACCGAACGAAGAGCCGCCCGCGTGATGGGCGAGGTCTTTCGCGTCGACGGTGACGACGAGAACCGGTGATGCGCCACCGAGTGTGGGCATGTCCGTGTGGCGGGCGGCGATCGCGAGAGCGGCGGTGAGAGCGTCGTGGCGTTTCTGCGCCGCGGTGCGGTCATCGAGCACGGACCGCGGATCGGAGTTGAACGGATCCGCGTCTGGACTTCCGTCCTCGGAGGCGGCTGCATCGGCGCCGTCGCCGGCGTCCTCGCCTGCATCGGTCGGGGTGAAGTGCACGCCGGGCAGGGGCGGGCCGTCGCCTTTGGGGTTGAGGAGTCCGTCGATGATGAGCTGCAACTGCGCGGCAGCCTCCGGGGTCAGATACCCGCGGATCGCATGCACCCCGTTCCGAAGCCGACCGATCGTGATGCCACGCTTACGCCGCGCCTCCTCATCCTTGGGTTCTTCCCCATCCGGGTCGAGCATCGACGCGAGATCCTCCCCGAGCGCTTTCAGGTCCTGCGTCGTCGGCGACGGCCCCGGCGCATCGGCATCCGCATCCGCGCTCGCATCCGGGTCCGGGTCGTCCGTGTCGAGGCCGTGCCCGCGCGCGAACCCCGCCAAGGCGACATCGGCCGCCAACCGCTGATCCACCCTCAATCGGTCCCATACCCGCTCGATGGGACCCGTCGCCGCCAGAAACCCCGCGACACCGATCACCCCGTCCAGCAACGCCAGACGCATCTCCGACCACCGTGCCGGCATCCGCTCCCCCGCCAGACTCACCGGCCTGCGCACCAGATCCACCACCCGGTCCACCCGGACCGCACCCCGCACATCCACCCCGACCGTCCGCTGCACCAGCTCGTTCATGCCCCGACACCCCGCCGAATGCGGAAAGTCACCGGGATCCCCGGTCGCGATCGTCTCCACGATCACCGCCTCCGCCCGCCGAAACGCCGCCCCCGCCCCCTGCAGCACCGCGACCCGGTCCGCGTCGCTCAACCCCGCCAAAGCATCATCGGACAGCACCGCATCAAGGTCGGCGATGACCCGATCCAAAAGCTCCGCAGTGCTGTTCATACCCCACAGTCAACCCGGCACCACCGACATTCGCCCCCCGAAACCAGCCCGATTTACCCCAGATCAGACCACGTATTCCAATCTCCCGGAATGCCGCGCAGAGGGAGAGGAAGAGAAGAAGGAGAGGAACAGAACGACGGAGACGAACAGAACGACGGAGACGAACAGAACGACGGAGACGAACAGAACGACGGAGACGAACAGAACGACGGAGACGGACAGAACGACGGAGACGAACAGAACGAAGGCGAGGAACAGAACGAAGGACAGGAAGGAAGGAAGCGAGACGACGAAACGAAGAAACGACGAGAAGAAGAGACGACGAGACGACGAGACGACGAGAAGAGAAGAGAAGAAGAGACCCCCGGCGATCGACGTGAGCCCCCGAGAGAACGGCGTCCCCCGGAGGCTCGTCGACGTCAGTCCGCGAAGGTGGCGCCGTCGATCACGAAGCGATAGCGCACGTCAGAGGCGAGCACCCGCTCATAGGCCTCGTTGATCTGCGATGCGCTGATGACTTCGATCTCGGCGGCGATGCCGTGTTCGGCGCAGAAGTCGAGCATCTCCTGGGTCTCCTGGATTCCGCCGATGTTCGAGCCCGCGAGCGACCGGCGTCCCCCGATGAGCGACGAGACATTCACCGAGAGCGGTTCTGCGGGGGCCCCCACGCAGACCATCGACCCGCCCACGTCGAGCAGACCGAGATACGCGCGAAGGTCGACGACCGCGCTGACCGTGTTGAGGATGACATCGAACGACCCGCGCAGCGAACGGAACGTCTCGGGATCGCTCGTCGCGTAGTAGTGATCGGCACCGAGGCGAAGGCCGTCGTCCTTCTTGCTGAGCGTCTGCGACAGCACGGTGACCTCTGCTCCGAGAGCGTGGGCGATCTGCACGCCCATGTGACCGAGTCCGCCGAGACCGACGACCGCCACGCGGCTGCCGGGTCCGACGTTCCAGTGACGCAGCGGCGAGTATGTGGTGATTCCCGCGCAGAGCAGAGGCGCCGCGACATCGAGTCCGAGGGCGTCGGGGATCCGCACTGCGAACGATTCGGTGACGACGACCTGCTCCGAGTACCCGCCCTGCGTGACCGTGCCGTCGCGGTCGGTGCTGCCGTAGGTGAAGATCGCACCGTTCGAGCAGAACTGCTCGTCGCCGCGGAGGCAGTTGCGGCACTCCCCGCAGGAGTTCACGAGACATCCCACGCCGACACGATCGCCGACCGCATGCTTGGTGACATCCGAGCCGACGGCGGCGACGGTGCCGGCGATCTCGTGTCCGGGTGCGAGCGGGTACTGCTGCGGTCCCCAGTCGCCCCGCACCGTGTGGATGTCGGAGTGGCAGATGCCGGCGAAGGCGATGTCGATGAGGATGTCGTTCGGGCCGAGCTCGCGACGCTCGATGACGGTCTTCTCGAGCGGTGCGGCCTCGCTGGGCGCGGCGTATGCGGTGACACGGGTCATGTCAGACTCCTCTGGTCGGTGCGGATGGGCCAGATCGACATTAGCCGCGCCATCCTCTGCGGCACCTGATCGCGAACGACGAAGGCCGGGACCATGATGGTCCCGGCCTTGGCCGTGCGGGTGCGCGGACGCCTCAGCGCTTCGCGTTCTTCTTCAGCGTCTTCTCCAGCACGGGCGCATCACCGGATGCTGCGAGCGCCGCGTAGTATTCACGGGCCTCGTCCTGTCGCACGCGCTCGGCACCGGAGGCGATGGGCGCGCGGACGTGCTCCGGCTCGTACCCGAACGCGTCGACCAGGTCGAGCGCATACGGGCGGAGCCTGGCGCACAGCCGGTCGATGTACCGCGACACCGCTGCGGCGCGCTGGGTCGAGAGGCGCCCGTGGATCAGATGCCAGGCGAGGTGCTTCTCGATGAGCTGCAGACCGAAGAGGTCGCGCAGCCACGTGAGCACCTTCTTCGTGTCGGCGTCGTCGACGCGGTGCACGGCATCGGTGAATGCCTCCCACTGCAGCAGCTCGCCGTGCGCCCGAGCCGCCTCGATCAGTTCGGCCTGGTTCTCGTTGAACAGCTTCGCGCCGAGGACCTTGTCCTTGCCGGCAGGACGCAGACGACCGGCGATGTCGGCGACCATCTGCTGCACGCGCTCGGCGAGCAGCTGGTGCTGCTGCTCCTCGCGCAGGCCGTTCTCGACCGAACGCGAGACCTGACCGAGGTCGACGACCGACTGGCCGAACTGCCGGAGACCGGCGCCGTGGAACAGCTTGCCCGCTGTCATGCCGACGGCGAACTTGGCCAGAGCCGCGGCATCCTTTCCGGTGAACTGCTTGGCGTAGTCGGTCAGCAGGCGCTTGCCGACGAGCTGGAGCAGCACGTTGTTGTCACCCTCGAAGGTGACGTAGATGTCGAGGTCGGCGCGAAGCCCCACGAGGCGGTTCTCGAACATGAAACCCGCTCCGCCGCACGCCTCTCGGGCCTCCTGAAGCGTGTCGAGCGCGTGCCAGGTCGACAGCGGCTTGAGGGCTGCCGCCAGGGTCTCGAGGTCTTCCCGGTCGTCGGGAGTGTCGATGCGACCCGAGAACACGCCGTCGAACTTCTGCAGGAACTCGTCGTGCGCGAAGATCTGCGCGTACGTGGTCGCCAGGCGAGGCAGCAGGCGACGCTGGTGCTTGCCGTAGTCCATGAGCACGACCTCCTGGCCGTCGGCTCCGTCGAACTGGCGGCGCTGCGTCGCGTAGGTGATCGCGATCTTGAGGCCGAGAGCCGAGGCCCATGACGCTGCTCCGTCGAGCGAGACCCGGCCCTGCACCAGGGTGCCGAGCATGGTGAAGAAACGGCGACCGGGGCTGTCGATCGCGCTCGAGTAGGTGCCGTCGGCCGCGACATCGCCGTACTTGTTCAGCAGGTTGGTGCGGGGGATGCGGATGTGGTCGAAGCTCAGGCGCCCGTTGTCGATGCCGTTGAGTCCGCCCTTGAGGCCATCGTCCTCACGACCGATGCCGGGAAGGTCGACGCCGTCCTCGCCACGCAGGGGCACGTAGAAGCAGTGCACACCGTGGTTGACGCCGTCGGTGATCAGCTGAGCGAACACGGTCGCCGCCACGCCGTGCAGCGCCGCGTTGCCGAGGTACTCCTTCGTCGCGCCGCGGAACGGCGTGTTGATCACGAACTCCTCGGTGCTCGGGTCGTATGTCGCGGTGGTGCCCACGGCGGCGACGTCGGAGCCGTGTCCGATCTCGGTCATCGCGAACGCGCCGGGGATCGAGAGGTCCATAACCCCGGGGAGCCACTTCTCGTGGTGCTCGGCGGTGCCCAGCTGCAGGATGGCGGAGCCGAACAGCCCCCACTGCACTCCCGACTTGATCTGCAGGCTCGGATCGGCGACGACGAGCTCCTCGAAGCCGGCGATGTTGCCGCCGTTGTCGTCTTCGCCGCCGAGGGACGTGGGGAACGCCCGGTGCACGGCCTTGTTCTCGACGAGCAGGTGCAGCTGGCTCAGCACCCGTTCGCGATGCTCGTCCTTGCCGAGCGCGTCATCCCTCCAGAACGCCGAGTCCTTGATCAGCTCGCGCGCCTCACGGCGGGTGTCGGCCCAGGTGCCCATCAGCAGATCTGTGACCCGGGCGACATCGAACCGCAGGTTCGCATCTGCGCTGTCGGTGTGCGGGCGAGTCGTCTTCGGACGGACGGCGGCGTCGACCATGAGCGTTCCTCTCAGAGGGAAGTAGGGATACGCCCATGGTAGGTCTGCCACAACCAGGAGCGAACTGCTGTGTGCGCAACCTCCAACGAAGTGCGGCCACGCCCGCCGGTCGGATTGTCGTCAGACCACAGTCTCGGTCTGGCTGCACGCGGAACGCCTATCCGGCGACACGACGAGAACCGCCCGCAGACAGACGTCTGCGGGGCGGTTCAGCGCGGGAAGCGGGGTTACAGAGTGAGCCCGTGACCGAACCGGAACAGGGGATCCGCAGTGTCGAACGGCACGTCCGGGCGTGAGGCGACGACAGCGGCCATCGACCTCGGCAGATCGAACGGCAGCGCGCCCCGTGCGCTCGCGACGCCGCTCAGCACGTCGAGCAACGCCGCACCGGAGACACCCCAGTTGACGGTCACGGCCGCCGCGGCGGCGACGATCGGCTCGAGGATCGGCGGTCGATCGGCGAGCACGTCGACCACGGTCGGCACGGCTTCTGCGATGGTGCGGACATGCGCGATCACCTCGTCGGAGAACTCGAGCGACCCCGCATGGAAGAAGTTCTCGAAGGTCGTGCCGCGCTGCTCGAACGGCGCCTGCAGGCGGAGGATCGCCAGATCGGCCTGGTCGGGGGCCGGCACGACCTCACCGTAGGCCGCTGCGACGGCCGGTTCGATGCCCTCGACGTAGACCTTGATCCCGGCGGCGAAGGGCAGAGCGCCGTCGTTCGTCAGCACCGTGACGGAGGCGCGTTGGGCCGCCTCCCCGGCCGCGCGGAACTCGGCGCGGCCGACGATCTCGTCGGCCGCGTCCTCGTCGACGAACGGGTTCTCGAAGAGCCCGAGCTCGAACTTCTCACGCAGGATCCGCCGAGCCGAGACGTCGAGTCTCTCCTCCGAGACCGAGCCGTCGGCGATCAGCTCGAGCAGCAGCTCCGGGCAGTCCTCGCCACCGAACTGATCGACGCCTGCGTCGAGCACCTTGCGCATGCGCTCCCGCGGCGTCAGGTCTTCCACGCCCCAGGCACGAGCGGGGAACGGCTGCCCGAAGATCTCGGCGTCGTTGATCAGCCCCCAGTCAGTGCAGACCAAGCCGTCGAACCCGAATCGCTCGCGCAGCAGTCCGGTGATCACCGACCGATTGAAACCGAACCCGACCTCCTCGTACTCGGTGCCGACCGGCATGCCGTAGTACGGCATCATCTGACGTGTCCCGGCGGCGATCGCCTCCTCGAAGGGCCCGAGGTGCAGGTCGAAGGCGCCGCCCGGATACACCTGTTCGCGACCGTACGGGAAGTGCGGGTCCTCTCCGTCGAGCTGCGGGCCGCCCCCGGGAAAGTGCTTCGTCATGGTCGAGACCGATCCGGGGCCGAACGACTCGCCCTGGAACCCGCGGATATATGCCGCTCCGAGAATGCCCGACAGTTCGGGGTCTTCTCCGAAGGTCGCGGTCTGCCGTGCCCACCTCGGCTCGGTCGCGAGATCGACCTGCGGGTGCAGGGCCACGCGAAGGCCGACTGCCGTATATTCCTGACGCGCGATATCTGCGAACCGCTCCACCAGATCGGGGTCGCGCGTGGCTGCGAGCCCCAGGGTCTCGGGCCACTGCGAGAACGGCCCGGCGAGGATCGACGCCCCGGGGTTCTCACTGAACGAGTGTCGCGGGTCGGTCGACAGGGTGACGGGGATGCCGAGCCGGGTCGACGACGCCAGCCTCTGCAGCTCGTTCTGCCAGGCGGCGATCTCGCGCCCGGTGGGCGCCGCCCCCAGCAGATTGAAGTGCGTCATGTTCTTGACGTCGATGAACTCGCGGGCGCTCGGAGTGCCGAAGATCGGGTTCGCCTCATCGAGGTCGCCGATCGCGATCATGGTGTGGAAGAACAGGCCGGCCTTTTCCTCCACCGTCATCTCATCGAGAAGGAGCTGCACCCGCTCATCGATCGGCAGCGCAGCGTCGAGCCACGGTCGGGCGGTGGTCACGTCAGTGTTCGTCATGGTCACTTGACTCCCTTGATGCGGTAGACGAGAACGGCGCCGGCGAGAGCGACGAGCGCCCCGAACAGGTACCAGGTGGTGTAGCCGCCGAGGGGAGTCGCGGCGCCGAGCGCGATGATGCTCGGGGCGATGGCCGGGGCGATCGACTGCGGAAGAGCGTTGGCGATGTTGAGCACGCCGAGGTCCTTCGCCACATCGTCGGGGTTGGGCAGCACCTCGGTGGCGAGCGCGAGATCGACCGAGAGGAACGACCCGGCACCGAGGCCGATGATCGCCTGCGCGACGATGACGACGGCGATCGAGGGCGCGATCGCGAGGATCACGAGCCCCACCACCATGATCACACCGGCGATCGCGACGAACGGACGGCGCTTGCCGATCCTGTCGGAGAGGAAGCCGCCGAGCGGCGCGGAGATCGCCATCGCGGCCATGGAGGCGAGGTTGGCGATCAGGATCGTTCCTACAGCACCCTGCTCGTCGAGCTGGAACCTGGTCACCAGGTAGAGCGGCAGGAAGGTGGCGATGCCGGCGTAGCCGAACATCACGAAGAACTTCGTCAGCCAGGTCCAACCGAAGTCGGGGTGCTTGCGGGGGTTGAAGACGAACGACCCGAAGAACGTGCCGATCGTGAAGCGCGTGGCCGGCTTCTCGGTGAGACGGCGGTCCTTGAGGGTGAGCACGAACACGATCACGAGGATCAGCGCGATCGCGCCGGGAACGACGAAGCGCTCGAAGTCACCGGGGAGGAAGTTCACGATGAAGCTGCCGGCGAGGATGCCGATGGGGGTGGTGATGCCGACGATGCCCGACACCTTGCCACGGCTGGACACGGGAACCTGGTCGGGCAGCGTCGCGTTCGCGGCCGCGAGCACGGCGTTCATCGACGCCTGGACAAGGCACCATGCCAGGAGCACGACGAGCACCGACGTCGCGGCGCCGATGATCACGAAGCCTCCGAGCCCGACGATCGCGCCGCCGAGGATCCACGGACGCCGCATGCCCCACTTGGAGGTCGTGCGGTCGGAGAGGCGCCCGACGAGCGGGTTCGCCACGAGCGCGAACGCGGCACCGACCCCCATCACGAGTCCGAGGCTCGCCTCGGTGTTGGTGGGGTCGAGTCGCTGGATCTTGAAGGCCATCGACACCATCACGGGGGTCAGCAGCGCGAGATAGACGCCGAAGTTCACGGCGGCGAGTCCTGGAGTGTAGCCGCGGGGGGTCTTCAGCGGGGTGGTGCCCGGCACTTTGACGCCGGTGGTACCGATGGCAGCCGCGGTGGCGGCCGATGACAGCTCTGTCACGGGGGGTCCTTTCGGGCAAGGTTCGCCGGGCATCTGCGACCGGACTGAGGATGATAATACCGGAATATCGACCGTTTGGTAAGTGAATCTCTACCGATTGGTAATGATAGAGAATGAGGGGGAAGGGGGATCGATGACGACAGCAGCCACGACGGGCTCGCGCCAGGCGCGCGCCGCCGCCACTCGACAGCGGATCATCGATGCCGCGCGGGACCTCTTCGTGTCGAACGGCTACCGCTCGACCTCGTTGCGGGACATCGCGGCCGCCGCCTCGGTGAGCCACCCCGGACTGCTCGGACACTTCGCCTCGAAGGACGACCTGCTCGCCGAAGTCGTCGCGGGGTTCGAGGAGGACAATGAGAAGGCATTCGACCTGATCGCGGCCGCATCCGATTCCGGAGAGCTGATCTTCGCCGACGTCGCGCGGCGCAACGCACGCACGCCGGGCTACCTCGAGCTCTTCGCCGCGCTCACCGGCGAGGCGTCCGCCGCGGGGCACCCGGCGCACGAGCGGATGCGTCAGCGGTACGCGCGCCTGCACCGCCTCAGCACGGACGTTCTCGACGACGCTGCACTGCACGGGACGATCGGCGCAGACCGTGACGTCGCCGAGGAGTCGGTGCGTCACAGCGCGGGCTGGGACGGTCTGCAGCTGATCTCCCAGTACCTGCCCGATCGAGTCGACGTGGTGCAGATGCTCGAGGAGCGCGAGTCGCTCTGGGCACTGCCCTACGGGTGGCGAGACGCCGACAGCCCCGGCCCGGCAGCCACGGCCGCGGGCCCCCTGCCGCCTGTGTTCGGCGCGGAGCCCGCAGCCGACGACTCACCGGGATACGAGGTGGGACGGCGCCGCCGCGCGCAGATCCTCGCCGACGCCTCCCGCCTGTTCTCACAGGGCGGATATGGGGACACCAGCCTCCGGGACATCGCCCAGGCGGTCGGCGTCTCGAAGTCCACTCTGCTGCATCACTATCCGTCGAAGGAGCTGCTGCTGAGCGCGGTGCTCTCGGAGCGCGACAGCGCGATCCGCATGCGCAGCGAGTCGACCCATGTCGAGCGAGCGGCCGACGCACTTCGCGCGATCCCGCTCGGTGCACGGGTGAGCGCACTCGACGAGCCCGGCCTCATCGAGGTCTACGCCGTGCTGTCCTGCGAGGCGGTGCCGGCCGTGCACCCTGCGCACGACTACTTCACCGCGCGGTTCTCCCAGGCGATCGACTACTTCGCCGAGCTGTTCCGCCTTGCCCGCATCGACGGGGACCTGCCCGAGCATCGCGACCCCGAGCACGAGGCGATCTGGCTGGTCGCCCTGTGGGACGGCCTGCAGTACCAGTGGCTCTACGACCGCGACGCGGTGGATGTCGGTGCCCACTTGCGCGCACATCTCGCGGATGTGCTTCCGACCTGAGCGGCGCGCTCCCGTGCGGTGCGGCGGGGTGCGGCGGGGTGCGGCGGGGTGAGGCGCGTCAGCCTGCGGCGATGACGGCCAGCACACCCTCGCCGTAGGCATCGCGCTTCTTGGCCCCGATCCCCGTGATCCCGTCGAGATCGGCCAGCGAGGCCGGACGATGCTCGGCGAGCGCGCGCAGCGTCGCATCGCCGAAGACGATGTATGCCGGAACGCCCTGCTCGCGCGCCGTCTCGGCTCGCCACGCGCGAAGCGCCTCGAAGAGCGGACGGTCGGACTGATCGAGCGCATCCGCGGCGCTCGCCTTGCGTGCGCGAGGCGATGAGGCGGGTCGCCCGATCGTGTCCTTGCGCAGCGGCACCGCGGTCTCGCCCTTCAGCACACCGGCCGACTGCTCGCCCGGAGCGAGCGTGCCGTAGTCGCCCTGCGCCACGATGATCCCGCGCGCGAGCAACTGGCGGACGACGCTGCGCCAGTCCTGATCCGACAGGTCGGCGCCGATGCCGTAGGTCGCGAGCTTCTCGTGTCCCTGCTGACGGATGCGCTCGGTCGAGGCTCCGCGGAGGATATCGATCAGGTGCCCGGCACCGAAGGCCTGGTTGCGCTCCCGCTTGAGCCGCACGATCGTCGAGAGCAGCTTCTGTGCCGGGATCAGGCCGTCGAACGTCTCTGTTTCGTCGAGGCAGGTGTCGCAGTTGCCGCACGGCTGCGAGTCCTGCCCGAAGTAGCCGAGCAGGTTCTGGCGGCGGCATTCGACCGTTTCGCACAGCGCGAGCATCGCGTCGAGGTGCTGCCCCAGGCGCATCTTGAACGTGCGATCGCCCGGGCTCTGGTCGATCATGCGGCGCTGCTGCACCACGTCTCCGAGGCCGTATGCCATCCACGCGATCGAGGGTTCGCCGTCTCGACCCGCACGACCGGTCTCCTGGTAGTACCCCTCGACGGATTTCGGCAGGTCGATGTGGGCGACGAACCGCACATCGGGCTTGTCGATCCCCATGCCGAAGGCGATCGTCGCGACCATCACGACGCCGTCCTCGCGGAGGAAACGCGACTGATTGGCGGCCCGCACTTCAGCCGGAAGACCCGCGTGATAGGGCAGCGCGTCGAACCCCTGGGCCGCGAGGTAGGTGGCGGTCTGCTCGACCGACTTGCGGCTGAGCGCATAGACGATGCCGACCGAGCCCTCGGGCTGCGCGCGGATGAACGAGACGAGCTGCTTGCGCGGATCGACCTTGGGCACGATCCGATACTGGATGTTCGGGCGGTCGAAACTGGCGACGAAGTGCTTCGCCCCCGCCCTTCCGTCGGATCCGTCGAGACGCAGGCGCTCGGTGAGCTCCTTGTGCGTCGCCCGGGTCGCGGTCGCCGTGAGGGCCATGCGCGGGACTCCAGGGAACCGCTCGCCCAGATCTCCGAGCGCGAGGTAGTCGGGGCGGAAGTCATGACCCCACTGCGACACGCAGTGCGCCTCATCGATCGCGATCACACTGAGCGTGCCGCGCTGCAGAAGCGCCGTCGTCTGCGGCGAGGACAGCCGCTCGGGGGCGACGTAGATGAGATCGAGCTCTCCGGCGACGTACGCCCGTTCGACCTCTCGCCGCTCGTCGATCGCCTGCGTCGAGTTGAGATAGGCGGCCTTGACGCCGTTGGCACGGAGCGCGTCGACCTGATCGTGCATGAGAGCGATGAGCGGGCTGATGACGAGCCCCGTGCCCTCGCGCACGAGAGCGGGCACCTGGTAGGTGACGCTCTTGCCGCCGCCGGTCGGCATGAGCACGACGGCGTCGCCGCCCGAGATGACCTGATCGACGATCGCGGCCTGATCGCCGCGGAACTCGTCGTAGCCGAAGACCGTGTGCAGCGCCTCCGCCGCAGACGCGTAGCGGCTGGGCGCGGCCCGCCGTGCGGTCGGCGCGGTCGCTCCCGGAGCAGAACGCACTCCCGGAGCAGAACGACGTGCGGATGCCGATCCGACCGGCGTCACGGGCCCCTGTCCCCAGTCGAGCGGCGGCTCGTACCCCGCCCCCTGGGGCTCCCAGTCCATGGGCTCGGGTGGCTCGGAGGGCTCCCACCCTGCACCGTCCCACGGCTCGTCGGCGTAGGGCAGATCCTCGTAGGGGTCACGGGGAGTCTGCGGCATCCCTCCAGCGTAACGACCCCCGCCGACGTCGGCCGCGCCTGTGGAGACTCAGCGGGCGTAGGTTTGTGGCAGACGCCCGAAGGAGCCCCCGATGACCGACATCACCGTCACCCGCAACGACGACGCCTCGCGCTATGAGATCCGCTCCGATGAGACGCTCGCAGGCTTCGCAGAGTTCGAGCTGCGTCCGGGCGCGATCCGCTTCATCCACACCGAGATCGACCCCGCGTTCCAGGGCCAGGGGCTCGCGGGGATCCTCGCCGAGCGCGCGCTGACCGATGCCTCGGCATCCGGCGATGCGATCGTGCCGCTGTGCCCGTACATCGCGAAGTACCTGACGACGCATGAGATCCCCGGAGCCGAGATCCGCTGGCCGAAGCGGCCGGGCGCCGCGTCGACGGAGGCGTGATGATCGGCGAACGACGCATCGTCCTCGAACCGCGTGAGGTGCCGCTCGGCGGGGTGCGCGGGATGAACGTGCTGCGCGTGCTGCCGCACCGCAATCTCCCGACCATCGGGGCGTGGTGCTTCCTCGACCGGTTCGGCCCCGCCGACACCAGGATGCGCGTCGAGCCGCACCCGCACATCGGGCTGCAGACCGTGACCTGGCCGCTGGTCGGGGAGATCCGTCACCGTGACTCGCTCGGCAGCGATGCCGACCTCCGCAGGGGTCAGCTGAACCTCATGACCGCCGGAAACGGCATCTCTCATTCGGAGTACTCGATCGGCGACGACCCGATCCCGCTCGATGCCCTGCAGTTCTGGGTGGTGCTCCCCGAGACCGCGCGCCACGGTGCCGCCGGGTTCGAACGGCACACCGACCTCCCGCAGGTGTCCCTCCGCGCCGACGAGGGAGATGACGCCACGGCCACCGTGGTCCTCGGCGAGTTCGCCGGCACCTCATCGCCGGCCACCGTGCACACCCCGATCGTCGGCGCCGAGATCCGGATCCCCGCGGGTGCCCGCGTGCGCGTTCCGCTGCGACCGGGATGGGAGCACGGTCTCATGCTCGTCGAGGGTGACGCCGTCGTCGCCACGCACGGCATGACGGCGAACGACATGCTGTACCTCGGCGACTCGAGGGATGCGGTCGAGGTGTCCAGCGCGCAGGGGGCGCTGCTGTTCCTCGTCGGCGGCGAGCCCTTCGAGGACGAGATCGTGATGTGGTGGAACTTCGCCGGACGCACCCACGAGGAGATCGTCGAGGCGCGCACCGAGTGGGAGGCGGCCTCCGCGCGATTCGGTGTCGTCGACGGGCACGATGTGCGCATCCCCGCCCCGCCTCTTCCCGACGTGCGACTGATGCCGCGCGGTCGGAAGATCTGACGCCTCCCGCGACGCGGCGAGCCCCCGCGACGCGGCGCCCCGCACGCGACAGCGCCCCGCACTCCGAAGAGCACGGGGCGCCGTCGCTGATCGCTACTGCGCGTCGACCGTGACGATCGTGCGCACCGCGGACTCGCCGTACTGCACGAGTCCGAGGTAGCGCGTGCCCGCGGTGAGGCCGGTCCAGCTCAGCTCGTAGCTCGTCGCCTGGCCGCGAACGGCCTCGATCGGGTTCGGGGTCGCGGTGAACGCGCCCTCGTCGTCGGGCTGCACGTTGGCGTAGGTCATGTCCCACGTCGTCGGAGCCGACGTCGAGTAGACGTTCGCGACCACCAGGTAGGTGCCCGGCGTCGGAGCGGGCAGTGTGACCTGCTCGTCCGCCGAACCCGTCGCCGACTGCCAGCGCTCGTAGTAGCGCAGATCGTCGGCGCTCACGACCCGATAGACCGTCAGGTCGAGGTCGCTGCCCGTGTCATCCGACGAGTCGAGGTCGAAGCGCGAGAGCGTCGTGCCCTCGGGCACGTCGACGATCCACGACACGTCCTTGTTCTCGTCGCCCGATGCCTCGTCGCCCGAGTGTCCGACCACGCGTCCGTCGGGGTCCTCCAGCAGCGTGAACGGGGTGAGCCCCGACAGCCCGAGCGCGAGCTCGCCGTCGACGCCCGGGGTGATCTCGACGGCGGTCGACCCGTCCACTCCCGTGCCCTCGACCTCGGCCGGTGCGTCGGCCGTCACGGGGAACACCGCGATCGGCGAGCGCACGGAGTTGGTCTTGCTCGTCCAGGTCAGCGATCCGGTCGCCCACTGCTCGACGGGAGCGCTCTGGTTGTCGAACGTGACCGTGTAGGTCGCGGTCTGACCCGGCTTCGTGAACGTCAGCGTCGACGGCTCGACGGTCACATCGACGCCGGGCAGATCGACGGATGCCGTGAACGTGCCCTTCTCGGTCGCCGTCACGGTGCGGGTGACGGTCTGCGCGCTGGCGAGCGACCCGATCGAGAACGACGCGACGTTGAGGTCGCTGCCGTCGATCGGCTCACCGGGGAAGTCGGCCAGCCCCTTGCCCTCGAGGAACGCCACCCAGTCGGGCACGTCGTTCAGGTACAACAGACCGGGATTGAAGTACCTCTTCGGGTCGACCTGGCCCGCGCCCTGCTGGAACGGATCCCTGTTCGCCGAGCCGTCGGGGTTCACGGTGTCGTACGCGGTGGTCATCATGGCCGACTTGATCTCGGCGGGCTTCGCGTTGGGTCGCTCACCGAGATACAGAGCCGCGAGACCGGCGATGTGCGGAGACGCCATCGACGTGCCCGACAGGATGCCGAAGGTCGGCGCCTCTCCCGGCGCGTTCTGCGTGGCCGCGAGGATCGCGACGCCGGGGGCGGCGATGTCGGGCTTCATGATGTCGCTGCCGTCGGCCAGCATCGGGCCGCGGCTCGAGAAGCCGGCGATCTGCGGCACCGGCGTCACCACACCGGTCGTGTTCTCGCCCACGAGCGTGATCGGACGGTCGACTCCGCCCTGCACATAGGCGAGCACGGCGGCGCGATGCACGGACGAGAGGTGCACGGTGGGCACGGCGTGGAAGTCGTTGTCCAGCGAGTCCGCGCCACCGGGCACGTTCACGAGCACGACGCCCATGCCGCCGGCATCCTTCACGACCTGCGACTTCTCGGCACGGGCGTTGCCGCCGCGGTCGCAGACCACGATGTGTCCCGTGACCTTGGCCGCATCGAGCGACCCCGGCAAGCACAGCGCGGCATCGGCGGCGGCCTGTCCGGCAGCTGCCGCGTCGCCCGCGTAGATCGACGGTCCGGTGACGGTCGTGCCGAACGGCACGCTCACCGAGGCGCCGGCCTGGGCGAAGCCGTCGAACTGCACGGTGCCCTCCCACGTCGGGATGGTCGATGCCGCGACCGTGGTGTACCACGGGGAGGCGTGGTCGGCGGTGACGGAGTCGGGTCCGTCGTTGCCGGCGCTGGTGGCGACGAAGACGCCCGCCGCCGCCGCGTTGAAGAATGCGATGTCCTCGGGGGCGAGCACGGTGGATGCCGCTCCGCCGCCGATCGAGTAGTTGATCACGTCGACGCCGTCGGCCACGGCCTGGTCGATGGCCGCGATCAGGTCGCTTCCCGCGCAGATGTCGTCGGTGGTGACGGCCTCATCGGGTCCGACGTAGCACGCCTTGTAGGCCGCGACCTTGGCTCCGGGTGCGACCCCCGAGATCCTGCCGAAGTCGACGTCCTCGATCGATGCCTTCACCCCGAAGTCGCCGGCCGCCGTGCTCGCGGTGTGCGAACCGTGGCCGTCGCCGTCGCGCGGCGAGAGGTAGTCGTACTGGAAGTCGAATCCGGCCGCCTCGGCGCCCTTGTAGAAGTACTGGGCTCCGATGAGCTTCGACGAGTAGTCGCTCTTGTCCCACTCCTGAGCCTCGACCATCGTGCCCCGGAACTGACCGCCGTCGGACTTGTCGAAGTAGACGAAGGTGCCGTCGGTGTACGGCTGGCCACCCTTGTGGCGCTTGTCGTTCTTCGGCTGCTTCTTGAGCTTCTTTCCCTCGAACGAGGGGTGCTCGGGAGCGATGCCGGTGTCGATGACACCCACGACCACGCCCTCGCCGGCCTTGTCGACGCCGCCGGTCTGCTGCCAGACGCCGCCCCGTCCCTTCTTGTCATCGCCGAGACCGAGGAAGTCGGTCGAGGTCTGCGCATCGGGGTGACGGATGAAGTCGGGGTAGACGTCGTACACGTCCTTCGACGCACGCAGCTTGTCGACCTGCTCGCCCGTGAGCTCGGCGCTGAAGCCGTTGAGCACCACCTGGTAGCTGATCTCGGGAGTGACTCCCGCCTCCTGCGCGACCGTCTGCTGCTCGGCCTCGAGGTGCTGCACGTAGCGCTGCGAGTCCTGGGACTGCGTCTCGAGCTGCTCGCCCTCGGCGGGCTTCGTGGCCTTGAGGCCGTTGACGTCGCCGGTGTAGCTCGCGAGCGGATCGGACTTCAGCACGACGATGTAGTGACCGGGCGTGCCTTCGACCGGGGTGGGGTCTGTCACCTCCTCCGTGCCTGCATAGCCTGCGGTTGCCGTCGATGCGATGAACAGCGTCGCCAGGGTGGTGGCCGCTGCCATCCGGAGGGGTGTTCGACCCATGTGCTTCTCCCGATGATCACGGTGCGACTGCGTTGCCGCACCGCCGTTCAAGCTACGCCCGGCTTCCGGCCACACACCAGGGTCGGGGTATATTCCTGGCCGAACGGCCAGCCGCTTCGCCGATGGTCGACAGTAGGCTGGAGGAGTGGCCCCCTCCCCCGTCCTCACGACCCGTGTGCTGCTGATCTGCGCGGCGATCGGCGTCGCGACGGGCATCCTCGGGGGGATCGCCGGGCTCATCACGCCGGTCGTCATCGCCGCCGCTCCGTACCTCTACGGACTCGTCCTCGGATCGCACGTCCTGCCGGGGATCATCGCCCAGGAGGTGCTGCGCCGCCCGTTCGTGGCCCTCGTCACGCACGTGTTCGCCGCCCTCATCTCGAGCGCGTTCAACCCGGCCTGGACGCTGCGTTTCGTCGGCACCGCGCTGCTGTTCGGGGCCATCCAGGAGGGCATCGCCGCGCTCACCCGCTATCGCTCGTGGGGGCCGTGGCGGTTCTTCATCTCTGCGGCGATCATCGGGGCGATCGTGGCCGTCGTGGTGTTCTTCGCCGTCGACCTCGCGACCTTCGCACCGTGGGCGCAGGTCTCGTATCTCGTGATCTCGGTGCTGGGTCCGATCGCGTGGACGGCGGCGGGACTCGCGATCGGCTCGTCGCTCAGCCGCGCAGGCGTCGCCCGGCGCTGATCGACGCACCCGGCGCCGTCACTCCGGGCATCTGTGCAGATCAGGTAAGGCTCAGCTAAGTTAGAACCGTACCGATCCGCCGAACCGGGGTTATGCCGTGCGCTCATCCGCGCCTCTCCTCCGCGTGCGTGACCTCTCGATCACCCACGCCGACGCTGTGCACCCTTCGCCGCGGGACGTCACCTTCGACATCGAGCCGGGCGAGGTCGTGCTGCTTCTCGGCCCGTCCGGGTCGGGCAAATCCACGCTCACCCTCGCGCTCAACGGCCTGATCCCCCACGCGGTGCCGGCGGCCATGACGGGATCTGTCGAGGCCGGCGGCATCAGCACGGCCGAAGCCGACACCGCATCGCTGAGCACGCAGGTCGCGATGGTCTTCCAGGACCCGGACGCGCAGATCGTCACGGGCACCGTCTACGACGAGGTCGCCTTCGGGCCCGAAAACCTCCTGCTGTCGCTCGACGAGGTGCACGCGAGGACCGCCGACGCACTGCGCCGTGTCGGTCTCTGGGAGCGGCGCGACGAGAACCCCGACCGCCTGTCGGGCGGAGGCCGTCAGCGTCTCGCGATCGCGTGCGCACTGGCCATGGGATCGCCCCTGATCGTGCTCGACGAGCCGACCGCGAATCTCGACCCGCAGGGCATCGACGACGTCTACGCCGCACTGACCGAGGTGATCGCAGCCGGCGATCGCGGCATCCTGCTCGTCGAGCACAACCTCGATGCCGCCATGGGCTTCCTGACCCGCACGATCGTGCTCGACCGGACAGGCCGGGTCGCGTTCGACGGCCCACCGACCCGGATCATCCGCGAGCACGCGACGGAACTGGTCGAGATGGGCGTCTGGCTGCCCGCCGCGACCCTGGCTGCGCTGCGCATGCAGGATGCCGGAACGCTCGAGGTCGACGAGCTGCCGCTCACGCCTGAGGAGCTCGCCGCGGCGCTGGCCGCCGCATCCGCCGTGCCCCGGACATCCTCCGCCCCAGCCCCGGCCCGCCTGCAGGATCAGGGCACGGATGCAGGACCGGGAGCCGTTGTCTCACCCGACATCCGTGCTTCGGTCCTGCGGACGGACGACGGATGGACGGACGAGGCGGACCGGCAGAGCACCCCGATCGTCCGCGCGCGCGGTCTCACCGTGCGCCGGCACCGGATGGAGATCCTGCACGGCATCGACGTCGACATCCAGCCCGGGAGCCTGACGGCGATCATCGGCACCAACGGCGCGGGCAAGACCACCCTGCTGCAGGCGCTCGCGGGCGTGGTCCCGCCACCTCGACGGCAGGTCACGGTCGACGGCATCGACCCGGGGTCGGCCTCGCCCCGTGAGCTCTCGAGCCGCATCGGATTCGTGTTCCAGAACCCGGAGCACCAGTTCATCGCGCACACCGTGTTCGACGAGCTGGCGCATGGGCTGCGACTTCGGCACACCCCGGATGCCGAGACGCGTGAGCGCGTCGACGCCATGCTCATCCGCTTCGGTCTGGAGGCCAAGGCCGACGTGCACCCCTTCCTGCTCTCGGGCGGCGAGAAGCGCCGCCTGTCGGTCGGCACGGCGCTGATCACCCGCCCCCGAGTGCTCGCGCTCGACGAGCCGACCTTCGGTCAGGATCGCGCCCGGGCATCCGAACTCCTCTCGCTATTGCACGACCTGCGCGACGAGGGGACGACGATCATCATCGTGACCCATGACCTGCAGCTCGTCGCCGAGCACACGTCGCACACCGTGATCCTCAAGGACGGTCGCGTGCACGCCGCCGATCGCACCGACGTGCTCTTCCGCGACGAGACGCCGTTCGTCGACGCGGGGCTCCGGCTCCCCACGCTGCAGCGCGTGCTGGCCGCGGCGGGTCGGGCGATCGCATGAGCGCCGGCGCCTTCGACCCGTACGCCGCGATGGCGGCATCCTCCCCGCGCCACTTCCTGTATGCGCTCAACCCGCTCGCGAAGCTCGCCGGAGTCGCCCCGGCCATGGTCCTGCTGATCTTCGTGCGCGACCTCGCCACGCCTGCCGTCTTCCTGGTCTCCGCTGTCGCGCTGATCGTCGCCGGATCGCGCGTGACCCGGCGCATCGCCGCCGTGCTGTTCCTGGCCCTCCCGATCGGCATGATCGCGATCGGACTCGGATTCTCGCTGTGGGTCGACCCCGAGATCGTGCGAGACACCCCTGCCGTGCTCGAACTCGGCGACTGGACGCTGCACCGAGGCGCCCCCGCGATCGGCTTCGCCACCGCCCTCCGGCTCGGCGCGATCGTCGCGCTCGCCCTCATCGGCGGCCTGACCACCACCGGCCCCGACCTCGTGCGCGCGAGCGTGCAGCAGCTGCGGGTGCCCTACCGGATCGGCTACACGGCTCTGGCCGCCTTCCGCTTCGTGCCGCGCTTCGGGCATGAGCTCGCGGTGATCAGAGCCGCGCATCGCGTGCGCGGGCACCACGGAGGCAGCAGTCCCCTCGCGCGCATCGCGCGCGGCTGGGGATACATCGTCCCGCTGCTCGCGGGAGCGATCCGCCACGCCGAGCGTGTGGCCCTCGCGATGGACTCCCGTGCCTTCGGCGCCCACGCGACGCGCACCGAACGGCACCTCGTGCCGTTCCGCCTCCGCGACACGGTCTTCATCATCGCCGCCATCGCCGCATCGGCAGCGATCTTCCTGTTCCTCTTCCCCTGGCAGCTGCCCTGAAAGGCGCCCGCATGGCATACAGCAGACTGGTCAAGCCCGAGTCCCCCGAACTCCTCCACCTCCGCGTGCTGCGCACCGAGCGCCTCTCCGAGCACTGGATGCGGATCACCCTCGGCGGAGGCGAGATCGAGGAGTTCCGCCCGATGGGCTACGACCAGTGGTTCCGGCTGTTCCTGCCGATCGGCGGCGACGCAGGTCTCGATCGCGTTCCCGCGAAGGCGAACAGGATGTTCGGATACCTCAAGTTCCTGCGGATCCCCGACGGCGAGCGACCGGTCATGCGCAACTACAGCGTGCGCGCGTACCGACCGGCCGCCGGCGGGTCGGGCGCCGAGATCGACGTCGACTTCGTGCTGCACGGGTCTGCCGCCGACGGCACGGCAGGACCCGCATCCCGATGGGCGGAGACCTGCGAACCCGGGGAGCACGTGCTGATCATCGATGAGGGCCTGGCATTCAACCCTCAGCGCGGAACGGACCGCGTGGTGCTGATCGGCGACGAGACGGCGCTGCCCGCCATCGCCTCTATCTGCGCATCGCTGCCTGCCGACGCGACCGGAACGGCGATCATCGAGGTCCCATCCGACGACGACGCCCTGGAGTTCGCGCATCCCGCCGGTGTCGAGATCGTCTGGCTGGCGCGCCCGCATGAGTTCGACCCCGGCTCGTTCGCCCTCGCTCGGCTGCGAGAGCTGACGCTGCCCGCGGCGCCGTTCCACGCCTATGCAGCGGGTGAGCAGTCGCTCGCCTCGGGTGCGCGGAAGCACCTCGTCGGCGACCGCGGGGTCGACAAGAACGATGTGAGCTTCTGCGGATACTGGAAGATCGGCGCGGCCTCGCCCACCTCGAAGGCAGCCCGCGAGGCGGCGGCGGAGCCCCTCGCATGAGCGGGGCAGATGCTGCACTCCCGACCCCGTCCTCCGATCAGCAGGGCGGTGCGGGGCCGGAAACGCGCCCCGACGCGCCCGCAGAGGTGCAGAATCGACCTCGCACCGCCGGCGGACGTTCGCGATTTCGCATCCCGACCGCGATCCTGTTGACGTGCGCGGCGCTCGGAGTCGCCGGCGGCGCGCTCCTCGCTCCCGCAAACTGGATCTCGACGATCCTCTTCCCGGGCCTCCCCTTCGTCAGCGTCGCGCTGGCCGGACTCTGGCTGCTGCCGTCGGTGATCGCCCTGCGACTGCTGCGTCGCCCGCTCGTGGGACTGCTGGTGGGCCTCCTGGCCGGACTCGTGATCGTCCCCTTCTCGGGATACGGCTTCGGCAGCGTCGCGACGAACCTGTGGTGGGCGGCGTTCACCGAGCTCCCGTTCCTGTTCGTGCTCTGGCGCTATTGGGGAACCTGGTTGCACTACCTCGGCGCGGCCATCGTCGGCATCGTCTATCCGATCCTCGCCTGGGCATCGTTCGACCTCGGCACGTTCGACCCCGCGCTGCAGATCGCCTTCTTCGCGATCACGCTCGCGAGCTGCCTCGCCGCCACAGCGCTCGGCATCCTGATCGCCGACCGGCTGCGTCGCGCGGGTGTCGGCAGTCGTCTGCCTCGCTGACCCGCGCTCCGTCCGACCCTCAGAGCGAGAGATGCAGGCGTAGGGCGTCGTCGATCGCGGCGACGAGTTCCGCCGGCACCCAACCGATAGGGCGCACGATACGCGTGACCGCGATCGTTCGCACCTGCTCGGCCTGCGCCTTCGAATCGCGGTCGAGGCCAGTCGCGTCGGCCGGAAGCAGCACGTGGAAGGGCAACACCCGGGCGACAGTGGACGTGACCGGCACGACGGTCACCGTCGCGCGCGGTGAGCGCATCGCCGCGGCATTCGCCGCATTGTTGCTGACGAGAACGGCGGGCCTGGTCTTACTCGCCTCCGAACCGACCGCAGGGTCGAAGGACGCGAGCAGGATCTGTCCTCGTCGCAGCAGGGGGATGGACGCGTCCGTCATGCGGACGCCAGGCCATCCGCGTCGGCCGCATCCCACGCGTCGTCGTACCCCTGGGCGAAGGCCTCTGCGTAGGCATCGGCAAGTCGACTCTCGCGCAGAAGTCGAACGGCATCCTGCACTGCGGCAGAACGCGAGGCGTACCTCCCGCTCAGCGTCTCGAGATCGAGGAACGCGATATCGCCTTCACTCAGGCTCAGACTCACTTTGGCGTTCGTCATACGTCGATGCTACTCGAGTAGCAACGCTTCTCCTACTGCCGCTGTACGCGAAGGGGCCCAGGATGCCGTCATCCTGGGCCCCTCTGCGCGATGCGTCAGCGCTTGCCGACGATCTGACGACCCACGAGGTCACGCATGATCTCGTTCGTGCCGCCGTAGATGCGGTGCACCCGGGCGTCGGTGAACGCGCGGGCGATCGGGTACTCCATGATGTAGCCGTAGCCGCCGTGCAGCTGCACGCCCATGTCGAGCACCTCCCACTCGCGCTCGGTCGCCCAGAACTTGACCTTCGCGGCATCCTCGGCCGTGAGGGTGCTGTTCTTGTAGGCGATCAGCGCACGGTCGATGTACGCCCACATCGCGTCAGTGGTCGCCGCCATGTCCGCGAGCCGGAAGCGGGTGTTCTGGAAGTCGGCGATGCGCTCGCCGAACGCCTCGCGATCTTTCGTGTACGCGACGGTCCAGTCGAGGGCGGCCTGAGCGGCCGCTGCCGCGGCGACGCCGATCGACAGGCGCTCGAGCGGCAGGTTCAGCATCAACTGGATGAACCCCTGGCCCTCCTTGCCGCTGATGAGGTTCTCGTCGGGGACGAACACGTCGGTGAAGCTGAGCTCGGCCGTGTCCCAGCCGTGGAAGCCCATCTTGCTGAGCTTCTTGCCCTGGTCGAAGCCCTCCATGCCCTTCTCGACGAGCAGCAGGCTGAACGCGTCAGGACGATTGCCCTCGCCCGTCTTGACGAATGTCACGACGACGTCGGCCGTCGAGCCGGACGAGATGAACGTCTTGGCGCCGTTGAGGATGTAGCCTCCGTCGACCTTCTTGGCGTTGGTCTTGATGCCGCGCAGGTCGGAGCCCGCTCCGGGGTCGGTCATCGCGAGCGCGCCGAGCACCTCGCCCGTCGCCATGCGGGGCAGCCACTTCTCCTTCTGCTCCTGCGTGCCCATGTGCACGAGGTAGGGGACAGCCAGGTCGTCCTGGATGCCGAAGGCGCCGGCCAGCGAACCGGCTCCGGAGGCGATGACCTCTTCCATCACGATCGTGCGGAAGCGGTAGTCCTGCAGCATCCCGGCACCGCCGAACTCCTCGGGAACGGAGAGTCCAATCAGGCCGGCCTCGCCGGCTGCCAGCATGGTCGCCCGGTCGATCTCGCCGGCGGCATCCCACCGCTCGATCGCCGCGTTGTTCACGTGGCGCTTGACGAAGTCCTTGACGAGGTCGCGGAATGCCTCGTGATCCTCTTCGTAGATGTCGCGTTCCATTGCGTCCTCCCGAACGTTCGTGCGTCGTTGCTCCGGTGATTCTATGTCGGGTCGCCGACACCCCGACAGCTCGTTGTGAGAATGCATCCCACAATCGGTGAGACTCGGTACCGCGATTGTCGGATGCCGCAATCGGCGCGCCCGCGCCCCGCGATGCCGCCCTCCGGCGCTCCGAGCGCCGCGCTCAGTGGGTGTAATCGGGGGCCGCGGGGAGCCCGAAGAACTCCTCGAGCGTGTGATAGCCGCCCTGGTGGTAAGCGGCCGCGAGCTCCCTGCCGAGATATCGCAGGTGCCAGGGCTCGGGCTTGTAGCCGGTGACGCCGGAGCCCACCTGCTCGTAGCGCACGATGAAGCCGTACTCCCACGCGTTGGCCGCGATCCACTCCCCCTGCACCGTCGACCCGAACGCCTCGATGGCTCCGCACGACGAGTCGCACGCCACGAGATCGATCGCGAGCCCCGTCTGATGCTCGCTGTGTCCGGCACGCGCCGACGACGCATCCGCACCCGCCTGGCCGCTGCTGCGCACATGAGCGGCGTGAGTCACGACCTGCAGCTCATACGATCGATAGCCGTTGTTCGCGCCGATGCGCCCCGCCCCCTCGGCCGCCGCCGCGTCGACCATCTCGCCGACCGCCGCGGCGACGTCGGTTCGCGCCTGACCGGAGCGAGTCGTCATCTGCAGCGGAAGATCGGTGAGCGACGACGGCGCGAAGGAGACCGGAACGAGCGGACGCGCCTTGTTGACGACGACCCAGACGTGAGCGGGGTCGTCGAGCGCGACGCAGGGCGCGTTGCCGGCGACGACAGCGGATCGGAAGCTCTCGCCACCCCCGAAGCCGGCGATGATCGCCGCGTCGTCGGCGACGGCTATCGCGTCGAGCACACTCGGCTCCGAACACGGATCCGCCGCGGTGGTCGCACCGACCTCGACCGCCGGCACGTCCTGCACCGCGGTGGGCTCGGGCATCGCGAGCTCCCCGCGCACCGCCGGCTGCATCGGTGCGCCGGCGAGCGACAGCAGGACGCCGATCGCCGTCACCGCGAGACCGAGGGGCAGTGCGGGTCCGAGGATCGGGGAGCGCGGCGCCGCATGCTGAGGCTGCGGCGGGACGGACATGCCTCTATTGTCCCCTTAACTCGAATAGAACAGATGTCGCATTCGGGTTGACCGGAGCATCGTTCATATGTTCGAATGTTCTTCATGCGGTGGCAGGGACAGAAGCTCGGTGACGTCGATGCCGCAGCGCTGCCCGGACTCGAGAACCGCTCGAACGTGCTCCGCACGGTGACCACGCCCGACTTCGCGGGCATGACGTTCCACGAGGTGCTATCGAAGTCCGCTCTCAACCACGTGCCCGGCGCTTCGCGCATGCCGTTCGCGTGGACCATCAACCCGTACCGCGGATGCAGCCATGCCTGCGTCTACTGTTTCGCCCGGGGAACGCACGAGTATCTGGATCTCGACGGCGGATCGGATTTCGACTCGCAGATCGTCGTGAAGGTCAACGTCGTCGAGGTGCTGCAGCGAGAGCTGCGCAAGGGCAGCTGGGAGCACGAGACCGTTGCGCTGGGCACGAACACCGACCCATATCAACGGGCCGAAGGCAGATACAAGCTGATGCCGGGGATCATCGACTCCCTCGCCGCGTCCGGCACGCCGATGTCGATCCTCACGAAGGGCACACTGATCCGGCGCGACATCCCCCTGCTGGTGAAGGCCGCGCAACGGGTGCCCGTCGACATCCAGATGTCGATCGCGATGTACGACGACGAGCTGCAGAAGGCCATCGAGCCCGGCACTCCGACGACACAGGCGCGGCTCGACACGGTGCGGGCGCTGCGCGATGCGGGATTCCGGGTCACCGTCTTCCTGATGCCGATCATGCCCCACATGACCGACTCCGTCGAGGCGATCGACACCGCGCTGCGACGCATCAAGGAGGCGGGGGCGAATCGCGTGATCTACGGCGCCCTGCATCTGCGCGCCGGCGTGAAACCCTGGTTCATGCAGTGGCTCGGCGAGTTCCGGCCCGACCTGGTCTCGTCGTATCGCGGGCTCTATCCCGGTGTCTCCGCCGAGGCACCGAAGGGGTACCGCCAGTGGCTCGCCAAGCGGGCGCGGCCGCTGATCCGACTGCACGGGCTCGACGGGCAGCACGAAGACGACTACCCGGTGCGCGGCATCCGCAGCGGGCAGGGTCACGTCGGCTCCGTCTGGCGCCAGGACGACACGACGTCGTCGGCCCGAGCGCGCACCGCGGTGGCTCCCCGACCGACGCGGGCGTCGTCTACGGCATCCGCGCCATCCGCTCCATCCACTCAGCCGATGCTGTTCTGAGCGTCGTCGCTCGCTCGCCGGAAGATCGGGTGGCGCCGCGTAGGCTCGGACATTATGGCTATCGGCTCCACCATGCACACGTTCGACGTCCAGCTGGCCGACATGGACCGCGGGGTCCACGACGACTTCTCGCTGCGTGCGGCGCGGCATCCGTCCGAGACCGACGCCTACATGCTGACCCGCGTGCTCGCCTACGGGCTCGAGTTCACCGAGGGCATCATGTTCGGGGGAGGCATCTCGCAGACCGATGAGCCCGCCGTGCTCGTGCGCGACCTCACTGGAGCGACGACGGCGTGGATCGAAGTCGGCGCCCCCGACGCCGAGCGCCTGCACTACGGCAGCCGTATCGCCGAACGCACGGTCGTGTACACGCACCGCGACCCGGCCAAGGTCATGGCGCCGTGGGCCGACAAGCGGATCCATCGGGCCGAGGACCTCAGGGTCTACAGCTTCGACTCCGGCTTCATCGATGCCGCCGCGCCGCTCATCGAACGCCGCAACACGATGACTCTCACCGTCACCGAGCAGGTGCTCTATCTCGACCTCAACGGCACGGCCTCGAGCACTGCGATCCACGAGCACGAGCTCGGCTGAGTCGACAGCGCTCTTCGCGGTCAGCAGCCGCGTCGCGCCCGCGCTCCCTCGCTGCGTCGCACCCGCGCACCCTCGCTCCCTCGTTGCCCCGTCAGGAGGAGAACTGCCTCTCGGGAGGAGGTTCCACGCCCAATCGTCCTCCCCGGGCGCAGTTCTCCTCCCCCGGCGCAGTCCTTCCCAGACGCCGTCCTCTCTCGGAATGCTGCCGCGTCGCGGCACGGCGAAGGCCCCGCCCCCGCAGATGCAGGGACGGGGCCTTCGGGCGCGAGGGTCAGGACGTGAGGTCTGCCGCGGTCGGCACGCGACCGGCGATCTCCTCGATCAGGTCGTCATCGAGACGCGCGTTCTCGAACGGTGCGTCGATCTCGGCACGCTCCAGCAGCTCGGTCATGCGGCGCTGACGCTGACGCGTGATGAGCGTGACGACGCGGCCCGAGCGACCGGCGCGGCCGGTGCGGCCCGAGCGGTGCAGGTACGTCTTGTACTCGTCGGGAGCATCGGCCTGCACCACCAGATCGATGTCGTCGACGTGGATGCCGCGGGCGGCGACATCCGTGGCGACGAGAACGTTCACGCGACCGGACGTCAGACGCTCGAGGTTGCGCGTGCGCTTGGCCTGATTGAGGTCGCCGTGCAGCGACACCGCGGGGATGCCGGCGTCGTCGAACTGCTCGGCGAGCATGTCGGCGTAGGCGCGTGTGCGGGCGAAGACCAGCGTCTTGCCGTCGCGGTCGACGAGCGAGGTGAGGATGTCGGCCTTGTCGCGGTGCTCGATCACGAGCACGCGGTGCTCGATCGTGCTCGAGTCCTGGTCTTCACCGGCGACCTCGTAGACGGCCGGGTCGACGAGGAACTCGTCGACGAGCGCCGCGACCTCACGGTCGAGCGTGGCGGAGAAGAGGAGCTTCTGGCTGCCGTCGGCCGTGTGACGCAGGATGCGCTGCACGGGCTCGACGAATCCGAGCTCGCACATGTGGTCGGCCTCGTCGAGCACCGCGATACGGCAGTCCGAGAGATCGAGCTTGCCCTGAATGATGAGGTCCTCGATACGACCGGGGGTGCCGATGACGATGTCGACGCCCTTCTTCAGCGCGCCCACCTGACGCCCCTGCGGCACACCGCCGTAGATCTGCGTGGTGAAGAGGCCGACACTGCGGGCGATCGGCTGGATGGTGCGGTCGATCTGCAGCGCGAGCTCGCGCGTCGGCGCAAGGATGATCGCGCGGGGCGACCGTCCGAACTCGCGGCGCTTGCCCGCCTGCGACTGCAGCACACGCTCGACGAGCGGTGCACCGAATGCGATGGTCTTGCCCGAGCCGGTGCGGCCACGGGCGAGCACGTCGCGTCCTGCGAGCACGGCTGGGATGCTGGCCGCCTGGATCGGGAACGGCGTGGCCGCGCCCATGTTGCCCAGCGTCTCGACGATGTTCGACCCGAGGCCGAGGTCGGCGAAGGTCACACCGTCGACCTCGACCGCTGCGACGGACTTGGCCTCGAGGCGCTCGTGCACGACGTCGTCTGTCGGCTCGAAGGCGGTCTTGGGCTTCTTGTTCCAGTCATCACGGCTGGGGCGCGAGTCGCGAGCGGTGCGGTCGTCGCGGCGGGGACGCTCGGTGCGGTACGCGCCACCGGTCGACGGACGCGAGCGCTCGTCACGGCCACCCTCGATCGACCGCTGCGCGCGGTCACGGTCGAACGCGCGACGTGCGCGGTCGGCGTCGTACGAACGCTCCGGGCGCTCCGGGCCACCACGGTCGGTGCGCTGGGGGCGGTCGTTGCGGTCATTGCGGTCGAAACGGGGGCGCTCGGCGCCACGATCGCTGAACCGAGGACGCTCAGCGCGGTCGCCACCACGCCCCTGACGGTCGCCGTACCCACGGTCGTCGCGCTGCGGACGGTCGCTGCGATCATTGCGGTCGAAGCGAGGG
>NZ_JBFBGY010000005.1:96644-460146 GCF_040684875.1 Microbacterium sp. NPDC089320
CGCTCGGCGCCACGATCGCTGAACCGAGGACGCTCAGCGCGGTCGCCACCACGACCCTGACGGTCGCCGTACCCACGGTCGTCGCGCTGCGGACGGTCGCTGCGATCATTGCGGTCGAAGCGAGGGCGCTCGGCGCCACGATCGCTGAACCGAGGACGCTCAGCGCGGTCGCCACCACGACCCTGACGGTCGCCGTACCCACGGTCGTCGCGCTGCGGACGATCGTTGCGGTCGAACCGCTGTCCGCCGCGCTCGTCACGGTAGGTGCCGGGGCCGGTCTGACGCTGTGCGCCGCGCTCGTCGAAACGAGGACGCTCGGAACCGCCGCGGTGCGGCGCCTCACGGCGACCCGACTCCGCACGGTTGCGGATGCCACGAGCCTCGTCGCGGCCCGCGCGCTCCTGCGACGACCAGCGCTGCTTGGGTGCGCCGCCCTCTTCCGCGGGACGGTAGCCGCGGTGGCCGGCGCTGCGGCTGCCCGGGCGACGGTCGAAACCGGCGGCCGGGGTGCGCCGCTCGCCGGCATCCGCGCGTCCGCCGCGAGCGTCTCGGGAATCGCGCGTGTCGCGAGCTCCGTCACGGCCGCCGGCGTGGCGGTCGTGGAACGAGGTCTTGTTCGCGCCGTAGCGCGGCTCGAAGTTGGCGGAGGGGCGTCCGCCGCGGGGCTTCTTGTTCTTGGGCATGGGTGTGTCCTTCTGAGTTCTCGCACGAGAACAGCGCCGCGCACACGCGCGAGCACCCAGCCGGATCGGATGCGATCGGGCGGGGTTCCGGACTGTCAGCGGCCGGGGCCATTCATGTGATGGTTGATTAGCGTCGATCGACGCTCACCATCGGCCCCTGGACTCACACTTCTTGCACAAAAACGTCCGCGACATGCGCGGGTGTCCGAAGCCGACAGATCGAGTCTACCGGTCGCACCTGAAAAACAGCCCAGCCCCATCGCGGACGCGGCTCGCCCTACGATGGCGAGGTGAACTCCGCATCCCCCACCGGCACCCAGGTGCATCTCCAGCTCGGCGACGTCAGCGCTCAGATCGCACAGGTGGGCGCGTCGCTGCGCGCCCTGCGCATCGGATCCGTCGACCTGATCGCGCCGTATCCGCTCGACTCGCCGACGCCGTCGTGCTCCGGCGTCGTGCTCACGCCCTGGCCGAACCGCGTGCGCGACGGGCGCTGGAACGACGAGGGGACCGAGCGCCAACTGGCGATCACCGAGCCGAAGTTCGCGAACGCGAGCCACGGACTCCTGCGCTTCACCGCCTACGGCATCGAGGAATCCGCGACGGCCGCCACGCTCAGCGCGACGGTCTTCCCGCAGACCGGCTACCCGTATCTGATCGAGACGAGCGTCACCTACGTGCTGCGCGCCGACGGGATCGACGTCACGCACGCGCTGACCAACCGGTCGGACACCCCGGCGCCCGTCGCCCTGGGAACGCATCCCTTCCTCACCATCGGCGATGTCGACCCCCACGATCTGCTGCTGCGCGTGCCGGCGCAGACGGCGATCGACACCGACGAGCGCATGCTGCCCACGGGTGCGCATCCGGCCGATGCGGCACTGCGCGACGGCGTACGAGTCGGCGATGTGAGCCTCGACACCGGATTCACCGACCTCGAGCGCGATCCCGATGGACTGGTGCGGCACTCTCTGACCGCACCGGACGGCCGCCGCCTCACCCTCTGGCAGGGCGCCGGTTTCGACTTCGTGCAGGTGTACACGACCGACAAGTACCCGGGGCAGTCGCTCGCGGTGGCCATCGAGCCCATGAGCGCCCCCGCCGATGCACTGAACAGCGGCATCGGTCTGCGACGCCTCGCTCCCGGCGAGACCTGGACCCTCGAGTGGGGCATCACTCTCGACTGAGACCTGCCGGGTCGACGCGTGCGCGACTCAGCACGAACGGCCGATGCCCGTCCGGAACAGGATTCCGGACGGGCATCGAGCGCGTTCCCACTGAGTCGTGGCCGACGAGAGGCTACTCGCCGCGCTCGCGCAGCTCTCGGCGCGTCAGCTGGTTCGCGTGCGGCAGAGCGAATTCCGAGTCGGTCGCACCTGCGCCCGCGCCGGCCAGCGCCAGATCACCCGACGGGCGAGGGCCCCCGGAGGGATCGGAATCGCCGTGCGGCGCAGCCCCGTCGTCGCCCGATCCCGCCTTGCGGGCGCGACGCCGTTCCTTCGCACCCTCCACCAGGTTGTAGAGCGTCGGCAGAACGATCAGGGTCAGCACGGTCGACGAGATGAGGCCGCCGATCACGACGATCGCGAGGGGCTGCGAGATGAAGCCGCCGTGCCCGGTGATGCCGAGCGCCATCGGGGTGAGCGCGAAGATCGTCGCCAGCGCCGTCATGAGGATCGGCCGCAGTCGCTTCTCGCCTCCGGCCCTCACCGCATCGACCGTGGACAGCCCCTTCTCGCGATACTGGTTGACCAGGTCGATGAGCACGATCGCGTTCGTCACCACGATGCCGATGAGCATCAGCACACCGATCAGCGAGGCGACGCCGAGCGGCACACCCGTGATGATCTGCAGCAGGATCGCACCCGTCGCGGCGAAGGGCACCGACACGAGCAGCAGCAGCGGCTGACGCAGCGACTTGAACGTGGCGACCATGACGACGTAGACGATCAGGATCGCGGCGAGCATCGCGAGTCCGAGCTGCGAGAACGAGTCGGCCTGCTGCGAGGCGACACCGCCCACCTCGGCCGACGCGCCGTCGGGCAGGTCGACCGCGGCGAGCGCCTCGGTGACCGACTGGGTGGCCACGGCGAGGTTGTCGGATGCCGGGGGCACGGTGATCGTCGCGGTGCGGCGGCCCTGCTCGGTGGTGATCGAGGTGGGGCCGTTGCGCTCTTCGACGGTCGCGATCTCCTGCAGCTGCACGACGCCGGTCGCGGTCGGGATGGCCAACTCGCGCAGCGCCTGCGCGCTGGTGGGCGGCTCGGGTGCGGCGAGGTAGATGGTCAGGGCGGTGTCGTCGATCTCGACTGTTCCGACCTGCTGCGGGCGCATCGTGTTCGAGACGATCGAGCCGACGGCCACCTCTGACAGACCACGCTGCGCGGCGGCCTCGCGGTCGACGACGACGGCCAGGTACGGCAGTGCGGCGGCGAGGTTGTCGGTGACCTGTCCGATGCCGTCTCGTCCGTCGAGCTCGTCGACGACGGCGGTGGTCGCGGTCTGCAGATCTTCGGAGTCGGATGCCGAGACGGTGATCTCGATGTCGCTCGAGCCGAGGCCCGCAGAGGCGGCGACCGTCACCTCGCCGACATCCGTGAGCCCGTCGATGGCGTCCTGCACGTCGGCGCGCAGCTTCTCCTGGTCGGCATCCGCATCGGTGAGCACCGAGTACGTCACACCGGCTCCGCCGGAGAACGCGTCACGCAGCGCCGAACCGCTGGATCCGATCGACGCCTGCACGTGGGTGATGCCGTCGATGTCGAGCAGTGCGTCCTCGACGGCGACCGCCGCCTCCGACTTGGTCTCCAGGCTCGCGGTCGGACCGAGGTCCTGCGTGACGGTCATGGTGTTCTGGCCCGAGTCGCTGAGAAAGTTGACCTTCATCAGCGGTGCGGCAGCGAGCGTCGCACCGAGCACGACCACCGCGAGGATCACGGTGAGACCGGAGTGCTTCAGGGTCCAGCCGAGGATCGGGCGGTAGCCCTTCTGCAGTCGGGTCGGCGGAGCATTCGGGTCCTCCGGGTCGATCTGGACGCCGTTCTCGTCGAGCAGCGGCTTGCCCGGGCGGAGGAACCAGTACGCCAGCACCGGGACGATCGTCAGCGACACCAGCAGCGATGCGACCATCGCGATCGACACCGTCATCGCGAACGGGCGGAACAGCTCGCCGACCATGTCGCCGACGAACACGATGGGCAGGAAGACCGCGACGGTGGTGATCGTCGACGACGTCACCGCCATCGCCACCTCGCGCACGGCGAGCCGGATGGCGTCGCCCTTGTCGGCGTCGCCCACGTAGTGCCGTTTGATGTTCTCGATCACGACGATCGAGTCGTCGACCACGCGGCCGATCGCGATCGTGAGCGCGCCGAGGGTGAGGACGTTCAGCGAGTAGCCGAACGCCTGCAGCCCGATGAAGGTGATCAGCACACTGGTGGGGATCGAGATCGCCGTGACGAGCGTCGAGCGGACCGACATCAGGAAGACCAGGATCACGAGCACGGCGAAGACGAGGCCGAGCATCCCCTCGGTGGCGAGGGTCTCGATCGACTGCTGGATGAACGGCGCCTGGTCGAAGATGATCGTGAACTGGGCGTCGGGGAAGGCTTCGCCGATCGTGTCGAGCGCGGCGATGACGCCCTGCGACACCTCGACGGTGTTGGCGGCCGGCAGCTTGGTGATCGAGATCGACAGGGCGTCCTCGCCGTCGACGCGCGAGATCGACGAGATGGGGTCGCTCTCCTGCACCACCGTGGCGACGTCGCCGATGGTCTCGCTGGTGCCGACGAGCGGAAGCGACGCGAGCTCGTCGACCGAGGTGATCTTCGCGCCGGTCTGCACCGTGAGCGTCTGCCCGTTCTCGGTGATGTCGCCGCCGGGGAACAGCGTGCCGTTCTGCTGCAGCGCGGTGGTGATCGCCTGCGTGCTCTGACCGATGGCCGCGAGAGCCGCGAGGTCGGGCGTGATCGTGATGCGCTGACCCACGCCGCCGATGATCTCTGCGGCGTTGACGCCGTCGACGTCTTCGAGCTCGGGGATCGCGACGCTCTGCAGCTCGGCCTGCGCGTTCTCGGCGTCCTCGAAACCGGTCACCGCGACCTGGATCACCGGGAAGTCGTCGATCGACACCGTCAGCACCTGCGGGCTCACGTCTTCGGGGAGCTCACCCGAGATGCGGTTGATCGCCTGCTGGATCTTCTGCTCGGCGGTCGCCAGGTTGGTGCCGTAGGCGAAGGTGGCCTGCACGATGGAGGCGTTCGTCGTGCTGGTCGCGGTCGTGCCCTCGAGGCCGGGAACACCCTGGATCGCCGACTCGATGGGCGTCGACACATCGTTCTCGACGACCTCGGGCGAGGCCCCCGGATAGGTCGTCATGACCATCAGGTTGGGCAGCTCGAGCGACGGGATGAGCTCCTGCTTGAGGTTCGTCAGAGCGAGCCCGCCGAACACGGCCGCGACGATCGTGATCAACGCGATCAGGGCGCGGTTCTTCAGACTCAGGACGGCGAGGTTCGACAAGGCGGATTCTCTCTCTGCGGATCAGTCGGATGCTGCGGCGGTCGGTGCGGAGGTGGACGCCTGAGGAGTGAGGATCCCGGCGAGGGCGTCTCGGATGAGCTCTTCGTCGAGCGGCTCGTCGTGGATCTGAGAGTGCCAGAGTACGCCGTCGATGAAGACGGCTGCGGCCCGCGCTCGGTCGACTCCGTGAACCGGCGCGATGAAGCCCACGATCTCGTCGGACCACAGTCGCGCGAACTGCCGGACGCGCGGATCGTGCACGGCGGCGGTGACGACGGCGCGATCGGCCTGGACGGCGCGCGCGTCTTCGAGACCGCGGTGCACCAGCCGAGCGAGGCCCTCAGGCGTCACCCCCTCGATCACGACCGCCTGTCGCGTCGCGTCGATGCGTGCCTCGATCTCGGCGGCCAGCGCGCCGATCGCCGCCTCGCGCAGATCGTCGAGCGTGGCGAAGTACTGCGTCGTCGAGCCCAGGGGCACACCGGCGCGAGCGGCGACCTTGCGATGGGTGAGCGCGTCGACGCCGATCTCGACGATCAGCTCAGCGGCCGCGGTGATGATCTCGCGTCGGCGCGCTTCGGGATCACGGCGGCGACGCGTGCCATCGCTCATCCTGACCCCCAGCGCGATCATCCCTGTACGGGCGTACATGTACTTTTGTACATTCTGCATCCCGAACCTGGGGGTTCGCCCGGCGAGACGGGTGAAGGTCGACCCGCCCGCTACTCGATCTGGCCTCGCTCGAAGTACGCGACGAGATCGGCGTCCAGTGGCGGCACGGCGATCGCCGAGCCCTCACCGCGCAGGGACTCGGTGGCCAGGATCCCGGCCGCCACCGCCTCTCGCGCGGCAACCGGCGACGTCTCGGTGAGCCCGCCGTCACGCACGAAGCGCAGGAACTCGGCCACCAGCAGTGCATCCGCGCCGTCGTGCCCGGCATCCGCCGCCTCGGGAACGATGAAGGTCTCGTCGGCGTCCGCCGCCCCGCGGTGGCGCCGGTTCCAGAGCCTCACCTCACTGCCGGCGGTGTCGCCGACGTTCTCGATGCGCCCCTCGGTGCCGATCACGGTGTAGTTGCGCCAGTAGTCGGGCGTGAAGTGGCACTGCTGGTACGAGGCGAGGATCCCGCCCGAGAGACGCATGTTCACCATCGAGATGTCCTCGACGTCGACCACGGGATTCAGACCCGTGAGCGAGGCCGGCGGCCAGTTGTCGACGCTGAACCAGTCGGGCATCCGCTCTCCGGTGCGTTCTCGCCGGTCGGTGATGCCGCCGTAGACGCTGAGCTCACCCATGGCGGCGACCTGCTCGGTGTAGGCGCCGGCGAGCCAGTGGATGATGTCGATGTCGTGCGCACCCTTCTGCAGCAGCAGCCCCGTCGTGCGACGCCGGTCGGCATGCCAGTCCTTGAAGTAGTAGTCGCCGCCGTGCCCCACGAAGTGACGCACCCAGACCGCCCTGACATCGCCGATGCGGCCGTCCTGGATGAGCTCGCGCATCAGGGTGATGACGGGCATGTGGCGCATGTTGTGCCCGATGTACAGCCGGCTGCCGGTGCGGCGTGCCGTCTCGAGCATGGCGTCGGCATCGGCGAGCTCGATCGCGAGCGGCTTCTCGCAGAACACCGCGACGCCGGCCTCGAGAGCGCGGATGCTGAGGGCCGCGTGCGTGTCGTCGGGCGTGAGCACCATGACGGCGTCCACCCCCGAGGCGAGCAGCTCGTCGAGCGAGTCGGTCACGAGAGCGTCGGGGAGCAGACGTCTTGCGTCATCGCGTGCCCGCTCCGACGGGTCGCATACGGCGGTGATGCGAGAGCCCTCCCCCGGTCGATGCACCTCTTCGCGGAGAGTGGCGCGCGCGCCGAAGCCGATGATTCCGATGGTGAGATCCACGGTGGTCCTTCTGAGAGTCGAGGTGTGCGCGTCGACGACGACGTCAGCGCGAGTGAGGGGTGGGAGCGTCGAGGTCGGTCGACGCGCCGGGGAAAAGCGACCACGGGAACTCGTGCAGCTGCCCCGCGGAGTCGTCTGCGGCGAGCGCACGATCGACGATGATGCGCGCCTGCCTGTCGTAGAAGTCGGTCGGGCCCACGGTCGTCAGCGTCGGGGCGATCAGCTGCGCGTCCGGGGTGTTGCCCACGCCGATCACGGCGACGTCGTGCGGCACCCGGAGTCCGAGCATGTGCGCGGCATTGATCGCGGCGATGGCCGCGAAGTCGGTGGTCGCATAGATCGCACGCGGCCGGTCTTCTGTCGACAGCATCCGCACGGCCGCGGCGAACGCGCTGGCCTGCCCCTCGGTGTAGGTGACCGTCCAGGCGGGGTTCGCCTCGAGCCCCGCGGCTGCCATCTTCTCGACGTACGGCGTGTATCGCGTGGTCTGCGTGGGTGCCAGGCGCACCGCACCCTCGGCGGCCAGGCACCCGATCGCCGTGTGGCGCTCGAGCAGGTGATCCATCGCGATCTCGCACCCCGGGATCGCGTCCGAGCGCACCACGTCGAAGCCGGCGGGGTCGAGGTGCTCCGAGAACACGACGAGTCGCTGGCCGCGCTGCACGAGGTCGGCGAGCTTGCGCTCGGCATCCGCGTCGATTCCCACTCCGTCGAGATAGGCCACGTCGCTCTCGACCCGGTCGAGCGCGGCATGCCAGTCGCCGTCGGCGAGGATGAGGGTCGTGAGGCCGTGCCTGTTCGCCTCGACGTTCACGGCATCCGCCACCGCCAACGACCACGGGTCGCTGAGCATGTGCAGCGAGAGCTGCACCATGCCACTGCGACCCGTGCGGATCGTGCGAGCCGCGACGTTGGGCCGGTAGTTGAGCTCGTCGGCTGCTGCGAGCACCCGCGCGGCGGTGGCCTCGGCGACGCCCGAGCCGGATGCCGCGCCCGAGCGCCCCGAGAACACATACGACACCGTGGCGGTCGACACACCTGCGCGCTCGGCCACCATCCGGAGGGTCGGACGCCGCGAGGTCGTCGACTGCTGCCTGCGCTCTGCCATCGGTCAGCCCTTCGATCCGCTGAAGGCGATGCCCTGGATGAACTGCCGCTGCAGGATCATGAAGGTGACCAGCATCGGCAGCGTCGCGAGCAGCGCTCCTGCCATCAGCACCGGGTAGTCGGTGCCGTGGATGCCCACCAGCTGCGAGAGTCCGACGGACAGCGGCATCCTGGCGGGGTCGGTCGTCACGATCAACGGCCAGAGCAGATCGTTCCAGGACCACAGCACAGTGAACACCACGAGAGCGATGATGCCAGGCTTCGCGAGCGGAACCATGATCCGCCAGAAGGTCTGCCACGGATTCGCCCCGTCGATGCGCGCCGCCTCCTCGAGCTCTGCGGGCATCGACATGAAGAACTGACGCATCAGGAACGTGCCGAACGCGCTGAAGATCCCCGGCACGATCAGCGCCTGCAGGGTGTTGAGCCAGCCGAGCGACTGGATGATCTCGTACTGCGGCAGGAGGTAGAGCTGCGAGGGCACCATGAGCACCGAGAGGAACACGACGAACAGCGCGTTGCGTCCGGGGAACGGGATGCGCGCGAACGCGTAGCCCGCCATGGTGCAGAGCACGACCTGGCCGACGGTACGCCCGATCGTGAGCAGCACCGAGTTGGCGAACATCTGCGCGAAGGGCATCGAGTCGAAGACCTCGGCGAAGTTCGTGAACACCCACTCCCGCGGCAGCAGGCTCGGCGGCACCTGCACCGAGTCGGACAGCGTCTTGAACGAGGTCAGCAGCTGCCAGATGAACGGGAAGACCATCAGGATCGCGCCGACGAGCAGCACGACGTGCACGATCCAGATCGCGCGGTTGCGCGGCATGCCGGGGCGACCCGTCGAGCGAGCGGCGGAGGCGCCGACGACGGCGCGCGTGTCGAGCGAGACGTCACTCATAGTGCACCCACTGCTTCTGCAGACGGAACTGCACGACCGTGAGCACGAGAATGATCACGAGCAGGAGGAACGCCACGGCGGCGGCATACCCCCGGTCGTTGTCGAGGAACCCCGCTTCGTAGAACAGGTAGACGACCGTGCGGGTGTTGGGCATGGCCGGGTTGCTGCGGCCCAGCATCATGTAGATGAGGTCGAAGACCTGCAGCGCACCGATCACGCTGATGACGCTGACGAAGAAGATCGACGGCGACAGCAGGGGGATCGTGATCGAGAAGAACTTGCGCACCGGACCGGCCCCGTCGAGGTCGGCGGCCTCCATGATCGTGTCGGGGATGCCCTGGAGACCGGCGAGGAAGATCACGATGTTGGTGCCGAGTCCGGCCCAGATACCGACGACCGCGATCGCGACGAGCGCCGTGTTCGGATCCGTGAGCCAGCTGCGCCCCTCGATGCCGACCGAACCGAGGGCGGCGTTGAGCACCCCGTAGTCGCCGTTGTAGATCATGCGCCACACGAGCGCGATCGCGGCGGGCATCGTCACGACGGGAATGAAGTAGAGCGTGCGATAGGCGCTGCGTCCCCTGAGCCCGGCGGTGTTCAGCAGAGCGGCGATGCCGACGGCGAGAGGGATGCCGATGAGGGCGATGACCGTGTAGATCGCGGTGTTGCGCAGTGCGCCGATCAGCTCAGGATCCTGGAACAGGCGGGCGTAGTTCTCGATGCCCACCCACTCGGCGCCTCCGAAGGGTCCCGACTTGGTGAACGAGATGATGAGGGTGCGCACGGTCGGCCACAGGTAGAAGACGGCGATGCCGAGGGCGGTGGGTCCGATGAAGACCAGAGCCCACCAGGGCGAGGCGCCGGGGGTACGCCTGCGGCGACGGATGCCGGGGCGGGGCGCCTCCGGCATCCGCTCTGCCTGCACGCGCGTGGGTGACGCGACGACGGTCATGTTCCGTCACTCCTGCTCGGCATCGAGCGCTGTCTGCATCTGCGCGGCCAGATCCTTCAGACCCGCTTCGGGGGCGACGGCGCCCGACCAGACCTGAGACAGGACCTCGCTCTCGATGCTCGTCCACGCGGACGTGTTCCTCGAGACGGGGTAGGGAACCGCGGTGTCGAGGGCGTCGATGTAGACCTGCAGGTCGTACTGCGGGAGAGCATCGACCCAGGCCTGCTGGGTGCCGTTGAATGCCGGGATCACGGTGCCCGTCTCCGCCTGGATCTCTGCGGCCTGCTCTCCACTCGCGAAGGCGGCGAACGCCGTGGCCTCGGCGACATGGGGGCTCTTCGCGTTGGCGACGTTGCCCACGCCGTGGATCACGCTCTGGTTGCCCTCGGGCCCCGCGGGCAGCGGCGCGACGTTCACCGTGTCGGCGATGTCGGCGTTGTCTCCGTAGGCGATGGCCGCCCACGAGCCGTTCTGGAACATCGCCACCTTGCCCGAGAGGAAGAGATCCTCGGGGTTGGTGTCGGTCATCTGCTGCGCGGTCGGCGACGAACCCGCCTCGATCAGATCGGTCCAGAGCTCGATGCCGGCGAGCGCCTCCGGCGATCCGTATCCGCTCTCGGTGCCGTCTGCCGAGATGACCTCGCCACCGGCCTGCGCGATCGAGTTGTAGAAGTTCTCCTGCCCGTACTGGCTGGCCGCCACGCCGAACTGGCCCGTGGCGGGGTCGGTGAGAGCAGCGGCCGCGGCTGTGAAGTCCTCCCAGGTCCATCCGGCGGCGGGGTACTCGACACCTGCCGCGTCGAAGAGCACCTTGTTGTACCAGAGCCCCACGGTGTCGAAGTCCTTCGGGGCCCCGTAGAGCTTTCCGTCGAAGGTGTAGAGGTCGACGAGACCCTGCGGGTAGTCCGCCTCATCGATTCCGGCGTCGTCGAGGGGCGCGAGCTGTCCGTTCGCGGCGTAGAGCTGGAAGTTCGGGCCGTTCATCCAGAACACGTCGGCTGCGGATCCTCCGGTGGCCGCGGTCTGCAGCTTGGTGAAGTACTCCTTGTACGGGGTCACCTGGATGTCGATCGTGACGTTCGGGTTCTCCTTCTCGAACGCCGCCGCGATGTCTTCCATGGCGGGCTTCTGGTTCTCATCCCAGATGGCATAGCTGAGGGTGACATCTCCGTCGGAGGAGCTCTCACCCCCGGTCGACGACGAGCACGCGCTGAGCGCGAGGACGGCTGCCGCTGAGGCGGCGAGTGCGCCGAGGGCGCGACGGGAGGTGCGGGACATCGGTGTCTCCTTTGACGGGTTCGGGTCGATCAGGGCCGGAGCGGTACAGGCGCGCATCGTGTTAAACGATTAGCAGTTAAACGATTAGCAAGGAGAATAGCCCGCCGCGGACGGTCCGCGCAAGCACTCGTCCGTCCGCGGTCGCGCGGCGTCCCGGCGTCGCGGGTCGACGTGTCGCGTCCCTCCGAGCGTCGCCGGTTCAGAGCGCGGAGCCGAGCGCGAGCCCGAGGCCCGCGGCGAGGAGCCCGAGAAGCAGCATCCCGACCGCGTTCACAGCGGATGCCGTGCGCTCGCCGTTCCCCCACAGCGCGACGGTGTCGAGCATGGCGGTGCTGAAGGTCGTGTATCCACCGAGCAGACCGGCTCCGAGCACGAACGCCTCAGACGGCAGCGCCGCGGTCAGGAGACCCAGTGCGAACGATCCGGTGAGATTGATCACGAGGATGCCGAAGGGAAAGCGCCGACCCGCGATCTTCGAGACACCGAGGTCGACGACGTAGCGGAGCACGGCCCCAAGCCCTCCGGCGAGCGCGGCCGCGACGAACAGCAGCGGGTTCACGACTCGCCCCCCGCCGGGGACGTCGCCGGCCGCGGTCGCGGCCGCCCGAGCCGCAGGCCCGCGGCGGCGGCAGTGAGCCCGAGGATCAGGCTTCCGCCCGCGTAGACGACGGCGAGCACGGGAGCCTCGCCCCAGAGCGCGACCGTTCCGGTCATGAACGCGCTGTAGGTGGTGAATCCGCCGAGCACGCCCGTGCCGAGCAGCAGCCTGCGCTCGGAGGTGGCGGGCAGACGTGCGGCGAGGACGCCGATCAGCAGCGATCCGAGCACGTTCACCATGAGTGTGGCGACGGGCAGGCCTCCGGCATCCGGCATCGCCAGCCCCATCGCGAGCCGTGCGGCCGTGCCGATGGTGCCGCCGACGAACACGAGGAGCAGGCGGCGGAGGGTCACGCGGCAACTCTAGCCGCGCCGGTGCGGAGGCTCCCCTCGAATGTCAACCCGGTGGGCGAAGGCGGCCGACGGGCGAAGACTGTGGCCATGAACCCACTGTGGAAGCTCGACCGGACCCCGCCCCTCGGCACACCGTTCGATCCCGGCGCACGGCACGACGTGATCATCGTCGGCGCAGGTCTCACCGGCCTCAGCACCGCGGTCATGCTCACACGTGCAGGGCTCGACGTCGCCGTGGTCGAGGCCGGATCCGTCGCCGAGCTCGCGACCGGCGGCAACACCGGCAAGCTCACGCTTCTGCAGGGCAAGCGGCTCGCCGAGATCCGCAGACACCACTCGGCGGCGCTGGCGCAGGCGTATGTCGAGGGCAATCGCGAGGGGATGGACTGGCTGGTCGCTTTCGCCGATCATGCCGGGGTCAGCTACGAACGACGGACCGACCACTCATACGCGCAGGACGCCGGTGGCGTCGACTCGGTGCGCGAGGTGCACGAGGCGGCACGAGAAGCGGGCCTCGACACCAGGATGCTCACGGGAGGGGAGCTCGCTGATACGGCCTTCCCCGCTGCCGGAGCCGTGGCGCTCGACGACCAGGTGACCATCGATCCGGCGCTCGTGACCCACGCGCTCGCGGACGAGCTGCTCGCCGCCGGCGGAACCCTGCACACGGGAGTCCGGGTCACGGCGACGCATGCACTGCCCGATCCGCGCGTCGAGACGCCGCTCGGACCGCTCTTCGCCGATCACATCGTGATCGCGACCGGGTACCCGATCCTCGACCGCGGACTCTACTTCGCCAAGATGCACGCCTTCCGGTCATACTGCGTCTCGTTCCGGCTGCCCGGGGGCGTGCCCGACAGCACGTTCATCTCGGTGGACAGCCCCACGCGGTCCATCCGCCCGGTGTCCGACGCCGACGGCCCCGGCGGCCCCGCGCGCCTCGTCGTGGGCGGCAACGGCCACGCGGTCGGACGCTCCGACGGCGAGACGGCCGCGGTCGACGACCTGGTCGAGTGGACGAGGAAGTACTTCCCCGACGCCGAAGAGACCCACCGCTGGTCGGCGCAGGACTATCAGTCGAACAATCAGATCCCCTTCGTCGGCGCCATGCCGAGGGGACTCGGTCGCATCCGCTTCGCGACGGGCTACGCGAAGTGGGGGCTGTCGAACGCGCCCGCCGCCGCCCTGCGTCTCACGGCAGAGATCCTGGGCGCCAGCCGGCACGACCGACCGTCATGGATGGTCAAGATCGGCACGAGGCTCACTGTGCCGGCCGACCTGGCCCGCGGGGCGATCGAGGGCGCCAAGGTCGCCGCCGCGGCCACGACCGGATGGGTCGACGCCGAGCGCCGTCCCGTTCCGGTGCCGAAACCTGCTGAGGGCGAGGGCGTGGTCGCGAACCGCGGCGGCCGGCCGGTGGGCATCTCGACGGTCGATGGAGTGACGCGCGCGGTCTCGGCCGTCTGCCCGCACCTCGGAGGGGTGCTCGACTGGAACGACGCCGAGTGCACCTGGGACTGCCCCCTGCATGCCTCCCGGTTCACGGCCGAGGGCACGCGGATCGAGGGACCGGCGCTCAGCGACCTGAAGCCGCTGCCCCGCAGGATCGGCGGCTGAGGCTCAGCCCGCCGTCGGCGCTCCGGCCCCCGGCGGCGGGGCGTCCCACCCCTGCTGCGGCTCGTCGCAGGTCTCGCGGAACACGTACTGCGATGCGAGCTTGCGCTGGTGGCTCGACCAGTCGATGGCCGGGCGGCGCTGCTCGGGCGGCAGGTAGCCGAGGCGGTAGACGGCCATGAGCTCGAGGTCGTCGGGCACGTGCAGCAGGTCGATGATCTCCTCCCAGCGACCGGGCACCTCCATCGGGAACGAGATGAACTGGATGCCCATGCCGAGCTCGACCGTCGTGAGCCAGACGTTCTCCATCGCCGCGCCCATGCTGAACACCGAGTAGAACGACGACAGCTGTCCGGGTCGGTACTCGCTGCGGTCGAGCATCACGCCGAGCAGCAGCGGTGAGCCCGCCACGAGCTTGTGGTTCTCCTCGCCGAGGGTCTTGGGCACCCCGAACGTGTTCATGAGCTTCTGACCGCGCTTGGTGAACACTTGGCTCGTGAACGGGCGGAGCGCCGCGGGGAGCTTGTCGAACAGCATCCCGCTGCGCTTCTCCTCCATCTCGGCCTGACTGAAGCGGAAGTACGGCTTGTAGCGCTCGAAGAACGTGCCGTTCGACATCGCCTCGGTCATGCTGTCGCCCGAGATGCGCGCGATCCTGTCGATCGTGTCGCGGTTCTCGATCACCACGAACCGCCACGGCTGGCTGTTCAGCTGCGACGGCGCCCGGCCTGCGGCCTCGAGCAGGATGCGCTGATGCTCCTCCGACACGGGGTCGGGCAGGAACGGCCCGTTCGTGGTCTTGCGGCGTCGGATGGCGTCGAGCAGTTCCATGCGTTCACTTCCGGTCGGTGGCGAGGCGCGAGCAGACGAAGCCCGCGACGATGAAGGGGGCTGCGGCGAGCGCGACCAGCGGATGCCGTCGGCTGTGCGTGCCGAGGTAGGGGATCGCGGCGAGCGGCGCGGCGGCCGGGGCGAGGGCCAGGGCGGCACGTCGACTCGCACGCCTCGGCCGACCCCAGAGGATGGCCGAGAACGCGGCGGCGGACGTCGCACACGTGGCGATGTAGATCGCGTGGTGCAGCCAGCGGAAGCTGCTGGTGTCGATGAGTCTCGCGGCGACCGCCGAGCCGAGGGCGACGTTCGCGGTGTAGGCGACGGCCGCCGCCGCGAACAGCGGCGCTGCATCCGTGCGTCTGCGTCGGTGGCCCATGCCTTGACCCTACGCCCACCCCGGCATCCGGTCTCGGCCTTGATCCGGCGTCCGGTTCTGTGCAACACCCCCCGCTTTCGAATCGCGCACTTTGCAGTTTTCGACCCGAATCTTCTGCAAGGTGCGCGATTCGAAGGGGTGGTGGGGGCTACAGGTTGCCCTCCGCGTAGATGCGGAGCGCGTCGCGGACGAACTCCGCGCCGTGCGTGCCACCCGCGGACGTCGCGTAGTTCGCGCCGAAGCGCGGGTCGGCGACATACATCTCTCCGAGTCCGATGACGTAGGCCCTGACGTCGCCGCCGGGCGCCGCTGCGGGAGTCCCCGGGATGCCGGTCAGCCACTCGACGTGGCGGCGGGCGACGTCCTGAGCCTCGGCGGATGCCGGGTCGATGCCGCTCTCGGCGGCGGCGATCCAGTCGCGACCGAGGTCGGAGACGCGCTGCTGCCAGTCGACGCGTTCGGCGTCGGTCATCCCGCGCCACCAGCGGTCGCTGTCGGCGTAGGCCGCGCGACCCCAACGCTGCTCGACCTCCTCCTTGTAGCGGGTGTGATCGAAACCGTCGAACATGTTCTCTGCCATGAGTTCTTCACCTCCTCTCAATGCCTCGATGGTGCTCTCGACCGACGCGATCTGCCGCGCCAGCCGGTTCTGCTCCTCGCGCAGCAGCTCGAGGTGCGTCTCGAGCGCTGATCGCTCGCTCTGCCGCCGGGTCGCCGGGTCGAGCACGTCGGCGATCTGCGGCAGACCGAGCCCGAGTTCACGCAGCAGAAGGATGCGCTGCAGGCGCAGGAGCGCCGCCTCGTCGTAGTGGCGATAGCCGTTGTGCGCGATGCGCGAGGGCGGGAGCAGGCCGACGTCGTCATAGTGACGCAGCGTTCTGCTCGTGGTCCCCGCGAGACGTGCGATGTCCTGGATGGACCATTCGCGACCGGCCATGGCGTCCTCCTTCCGTGGGTCCGTTCGTCGATCACTCCACGGTAGAAGTTGACGCTGCGTCAAGGTCAAGACCAACCCCGAGCGTTGGCATTCTGCAGACGAACGAGATGATCCCTATACCGACATCGTTCGCGAAGATCACCAACGGTGCGCTCTCGTTCCACGCGGTGTCGGGAGCCTCGTTGCTGGTGTCTCTCTCACGTCAATCACGACCCGGCCGCGATGCGGTGAGCGACGCGCTGGCAAGCCCCCACCATACCCAGCACCGTGGGTCGCTCCGGTGGGTGGGTGCGGCTGCCCCCAAGAGGGCTAAAGGAGCGCGACACTCATCCGCGTGTGGGCGTTCGTCGTTCACTCACTGCACCGCTCGGCGCTGTGCAGCCGCATACACCTGGTGACCCGATCACACCAGGCCGACGACGCTCTGTTCTCCTTCCCGGGCACGTAGTTGTCTCCTAAGTACTGCCACACAGAGAAGGGGAAAACTCATGAAGATCGCGAAGAACCGGTCTGGTACGTCGCAAGGACGGCGCCGGCGAGCTTGGATCAGCATGCTGTCCGCGGCGCTGCTTCTCGGGGGCGTTCTTGGCAGCGCCGCCCCAGCGAACGCAGTCCTTACGGGAGATATCTGCGAGTTCGCGGTGATCATCGCAGTCCGCGGCACCAACGCACCCGCGGGCACCGGCTCGGTACATAGCGGACGCCTCTACAACAGCGGAGGATATGGGGCTGAACTTGACCAGATCCCGATCCACGCGGCTGCGGCGTGGCCCGCCTACTATGTCAAGGGGTTGAACTATCCGGCGGGTGGCGCAAACTACCCGGTGAGTGTTGCAAGTGGGATGAACACTCTCGTCCAGGAGCTCAACTGGCTTGCAAACCAGTGCGGACAATACGGGCCCACGGTCTTCCTCATGGGGCACTCCCAGGGTGGCGATGTGGTTCTGAACGCGTTTGCCAATCCTTCCCTTTCTGCCAAAGCAAGGCAGTCGATCAGAGGCATCGCGGTCTTCGGGGATCCCTCTTACGCGAGGAACCAGCCCATCAATGCGGCAGGTTCACAGAACGGATCATCGGGCTTGTTCTCGCGCAACCAAACAGCTCTCAACACGCTCAACGGATTCAAATACTGGGGGTACCCACCCAACTCCAACACGGTGGGCTACCAACAGCAGATCCGTTCGTATTGCTTCGAGGGAGATGCCTACTGCGATTCCACCAATCCTGGTGGGCAGACGGCGCTCAACATTCACAATTCGTACGAAGCCAACAACAAGGTCATTGAGGCCTTCCGATGGTTCGAGTACCTGACGACCGACTTCAATTAGGATCGGGCTCATGGTCGACAGTGCCCCCCGCCCGCTCCGTACTGCCCTTCTATGGGTCCTGGAGCTCGCCATCGCAACGGCGGCGTGGGGCACTGTCTGGCTCCGCCAACTCGAAGCACCGGGGTGTGGTCAGACCTGCGACGGCACACTGCTCTACGCCACTATTGATGGCTTCTTTTGGGTGTGTGTCGTGATCGTCGCGTCCTCAGGAGTGATATCGCTGCTCTTTGCACGGCAGCGTTCAATGTCCTTCGTCCCTGTGACGGGGATTGTCTTGATAGTGATCGGTGCGATTGTCGCGCACGGTCTGTGCAGCCAGGCGATGGCCCCGTAATCCGCAGCCCAGGCGAGATCAGCCGCCATACAACTTCAGCAGGGCTATCAGTCGGCCCAGCTCGCTCGCATCGGGATCAAGCGCCACCAGCAGGCGCACGAACGTTTCTAGCTTCGCTTGACTGATCTGCCCTCGTAGACCCGATCGTTCTAAACGCCCGTACGTCGGGACCGCGAGCCCAGCGCGCAGAGCTATCGCTTCCTGCGACATCCCCCGGGAAGATCGGGCCGCGTAGAGCCAGAATGAAACGGCTTCCACCGGTGATGCCACCGCCAATTTCTCGCTCATGAAGAGACTCCGTTGTCAGAATCGCTGCATCACTAGCCCCGCCCAGCCCTGCACGAGGAGGATGTCGACGATCCAGGGAGCGTGCGATTCAAACTAGGTCCAATACCATAATCAATCAAGCAATTGGAGTAGCGACATGCTCAGAAGATTCCGGAATTCCGGAACGGCAGAGTTCCGGCGCTCCGGTCATGATTCGCGCCGCCCATCAGAGGTTCGCGGCAGACGGCGCCAACGGCGACACGAACCTGTCACGCGGTGCGACCCCCCACAACAGCGACACGACGCGGCGCAACACAGCCCAACGCGGCACCAGACGGTAACGAACGACCAGAACGCGTCCAGACGACAACAAGCGCGACCAGAACACGCTCTTGACAAGATCGAGATATATCGTGTTACTCTCTCCAGACACGATATATCGTGTTCCCTCAACACAGGAGAAGCAGACATGACCGAGAAGTGGCTCATCGCCCCCGGCGAAGAACGCGTCATCGACATCGAGAACGTCACCCGGCTGAAGATCGGTCTGGTCGGCGGTCAGGTCGATGTCATCGCGCACGACGAACCGGGCATCCGCATCGAGGTGCACGGCGTCACGACCAAGGACCTCCGCATCGAGGCGAGCAACGGCGAGGTCGAGATCGACCACCCGCAGCTCGGCTGGGACAACTTCCTCGAGGTGTTCCGCAACTTCGGCTCGGGCGGCCCCAAGGCCGAGGTGAGCGTCGCCGTTCCCCGCTCGATCGCCCTCAACCTCGGCGTCGTGAGTGCGGGCGCGCTCATCTCGGGCATCCGCAACGACGCCCGGCTCAACACCGTCTCGGGCGACCTCATCGTCGACACCCTCATCGGCGACCTCACGGTCAACTCCGTGTCGGGCGACGTGCAGGTGCGCGGGCTCACGGGCTCGATCAGCGCGAACAGCGTCTCGGGAGACGTCGCCGTCACCGGCACCATCCGTCGCGCGACCGTCGACATCGTCTCGGGGTCGACCCTCGTCGACGCCGCGGGCGATGTGAACACCATCAACGTCAACTCGGTCTCGGGCGGCACCACGGTCCGCCTCGACGAGTCGCTCGCCGCGAACTACGTCATCCGCTCGCTGAGCGGGAGACTGCTGATCGACGGCACCGAACGCGGGTCCTCGGGCATCAACAACTACACGGGCTCGACGGGCGAGCTCGCCGGACGCTTCGTCGACCTGCGGGCGAACTCCGTCTCTGGTGGCGTCACCGTGCTGCGCCGCTCGCCCGCGTCGATCGAGAACGACTCCGAATGGGAGGAAGCATGAGCCCCGCAGTCTTCTCGCACGGTGACCTCAGGCTCTACCTGCTCTCGCTGCTGTCCGAGGCGCCGCAGCACGGCTATGGGATCATCCAGGCGCTGACAGACCGAACGGGCGGCACGTACACGCCGAGCGCGGGCACCATCTACCCGCGGCTCGCGAAGCTGGAGGAAGAGGGTCTGGTCACCAAGACGGTCGACGGCCGCACCACGATCTATGCGATCACGGATGCCGGACGCGCCGAACTCGAGTCCCGCGAGGGCGATCTCGCCGGAATCGAGGCAGGCCTGACCGACTCGGTGCGACTGATCGCGAACGAGGTGCGACAGAGCGTGAAGGAGGCCATGAAGAGCCTGCGCGCCGATCTCGCCACGGCCGAGAAGGACGACCGCGCCGCATCGAAGTCCCGCCCCCGCACCGCAGGCGACGATGAGCGCATCGTCAGCCGGGAGGAGCTGCACCGGGCGGATGCCGTCATCAACGCCTTCCGTGCGCGCGTGCGCACCGACCTGCGCACCCATGTGGCAAAGGGCGGCACCCTGCCGGCATCCGTCGTCTCGCAGCTGGAGGACGGGCTGGACGCCGCAGCCCGAGGGATCACGTCCGCACTCTCGTCGCTCGGCCGCTGACACAGCCGCCGCAAACGACCGAAGCCCCTCCCGTCACCTGACGGGGGGGCTTCGGTCATTTGGAGGACGGGGGCTACTCGGTCCAGATCTCGGGCTGCTCGTCGGGCACCGGCTCCTGCAGCGGCACGACGAGCACCGACCTGTGCTGGCGGTGCGCGAGGCGGGCGGCGACGGACCCGGTGAAGAACTCGCGGATCGACTCGCCGATGCCGCGCTTGCGGGTGCCGACGACGATCAGCTGGGCATCGAGCTTGTTCGCCAGCTGCTTGATCGCGAGCGCGGGATCGCCGACGAGCTGGCGCGCCGTCCACGTGAGGCCCGTGCCGTCGAGGGCGGCGGTCGCCTCGGCCTGCACAGCCTCGAACTCGGCGGTGCCGGCATCGAAGTTGATGTCGATGGGCGCCGAGTGCACATACCCGTCGGGGTCTTCATAGGTGACGAATCGCGTGACGTCGACGTGCGCGACCACCAGCGGCACGCGAAGAAGCCGGGCGAATCGCGCCGCTTCGTCGATCACCCGCTGGGGCTGTCCGGGCTGGATGCCGACGATCACGGCCTTCTGCAATGTCGCGTTCTGCGCGGCCTCGTCGGAGGGCGTCGAGGTGTTGTCGGTCATGAGGATCGCTCCCTTCACCAGCTGCCAACGGGCCAGTGCGGTCTGGCCGCGTGCTATTCTGAATGCTACTCTTACCGGCCCTCAGCCGGTGTCGTGAATGACTCGGGCCAGTCGTTGCCCGCAGCTTAACTCGTGAGGGGGTCTCAGGCATGGGCCGTGGCCGTCAAAAGGCGAAACACACCAAGATCGCCCGCGAACTGAAGTCGTTCAGTCCGTCGGTGAACTACTCGGCGCTCGAGCGCGAACTCGCGCACCCGAGCGACGCTGAAGACGCATACGTCGACAAGTGGGCCGACGAGTATGCAGACGAAGACGAGGACGAACTCGAAAAGGCCTGACTGCCCTTTCCTTCGTCATCGACTCCCCCGTGCGACGCACGGGGGTTTCGTCGTGCCCGAACAATCCCGGTATCCCGCGACGTCACCTCGGGCTGGCTCCCGAACTCGGCGCGACCGAGCTGAAAGAATGCCCTCATGGCCCACGTCGTCGCACTGTACCGGCATCCGATCAAGGGCTTCACGGCCGAGTCCGTCGACTCCCTCACCGTGCAGGCTGACGGGAGGATCGCCGGCGATCGCGTGCTGGCCTTCCGCTTCGCCGACGCGACCACGCCGGAAGACCGCGACGGCCTCGACTACTGGTCCAAGTCGAAGGGCCTCTCGCTGCAGGACTTCCCGGCCCTGGCCGCGCTGCGCACCGACTATGACGACGAGCGACAGCGGGTGCGGATCGAACACGCCGGCTCGATCCTCGTGGAGGAAGGACTCGACGCGGCCGGACGGATCGAACTGGCCGACGCCGTGACCGACTTCGTGCTCGGCACTGCCGAGGGCCGGCGCCTTCAGCGCCCCGGACGGCTGCCACTGGTGCTCGTCGGCGACGGGGTGACGTCGCGATTCCAGGACCGAGCACGCGGCTATGTCTCCGTGCACACCCGTAGCAGTGTGAGCGCGCTGGGCGACGCCCTCGGCATGGACGTCGACGACCGCCGCTTCCGCTCGAACGTCGTCGTCGGCGACGCCGCCGCCTGGTCAGAGCTCGACTGGACCGGTCAGGTGACCGTCGGAGACATCGCGTTCGACACCGCGGGCCCGATCGTGCGCTGCCTGGCGACGCACGCGAATCCCGACACCGGGGTGCGCGACGCCACGGTGCTGAAGACGCTCACGTCGTCGTTCGCTCAGGACGAGCCCACCCTCGGCCGGCTGCTTCTTCCCCCGCAGGACCCTGCCGACGGGTCGGCGGCATGGACCGGCGGCACGATCAGTGTCGGCGACGAGGTGCGAGTGGGCTGACCGGCCCCGGAGTCCGCGCGGATCCACCGGCGTGGATCACCCGCGTGACTCACCAGCGGCCGTGCCGACGCTCCCAGTCCTCTTCGATCGTGCGGCGTCTCCCCGCGATCCAGCCGGCCGGGATCACCGCGACCAGCACGCCGACCAGCACCCAGAGCGGGACCAGCCAGCTGTCGGTCATGTCGTGCAGCAGGCCGATCAGCAGCGGGAACACCGCGGCGACGGCGTAGCCGATGCTCTGCACGAAGCCGCTGAGCGCGACGGCGCTCTCGGGCGTGCGGGCCCGGATGCTGAGCAGCACGAGAGCGAGCGGGAACAGCGCGGGTGCGAGGCCGAACAGCACGACCCAGAGCGGGAGCCCCACGGTCGGGAGGAAGATCATTCCGGCGAGGCCGACGAGCCCGGCCGCGATCGCGATGAAGAAGACCGGGCGCGTCGCCTGGAAGCGCACGATCAGGATCGGCACCAGCAGCGAGCACGGCAGGCCCATCAGGCCGAACAGCGACAGCAGGAGTCCCGCGTTCGACGGCGAGACCCCGCCCACGTCGATCATGATCGACGGCAGCCACGAGAACGACACGTAGGCGACGGTCGAGGACGCCCCGAACACGAGCGCGATCGACCATGCCAGGGGCAGACGCCACAGCCGCCCGAAGACACGAGGGTTCGCGGGCGTGGTCGCGATCGGACCGGTCGCCATGGGCGCAGCGTCGGACTCCCGGTTCTCCTCGCCCGGCGACGCCGACTCGACGCGGGAGGACGCAGCGGTGACGGCACCCGCTCGGCTCGCGATCAGCATCGCCACCCAGGGCACGAGCGCGATCGCGGCGAACACGCCCCACAGCCCCAGCGACACGCGCCACCCTGCCGAGTCGGCGAGGGGCACCGCGATCAGCGGCGGCACGAAGGTCGACACGGCCATGGTGGTCGAGTAGACGGTCATCATCAGCCCGAGGCGATCGGGGAAGTACTTCTTGACCAGCGGAGGCAGCAGCACGTTGCCCGAGCCCACGCCCGCGAACACCACGGCCGTCGCCGCGAGCAGCGAGGTCGAATCGACGGCGAGGCTGCGCAGCAGAAGACCGGCGGCGATCAGCGCGATCGCGACGACGGCGACGCGTTCGAGTCCGAACCGCCGCTCGAACAGCGGCGTGAGAAGACCGAACACCGCGAAGCACACGGGCGGTGCGGCGCCGATCAGTCCGACGACCACCGACGACACCGCGAAGTCCTCGGCGACGTGGTCGAGCACGGGTGACAGCGACGCCACCGCCGAGCGCAGCGAGAACGCGACCAGCACGATGCCGACCAGCGCGAGCGCACGACCACGCCAGAGCGGCTGCGCACCCGAGGTCACGAGGTCTGCGACCCCTCCACCCAGGCCAGGTACTCGTCGGAGACCGTGCCGGTGACGTACCGGCCGTCGAAGCAGCTCATGTCGAGGTCACTCAGCACCGACCCGTCGGTGATAGCGGCCTTGAGGTCTTCGACCTCCTGGTAGACCAGGTGGTCGCAGCCCAGCTCGGCGGCGATCTCGGGGATGGTGCGTCCGTGGGCGATGAGCTCGTGACGGGACGGCATGTTGATGCCGTAGACGTGCGGGTGACGCACCGGCGGGGCCGCGGAGGCGAATGTCACCGAGGTGGCGCCGGCATCCCGAGCCATCTGGATGATCTCCTTCGACGTCGTGCCGCGCACGATCGAGTCGTCGATCAGCAGCACGTTCTTGCCCTGGAACTCGGTCGACATCGCGTTCAGCTTCTGACGCACGCTCTTCTTGCGCACGGCCTGGCCGGGCATGATGAAGGTGCGGCCGACGTAGCGGTTCTTGTAGAAGCCCTCGCGGTACTCGATGCCGAGCTTGCGGGCGACCTCCATGGCCGCGGGGCGCGAGGAGTCGGGGATCGGCATGACGACGTCGATCTTGTCCATCGGCACGTGCTTCGCGATCGTGTCGGCGAGGCGGTCGCCCATGCGCAGACGGGACTCGTAGACCGAGACGCCGTTCATGACCGAGTCGGGTCGGGCGAGGTAGACGTACTCGAACGCGCAGGGCGCGAGCGTGGTCTCCTTGGCGCACTGCCGACTGTGCAGCTCGCCCTCGTTGGTGATGAAGATCGCCTCACCGGGCTCGACCTCGCGGACCACCTCGTAGTCGGCGTTCTCGAGCACCAGCGACTCGCTCGCCACGACCCACTCGTCGCGACCCTCTGCGCCGGGGACGGTCGAGGGACGACGGCCGAGGATCAGCGGGCGGATGCCGAACGGGTCGCGGAAGGCGAGCAGGCCGTAGCCGGCGATCACCGCGATGACGGCGTAGGCGCCCTCGATGCGCTCGTGAGTGCGCTCGACGGCTTCGAAGATGCGCTCGGCGTCGAGGTCGACAGCAGACGTCGTGTTCTGCAGCTCGCCGGCGAGCACGTTGAGCAGCAGCTCGGTGTCGCTCGACGAGTTGAGGTGGCGACGGTCGCGCTGGGCCATGTCGGCCGTGAGCTCGCGCGTGTTCGTCAGGTTGCCGTTGTGGATGAGGATGATGCCGTACGGCGCGTTCACGTAGAACGGCTGCATCTCCTCTTCGTTCGACGCGGTGCCCTTGGTCGCGTAGCGCACATGACCCAGGCCGACGTTGCCGAGGAGGCCGCGCATGTCGCGAGTGCGGAACGCCTCGCGCACCATGCCCTGCGCCTTGGCGTTGTGCATCACGCCGTTCGCCTCAGCGGTCGCGATTCCCGTCGCATCCTGGCCGCGGTGCTGCAGCAGCAGGAGTGCGTCGTAGATGTCCTGATTGACCGGGGCAGAGCCCACCATTCCGACGATGCCGCACATGGACTCTTACTTCGCTCCGTCCGCGTAGGCGCCGATCAGGCGCACCGCTCCACCGTCGACGCCCTTGGCGCCCTGTTCGAACTCTCCTGCCGGACGCGGGCCGAAGCCCACGGTCCCGACCTGCCATGCGGGCATGCCGTCGGCCGCCAGCGCTGCGATCGCGGCATCCTTCTGGTCGGCTGCGACGATCGCGAGGAACCCGATCCCGAGGTTCCAGGTGCCTTCGGCGGACTCCAGCGTGGAGCCCGCGATGTCGCTGAGCACGCGGAAGACCGGGCTCGGCGACCACGTGCCGCGGTCGACCTCGGCCCAGCTGCCCTGCGGGAGCACACGCGCGAGGTTCGCCGCGATGCCGCCGCCGGTCACGTGGCTGAGCGAGTGGACGCCGCCGCCCGCGCCGCCGCCGAGCTGCTCGATCAGACGCAGCAGCGGGAGGGTATAGAGGCGGGTCGGCTCGAGCAGGGCCTCGCCCCAGGTCGTGCCGAAGTCGGCGGCGTTGTCGCCGTAGCCGATGCCGGCGTTCGTGACGATGTGACGCACGAGCGAATAGCCGTTGGAGTGCAGACCGCTCGACTCGACGGCCAGAACCACGTCGCCGTCCTGCACGCGGTCGGCGCCGAGGATGCCGTCGGCCTCGACGACTCCGGTCGCGGCGCCGGCGACGTCGTAGTCGCGCGGGCCGAGAAGACCGGGGTGCTCGGCCGTCTCGCCGCCGATGAGCGCGGTGCCCGTCGCGGTGCACGCCTCAGCGATGCCGCGAACGATGTCGGCGATGCGCTGCGGGAAGACCTTGCCGCAGGCGATGTAGTCGGTCATGAACAGGGGCTTCGCGCCCACCACGACGATGTCGTCGACGACCATGCCGACCAGGTCCTGGCCGATCGTGTCGTGCTTGTCGATGGCCTGCGCGATGGCGACCTTCGTGCCGACGCCGTCTGTGCTGGTGGCGAGCAGCGGGCGACGGAAGTCGCGCAGCGCGCTCGCGTCGAACAGTCCGGCGAATCCGCCGACACCGCCGAGCACTTCAGGGCCGTGCGTCGCGCGCACGGAGGACTTCATCAGCTCGACGGCGAGATCGCCTGCAGCGGTATCGACGCCGGCTTCGGAATAGGGATTGGTGGAGGAGGCAGCCACACCTCCAGCCTACCGCCCGCCGAGACCTCCTCTCCCCTCTCTGCATCTCCTACGATGGGGCCATGGCCGACAAGCCGCAGTGGTTGATCCGCGAGGACGCGAGCGTTCCGGTGCTCGTCGCGCTCGCGCTGCGGCAGTCGCTCGGCATCCGCGCCCCGGAGGATCTTCCGAGCCTGCGCGATCTGCCCGTCCGAGCACCGGATGCCGTCGAGGTGACGCCCGAGCTCGAGAGGCAGTGGCGCGACTACTGGGACATGACCGTCGAGCCCCGAGCCCACCCGTCCGGTGTTCCGCTGGAACTCGTGGAAGGCTTCGACACCCTGGTGGCGCTGCCGGCGACAGGCGCCGAACAGCTCGCCGAGGCGATCGAGCCGCACGCGGCGTCGGCGATGCACTTCGCCCGCGTCGCGCACGACCGCTATGTGTCGTCGATCCACAGCTCGATCGCGAACCGGTCGGGCGGCGGGACGATCGGGGGCGAGTCCTATCGCGCCTATGCCAGCGCGATCGCCGAGTTCGAGCGCGAGATCGGGCGCCGCGCGCACTCGTTCGAGCTCAATGTGCAGGTGCTGCCGTTCTCGCAGCGGGGCATCTGGTGGATCGGCGCGCTCACGGTGGCGGTGACCGACGGCCTGCGCCGCGACGTGGTCTCGTTCGATGCGGCGATCCGGCCCATCATCGCCGAACTGGCGTGACGCTCTCGGGCGGGATCAGTCGTTCGCGATGATCGTCTCGTGCTCGACCGTGACGACATGGTCGTGGCGACGAGCGACGCGCTCGAGGATCAGCGCGACGACGCTCGCGAGCGCGAAGCCGATCGGCACCGTCCACAGCAGCAGGAAGCCGAACACCTGCCCTGGAGGGTAGACGACGTTGGCGGCCTCGGAGGGCTCGTAGCTGCCGATCATCGTCAGGATGCCGGCGGCGATGATCCCGAGCACGACGCCGATGGCCATGAACACGCCGAAGCGCGGCACGCGGCGGACGGTCGCCTCGACCGTCTGGGAGGAATCGTGTGAGGACATGCATCCATTGTCCCACCGTTGGCTGGGCGCGGGGTGCCTGTCCGCGGGGCCGGGCAGGGCCGGCTCGCGACACCTGTCAGGGGCGCAGCGGCAGGACGTCCGAGAGATCGGCGCGAGTGCCCGAGGCGCTCACCCGACCCGAGGCTGCCGCATCCGACCAGTGCTCCGCGCCCGTGGCGACGGCGATCCAGGTCGCCGGGTCCATCTCGACGACGTTCGGCGGAGTGCCACGCGTGTGGCGGGGGCCCTGGATCACCTGCACGGCGCCGAACGGGGGGACCCGCACCTCGACGCTGTTGCCCGGCGCCTTCTCGTCGAGCAGCTGCAGCAGGTAGCGCACGGCGGTGGCGAGCGGGGAACGCTGCGGCTTCTCGCCCGCGGCATCCGCTCGCCTGACCTCGTCGAGCGCGGCGCGGCCGTCGATGATGTCGATCTTCCTGGAGGGCATGCAAGAAGGGTACGCCGAGCGGGGTCGGACGCACCCGCGACCGCCCGACCGCGCACCCGCGGGCATAGGCTCGACGCGATGAGCCAGAATCCCGATACCCTGCATGGCGCGCGCGCCGAGCTGATCGCGGCGGCGCGGCGCGGCGATGCGTGGGCGAAGCCCTTCCCGCCGGTCGGCGGGAAGGCGCATCCGGCATCCGTGCTCGTGCTGTTCGGGCGGCTCGACAGCGTCCCGGCCCGGACCGACGAGACGACGGTCGCCGCCGACCTCGATGTGCTGCTGCAGCGACGGGCCGCGACCCTCTCGTCGCACCCCGGGCAGGTGTCGTTCCCCGGCGGTCGGGCCGAGGACGCAGACGCGGATGCTGTCGCCACCGCCCTGCGCGAAGCCGAGGAGGAGACCGGACTCGACCCCGCGGGGGTCGAGATCCTCGCGACCCTTCCCGAACTGCCCCTCGCCGCCAGCAACCACGTCGTCACCCCCGTGCTCGGCTGGTGGCGCACGCCCTCCCGGGTCGCCGCCGTCGACCACGCCGAGACCGTCGAGGTCTTCCGCGTGCCGGTCGCGCAGCTGCTCGACCCCGGCAACCGTCACACCTCGACCATCCACCGCCTGGGCCGCACGTGGAAGGGTCCTGCATTCGACATCGACGGCACGATCGTGTGGGGGTTCACGGCGATGGTGCTCGACGCCCTGTTCGATGCCGCGGGGTGGACTGTGCCGTGGGACGCGTCGGTCGAACGTCCGATCCGGCCGTGAGTCGAAACCCGCCGAAACCCGCGGGGCGGCCTCGGTAGGCTGGACGGGTGAAGATTCTCGTCCTCGGTTCCGGTGCCCGTGAGCACGCGATCATCCTCGCTCTGCGGGCAGAGCAGGCGGAGCACGAGATCTTCGTCGCTCCCGGCAACGCCGGCATCGCCCAGGACGCGACGCCCGTCACCCTCGACATGCTCGACGGCGCCGCGGTGACCTCGTTCGCCAACGAGCACGCCGTGGATCTCGTGGTGGTCGGTCCCGAGGCCCCGCTGGTCGCCGGAGTCGCGGATGTCCTTCGATTCCACGGCATTCCCGTGTTCGGCCCCGGCAAGGCTGCGGCGCAGCTCGAGGGGTCAAAGTCGTTCGCGAAGCGCATCATGGATGCCGCCGGCGTGCCCACCGGACGCGCCGTGCGCGCCACCACGACCGCAGAGGTCGAGGCCGCGTTCGCCGACCTCGGCGCACCGCACGTCGTGAAGGCCGACGGCCTCGCCGCCGGCAAGGGCGTCATCGTGACCTCCGACCGCGCGGAGGCTCTCGCCCACGCGGAGCACTACCTGCCGTCGGGCCCCGTGCTGATCGAGGAGTTCCTGTCGGGCCCCGAGGTCTCGCTGTTCTTCCTGAGCGACGGCGACACCGTGCGCGCACTCAGCCCCGCCCAGGACTTCAAGCGCGCGCTCGACGGCGACCAGGGCCCCAACACCGGGGGCATGGGCGCGTACTCTCCGCTGCCCTGGCTCGCCGACCAGTTCGGCAGCGAGCAGGCCTTCGTCGAGGAGGTCACCCGCGACGTCGCCCTGCCGGTGATCCGTCAGCTCGACGAGGAGGGCACGCCGTTCATCGGGCTGCTGTACGCGGGCCTCATCCTCACTCCCGCGGGCGTGCGCGTGATCGAGTTCAACGCCCGCTTCGGCGACCCCGAGACCCAGATCGTGCTGCCGCGACTCGTGACTCCGCTGTCGGAGCTGCTGCTCGCTGCGGCGTCCGGCACACTCGAGGACCAGCCCGAGCCCGTGTTCAGCGACGACGTCGCCATCACCGTGGTGCTCGCGAGCGAGGGCTACCCCGAGGCGCCGCAGACCGGTCGTCCGATCGAGGGTCTCGCCGATGCCGCCGATGTCGAGGGCGTGCGTCTCGTGCACGCCGCGACCGCGAGCCCCGATGCACCGGGCGGCTCGCTGATCGCGACCGGTGGCCGCGTGCTCAACGTCGTCGCCGTGGCGTCGGACTTCCGCACCGCGCGAGATCGGGCCTACGAGGCGATCGGCCGCATCACGCTCGAGGGCTCGCACTTCCGCACCGACATCGCCGCCCGCGTCGCGGAGTAGTTCGACCCCGTCGTCTTCCTGCCGAATCGCGCAGGTACTCCGCCATTCCCGCTGCGATCTCTTGACACCGCCAGCTTTCTTCAAGAAAGTTGGCGCATGCCTCTCCGCTCCGACTGGTCGACAGCCACGTGTCCGATCGCCCGCTCCGCCGATGTGCTCGCCGACCCCTGGGTGCTGCTGATCCTGCGCGAGCTGTTCTCGGGACGCAGGCGCTTCGATGAGCTGCGCGATGCGACGGGCGCCGCCGACTCCGTGCTCGCCCGACGTCTCGCCTCGATGAGCGGCAGCGGGCTCCTCACCCGCGACGCCGAGCGCGGCTACGCGCTGACGGATGCCGGGCGCGAGACCCTGCCGATCCTGCACGCGTTCGCGCGCTTCTCCCGAGCCACCGATCCGGACGGCCCCTGGGGGTTGACGGTCAGCTGCGCGCGATGCGGCGAGGTGGCGGCATCCGTCGACTGGTGCGCGACCTGTGCCGCCCCGCTCGACGCCGCCAGCACCCGCTGGACGCGACGCAGCATGGGCGGCGAGCCCTTCGACCTGATCAGCGGCGGCGTCGCATGACCGCCGAATCGGTGGACGAGCCCGCCGAGATGCCTGCAGGCGCCCCGGGACAGCGACAGCGCCGCATCCACCCCGCCTGGATCGTCGCCCTCGTCGCCCTGATCGCCCTGATCGGAGCCGCCGGATTCCGCGCCGCCCCCGGGGTGCTGATGCTGCCCCTGCAGGACGAGTTCGGCTGGACGACCGCCGAGCTCTCGCTCGCCGTCACCGTCAACCTGCTGCTGTTCGGGCTCACCGCACCCTTCGCCGCCGCCCTCATGCAGCGCTTCGGCATCCGCGCGGTGACCGTGACCGCCCTGTGCGTGATCGGAGCCGGCGCCGGGCTCAGCGTGTTCGTCGCCACCCCGGCGCAGCTGATCCTGACGTGGGGAGTGCTCATCGGACTCGGCACCGGGTCGATGGCCCTGGTGTTCGCGGCCACGATCACCGACACCTGGTTCGCGACCAGGCGCGGTCTGGTCTCGGGCGTGCTCACGGCCGGCAGCGCGACCGGACAGCTCATCTTCCTGCCCGTGATCGCCGCAGCGGCCGAGGACATCGGATGGCGCGGAGCATCACTCATCATCGCCGGCGGCGCGCTCGCCGTCGTCCCCCTGGTCTGGATCTTCGTGCGCAATCGTCCGAGCGATCTCGGCGTCACCCGATACGGAGACACCGGACCCGTCACCGTGACCGCGAGGCCGAAGGGCAGCGCATGGGGCGCCGCCCGCCTCGCCATCACGACGCTGCGCGACGCGGCCCGCACCAAGACGTTCTGGGCCCTCGCGATCGGGTTCGCGATCTGCGGCGCCACGACCAACGGGTTGATCGGCACCCACTTCATCCCCAGCGCCCACGACCACGGGATGGCGACGACGACCGCCGCCGGGCTGCTCGCCGTGGTCGGGATCTTCGACATCGTCGGCACCGTGTTCTCGGGCTGGCTGACCGACCGGGTGAACCCGCGCATCCTGCTGGCCGCCTATTACGCACTGCGCGGCGTGAGCCTGCTCTTCCTGCCGAGCCTGCTGTCGGCCGAGGTGCAGCCGAGCATCATCGTGTTCATCGTGATCTACGGCCTCGACTGGGTCGCGACGGTTCCGCCCACCATCGCCCTGTGCCGCGAGGTCTTCGGCGACCGGGGACCCCTCGTGTTCGGCTGGGTGTTCGCCTCGCACCAGATCGGAGCCGGCATCGCATCGCTCCTCGCGGGCATGGTGCGCGACCACACCGGTCAGTACACGATCGCCTGGTTCGCCGCCGCCGGGCTCTGCGCCGTGGCAGCCCTGGTCAGCGCGACGATTCGCCGGCATCCGACTCCGATCCCGGCGCCCTGACCTGTCGACGGCGAAGGCCCCCACCCGAGACCGGATGGGGGCCTTCGACGCAGAGAGCCGCTCAGAGCACCTTCGAGAGGAAGTCCTTCAGACGCTCGTTCTTCGGGGCTCCGAACAGCTCCGCGGGCGGCGCCTCCTCGACGACGACTCCGCCGTCCATGAACACCGTGCGGCCCGAGACCTCGCGCGCGAAGCCCATCTCGTGCGTCACGAGCACCATCGTCATGCCGCCCGACGCCAGGTCGCGGATGACCTGCAGCACCTCGCCGACCATCTCGGGGTCGAGGGCGCTGGTGGCCTCGTCGAAGAGCATGATCTCGGGGTCCATCGCGAGCGCGCGGGCGATCGCCACGCGCTGCTTCTGACCGCCTGACAGGGATGCCGGCTTGGCGTCGGCCTTCTCGGCCAGGCCCACGCGGTCGAGAAGCGCGAGCGCGCGCTGCTTCGCCTCGGCCTTCGAGAGCTTGCCGAGCTCGACGGGCGCGAGCGTGATGTTCTCGAGCACCGTCATGTGCGGGAACAGGTTGAAGTGCTGGAACACCATGCCGATGCGCTGGCGCACCTCGTCGAGCTTGACGCTCTTGTCGGTGAGGTCCACGCCGTCGACGATGACGTGACCAGACGTCGGCTCCTCGAGCTTGTTGAGACAGCGCAGCAGGGTCGACTTGCCCGACCCCGACGGGCCGATGACCGCGACGACCTCGCCGTCCTCGACCGTGAGATCGATGCCCTTGAGCACGTGGTTGTCGCCGAACGACTTGTGCAGGTCTCTGACCTCGATCTTGCTCATGCGTTGAACGTCCTCTCCAGGCGGTTCGCGAGCAGCGTCAGCAGCGTGATCACGACGAAGTAGATGATGGCGACGATCGTCAGCACCTGCGCCGACAGGTACGTCGAGGCGATGATCTGACGCGACACGAAGGTCAGCTCGGCGAGGCCGATGACGCTGATCAGCGACGTGTCCTTGAGGGTGATGATGCCCTGGTTCACGAACGAGGGGATCATGATGCGGAACGCCTGCGGCAGCACGACCTTCTGCATCGTCTTCCAGTGCCCGAGACCGAGCGAACGCGACGCCTCGGCCTGGCCGGGATCGACGGCCTGGATGCCACCGCGGATGATCTCGGTCATGTATGCACCCGTGTTCAGCGAGAGCGTGATCGCTCCGGCGACGAACGGGTTGAATGTGAGTCCGGGGAACAGCTGCGGGATGGCGAAGAACACGAAGAACGCCTGCACGAGGATCGGCGTGCCGCGGAAGACGTAGACGTAGGCCGTGGCGACCCAGCGGAACGGCGCGAAGCCCGAGACGCGCCCGAACCCGAAGATGAGGCCGAGGATGAACGCCGCGACGATCGCGACGAGCGTCGCGAGGATGGTGAGCCACAGACCCTCCATCAGCGCGGGCCAGTACTTGACGGCGACCGAGAAGATGTCGGTCGCCTGCGTGGTCTCCTCACCGCCGGCGAGGTAGCTGTCGACGATCTCGTCGTATTCACCTGACGCCTGCACGTTCGCGAGGCCCTCGTTGAACATCTCGATCAGCTCGGGGTTCTGACCCTTGTTGACCGCGAAGCCGTACTCGCCGCCCAGCTCCGGCTCGCCGATCAGACGGAAGCCCGATCCCTGCTGGATGCCGTACGCGAGCACCGGGAAGTCCTCGAAATACCCGACCGCCTGTCCGGCCTTGACGGCGTCGACCATGTCGGTGGTGTCCTGGTACGGCGTGATGCGGAAGCCGTACTCGTCCTGGTTCTCCTCGGCGAACGTCTGCCCCTGCGTGCCGGTCTTGACCGCCACGGCCTCGCCGTCGAGGTCGTCGAGCGACTGGATGTCGCTGGAGTCGAGCACGCCGAGCTGGATGCCGCTGGTGAAGTACGGATCGCTGAAGTCGAACGTCTGCTTGCGCTCGTCGGTGATCGACATCCCGGCCATGACGGCATCGACCTGGTTGGCCTGCAGCGCCTGCACCGCGGCGTCGAATCCGAGCTGACGGATCTCGACCTCGAAGCCCTGGTCCTTCGCGATGGCGCGAAGCAGGTCCATGTCGATGCCGACGAGGTCGCCGTTCTCGTCGGTGAACTCGAACGGCGCGAATGTCGTGTCGGTGCCGATGACGTAGGTCTCGGTGTCGTCGGCCGCGGTCGCGGCGGAGGCGCCGCCGAGCAGCGCGCCGGCCGCGATGAACGCCGTGAGCGCCATCGCCCCGGCGGTGCGTCCGAGCGCGCGCAGGCGCGCGGAAGCAGAAGAGGGATTTCGGATCACGACGGGTGCTCCTCGGATCGGATGGGCGACAGGATGCTGCCACCGGGATGGTCGTCGACCATCAACCCTAACCGGCGACGGCGTGTCGCCGTGTCCCGAGCGTGTCCCAGCGCCGTTCGCGCGCTCGTTCGCGCGCTCGGCGCTAGAGGGCGATCCAGTACCGCCGGAGCATCGCGTATGCGCGCTCGGACTGGTCGCTGACGTCCTGCAGCACGCCACCGGCGCCCTCGATCGTGCGGTAGGAGCCCACGTTGTCGTCGTCGCATGTGACCAGCACGCGGTCGAGTCCGATCTCGCGGGCACGCTCGAGTCCGAGGCGCAACGCCGCGGAGGCATAGCCCTGGCGGCGGCGGGAGGCGCGCACAGAGTAGCCGATGTGCCCGCCCGCCTCGCGGAGCCACTCGTTCAGCTCGTGCCGGAACGAGAGGAACCCCACGACCTCGCCGTCATCGACGATCCAGTAGAGGTCGTTGTGCACGGCGTCATCGGGCAGCGGGGCGGAGGTGTCGGCGAGGAGGGTCGACTTCTCGATCAGCGCGTCGAGCGTCGCGCGATCCGGGGTGACGGGTGCCTGCAGACCCGACCCGTCGACGTGGCTGTCGCCGAATTCTGCGACGGCGGCCGCCCAGGAGTCGAACAGGTCGGTGGTGGGCCTCGTGAGCTCGATCGTCATCGCCCGATGAGATCACACCTCGGCGTCGGTCGCCAAACGGAGAGACAGAACTGTCAGCTGGCCCGGCGCAGCAGCCCGGCGATCGACACGTCTTCGTCGAGGCTGTTCCAGTGGATGCCCTCGCCTGAACCGATCAACCGCCAGTCACCACGTTCCGCGTCGGTCGCTCCGGCGAGGCGCGGAAACCAGTGCAGCGGAGCCCTGAGCGTCCGCCCGTCCCTGATGCGGACGTGCATCGCACGGTCGTCGATCATCACGTCGACAGCGACCGCATCATCGACCGAAATGCTCATACCACGCCTCCTCGAACCGATCTCCGTGTCGCTCGACGAGGCGCTGGAGCGCGCGCAGTTCATCGTCGTTGAACCTTGACCGTGATGCCGAGCTTACGGGCGCAAGCCAGAATTTGGCAGTCATTCCGGAATGCTCAACATGCACGTGCGGTGGCTCCGATCCCTCATTGCTGTAGAAGAAGAATCGGTATCCGCGAACTCGCATGACCGTCGGCACGGAGCGACCGTAGCCAGCGAGATCGCACGAGCGAGTCGGGTTCGGCGCAGTCGCCCGGGGATTGGGGAGAGCCGGGTCCCCCACACGATCGTGCAGAAGACCCGGCTCGTCGTCAGGGCGGTTCAGGCCGCGGGGGCGGGCGCCTCTGCGGGGGCGGATGCTGAAGCATCCGTCTCCTTCGGCGCACCGCGCAGGAAGAACGCGGCGATGAGGCCGATCACGATGACGCTCGCCGGCAGCAGGATCGCCTGCGACATCGCGGCGGAGAACCCCTCGGCCACCTGAGGTGGAAGCGTGCCCCCGGAGCTGATGGAACCGGCGGAGTCACCCATGCCCGGAAGATTGGCCTCGAGCCGCGACTGCATGAACGTCGCGATGGCGGCCGAGCCGATCACCGAGCCGATCGTCCGGGTGGTGTTGTAGATGCCCGCACCCGCGCCCGCCTGACGCATCGGGAGGCGTCGCGTCGCGGTCGTCGCGAGAGGGCCCCACATGCCGGCGCTGCCGATGCCGAGGAGAGCGGACGGGAACAGGAACATCCAGATCTCTGTGTCGACGCTCACGAGAGACGAGTACCAGACCAGCGCCGTGCCGAAGATGAGAAGGCCGGGGATCAGGATGAACCGGGGGTCCGTGCGATCCAGGATCTTGCCCGCGACCGGGGCGAGCACGCCCGAGAACACCGCCATCGGGATCATCAGCAGGGCAGCCTGCGTCGGCGCGAGGCCCCGGGCGATCTGCAGGAAGAACATGAGCGGCAGCGACATGCTCGTCACGGCGAAGCCCACGGTCGCGATCGCGATGTTCGCTCCCGAGAAGTTGCGGTCGCGGAAGAGCTCGAGCGGCACGAGCGCCTCGCTCTTCGTCTTCCACTGCTGCAGGATGAACACGCCCAGCACCACGATGCCGGCGATGATCATGCCCCAGACGGAGATGGGTCCCCAGATCACGCCCCAGTCGTACTTCTCCCCCTCCTGCAGACCGAACACGACGAGGAAGATGGCGGCGGCACTCAGCACGACGCCCAGGATGTCGAAGCGGTGCGGATGGGTCGCGAGCTTGGGCACGAGGATCCATGCGGCGACGAAGGCGATCACGCCCACGGGGAGGTTGACGAAGAAGATCCACTCCCACCCGAGGCTGTCGACCAGCACGCCGCCGAGCAGCGGGCCGACGAGGGTCGCGACTCCGGCCGTGGCCCCCCAGAGCCCCATGGCCGCTCCCCGACGGTTCGGCGGGAACGTGCGGGTGATCACGGCCATCGTCTGCGGCGTCATGAATGCGGCGCCGAGCCCCTGCACCGCGCGAGCAGCGATCAGCATCTCGAGCGAGTCCGACAGCCCGCACCAGAGCGAGGCGAGCGTGAAGATCGCCAGGCCGATGAGGTAGATGTTCTTCGGCCCGAACCGGTCGCCGAGGCGGCCCGTGATCAGCAGCGGCACGGCGTAGGCGAGCAGGTAGGCGCTCGTGACCCACACGACGTTGTCGAGGTTGTTGGTTGTCGGGTCGAGGGCGGCCTTGATGGCCGGGTTCGCGACAGAGACGATCGTCGTGTCGACGAGGATCATGAAGAAGCCGATGACGAGCGCCCAGAGCGCGGGCCAGGGGCTCGCAGGTTGGTGCCCGGCCGCGAAGGTCCCGGTCGAGGGACCGGATGACGCGGATGCCACGGGCTGGCCTCCGGTCGAGGGGGAATCGGTCATTGCTGTGCAGCCTTTCGCTGAGCGAGGTAGCGGTCTGTGTCGGTGAACGCCGACGGCCCCCAGGGGAGGTCGTCGCCGTCGAGGCGGGTGAGGAGGGCGTCGAGCCAGCGGAGTTCCGCATCGAGGAGGACTTCCTCGCGCTCGACCTCGACGAGGACCTGCGGCGGGACGCCCTTGGCCCTGGCCTTCGCGAGGCCGTGGCTGTGCATCTCGTGGGCGGCGAGCAGCGCGGTGCGACGCTCACCGAGGAGTTCGACGACGTCGTCTCGTTCGAGGTTGTGGGATTCGGCGAGAGCGATGCGGAACTCGGTCTCGCTGTCGACGCGCGGCAGCTCCCTGCGCACCCACGCGATGACCGTGTCGCGACCGGCATCCGTCAGCGTGTAGGTCGTGCGCTCGGGGCGGTTGCCGTCGCGGTCGATGCCGACCTCGTCGAGCAGCCCCGCCTTCTGCAGCCGCGCCACGGTGTGGTACAGCGTGCCGTTGGTGATCGCAAGCAGTCGGTCGTCGTGCCTGGCCCGCAGCAGTCGCACCATCTCGTAGGGGTGCATGTCTGCCTCGCGCAGCAGCGCGAGCACCATGACGCCCATCGGAGTCAGCGTGTCGATCGGATCCTTCACGGCGTCTACTCCATCCTGATTAGTCCAGGTGGACTATACGCTTGTCGTCGGCGAACCGCAACGTCGATGGCGGCGAGTGGCGCCCTAGCCCAGAGCGGCCGCGAGCTGATCCGAGGTGAGCGCGCGATCCGCGTACACGAGCCGCATCACCGAGGGGTCGGGATTGCCGACATCCGGCGCTCGGTGCACCAGCTCGAGGCCGAGCTTCTCGGCGACGTGGGCGGAGGCGCGGTTGTGCTCGACGAGGTAGGCGATGATGGGACGCTCCGGCGCGATCTCGCGTGCTCTCTCGACTCCCGCCAGCGCCAGCTCGGTCGCCAGCCCTCGCCCGTGGTGATCAGCGGCGATCCGATACCCGATGTTCCACACCGCACCGCCGAGCAGGGTGCACCCACCGTTGCCGACGACCTCGCCGGTGTCCCGCAGACGGGCGACCCACGATCCGAGACCGGCTTCGGTCCAGCTGCGGCCCCACCGTTCCATCATCTCGACGGTCTGAGCGGGGTCGGTGTGCCGCAGGCTCGGATAGTGCGTCCACACCCGGGGATCGCTCTGGATGGCGAAGACGGCGTCGAGGTCGGAGGGAACGGCTCGCGAGAGGCGCAGTCGGTCGGTGAAGAGGTCGTCAGTCACGTCTCAACGCTAGACAGCGTCTCCGACACTCGGGCCGTGCTGTGTGCGCGTTCAGCTCTTCAGCTTGCGCAGAGCCGACCCCTTGTGCGCGGCGGTGTCGCCGCTCTTCTCCGACTTCACGATGTACGCGGGGTCGTCGTCCGAGGCGGTAAAGCTCTGCCCGGCGAACCGGAAGTCCTTCGTCCGCTTCTCCTCGACGGTTCCCCGCGTCCGCCCCTGCGATGTGTTCCAGCTCACCCGGTCACCCGTGGAGAGATCCTTCGTCATGACTCCTCCGATCGTCCTGCGTCGAGCCTCGCCGATGCCGCGGGGGTCGCACCAGGCCTTGACACGACAGCGGTGACGCCGACCCGCGATAATGGGCGGGTGAGCACACCTTCGGACAGCACCGCGCAGACCATCCCCGGCTGGCGCCACATCTACTCGGGCAAGGTCCGCGACCTGTATGCCTCGGACGATGCGGCCGACACCCGCATCCTCGTGGTCGCGTCCGACCGGGTGAGCGCGTTCGACTTCGTGCTCTCCCCCGGCATCCCCGAGAAGGGCGCTCTTCTCACGCGTCTCAGCCGCTGGTGGTTCAGCCGGCTGAGCGACGTGCCCAACCACCTCGCCGACGGCGAGATCCCGACGGGCGTCGCCGACCGCGCCATGCTCGCGCAGTCGCTCGAGATGCTGCCGGTCGAGTGCGTCGTGCGGGGCTACATCACCGGGTCCGGCTGGGCCGAGTACACCGAGAGCGGCACCGTCTGCGGCATCCCGCTGCCCGCCGGTCTGCAGAACGGCGACCGCCTTCCCGAGCCGCTGTTCACCCCTGCCTACAAGGCCCCGATGGGCGAGCACGATGAGAACATCACCTTCGAGCAGACCGTCGAGCTCGTCGGAGCCGAGCGCGCGGCCGAGCTGCGCGACGTCTCGATCTCGCTCTACACGCGTGCCGCTGCGATCGCCGAGGAGAAGGGCCTGATCCTCGCCGACACCAAGTTCGAGTTCGGGACGGATGCCGACGGCATCCTGCACCTGGCCGACGAGGTGCTCACGAGCGACTCGTCGCGCTACTGGGATGCCGAGGCCTGGCGCACCGGCACGACGCCGAAGGAGCGCATGGCGAGCTTCGACAAGCAGATCGTGCGCGACTGGCTGGCCGCGAACTGGGACAAGCAGGGGGAACCCCCCGTGCTGCCCGACGACGTCGTCGAGCGCACCGCCGCCCGGTACCGCGAGCTGATCGAGCGCCTCGGGGCCTGAGGGCGCGGTTCCTCACCTCGAGCGGAGGAGAACTGCGTCTCGGGAGGAGGGATCCTCGAGATTCCTCCTCCCGAGACGCAGAAGTCCGCCCGAGGGATGACTCGACGCACCCAGGGAACACTCAGGAATCGGTAGGGTTGCTCCAGCACTCCCACTCCCCCCGATCCTGAGGAGCCCGCATGCCCCTGTGGAAGACCCACGGAAACGGCCGCACGGTCGAACCCGGCGCCGTCGTCAAGCCCGATGAGCGCCTGAACTGGCCCGCGACCATCGCGATCGGCGCCCAGCACGTCGTCGCGATGTTCGGAGCGACATTCCTGGTGCCGACGCTGACCGGGTTCCCGGTCTCGACCACGCTGCTCTTCAGCGGTCTCGGCACCCTCATCTTCCTGCTGATCACGAAGAACCAGCTGCCCAGCTATCTCGGCTCGTCGTTCGCGTTCATCGCGCCGATCACCGCCGCCGTCGCCGCGGGCGGCACCGGCTCGGCTCTCGCGGGCGTGGTGGCCGTCGGCATCCTGCTCACGGTCGTCGGCCTGGTCGTGCAGTTCGCCGGCCTCCGCTGGGTCGACGCGCTGATGCCCCCGGTCGTCGCCGGCGCGATCGTCGCGCTGATCGGCTTCAACCTCGCCCCCACCGCGTGGAACAACTTCCAGATCGACCCCGTGACCGCGACCATCACGCTCGTCGCGATCATCCTCTTCGCGGTGCTGTTCCGCGGCTTCCTCGGCCGCATCTCGATCTTCCTCGGCGTCGCAGTCGGCTTCATCTACGCCGCCTTCACCGGGTCGTTCGACGTTCCCAACGCCCTGCGCGGCGGCAAGACGCCCGCTGAGCTCATCGCCGACGCCCCGTGGGTCGGCCTGCCCGAGTTCCAGCTCCCCGACTTCATCGCCCCGGGCACCTGGTCGACCATCGCGATGTTCCTGCCGGTCGTGCTCGTGCTGGTCGCCGAGAACGTCGGCCACGTGCGCGGCGTCGCGACCATGACCGAGGACCCGGCCATCAACAGGCACACCGGCCGCGCGCTGATCGCCGACGGCGTCGCCACGACCCTCGCCGGTGGCTTCGGCGGATCGGGAACCACGACGTACGGCGAGAACATCGGCGTCATGGCCGCGACCCGCGTCTACTCGACCGCCGTCTACTGGGTCGCCGGGCTCTTCGCGATCCTGCTGGCGTTCTCACCCAAGGTCGGCGAGGTCTTCAACTCGATCCCCGCGGGTGTGCTCGGCGGTGCGACCACCGCGCTGTACGGTCTGATCGGCATCATCGGCATCAAGATCTGGGTCGACAGCCGCGTCGACTTCTCGCGCCCGGTCAACCAGTACACCGCTGCGGTGTCGCTCGTGATCGGCATCGCGGGCTTCTCGATGCAGCTCGGCGACTTCGCCTTCGGCGGCATCGTGCTGGGCACCGTCGCGGCTCTGCTGATCTACCACGTGGGCAACCTCATCGCCCGAGCCCGCAAGACGGGCGCCGATGACCCTCGCCCCCTCGAGGCCGTCGGACCGCTCGGCGGAGACCCCGCGTAACCACGCAAGACCCTCGCACGCGAAGATCCCGGATGCTGCCGCTGCGGCATCCGGGATCTCTGCGTCAGGGCGTGGTCGCTCTCAGGCGATGACGGCGAGCACCCCGTCGGGAGCGACCACCGCCGAGAGCTCCACTCGGTGCGACAGCGTGCCGGCCCGGTGGGCGGTGACCGTGGTCTCCATCTTCATCGCGTCGAGCACGGCGACCGGGTCGCCCTCGGCGACCTCCGCCCCGTCGTCGGCGAGCCAGCGCACGAGCGTGCCCGGTGCCGGAGCGCGCAACTCGGTCGGATCGGATGCGGGCGCCGCGGCGCCGGCGGCATCCGCCAATCCTCCGAGTCCGGCGAGCAGAGCGACCGGGAGTCCGAGCACGACTCGGCGGCCGTCGATCTCGACGGGGAAGCGCTGGAGTGCGGCATCCGGCACGGGAGCCGGTCGCAGCTGCGGCTCGAGGCGGGGCAGCAGCGTGCTCTCGATCCACTGCGTGTGCACCGCGAAGGTGTCGGTGGCGAAGGCCTCGTCATCGATCGCGAGCAGATCGAAGGGGATGACGGTCGCCGGTCCCTCGACGAGCAGCTCGCGCAGCGCGCGACGCGCCCGCACGAGTGCGGCGTCGCGGTCGTCGGCGTGCACGATGAGCTTCGCGATCATCGAGTCGAAGGCCGGCTGGACGACGTCGCCCGCCTCGATGCCGCTGTCCCAGCGCACGCCGGGTCCACCGGGGATGCGCAGCGACTCGACCCGGCCGGGGCTGGGGAGGAAGCCGCGACCCGGGTCCTCGGCGTTGATGCGGAACTCGAAGGCGTGCCCTGCCGGAGTCGGCGTCTCGCTGAACGAGATCCCCTCGCCGAAGGCGATGCGGAACTGCTCGCGCACGAGATCCGTGCCGGTGACCGCTTCGGTGACGGGGTGCTCCACCTGGAGTCGGGTGTTCACCTCGAGGAAGGAGATCGTGCCGTCGGCCGCGAGGAGGAACTCGACGGTTCCGGCCCCTCGGTACTGGACCTCGGCGCAGATCGCCCGGGCCGCGTCGTGGAACCGCCTGCGCTGCTCGTTCGACAGCCCGGGCGCCGGAGCCTCCTCGATGAGCTTCTGGTTGCGTCGCTGCATCGAGCAGTCGCGATCGCCGACGACCACCACGCCGCCGCGTCCGTCGCCGAGCACCTGCACCTCGATGTGGCGCGGGCTCTCGAGGAATCGCTCGACGAAGCACTCCCCCCGACCGAAGGCGGCGATGGCCTCGCGGGTCGCGGCCTCGAAGGCATCCGCGACCTCCGACAGCTCGCGCACCACCTTCAGACCTCGGCCGCCACCGCCGAACGCGGCCTTGATCGCGATCGGGAGCCCGTGCTGCTCGGCGAAGGCCACGGCCTCGTCCGGCCCGGCGAGCGGCTGATCGGTGCCGGCGGCCAGGGGCGCCCCGACGCGCTGAGCGATGCGACGCGCCGTCATCTTGTCGCCGAGGGCGTCGATGCTGTCGGGCGAGGGTCCGATCCAGATCAGGCCGGCGTCCTCCACGGCGCGGGCGAACTCCGCGCTCTCCGAGAGGAACCCGTAACCGGGGTGCACGGCATCCGCGCCGCTCGTGCGAGCTGCGTCCAGCAGCGCCTCGATCGAGAGGTACGTCGTCGCCGCGGTGTCACCGCCCAGCCCCACGGCCTCATCCGCGAGGCGCACGTGCAGCGCGTCGGCATCCTGGTCGGCGTAGACCGCGACCGACGTGTAGCCGGCTTCGGCGCAGGCACGGATGACGCGCACGGCGATCTCTCCGCGGTTCGCGATCAGCACCGTGGTCATGAGGTCTCCTTGATGATGAAGCGGATGCGCACGCCGGGCGGCAGCTGTCCGGCGAGGTCGAGGCTGCGATCGGTGAGCGCGCCGATGATCGGATATCCCCCGGTGAGCGGGTGGTCGGGGAGGAACAGCACGGGCTGACCGTCGGGCGGCACCTGGATCGCCCCGGTCACCGCCCCCTCGCTGGGGAGCTCTCCGCTGACGGATCGCTCGAGGGGCACGGCGCCCTCGAGCCTGATGCCCACCCGGTCGGACCGCGGGGTCACGGTCCACTCCTGCCCGGTGAGGGTCGCGAGCGCCGCATGCGTGAACCAGTCGTCACGAGGACCGAGAGTGATCTCGAGGTCGACGAGCTCGCCGGATGCCGGCAGCGTTCGCGGTGAGACGTCCGGCTCGACCGGATGCCGAGCGGAGTCACCGACGAGCAGCACGTCTCCCGCGGCCAGCGGGCTCGGTCCGAGCCCGGCGAGGGTGTCGCTCGCACGGCTGTCGAGCGCGGGTTCGACGGCGACTCCGCCGCGGACCGCGATGACGTAGCGCAGCCCATGGGTCGGATGCCCCAGCGTGAGCTCGTCGCCCTCGACGGTCGCGAAGGGCGCGCCGTGCTCGATGCGACGCGCCACACCGTCCGAGTCGACCAGGTCGAGAGAGCCGACGGCGCCCGCGACCGCGGCCACGCCGGAACCCCGGAAGCGCAGCACCGCACCGCCGACGCTCTCGAGCACCCCGGCGCCCACGGCATTGCCGACTGCACGGTTCGCCTCACGCATGGCGCGGCGATCGGCGACGCCGGACGCCGAGACGCCGAGCGCCGCGAATCCCGGACGGCCGGCATCCTGCACCAGCAGCTGCATCGACGGACGCACGACCTCGACCGCGGCGGCGGGGGCCGTCGGAGAACCCGGATCCGGTGTCCCGCCGGCGGCATGTCGCTCGACGACGCGCCGGACAGGAACCTCTTCGTCTCCGTTCTCCGGCACCGCGATCCGCTCGCGCACCTGCTCGAACCGCACCGTCGTTCCTGGCGACAGCAGCGCCGGAGGGTCACGGTCGATGTCCCACATCAGGGCGTCCGTGCGTCCGATGAGCTGCCAGCCGCCCGGGCTCTCGCGCGGGTACACCCCGGTGAACTGGCCGGCCAGTGCGACGGATCCGGCCGGCACCCGGGTGCGCGGCGACGAGCGGCGGGGCACGTCGAACAGCGGATCGCTGCTCACGACATAGCCGAAGCCGGGCGCGAAGCCCGAGAACGCGACCTTCCAGTCGGCGGCGAGATGGCGGTTGACGAGCTCGGAGGCAGACACGCCCAGCAGGGATGCCGCCTCATCGAGGTCTTCCCCGTCGTACCGCACCGGCACCGTGACATCACCGGTGGCCGGCAGGTGATCGGTGTCGATCTCGGTCGCGGCCAGGGCCCGGGCGAGGTCGGCGGCCGACACCACGAGGGGATCGAATCTCACGAGCACGGTGCGCGCCCCGGGGATCCGCTCGACCACGCCGCGCACGCCGTCCCAAGCGAGATTCAGGCGCATCGCCTCGTCGAGGTCGGCCGCCTCGACGAGAAGCGCGCGATCGGATGCCGTGAGGATGCGCATCAGACGAAGTACTCCGCGTCCGGAACGTCGGTGATGAACATGTATCCGGGCGCGTGGGTGACGGCGAACGGTGGCCTGGAGGCCATGATGGCGGCCTGCGGGGTGACACCGCACGCCCAGAACACCGGCACCTCGCCCTCGCGCACCTCGGGAGCGTCCCCGAAGTCGGGCTGCGAGAGGTCGGCGATGCCGAGAGATGCGGGGTCGCCGATGTGCACCGGTGCACCGTGCACCGCGGGGGTCCGGCCCGAGATCTGCACGGCATCCGCGACGCGGTCCGCGGGGATCGGCCGCATCGAGACGACCGTCTCACCGCTCAGCCGGCCCGCGGGGGTGCAGTCGATCGCCGTGCGATACATCGGCACGTTGCGCCCGAGCTCCTGATGCCGGATCGGGATCCCCGCCTGCACGAGTCCCGTCTCGAACGTGAAGCTGCATCCGATGAGGAACGAGACGAGGTCGGGATGCTCCTCCCACGCCGCCGTCGCATCGGTGACCTCGTCGACGAGCTCGCCGTCGCGCCAGACGCGATAGCGGCCGATATCCGTGCGGATGTCGCTGCCCGGCGCGAGCCGCGACTCCACCTGACCCTGCTCGATGACCTCGAGCACGGGACAGGGCTTCGGATTGCGCTGGGCGAAGAGCAGGGTCTCGAAGGCCCAGTCCGCCGGCACCGAGATGAGATTCGCCTGCGTGAGTCCGACGGCGACTCCGCTGGTCGGCGCGGAGTGCCCTGCGCGGATGGCCGCGCGCGCCGCACGCGCGGCGGCGAGCTGATCGGCGGTCGCGAGAACGGTCATGTCAGACTCCCGCGAACGGCGCGATCGTGATGCCGGCGTCCTGCAGCATCCGCTTGGTCTCCGCGGCCATGGCGACCGATCCCGGGCTGTCGCCGTGCACGCAGATCGACTGCGCGCTGACGGGCACGTCCGTGCCGTCGATCGCGCGGATCACCCCTTCGCCGGCGAGTCGCACCATGCGCTCGGCGACCGCGACGGGGTCGTGCAGCACCGACCCGGGCTCGGTGCGCGAGACGAGCTGACCGTCGGGCTGATACGCCCGGTCCGCGAAGGCCTCGGCCGCGGTCGGGAGCCCCGCACGCTCGGCGACATCGAGCACGACGCCTCCGGAGAGGCCCAGCAGCACGAGGTCCGGGTCGATCGCGCGGATCGCCGCCACCACATCCTTCGACTGCCGCTCGTCGCGGGCGATCGTGTTGTAGAGCGCTCCGTGCGGCTTGACGTAGGCGACCCGGCCGCCCACGGCCGCGGCAAGACCGATCAGGGCTCCGAGCTGGTATTCGACGTGCGCCTGCAACGTGGCCGAGTCGATGTCGACCTTCGTGCGCCCGAAGTTCTCGTAGTCGCGGTAGCCGGGGTGCGCGCCGATCACGACGCCGCCTGCCACAGCGTTCTCGAGCGTCGACCGGATGCCCTCAGGGCTGCCCGCGTGGAAGCCGCACGCCACGTTCGCACTCGTGACGAGGCGCAGCATGCTCTCGTCGTCGCTGACGACCCGGTCGGGGACGTTCTCGCCGAGGTCGGAGTTCAGATCGATCGATGTCACGGGGTCACGCTCCGATGCCGAGGAAGGCGAAGATCGGGCCCACCGAGACGATGCCCATGTACCAGGTGAGCAGCGTCACGATCGTACCGGCGACGAGCAGCCAGATCGGGTACTTCTTCGACCCGAGCAGGTCGCGGCGGAACCAGCCGATGTACATGAAGACCGTCAGGCCGATGGGGAGGATGAGTCCGTTGAACCCGCCGACGAACACGAGGATCGCAGCCGGTGCCGTGCCGATCGAGAGGTAGACGATCAGCGACACGACGATGAACGCGACGGTCGCCAGCTGCAGCGGCCAGCCGCCCTTCAGCTTCTTGGTGAAGGTCGAGAGGAAGGTGGCCGACGTGTACGCGGCGCCGATGACCGAGCTGATCGCCGCAGCCCAGAAGATGGCGCCGAAGATGCGCAGACCCGCGTCGCCGAGCACCGCGCCGAAGGCCTGTCCGGCCGGGTTCGCCGCCTGGCTCGAGAGGTCGAGCGAGACGCCCGAGGCGACCACGCCGAGGATCGCGAGGAACAGCACGTAGCGCATGACGCCGGTGACGAGGATGCCGTTCGCGGCGGCGCGCATCACGGGACCCGCCTGCTCGGGGCCGGTGTGACCGGAGTCGAGGTAGCGGTGGGCACCCGAGTACGTGATGTAACCGCCGACCGTTCCGCCGACGATCGTGGTGATGGTGGCGAAGTTGAGCTCGTCGGGGACGAATGTCTGACGCAGCGCCTCGCCGATCGGCGGCTGGGCGATCACGGCGACGACGATCGTCATCCCGATCATGCCGATGCCGAGGATGACGAGCACGACGTCCATCACGGGCCCTGCCTTCTTCACGAGGAAGATGATGATCGCGAGGGCGGCGGTGAGCGCGCCGCCGAGCTTTGCATCGATGCCGAGCAGCGCGTTGAGGCCCAGGCCGCCGCCGGCGATGTTGCCGATGTTGAACGCGAGACCGCCGATGACGACGAGCACGGCGATCACGTGGCCCGAGAAGGGGATGGCACTGTTGGCGAGTTCGCCGGCGCGCTTGCCCGACGAGGTGATCATGCGCCAGATGTTCAGCTGCACGGCGATGTCGATCAGGATCGAGACGAGGATCGCGAACGCGAAGGCCGCCCCCATCGTCGCGGTGAAGGTGGCCGTCTGCGTGATGAAGCCGGGGCCGATGGCGCTCGTGGCCATCAGGAAGATCGCGCCGATCACGGCACTTCGGCCGGCACGTCTCTTGGCGGCGGAGAGCCGCAGGTCGTCTTCGGCGGACAGCGGGGCTGTGGTGTTCTCTGACATTGCGGGGGATGTCCCATCGTCGTTGGTGGGTGTCGAGTGACACCCAGTGTAGAACGGATCGAGCAATATTGTTCAACAACTTTGTTTCCGTCGTGCTACGGCCGAGTTGCAGTCGCGTGTTTCCACGCGCAGTTCCTCGAACGATCCGTCGCCACCGCCGCCTACGATGAAGGCATGAACCAGCAGGGCATGCTCGCCGATGCGCTCCGACAGCAGATCATCGACGGCGCGTTCGCGCCCGGATCACGCCTGTCGGAATCGGCCATCGCCGAGCACTTCGGCGTCGCACGCAATACCCTGCGCGAGGCATTCCGGGCGCTCTCCGAGCAGGGCCTGCTCGAGCATGTGCCGCACCGGGGCGTCTCCGTCGCCTCGCCGTCGATCGCCGACGTGATCGACATCTATCGTGCTCGCCGGATCATCGAGTGCACCGCCCTGCTGCACTCCGAGCCCGAGCATCCTGCGGTGCAGCGGATGGAAGAGGCCGTGGTCGCCGCAGAGGCGTCGGCGCAGGACGCGCTCCTCGACGACACAGAGACGTGGCGGGCAGTGGGCAGCGCCAACATGGCGTTCCACGTCGCACTCGTCTCGCTCGCCGACAGCCCCCGCCTGGCACGCACCTATCGCGACCTGGCCGCCGAGCTGAGACTCGCGTTCCTGAAGATCGATGATCCTCGCTCGCTCCACGAGCCCTTCGTGCGCAAGAATCGCGCCGTGCTCGACACCTTCCTCACCCGCGGCGCGCAGGCCGGTGCGGCCGAGCTCGAGCGCTACCTCGTGCAGTCCGAGCGCGTGGTGCTCGGGGCGTTCGCCCGGATGCAGCTGGCCTGACGCCCTCTGCGGTGGACCGCCGTGCGGTCCGCCGTCAACTCTCGTCGCGCAGCGCGCCGGCGGCCCGAGTCCTCGCATCCGGATCGCGGGGCGCGAGCGTCAGGGCAAGAGGCACCTCGGGCTCGGGCAGGCCATAGAGACGGCGCACCCAGCGCCGAGCGTCCTCGAGCGGGTAGGTGTCGCCGTAGACGGCGTATTTCATGAAGACGCCCTCGAGGGTGGTGCGCAGCATGATCTCCTCGAGCGGAGGATCGACGGCGCCCCGCTCGCGGAAGATCTCCCGCACCGCGTTCTCCGATGCGATCGCCTGCTCGGCGAACCGCGTCTCCGCCTCCGCGAACATGCGGTGCGTGCTTGGCTGCTGCTGCATCGCGAACACCGCCCGCTGCACCGGGAGCGCGAAACCGGCCGCGGCGAGCGCGCCGTCGATGATTCCTGCGAGCCGCACATCCGCGGGCCCCTCGACCTGCGGTATCGCGAAGAGCGTCTCGTACCAGCGGTCGATCACGGCGGCCACGAGCTGATCCTTGCCGCCGAAGTGGTAGCTCACGAGTCCCTGTGCGACCCCGGCGCGCCGAGTGATCTCGGCGACGCTCGCGCCCGAGACACCGCGCTCGGCGAACAGCACGATGGCGGATTCGAGGATGGCTTCGCGTGCGCGCTCCCGGTTGTGCTCGTCTGAACGTGGCATTCGTGTCCCGCTCCCAGCATCGGACGACTTCGGATCTCCCCCCGGAGGCTATATATTAGCCACTGAATAGATGTTCAAGCTATGAGATGCCCCAGGCCCACCTCAGGAGTGTGATGAGCCCGACATCATGGTTCACGCGTCCGCCCAGGCTCGCGCCGTCGGAGCGGTTCTCCACCGCCGACACCGAGGCGAACGAGATCGCCCTGGGTCTGCTGCAGATCACCACCCTCCCGTCCGGGCCCTGGAACGACCCGACCGCCCCCGGCTTGGGACCCGACGACCAGGCTCTCCTGGCGGAGCAGTGGGGCATCCACTCCCGCGATGACTGGCTCGACATGATCGACCACCTCTGCACCGTGCGTCGCCGCCGCCAGGCGTGGATGCTCCGACTCGCTGTGCGCAACGACCTGGACACGGCCCTGGGCCGGGTTCCGACGGCGGAGGAATGGCTCGCGCGGATCGTCGCCGAGGGTGGCGACGACCGCGAAGCGCGACCGTTCGTCGCCGGCGTCGAGCACATCGAGCACGAGGTGCGCAGGCGAGTCGGCAAGGACGTGGTGACGGCCGATGTCTACGTGCGGACCTTCGACGGCTACGCACTCGGACAGGCCGTGGCGCTGGCGACCTGGGGTGTGGCGCTCGGGTACTCCGACATGACGGAAGCGCGTCGCATCATCCACCGCGTCAACGTCGACGCCCGCCCGTCGTTCGTGTCGTGGGTCGATTTCGGTCTGAGCTACATCGCCGGGCGCATCATGCACTGGAGCGATGGGATTCTCGTCGAGGAATCGTTCGAGAGCCTCGGCGATGTGTGGACCGACTTCGCGGCGGCCGTGATGCCGAGGCGCGGCGGCCCGTGGGGCGCGTTGCCGTGGCACGCCACCGTCGATCAGCGATCACGAGACCGGATCGGCTGATCGCCCGAAGACCCACGGATGCGGACCGACCTGGAGGGGCGTGTGGTCCGCATCCGTGTTCGTCGATCGCGCCCGGCCTGATCCGGTCCGACCGGGGTCACGACGAAGCGCGCACCACCAGCTCGGTCGGCAGGATCGTCGTGTGCGCCGGTTCACGCCCGGCCAGACGCGAGAGCAGCACTCCCGCCATCGCCTCACCCTGCGCGTACATGGGCTGTCGCATCGTCGTCAGCGGCGGATCAGTGCTCAGGGCGACGGACGAATCGTCGAACCCCACGAGGGCGACGTCGTCGGGAACACGGACGCCGGCGGAGCGGAGCGCGGTGAGCGCGCCGCGCGCCATGAGGTCGCTGGCGACGAAGATCGCATCGGGGTGCCCGGTCGCGAGGATGCGGCGTGCGGCATCCGCTCCACTGGCCTCGCTGTAGTCGCCCGCCTCTTCGGCGAACGGAGACAGCCCCGCGTCGGCCAGCGCCGCGCGGAAGCCCTGCACGCGGTCGACCGACGAGACCATCGTGATGGGACCCGAGATCGTCGCGATCCGCGTGCGTCCGGTCTCGATCAGGTGCTGGGTCGCGGTGCGGGCGCCGGCGACGTTGTCGACGTCGACCACGTAGTCGCCCTCGCGGATGCGCACGGGTCGGCCGCCCCAGACCACGGGCACGGCGTCGGCGACCCTGTCGATGAACGCATCGCTGGTGTGGTGCGAGACGATGAGCGCGCCGTCGACGCCGCCGTTGCGCACGAAGCTGGTCATCTTGTCGCCGGGGTCGTCGCTGGCGATCAGCAGGTTGAGCAGGTAGTCCGAGCCTCGGAGAGCGCCCGTGATGCCCGCCACGATCGCCGCGAAGAACGGGTCGCCGAAGAACCGCGTGGTGTCCTCAGGCACGATCAGGGCGATCGCGTGCGTCTGGCGCGAGGCGAGCGAGCGAGCCGCGCGGTTGGGCACGTAGCTGAGCTCCTCGATGGCGCGCTTGACCGATTCGAGGGCTTCGGGACTCACCGCCGTCGAGCCGTTGACGACGCGTGACACCGTCGACCGTGAGACGCCGGCGGCCGATGCCACCTCTTCGATGGTCGCTCGTGTGGACACGACTCTCCCTCCGTCCGGCGGCGAGGCCGGATGCTCCCTGGTGCCGCCGCCCGGCGTCAGAGAGCGCGAGCGGCGATGATGCGAGCGTACTCCCGACCGGAGTCCTTCAGACTCCGCTCCTGGGTGTCGTAGTCGACGCGCACGATGCCGAAGCGCTTGTCGTAGCCCCAGGCCCACTCGAAGTTGTCGAGCATCGACCAGTAGAAGAAGCCGCGCACGTCGACCCCGGCATCCGCCGCGTCGAGCACGGCGGCTAGGTGCAGGCGCAGGAACTCGGTGCGGTCTGCGTCGTGCACCCGCGTCTCGCCGTCTTCGATCACCGCGACGTCGTCATAGGCGGCGCCGTTCTCGGTCATGTAGAGCACCGTGCCGGCGGGCTGGGCGTAGTCGGACCACACCCGCTCCAGCAGGCGGGTGAGCCCCTCGGGCTGCACCTCCCAGTTCTGCGCCGTGCGCGGAAGTCCGCGCTCGACCGGATGGATGCCCTCATGCGACGGGTAGGGACTGCGAGTGGGGCGGGCTGTCGCGGGCGCTCCGCTCGCGGATTCCGCCGCCGGAGCCGTGCCCGAGACGAAGTCGCCGTGGTAGTAGTTCACGCCCTGCGTGTCGATGCGCTGCGAGATGATGTCGAGGTCGCCGTCATGGACGGCATCCGTGAAGCGCGCGATGGCGTCGGCATCCACGGCCCTGATGTCCCGGATGATGTCGTCGGGGTAGACGCCGCGATAGATCGGGTCGAGGAACCAGCGGTTGAACTGGCCGTCGACGCGCCGCGCGGCGTCGACGTCGGCGGGATTCGTCGGGTCTGCCGGGTCTGCGACCGTGTGATTGAGCGTGATCCCGAGGTTCAGGCTCTCGTCCCGGACTCGCAGCTCGCGGACCGTCTCGCCGTGGGCGAGCAGCAGGTGGTGGGCGGCGAGCAGTCCCTCGGCGACGCTCGTGTGCCCCGGCGCGTGCTCTCCGCCGGTATAGGAGAGGAACGACGAGCACCACGGCTCGTTCAGCGTGGTCCACACGTTCACGCGGTCGCCGAGCGCGTCGTGCATGGTGCCCGCGTATTCGAGAAAGCGTCCGACGGTGTCGCGGTTCGTCCAGCCGCCGTTCTCCTGCAGCGCCTGCGGCATGTCCCAGTGATACAGCGTGAGCCAGGGCAGGATGTCGTTCTCGAGCAGCTCGTCGACCAGGCGCTTGTAGAAGTCGACGCCCTTCGCGTTGACCGCGCCGCCGTCAGGGCGCGCGCGCGACCAGGAGGTCGAGAAGCGGTAGGTCTGCAGGCCGAGCTCCTTCATGAGGGCGACGTCCTGCGGGTAGCGGTGATAGTGGTCGCAGGCCACATCGCCGTTGTCCCCGCCGATGACGGCACCCGGCTCGCGACTGAAGGCATCCCAGATCGACGCGGTGCGCCCGTCTTCGAAAGCCGCCCCTTCGATCTGGTACGCCGCTGTCGCGGCGCCGAACAGGAAGTTCTCGGGAAAGGCACGGGTCATAGGGGTCATCCTTTCACCGCGCCCGCCATGATGCCACTGACCAGCTGCCGGCCCGCCACGACGAACAGGACGAGCAGCGGAAGGGTCGCGAGCACCGCACCGGCGAGCACGATGGAGTAGTCGATGTAGTAGCCGGACTGCAGCTGGCTGAGCGCCGTCTGCAGCGTCGGATTCTGCGGCGAGAGCACGATCAGTGGCCAGAGGTAGTCGGTCCACGCCGTCATGAACGTGAAGAGTCCGAGGATCGCCATGGCGGGGCGAGCGGCCGGGATGCCGACCGTGAGGAACGTGCGGAACTGGTTCGCGCCGTCCATGCGCGCCGCCTCGATCAGCTCGTCGGGGATCACGTCGACGAGGTACTGCCGCATGAAGAAGACGCCGAAAGCGGTGACGAGGGTCGGCACGATGACGGCGCCGATGGACCCCGTCCACCCGAGCTCGCGCATCAGCATGAACAGCGGGATGATGCCGAGCTGCGTCGGGATGGCCATCGTCGCGATCACGAAGATCATCAGTCCGTCGCGTCCCTTGAAGCGCAGCTTGGCGAAGGCGTAGCCGGCGAGGGTCGAGAACGTGACGACCGAGATCGTGATGATCGTGGAGATGAGCACCGAGTTGCCCAGAGCGAGCCAGAACGGGATCGCGTCGAACACCTTGGCCGCGTTCGCCACGAAGTTGCCACCCGGGATCAGCGGCAGGGTCTCGCCGCGGGTCGCATTGGTGCCGCTCGCCACGACGACCGACCACCACAGCGGGTAGACGCTGCCGATGATGAAGGCGGCGAGCAGACCGTAGGTGAGGAAACCGGGACGGCTGCCGATTCCGGCGTTGCCGCCGACCGCCCCGCGACGGCGGCGGATCTTCTCGGGGACGCTCAGCGCCTGGGTGGCGGTCATCGCGCGTTCTCCTCGGTCGTAGTGGCGATCGTCGTGGTGGCGGCGGCCGCCGCGGCCGCGCCGGCGGCCGTGCGCGCACGGCGGCGCGCGGCCCGGCTCTTCGGTGAGTCCCCGGTGGAGATGCGTCGCGAGATCAGGAAGTTGATGACGCCGATGCCGACGATGAGCAGGAACAGCAGGATGGCGACGGCGGATGCCTCGCCGAGGTCTCGCCGGAAGAAGGCGAGCTCCCACAGGAACAGCACGGTGGTCTGGAACTGCCGATCGCTGCCGCCGATGCCGCCTGCGGTCGAGACGTCGAACAGTCGCGGCTCGGCGAAGATCTGCAGACCGCCGATCGTCGCGGTGATGATCACGAAGATCAGGGTCGGACGGATGGTGGGGATCGTGATCGAGAAGAAGCGTCGCGCCGCTCCGGCGCCGTCGAGGGCGGCCGACTCATAGAGGTCGCGCGGCACCGCCTGCATCGCGGCGAGAAGGATCAGAGCGTTGTACCCGGTCCAGCGGAAGTTCACCATGACGGCGATCGCGATGTGCGAGAGGGCCGTGTTGTGCTTCCACTCCTGGTCGGCGATGCCGATCAGGTTGAGCAGGTTGTTGGCGAGGCCGTCGGCCTCGTTGAAGATGCTCGAGAAGATGATGGCGACAGCCACCGGCGTGACGACGAACGGGATGAGCACGCTCATGCGCCAGAAGGTCGGGGTCCGCAGGCCGCGGTCCAGGAGGTAGGCGATCACCAGGGCGACCGCGAGCTGCGGGATGGCCGAGAGCAGGAAGATGCTCAGCGTGTTGACGATCGAGTTCCAGAACATCGCATCGCCGAGGATCTCGACGAAGTTGCCGGCGCCGACGAACTCGCCCTGCCCCTTGAGCAGATCCCACTCGTGCACGGCCACCCACACCGTGTACAGCAGCGGGAAGAGTCCCACCAGTCCGAAGAGCAGGAAGAACGGCGAGATGTAGAAGTACGGGGAGGCGTTCTGGTCGAACCGCGACAGGCGGTGCCGCCAGGGACGCCGCGCTGCGGCATCCGTCTTCGGGCGCTTCGCGCTCTTCGTCGACGCGGTCGTCGTCTCCGAGCGCTCATCGGTGAGTGTCATGACTCTTCCTTGGTGCTGTTCCGGGCTTCCGAGATGCTCCGGTCGCAGTCCGTGCCGCCCCTGTGAAGGCGGCGCGGCACGAACTGCGACCGGAACGGATGCGGGGTGGGTCAGTCGACCAGCTCGTTCAGGAGCGAGATCGCAGCGTCCCACGCGCCCTGGGTGTCGGTCTCGCCGCGGTCGAGGCCGCTGAGGGCCGGACCGAAGACGTTCTCCTGGATCACCGAGTCATCGGCGCCCTTGAACTGGGCGACGACGCCCTTGGCGCGCTCGGCGAGGATCGCACCGGTGGGAGCGTCGTTGAAGAACGCGTTCGGCGTCGCCTCGGAGGCGAGCGTCTCCTGCGCGTCGATCGTCGACGGGAAGTTGCCCGCCGCGGCGGACTGCTTGACCTGCTGCTCGGGCTGCGTCAGCCAGTCGGCGAGCTCGGCCGCGGCCTCCTTGTGCTGCGAGCTCTCAGGGATCGACAGGAACGCGCCACCCCAGTTGGCTGCGCCGCCGGGGAACACGTCGGCGAAGTCCCAGCCGGTCGAGGCGTCGCCGCCGCCGGCTTCGACCTGGCCCTGCACGACGCCGAGCATCCAGCCGGGGCAGACGAACGTGGCGAAGGTGCCGTCGACGAACGACTTGCCGCCGTTCCAGTCCCACGCGGTCTGCGCGGCGGACTGGCCGCCCTCGGTCGCGGCTCCGAGCAGTTCGAAGCGCTCCTTCAGCTCGGCGTTGTCCTCGACGTTCAGCTCGCCGTCGGAGGTGTAGTACCCCTCGTCGAGCTGGTTGACCATCGCGTTCCAGACGAAGCCGGAGTGGTCGTACCAGGCCTTGCCGGTCTTGGCCGTGTACTCGGCGCCGACCGTGAAGTAGTTCTCCCAGTCGCCGTTCAGCAGCTCGGCGACCGACTCGCGGTCACTGGGCAGACCCGCAGCCTCGAAGGCGGCGCCGTTGTAGCAGATGCCGCTGGGGCCGATGTCGGTGCCGTAGCCGATGACGCGGCCCTCGGCATCCGTCGCCTGTCCGTACTTCCAGTCGACCCAGTCGGCCTTGCGATCTTCGATGCCGTAGTCGCGCAGGTCGACGAAGGTGTCGGACACATCCATGATCGCGCCGAGCCAGCCCTCCTCGATCGCGACGACGTCGCTGAGACCCGAGCCGGCCGCGATCTTGGTGAACGCGTCGGTGCGGGCGTTGCCGCCGGTGTCGATGTTGGTCGCCTCGATCGTGACGTTCGGGTGCGCCTTCTCGTATTCGTCGTAGAGGTCGTCGTAGCCGAAGGTGCCGAAGGTGGTGACGGTCAGCGTGACCTCCTCGTCTCCGGACGCGCTGTCGCCGGAGTCGGCGGAGGCGCAGCCGGCGAGGGCCAGGGCGGAGACGGATGCGACGGCTGCTGTCGTCAGGATCCGCTTGCGGGCACGTGTGTTCACAGTTCACTCCTTTGTGGTGGGTCGTGCAGTGGTGGTGCGGTGGTGCTCGGGACGATGCGGGGACTCTCGTGGGAGCGCTCCCATGCATTGATGAGCGACTCTATGGGAGCGCTCCCATGATTGTCAACCCCGCCCGTGGCGTACCCTTGACCGGTGCCAGACACCGAACTCTCCCCCGCCCTCGTCCGCGCCGAATCGCTGATCCGCAGCATCCCGGACTACCCCGAGGCGGGGATCATCTTCCGCGACATCACACCCCTGCTCGCCGACGCCGAAGCGTTGCGGGCCACGACCGACGCGATCATCGCGCCGTTCGCCGGGCAGTTCGACGTCGTGGCGGGCATCGAGGCACGCGGGTTCATCCTCGCCGGCGCGGCAGCGATCGCCGCAGGCGTCGGCCTCATCCCGATCCGCAAAGCCGGCAAGCTGCCCCGCCCCGCGGCGTCCGTCGACTACGCGCTCGAGTACGGCACCGCGACGATCGAGATGCACGACGACCTGCCTGCGGGATCCCGCGTGCTGCTGATCGACGACGTGCTCGCCACCGGGGGCACGCTCGCCGCCGGACGCGAGCTGGTCGAGCACCTGGGCAGCCACGTCGTCGGCATCTCGGTGCTGTTCGAGATCGACGGCCTGGGCGGCCGCGACGCGATCGGCGACCTGCACACCGTCTTCCACGCCTGAGCCTCGTCACCCCGGGAATCGAGCGGGCGTCGAGCCGGTAGACTGAGCACGCCCGTCCGCCCGCGACTTCCGGAGCCGTTCATGCCCACCATCGTCGTCGACGTCATGCCCAAGCCCGAACTGCTCGACCCGCAGGGGAAGGCCGTGTCCGGCGCATTCTCCCGCCTGGGCGTCGAGGGCTTCTCCGATGTCCGCATCGGCAAGCGCTTCGAGCTCACCGTCGAGGGCGAGGTCACCGACGAGATCCTCGCCGAGGCCCGTCGCATCGCCGACGAGGTGCTCTCCAACTCCGTGATCGAGGACGTCGTCGGCATCGAGGTCGCCGAGTGACCACGCGCATCGGGGTCATCACCTTCCCCGGCTCGCTCGACGACCGCGACGCGCAGCGCGCCGTCCGCATCGCCGGCGCCGAGCCGGTCGCCCTCTGGCACGGATCGCACGACCTCGAAGGCGTGGACGCCCTCGTGCTGCCCGGCGGATTCAGCTACGGCGACTACCTGCGCGCCGGCGCGATCGCCGCTCTCTCGCCGATCATGGCCGAGGTCAAGGACGCGGCCGCCAAGGGCATGCCGATCCTCGGCATCTGCAACGGATTCCAGATGCTGGTCGAGGCGCACCTGCTGCCCGGCGGCCTGATCCGCAACGACCACCAGCACTTCGTGCGGCGTGATCAGAAGCTCATCGTCGAGAACTCCGACACGGCGTGGACCAACCGGTTCCGCACGGGTCAGGAGATCACCATCCCGCTGAAGAACGCCGACGGTGGATACATCGCCGACGAAGAGACGCTCGACCGCCTCGAGGGCGAGAACCTCGTCGCGTTCCGCTACGCGGGCGTGAACCCCAACGGATCGCTGCGCGACATCGCCGGTCTCACCAACGAGGCGGGCAACGTCGTCGGGCTCATGCCGCACCCCGAGCACGCGACCGAGGCGGGATTCGGCCCTGACACCTCGGCCGCCATGCGCTCCGGCATCGACGGGGTCGACTTCTTCACGAGCGCGATCGCCGCGGTCGCGCGCGTCGCGGCGTAAGCACCGCGCGCCGGGCCGCGTCCGACGCGTTGGCCCCCTCCTCCCGCTTTCGAATCGCCCACTTTGCAGATTCCCGGCCTGGAAATCTGCAAAGTGCGCGATTCGAAAGCAGGGGGCGCGGGTCAGTCCGCCGGCAGCGCGAAGGGGTTGTCGCCCGCAGCCGCGAGCAGGTACCACGCCGTCGCCCCGGTGTGCAGGCTGGCGTAGTAGAGATCGCCGAAGCCGGAATCCAGTCCGTCGGTCGAGGTCGCCACGATGCCCTTGCCGTCGCCGTTCGCCGCGTCGCGCTGACCGAGGCGGATGCTGTCGAGCAGCGCCTCCGCACGGTCGGCGTCGCCGTCAGCGCCGCGCAGCTTCAGAGCCAGCGCCAGGTGGCCGCTGCCCTCGAACCACACCTTCGACGTGTCGACGTGACTGATCGACGGACCCTGATACTGACCGTCGGTCGCGATGAGGTTCGCGAGGCTCCAGTCGAGCGCCGTGTCGTAGCGGTCGTCCTGAGTCGCGAGCGAGGTCCACGTCTGAGCGTCGAGCGGCACGGGATACGTGTTCACGGTCGAGCCGTCCAGCAGGGTGCCCGTGTCGACATGGCCGTCTGCGCTCTGCATCGCGGCGACGAACGCCGTGGCGACGGCGGCGCGATCCGCCCACACGGAATCGCCGGTGAGCTGTGCGAGCTGCGTGAAGAAGCCGGCGATGTCGCTGTTGTGCTCGGTGGACTTCCACACCAGCGACGAGCCGTCCTCGAGCTGTCCGCCCGTGTACCCGTAGGGCGCCCGCGCCATGTCGGCCGTGTTCGTCTGGATCCACTGCGCGATCCCGAGCGCACCGTCGAGGTACTTCTGCTCGCCGGTCGCATGGAAGAGACGCGCGAGCGCCATGCCCGTCCACGCCTGGTTGCCCGTGAACGTGCCGGGGCCGGTGATCTCCACGCGACCCTGACGGATGCCGTGGGGCTCGTACGACGTGCGCACCCGGCCGTCGCCGATCGGGTCGTTCGCCTGCACGAAGAGCAGCGTGTCGCCGATGGTGCGCGCCCGACGGATGTCGTCGGGAAGCCCGCGGGCCGTGTAGGCGATCACGACGAGGGCGTCGTCGTAGACGAACGAGGGCGTGAAGTCCCACGTCGGCAGGTCGGTGAAGAAACCGCCCTGATAGCTGCGCGGGAGGCAGTGGCCGGCACCATCGCAGAACTCGTCGGTGCGGGCATCGAGGAACTCGTAGGCCCGCGCGACCGACAGCGTGGGGTCGGGGGCACCCGTGTCGGGGGCGGAGTCGGCCTCGGCGGTCGCACCCAGGGCGGCGGTCACGGCTCCGGCGAGTACGACCGTCGCGGCGACGACGAAAGCGACTGTGCGCCTCGCTGGGCGGCGCGCGAAGCCGTGCATGAAGACCCCCTCGGTCGGAACCGCGGGCCGACTCGTTCCGGACCGCAGGCGACCAGGAGGTCACATGCAAAATGCTGGCATACCAGTAAGTCTTGACGGAAGGGCCGAAGGTCTACTCTTTCCCGACCGCACGGCGTGTCGCGCCAGATCGACCTATCAGCCGAGCGCGGGCGGCCAGACTCCGATGATCACGGCCATGACGACGATCGTCACGAGCTCGTGAGCGATGTTCAGGGTGGTCAGGGCCGTCGGACGCCCCTCGAAGGCATCGTGCGTGATGAACCGGGCCGCCGTGAATCCGGCCCACAGCAGCACACCCGTGACGACGGCGGCCCAGAAGAACGACCCGTCGTAGAAGTGCCAGGCGATCGCGGATGCTCCGGCCAGCACCCATGCCGTCGCGAAGCTCACGATCACGGTGGTGACGATCGCCATCGTCGCGCTCGATCCCGGGCGGTCCATGTCGACGTTCGCAAGCTTCGACCAGCGCGTGCCGAACACCTTCGGCGCGTACCAGACCGAGCCGACGACCATGCTCGACGCGGTCGCCAGCAGTACTGCCCAGTAGTTGATCTCGGGAACCATGACAGCCTCCAGTGGTCGGATGCCCGAAGCATACTCCCGGGCCTGCAAGCGACTCCCGAGCGGCGCAGAACATCGCACCTCCCGAATCGATTCGATGCTCGCTCTGGCAATCATGTAAGCGTTTGCACTAGCCTGTTGCCATGGCACAGCTTGAGCAGATCGCAGCCCCCGGTTCCGAGTGGTGGCGCACCGCGGTCATCTACCAGATCTACCCCCGTTCGTTCGCCGACGCCTCGGGCGACGGCATCGGCGACCTGCCCGGCATCACGAGCCGGCTCGACTCGCTGAAGGAGCTCGGCGTCGACGCGATCTGGCTGAGCCCTTTCATGACGAGCCCGCAGCGCGATGCCGGCTACGACGTGGCCGACTACCGCGACGTCGACCCGCTCTTCGGCACCCTCGACGACTTCGACACCATGCTGAACGAGGCGCACGCCCGTGACATCCGCGTGGTCGTCGACCTGGTTCCGAACCACTCCTCCGCTCAGCACGCGTGGTTCCAGGAGGCGCTCAAGGCAGCCCCCGGCAGCCCGGAGCGCGCGCGGTACATCTTCCGCGACGGCAAGGGCGAGAACGGCGAGCTGCCCCCGAACAACTGGGAGTCCGTCTTCGGCGGCGGCATGTGGGAGCGCGTCACCGAGGCCGACGGCACGCCGGGCCAGTGGTACCTGCACATCTTCGATCCCACGCAGCCCGACTTCGACTGGAACAACGAAGAGGTGCGTGAGGAGTTCCGCTCGATCCTGCGCTTCTGGCTCGACCGCGGTGTCGACGGCTTCCGGGTCGACGTGGCTCACGGCATGATCAAGGCCGAGGGCCTGCCCGACTACACACCCCCGGCAGACGCCGACTCGATGGGCGGCGGCGAGGCGAACGTGCCCTACTGGGGCCAGGACGGCGTGCACGACATCTACCGCGACTGGCACGAGGTGCTCGCCGAGTACGACGGCGACCGCGCGCTGTGCGGCGAGGCCTGGATGCCGACGCTGAAGCAGACCGCCCTGTGGGTGCGTCCCGACGAGATGCACCAGACCTTCAACTTCCCGTACCTCATGACCGAGTGGGACGCGAAGGCCCTCGGTGACGTGATCCGCGAATCCCTCGACGCGTTCGGTGCCGTCGGCGCCCCCAGCACCTGGGTGCTGTCGAACCACGACGTCGTTCGCCACGCCTCGCGCCTGGCGCTGACCGCCGAGAACCCGCAGGGCGAGGGCATCGGACCGAACACGCCCGACAAGCCCGACACCGTCATCGGACTCGCCCGCGCCCGCGCCGCGACCACGGTGATGCTCGCACTCCCCGGTTCGGCTTACCTGTACCAGGGCGAGGAGCTGGGCCTTCCCGAGGCGATGGAGATCCCCGACGCGTTCCGTCAGGACCCGACGTGGTTCCGCACCAACGGCGAGCGCTACGGCCGCGACGGATGCCGTGTGCCGCTGCCCTGGGAGGCGGACGCTCCGGCGTTCGGCTTCAACGAGACCGGGGCGTCGTGGCTTCCGCAGCCCGGCGACTGGGCCGCGTATGCGCGCGACGTGGAAGAGGTGGACCCCTCCTCGACGCTCGCTCTCTACAAGCGCCTGCTCGCCGGACGCCGCGAGTACGGCTTCGGCAGCGGATCCCTGGTCTGGGAGGACGCAGGCCCCGACGCGGTGGCATTCCGCCGCGGCGACGTGCACGTGCTCGCGAACCTCGGCACCGAGCCGCTCCCGCTGCCGGCCGACGCGTTCGTGATCCTGCAGAGCCAGCTGTTCGACGGCGGCTCCGTGCCCGTCGACACGGCCGTCTGGTACACCACGGCGTAAGCCGCACACACGTTCCGGTCGCAGTTCGCGCCGCCCACGGCACCGCCCGGCGGCATGAACTGCGACCGGAACGGCTCAGAGAGGAATCCCATGGCGAGCATCGATGAGGTCGCCCGGCTCGCCGGCGTCTCGACCGCGACGGTCTCCCGCGCGTTGAGCGGTCGAGGCCACGTGTCCGAGTCTGCACGTCTGCGCGTGCAGGAGGCGGCGTCGGCGCTCGGCTACGTCGTATCCTCCCGGGCGTCGAGCCTGGCATCCGGCCGCACCCGCAACATCGGCGTCGTGGTGCCCTTCCTCGACCGGTGGTTCTTCAGCACCGTGCTGTCGGGAGTGTCCGCCGCGCTGATGCGCGAGGGATACGACATCACCCTCTACAACATCACCGCCGACAAGGACGTGCGCCGCCACGTGTTCGACACGTTCCTGCGGCGCCAGCGGGTGGATGCCGTCATCGCGGTGTCGATCGAACTCGACGACGACGAGACGCAGCACCTGCTCGACCTGGGTCTGCCGGTCATCGCGATCGGCGGTCCGAACCCCAAGCTCGACACCCTCACCGTCGACGACGTCGCCGTCGCTCAGCTCGCGACCGAGCACCTGATCGGTCTCGGACACCGTGACATCGCCCACATCGGCGCGAACCCCGAGTTCGACATCGACTTCCACATCCCGACGAACCGTCGCCAGGGCTTCGAGAAGGCGTTGGCCAAGGCGGGCATCCCCCTGAATCCCGCCTTCCTCGAGCCCGCCGACTTCACGGTCGAGGGCGGATACCGCGCGGCGAAGCAGCTGCTGGGACGCCCCGGCCCGCGGCCCACCGCCGTGTTCGCGGCATCCGATGAGATGGCGATCGGCGCGATCCTCGCGGCCCGCGACCTCGGTTTCGCGGTGCCCGACGACCTCTCGATCGTCGGCATCGACGGCCATGAGCTCGGCGAGTTCTTCCGGCTCAGCACGGTCGATCAGTTCCCCCTCGGCCAGGGCGAGCGGGCGGCGGAAGCCGTGCTCGCGAAGCTCGTCGACGGCGATGCGGCGGGCATCCCGGCAGAGCTCCCCTACGAGCTGAACGTCCGCGGCACGACCGCGCGCCTGGTGGGCTAACCCCGCGCGGGCGACCGTGTCCGCACTCGCCTCCGACCGGACGCTACGCTGACGCGGGTGACGAACAATCGCGACATGGTGCTGATCCCCGGCGGGGCCTTTCGGATGGGGTCCGAGGACTTCTATCCCGACGAGCGTCCTGTGCACGAGCGCCACGTCGCCTCGTTCGAGATCGACCGCTATGCGGTGACCAACGCGCAGTACGCCGAGTTCGTCGACGCCACGGGCTATGTCACGGTGGCCGAGCGACCGCTCGACCCCTCCGCCTTTTCCGACGCGGATCCGAGAGATCTCGTGCCCGGCTCCATGGTCTTCACGCCGACCAGCGGCCCGACAGACCTGCGCAATTGGCGCAACTGGTGGCGCTGGCAGGCGGGCGCCTCGTGGCGGCATCCGTTCGGCCCCGAGTCGTCGATCGGCGACCGGCTGCAGCATCCGGTCGTGCACATCGCCTTCGAGGATGCCGTCGCCTACGCCGACTGGGCGGGCATGCGGCTGCCCACCGAGGCAGAGCACGAGTATGCTGCCCGTGGCGGCATCGACGGGGCCGCGTTCGCGTGGGGCGAGGAGATCTACCCCGGCGGCGAGGCTCAGGCCAACTCCTGGCTGGGTCGCTTCCCCTATGACAACCAGGGTGTGGGCGGCACGGCGCCGGTCGGGTCGTACGCCCCCAACGGCTACGGCCTGTACGACATGATCGCGAACGTCTGGGAGTGGACGAGCGACTTCTACACCCCGCGGCATCTCAAACTGTCGGACAAGCCCGTCGATCCCGGCAAGCGCGCGAACCTGCTGGCCGCGGCGAGCGCACAGGAGGGCTTCCCGAGCATCCCGCGCCGGGTGCTCAAAGGCGGATCGCACCTATGCTCCCCCGACTACTGCCTGCGCTTCCGCCCGGCCGCGCGATCGCCCCAGGCGGAGGACACCGGCATGTCGCACATCGGATTCCGCCTCACCCGCTCCGTGTGAGGCGGACCTGTCCCCGGGTCGGCACCCCTGGTTGGCTGAGCGGCACACGGGCGCCTGCCCGGGTTCACCGCAGACCGAGGAGCGACCATGTCCGACAAGCCCAACATCCTCATCATCTGGGGCGATGACATCGGCATCGCCAACCTGAGCACCTACACCGACGGCCTGATGGGCTATCGGACTCCGAACATCGACCGGATCGCCGACGAGGGCGTGAAGTTCACCGACTACTACGGCGAGCAGAGCTGCACCGCCGGGCGTGCGGCGTTCATCACCGGCCAGAATCCGTACCGCACCGGACTCACCAAGGTCGGGATGCCGGGGGCGAGGCTGGGCCTCCAGCCCGAGGACCCGACCATCGCCACAGCGCTGAAGCATCACGGCTACGCGACCGGGCAGTTCGGCAAGAACCATCTCGGCGACCGGGACGAGCACCTGCCGACGGCGCACGGATTCGACGAGTTCTTCGGCAATCTCTATCACCTGAACGCCGAGGAGGAGCCGGAGAACCCCGACTACCCCACCGATGAGGAGTACCCCGGGTTCAGCGAGAGGTTCCGCCCCCGCGGCGTGCTGCACTCATGGGCGAACGACGACGGCACGCAGCGCATCGAAGACACCGGACCGTTGACGAAGAAGCGCATGGAGACGGTCGATGAGGAGTTCCGCGATGCGGCGGCGGACTTCATCCGCGCCCAGGCCGACGACGACACCCCATTCTTCGTGTGGTTCAACTCGACGCACATGCACTTCCGCACCCACACCAAGGAGGAGAGCAAGGGCCGTGCCGGGCGCTGGCAGTCGGAGTACCACGACACCATGCTCGACCACGACGACGTGGTGGGGAGCCTGCTCGATCTGCTCGACGAGCTCGGCCTCGCAGAGAACACCATCGTGATGTACTCGACCGACAACGGCCCTCATATGAACAGCTGGCCGGATGCCGGCATGACGCCGTTCCGCAACGAGAAGAACTCGAACTGGGAGGGCGCCTATCGGGTGCCGGCGATGGTGCGCTGGCCCGGGCACATCCCCGCCGGCACGACGCTGAACGGCATCGTGAGCCACAACGACTGGTTCGTGACGCTGCTCGCTGCGGCGGGTGACACCGATATCGCCGACCGACTGAAGTCGGGGACGAACCTGCACGGCACCGAATACAGGGTGCACCTCGACGGTCACAATCAGCTCGACTACATCACGGGCGCGGCCGAGCACAGCCCGAGACGGCACTTCTTCTACGTCTCGGACGAGGGCGACCTCACGGCGCTGCGCTTCGAGAACTGGAAGTTCGTGTTCCTCGAGCAGCGCGCGGTCGGAACCCTGCAGGTGTGGCAGGAGCCCTACGTCGAGCTGCGGTTCCCCAAGCTGTTCAACCTGCGCACCGATCCGTTCGAACGCGCCGACATCACCTCGAACACCTACTGGGACTGGGTGCTCGAGCACGTCTTCCTGATGATCCCGGCGCAGGCCTACGTCGCGACGGTGGCGCAGTCGCTCACCGAGTTCCCCGCGCGACAGGAATCGTCGTCGTTCACGATCACCCAGGTGATGGCGAAGCTGAAGTCGACGGTCGGGAGCTCCTGAGCGGCGCGCGTGTGCGCCCGTGCCGGTCCGCGCTCGCTTAGCCTGGAGAGGTGACCACCGGCATCCCCTCCGTCCTCTTCGTGTGCGTGCACAACGCGGGGCGCTCGCAGATGGCCGCGGGTTTCCTGCGCGAGGTCGCCGGCGACCGCATCGAGGTGCGCTCGGCCGGATCCATGCCCGCCGACCAGATCAATCCGGTCGCGGTGGAGGCGATGGCCGAGCTGGGCATCGACATCACCGCCGAGGCGCCCAAGGTGCTGACGACCGAGGCCGTGCAGGCATCCGACGTCGTGATCACGATGGGATGCGGCGACGCCTGCCCGTTCTTCCCCGGCAAGCGCTATGAGGACTGGACGCTCGACGACCCGGCCGGTCAGGGCATCGAGGCCGTGCGCCCGATACGCGACGACATCCGCCGTCGGATCGAGGCGCTCGCGGCCGAGCTGCTGGGCTGAGGCGGCCTCCCACCCCGTTCGAATCGCGCACCTTGCAGGTCTCGGCGGTCGAGAAGTGCAAAGTGCGCGATTCGAAAGGTCGAGGCGGGGGCGACGCCCGGCGCGAGATCAGCGGGCGACGATGAGCCCGGCGGTCTTCTCCTGCACAGCCTGGAAGCGGCGCTGCACGTCGGGCCAGTTGACGAGCTCCCAGAACGCCTTGACGTAGTCGGCGCGCACGTTGAGGTAGTCGAGGTAGTAGGCGTGCTCCCAGACGTCGAGCTGCAGCAGCGGCGTCACCCCGAGCGGGGCGTTGCCCTGCTGGTCGAACAGCTGGAAGATGACCGGACGGGCGCCGACCGAGTCCCATGCGAGCACGGCCCATCCCGAGCCCTGCACACCGAGTGCGGTCGCCGTGAAGTGCGCGCGGAAGGCGTCGACTGAGCCGAACTCGTCGGTCAGGGCCGCCTCGAGCTCGCCCTCGGGGTTGCCGCCGCCGTCGGGCGACAGGTTCTCCCAGAACACCGAGTGGTTGATGTGGCCGCCGAGGTTGAACGCGAGGTCCTTCTCGAGCTTGTTCACCGCGGCGAAGTCGCCGGACTCGCGCGCGGCCCCGAGCTGCTCCAGCGCCGTGTTGGCACCGGTCACGTAGGCCTGGTGGTGCTTCGAGTGGTGCAGCTCCATGATCTTGCCGGAGATGTGCGGAGCGAGCGCCGAGTAGTCGTACGGCAGCTCGGGAAGGGTGTACGGAGCGGTCATGCTGTTCCTTTCAGTCGTTCTGATCGGTGGGGAGTGAGTGGAATCGGCGGTCGAGGTAGACGAGAGGGCGACCCGGGCGTCCGAGAAGCACCTCGTCGATCTCGGCGACCACGACGGTCGACGACCCGACGGCGACCGTCGACATGGTGTGACCGCGCATCGCCGCGCGGGCCTCTGCCAGGTACGGCTCGCCGGTGGGCAGCGAGCTCCATCCCTGGTCGGAGGTGAAGCGGTCGGCCCCGCTCACGGCGAAGCTCTGAGCCAATGCCGAGTGCTCGTCGTCGATCAGGTGCACGACGAACGACTCGGCGTTGAGGATCGAGCCCGCGCTGCCGGTGGCCCTGGTCACCGAGAACACGATCGCGGCAGGGTCGACGGCGACCGACGCGACGCTGGAAGCGGTGAGCCCGACTGGGCCTGCGGGGGTCATCGCCGTGATGATCGCGACGCCGGCCGGATGCGCGCGGAACGCGGCCTTGAGCCCCTCACCGACCTCCGAGGGGACGGGCGCGGCGGGATGCGGCTGGGTTGTCATTCGGGTGCCTCCTGGGGCGCAAGGGCTGCGATGATCGGGTGGTCGCGTTCGATGATGCCGAGCTTCGCGGCACCACCGGGCGAGCCGAGCTCGTCGAAGAACTCGACGTTGGCCTTGTAGTAGTCCTGCCACTCGTCGGGCAGGTCGTCTTCGTAGTAGATCGCCTCGACGGGGCAGACGGGTTCGCACGCGCCGCAGTCGACGCATTCGTCCGGGTGGATGTACAGCGAGCGTTCGCCCTCATAGATGCAGTCAACAGGGCACTCATCGATGCACGCACGGTCCTTGACATCGACGCACGGAAGCGCGATCACATAGGTCATGGGGTGGCGGTCTCCGTTCGGGTCACGGTTGCCACCGTATGACCTCAAGTACACTTGAGGTCAAATCGAGGGAGGTCGGCATGAGCTCGGATGCTGCCGCAGACCGCGCCGTCCACGGCCCCGACGAGCCGCTGACGATCGGCGAGATGAGCCGGCGCACCGGCGTGGCGCCCTCCGCGCTGCACTTCTACGAGAGTCTCGGACTCATCGCCTCTACGCGGACCGCCGGAAACCAGCGCCGCTACGCCCGGCACATGCTGCGGAGGGTCTCGCTCATCACGGTGGCGAAGCGCCTGGGCATCCCACTGTCGGATGTGCAGGACGCGTTCGCCGACGTTCCGCTCACCCAGACCCCGAGCCACGACGACTGGCAGCGGGCGTCGCGCCGGTGGAAGCGCGAGCTCGAGAAGCGCCGCGAGGGCATCGAACGCCTGGAGCGGGAGCTGACCGGATGCATCGGCTGCGGCTGCCTGTCGATGAAGGCGTGCGGCCTGCTCAACCCCGACGACGCCCTGGGAAGCCAGGGCGCCGGGCCGCAGCGCCTCCGCGACGAGGACACCTGAGCGCCCTCGCCACGGACCGGACTCACGCCACGGTGAACCCAGCGCTCAGCAGGGCTTCATCGCGCGAACTCGGACCGACCAGCAGTTCGAACGCGCCGGATTCGACTCGGCGGATGCCGGCCGCATCCACGATCGAGCACTCGCTCACCGGCACCTCGATGCGCACTCGCGCCGACTCCCCCGGCAGCACGTCGACCTGACGGTAGGCCTTGAGCTCCTTGTCGGCCCAGCTCACGCTCGTGACGGAGTCGCGGACGTAGGCCTGCACCGTCTCACGAGCGGGACGCGCGCCGGTGTTGGTCACCGTCACCTCGGCGACGATCGTGTCGTCGACACCGAGCTGGTCGGAGTCGAGCGTCAGCTCGCCATACGAGACCGCCGAGTACGACAGGCCCTCGCCGAACGCCCACGCCGGGGACTGCGTGAGGTCGGCGTAGCGGTCTCCGTGCTGACCGCGGATCTGGTTGTAGTACGTCGGCTGCTGTCCGACGTGACGGGCGAACGAGATCGGCAGGCGCCCTGTCGGCTCGACAGTGCCCGAGATGATCTCGGCGAGCGCGCGCCCGCCCTGCATTCCCGGGTTCGCCGCCCAGATCACGGCGGCGGCCTTCGACGCGGATGCCGGCAGCACCAGCGGCTTCGACGCCAGAAGAACCACGACGACGGGCTTCCCTGTCGCGATCAGCGCATCGAGCAGCGCGTTCTGCCCGCCGATCAGCTCGAGCGTGGCGGTCGACCGACCCTCGCCCACCAGCTCGATGCGGTCGCCCACCACCGCGACGACGACATCGGAGGCTTCGGCCGCGGCGACGGCCTCGGCGATCATCGCGGCGTCAGGCGCACTGGGCACCACGACCGAGGGGCGAGGCTGCCCGTCGGGGAACTTCGCCCCGCGAGGGTCGTCCTCGAGGCTGAGGATGTCGGCACCGCGGGCATGGGTGACAGTCCAGCCCTCGACTCCCGACAGTCCGTCGAGCACGGTCGTGATCATCTCGCGCGGCTGTCCGTCGAGCCATCCGGCCTGACCCGAGCCACCGGCCCAGTCGCCGAGCTGCGTCTGCGCATCGTCGGCGAGCGGCCCGACGACCGCGACGGTCAGCGGCGCCGACGCGTCGAGTGGCAGCACGCCGTCGTTCTCGAGCAGCACGATCGAGCGGCGGGCGGTCTCGAGGTTGAGCGCCGCGTGCGCGGCGCTGCCGACCACGGCGTCGAGGTCGGCCTGCGGAAGCCGCGGGTCTTCGAAGAGTCCCAGCTCGAACTTGAGTGTGAGGATGCGGGCGACGGCGTCGTCGAAGGCGTCTTCGGCGAGCAGGCCGTTCGACACCGCCTCGAGCGCCCCGGCGAAGAACCCCGGGGTGTTCATCACCATGTCGTTGCCCGCCTTCACGGCGGCCGCAGAGGCGTGCGCGTAGTCGGGCTGCACGTGCTGTTCCCACACCATGCGGCCGACGTTGTCCCAGTCGGTGATGAGCGTGCCGGTGTAGCCCCACTCGCCGCGCAGCACATCGCTGAGCAGCCAGTCGTTGACCGTGATCGGCACGCCGTCGGTGGTCTGGTAGCCGAGCATGAAGGTGCGGCATCCTTCGCGGGCGACGCGCTCGAACGGCGGCAGGAACCACGACCGCAGCTTGCGCCGCGAGATGTCGGCCTCGCTGGCATCCCGACCGCCCTGCGTCTCGGAGTATCCGGCGAAGTGCTTGGCCGTCGCGAGGATCGCGGTCGGGTCGTCGAGCCCCTCGCCCTGGTAGCCGCGCACCATGGCGGAGGCGAGCTCGCCGATCAGGAAGGGGTCTTCGCCGAACGTCTCGTCGATGCGCCCCCAGCGCAGGTCGCGCGCGATGCACAGCACCGGCGAGAAGGTCCAATGGATGCCGGTCGCCGCGACCTCGACCGCGGTGGCCCTGGCCACCTTCTCGACGAGCTCGGGATCCCACGTCGCGGCCATGCCGAGCTGGGTCGGATAGATCGTCGCGCCGGGCCAGAAGGAGTGGCCGTGGATGCAGTCCTCGGCCACCAGCAGCGGGATGCGCAGCCGCGTGTCGGAGGTCAGCTCGTTCGCGCGGATGATGCGCTCGGGCGAGGTGTGCAGGATCGAGCCGACATGCTTGCCGAGCACGTGGTCGTCGAGGTCGTCGCGGGCATCGAGCTGCAGCATCTGCCCGATCTTCTCCTCGACCGTCATGCGATCGAGGAGGTCGGCGACGCGTGCGGCGATCGGCAGTTCGGGGTCGAGGTACGGCAGGGATTCGGTCAGGGTCTGAGAGGTCATCACTCGGCGTTCTGTGTCTTCTTGTCGGTCTTCGTATGGGTCGTCGTCGCTGTCGCCGCGCTCTGCACGGTACCCGAGTCGGTCGTCGGTGCACTGCGCACCGCCGTCACCGGGCCGTTCACGTCGAGGCCCTTCTTCTTCATCGCGCGGGCACGCTCGCCGGCCGACCGCAGCCTCGGGTTGACGTACTCGTCGATGCCGAAGTTGATGAGCGACAGGGCGACGCCGATGATCGCGATGCAGAGACCGGCGGGCACGTACCACCACCACAGCCGCGGGAACGCGCCGTTCTGCTGCGCCCAGAACAGGATCGTCCCCCAGTTGAGGTTGCTCACCGGGATCACGCCGATGAAGGCGAGGGTCGTGAGGCCGAGGATGGCGGCCGTGACGGTGCCGACGAAGCTCGACGCGATCAGCGCCATCAGGTTCGGCAGCATCTCGACCGTGATGATGCGGTGCAGCGGTTCGCCGTTGGCTCTCGCCGCCTGGATGAAGTCGCGGTTGCGCAGCGACATCGTCTGCGCACGCAGCACGCGCGCACCCCACGCCCAGCCCGTCAACCCCAGCACGGCGGCGATCACGATCAGCGGCGGGTTCTCGAACTGCGAGGCGACGATGATGATCAGCGGGATGCCGGGGATCACGAGGAACACGTTGGTCAGCGCCGACAGCGACTCGCTCTTCCAGCCGCGCACGTAGCCGGCGATGACGCCGATCGTGATCGCGATGACGGTGGCGATGAGCGCCGAGAGGAAGCCGACGACGACGACGCCGCGCGTGCCGAAGATCAGCTGGCTGAGCACGTCCTCGCCCATGTGGGTGGTGCCGAGCCAGTGGTCGAGCGAGGGCGGCTGCCGCAGCGCCGTGCGGTCCTTCTGCGTCGCCCCGTAGGGCGCGAGCAGCGGCGCGAAGATCGCGATCAGCACGAACACCCCGAGGATGATCAGCCCGGCGATCGACTTGGGGTTGCGGAACATCGCGAACGACTGCGCGAGCTGCGACCGGAAGGACTTGCGAGGGGGCGTGGCGTCGCTCGCGGGGCGGAACGTGGCCGTCTCCGGCATCCCGGTGGCGATCGCGCTGCCGTCGGGCGCGGTGGTGTCGGTCGAGGTGGGAACGCTCATGTCAGGCCTCCGTCTGGCGCGTGCGCGGGTCGAGGTATGCGTAGACGATGTCGGCCAGGATGTTGGCGACCAGCACCGACAGCGTGATCACGAGGAACACTCCCTGCATGAGGGCGAAGTCCTTCGCGTTCGTGGCGTCGAGCAGCAGCTTGCCCACTCCCGGGTAGCTGAAGACCATCTCCATGACGATCGTGCCGCCGACGATGAATCCGATCGAGAGCGCGAAGCTCTGGATCTGCGGCAGCACCGCGTTGCGCGCGGCATACCCCCACAGCACGCGCCTGTTCGGCATGCCCTTGGCCTGGGCCACCGTGATGTAGTCCTCGTCGAGCACGGTGAGCATCATGTTGCGCATGCCCAGCATCCATCCGCCCAGCGAGGCGATGATGATCGTGAGCGCCGGCAGAGTGCCGTGCATGATCACCTGCCCGATGAAGTCGAGGCTCCACTCGGGCGACTGCCCCTTGTCGTATGCGTGCGACGACGGGAACCACTTCAGGGTCGACGAGAAGATCGCGATCGCGATGAGACCGAGCCAGAAGTAGGGGATGGTGTTGAAGAAGGTCGTGACCGGGATGAGCGCGTCGAGCCTGCTGCCGCGCCTCCAGCCGACGATCGCACCGCCGACCGTGCCGAGCGCGAACGAGATGATGGTCGCGAGCCCGACCAGCCCGAGCGTCCACGGGAGGGCGGCGCTGAGCACCTCGCTCACCGGACGAAGACCGTGCAGCGTCGAGATGCCCAGGTCGCCGCGGAACAGCATCGCCCAGTAGTCGAGGTACTGCTGCCACAGCGACTTGTCGGTGTCGATGCCGAGCAGGATGCGCAGCGACTCGGCGGCCTCCGGGCTGACGTTGCGGTTGCGAGCGAGGTAGGAGCTGACCGCATCGCCCTTCATGAACCGCGGCAGGAAGAAGTTGATCGTGATGGCCGCCCACAGGGTGAACAGGTAGAAGCCCGCGCGTCCGGCGAAGAACCGCCAGGGCACGACGGCCCGTCCCTTCTGCGCGACGGTCGCGGTGGTGCCCACTTCGAGCGCGTCGCGGTTCTCCTGCTCGACCTGACCGAGGTCGGGGAATGCGGTGGTCACAGTGCACCTCCGTGCGAGCCGGTCGTCGCGAAGTGCTTGTCGGGGTCGGGAGACGCCGCCCGCAGCTCGCGCGTGTAGGGGTCCTGGGGATCGAGGATGACGTCGTCGGCATCGCCGTACTCGACGACGCGGCCCTGGTTGAGCACCATGATCCTGTCGCTGAAGTGCCGGGCGGTGGCGAGATCGTGTGTGATGTAGAGCACGCCCAGACCCTCCTCGCGCTGCAGATCGGCGAGCAGGTTCAGCACTCCGAGGCGGATCGAGACGTCGAGCATCGACACCGGCTCATCGGCGACGAGCAGCGACGGCCGTGAGGCGAGCGCTCGGGCGATCGCGACGCGCTGGCGCTGGCCGCCGGACAGCTCGTGCGGGCGGCGGTCGATCACGGCATCCGCATCGAGGCGCACGCGCTCGAGCAGCCGCCGCACCTCGGCCTCGGTGTCCTTCTTGGGCACGACGTCGTCGAGGCGGATCGGACGCTCGAGGTGGTAGCGGATCGAGTGATACGGATTGAGGGAGGCGAAGGGGTCCTGGAACACCATCCGCAGCTGCTGGCGATACTTTCGCAGTCCCTTGCCGCGCCGAGGGATGGGCCTGCCGTCGAGCCGCACCTCGCCCGAGGTGGGCGTCTCGAGCTGGGTGAGGATCTTCGCGATGGTCGACTTGCCGCTGCCCGACTGGCCGACGAGACCGATGGTCTGGCCGGAGTTCAGCGTGAAGCTCACGTCGTCGAGAGCCTTGAGCTGGCCGGCTCCGCGCACGTTGTAGGTCTTGCTGACATGGGTGAATTCGAGAGTCGTCATCGGGTCAGCACTCCTCTCGCACCCGTGAGACGGGGGAACGACGACAGCAGCGTCTTCGTGTAGTCGTTCTGCGGATCGGTCCAGATCTGCTCAGCCCGCGCGAGCTCGACGATCTCGCCTTCGCGCATGATCGCGATGCGATCGCTGATCTCGAGCAGCAGGGGGAGGTCGTGCGTGATGAAGATCACCGAGAACCCGAACTCATGCCTCAGCTGCGAGATCTGCTTGAGGATCTCTCGCTGCACCAGCACGTCGAGCGCCGTGGTCGGCTCGTCCATGACCATCAGCTGCGGGCGGAGGGCGAGGGCCATCGCGATCATGACGCGCTGCCGCATGCCGCCGGAGAGCTCGTGAGGGAACGACCGGGTGCGCTGACGACCGACCTTGACGATCTCGAGCAGCTCCTCGGCCTCGGCCCGACGCTGGCGTCGCGTCATATCGGGACGATGGATCTCGAACACGTCCTCGAGCTGCGAGCCGATCGTCGCGACCGGGTTGAGCGCGTTCATCGCCCCCTGGAAGACCATCGAGACCTTGTCCCAGCGGAACTTCTGCATCGCCTCGACGTCGAGCGCGTTGATGTCGACGTCGACACCGGATGCGTCGTGGAAGATCACGCTGCCGCCCGCGATCACGGCAGGGGCCCGCAGCAGGCGCTGCACACCGTAGGCGAGCGTGGTCTTGCCGCATCCGCTCTCTCCGGCGAGACCGAGGATCTCGCCTCTCTGCAGTTCGAGCGTGACGTTCTTCACCGCCTCGACAGGAGGATCGACGTCGTACACGACCGAGAAGTCACGCACGCTGAGCAGGGGTTCTGACATGAGGGGTCCTTCGTCGGTCGGGAGGTCGGTGGGAGGGGCGGATGCGGCCTGCACCCGCCCCTCCGGGACTGCTTACTCGGCCGGCTTCAGCTTCGTGAGGATCTGCACGATGTTCTGCTGCGTCGGGTCGCCCGAGGCGTACGGGTCGTCCTCGGACGGCCACCCGACGTAGTTACGGGTGTTGTACTCGCCGAGCAGCGGGTGCGCGCCGAGCGGGATCGCCGGGACCTGCTCGACGAAGATCTGCTCGAGCGTGGTGATCGCGGCGGTGCGCTCGTCATCGGACGACGCGTTCGCGTAGGTGTTCAGCGCCTCGGTCGCAGTGGGGTCCTCGAAGCGTCCGAAGTTGAACCCGGCGATGCCCTCGGGCGAGATCCAGCGCGGGTCCATCGTCGACGTGTACAGGCCGTAGGCCGTGCCGCTGTCTTCGAGCCAGTGGATGATGGCCGAGAACGAGCCGTCGTCGCGGGGTCCTGCCCAGCCGCCCCAGTCGGGCATGTCGATCTTGACCTCGGCGCCGATGGCCTCGGAGACATCCTCGGCGATGAGCTCCTGCGCGGTGTTCCAGTCGCTCCAGCCCGAGGGAACCGAGAGCGTGAATGAGACGGGCGTGCCGTCGGGGTCGATCAGCGCGTCGTCCTTCCACGTGTATCCGGCGCTCTCGAGCAGGTCGCGCGCCTTCTCGGCGTCGACCGAGTACTCCTCGCCCTGGAACTCGGGCTGGATCTCGTCTTCGAGGATCGACGAGAGTCCGGTCACCGACCAGACCGGCTCGCTCGCACCCTCGCGCGCGATGTCGACGTAGGCGTCGCGGTCGATGACCCAGGCGAGCGCCTGACGGAACGTCACGTCGTCGAACGGCTTCTGCTGCAGGTTCATGAACAGCGTCGCAGAGCCCGTGGTCGGAGCCACGAAGTACTTGTTGTGCTCGGGGTCGGCGTCGAGGAACTGCTCCTGGATCTGCGGAATGAACGCCTGCGCCCAGTCGGCCTCGCCCTGCGCGAGCGCCGTGGTCAGTGCGGTGTTGTCGCCGTACGACACGTAGTGCAGCTCGGGAACGGCGAGGTCGCCGCCCCAGTAGTCGTCGCGGGCCTCGAGCGTGACCGACTCGGTCGACCAGTTCGACAGCGCGTAGGGGCCGGTGCCGACGAGGTCGTCGCCCTTCACGGGGTCGGTCGCGGGTGAGTCGAACTTCTCCCAGATATGCTTCGGCACGATCGGCACGTGCAGCACGCGCGCCTGGTTCACGTACTTCGACTCGCCGAAGGTCAGGGTGACGGCGTCGCCCTCGACGGTCGCTCCCTCGAACTTCAGGCCGGCGGTGTCGAGCTCTGGGGTCGAGACGAGCTCGTAGGTGAACACGATGTCGTCGGCGGTGAAGGGCTCGCCGTCGCTCCAGGTGACGTCCTTGCGGGGCACGACCGTGAGCGCGGTGTAGTCGTCGTTCCACTCGATGCTCTCGGCGAGCCAGGGGGTGACCTCGCGGTCGCCGGTCTGGTTGACGAGGCCGAGGGTCTCGAAGATGACCTTGCCGTAGCCGTACTTCGACGCCGACGAGTCGCCGACGTAGGGGTTGTTCGACTCGGTGGTGATGGCGCCGTCGGGCTTGGCGATCGTCAGTGCAGCGCCGCCGGATCCTGCATCACCGTCGTTCGATCCGCCGGCTGCGCAGCCTGCGAGGGCCGAGACGCCGAGGGCGGAGATCGCCGCGACGGCGATCAGGGACTTTCTGAGCTTCATTGCTTCTCCTTGGGCACGGGTCGTTGTGCTGTGTGGCGGTCGGTGCGCGGGCATCCGACTCATTTGCTTACTGGCGAGAAAGTAAGCTGGTGCGAGGTTACTCGTTGGTAAGTAGAGTTGGCAAGTACGATCCAGTGCAGGATTCGGTGCAGAAGAGGATGGACCATGTCGAAGGATGCTGTCGCCCACACGTCCGTCCGGCCTGCCACCCGCGAGAAGCGCGAGCAGATCCTCAAGGCGGCGGTGGAGATCTTCGGCAACAAAGGGTCCACCAACGGCACGCTCGCCGATGTCGCTGAGCAGGTCGGCATCACGCACGCCGGCGTCCTGCACCACTTCGGGTCGAAGCAGAAGCTGCTGCTCGAGGTGCTCGCCTACCGCGACCAGGCCGACGTGGCCGAGCTCGCCGAGAAGCACATCCCCGGCGGACCCGAGCTCTTCCTGCACCTCGTGCGCACCGCGATCGCGAACGAACGGCGCCCGGGGATCGTGCAGGCCTACACGGTGCTCTCCTCAGAGTCCGTGACCGACAACCACCCGGGCCGCGAGTACTTCGAAGAGCGGTACACGACGCTGCGGCGCGAGGTGACGGAGGCGTTCCAGGCCCTGTGCGAGCAGGAGGGCGTGACCGAGCCCTCGACGATCACCGCCGCAGCCGCGAGCATCCTCGCAGTGATGGACGGCCTGCAGCTGCAGTGGCTGCTGCACCGCGACGTGTTCGACCTGGGCGAGGCGAGCGAGTTCGCGATCCGCTCGATCGTGAACGGCGTGCTGCACCCCGGACCGGCACTGGAGTCGTATCGCCACGACTAGGCTCGGGGCCATGACGATCGACCTCGAAGCGCTCTACACCGACCTGCACCAGCATCCCGAGCTCTCGTTCCAGGAGACGCGCACCGCCGGCATCGCCGCCGGTCACCTGCGCGATCTCGGACTCGAGGTGCACGAGGGCATCGGCGTGACGGGCGTGGTCGGCATCCTGCGCAACGGCGACGGCCCGGTCGTGTGGGCGCGCGCCGACATGGATGCGCTGCCCGTCGGAGAGCAGACCGGCCTGGCCTATGCGAGCACCGCGACCGGCATCGACCCGTCCGGCACCACCGTGCCCGTCATGCACGCGTGCGGGCACGACATGCACGTGACCGCGATGATCGGCGCGGTCGAGAAGCTCGTCGCCGAGAAGGCCGACTGGACGGGAACCCTCGTCGTGCTGATCCAGCCCGCCGAGGAGTACGGCGCCGGGTCTCGGGCCATGCTCGACGCCGGGCTCCGCGACCTCGTTCCCCACCCCGATGTCGTGCTCGGCCAGCACGTCACCCCCCTGCCCGCCGGCACGATCGGCGTGCGCCCTGGCACGCAGATGGCGGCATCCGACGGCCTCACCGTGGTGATGCACGGCCGGGGTGGGCACGGCTCGCGCCCCCACTCGACGATCGATCCCGTGGTCATGGCGGCGGCGACCGTCATGCGCCTGCAGACGATCACGTCGCGCGAGGTCGATCCGCGCGACGTCGCCGTCGTGACGGTCGGCTCGATCCACGCCGGACTCAAGAACAACATCATCCCGGCCGAGGCGACGCTCGAGCTGAGCCTGCGCTACCCGAACGACGAGATGCGCGACAGGGTGCTCGCGAGCGTCGAGCGCATCGTGCGCGCCGAGGCTGCGGCATCCGGAGCGGACCGCGAACCCGAGATCAGCACCGACCACACCCTGCCGCCGACCATCAACGACGTCGAGGCGACCGCCCGCGTCACGTCCGCCCTGCAGCGCGCGCTCGGGGAGGCGGCCGTCGTCGACCCCGGCATGTTCACCGGCAGTGAGGACGTCTCGTGGTTCGCCCGCGACACCGGGGCACCGCTGGTGTTCTGGTTCTGGGGCGGCGTCGATGCGGCGACCTTCGCCGCATCCGCGGCCGCGGGCACTCTCGACAAGGACATCCCGACGAACCACTCGCCGTTCTTCGCTCCGGTGATCCACCCGACCATCGAGGTCGGCGTCACCGCGCTGTCGGCCGCCGCGCGGGAGTTCCTCGGCTGACGCTCAGCCTCCCGAGGCGGGCGGTCAACGTCGGTATGGCGGAAGCGTATCCACGAGCCGTGCGGCGAGATCGATCATCAGGCTGGCAGCAGCGACAGCCGCGTCGACGTCATCGGCTGTGATCTCCGGGGTATCGAAATCTGGATACTCACTGTCGTTCCTCATTCGCCGCATCCAGTCGAACGGCTTGATCTTCGCCCCCAGCGGCGGGTCGAACTGTGCCATGGCAGCCTCGTAGACCGCCACGTGCCCACCACGGGACGTCGGCCTGAGCCCCTGCACGGCGAGGCACGCGGTGAGCGACTTGGTGCAGCGTCGTATGCCGACGTGAAAGCCTGGTCGGGATCATCGTCTCGAAGCGTCGCCGCTGACGCGACATGCCTCCGGGAACGCTCGATGAGCAGTTCGGCGTGCTCGACATTCGCCGCGACCTGCTCGAGGTGCTGCTTCTCCAGAAGAGCATCGATGGCGAAGTCGACCCGTCTCCCACCTCAGTAATCGACTCACGGAGCCTCCGACTCACTCTCGACCCGCAGCCTCACGAGCGGTCGATCCCTGACCGTGCGGAGGAACGGCTCGTCTGCGTTCTGCCAACGCTCGGCGCTGACCACCCGCATGTTGACCTCTCGACCGAGCCGCGCCTGTGCTGCCGATGCTGCTTCTTGGATCTCGACTCGATCGGGACTGCCCACGACCAGAACGTCGATGTCGCGGGGGTCGGCACCAGCCTCTCCACTCATGCGCGCAGCCCAAGAACCATAGACGTAAGCATCCTCGACCCCACCGACATCGGCGAGGACCTCCGGAAGCACCACGCGGGGGCCATAGGCATACTCGATGATCTCTCGAACGGGGCGATAGAGCGGATGCTCGCGGTTCGCTCGGATGTAGCGGTTCCGACCCGACCTGCGCTGGGTCAGGAACTCCGCCGTGACGAGCCTTTCGATCTCACGGTGCACCGTGGGCATCGATCCCTCGACGTCGGCCGCGATCTCCGTCACAGTGCGCTCGTGATCGGGCGCCAGTAGAAGGAGCGCGAGAAGGCGGCCTTGAAGATCAGATCGCAGCAGAGGCGAGATCACCGGCACTGATGCTTTCATATTTTGTATAAAAACAAACATTTTGTGAAAACATAAGTGCGGGTTCACCGCGTCGGAACTCTACTCAGCCGCCGATCGCGTTCATGCCGCGGGCGGGCTGCAGGAACGAGGGGTCGTTGATCGCGTGTCCCGGCAGCTTGCCGTGCACGCACGAGCGCAGCATGGCTCCGATCGCGGCGGCACGCTGCGCCGGGTCGGATGCCGCATCCCCCCGCAGAGAGTCGATCAGGTCGTACTCGGCGTTCGAGAACAGGCAGTTGCGCAGCTGACCGTCGGCGGTCAGCCGCAGCCGGTCGCATGCTCCGCAGAAGGGGGCGGTGACCGAGGCGATCACGCCGACCTCGTGCGGGCCGCCGTCGATACGCCATTTCTCGGCCGGGGCACCACCGCGGCCGGGAACAGGCTCGAGCTCCCACCGCGCGCCGAGCTTCTCGAGGATCTCCTCACGGGTGACCATCGAGGCACGGTCCCACGTGTGTCCGGCGTCGAGGGGCATCTGCTCGATGAAGCGCAGCTGTGCGCCGACACTCATGGCGAACGCGACGAGCTCGGGCAGTTCGTCGTCGTTCACGCCGCGCATCGCGACCGTGTTGAGCTTGAGCGGGCGCAGCGGGGATGCCGCCGCTGCGGCGATGCCCTCGAACACGTCGTCGATGCGATCCCGTCGCGTCAGGTCGGCGAAGCGCTGACGGTCGACCGTGTCGATGCTGATGTTCAGGCGCGTGAGGCCGGCGTCGATCAGGTCGGGCAGGTGCTTTGCGAGCGTGATGCCGTTGGTCGTCATGGCGACCTCGACGGGGCCGTCGTCGCCTTCGATGGCCGCGACCCGGCGCACGACGTCGACGATGTCGGCGCGCAGCAGCGGCTCACCACCCGTGAGGCGGAAGGTGCGGATGCCGAGCGAGGCGGCGACCTGGGCGACCTCGACGATCTCGTCGGTCGACAGGATGCTGGTGCGGGCGAGCCATTCGTTGCCCTGCTCGGGCATGCAGTACGTGCAGCGCAGCGAGCAGCGGTCAGTCAGCGAGATGCGCAGATCGCGATGCACGCGGCCGTGGGTGTCGACCAGTCCCTGCGATGCGGGCGCGGCGGCATCGAGGGCTGCGGCGCTCGGCGCCCGCATCCCGATCACGACCGGTACGGCCGTCATCGCTCTCTCCCGCTCCCCGACATGTTCCGAGACTACCCGCGTGCTCGATGCCGAGGATCATGCGTGAAGGACGACCGGCATATTGCCAGGTCCCAGACCTTCAGTGCTGGTGATCAGCGGTTTCGACTCGTCCCAGTGTGATTCTCGCCTCGCACCAGTCGGCGATGCCGTCTGCCGCTGCTGTCACTGTGGGGCCATGAAAGTCAGAAGAGCTGGGGTCGAAGAATCGATCACCGCTGTCCCCTCCGAAGACCAGAAAGTCGTGAGGAGTGTCGACCGCCTGCATGCTCTCATGGTTGATCTGAAAATCGTCGTCGTATGCGTCACTGTCCTGGGCATAGATGCCACGGACGGAGACTCGGTTGAATGACGCGTAGTCGACCGCAGAGCTCGGGAGTGGTGCTGCGACAAGAACCGCTGCGATTATCGAAGCATCCCGGTTTGAGAGGGCGCTCCAGATCGGAGTCCCCGCGTCGCCGACCCCGATGACGCACACAGGCCGATCGACGGCTTTCCTCTCGATCTCGGTGAGCACTCCCTGTACGTCGGCAGGTTCAACAGCGTCGTTCGCGCTCACCGTGACTGTTGCCAGAGAGGAACGGTGGAGCGCTTCTTTCACGGTCTCATCGCTCGGGCCGATCCCCTCGCTGAACAACACCGCGACCCCCAGAAGGTCGGTGCCCTCGGCAACATCTCTCCACGTCGTCGTGAACTCTGTTCCGTTGACCGTCACGGGGACGATCTGCTGATCGGGAGCGCTGCACCCCGCCGACGCGGTGCACAGCACGATGGCAAGCGACGCGCCGATGGTGCACCGGCGCGTCGCTTGTTGGTGATTCGTCACACGGCGGCCAGACGCTCACGGTTCAGAGTGGGTGCAACTCGATCGAGGCAATCCTTCTCGTCCATGTAGAGCTGCCACTTGTCTCGGTTCGCACCCGTCCCCATCACGCAGTAGTACCCGTAGAACGCACCCGGATTGTTGGCAATGTGCGCTTTGCCGGCCGCTTGGCACTTCGCCTTCGTCGCGTAGTATCCCCACGGGTACGGGGTCATCGGCTGGATGGACGACACGTAGTCCGTGTTTCCGACGGCCGCGACGATAACCGCTTCGGAGGGAGAGGTACCGCCACCGGTGTCGGCATAGCTGGGACTTCCCAGCAGCGCGATTCCCAGCACTGCGGCTGCTGGCACCGCAAGCGCTGCCATTTTCTTGTTCATGCGATCTCCTTTGATTCATATGGGTGGATCCACGCCCGCACCTCGAGCGCGCTTGCAGGCGCGGTACTCAGCGCCGATGTCCAGAGTTTGACGATGCCGACGACGCGGTAGTCACCATTCGGGCTCATCGCCTCTCCTGCCAGGAGGAGGTTGTTGTCCCGCTCCTCATTGGCGAGAATTTCGTCTGCGCGTCGGAGCAAGGCCGGGGTGTTCTGCGAGTGGACAACGACTAGGTGAAGGCCCAGAAGCGGCCCCAGCTCAGACACGACGCGATCGACATCAGTGGCCGCGACAACGACTGCGAAATGTTCGGCGTCGTCCACCACGACGAAATGCAATGCTGCTTCTTTCTCGACCAGCTCTCCAGCGACCGACAGAGCGAGGGAGAGATCGATCCCAGCCCGGCTGGCCGCAGCAGAGGGCAGATGGAGGAGAGCCTGCGTACCCAACGATGGTGGAGGCGCGAGGACTGCGGCATCCTCAGCTATCGGAACGATGTCGCTGACCGCGACAGCCCTCTCGCTGGTCCAGACTCCTCGCACCTCGGCGTAGCCGTCGGTGAAGCGATCTAGACTTGAAGATGCTTCCAAACGAATCCTGGAATCGTCCACAGGAATGCGGTTCTCAGGGGACAGCGAGATCACCGGAATCAACCACGAGTCGTATTCGTCGTGCCGGACGAGTCCGCGGGCTGCAATGGTGTCCCCCACTGTCGCCTCTCTCGAAATGTCTGACATCGTCACCATCTCCTTTCCTCGCACCGACGCTGGTGCAAGACCCTCCCAAGGTCCCAACGCTGCCGTTCGGAGACGAGTTCTGGTCTTATTGACCACGCCCGAATGACACATTGACGGCAACGAGCCTTCATCCTCCACACCCACCGCGAGATCGTCTGTAGGCCATTTGGGGGACAGGAATCTCGCGAGCCAGCCTCATCGGCTCGCGCGCCACTGAACACATCAGCACAGTCCCTCAATGGAGGCGAACCACCCGACGATGTATGCCGGTATGTAGCGCTGCTGGCAGAGATTTCGGTGCTCGAGCACGAGACTCAGCAGGTGCGTCGGGCTTCGGTTCCCCTTTTCCGAAACGAAGAATCGGACAGTCGAGCGGAGCGCCTTTCAGCGCGCGGCTGGAACTCAGAGCATCGCGACGAACCGCACCAGCGTCGGGTGGACCCGCAGCCGGATCCGATCGCCGACCGCCAGCCCTCCTGCCGCAGCCAGCGACAGGTCGACCGCGCCCGCATCGGTGTGCACGCGCGCGCCGACGAGGGTGGGCTCGATGCGCGTCACCACCGCCGGCCACGACTCCGCACCCTCCTCGGCGAGCCGCACGTCGCCCGGCCGGAACACGGCGGCGAGCGCGACACCGTCGGTCGTCGCGAGCGCACGCGAGGCCGGATCGTCACTGGTCAGCAGCACCTCGCCGCTGCGCCACCCTCCCCCGCTCGCGACGCCCACCAGCCGGTTCAGCCCGGCGACCGAGGCGATGAAACCGGATGCAGGGGCGGCGAGCACTTCCCGCACCGGCCCCTCCTGGGTGACGCGACCGCCCTCCACCACGATCAGCCGGTCGGCGAGCGCGACGGCATCCGCGGCGTCGTGCGTGACGGCGACGGTCGTCGTCGAGACGAGCTGGTCGCGCAGCATCCGCCTGATGTCGCCGGCCGTCTCGGGGTCGAGGGCGACGAGCGGTTCGTCGAGCAGCACGACGCGAGGGGATGCGGCGAGGGCGCGAGCCACGGCGACGCGCTGCTGCTCACCGCCCGACAGCTCGTGCGGCATCCGCTCTCCCGAGCCGGGAAGCCCGACCCGTGCCAGCCATTCGTCGGCGCCGGAACGCGCGGCACGAATCTCGGCACCGACCGACCGCGGCCCGAAGGCCACGTTCTCGCGCGCCGAGAGATGGGGGAACAGCCGGGGCTTCTGCCCGAGCAGCACGACGCCGCGATGCATCGGCTCGGAGCGCACCCGGGGCCTCGCGACCCGATCGACGACTCGGCCCTCGACGGCGATCTCACCCGCGCGCAGCGGTTCGAGTCCCGCGAGTGTCTGCAGCAGCGTCGACTTGCCGGCGCCGCTGGGTCCCATCACCGCGACCGTCTCACCCGCGCCCACCTGCAGCGAGACATCGACCGCGAAGTGCTCGCGCGGCACGACCACATGCGCGCGCAGCCCATCCCCCGCGCTCATCGCGCCGACCCCGGTCGCCAGCCCCGTACGAGCAGCAGCACGAGGATCGCGGTGACGAGCAGCAGCAGCGCGAGCGCGACCGCGGCACCCTGAGTGACGCCGGCCCCGTTGAAGGCGGTGTAGATCGCGAGCGGCATGGTCTGCGTGACGCCCGGACGGTTGCCCGCGAACAGCGCGGTGGCCCCGAACTCGCCGATCGCCCGTGCGAAGCAGAGCACGACCCCGGCGACGATCCCCGGCGCCGCGAGCGGCAGGGTGATGCGGCGCAGGATCGTCCAGCGCCCCGCCCCCAGGGCAGCCGCCGTGCGCTCGTACTCGACACCCGACGTGCGCACGGCACCCTCGACCGCCAGCACCAGGAACGGCAGCGCCACGAACGTCTGAGCGAGGATGACGGCCGGGGTGCTGAACGAGAGCCCCAGCGCGCCGAACCACCCCGCCCTGCCGAACAGGTAGAGGAGTGCGACGCCGCCGACCATGGGCGGCAGCACCAGGGGAACCGTGACCGCCGCTCGCAGCACGGCCGCCAGGCGCGGACCGGAACGAGCGATCGTCAGTGCGAGAGGCACGCCGATCACGATGCACAGAAGGGTCGCGACGAGGCCGGTGCCGAGCGAGAGCAGCAGCGCCGAGCGCGCGGCCTCCGACGTCACGTCGGCGATGAACGTCGACCACTCGACACGGGCCACCAGAGCAGCGAGCGGAAGGACGAGGAAGGCGAGACCGATCAGAGCCGGGATCGCCAGCGCACGCGGCGCGTATCCTCGCGCTCCGGCCGCACTCACGGTGCTCCGAACCCGAAGTCCGCCAGGATGCGCTGCCCCTCGTCCGACAGCACGAACGCGACGAACGCCTCGGCGGCCGCGGAGTTCGGAGCCTCCGACAGCGCCGCGATCGGGTAGTGGTTCACGACGTCATCGGCACCGTCGGGGACGATCGCCTCGACATCGTCGCGGCCGACGACGTCCGTCGCGTACACGAGTCCGGCGTCGGCCTCGCCCGCCGCGACCTTGGTGAGCACGGCAGTGACGTTCTGCTCGAGGCTCGCCGCCTCGACCGTGACACTGGCATTCGAGAGCAGCGTCGCGGATGCGGCACCGCACGGCACCTCGGGAGCGCACAGCACCGTGGTGACGTCGGCGAGGTCATCGAGGGTCTCGACGCCCGCGGGGTTGCCTGCGGGAACGGCGATCACGAGTGTGTTGGACGCGAACAGCGCCGGGTCGATCGCGGCGTCCTCGAGTTTGTCCATGTTGGCCTCGTCGGCCGAGGCGAACACGTCGGCGGGAGCGCCCTCGACCAGCTGGGTGACCAGAGTCGACGATCCGTCGTACACGGCGCTGACGTCGACGTCGGGATTCGCCTCTGTGAACGCCGCGCCGATCTCGTCGAATGCGCCCGAGAGCGACGCGGCCGCGTAGACCGTGAGCTCACCGCTCACGGTGCTCTCTGGCGTGCCACCGGAGTCGGCGGGGGCCGGGGTGCCGGCGGCGCACCCCGTGAGGGCGAGCGCTGCGGTGACCAGGGCTGCCGTCACCGTGCGACGGAGAGTGCGATTCATGAGTCAGTCTTTCGGCACTTCGACGACGACGTTCGTCGCCTTGACGGATGCGGTGGCGAGCGAGCCCACCTCGAGGTGCAGTTCGCGGGCGGCCTCGGCCGACATGAGTGACACGACGCGGTGGGGTCCGGACTGCAGGTCCACCTGCGCCATGACGCCGTCGATCTGCACGCGCGTGACGATGCCGACGAAGCGGTTGCGGGCACTCGAGAGCGCATGATCCGACTCGTGCGCCTCTTCCGCCAGCTCCACCGCGCGTGCGGCGAGTGCGTCTCCGGGCACCTCGGCGGGGACGGCGTCGGTCGTCGGCAGCACGCCCTGATCGATCCAGCGCCGCACCGTGTCGTCGCTCACTCCGAGCAGCTGTGCCGCGCGGGCGATCCGGAAGCTCTGCATGACTGCCAAGTTACCGCAGAAGCGGACACACACAGAGAAAAAATCCGCATGTGCGGAAAGAAACCCGCGATTGCGGCATCCGCCGGCCCTCACGTACGACACAATCACCCCCGACCGGCCGCATTCGCTCACCCCGGGCATAGCCTGGTGCCATGCAGCCGCTCGTCGCTCCCGCGCCCGCCCTCGACCCGGCCGAACTCGTCCGCACCGCCCGGCACGCCGTGCTCGCGGGCATCGGAGAGGACGGGCAGCGCCGGCTGGCGGCGGCCCACGTCACCGTGGTCGGCGCGGGCGGCCTCGGCTCCCCCGTGCTCCTTGCCCTCGCCGCGGCAGGAATCGGGAGCATCACCGTGATCGACGACGACATTGTCGAACTGACCAACCTGCAGCGCCAGTTGGCCCACCGCGTCGAAGACATCGGCCGCCCCAAGACCACCTCGGCCGCCCGCGCGATCAGCGCGCTGTCGCCGGGAGCAGAGGTGGTGACGGCATCCGAGCGACTCGACGCCGAGAACGCCGAGCGTCTGTTCGCCGGAGCCGACATCGTGGTCGACACGAGCGACTCCTTCGCGACCCGCCGCGACGTCGCCGCCGCGACCGACGCGCTCGGCATCCCTCTCGTGTGGGGTGCCGTGCAGGAGTGGCACGCGCAGGCCACCGTGTTCTGGTCGAATCCGCCCGAGGGTCACGCGCCCGTCGTGCTCGCCGATCTCTTCCCGCTGGGCACCGAGGGCGAGCCGCCCAGCTGCGCGCAGGTCGGCGTTCTCGGCGCCCTGTGCGTGCAGGTGGGCGGGATGCTGGCGGGCGAGGTCGTGAAACTCATCACCGGCGCGGGCGAGCCGCTGCTCGGCCGGCTCGCGATGATCGACTCCCTCACGTCGAGACAGCACGAGATCTCGATCCGTCCGGCGGTGTCGGCATGAGCGCCGCGGGCGGCGGTCGCCGATCGGTCGAGGATCAGCTCGCGCGCGTGCTCGATGCCGTGCGCCCACTGCCAGCGGAGACTCGGGCGATCCGAGATGCGGCGCAGCGCACCCTGGCCGCGCCGGCGACGGCAGCCCACGACATCCCCCTGTTCGACAACTCCGCGATGGACGGCTTCGCCGTGCGCGCGGCGGACGTCGCCTCGGCATCCGAGGAGAACCCTGTCGTGCTCCGTGTCGTGGCGGACCTGCCCGCCGGAGTGTCGGACGACCCGGCACTCGCCCCCGGCGAGGCGGCACGGATCATGACCGGCTCTCCGGCCCCGGCTGCGGCGGATGCGATCGTGCCGTTCGAAGACACCGCGGGCGGTCTCGCCGACTCGCTCGGCGAGGTGCGGGTGCTGCGCGCACCGGCGTCTGCCGGAGCGTTCATCCGCCGTCGCGGTGCCGACCTGCACGCCGGTGACCCGGTGGGGCTCGCCGGGGAGCGTCTAGGAGCGTTCCAGCTGTCCGCCGCTGTCGCCGCCGGAGTCGAGAGCGTGTCGGTGACCCGCGCGCCCCGGGTGGCCGTCATCTCCACCGGCAGCGAGCTGCTCGAGCCCGGTGAGCCCGCGACGCGCGGCCGCATCCCCGATTCCAACGGTCCGCTGCTCGAGCTCCTCGTCGCGGATGCCGACGCCGAGGTCGTGCTCGTCGCCCGCGTCAGGGATGACGCCGAGGCCGTGCGCGCCGTGACGGCGACCGCGGTCGAGCGCGGCGCCGACGTGATCGTGTTCACCGGCGGGGTGAGCGCGGGTGCGTACGAGCCGGTGCGTGGCGCGTTCGACGGTCGTGGCGAGGTCGAGTTCGCGAGTGTCGCGATGCAGCCGGGCAAGCCGCAGGCCTTCGGCGTGCTCGACACCGGCACCCTCGTGTTCGGCCTGCCCGGCAACCCCGTGAGCGTGGCGGTGTCGTTCGAGGTGTTCGTGCGCCCCGCGCTGCTGGCGCTGCAGGGTCGCTCCGCGATCCACCGTCCGCGCGCATCATTCACCGCGGATGCCGCGTGGACAACCCCGCCCGGCCGTCGCCAGTACCTGCCCGCCGTCGTCGATCTCGCGAACAGAACGGTGCGCCCGGCGACGTCGGGCGGCTCGGGCTCGCACCTGGCCGGTGGACTCGCGCGCGCCCACGCGTTCGCCGTCGTGCCGGCAGAGGTCGAGGCCGTCGCCGTGGGCGACGCGATCGATGTCATGCTGGTCGGATGAGCTTCACGCACCTCGATTCGGCCGGCCATGCCCACATGGTCGATGTGACCGGCAAGCAGCCGACCGTCCGTTCCGCCACGGCACGCGGCTTCGTGCGCTGCAGCGCCGAGGTCATCGCCGCCCTGCGCGACGGCACCGCTCCCAAGGGCGACGTGCTCGCGGTCGCCCGCATCGCCGGCATCCAGGCCGCCAAGTCGACACCCGCTCTACTGCCCCTCGCCCACGTGATCGGCGTGCACCGCGCGTCGGTCGAGCTCGACATCGTCGACGACGGCGTGCACGTCGAGGCCACCGTCGGCACAGCCGACCGCACGGGCGTCGAGATGGAAGCGCTGACGGCCGTCTCGGTGAGCGCGCTCGCGATCGTCGACATGATCAAGGGCCTCGATCGCTCGGTCGTCATCGAAGACGTGCGCATCGTCGCCAAGTCGGGCGGGCGCTCAGGCGACTGGGTGCGCGAGGGAGAGTCGCGATGACCACGCGAGTGCGTTACTTCGCAGCCGCCGCAGAGGCTGCCGGCACCGATTCCGAGGACCGCGGCGAACGCTCGCTCGAGCAGCTGCGCGCGGCCGTGATCGTCGAACACCCGGCCCTCGCCGACATCCTTCCGCGGTGCGCCGTCATGGTCGACGGCGTCCGCAGCGACGACGATGTGCCGCTCGACGACGCCCAGCTGATCGACGTGCTCCCGCCGTTCGCCGGGGGCTGAGCCGACACCTGGGCCCGGCGATTCAGCCGCCTATGCCCTTCCATGACGTGGTGCCGTCGGACTCGACCTGACGCTTCCACACGGGCAGCGAGGTCTTGATGTCTTCGATGACCGCGCGGCACACGTCGAAGGCCTCGGCGCGGTGCTCGGCGGCCACCGCGATGACCACGGCCGCGTCCCCGACGTCGAGGCGGCCGATGCGGTGGCTCACGGCCACCACCACTCGGGCGTCGCCCACCGCATCCGCAGCCGCCTCCTCGGCGATGCGTCGCAGGGTCGCCTCAGCGTCGGGGTGAGAGCTGTATTCGAGTCCGACCACCGGGGTGGTCGCGTCGGGGTCGTTGTCGCGCACGCGCCCGATGAAGGTCGTCACCCCGCCCAGGGCGGCGTCATCGACCGCCGCGAGATGCGCGTCGACGTCGAGCTGCTGCTCCGAGATCGCGGCGATCCGCACCTCGTTCATGAGTGGTCACCGCCCTCGACCTGGTCGACCACGTGTCGGGCGACGGTGAGGACGACGGGCACCCCGGATGCCACGGCTCGCGGAGACCCCGGAAGGTTCACCACGAGCGATCCGGCGGGGTCGACGATGCCGGCCACGCCGCGAGAGAGCACCGACAGCGGAGTGTCGGCGAGACCGCTGCGCCGCAGCTCCTCGGCGATGCCGGGAACCTCTCGGGTGATCACCCGACGCGTTCCCTCCGGCGTCTCGTCGCGCGGGCTCACGCCGGTCCCCCCGGTCGTCACGATCAACCGCACGCCGCGCGCGACCGCCCGGCGCAGCGCGTCGGCGACGGACGTGGCACCGTCGGCGATGACCTCGGCATCTGGGCAATGCCACCCGGCATCCCGCAGCAGCGCGACGGCGATCGGCCCGCCTCTGTCTTCGCGTTCACCCGCGAAGGATCGATCCGAGACAGTGATCACGCAGGCGGGGAGCGACGTCATGGCTCCACCCTAGGCGCTGGCCGAACTCGACGAGCGGGCCTCACGAGACGCGAATGAGCGACCGCTGCCACCCCGACGAGCCGTTCGGCGCGATCGGCGCCCGCTCCTCGATCTGCATGTCGCCGTTCTTGTTGATCGCCCGCACGGCCACATAGTGCGTGCCCGGGGTGGCATCCCACTCCATGAACCACTGCACCCACGTGTTCTCGTTGATCGGGGCCGACAGCGTGGCCGGCATCCAGTCGCCCTCGTCGATGCGCACCTCGACGCGCTCGATGCCCACGGTCTGCGCCCACGCGACGCCTGCGATCGGAATGCGACCAGCATCGACCGCCTGGCCGACCTTGGGGGTGTCGACGCGCGAGGCGAACTTGATCGGCGCCTCGGCGCTGTAGCCGCGGGGCGTCCAGTAGGCCTCGTCCTTCTCGAACGTGGTCACCTTCAGCTCGGTCAGCCACTTCGTCGCCGAGACGTAGCCGTAGAGACCCGGCACGACCATGCGCACCGGGAAGCCGTGCTCGAGCGGCAGCGGCTCGCCGTTCATGCCGACCGCGAGGATCGCATCGAGGTTGTCGTCGGTCAGCGCCGACAGCGGCGTGCTCGCGGTGTATCCGTCGACGCTCTTCGACAGCACCATGTCGGCGCCGGACTTCACGCCCGCCTTCTTGAGCACATCGCGCAGGGGAACACCGAGCCACTTCGCGTTGCCGACCAGGTCGCCGCCGACCTCGTTCGACACGCAGGTCAGGGTGATCGCGTACTCGTCGAGCCCCATGTCGAGGATGTCCTGGAAGCTCATCTCGACACGCTGATCGACCATGCCGTCGATCACGAGACGCCAGGTGCTGGGGTCGATAGTGGGCACGGTCAGCGCGGTGTCGACGCGGTAGAAGTCCTCATTGGGGGTGAACAGCTTGCTCAAGCCCGGGATGTCGAGCTCGGCGCCCTTCGGCACCTCGACGGTCGACTTCGGAGACGGCAGCTTGAGCGCCTCGCGGATGTTCGCGACGGAGGCGACCGTCATGCTGACCGTGCGCGACGCGATGCCGACGACGACCGCCGAGACGCTCGCGATCCCCGCGAGGATGAAGAACTGTCGACGACCCAGGGCCTTCGGGGTCTGCTCGGCATCCTGGCCCACTGTCTCGCCGTCGGTCGTCCCCGCGGAAACCGCGGATGCCCTCCACGCCTTCAGGCGCCGGATCAGCAGGACGATCAGGATCGACCCTGCGATGGTGCCGAGCACCGGGGGCAGGAAGGCGAGGGGCGTGACTCCCGCCCTGGTCACGATCGCCGCGGTGGAGAGCGCGCCTGCGACCACGAGGGCGATCACGCCGAGCGGGGGGCGGAGCAGCTGAAGGATTCCGGCGATCGCCGACGCGATCACCACCGCGAGACCGAGGCCGACCAGCAGAGCGATCTTGTCGTACTCGCCGAAGGTCGCGATCGCGAACTCCTTGAACGGCTGCGGCACGATGTCGATCACGAACCCGCCGACCGCGAGGATGGGGCTCGCTGAGCGCGCGAAGATCAGCGCGAACAGCTCCGCGGTCGCCAGGAAGACGGCACCGCTGATCACGCCCGAGAGCGCTGCCCAGAGGATGAATCGTCTGCCCTTGCTGCGCTGTGGGGCTTTGCTGCGCTGTGCCATGGTCTGCTCCTTCGCACCGCCGACGGTGTGGTCAGCGGTTGTTCGGAGCGGAGGCGCGAACGGATGGTCGCGGGCGAGGGTGCGTCAGAGGCGGCGCGCGGTGATCGTGTCGCGGTCCTGCAGCTGGCGCAGGGTGCGCAGGCATCGCGAGCACAGGATCTCGACGCGACGCGGGTGGTTCTCGCCGCAGACGCAGTCGACCGAGACCCGCCACTTGGCCTTGCGTCCGCAGGCGGCATAGGCCTCGTCGTCGCCGTGGTCGCACTCGCAGAGCTGGCGTCCGCGGTCGAGGCCCGGAACCTCTACGAGGGTCCGTTCGAGGTCGGCGACCGGGGGCTGCTGCGTTTTCACCACCTGCCGATGTTCCCAGGGGCGAGTGGCGCGCGCAACATCGTCGCCGCGTCAGACCTGCACGACGTGCGGCGGGGGCGGCGGAGCGAGCTGGCGCTGCGGCACCCCGTGGGCCTCGCGGTGCAGACGCTCCATGCGGCTGTCGAGCTCGGCGGCGGCCTCGGCCGCATCGGTCAGGCTGTCGACGAGGTGCGAGGGCACCTGGTTCGAGAACTTGTAGTAGATCTTGTGCTCGAGGCTGGCCCAGAAGTCCATCGCGATCGTCCGGAACTGCACCTCGACGGGCACCGCGAGCGCCCCGGTCGACAGGAACACCGGCACCTCGATGATCGCGTGCAGGCTCTTGTAGCCGTTCTCCTTCGGAGTGGCGATGTAGTCCTTGACGGTGCGCACGGTCACGTCGTCCTGTGCCGTGAGCAGGTCGAACAGGCGGTACACGTCGGCGACGAAGCTGCAGGTCACGCGCACGCCGGCGATATCGGTGATCTCGGAGCGGATGCGCTCGAAGTCCGGCTCGACGATGCCCTTGCGGGCGATCTTCTCGACGATGCTGTCGGGGGTCTTCAGCCGGCTCTTGACGTGCTCGATCGGGTTGTACGCGTGGTGGTGGGTGAACTCGTCGCGAAGGATCGAGATCTTCGTCTCGACCTCTCGCATCCCGAATTCGTACTCGCGCAGGAAGCGCTGGAACTCATCGCGGAGCTCCCGAGTCTGCTGGATCGCATCATCGGTGAGCTGAAGGGACGTCATGCATCCGACGTTACGCGTTCGTGATCGGCGCAGGCTGTGCATCGCCGATGAGAATCTCCACCCGGTGCGGTCTTGACGATGTCGGAGGCCGGGTCTAGAACGGACGACATGGCTACCCCAGGCGAGAAGTGGACAGAGGCGTACGTCGAGGCATGGCGATCGAACGATCCGCAGCAGATCGCCGCGCTCTTCAGTGAAGACGCGATCTACCTCACGAGTCCCGACGCCGAGCCGCGGGTCGGTCGGGCAGACATAGTCGCCGGCTGGCTGGAGGATCTCGACGAACCGGGCACGTGGACGTTCGAGTGGTGGATCGTCCGTGAAGACGACGAGTTCGTGGCGATCGAGGGACGCACCAAGTACCCGGCCGAGCGCGACTACGTGAACCTCTGGATCGTCCGACTGGATGCCGAGGGCCGGGCGACCGCGTTCACCGAGTGGTACATGCCGCGCCCCCATTCCGAGTGACCGCGTGGGCAGCGTGAGGATTCCGTTAGGGAGGACCGAGCACCCGTAGGGATTCCGTGAGGAACGCGTGAGGAAGCCGTTCGCGGGCGTAATGTCGCCCGACGTGTCAGATGAAACCCGGGACAACCTCGACGCTCCTCCTCGCGTGAAGCGCATCCTCATCGGCGACCCGCTGACGAGTGCGCAGGTCGACGATCAGCTGCTCCCGAAGAAGATGGCACTGCCGATCTTCGCGTCGGACGCACTCAGCTCGGTGGCCTACGCGCCGCAGGAGCTCGTGATGATCCTGCTGATCGGCGGGCTCACCTTCCTCTCGTTCACGCCTCTCGTCGCGATCGCCGTCGTGGTGCTGCTCATCGTGGTGGTGCTCAGCTACCGACAGCTCATCAAGGCCTACCCCTCGGGCGGCGGCGACTACGAGGTCGCGTCGAAGAACCTCGGCGAGATCCCCGGCGTCATCGTTGCCTCAGCGCTGCTGGTCGACTATGTGCTGACGGTCGCCGTGTCGGTGGCATCGGGCGTCGACAACATCATCTCGGCCGTGCCGGGCCTCGATCCGCTGCGGGTCGAGCTGGCGGTGGGGTTCGTGATCCTCATCATCATCGTGAACCTGCGCGGCGTGCGCGAGGCCTCGCTCGTCTTCGCCATCCCGACCTACGTCTTCATCGGTTCGGTCGGCTTCATGATCGTCACCGGACTCTTCCGCACGTTCCTCGGCGACGCGCCGGTCGCCTCGAGCGCCGAGTTCGCCGTGCACTCCGAAGACCTGGGCCAGGCCGCGGTCATCCTCCTCATCCTGCGGGCGTTCTCGAGCGGATGCTCGGCCCTCACGGGCGTCGAGGCCGTCTCGAACGGCGTGCCCGCGTTCCGCACCCCGAAGGTCCGCAACGCACAGACCACGCTGGTGCTGATGGGGTCCATCGCCGCGTGCCTGTTCGCCGGGCTCACCGCTCTGGCCCTGATCACCGGAGTGCACTACGCCGAGAACCCGTGCGACCTGATCGGCTTCGACTGCTCGAACCCGCAGCCGAGCCTCATGGCGCAGATCGCCTCGGCGACGTTCGGCGGGGGCAGCATCCTGTTCTTCATCATCCAGGCGGCGACCGCCTGCGTGCTGCTGCTCGCGGCCAACACCGCCTTCAACGGGTTCCCGCTGCTGGGATCGGTGCTCGCCCGCGACGGGTATGCACCCAAGTCGCTGAACACCCGCGGCGACCGCCTGGTGTTCTCCAACGGCATGATCGTGCTCGGCATCGCCGCGATCGCGGTGCTCGTGGTGTTCCAGGCGAAGCTCACCACGCTGATCCAGCTCTACATCATCGGCGTCTTCGTGTCGTTCTCGCTGGGGCAGATCGGCATGGTGCGGCACTGGCGACGCGTGCTCCGGGGACCGGCGGAGAAGACGCCCGGGTCGGGCATCGACGGCGCCTCGGCATCCGACCGCCGCTCGGCGAAGATCGGACTCGTCATCAACTCCGTGGGCGCTGCGATGACGGTCGCGGTGCTGCTGATCGTGACGATCACGAAGTTCACGCACGGCGCCTACCTGGTGTTCTTCGCGATCCCGGTGCTGGCGTTCCTGATGATGGGTGTGAAGCGGTATTACCGCGACGTCGAGCATGAGATCGCGATCGACGATACGACCAAGTTCGGAGCGACGGGCGACCTGGCGATCGTGCTCGTCAACCGCCTGCAGAAGCCGGTCATCAAGGCCATCGACTATGCGATCGCGGCCAAGCACGGCAAGACGCTGGCGGTGCACGTGGCCGTCGCATCCGACGATGCCGCGCAGCTGCAGAAGGACTGGGCAGACCACCTCGTGCCCGTTCCGCTGGTGATCGTCGAGTCGCCGTTCCGCTCGTTCGCCCAGCCGGTGACGCAGTTCATCAAGCAGTACCGCGAGAAGCACGGCTCGTCGGTGGTCACGGTCTACCTGCCGCAGTACATCGTGGGGCACTGGTGGGAGACGTTCCTGCACAACCGGCGTTCGCGCCGCCTGGCCAACCAGCTGATGCTCGTGCACGGGGTGTCGATCACCCTCGTGCCGTGGCTGCTCGACTCGTCGGAGCTGATCTACGGCCGGCGCTCGCGCCCGTTGCCCGGCCAGGAGCGCGCAGGTCGCCCTGTCGTCGTGAGCGGCCGCCGCGCGCACCGGCCCGAGGGCCCGCCCGAGAACTGACGTCGGTCGCTTCGTCGCTTCGGCCCGCGTCGCGCTGATTCCAGTCGCAGTTGGTGCCGCTCCGGATGCGTTCCGGTCGCAGTTGGTGCCGCTCCAGGTCCGTTCCGGCGGCACGAACTGCGACCGGAACGGGGAGGAGACGGATGCCGGCCTATGGCCCCCGTCAATAGGCTGGGTCGATGACCGATTCGCCGCACGCCGACGTCTGGCCGCTCCGCACCGAGCGGCTGCTGATCCGGCCGATGACCGAGGTCGATGTCGACGCGATGTGGAAGTGGCGTCGCCTGCCCGAGGTGAACCGGTGGCTCGGACTCGCACCGGCCACGATCGAGGAGTTCCGCGAGCGGTACCGCGACCCGGCGCGGCTCGGGTCGATGCACATCGTCGAGCTGGTCGCGGAGAGCGGTGAGGCCACCCCGGTCGGCGACATCATGATCAGGCTCGGCGACGGGTGGGCGCAGCTCGAGGTCGCCGATCAGGCGAAGGGCGTCGAGGCCGAGCTCGGCTGGGTGCTCGACCCCGCCCACACGGGGCGCGGCTATGCGACCGAGGCCATCCGCGCGGTGATCGACGTCTGCTTCGGCCCGTGGGGGCTTCGCCGCGTGCACGCCGGATGCTTCGCCGATAACGAGCCCTCCTGGCGCCTGATGGAGCGACTCGGCATGCGCCGCGAGGAATTCAGCCGCAAGACCGCTCTGCATCGCTCGGGCCAATGGCTCGACGGCATGAACTACGGCATCCTCACCGAGGAGTGGGCATCAACCGGTCATGGCTCGGTCACGCCGTCGACCACGAACGTGTAGAGGTCTCGCACCAGATCCGTCGCTTCCAGACGGTCGCGATCGCGCGCCGCGGCGACCAGTGCGTCGACCACCGAGCGCAGCATCGCCGGGTTGCGGGGCCGGCTGAGCGAGCGGATGCCGAGCATCAGCGCCGTGCGCTTCGCCGCGTGCAGAGCGCTCAGATGGCGGTTGCGCGAGAACTCGGCGAGCATGTCGAGCAGTTCCCAGAGACCCTCCGCTCCCACGACCTGGTCGCTGTCATCGGTCGCCCAGAGCTCACGGATCGCCGCCGCCCGCTCGGCGAGCTCGTCGATCTGCACCTCGGTCGCCTCCGCGATGCCGAGGTCGGCGGCGGCGACCGACAGGCCGGAGCACTCGGCCGCGACCGCGACGAACCACGCCGGGGTCGGTGTCACCACCACTGATGCCCGGTGCAGCCGGTGCTCGATCAGGTGCATCGCTTCGAGCGTTCCGAGAGCTGATCGCACGGTGCCGGCGGCGACGTTGAGCCGCTGCGCGAGGGCGGTGACCGAGAGGGGATCGCCGGGCGCCAGTTCACCCGACACGATCGATCGCGTGAGCGAGTCGACGACGGCATCCGACCGGGAGCTGATGACGGGGAGGGGCTGTTCCGCCCCTCGCAGCAATCGCGTGGAGTTCAGCCTGTCGATCCGCCGGTCGGGCATGTCAGTCCTCGGGTGGTCGGCTGGCGGGTGTCGACCCACCGGAGTCCGAGACGGATGCCGCGAGCGCCGCCGCGCGCAGCGGTTCGATCGTCGACCTCAGGAAAAGTGGCTCGATGAGGTCTCGCACCCCCATGCCGTTGCGTCGGTCGAGCAGCGTCCGCAGCGTCTTGAGAGCCGTGCGCATGTAGTCGATCAGCTCGTCGGCCACCGGTTGCGCGGGCACGGTCCTGGTGAGGTGCAGCACCAGCTGCCCGTCGAGGATGTCGATCATCGTCTGGTTGTGGGCGTTGAGCACGAACTCGCCCCACAACGCGTACCAGAGGCTCAACCCCTCGCGACTCGAGGTTCCTGCGAGATCGGCGGCGAGCAGTCCGTCGATTCGCGCGTGCAGGGAGGCGACCTGTTCGTCGGTGTAAGTCGGCACCGCTTTGATCGCGGAGTATCCGATCATCGCGACAGCGGTCTCGACGCGGTCGGCCTGGGCCTCGAGGTCGACCGGCGCGACGCGCGTGAACCTGTTGGTGCTGACCTCGATGAGTCCGAGGTCGGCGAGGCGGTTGAGAGCCTCGCGGATGGGCGTGCGGGAGACGCCGTATTCGGCCTGCAGATCCTGGTCGCGGATCTCTTCGAGCGGCTGCATGCGTCCCGAGATGATCTCTTCGGCGAGCGTCGCGAAGACCTGGTCGCGGATCAGCTGCCGCGGCCGGATCGGCAGAGATGCGCTGCTGTCGCCCACGGGCACACACTATGCCGGTGTCGTGCTGCTGCACCATACATCAGGCACTGAAGTTTCACCGGATCGCACGAGGTGTGCGTAGCGTTGTTGGCGTAGGGCAGCGACCCTCACCCGGCACCCACTCCCCATGACGTGCCGCGGACCTCCCCCAGATCCCGTGACCTGAGTCGCTGCCCTTTTCCTCACCCTGCGGCCGGCGCGGGCGGTTATCAGCCGCCGACGACCGCCAGCACGAGCGTTGCGACGAGCACCGTCGGCACCGCGACGATCGCACCCCAGAGCATCAGGCTGCCCCAGCGGATCTCGACACCCAGCGACACCACCCTGTGATGCCACAACAGCGTGGCGAGCGACGCCCACGGTGTGATCAGCGGGCCGAGGTTCACCCCGATCAGCAGCGCCATGAGGGCGAGAGGGTCGCCGGCGGCAGGCTCGAGGATCAGGTAGGCGGGCAGGTTGTTCACGCCGTTCGCCGCGAGCGCGCCGGCCGCCGAGAGACGCAGCAGCTCAGCGGGCGAGTTGCCGCTCGTCGCGAGGACCGAGAGGAAGTCGAGAAGCCCGTTCGCGTGTGCCGTCTCGACCACGACGAACAGCGCTGCCGCCAGGCCGATCGCCTGCCACGGCACGAGCGACAGGCGCAGCACGTGACGGCGACGGATGCCGAAGAACACGACGAGGGCGAGTGCCGCGATCGTCGCGGGAATCCAGACGTCGTGGGTCAGCGCGAGCAGGGGCATGAGCACAAGCAGGATGCCGGAGGCCGCCCAGAACAGCACCCGGTCGGATGGGTCACCGCCGGTCGGCGTCCGGTAGTGGCCGAAGAGCGTGCGCCTGTGTCGCAGCGTGAGGATCACGACGGGCACCAGTACTCCGACGAGTGTCGGCGCCCAGCTGAGGGCGAGGAACGCGAGGGGATCGTCACCGATCGACGGTGCCGCGAGCAGATTCGTGAGGTTCGACACGGGAAGAGCGAGGGATGCCGTGTTAGCCAGCCACACGGTGACCAGCGCGAACGGCAGCGGAGGGATGCCGACGCGCTGCGCCAGCACGACCACCACCGGCGTCACGATCACGGCCGTGGTGTCGAGCGACAGGAACACCGTGCTGACGACGGCGAGCACCACGACCGACAGCCAGAGCAGGAGGACCCGACCGCGCCCCCAGCGCGCCAGGCGCTGCGCGACGACATCGAACACCGCGGCATCTCGCGCAAGCTCGGCGACGATCGTGATCGCGACGACGAATCCGAGCACAGGCGCGATGCGGGCGCCGAGCGCCTCGGCATCCGAGGCCGGCAGAATGCCGGTGACGATGCAGACCAGGGCCACGGCGATGAGCGCCAAGACGATGATCGTCCCCGCTCCCAGCCGCCGTCGCGTCGCACTCACTCGCTGAGTGTAGAGCCGGTGGGGTGTGATCCGGTGAGTGTCCGGGACCGCCGCGCCCCATCCGCTGATGCTTGCGGCGCACTGGGCGAAGGATCTGATCGCACTCCGGAAGGCGTTCACCGGGATTTCTCACTTGCGTCTGCTCCTACGCTAGTGGGGGTTCATCTCGAGCGCTTCCCTCATGAGCCGAGCGAGGAGAACGACGTTGCGGCTACGCCCGACGGTGACGGCCAGAGGCACCCGTCGACCTGTCACGCGCTCCACCTCGATCATGCGCAGGGAACCGATGAACGGGAGCCATCCGACGCCATCGCCACCCGCACCGTAGTAGCGAGTCACATCGAAGGCCGAGACCTGCCCGCGAGTGAAGGAGTAGCGGCGAAACCACGACACCACGACTACTTCGCCAGGCCCAGCCCACACGCCAAGGAAGAACGACCGAAGGAGTGCGGCCACGGCGATACCGTACACCGGCACTCCAATCCACCAGTACTCCGAGCCCCAGCTGACCACGACGAACAGGCCACTAGCCGCCGCACCCCAGAGCAAACTGCCCAGCCGGGCACCTCGACCGGAACCTCTCACCTTCCCCACGAGCGTCCCATCGCCCTATAAGGCTTGCCCCAGTTGACAGTCCACACTGCAGCCACTGGCTTGGCTGCGTAGCTCGCCGAGCCGACCATAACGTTTGCCACCCCGTTTCCGAGCCATCGATTGTTCGACCGCACCTGCTGAGTCACTGCGCGGATCGTTGCGCGATTCGGCCGTGCAGCCGACACTCCCACGTGCAGCGTTCGATTGGCAATGGCGCCTGCCGAGGCCGCATTCAGGGCCCGAACGGCCGCACCCCCTCCGACAGAGCTTGCCACCATTGCCACGGCCGATACGGCGGCTTCGCCGAGGCGCCCTTGCACAACGTAGGCAGCTGTCTCAATCGCACCACACGCCATGCCAACAGCGCCCGGGATGAATCCGCATGCGAACATCAACGCGTTGCCCGCGGGACTATCCGTAATCCACTTTGCCGCGTCATCCCACCAAGCTCTGCCGCTGAGGTCGTGCCCGTTGATGGGATCGGTGGGCCACGATTAGTCATTCGCGCCGCCGCCCTCAACGGGGTCGACTTGCAGGAACCGGCCCAGCGCGGGCACGTACAACCGGACACCCATCTCGACCACGAGTGTCGATCCCACCGACTCCGCTGGCTTCAAGGCGCCCTGATGCCACAGCGTATTTCCCGCGACCTGACCGGTGTCATTCGACGCCGCCGTGCCGACCGCGAACGTCACCGGGTCCACCGGCTGCCCGAACGGATCCCACAGCAGCAACGCCCCATTCGTCCCACTCGACCGGGTCATCAACCCGTGACCGGCAAGATTCGGGAACGACCACGTCACCGTGCCCGCCTGACTCGTCCACGACACCCCACCCGGCAACCCCACACTGCGGGTCAGGGCAGTGCCGACCTTCTGGCCCCACGCCGCATCCCCCGCCGCCGCGAACAGATACCGCGTCACCACCGCAGGAGCAGACCCCGCCGGATCCGTAGTCCGCGACACGATACGCCCCGTCGAATCCCGCACTATCACCACGGTCGAACCATCCGCATACGTCGTCCCGACATGGCGGTTCGCAGCGTCGTAGGTGAACTGCATGTCGCCCAGACGCGTCGTGTTGCCCCGCGCGTCGTAGACGATCTCCGCCGCCGGAACACCATCCGCCACACTCGACGCGCCCGGGATTGCCCCCGTCACCGCCGTCGACCGCAACCGGTCAGCCCAGTCGTAGCAGTACGAGGTCTGCGTCGTCACCGCGGCCTGACCCGGCGCCGTCCACATGAGCCACCTGGCTCAGCGTCGACCATTTGGATATGCCACCTGCTACCGGAACGGTGGCGACCGTTAGGAGTCAGATTCATCCGATCGCATGCCATTCAGAACGCGTCCCATTGCGTTTCGCGTTTCATCCTCCGTCGCGCCGCGCAGTGCTGAGCCGCTAGGTGGAACCACTGTAAACGTCGCTTCCTTGCCTGTCTTGAGCTCAATGACTAGTCGGTTGAAGTGGGTACTGTCCGCAGTTCGGAACGACACTCCAGCAATGTCGCGCAACGGGATGGAACGCACAGTGATCTGTCGTGAACCGACCGGCACCGTTCGCTGGGATAGCACCAAGCTCTTGCCTCTACGTATCACCCACCCGCTACCGAAAAAATCCGGGTCGTTCTGACCGGGATCTCCAAACGCAGCCTGCATATAGGCGAATATGCTCGTGCCCCCGACCTTCTCAGCGTCCCGTTTCATACCCCACAGCAGCGGCTTCCACCTCACCGACCCCAGGAAGGAAACAGCAACAAGTACGATGCCTAGAAGTCCCGCAATGATCCGATTCGGCCAGGGCACTCCTTGTAAAGAGGGTGCGGCGATGCATACTAACCCAGCAAACAACGCCACTGCCATGGCGAAGCTCCGAGTTAGTGTTGTCGCTGGACCGATCGGTGCGCTATGTAGCGTGTTGAGCCAGTCGTTCGATTCACCAGGCAATTTCAGGTCTCCTCGCTGCTCCAGGGAGGGAAGTCATGAACATCACGCCCCCCGTGAGCGTACTGAAGATTCCACCTGCCAACACTCCACCGAGTGGTCCGCCTAGCACGCCGATGGCGTTACCGGCTGCCGCCCCTCCGAGGCTTACCAGGCATAGAGGATCCCAGGCGTGCGCGACGCAGTCGGCGAGGACGCCCACTGTTCCCCAAGCTGTCGCCGCCCATCCGGCGACGGTTGCTAGGCCAAGCAAAGGGGCTGCGACCACGGGGACCTTGACGCTAAAGGCAGCGACGGCAAGACCCGTGCTCGCTACACCCGCCGCGAACGAGGCGATGCTCATCGCAGAGGCGATCGTCGAAGTGATGATGTACCCGGGGCGCACTGGCTTTGAGGCCCTGACGGAGGCGGGTGTGTCAAGCCACCGCCCGCGCTTACCAGCGTTTGTCGGGCCCCCCAGTTCCTTAGCTGGTGCAAACGACCACTTCTCACCGCTGAGGTCATCCATATTGATGGGGTCGGTGGGCCACGCGTAGTCATTCGCGCCGCCGCCCTCAACCGGGTCGACCTGCAGGAATCGGCCCAGCGCGGGAACATACAACCGGACACCCATCTCGACCACGAGTGTCGATCCCACCGACTCCGCTGGCTTCAAGGCGCCCTGATGCCACAGCGTATTTCCCGCGACCTGACCGGTGTCATTCGACGCCGCCGTGCCGACCGCGAACGTCACCGGGTCCACCGGCTGCCCGAACGGATCCCACAGCAGCAACGCCCCATTCGTCCCACTCGACCGGGTCATCAACCCGTGACCGGCAAGATTCGGGAACGACCACGTCACCGTGCCCGCCTGACTCGTCCACGACACCCCACCCGGCAACCCCACACTGCGGGTCAGGGCAGTGCCGACCTTCTGGCCCCACGCCGCATCCCCCGCCGCCGCGAACAGATACCGCGTCACCACCGCAGGAGCAGACCCCGCCGGATCCGTAGTCCGCGACACGATACGCCCCGTCGAATCCCGCACTATCACCACGGTCGAACCATCCGCATACGTCGTCCCGACATGGCGGTTCGCAGCGTCGTAGGTGAACTGCATGTCGCCCAGACGCGTCGTGTTGCCCCGCGCGTCGTAGACGATCTCCGCCGCCGGAACACCATCCGCCACACTCGACGCGCCCGGGATTGCCCCCGTCACCGCCGTCGACCGCAACCGGTCAGCCCAGTCGTAGCAGTACGAGGTCTGCTGTCTGACCTGAGGCCGCCGCTTCTCGTCCTGCAGCGGCCGATTCGGCCGCCCTCTACCTGCACCACGAACGGCACCGACCGAATACGACAACAGCGCGGAAAATGACTGCGATCGGAGCGGGTCGGCGTCCGAGCGGGTCACCCGAACCGAAGGAGAACTCCCAGATCGAAGGATCGGATGCCGGATTGGCTCCTTCTTTGCGTGAGATCTCCTTCACAACGCGCGGCCACACCGCTCGGCCGCGCGGCCACACCGCCCCGGAACGTGAGCAACTCGCATGCATCCCGCACGCCCCCGTAGGCAAAGCGTGAGGATCGCCATATGCCGGTCGGCACGGGGGTTGTATCGAGTCTCGTGCTCGACATCATCTACATCGCGCTGACTCTCGCGCTGTTCGCCCTCGTCTCTCTCGTCGCAAAGGGGGTGGAGCGACTGTGATCGTCTTCGAGATCATCGCTGCCGCACTCGGCGTGGCCGCCGTCGTCTACCTCGTGGTGGCTCTCGTCGCCCCGGAGAAGTTCTGATGGGCGCGGGTTCTTCGACGGGCGCCGACCTCTGGTTCGGCATCCTCCAGGCCGCCGTGCTCGTCGTCGCCCTCGTGCTGCTGTACCGGCCGGTGGGCGACTACATGGCGCACGTCTTCAGCACGCCGCGCGACCTGAAGGCCGAGAGGGGCATCTACCGACTGATCGGGGTCGACCCGGCATCCGAGCAGACCTGGCGGGCCTACGCCCGCAGCGTGCTCGCATTCTCGGTGGTCGGCCTGCTGCTGGTCTACGGGCTGCAGCGTCTGCAGGGCTTCCTGCCCGAGTCGCTCGGGCTCCCCGCGGTTCCCGAAGGTCTGGCGTTCAACACCGCCGCGTCGTTCGTCGCGAACACCAACTGGCAGTCGTACTCACCCGAGCAGACCATGGGCTACACCGTGCAGCTCGCCGGCCTCACCGTGCAGAACTTCGTCTCGGCAGCCGTCGGCCTCGCCGTGGCGGTCGCTCTGATCCGCGGCTTCGCCCGCCGGGGCTCGACCACCATCGGCAACTTCTGGGTCGACCTGATCCGCGGACTCGGACGCATCCTGCTGCCCATCGCCCTGCTCGGCGCCATCGCCCTGATCGCGGGCGGTGTCGTGCAGAACTTCGCCGGCTTCACCGATATGACCACGATCTCAGGCGGCACTCAGAGCATCCCCGGCGGACCGGTCGCCTCGCAGGAGGCGATCAAGCTGCTCGGCACCAACGGCGGCGGCTTCTTCAACGCCAACTCGGCGCATCCATTCGAGAACCCGACCGGCTGGACCAACCTGCTGCAGATCCTGCTGATCCTCGTGATCCCGTTCGCGCTGCCCCGCACGTTCGGCCGCATGATCGACGACAACCGTCAGGGCTACGCGATCGCGGCCGTGATGGGCACGATCTTCCTGGTCTCGACCTTCGCCCTCTCGGCCCTCGAACTCGCCGGCCGTGGCAGCGCCCCTGAACTCGCGGGGGCAGCGATGGAGGGCAAGGAGGTGCGCTTCGACATCCTCGGGTCCGCGCTCTTCGGCAGCGCGAGCACGCTGACCTCGACCGGGGCCGTCAACTCGATGCACGACTCGTACACCGCACTCGGCGGCATGATGCCGATGCTCAACATGATGCTCGGCGAGGTCGCCCCCGGCGGCGTCGGCACCGGTCTCTACGGCATGCTCGTGCTCGCTGTCATCGCCGTGTTCGTCGGCGGTCTGCTCGTGGGCCGCACCCCCGAGTACCTCGGCAAGCGCATCGGCCCGAAGGAGATCAAGCTCGCGAGCCTCTACATCCTCGTGACGCCCACACTGGTGCTCGCCGGCACAGCGTTGAGCTTCGCGATCCCCGGCATCCGATCGGATGTCGAATCGACCAGCATCCTCAACCCGGGTGTCCACGGCATGAGCGAGGTGCTCTATGCCTTCACCTCGGCGGCGAACAACAACGGCTCGGCCTTCGCCGGACTCACCGCCAACACCCCCTGGTTCAACACCGCGCTGGGTGTCGCCATGCTGCTCGGCCGGTTCATCCCGATCGTGCTCGTGCTGGCCCTGGCAGGGTCGTTCGCCTCGCAGCAGCGCGTGCCCGAGAACACCGGAACCCTGCCCACGCACCGACCGCAGTTCGTCGGCCTCCTCACCGCCGTCGCAGTCGTCATCACGGCACTCACCTACTTCCCCGTGCTCGCACTGGGACCCCTCGCTGAAGGACTCGTCTGACATGACCCTCATCACCACGCCCTCCGAATCACCGTCGGAACAGCAGGATGCTGCGGCATCCGGTTCCGCGCCCGCAGCCCCCGCGCGCTCGTTCGGCTGGGCCCCGTTGACGCAGGCCCTGCCCGGGGCGTTGCGCAAGCTCAACCCGGCGTCGCTCGTGCGCAACCCCGTGATGCTGCTCGTCTGGGTCGGCGCCGCATTCACGACCGTGCTCGCGATCGCCGAGCCGTTCCTCGGCGGCCCGGCCGACTCGGGCGGAACGCCGGTTCCTGCGCCGTTCACGTGGGGCATCGCGATCTGGCTGTGGCTGACCGTGCTGTTCGCCAACGTCGCGGAATCGGTGGCCGAGGGGCGCGGCAAGGCCCAGGCGGCGAGCCTGCGCAAGACCCGCACCAGCACGATGGCGCGCCGGGTCGTTCGCTATGACGCAAGCGCGGATGCCGCGGCCGAGCGCTCGGAGACCGTCGAGGTCTCGTCGGCCGAGCTGCAGCGCGAGGACATCGTGATCGTGACGGCGGGCGAGCTGATCCCCGGCGACGGCGACATCGTGGCGGGCATCGCGACCGTCGACGAATCGGCCATCACCGGCGAGAGCGCCCCGGTCATCCGCGAGTCGGGCGGCGACCGCAGCGCCGTCACCGGAGGCACCCGCGTGCTGTCGGACCGCATCGTCGTACGCATCACCTCGAAGCCCGGCGAGACGTTCGTCGACCGCATGATCGCACTCGTCGAGGGCGCCAGCCGTCAGCGCACCCCCAACGAGATCGCACTCAACATCCTGCTCGCGAGCCTGTCGATCGTGTTCGTCGTGGTGGTGCTCGCCCTCAACCCGATCGCATCGTATGCCGCGTCGCCCGTCAGCATCCCGGTGCTGATCGCCCTGCTCGTGTGCCTGATCCCGACCACGATCGGCGCCCTGCTCTCGGCCATCGGCATCGCCGGCATGGACCGACTCGTGCAGCGCAACGTGCTCGCGATGTCGGGTCGCGCGGTCGAGGCCGCGGGTGACGTCACGACCCTGCTGCTCGACAAGACCGGCACCATCACCTACGGCAATCGCCAGGCTCACGAGGTGCTGCCGCTGGCCGGGGTCGACCCCGAGGAGCTGCTGTTCCTCGCCGCGCAGTCGTCGCTCGCCGACCCGACCCCCGAGGGCGCCTCGATCGTCGCACTCGCCCGGTCGCGCGGCATCCAGGTCGACGAGCCCACCGGCGCCACGATCGTGCCGTTCACCGCCCAGACCCGCATGTCGGGACTCGACCTGCTCGGCGGGACGCAGATCCGCAAGGGAGCAGGCTCGGCGATCAGCGCCTGGCTCGGACGCGAGTCGGATGCCGAGCTGACCGCCCTCGTCGACGGGGTCGCGTCGAGCGGTGGCACGCCCCTCGTCGTCGCCGTGAAGCACGAGACGGGCGAGGGCCGGGTGCTCGGCGTCGTGCACCTCAAAGACATCGTGAAAGACGGCCTGCGCGAGCGGTTCGACGAGCTGCGCAGCATGGGCATCCGCACCGTCATGATCACGGGCGACAACCCGCTGACCGCCGCGGCGATCGCGAAGGAGGCCGGCGTCGACGACTTCCTCGCAGAGGCCACACCCGAGCAGAAGCTCGAGCTGATCAAGCGCGAACAGGAGGGCGGCCGACTCGTCGCCATGACCGGCGACGGCACGAACGACGCTCCGGCACTGGCCCAGGCCGATGTCGGGGTGGCGATGAACACGGGCACGTCGGCCGCGAAGGAGGCCGGCAACATGGTCGACCTCGACTCCGACCCGACCAAGCTCATCGACATCGTGCGCATCGGCAAGCAGCTGCTCATCACCCGCGGCGCCCTCACCACGTTCTCGCTCGCGAACGACATCGCCAAGTACTTCGCCATCATCCCGGCGATGTTCATGGGGGTCTTCCCCGGGCTCGCCGCGCTGAACATCATGCAGCTGCACTCGCCGGCATCCGCAGTGACGAGCGCCATCATCTTCAACGCGATCGTGATCGTGTTCCTCATCCCGCTCGCACTGCGCGGAGTGACGTACCGGCCGGCGAGCGCGTCGCAGATCCTGCAGCGCAACCTGCTCGTCTACGGCCTCGGCGGTGTGATCGCGCCGTTCATCGGCATCAAGCTGATCGACCTCGTCATCACCCTCATCCCCGGCTTCTGACCTCGCTTCGAAAGGCACCCCATGTCCTCCTCCCGCACCGTCGCCCGCACCACCGGCGTCGCGATCCGCGCGATGCTCGTGCTCACCCTCGTGCTCGGCGTCGGCTACACGCTCGTCGTCACCGGCATCGGTCAGCTGCTGCTGCCGTTCCAGGCGAACGGCTCTCCGCTGGCAGACGACAAGGGCAGCTCGCTGATCGGGCAGTCCTTCACGGATGCCGACGGCGAGGCGCTGCCCGAGTACTTCCAGTCGCGTCCGTCGGCCGCCGGTGACGGTTACGACGGAACCGCATCCAGTGGCAGCAACCTGGGCCCCGAGAACCCCGACCTCGTCGCGGCGATCGGCGAGCGCCGGGCCGCCATCGCCGAGCGCGAGGGCGTGAGCGCGGATGCCGTGCCGGCCGACGCCGTGACAGCATCGGGCTCGGGCCTCGACCCGCACATCAGCGTCGCGTACGCGCTGCTGCAGGTGGCGCGTGTCGCCGACGAACGGGACCTGCCCGAGCAGCGGGTGCGCGACCTCGTGGAGTCTAGGATTCAAGGGCGGGATCTGGGATTCCTCGGCGAAGAACGCATCAACGTCGCCGAACTCAATCTCGCGCTCGACGAGCAGGAGGGCTGATGACGCCAGAGCGCCACGGCAAGCGCGGCCGACTCCGCGTGCTGCTGGGTGCAGCCCCCGGTGTCGGCAAGACCTTCGAGATGCTCGTCGAAGGACGCCGGCTGCTCGACGAGGGCCGGGATGTGGTGATCGCGGTGGTCGAGACGCATGACCGGGCCGCCACGGCCGCGCAGACCATCGGCATCCCCGAGGTTCCCCGGCGCGTCGATCTGCACCGGGGCGTGCCGCTGAGCGAGATGGATCTGAACGCGGTGCTCGCGCGGCGACCCGAGATCGCGCTGGTCGACGAGCTCGCCCACACGAACACCCCCGGATCGCACAACACGAAGCGCTGGCAGGACGTCGGCGCACTGCTCGACGCGGGCATCGACGTCGTCACGACCGTCAACGTGCAGCACATCGAGTCGCTGAACGCGGTGGTCGAGAAGATCACCGGCATCGCGCAGCAGGAGACGATCCCGGATGCCGTGGTGCGCGCCGCCGACGAGATCGAGGTCGTCGACCTGGCGCCGCAGACGCTGCGCGACCGCCTGTCGGCCGGACTCGTCTATCCGGCGGAACGGATCGACGCCGCCCTGTCGAACTACTTCCGACTCGGCAACCTCACGGCGCTCCGCGAACTCGCCCTGCTCTGGCTCGCCGACGAGGTCGACAGCGCACTGCGCAGCTATCGCGCCGACCACGGCATCGAGGGCACCTGGCAGGCCCGCGAGCGCGTGGTCGTCGCCCTCACCGGCGGTCCCGAGGGCGAGACGCTGCTGCGACGCGGAGCCCGGATCGCCGCGCGCTCGGCAGGCGGCGAACTGCTCGCGGTGCACATCGCCGCGCAGGACGGGCTGCGCGACGAGACGCCCGGTGCCCTGGCGGCGCAGCGGTCGCTCGTCGAATCTCTCGGCGGCAGCTTCCATCAGATCATCGGCGACGACATCCCCGGCACTCTCGTCGAGTTCGCCCATGGCGCGGACGCCACGCAGCTCGTGATCGGGGTCAGCCGCCGCGGTCGTCTCGCCGCGGCACTCACCGGACCGGGCATCGGCTCCGAAGTCATCCGCCGCTCGGGCGACATCGACGTGCACATCGTCACGCACGCCGCCGCCGGCGGTCGGGTCGCCCTCCCCCGCATCACGGGCGGCGCTCTGGGCTGGCGGCGTCAGCTGCTCGGCTTCGTCATCGCGCTGGTCGTGGGGCCCCTTCTCTCGTGGGCGATGTTCGCCTACCGCAGCCCCGAGTCGATCACGGTCGAGGTGCTCGCGTTCCAGCTGCTCGTGGTCATCGTCGCGCTCGTGGGCGGGCTGAGACCTGCCGTCTTCGCGGCGGTGCTGTCGGGCATCACACTGGACTTCCTGTTCGTCTCGCCGATCTTCACGATCACGATCGCGCATCCGCTGCACGTACTCGCGCTCGCGCTGTATGTCGTGATCGCCATTCTCGTCAGCATCATCGTCGACCAGGCGGCGCGACGAGCACGCACCGCTCAACGCGCAGCCGCAGAGGCGGAACTGCTCGCCGCCGTCGCCGGCAATGTGCTGCGCGGCGACAACGCGGTGCTCGCCCTGGTCAGCCGCACCCGAGAGGCGTTCGGGCTCACCGGCGTGCGCCTGCTCAGTGCCGACGGCGAGGTGCTCGCCAGTGACGGCGAACCCGTTCCCGACGGCCGCGCCACGACGATCCCGGTCGGTGCGGGAGGGTCGGCACCCGCCGTGCTCGAACTGCACGGCGAACCGCTCGACACCCCGGCTCGGCGCCTGCTCGACGCGATCGTCGCGCAGCTGGCGGCCGCGATCGAGCACACCGACCTGCGCGCGACGGCCCGAGAGGTGGCCGCCCTCGCCGAGACCGATCAGGTGCGCAGCGCGCTGCTCTCGGCCGTCAGCCACGACCTTCGTCGCCCGCTCGCCTCGGCCGTCGCTGCGATCGGCGGACTCCGCGGCGCTCACGGTCTGTCGGCATCCGATCGGGAAGAGCTGCTCGCGACCGCCGATGAGAGTCTCGCGACCCTGTCGTCGCTCGTGACCGACCTGCTCGACGTCAGCCGAGTGCAGGCGGGCGTGCTCGCCGTCTCGAGCATGCGGCTCGACGTCGCGGGTCCCGTTCTCGCCGCCGTCGACGAGCTCGGGCTCGGACCGGGCGATGTCGAGCTGGCACTCGACGCCGACCTTCCGGCCGTCTCGGCCGACCCGGTGCTGCTGCAGCGGGTGCTGGTGAATGTGATCGCGAACGCGCACCGCCACGCCCCCGCCGACAGCCGGGTGATCGTGTCGACGAGCACCATCGGCGAGCGGGCGGAGATCCGCATCATCGATCGCGGTGCCGGGGTTCCCCGCGAGAAGCGCGACCAGATCTTCCAGCCGTTCCAGCGCCTCGGCGACACCGACAACACCACCGGCCTCGGCCTCGGCCTCGCTCTGTCGCGCGGATTCGCCGAGGGCATGGGCGGTACTCTGACACCCGAGGACACCCCCGGCGGTGGACTCACCATGGTCATCTCTCTGCCGCTCGCCGCACAGACCGATTTCATGCAGGAGGAGACGGAGTGAAGCTCCTCATCGCCGACGACGACCCGCAGATGGTGCGCGCGCTGCGCATCACGCTCGCCGCCCACGGGTACGAGGTGGTCGTCGCACCGGATGGCGCCGCAGCCGTGGCCGCCGCCGCACAGACGCACCCCGACCTCATCATGCTCGACCTCGGGATGCCGCGGCTCGACGGCATCGAGGTCATCCAGGCGCTGCGGGGATGGACGACCGTGCCGATCATCGTCGTCTCGGGCCGCACCGGGTCGGCAGACAAGGTCGAGGCACTGGATGCCGGAGCCGACGACTTCGTCACCAAGCCGTTCCAGGTCGACGAGCTGCTCGCCCGGCTGAGGGCGCTGTCGCGTCGGGCGATGCCCGCGGGCGGAGAGTCGACCGTCGGGTTCGGCGATGTGGTCGTCGACCTCTCGACGAAGACCGTCACGCGGGCGGGCTCGCGCGTGCACCTGACACCGACGGAATGGCGCATGCTCGAGCACCTCGCGCGGCATCCCGGGGCCCTGGTCACTCGGCAGGATCTGCTCAAGGAGATCTGGGGCAGCGAGCAGGTGTCCGACTCGGGCTACCTGCGGTTGTACATGTCGCAGCTGCGCAAGAAGCTGGAGGCCGAGCCGAGCGCCCCGGTGCACCTGCTCACCGAATCGGGCATGGGCTACCGACTGGTGCTCTGAGGTCTCGGGGCCGGGCGCGGGGGTCTCTCAGCGCGCGGTGTCGCGCGGGGTGTCAGCACGGGGTCGGCGCAGGACTCCCCACACGCCGGCGGCGACGAGAGCGACCGCCACGACGATCGCCGCAATGGCCGTGACCATGCTCTCGGGCTCTCCGGTGAGGCGTCCCACGGCCAGCCAGCCGAGGCCCCACGCGGTCGCGAGCGCCGGAGCGATGCGCCGGGTGACGAGTGCGGTGGCGACGCCGATCACCAGCACGACCGTAAGCACGCCGACCGCCCAGAGCTCCGCCTGATCGGCCCAGCTCTCGGGGGCGATCTGGGTCAGCCAGGCCGTCGCGTTCGCCACGGTCGCGATCGTGACCCAGCCGAAGTGCAGCCCGTTCGCGCCGTCGACGACGATGCGCTCGGGCCACGTGCGTGCCCGGCTGCGTCCGAGGATCACGATGACCCGCGCGAGGGTCGCGAGCAGCACGGCGATCACGAGCACGGTCAGGGGCAGCGAGAGGAACTGCGCCGTCACGAGCCAGAGCCCGTTGAGGATCATCGACGCGGCGATCCATCCGCCGACCGCGCGCTGGCGCTCATCTGCCCGCTGCGACGGGAGCGCCTGCCACACCGTGTAGGCGATGAGACCGAGGTAGATCAGCGACCAGATCGAGAACGCGGGGCCGGCGGGCGCGAGGTACGACCCCTGCGCCGACAGTGCTCCGTCCTGCAGCTCGCTGACCGAGGTGCCGCCGAATGCGCCGGACCCGACGGCCGCTGCGATCAGCATGAAGACGGCCGAGGCGATGATGACCGTCTGGCGGATGATGTCCTGCGTCCGGGAGTCCATGCTCCGAACGGTACGCGCGTGCGCGACTCCCGCACAGACCCTTGACTCTCGCCAGGCGAACAGCTAGCCAGGCTAGCGATACGACGCCGGGCGGCGGAGTCGGGATCAGGCAGCGACGGCAGCGTCGATCAAGACCTCGGCGGCGTTGCGCGCCTGCGCGGCGACCTGGGGGTCAGCCGCGATCGCCGCGGTGCTCTGCGCGCCCTCGGCGAGGATCGAGAGCTGAGCCGCCAAGGATGCCGGCGCTCCGGCATCCACGACGAGGCCCGCCATGTATGCCTGGAACGACGCCTTGTGGTCGCGCACGATCTCCGCGACCTCCGGGTTCGTGCCACCGAGCTCGCCGAAGGCGTTGATGAACGCGCAGCCGCGGAAGTCGTCGGTGCAGAACCAGTCCTCGAGGTATCCGTAGACGGCGAGCAGGCGATCGCGCGGATCGCTCCCGGCATCCGCCACCGCCCCCGTCAGCCCGGACTCCCACTCCGCATGCTTGCGCGCGAGAACCGCCGCGACGATGTCGGTCTTCGACGGGAACAGTGCATACAGCTTGCGCAGCGACACGCCGGCCGCAGCCCGCAGCTCATCCATGCCCACGGCCGCGTAGCCCTTGCGGTAGTAGAGCTCGTCGGCCGCCGCGAGGATCTGCTCGCGCGCTGTGTCGTCGGTCATCTCTCCAGTGTACTTGACATGAGAACGAGCGTTCTCTACAGTGGGGAGCATCACCGAGAACGACCGTTCTCGCCAGACCGCAAAGGATCAGGATCATGGGTTACATCACCGTCGGAAACGAGAACAGCGCCCCGATCGAGCTCTACTACGAAGACCAGGGATCGGGTCAGCCCGTCGTCCTGATCCACGGCTACCCCCTCGACGGCCACAGCTGGGAGCGCCAGACCCGCGAGCTGCTCGCTCAGGGCTACCGCGTCATCACCTACGACCGCCGCGGCTTCGGCCAGTCGTCGAAGGTCAACGCCGGCTACGACTACGACACGTTCGCCGCCGACCTCAACACCGTGCTCGAGACCCTCGACCTGCGCGACGTCGTGCTGGTCGGATTCTCGATGGGCACCGGAGAGCTGGCCCGCTATGTCGCGAAGTACGGCCACGACCGGGTCGCCAAGCTGGCGTTCCTCGCGTCGCTCGAGCCGTTCCTCGTGCAGCGCGACGACAACCCCGAGGGCGTCCCGCAGGACGTCTTCGACGGCATCGCCGCCGCTGCCAAGGGCGACCGCTTCGCCTGGTTCACGCAGTTCTACAACGACTTCTACAACCTCGACGAGAACCTCGGCTCGCGCATCAGCCAGGAGGCCGTCACCGGCAGCTGGAACGTCGCGATCGGCAGCGCCCCCGTCGCCGCCTACGCCGTCGTCCCGTCGTGGATCGAGGACTTCCGTGGTGACGTCGACGCCGTGCGCGACGCCGCGAAGCCGACCCTCATCCTGCACGGCACCAAGGACAACATCCTGCCGATCGATGCGACCGCCCGCCGCTTCCATCAGGCCGTTCCCGCGGCGACCTATGTCGAGGTCGAGGGCGCACCCCACGGTCTGCTCTGGACGCACGCCGACGAGGTCAACGCCGCGCTGAAGGACTTCCTCAGCAAGTAATCGGAACGACAGCCGCGGCATCCGGACCCGAACCGGATGCCGCGGCATCCGTCTGACGTGCGCGCTGCCGCTGCGCCGGGCTCCGCGAGCCGCAGGCACAGAAACTGCGACCGCAACGGAGCTCGACCCGGCCCGCGGATGCCGTCAGCGCGTGACCTTGACCGTGAGCGTCTTGCTCTCGCTGCTTCCCGCGGCGTTCACGAACTCGACGTGGTAAGTGTGCTTGCCGACCGATCTCCCGTCGACCGCCACCGAGACCCGCTGCGCCGCAGGGCTGTTCGCCGCCACCGCTCCCTCCTTCAGCAGCACGCCGTCTTCGTACAGGCGGTATGACGTCGCGTTCGTGCCCCACCACATGTCGGCGGTCACTGTGTACGAGCCGTCGCCGTCCCCGTTGTCGGCCGAGAGCACGGGCGTGCCGGGCACGGCATCCTTCACCTTCACCGTCACCGGCTGCACCGCGGTCACCCCGCGGGAGTTCACGAGCTCGCCGGTGTAGACGTACGACCCGTTCTTCTTGCCGGTCACCGCGACCCGGGCGACCTGCGCCGACGTGCCCCCGAACGTGAGCGGCACGGTCGCGATCAGCACGCCGTTCTCGAACACGCGCAGCTTCGTGGCGTTCTGCCCCCACCACAGGTTCATGGTCACCGTGAAGTCGCCGTCGAGCAGGCCCGTGTCGTGGCCGTTGTCGTGCGACAGCACACCACGGGCCGGAGCTGCTGTCGCCGAATCCTTCAGGACGAGGGCGTCGACGGCAGCGTCCAGTGCGTCCTGCGCGCCCGCGACCGTAGAGGCACTCGGGCTCGCCGCGGCCAGCACGATGTCAGCCCGATCGATCGCGTCGGGCAGTGCACCCGTCGACCACTCGACGTACGCTGCGAGATCGAGTGCTGCTGCAGCATCCCGGCGCTCCCGCAGCGCGGAAGTATCGGCACCGGGCACCGGTTCGCCCACGAGCTCCAGGTCGTCGATCGTGCCCCACGCGCCCACCGGCAGTGCCGCAGAGACGCGCACCACGGCCGTGCCGTCGGCACCGACCTGCAGCGCCTGGGTCGTGGGCGTCGACCACACACGCCAGCCGTCGAGGCCGAAGGGCGCGGGCGATCCGGCGACGCCAGAAGAAGACAGCGACAGCGACGCACGCCCGTCGGCGCCCTCGCCGTCGCCCTGCAGCGACGCCCGTGCGACATACGACCCCGCCGGGAGCCCGGTCACAGTCTGCGAGAGGTCGAATGAGTATGCGGATGCCGAGTAGAAGTGCGCCGAGTGTGTGCCGCTGCGGGGGTCGTCCCACGCACGCAGAGACAGACCCGACCCGGTGACCGTCCACATGCTCGTGTCGGCATCCTCGAAGCCGGGGTTGCGCAGGAAGTTGCGCGCCGAGACCGTCACGACGGCTGACGCCGCGAGGCCGGCATCCGTCGTCCCCGCGATCGCGTACTCGCCGACGCCCTCGATGAAGTCGGCGGCCGACGACCAGGTGACCGACTGCTGCTCGGAGGACCCGTCGTTGTAGAGCACGGTGACTTCGCCCGGAAGCTCGACCGCGTCGCCCTCGGTCAACTGCAGCTCGACGGGCTGCACCGATTCGACCGCTCGCGGAGCCTGAGCGCCGGTGCGCACGTACGAGAAGATGTTCAGCGCGTCGGATGCCGTCCCGTCGACGTCGAACAGCGCCTGGTTGTCCCATGCGGATCCGCCGAACCAGTGCCCGGCATCCTCCGGCTCGTACTCGCCCGCGAAGCTCGACGCCCATCCCGACCCGTCACGCTCCCACAGCACCTTGTTCTGCTCGAGCTGCGAGGGCGGGCCGACGGGCAGCCAGGCGGGCTCCCAGTAGTAGACCCCGAGTCCGGCCTCGCCCACGTCGGCGACGGCCTGGACGACCGCTCGCACCGCATCCGCCTGCCCCTGGCGACTCACCGGATACTGCGTCGCCTCGGACGGCAGGTCGATCACGTTGCCGTGGCCGTCTGCGTCGTCGAGCGTGAACGCCCACGAGGTCTCGGCGACCATGACCTTCTTGCCGTAGGTCTCGGCCACGTGCGAGAGCACGGACGTGAGGTTCTCGGGGGTCCCATGCCAGAACGGGTAGTACGACGACGCGAACACGTCGTAGTCGACATCACGACGGTCGAGCTGCGCCGCGACATCGGCGTAGAACCCCGCGCGCTCGGGGTTCGTGAAGTGCAGCGCGACGAGCGTGTCGGGCGATTCGGCGCGCACCGCGGCGGAACCGGCCGAGAACACCTTCGCCATGTCATCCCAGCCGCGCACCCCGGCCACTCCGCCGTTGGTCTCGTTGCCGACCTGCACCATGCGCAGGTCGACGCCCGCATCGACCAGACGCCGCACGGCATCGCGCGTGAAGTCTCCGACCTCGGCCGCGACCTGATCGACCGTCATCCCCTCCCACGCCTTGGGCACCTGCTGCTTCGCGGGGTCGGCCCAGAAGTCGGAGTAGTGGAAGTCGACGAGCACACCGAGTCCCGCATCCGTCGCGCGCTGCGAGATCTCGATCGCCCGATCCACATCGACATCACCTCCGCCGTAGCCGTTGCCGTTCGCGTCGAACGGGTCGTTCCAGACCCGCACGCGCACGTCGGTGACCCCGGCATCGGCGAGGATCTCGAACAGATCGCCGTGTGCGCCCTGGCCGTCGCGGAACACGACACCGGATGCTTCGAGCGACAGCACCGACGAGACGTCCACGCCGCCGATGAAGTCGTCGGGCAGGTTCTCGACGCGGGGCACGGTGATGGTGGCATCGACCGGCCCGGCGGCGGCGACAGCCGCAGGTGCGGATGCCGCGGCGGCCGAGGCCGGCAGCCCCACCCCGATGAGGGCGACGGCGGTCACCGTGGCGAGGGCGGTGGAGAGAAGGGAACGCGTGCGACGGTGCATGACGGCCTTTCGAGCGTGGAGGTGCGGATCAGCCCTTGACGGATCCTTGGGTGAGCCCGCCCACGATGTACTTCTGCAGCGAGAAGAACAGCGCGAGCACGGGCACGGCGGCGACCACGACACCGGCGGCGAAGAGCCCCCAGCGCGAGGTCAGCTGGTTGGACACCCACTGGTACATGCCGACGGCGAGGGTCCAGTTGTCCTCAGAGGTGAGGATGATCTTCGACAGGATGAAGTCGCCGAAGGCCGCGAGGAATGCGAGCAGCGCGACGACCGCGAGGATCGGCACGACCAGCGGCATGATGAGCCGCCAGAAGATCTGCGCGTGGGTGGCTCCGTCGATCTTCGCCGACTCGTCGATCTCGACCGGGATCGTGTTGAAGAAGCCGTACATCAGGAAGGTGTTGGCCCCGAGGGCACCTCCGAGATACACGCAGATCAGGGCGATCTTCGAGTTGATGCCGAGCGCCGGCACGACCTCGCCGATCGTCTGCAGCATCAGGAAGATCGCGATGAACGCGAGCGCCTGGGGGAACATCTGCAGCACGAGCAGAGTCGTGAGACTCGCACGACGACCGCTGAAGCGGAATCGCGAGAACGCATACGCGCCGCAGGCGCCCATGAGCACCGACCCGATCGCGGTCACCCCGCCGATGAGCAGCGTGTTGCCGAACCACACCCAGTAGCGCGATTCACCCAGCGCGATGTAGTTCGCGGGGTCGAACGCACTGAACAGCGCGCTGGATGCCGCGAGGCTGCCGTTCGGGTTGAGCGACGCCGACAGCACATAGACGAGGGGGAACGCGGCGAAGAACAGCACGCCCGCGGCCAGGATGTACTTCCAGCCGACCTCGCTCCACCAGCGACGCCGACGTGCACCCGCACGGGCGGCCTGCGCATCCTTCGATGAACCGGTCACGATGACCCTGGTCTCACTCATCACTGGTACTCCTCGAGCTTGCGGGTCTGTCGGAAGCTCAGCGCTGAGATGAGACCGACCACGATGAAGGCGACGATCGACAGCGCACTCGCGAGACCGTAGTCGGCCGCACCGCCCGAGACGCCCGAGACGTCGTAGATGGCCGAGACGAGGATGTCGGTCGATCCGAGTGCATACGGTGCTCCCGCGATCGAGGGCCCGCCGTTGTTGAACGTGTAGATCACGGTGAAGTTGTTGAACGCGACCGCGAACGAGGCGATCAGCAGGGGGGCCGTCGAGACCAGCAGCAGCGGCAGCACGATCGCGCGGAAGCGCTGCAGCTTGTTCGCGCCGTCGATCTCGGCCGCCTCGAGCGTCTCGCCGGGAAGCGACTGCAGCGCGCCGGTGCACACCAGGAACCAGTACGGGTAGCTCAGCCATACGTTCACGAAGATCACGGCGGCACGGGTGAGCCACGGATCGCCGAGCCAGTTGATGCTCGACCCGAAGAAGAACAGGTCGTTGATCACGCCGAACTCGGCGTTGAACATGCCGCGGAACAGCAGCGCGGCCATGAAGGCGGGGAAGGCGTACGGGAGGATGAACAGCGCTCGCAGGAACCGGCGACCCTTGACGCGTGGGTCGTTGTAGACGATCGCCAGTCCGAGTCCGACGGCGAAGCTGAGGACGACCGAGAGGATCGCGAACGCGAAGGTCCAGACCGTGACGCTCAGCAGGGTGCCCGCGAGATTCGCATCCGTGAACAGCTTCACGAAGTTGGCGAAGCCGACGTTGACCGCCCACCCGGTCGGCAATGCCGTGCCGTCCTCGGCGACGAACGCGCCGAGCCCGGTGGCGGTGTAGACCGTGCCCGACTGCGTGTCCGTGATGGTCTGCGCGTCGGCATCCCACACCAGCGTCGGTTCGTAGACCGAGCCGGTCGATCCCTCGCGGGTGCGGATCGAGCCGTCGTTCGGGTCGTCCGACACGGGAACGCGGAGGTCCTTGATCGTGGCGCCGAGCGCCGGATCGGTCAGCACGGTCGCCCGTGGGATGACCTCCCAGCCGGGCACCTCGCTCGGAGCGCCGGTGGTGCCGACCTCCGCTCCGGATGCGGTGGCCAGCGGCTCGGTCGCAGATCCGACCTGCACGTCGCCGTCGTCGTCGACGATCGCGAAGCCGAGCTCGCCGCCGCGCTGCACGACCGACAGCGGGTAGTCGGACGAGCCCTCGACGCGGCGCTCGCCCTGGATCAGTGCGGCCTCGACCGCCTGTTCCTGCGTGCCGACATGACCGGTGCCGTAGTTGGTGAACGCGATGTAGGCCGTGTAGCCGAAGATGAAGACCTGGAACACGAGCAGGAAGACCAGCCCCGGCAGCAGGTACTTCAGGGGCAGCGCCTTGCGAGTGAAGTACACCCAGTCGGCGATGATCACGAGCAGCACGACGACGCCGAGCACGATCCACGACTCGGCGCTCCAGGCCGAGATCGCCGTCATGATGCCGAAGGCGTTGACCAGCGCCATGAGCGCGAGCTTGATGAGGAATCCCCAGCCGAGGCCGCGGAAGCGGCGGGCGTGGGACTCACGCGAGGGTGCCACCACGGGGGTGGGGGCCTCGGTGGGCGGTGCCTGGATCGTCATGTGTGCGTCCTGTCTGCGGATCGCGGGGCGGGGAGGCGTTCGGGCGCCTCCCCGCCCTGCAGGGTCAGCCGGCGAGAGTCGTCTCGAGGTCGGCGACCATGGTGTTCCACGTCGACACCGGGTCGGCGCCGTTGATGATCTGCACCTGAGCGGCGTTCCACAGGTCCCAGACCGAGCCCATCTCGGGGATCGACGGCATCGGCACGCCGCCCTGAGCCGAAGCCACGAAGCCAGCCGTGATCGGGTCGGACGACACCTCGTCGGCGAGCGTCGACCACGCGGGGATGCGGGGGTCGGCCTCGTACAGCGCGCGCTGCGCGTCTTCGGTGCCGAGGTAGTTCACGAGGAACTCCTGGGCGAGAAGCGCGTTCTTGCTCTTGCTCGACAGGTAGAAGCCCTGCACGCCCACGAACGGGGCAGCGGCCTCGCCACCCGCCGAGGGGATCGGGTTCACGGCGACGTTGACGCCATCGAACGCGCTGATCGCCCACGGACCCTGGATCGTGTACGGAGCCTTGCCCGACGCGAACAGCTCGTTGTTGATGTCGTAGTCGATCGTGGTCGAGATGTAGCCGGTGCCCGTCGAGCCGTTGGCTCCGAGCCACGTCGCGAAGGCCTCGCCGGGCGCTCCGCCCATGCCGACCTCGGTCGTGTACGAGCCGGTGTCGTCCTGCACGAACACGGGGGCGCCGAACGACGTCTGCAGTCCGTACATCGTGTATCCGTCACCGGTCTCGCCCGCGGTGTTGATCACGAACGGACGCTCGGTGCCTGCGGCGAGGCCCTTGGCGATCATGTCGTCCCACGTCGCGGGAGCCTCTTCGCCGACCAGGTCGGTGTTCTGGATCAGCGCGATGGTCTCGAGCGAGTACGGCATCGCGTAGAGCTGGCCGTCGTACGTCATGGCGTCGAGGGCGACCTGCTCGAACTCCGAGGCCTTGTCGCCGAGGTCGATCGTGTCGACGACACCGGCCGCGACGAGGGCGCCGAGCCAGTCGTGGGCGCCCACCGTGATGTCGGGGCCCTCTCCGGTCGGCACCTGCGCGATGAAGTCGTTGCGGAGGTCTTCGAAGTTCTTCTGCACGAGGGTGACCTTCGCGCCGGTCTCCTCCTCGAACGCCTCGGCGGCTGCCGTGATCGCGGCTTCGCGCTCGGCATCCGTCCAGATCACGAGTTCGGCGCCGTCTCCGGATGCCGTGTCGTCGCCGCCGTCCTGGGCGCCGGCGGAGCAGCCCGCGAGGACCACGGCCGCGGCCAGAGCGAGTGCGCCGACTCCGATGTGCTTGCGCATGCGTTTTCCTATCTGTCGTGGCCGACGATGCGCTGCGCGTCATCGCGACCGGGGTGGGGTGGTGCTGGGGTGGAGCGGGTGGTGCAGGGTGGAGCTGTTCGTTGCTGATCGTGCGGTCAGTGGGAGGTGCGGATGACGGCGACGCCGCCCGCCGCGACGGTCAGGGAACCCGAGATCTCGGTGCCGCTGAGGAGCTCGACGCCCGAGGCCTCGAGCTCGACATCGTCGTCGCGGTGGTTGACGGCGATGCGGTAGACCGCGTCGTCGCCGTGGCGCGTGATGACCTCGAGTCCGTCGGCGACAGCGGGCGGGGTGACCTCGGCATCCGCGTAGACCTCGTGGAGCAGCGCGCGCATGCCCGCCGCATCCAGACGGGTGCCGACGTACCAGCCGGTTCCGGCGCCGTGCGCGTTCCGCGTGATCGCCGGCTCGCCCTCGCCGGGACCGCCCGAGAAGTTCGCGACGACCTCGGCTCCTTCGAGCGCGATGTCCTCCTGCCAGACGTCGGCGACGACGCCCTCGTGGTCGACCCAGTCGAGGCCGTGACTCTCGCCCTCACGCAGCGGCAGGAACTCCTCGACCGTGAGGCCGAGCGCATCGCGCAGCGGAGCGACGAAGCCGCCCGCGTGCACGGCGTCGTTCTCGTCGACGATCGCCGAGAAGAACGACACGAGCAGGGTGCCGCCGCCGTGCACGTAGGCGGTGAGGTTGGCGGCATCCGCGGCGCTCAGCATGTACTGAGCCGGGGCGACGACGAGGCGGTAGCCGGAGAGGTCCTGACCGGGGAGGGCGAAGTCGACCGTGATGCCGTCACGCCAGAGCTGCTCATAGAAGCGACGCACCTGCGCTGCGTGCGTGACGTCTTCGGACGGGCGCCATTCGAGGTCCTGTGCCCAGAACGACTCGAAGTCCCAGAGGATCGCGACGTCGGCCTTCACGACACTGCCCTGCACCTCGTCGAGGCGGCCGAGCGCGGCGCCCAGGTCGACGACCTCGCGGAAGACGCGCGACTCCGTGCCGGCGTGCGGCAGCATCGCCGAGTGGAACTTCTCGGCACCCGAGCGCCCTGCGCGCCACTGGAAGAAGAGGATGCCGTCGGCACCGCGGCCGAGATGCGTGAGCGAGTTGCGCTTCATCTCTCCCCGGCGCTTCGCGATGTTGCGCGGCTGCCAGTTCACGGCCGACGTCGAGTGCTCCATGAGGATCCACGGCTTGCCGCCGCCCACCGAGCGGCTGAGGTCGGCCGCGATCGCCAGGCCGATATGCGCGTCTTCGTCGGCGGCCCACAGGTAGTGGTCGTCCGAGACGATGTCGACCTCGCGACCCCAGGCCCAGAGGTCCGTGGTCCAGCTCTGGTTCGCCATGAAATTGGTCGTGACCGGCTGGGAGGCATGCGCGCGGATCGCGTCACGCTCGGCGATGAAGCACGCGCGCAGCTGGTGATCGGTGAAGCGCGCGAAGTCGAGGCGCTGGGCCGGGTTCACGACGCTCGGGGCGATGGCCGGGGCACCGACGTGCTCCCATGCCGAGTAGTGCTGGCCCCAGAAGGCGGTGCCCCATGCGCTGTTCAGCGCCTCGAGCGAGCCGTACTTCTCCTGAAGCCAGAGCCGGAAGGCGGCGACCGCGTCGGGCGAGTAGTCCTCGCCGACGGGAACGCCGTACTCGTTGTGCACGTGCCAGAGCACGACGGCAGGATGCTGCGCGTAGCGCGCCGCGAGAGCATCCGCGATCCGCACGATCGCCTCGCGATACGCGGGCGACGAGTGCGACGCCATGCCGCGGGAGCCGAAGCCCATCGTGCGGCCCTCGCGGTCGATCACGCGCGCCTCGGGGTGGTTCGCGAAGAACCAGGCGGGCGGGGATGCGGTGGGTGTGCCGAGGTCGACCGCGATGCCGTTCTCGTGCAGCAGGTCGAGCAGCTCGTCGAGCCAGGCGAAGTCGAATTCGGCCTCGGCCACCTCGATGAGCGCCCACGAGAAGATGCCGACGCTGACCAGGTTCACCCCGGCCTCGCGCATGAGGATGACGTCTTCGCGCCACGTCTCGGGCGACCACTGCTCGGGGTTGTAGTCGCCGCCATAGGCGATTCCGCGCAGGTCGGGCCAGGCGTGGGGCGAGGTCATCGGCACTCCATCGGGTCGGTGTGGTCGTCGTGCAGGTCCCGAGATGCTGTCGCTCATTCGACTGGGACCGGTCTCAGGTTGTCACGTGGATGTGACTGGGACCGGTCTCAGTTCTACCTCACGTCACCGGTCGATCACAACCGCCGTTACCGAACTGAGACCGGTCCCAGGTTGGACTACCGCTGGACGGGATGCTGTGGGTAGAGTCACAGGCGATGAGTGATGTCAGCGCGAAGCGCAAGCCGACGATCCGCCAGATCGCGGCGCAGGCGGGGGTCTCCCGCAGCACGGTCTCGCGAGTGATCAACGGCGGGCACTGGGTGTCCCCTGACGCCAGACAGGCGGTCGAAGAGGCGATCCTCGCCACCGGCTACACCGCCAATCACCACGCACGCAGCCTCGCGACCGGTCGCGCCGGATCACTCGCCTTCCTGCTCACCGAGCCGCAGCAGCTGCTCTTCGACGACCCGACGTTCGCGCTGCTGCTGCGCGGAGCCGCCGAAGCACTCGCCCAGCGAGCCATGACCCTCGTGCTGCTCGTCGCCGGAACCCCCGCCGAGCGCGAGAGCGTCGCCCAGTTCCTCAGCGCCGGACACGTCGACGGCGTCATGCTCATCTCGTCGCATGAGTCCGATCCCCTGCTCGACCAGCTGATCGAGGTCGGCATCCCCACGGTGTGCTGCGGCGTGCCGCTGGGACACGAACGAGAGCTGTCGACCATCTCGGTCGACGAGGTCGCCTCCGCCCGCACGATGGCCGCACACCTCGTGGCGCAGGGGCACCGCCGCATCGGCATGATCGCCGGCCCCGACGACACCCCGGGTGGGCGCTACCGCCTGGTCGGCTTCCGCGACGAGCTCGGCGAGCTCTTCGACGAGACCCTCGTCGAGCAGGGCGACTACTCCTACGAGTCGGGACTCGCCGCCATGACCCGGATGCTCGAGCACGATGTGGACGCCGTGTTCGCGGCATCCGACCGCATGGCCGCCGGCGCGATCGCCGCCGCCCGTCGAGCCGGACGCCGTGTGCCCGAGGACATCGCGATCGCAGGGTTCGACGACTCCGGCCTCGCCGCCACGCACGAGCCGCCCATCACGACAATGCGCCAGCCGTGGGATCAGATCAGCGCGCAGATGGTCGCCGTGCTGCTCGAGGTCATCGCCGGAGCATCCCCCCGCTCGGTCATCCTCGACACCGAGCTCGTCGTGCGCGCCAGCGCGTAGGCGCCTGCCGTCGTGCGATGCTCCGGTCGCTCCGGTCGCAGTTCGTGCCGCCCGCTACCGCTCCGGTCGCAGTTCGTGCCGCCGCGCGCCGCTCGACGCGACACGAACTGCGACCTGAACACCCGACGCGGGGGGATGCCGACGATCGTGACCTACGGCCGGTCGAGCACCTCGCGGAGCTTCGAGGCGAAGGCCTCGGGCTGACCGGCATAGCCGAACTCGCCACCCATGAACCCGCCGTGGTGACTGGGAAAGACCGTCGCCTGCTGGCCGAGCTTCTCAGCCAGTGCGAGAGCGGTGCGTCCGGTGTAGACCGTGAGGGACTCCTCCCCCACGGCGACGACGATCCGGGTGGGCGCCGCCGTGAGCGCAGCGAGGTCCGGCTGGTAGAGCGGCACCGCCCACGAGAGCTCCGACAGAAGTGGGTCGTCGCGCGTGCCGTCGTCGTCCGTCGGCATCCCGAACGCCGCGGGGTCGGGGGCCGGCTGAGCGAGGAACGCCTCGGTGACCTCGCCCTCCCACGAGGTCATCGCGACGAACGCCGCCATTCCGGCACCCCAGCCCCTGTCCTGATACGCCCGGGTGTACGCCACCCGGGCGCGATGCACTTCTTCGGCATCCGGCAGCACACTGTCGATCGGCGGCTCATGAGCGACCAGGGTCGCGACGTCGTGCGGGTGAGCGGTGACCAGGGCGAGCGCGGTCACGGCCCCGCCGCTGCTCGCGAGCATGTCGACAGGTCCTGCGCCGAGCGCCTCGATGATCGCGTGGACGTCCTCGGCCTGGACGTCGGGCTCGTTCGTGACCCCGCCGTCTTTGCGGACGCTCCGGCCCAGGCCGCGCGGGTCGTAGGTCACGACGGTGCGGTCGTCGAACAGCGCCACCTGGGCCTGGAAGCCGCTCGCGTCCATCGGCTGGCCGATCATCATCAGCGGCGGACGACCATCCGCTGTCGGAAGCGGCCCATGCACGTCGTAGACCAGGTCGACGTCCGGGAGCTCCAGCGTGTGCTGCGTCATCGGGTGGCCTCCTCGTCGTCGAACGATTCCACTGGGATGCTACGGCGCGGCATCCGCAGGCACCACCCCGTTTTGGCTGATCGCACGCTGATTCACCCGAACGGGATGAGGTCCAGGTCGATCAGGGCCAGCAGGGGTCAGCCGCGCATGGCGACGCCGTGGCGCCAGTAGCCCATGAAGGCGACCTGCCCGCGGTCGATGCCGAGATCCTTCACGAGATGGCGGCGCAGTGTCGTGACGACGCCGCTCTCGCCGGCGATCCAGAAGTAGCGCTCCGCGGGAGCATCCGTCGCCGCGATGTCCTCGCCGAGGCCCGAGTAGTCGGGCGTCTCCCAGAGCAGATCCTCGGACTCGATGTCCTCCACGGATATCTCCTCGCCGGCATCCGCGTCACCGAGGTACTCGAGCACGGCGGGGATCAGGCGCACCCCGTGCGGCTCTCCGACCTCGCGAGGCAGCCAGTGCACCTCGACCCCGGCCGGAGCGTCGATGGGGAGGACATCGGCGGGCACCGGCACCTCGATGAAGGCGCAGCCGCGCAGGTCGCGTGGCGCGTCTTCGAGGATGCGCGCGATCGCCGGTGCCGCGGTCTCATCGCCGGCCAGCACGACCGAGGCCGCAGAACCGGGCTCGTATTCGGCACCGTGATGATCGGCGGCCGACACTCCGCGACGCGGGCCGACGATGAACAGCTCCTGTCCGGCAGCCGCAGCATCCGCCCAGCGCGAGGCCGGACCACTCAGCCCCGGTGCCAGGTGCAGCACGAAGTCGACGTCGAGCTCGGTGCCCTGCGCGGTCACCCGCAGGTCGCGCACCGAGTACGTGCGCATCGATCCGCGCTCGGCCTCGGGAACGGCGAGGTACGACCCCCACCAGTCGTCGGTGTCGCGGTCGATGTCGGGGAGGATGCCGGATGCCGGCGGGAAGACGAGCTTGATCCGAGAGTCGAAGGTGTCGCCCGGGGTGCCGAACCCGTCGAGCTCGGAGCCGCCGAACGTGACCCGCACGAAGTTCGGCGACACCCGTTCGACTGCGCGCACCTCGGCGCGGGCGAGCACGTAGGTGGGACGTTCGGTCGTGGTCTCAGCGGACATGATGCCTTCCGATCGGGGTGACCATCGGCTTGCCCGAGACGGGGTCGATGGTGATCTGGTTCGCGAGGTCGAAGACCTCTTCGACGAGCTGGGCTGTCACGACGTCCTGCGGAGCACCGGTGGCGTGCACCCTGCCCTCCTTCATCGCGACGAGCTCGTCGGAGTATCGCGCGGCGAGATTGAGGTCGTGCAGCACCATGACGATCGTGGTGCCGCGCGAGACGCTCAGATCGGTGAGCAGATCGAGCACCTCGACCTGGTGGGCGACGTCGAGGAACGTGGTGGGCTCGTCGAGCAGCAGGATGTCGGTCTCCTGCGCGAGCGCCATCGCGATCCACACGCGCTGACGCTGACCGCCCGACAGCTCGTCGACGCTGCGGTCCGCGAGTTCGGTGGTGCCGGTCGCAGCCAGAGCATCCGCGACGACCTCGTAGTCGTGGGCGCTCCAGCGAGCCAGCACCTTCTGATGCGGATGCCGCCCTCTGCCGACCAGATCGGCGACCGCGATCCCCTCGGGCGCCACCGGCGACTGCGGCAGCAGGCCGAGGACGCGCGCGACTTCCTTGGTGGGGCGCGCGTGCACGGACTTGCCGTCGAGCACGATCCGACCGGCCGTCGGCGAGAGCAGGCGCGCGAGCGAGCGCAGCAGCGTCGACTTGCCGCATCCGTTCGCTCCGACGATCGTGGTGATCTTGCCCGGCGCGATCGCGAGGTCGAGGCCGTCGATGATCGTCCGGTCGCCGTAGGCGAGGGTGACGGACTCCGCCGTCAGAGTGTGCGCCTCGGTCACAGGGAGCCTCCCGAGCGGTTCGTGCGGATGAGCAGGTAGATGAGATACGGAGCGCCCAGCACGCCGGTGATCACGCCGACCGGGTAGCGCTCGCCGAACGCGAACTGACCGATGAGGTCGCCCCCGAGCACGAGCACCGCGCCGATGAACGCGCTGGGCACGAGCAGGTTCGCTCCGGGCCCGGTGATGCGGGCCGCGATCGGGCCCGCCATGAACGCGACGAACGCGATGGGGCCGGTGGCGGCGGTCGCGAAGGCGAGCAGTGCCACGGCGCCGAGGATGAAGAACAGGCGCGTGGTGTTGACCCGCACGCCGAGACCGGATGCCGAATCGTCGCCGAGCTGCATCGCCCCGAGCGCGCGTCCCTGCAGGAGCAGGAGCGGCAGGATGACGACCGCGGCGATCGCGAGTGGCATCACGCGTTCCCACGAGGCGTTGTTCAGACTGCCGGTGAGCCACTGCATCGCCGTCTGGATGTCCCAGTTCGCGGCCCTCGACAGCATGTACGAGATGATGCTCTGCAGCATCGCCGCGACACCGATGCCGATGAGGATCAGTCGTGTGCCCGCGAAGCCGTTCTTGATCGACAGCAGGTAGATGATCCCGGCGGTGAGGATCGCCCCCGCGAGCGCGAGGAGCGACACGATCGGGCCGTTGACCGACAGCACGATGATGCCGAACACCGCCGCGGCACCCGCGCCGTTCGAGATGCCGATGATGTCGGGCGAGGCGAGCGGGTTGCGCAGCAGCGTCTGGAACGAGACGCCGGCGATGCCGAACGCGAAGCCGGCGAGGATGGCGAGCACCGCCCGCGGCAGGCGCAGCTCGCCGACGGTGAACGACGCCCCCGGCACGGTCTCGCCGAGGATCACGCGGATCACCTCGTCGAGCGGATAGAACGTGTTGCCGATCATCAGCGCCACGGTGAACAGCACGAGCAGCAGCGCACCGAGCACGATCGTGGCCACGGCGTGCCGGCGGTGACGGGAACGGCGGCCCGCGATGAGGGCGGCGACGTCGCGGGTGCGGGCGGATGCTGCCGGAGTCTGGGCGGCGGCGCGGTCGATGGTGCTCACAGTTCACGCACCTTCTGACGACGGACGATCCAGATGAAGAACGGGGCGCCGATGATGGCGGTGATGATGCCGACCTGGATCTCCTCCGACGTCGGCGAGATGACGCGGCCGACGATGTCGCTCGCCAGCAGCAGCGCTGCACCGGCCACGGCCGAGAACGGCAGCAGCCAGCGGTGGTCGGTGCCGATCAGCATCCGGCAGACATGCGGGATCACGAGGCCGACGAAGCCGATGGGTCCGGCGATCGCCGTGGCTGCTCCCGCGAGGATCACGGCGCCGAGGGCCGACATGAGACGTGTGCGGAACACGTGCTCGCCGAGGCCCTTGGCCATGTCGTCGCCGAGCGCGAGGGAGTTCATGCCCCGGGCGCTGGCGAAGCAGATCAGCGCACCGAGCGCGAGCACGGGGGCGGTGATGGCGATGCGCGGCCATTCCGCGCCGCCCACTCCGCCGATCTGCCACGACTGGAACGCCTGTAGCAGGTCGACGCGCGGCAGCATGATGGCGCTGATGAGCGAGGCGAAGGCGGCGGAGGTCGCGGCCCCCGCGAGGGCGAGCTTGAGGGGCGTGGCGCCGCCCCGGCCGAGCGATCCGACGGTGTAGACGAAGGCCGCGGCGAGGGCGGCGCCTATGATCGCGAGAGCCATCTGGCTGTAGGCGTCGGTGAGGCCGAGGAAGGCGAGGCCGAACACCACGGCGAGCGATGCGCCGTTCGAGACGCCGAGGATTCCCGGGTCGGCGATCGGGTTGCGGGTGACCGCCTGCATCGTCGCGCCGGAGAGGGCGAGGGCAGCACCGACGAGGATCGCGAGCACCGTGCGCGGGAGGCGCTTGATGATCGACGCCTGTGCGAGGGTGTCGTCCTGCCCGCTCAGCGCGGCGAAGATGTCGTCGATGCTCACGGAGCGCACGCCGAAGCAGATCGACAGGATGCAGAGAACGAGCAGCACTGCGAGACCGGCGAGCAGCCAGAGCGAGCGCGCCCATGCCGGGCGCCGCAGATCTGCGGTGCCCGGCAGGGGAACGGTGACAGCGGTCACGGGAATTCAGTGTGCGGAGGTGACGCGCGAGGTCACTTCGCGGCGAGCGGTGCTGCCAGCAGGCCCAGGTAGTCGGACAGGCCCCACGGGATCGACAGCGGCGACGGGTTCGCCGATGCCGCGATCGGGGTGGAGTCGGGCAGGATCACGATGTTGCCCGCGGCGATGGCCGGGATCTTCGACAGCAGCGGATCGGCCTGCAGGGTGGCGATGAGCGAGTCGTCGCCGTACGTGACGAACACGTCGACGTCGTCGAAGGCGTCTGCTTCTTCGGAGCTGACCGAGAGGTAGAACTGGTCGCTGTCGGCGTTCTCCTCGACGATCGACGGGAGCGGCAGGCCCAGGTCGTCGTGCAGGTAGCCGGGGCGCGTGTCGATCGCCGTGTAGTAGCCGACCTGGCTCAGGTCGCTCGGGTCGATGTAGGCGAACAGCACCTTCTTGTCCTTGAGCGCGCTGTTCTCTTCGAGCGCGGCCTCGGCGTCGGCGTGCAGCTCTTCGATGAGGGCGTCGCCCTCTTCCTCGAGCCCCAGCGCCTTGGAGTTCAGCTCGATCATCTCGTCGACCGGGGTGCCCCAGGCGACCTCGGGGTAGGCGACGACCGGGGCGATCTTCGAGAGCTGGTCGTACTCCTCCTGCGTCAGACCCGAGTATGCCGCGAGGATGACGTCGGGCTGCGTGTCGGCGACGGCCTCATAGTCGATGCCGTCGGACTCGTCGAACAGCACGGGCTCCTCGCCGCCGAGCTCGTCGAGCTTCTCCTCGACCCAGGGCAGGATGCCGTTGTCGTCGTCGTCACCCCAGGAGGCCTTGCTCATGCCGACGGGCACGATGCCGAGGGCCAGCGGCACCTCGTGGTTCGCCCAGGCGATCGTGGCGACGCGCTCGGGCTTCTCTTCGATCGTGGTCTCACCGAACACGTGCTCGACCGTGACGGGAAAGGCGCTGTCGTCGGCGGGGTTGCCGCCGGCGGAGTCGGAGTTCGAGTCGGTCGACGAGGTCGCGCAGGCCGTGAGGCCGACGGCCAGAGCGGCGGCGACGCCGGCGGCGATGAGACGAGAAGTGCGCACGGGCGTTCCTTCGGGTTGGGATGAGGGGGCTCGGCGCGGATGGGCGCCTCGGCTTTGGTAAGCCTGGCCTAATCTAACAGAAAGTTAGGCAAGCCTCATCTCGGGTCGAGATCAGCCGGGGCCACTTGCGCACCCCACCGGCCAGTCGGGGCCACTTCCGCACCGCAAATCAGCGATTCGGATGCCGAACTGACCCCGCACAGCATCCGACCGCACTGCGCATACCCCGGGCATGCGAAAAGCCGGCCGGATCCGTGAGGATCCGACCGGCTTCAGGAAGTCAGCGCGCGCTCAGAGAGCGCGGATGTTCGCCGCCTGCATGCCCTTGGGGCCACGCTCAGCGTCGAATTCGACCTTCTGGTTCTCGCGGAGCTCCTTGAAACCGGAGCCGGCGATTGCCGAGTAGTGGGCGAAAAGGTCGTCCGTGCCGTCATCGGGAGCGATGAAGCCGAAGCCCTTTTCCGCGTTGAACCATTTCACAGTGCCAGTGGCCATGTGTTTTCTACTTTCTTTTCAAACGGCCGCTTGCGCGGCCCACGCTGTGACGGAACGTCCGTCATACGCGCGTGCTCAACGTATCACGGCAGCCTGACCAGTGTCCCGGAATATTGCCTTCCTCTGACGGACAGCAGCCTCCGTGCGGGTGCTGACGCCGAGTTTGCGCAGCACGGCCGACACGTGAACGCTCACCGTCTTGACGCTGATGAAGAGCCGGTCGCCGATCTGGCGGTTGCTCAGACCCTCGGCGATCAGTTCGAGCACCTGGCGCTCGCGGGCGGTGAGCGGATCGACATCCGACTCAGCATCAGCGGGCCGGGATGCTGAGCCGGCGCCGAACGGTGCGGCGAGGCCCGCCGCCGCGCGGAACTCATCGACAGCTCGACCCAGCGGAACGTGCCCCAGGTGCTCGGCTTCGCGCGTCGCGTCCGCGAGCACGGCGCTCGCCTCGCCTCGTTCACCCGCGCCGACGAGTGCGCGAGCGAGAGCCAGACGCGTGGTCACCGCGAACGTCACGGGGACGTCCCGGTCATCAGCGAGTTCGACCGCCCGTCGCAGCGCCGGGACGGACGGAGAGAGGAATGCCTCGAGGATCCCCTCCCACCGGCCACCTCGCAGCTGCGCCGGCTGAGCGTGCCAGGCATCGCGCACGTCGACGACCGCCCCCTCGACCTCGACGCCGGACGCCCGCAGCTCGGCGATGAACCACGCCGCTTCGAGCATCAGCCGACGCTGGTGCAGCGACACCGGCCCCGAATCGGCGAGCATTGCCCTGACCTCACCGAGCGCCTCAGCGAGATCGCCCCGCCCCTCGGCCACGGAGACGCGCATCATGACCTCGTCGTACCAGATCTGACGTTCGACCCGACCGGTCTCCTCGAACGCGGGGTGCCACTCGCGCACGATCTCGGCCGCCTCCTCGTGCCTGCCGCGCCAGGAGAGCACGCGGACGCGCGTCATCGTGGAGTACATGTGCGAGATGCGCAGCGTCCTCTGCGCGAGCTCGCGCGCCAGCATGCCCTCGACCCGATCGATCTCCCCCATCTCGAGCAGGGGCACCGCCATGTTCTGCGTCATCAGAGCACCCGTCGTGCGCTCGACACCGAAGGCGCGTGCCGGAGCGAGCCCCTCTTCGGCCACCCTGACGGCGTCGCGATAGCGGCCCAGCAGGCCGAGCAGATCCGAGTAGTTGACCCGATATCTCATCTCGGCGTTCGTGCCCTTGGCGAGCTGCAGAGCGAGCGCGTATTCGCGGTGCGCCGCGTCGAGGTCGCCGAGGTGTGCGCGGGCTCCGCCGCGGACGTTCGCGGCGATCGAGGCCTCGTCGTCCGACCCGGCGCGCACCGCGCGCTCACCCGCCTCCGCCGCCAGGGCGATCGCCTCCTCGAGGCGCCCCGAGATCATGTAGCGACTCGCGAGCTGATTGAGCACCGACGCCCGCAGCCGGTCGTCGTCGACGCTCGACTCGAGGATGTCGAGCGCCTGCTGCAGCAGGGGGATCGACCCGGCCCGGCCGAGATTCATCGTGTAATACGCCTTGTCGCGCAGCAGTCGCGCGTGCATGCGAGGGTCGACCGTCGCAGGGTCGAGTTCGTCGAGGGCGAGCTCGGCCACCGCGAGCGCCCGCTCTCCGTCACCGGCATTGCGCAGCACGGAGCCGAGGGTGCGCAGCACCTCGAGGCGCTCCATGCTCACCACGGCCTCGGCATCGGGCACCTGGATCCACAGTTCGAGAGCCAGCTCACCGAAACGGGCGGCGCTGGCGAAGGCGAACCGCGACTTGGCGTCGGCCATCGCGGCGACGGCCGCAGCGAGCGCCCGCCGGTCGTCTTGCGCGAGCTGCCAGTGATACGCGAGCGCGGCAGGGTCGGCCGTGTCCGACCCGGCACAGTTCTCTTCGAGGGCCTCGGCATATGCCCGGTGCAGCCGCGCCCTCTCGCCCGGCAGCAGATCGTCGTGCACGGCTTCGCGCAGCAGCGCGTGCCGGAAGCGGTAGTCGTCATCGACCACGACGAGGATGCCGCTGAGCGTCGCCTCGCGGATGGCCTCGTCGAGGCGCGCCTCAGGCAGGCCCGCCAGGCGGGTGACGAGCGGATGCGTCAGCGGACGCTCGGCCCCCGAGACGACCTGCACCACCCGCCTGGCGTCATCGCTGAGACGGTCGAAACGCGCGAGCAGCAGGTCGCGCAGGCTGCCGGGCAGAGGCCCCGTCGAGCACCCGGCCAGTTCTTCGACGAAGAAGGGCACGCCTTCGGCACGGTCGTGGATGCGGTCGAGAGCCGCGTCGGTGACGGGCTGCCCGGTGAGCGACTCGACGAGCGCCCGCACCGCGGCGGAGTCGAGGCGGTCGATCACGACCCTCTCGAGCAGACGCGCACGAGTGGACTCGGCGATGAAGCGGCTCACTGCATCGCCGCGACGCACGTCATCGGACCGGCAGGTCAGGATCAGCAGGACGCGACCGTGACCGAGGGTGCGCAGGAGGAAGGAGAGCAGAGCGAGGGTCGACTCGTCAGCCCAGTGCAGGTCTTCGACGACGAGGACCTGCGGCGCGTGCTCGGCCGCCGCCTCGATGAGGGCGGCGATCGCATCGCGGAGGCGATCGGGGCTGGTCTGCGACCGCTCGGTGGGGTTGAGCTCGGGCAGCAGCATGCCGAGCGCTTCGACGCCGACGCCGATCTCTTCCCGCACGCGATCGGCACCCAGGCTCGCGACGATCGATCGAAGGATGCCGGCCAGCGGCCCGAAGGGCGTGCGGGAAGCCCCGAGATCGAGGCACCACCCGACGTGCACGTCTGCGCGGTTCGCCACCTCGGCGCTGAACTCCCGCAGCAGTCGGGACTTGCCGATGCCCGCCTCCCCCTCGATCAGCGCGGCGACGGGCACACCGTCGACCGAGCGGCGGAACAGTTCGCGGATGGTCGCGAGCTCGGCCTCTCGGCCGACCATCGCGGCGGTGGGAGCGGACGGGGGCATGGATTCATCGTGCCACTCTCCTCCGACATCCGGGATGGCGCTGATGTCCGCCGGGAGCGGAGCGGCGATCACCGGGCGGGAGCCGGTTCGCAGCCTGCGGGCGCGTGCCGCTCGGGCTGTCGCGCCGCATCCGTCCCCGCGCCGCGCGAGGCGCCGGCCGCGTGCAGCAGCCGCCCGGCCAGACGTCGCACCGGGCCGGGCTGGCGACGGACGATCCGGTCCCTGTGCTCCTCGATGACGCGGCGACGTTCGGCCGCGTGGGCGAGCTGCTCCTGGTCGAAATGGGTCGACGTGTACGCGAGATACGGGTGCTCGAACATGACATCTCCTCGGTGTGCGATGTCCTCAGCATCCGCTCTGAGTCACCCCGACAGCATCGGGAGGATGCCCTATCTTCCGGTTCGAGAGTCCCTAGACGACGCCGGGCGTCAGGCGCTCGCCGAGCAGGCAGCGAAAGAGGTCCGAGCGGTGATGGGGGCACCACCGCTCGGACCTCGGCTCAGGGGTCGATCAGGCGTCGACGTCGCCGCGCCAGGCACCGGTCTCGGTGCCGCGCTTCTCCATGAACTCCTTGAAGTTCTGAAGATCCTTCTTCACGGCGTGCGACCCCGCACCCACCAGCGAGCCGACCTTCTCGAGAAGACCCTCGGGCTCCCAGTCGATCTGCACGGTCACGCGGGTCGTGAGGTCTTCGATCTTGTGGAAGGTCACGACGCCCGCATGCTCCGTCTCGCCGCCGATGCTGTTCCACGCGACCCGCTCGTCGGGGTGCTGCTCGGTGATCTCCGCGTCGAACTCGCGCGTCGCGCCGCCGACGTTCACCTTCCAGCGCGTGTGGGTGTCGTCGAGCTGGACGATGGACTCCACCTCGTCGAGGAACTGCGGGAAGCTCTCGAACTGCGTCCACTGGTTGTACGCCACGTCGATGGGAACGTGTACGTCGATGGTCTCGATGATCTGCGCCATGTGATGCTCCTCGCTGTTCGTCGGTCGTGTCATCCCATTCAGCGACGTTCGACGAGTCTTGGCGACGGGGTTGACATCGCGGATGACGGCAGTCGCTAGCCGAGTAGCGTTGCATCATGCGCATCCACGCCGCGATCCGCGCCTCGAAGCGCTCACCCCTGCTGCAGGTGGTGAAGTCCGCCGCGGCGACGATCGCCGCGTGGCTGCTCGCGGGATGGGTCGTTCCGGGGCAGCTCCCCGTGTTCGCCGCGATCGCGGCTCTGCTCGTCGTGCAGCCCAGCGTCAACCAGTCGCTCTCCAAGGCGCTCGAACGCAGCATAGGCGTGATCGTCGGCGTGGTGATCGCGGTGGCGCTGGGCCTTCTGCTCGGTTCGCCGAGCTGGATCGTGCTGCTCGCGATCGTCGTCGCGATGCTCGTGGCGTGGGCCCTCCGGGCGACGCCGGGCACGGGCAACCAGGTCGCGATCTCGGCGATGCTCGTGCTCGCCCTGGGATCGACGCCGGAGTACGCGATCGCGCGAATCGTCGAGACGCTGATCGGCGTGGTCATCGGCATCGTCGTGAACGCCCTGATCGTGCCGCCCGTGCTGGTCGCCCCGGCTCGTCGCGACCTCGGGCTGCTCGGCAGCGAGCTCGCCTCGAGCCTCGACCGCTTGGCCGACGCGCTGCCCGAGCCGCAGAGCGCCGCGAAGCTGCAGGAGCTCATGCTCGAAGCCCGACTGCTTCGTCCGATGAAGGATGCCGCAGAGGCGTCGATCGCCGCGGGCGAAGAGTCCCTGACGCTGAACCCGCGCCGGTCGACCCACCGCGAAGAGCTCGTCGAGATGCGCTCACTGCTGGAACGGCTGTCGCCCATCGTGACGCAGACCATCGGCATGACCCGGGCCTACTTCGACCACTACGACGACTCCATCGGCGAGGAACCGGCCGTCACGGCCATCGCGGAGCAGCTGCGGCGTGCGGGGCACGATGTGCGACTGGCGGTGCAGATCGCCGACGTGTCCCCGGAGCCCGAGGCCCTGACCTCGGCGATCCCGGCGCTCACGGCACCCCTCGTCATCCGGCCTCCGTCGTCGACGCACTGGATCCTGATCGGGTCGCTGATGGAGGACCTCCGGCGCATCCGCGGGGAGCTCGTCGACGAGGAGTGATCCGGTCGCGCCCGTGATCCCGGCGACGCGCGTCCGGGCTCAGGCCACGGCGCGCGCCGCCGCCCCGTCAGTCGCGCTCGGGGTCGTCGGCGAGCACGTCGCCGTCGTCGTCTGAGGCAGGGGAGGAGGGGACGACCGTCGGCGGCTCACCCTTGTTGTCCTCGGTGCCGAGGTTGTCGTTCTCCTCGGCGCCGGGCGACGGCTCGGTGCTGATGTCGTTGCGGTCGGTGCTGATGTCGTCGCTGTCGCGAGTCATGGCATGTCCCTTCGTCGGAGTTCGATCTCCTGCAGATTACGGCCGCCTGCCCGCAGAAGCCCGGGCCTTGACAAGTGCCGCGGGCCTACCCTGGTGGCATGTCCGACATGACCGCCGCCGAGGCCCTGGCAGAACTCGCCGCTCTGGAGGATCCGAAGATGCGCGCCGCGAACGAGAAGCGCGGCGACGATCACGGCATCAATCTCAGCCGCATGCGCTCGCTCGCCAAGCGCATCAAGACCGACCAGTCGCTCGCGAAGGAGCTGTGGGCGACGGGCGACACCGCCGCCCGCTTGCTTGCTCTGCTGATCTGCGCGCCGAAGCAGTTCACCGCCGACGAACTCGATGCGATGCTGCGACAGACTCAGGCCCCCAAGGTCAACGACTGGTTCGTGAACTACGTCGCCAAGAAGACTCCCCTGGCCGAGGAACTGAGGTTGCGCTGGTTCGACGACGCCGACCCGACGGTCGCCGCGGCGGCCTGGTCGCTCACGACCGTGCGCGTCGCGAAGGATGCCGATGGGGTGGACCTCGAGCACCTGCTCGACCTGATCGAGCAGGACCTCAAGACCGCCCCGAAGCGACTGCAATGGGCGATGAACGAGACTCTCGCGAACATCGGGATCTTCCATCCGGAGTTGCGGGCCAGGGCCCTCGAGATCGGGGAGCGCCTGCAGGTGCTCGCCGACTATCCCACCGCCCCGGGGTGCACCTCGCCGTTCGCGCCGATCTGGATCGGTGAGATCGTGCGGCGGCGCGAGGGCTGAGCCCCGGCGCGAGGGCTGAGCCCCGGCGCGAGGGCTGAGCCCCGGCGCGAGGGCTGAGCCCCGCATCCGGCGGCGCAGCCCCGCGCGGATCAGGGTGTGTCGCCGACCGCGTGCGGACGCGGCACGGCGAGCATCGCACCGGTGTCGGTGAACTCCTGTTGGATCTCCTCGTTGTGCCGATAGGTGGCGAGGCTGACGACGACAGCGGCGATGAACGCGAACACGAACGCGGGCAGGAGCTCGTACAGCCCCGTGTCGAGCGCCTTCCACACGAACACCGTGACCGCGCCGACGAACATGCCGGCGAGCGCACCCCAGTTCGTGAGCTTGCGCCAGAAGAGGCTGAGCAGGATGATCGGCCCGAACGCGGCGCCGAAACCGGCCCACGCGAAGGACACCAGGCCGAGGATCGAGTCGTTCGGCGTGATCGCGAGGATGATCGCGATGATCGCGACCACCAGCACCGCCATCCGCCCCATCAGCACCAGACGCTTGTCGGATGGCGGGGTCTTGCGGGCCACCTTGTAGAGATCCTCGACCAGGGCCGACGAGCAGACGACCAGCTGGCTGGACACGGTGCTCATGATGGCGGCCAGCACCGCGGCGAGCACGAGACCGGCGACGAACGGATGCAGCAGCGTCTGAGACATCAGCAGCACCACCGTCTCGGGGTTGTCGAGGGTGACCCCCTGTTGCGCCATGTACGCGATGCCGACGAGACCCGACACCACGGCGCCGCCCATCGCGACGACCATCCAGGACATGCCGATGCGGCGCGCGCTCTTCGCCTCCTGCGGCGAGCGCAGTGCCATGAAGCGGACGATGATGTGCGGCTGTCCGAAATAGCCGAGGCCCCATGCCAGCGCCGAGACGATGGCGAGGAACGTGCCGCCGGTGACGGCTCCGCCGCCGAGCAGCGAAAGGAAGCCCTCTCCGCCGTTCTCGGTGATCAGCGACGCCGTCTCGCCGAGTCCGCCGATCGCGATGACGGCCGCGACCGGCACGACGACCAGCGCGATCACCATCATCAGCCCCTGCACGACGTCGGTGAGCGAGGCTCCGAGGAACCCGCCGAAGAGCGTGTAGAGCAGGGTGACGCCGCCGACCAGCAGCATCCCGAACAGGTAGTCCCCGTTGAACGAGCTCTCGAAGAAGACCCCCGCGGCGACCATGCCCGACGAGATGTACAGCGTGAAGAACACCAGGATGATGAGGCCCGAGGCGATGCGCAGCGAGCGACTCCTGTCGCGCAGGCGGTTCTCGAAGTAGCTGGGGATCGTGATCGAGTTGCGCGACACCTCGGTGTAGGCGCGGAGGCGCGGGGCCACCAGCAGCCAGTTGAGGTAGGCGCCTATCGTCAGTCCGATCGCGATCCACGCCTCGATCAAGCCGGCCGCATAGATCGCGCCGGGGAGTCCCATGACGAGCCATCCCGACATGTCGGCCGCGCCGGCACTGATCGCCGCGACCCACGGGGGCAGGTTGCGGCCGCCGAGCATGTAATCCTCGTGATCGTCGGTGCGCTTATAGGCGAAGTATCCGATGAGCAGCATGCCGGCGAAGTACAGCCCGAGCGCGCCGTACAAGAAGATCTGGTCGGACATCGTCGTCCCCCTCCGCGGTGCCGATCACCGCTCGGTACCGATGATCTCAAGGCGGGCGCCGAGCCCCGGCGCGCCACGCAGAGAGCGCTGGTTACGCTGAAGACATGAGCACGCACATCGCCGCACAGCCCGGTCAGATCGCCCCCGTCGTCCTGTTCCCCGGCGACCCGCTGCGGGCGAAGTGGATCGCCGAGACCTTCCTCTACGACGCGGAGCTCTACTCCGAGACCCGCGGGATGCTGGGATACACCGGCACCTGGGAGGGGCACCGCGTCTCGGTGCAGGGCTCGGGCATGGGCCAGCCGTCGATGGCGATCTACGCCAACGAGCTGTTCGACGAGTACGACGTGCAGACCATCGTGCGCGTCGGCTCGTGCGGCGCGCTGACCGAGAAGCTGCAGGTGCGAGACATCGTCATCGCGAACGGCGCCTGCACCGACTCGGGCATCAACCGCGTGCGCTTCCACGGACTCGACTACGCGCCCGTCGCCGACTTCGGGCTGCTGAGGGCCGCGGTCGAGGCGAGCGAATCGGAACCTCTGGACTCCGCCGTGCACGTGGGGCTGCTCTTCTCGAGCGACCAGTTCTACAGCACCCGGCCCGAGCTGACCGAGCCTTTCGTGCAGCACGGGGCGCTCGGGGTCGAGATGGAGGCCGCGGGGCTGTACACCCTCGCCGCGTACTACGGTCGACGCGCGCTGGCCATCTGCACGGTGTCGGATCACATCGTCACGGGTGAGCAGACCACGGCCCAGGAGCGCGAGCAGACGTTCGGCGACATGATCCGGATCGCGCTGCGCGCCGCAACCTCGGTCTGAGCATCCCCTCGGGACTCCGCCCTCCACCCCGGCGCGCGGTTGTCCGTCCGCTGGATGAAAGGATCGGGGTATGACCCTCGACCCGACCGCGCTGCCCGACGGCTCCGATGCGGATGCCGTCTACACGGCGTTCGTCGAATGGGCCGAGTCGACCGGCATCAGCCTCTACCCCGCGCAGGACGAGGCGGTCATCGAGATCGTCTCGGGCAACAACCTGATCCTCTCGACGCCCACCGGCACCGGCAAGTCGCTCGTCGCCGTCGGCGCGCACTTCGCCGCGATGGTCGAGGGGCGCCGCTCGTTCTACACGGCACCGATCAAGGCGCTGGTGAGCGAGAAGTTCTTCTCCCTCGTCGACACCTTCGGGGCGGAGAACGTCGGCATGATCACGGGCGACTCGTCGGTGAACGCGGATGCCCCGATCATCTGCTGCACCGCCGAGATCCTCGCGAACCTGGCACTGCGCCAGGGTGCGGATGCCGCGGTGCACCAGGTCGTCATGGACGAGTTCCACTTCTACGCCGACCCGGACCGCGGATGGGCGTGGCAGGTTCCGCTGCTCGAGCTGCCGCAGGCGCAGTTCATCCTCATGTCGGCCACCCTCGGCGACGTCTCGCAGCTGTCGAGCGACCTCACCCGCAGAACAGGCCGCGACACGGCATCCGTCACGGGCGTCGAGCGCCCCGTTCCGCTGCACTACTTCTATGAGACGACGCCGATCCACGAGACGATCGACGATCTGCTGGGCACCGGCCAGGCGCCGATCTACGTCGTGCATTTCTCGCAGGCCGCCGCGATGGAGCGGGCCCAGGCGCTGTCGAGCACGAAGGTCGCCACCCGCGAACAGCGCGACGAGATCGCCGCCCTGATCGGCGGCTTCCGTTTCACGACCGCCTTCGGCAAGACACTCTCGCGGTTCCTTCGCGCCGGTATCGGCGTGCATCATGCCGGGATGCTGCCGAAGTATCGGCGCCTCGTCGAACAGCTCGCTCAACGCGGGCTGCTGCGCGTGATCTGCGGCACCGACACCCTCGGCGTCGGCATCAACGTGCCGATCCGCACCGTGCTGCTCACGGCTCTGACCAAGTTCGACGGCACCCGGATGCGGCAGCTCAGCGCCCGTGAGTTCCACCAGATCGCCGGTCGCGCTGGCCGCGCGGGCTTCGACACCGCCGGCACCGTCGTGGCACAGGCGCCCGAGCACGAGACCGAGAACATCGCCGCGATCAAGAAGGCCGGCGACGACCCGAAGAAGAAGCGCAAGATCATCCGCAAGAAGGCACCGGACGGCTTCGTGTCGTGGGGTGAGCCCTCGTTCCGCAAGCTCATCGACGCCGAGCCCGAGACCCTGACCTCTCACATGCAGATCACCAGCGCCATGATGCTCAACGTGATCGGGCGCGGCGGCGATGTGTTCGGCAACATGCGCGCGCTGGTCTACGACAACCATGAGCCGCGCGCGAGGCAGCGCGAGCTGGCGCTTCGAGCCATCGGCATCTACCGCACGCTGCTCGAATCGGGCGTCGTCGAGCAGACCCCCGACGGCGAGATCCGCCTGACGGTCGACCTGCAGCCGAACTTCGCCCTGAACCAGCCGCTGTCGCCCTTCGCCCTCGCGGCGTTCGAACTGCTCGACCGCGACCCTGCCGCCGGCACCGGAACCGGATCGTATGCCTTGGACATGATCTCGATCGTGGAGTCCACGCTCGACGATCCGCGGGCGATCCTCGGCCAGCAGGAGTTCCTGGCGCGGGGCGAGGCGGTCGCCTCCATGAAGCGCGAGGGCATCGAATACGACGAGCGCATGGAGCTGCTCGAGGAGATCACCTACCCGAAGCCGCTCGACGAGCTGCTGACCGCCGCGTTCGAGACGTTCAGCGCGGCGCAGCCGTGGATCCGCGACTTCGAGCTGCACCCGAAATCCGTCGTGCGCGACATGTACGAGCGAGCCATGTCGTTCGGGGAATATGTCGCGTACTACAAGATCGCGCGCTCCGAGGGCGTCGTGCTGCGCTACCTCTCCGATGCGTACCGGGCGGCCTCGCAGACGATCCCCGAGGAGGCGAAGGACGAGGATCTCCGCGACCTCATCGAGTGGCTGGGCGAACTCGTGCGCCAGGTCGACTCGAGCCTGCTCGACGAGTGGGAGGAACTCGTCAACGGCGTGCTGCATGGCCCGGACGACGAGCCGATCGTGCCGCCGGCGCCGAAGCGGCTGACCTCGAATGTGCGCGCCTTCCGCACCCTCGTGCGCAACGAGCTGTTCCGGCGTGTGCAGCTCGCCGCCCGCGGAGACGTCGCTGCCCTCGCTGAGCTCGATCCGTCGTTCGGCGCCGACGCCTGGTCGGATGCGCTCGACGGCTACTTCGCCGATCACGACGAGATCCTCACCGGCGCGAACGCGCGCAGCTCGCAGTTGCTGCTCCTCACCGAGGGCGCGACCGAGTGGACCGTCCGGCAGATCCTCGACGATCCGGCGGGCGATCACGACTGGGGCATCTCGGCCACGGTCGACCTCGCCGCCTCCGATGAGGAGGGCGCGGCGGTCGTCACGGTGACGGGCGTCGACCGCCTCTGACCCCGGTCAGCCGACGCGCGCGGGCACCCGCACCTCGGCGGCACGCACGAGCCGTGACACCAGGTCGACGTACGACACATCCGCCGCCGCGAACATGCGCGGTGCCTGCGAGGCCGCGGTCAGCCCCGGCATGGTGTTGACCTCGTTCAGCACCGGCCCCTCGGCCGTGAGGAAGAAGTCCATCCGGGCGACGCCCGCACAGCCGAGGGCGTCGAACATGGTCAGCGCCGCACGCGTGAGAGAGGTCGTCTCGTCGGCCGACAACCGCGCGGGCACGGTGAACCGCGCACTGCCGTCGTACTTCATCGCGGTGTCGAAGAGCCCGGAGGCATGGATCTCGAGCGGCGGCGCCGCCCAGCGCACCCCGCCCGCCTCCCGGAGCACGGCCACGTCGATCTCGCGCCCCTGCACCACCTCCTCGATGAGGATGCGGGTGTCGAACCGTGCTGCGTCGCGCAGCGCCGGCCCGAGTTCGTGCTCCTCCCGCACGAGCGAGACGCCGTAGCTCGATCCGGCAGAGACGGGTTTCACGACCACGGGGCCCTCGAACTCGGCATCCCCGCAGTCCGCCGCCCGCACGACCCGTCCGCGCGCCGTTCGCAGCCCCGCGGCCTCGGCGATGAGCTTGGTGACCCACTTGTCCATGCCGAGGGCTCCCGCGCGCAGACCCGATCCGACCACGCCCACCCCCGCGAGCGCGCACAGTGCCGCGAGCGCACCGTCCTCGCCCAGGGATCCATGCACGGCGGGGAATACGACGTCGCACTGGGCGAGAAGCGGCATGACCGACGCGAGGGACTCGGCGGCGGTGGCACCCTCCGAGACGCCCGCCACCTCCCACACGCCCTGCCGCGAGATCGTCACCGTGCTCACGTCGTATCCCCCAAGACGCAGGGCCTCGGCCACGGCCGCCGCAGAGGCGAGTGACACCTCGTGCTCGGCGTTCTGCCCGCCCCCGATCACCAGTACCCTCATGCGATCGCTCTCTCGACTCGCGGGCCGATCCCCGTGACGACCGTGTGCGGGATGCTCCCCGCCCAGAGCGCCCATTCCTGCACGCTCGGCACCGCACCACCGTCCGGACCGAGGATCACGGCTGTCGCGCCCCTCGGCACTGCCCGCTCCCCCGTGTCGACGACGATCTGATCCATCGACACGCGACCGACGATCGGGCACCGGACGCCGTCGATCGCCACCCCTGCGCCCGCATCGAGCTCTCGCGGGATGCCGTCGGCATATCCGACGCCGATCACGCTCACGTGGGTGCTGCGCGTCGTCACGTAGGCGCCGGCGTAGCCGACGGGTGTTCCGGTCGGCACGACGCTGCTGTGCACGACGGATGCGGTCAGCCGCGCAGCCCCCTGCAACACGACGGACTCCGACGGGTCGATGCCGACGAGCCCCGCCCCGACGCGCACCATGTCGAAGTGCGTGGCGGCATCCGTCAGCGTGCCCGACGTCGCCGCGAGGTGCACGAGCACAGGGCCGAAACCGGCGCGCAGCACGGCATCCCTCGCCTGTCGCATTCGCAGCACGGCCGGCGCGTTACGCGCGGGCGCGGCGGCGTCGGCATCCGGCAGATGCCCCATCACCCCGACGACATCGATGCGACCGCGACCCGCGCGCGCCACCCGCAGCAGCTCCGCCCACTCAGCCAGCGGCACGCCACCCCGCGACATCCCGGTGTCCATGTGCAGATGCACCCGCACGCATCCGCTCGACACCGCAGAGGCATCCGCGATCAGCTGGCGCAGTTCCTCGACCGACCCGACGGCGACGTCGACGCGATCCGCGACGACCTGCGCGACGTCGACCCCGGCCGGATTGAGCCACGCGAGGATCGGCGCCTCGACGCCGCCCTCACGCAGCGCAGCGGCATCCTCGGCATCCGTGATTCCGAGCCACTCGGCTCCGGCCCCGATCGCCGCGCGAGCGACGGTGGCCGCGCCGAGGCCGTAGCCGTCGGCCTTGACGACCGCCATGAGGCGAGCATCGGTGGCCGAGCGCATCCGCTCGACGTTCGCGGCGATCGCGTCGGGAATCGTCTGCAGGGTCGGCGGGTGCACGCGAGAGAGGGTGAGGCGTGGAGAGGTGAGTGCCGTGGTCATCGCTGCGTCCTCGGGTCTGCGGTCGGGTCGTCGTACATCAGCGGGCAACCGTTCGCCGCAGCTGCCGGGCGCAGCTCGAAGTGCCAGCGCTCGTTCGCGTAGATCTGGCAGAGGCCGAAGTCCGCGCCTTTGCGCGACAGCCAGTCCTGCGCCGCGAGTGGGCCGAGGTCGACCGCGTCCCCCGACACGTGCTCGGAGTTCTCCGGGGTGGCCACCCAGCGGGCCGCCTCCTCCTCGGATCCGTACTCGATGACCGCATCCTGCCGCAGCACCTGCTGGTACGCGGCCGACCTCCATCCGCTGTTCACGTGCATACTCACACCGTCCTGTTCGGCCGCCGTCGCAGCAGCCCGCACCGCGGCGAGCAGATCGCTGTCGAGGTTGCTCACGGCCGGCGTCTCGTCGAAGACCGAGACGGCGCCCTCCTCCCGGATCACGCCGTCCGCCTCGGTGAGGGATGAGGGCGAGACGGTCGGAGAGACGGATGCCGACGCCAGCGACTGCTGGCCGATCAGCACGACGGCGCCGGTGAGGGCGGCGGCGAGCAGGGCGATCCCGATCACCGTGGCGACCCGGCGGCGCCCGAGGGCAGTGCGTATGTTCATGTCCTCAGTCAAGAAGGGACGCTGTTGCGACGACGTATGCGCTTTTGCATATGCTCCCGATATGCCCGGGTGCGTAAGCTCTGAGCACATGGGAGCTGTGTCGTGCGCGTGCTGATCGTCGAGGACGAGCCCTATCTCGCCGAGGCCGTGCGCGACGGGCTGCGGCTCGAGGCGATCGCCGCCGACATCGCCGGCGATGGCGACACGGCTCTGGAGCTGCTCAGCATCAACTCCTACGACCTCGCCGTGCTCGACCGAGACATTCCGGGGCCCTCCGGCGATGACGTCGCCCGCTCGATCGTGGCGTCCGGCAGCGGCATCCCGATCATCATGCTGACCGCCGCCGACCGCCTCGACGACAAGGCCTCAGGGTTCGAGATCGGTGCCGACGACTATCTGACCAAGCCGTTCGAGCTGCGCGAGCTGGTGCTGAGGCTGCGCGCCCTCGACCGTCGCCGCCAGCGCGTGCGCCCTCCCGTGCTCGAGGTGGCGGGTCTGCGGCTCGACCCGTTCCGCCGCGAGGTCTTCCGCGACGGGAAGTACGTCGCCCTGACCCGCAAGCAGTTCGCCGTGCTCGAGGTGCTCGTCGAGGCCGCCGGCGGAGTCGTGAGCGCCGAGCAGCTGCTCGAACGCGCGTGGGACGAGAACGCCGACCCGTTCACGAACGCCGTGCGCATCACGGTCTCGTCGCTGCGCAAGCGGCTGGGGGAGCCGTGGCTCATCCTCACGGTTCCGGGCGTCGGCTACCGCATCGGGACGGATGCCGATGGCTGACCTCACCCGCCCGAAGCGGCGCCGCGGCATGAGCGCCCGCTGGAAGCTCACCCTCAGCTATGCGGGGGTCGTGGTGGTGTCAGGGGTGCTGCTGCTCGCGGCCGTGGCGCTGTGGCTGCTGCGCTACGTGCCGGACACCGGCCTCTATACGCAGCTCGGTCAGTGGGTGCCGAACCGCTCCGACCTCATCCGCGCGTTCATCCCCGCCGCGGTCGTCGTCATGCTCGTGCTGCTCGCGATCGGCATCGGCGGGGGCTGGATCATCGCCGGACGCATGCTCGCGCCGCTCGACCGCATCGGACGCGCGGCCCAGCTCGCCGCCCAGGGGTCGCTCTCGCACCGGGTCGCCCTCGAGGGTCCGCGCGACGAGTTCCGCGACCTGGCCGACGTCTTCGACTCGATGCTCGAGCAGCTCGAGGCGCATATCGGCGAGCAGCAGCGGTTCGCCGCCAACGCCTCGCACGAGCTGCGCACTCCCCTGGCGATCTCGCAGACCATGCTGGAGGTCGCCCGCAACGACCCCGACCGCGACGTCGATGCGCTGATCGACCGGCTGCACGAGGTCAACGCGCGGGCGATCGAGCTGACCGAGGCGCTGCTGATGCTCAGCCGCGCCGAGCGCCGGACCTTCACGCGCGAGCCGATCGACCTCTCGCTGCTCGCCGAGGAGTCGGTCGAGACGCTGCTGCCCCTCGCCGAGCGCCGCGGCGTGACGATCGACGTGGGCGGCGACACGGCGCAGGTGCTCGGATCGCCGGCCCTGCTGCAGCAGCTGATCACGAACCTGATGCACAACGCGATCGTGCACAATCTGCCCGCGGACGGCACCGTCGTCGTACGCACGCATGTCCTGCCGCACGCCGTGGCACTGGTCGTCGAGAACACCGGTGCCGTACTGCCCCCGCATCGCGTCGCGACCCTCGTCGAGCCCTTCCAGCGGGGCTCTGAGCGGGCCCGAAACGACGATCACGGGGGCATCGGACTCGGGCTCGCCATCGCGCAGCGCATCGCGCAGGCGCATGACGGATCGCTCGTGCTCACCGCTCGCGAGAGCGGCGGGCTGAACGTGACGGTGTGGCTGCCGCATCCGTTCCCCCGGCCACTGGCCTGAGTTCCCGTCTGGGTTCGGGTCGTGTCGGGCGGGGGGCGGGCGCCCGGACCTCTGGGCTTGCGCCGTTTGCAGGACGGAGGCACGGATGCAGGACCAGAAGCCGTGTTCCACCCCGCATCCGTGCCCGGCTCCTGCAGACGGACCGGCACGGACGACCCGGACCGGGCCGCACACCCGCATGCTCAGATCACAAATGCATGCCGATACCCCCTGATCTCGGCATGCATCCGTGATCTCGACCTGCAAGTGGCGTGAGGTCAGGCGACCTGGTCGCCCCGCAGCGCGGCGAGCTCGCGGCCGTAGGTGCGCGCCGACTGCTCGGCGTTCTCCTTGAGCTCCCGGGCGGTGTCGGCGAAGGCATCCAGTGCCGGGTTCACGCCCACGAGAGTGAACGGGCGCTCGACGACGCGCAGGTCGAGGCCCCAGACGTCTTCGAGCACACGGCGCAGCCACCCGGTGGAGTGGTCCCAGCCCTCCTTGGGAGTGCAGGGGGCGTAGTTGCCGCCGAGCACCGTCACGAGGGTCGCGGGCTTGCCGCGCAGTGCGGTGCCCTGCGGGTCGATGCGCGGATCGGTGTAGGCCAGGTCGAACCACGTCTTGAAGTGCTGCGAGACCCCGTAGTTGTAGAGCGGAACGGCGAACAGCAGCGCATCGGCGCCGATCAGCTCGTCCGCGAAGGTGGTGGCGAGGGCGCGCGCCGCGCGCTGAGCGTCGGTGCGCTGAGCATCGTCGACGAATCCGCCGGTCACGGCATCCGCCCAGGCCGTCGCGGGCACGGGGTCGGCGGCGAGGTCGCGGCGGGTGACCGTGGAGTCGGGGTGCGAGGCGGTCCACTCTGCTTCGACGAGGTCGGCGAGCGAACGGCTGGCGGACGACGCGGGAAGGATGCTGGCGTCGAGGCGGAACAGGGACATGAGAAGTGCCTTTCGTTTTTCGTAGTCACTCTGTTTTTCTTAGCGACTCGCGTTAACGTAGCACAGGTATGATGGGCCCATGGCCGAGATCGACGAAGAGCGTCACGTCTGCGACGCCGCCGTCACACTGGCCTTCAGCGTGCTCGGCAAGCGCTGGAACGGCATGATCGTCTCGTCACTCGGCGGAGGCCCGTCGACCTTCGTGTCCCTGCGCCGAGGCGTGTCGGGCATCAGCGACACCGTGCTCTCCGACCGGCTGGCCGAACTCGCCGAGGCGGGGCTCGTCGCGCGCTCGGTCGACGCCGGTCCGCCCGTCACCGTGTCCTATTCGCTCACCGACGGCGGCCGCGGCCTGCTCCCGATCCTCGACCAGCTCGGCACCTGGGCGTCCGAGAACCTCGAGATCCGGGCGCGGTAGCCGACGGCATCCGCTCCCCCCGCGCCCCGGCCCCGGCCCCGGCCCCGGCGGATGCTTTCGAATCGCTTACTTTGCAGAAATCGCGGCCCAGAATCTGCAAAGTGCGCGATTCGAAAGTTCGGGGGGGGGGGACGGCGACAGGCCGGAACGGCCCCGGAACGGCCCCGGCCCGGGACCCGGAGGCGAGGGTCACCAGGGGCTGGGCTCGTAGTCCTTCAGGAAGACGCCCTGGATGTCCTCGCCGGCCTCGCCGCGCACGATCGGGTCGTACACGCGGGCTGCTCCGTCGACGAGATCGAGCGGCGCGTGGAAGCCCTCCTCCGCCAGGCGCACCTTCGTGTAGTGCGGGCGCTCGTCGGTGATCCACCCGGTGTCGACGGCCGTCATCAGGATGCCGTCGGTCTCGAGCATCTCGCCGGCGCTCGTGCGCGTCAGCATGTTCAGCGCAGCCTTGGCCATGTTCGTGTGCGGGTGGCCCGGGCCCTTGTAGCGGCGCGAGAACTGCCCCTCCATCGCCGAGACGTTCACCACGTACTTGCGGTGCGCCGACGAGGCGGCCATCGACGCGCGCAGGCGACTGATCAGCAGGAACGGCGCCGTCGTGTTCGCGAGCTGCACCTCGAGCATCTCGAGCGGATCGACCTGGTCGACCGACTGCACCCAGCTGTTCGTGCGGTTGACGTCTGGCACGAGTCCGCCCGCATCGATGGCGGTGCCGTCGGCGTGCTTCTCGAGCGACGACGACCCGGGAGCCATCGCGAGCCGCGCGAGGTCTTCGGCGGTCAGCGCCTGGCCTCCCTGTTCGGCGACCGTGCCGCCCAGCGCCGCGACGGATAGCAGCGGGTGCGCATCGACGGATGCCTGCAGCGCCTGCGGATGAGGGTCGGCCGTGTGCCCGAAGGTCTCCATCTCGGGCAGGGGTCCGTCGGGAAGCGGCTGCAGCTCAGCATCCGCCAGCAGCGAGTACGAGCCGGGCGAGCGGCGCACGGTCTGCGCGGCGTTGTTGATGAGGATGTCGAGCGGGCCTTGAGCCGCGACCGAATCGGCGAGACCGATCACCTGAGCGGGGTCGCGCAGATCGATGCCGACCACGCGCAGGCGGTGCAGCCAATCGGCCGAGTCGGGCAGCGCCGAGAAGCGACGCACCGCATCGCGGGGGAAGCGCGTGGTGATCGTCGTGTGGGCGCCGTCGCGCAGCAGTCGCAGGGCGATGTGCATGCCGATCTTCGCGCGGCCGCCGGTGAGAAGTGCGCGCTTGCCGGTGAGGTCGGTGCGGGCGTTGCGCTTGCCGTGACTGAAGCGCGCGCAGTCGGGGCAGAGCTGGTGATAGAAGGCGTCGACGACCGTGTAGGGCTGCTTGCAGATGTAGCAGTTGCGGGGCTTGAGCAGCTCGCCGGCGATCGGGGCGTCGACGACGCTGGTCGCGAGATCGTTGCCGCGGGTCTCGTCGTCGATGCGGTCGGGGGCGCCGGTGGCCGTGCGCGCGACGACGGCCTTGTCGGCCTCGGCGATCGCATCGCGGATCTCCTTGCGCCGCACGCGCTTGACCGCCTTGAACATGGCCGCGGTCGCGTGGCGCACGGCCACGAAGTCGGGGTGCTCGTTGTCGATCTGGTGCAGTTCCGAGAGCACCCGCAGCGTGGTGGCGAGGTCTTGGGGGTCGATGCCGGGTCCGAGGTCGGGTGCAGCGTCGGAGGGGGCATCGGTCATTGAGCCGATTTTACGCGAGATCCCGGGGTGTCTTCCTGAGAGCGGAGAATCGTCGTATGACTGCCACCGATCCTCGTGTCCTCGGCCCCGACCTGCTGCCCACCCCGTTCACGGCCGACGAGATCCGTGACGCGACCGGGGCGGGCACGACCATCCGGCTGCGCACCGAGCAGCCGGACGGCACCATCGGCGAGCGCGTCAATCGCTTTCGGCAGACGGATGCCGAGGGCGCGACGCTCGACCGCTGGGCGGCGGACGATCCGCAGTCGCTGGTCTCGAGTCGCGTGACCTGGCTCGATCTGCAGGCCCATGCCGCTTTCCCGGCCGACCGCACGACCGTGACGCTCGAGACGCTCGAGACGCCCTTCGGCTCGGTGGAGTGCCGGCGGTACGACACGGCCGACGAGCCCGGCGGTCCGATCGTGTCGTTCTGGTTCTCTCTCGCGCACCCCGGGATGCCGGTGCGCTTCGAGGTTCCGGTGGGCGACGGCGTCATGCGCACGACCGTGCTCGAGATCACGCGCGACTGAGCGGAGCGCGACGGGGCGACGGCATCCGATCCGGTCCGCCCTTGCGAGAACGTCGGACCCCCGGCGTAGGGTCTGAACATGAGCAGCCACACCGAAGTCCCCGGAGTCATCCCCTCGTACCTGCTCGCGCGCCTCGCCGAGTCGGGTCGCTATCCCCGCGCCGCAGCCGCCGCGCGCCAGACGCTGACGGCGGGCCGACCGCCGTTCCGAGCGCGCCTCGATCTGTCGATCGACGAGAACGGCGACCTGGTCGCCCAGCTGTCAGACGCCCCGAACCGCACGATCAGCGACGCCGCCAACACGCAGACCCTCCCCGGGGCGATCGTCCGCGCCGAAGACGACGAGCCTGTGGCCGACGCATCCGTCAACGAGGCCTTCGACGGACTCGGCGCCACGTTCGAGATGCTGCTCTCGGCCTTCGGGCGCAACTCGCTCGACGACGCCGGTGCCCCTCTCGACGCCACCGTGCATTACGGGATCGACTACGACAACGCCTTCTGGGACGGCGAGCGCATGGTGTTCGGCGACGGCGACGGCGAGGTCTTCGTCGGCTTCACCTCATCGACCACGGTGATCGGTCACGAACTCGCGCACGGTGTGGTGCAGTACACCGCCAACCTCGAGTACCAGGGTCAGCCGGGCGCGCTGAACGAGTCGATCGCCGATGTCTTCGGCGCCCTCACCGAGCAGTACCTCCTCGGGCAGGCAGCTGCCGATGCCACCTGGCTCATCGGAGCCGAGATCTTCACGGATGCCGTGCAGGGCAGTGCGCTGCGCTCGATGATCGCCCCCGGCACCGCGTACGACGACGATGAGCTCGGAAAAGACCCGCAGCCCGACCACATGAGCGGATTCGTGCGCACGACCGAAGACAACGGCGGGGTGCACATCAACTCGGGGATCCCCAACCGGGCCTTCGCCCTCTTCGCGATCGACCTCGGCGGCAACGCCTGGGAGACGGCCGGCACCGTCTGGTACCGGGCGCTCACCGGCGGCCTGTCGAGCACCGCGAACTTCACCGAGTTCGCCAATGCGACCCTCGCCGCGGCGTCTGCCATCGACGACGCCGCCGCCGCCGCCGCTCGACGTGCGTGGGCGACCGTGGGAGTCTATGAGGATGAGCGAGTCCCCAGAGTCGAGTGACGCGCAGGTCGTCATCGCGGTGGTGCGCACGGGCGGCATCGCCGGCATCCGTCGCAAATGGCGGGTCGAACCCGACCCGACCGAGACGCACCACTGGATCGCGATGATCGACAGCTGCCCGTGGGATGCCGACCACGACACCGACGCAGGCGCAGACCGCTTCGTATGGCTGATCCGCGTGCGCACACCGTCGGAGGAGCGCGAACGAGAGCTCCCCGATTCGGCGCTCGACGGGCCGTGGCGAGAGCTCGTCGACGCTGTTCGCGAAGCCTCGGCTTCCGACTGACGCGGACGGCTGCAGCACGAGCGCGGCGCGAGCGTGTCTGGGATCGCTCGGATAGGGGCCCGACCGGCACCCCGGCATCCGATCAATCCGGTGTGAATCCGACCGCCGCTTCGCGAGGCAGGTCGAGAATGGGACGCATGGGACTTTTCCAACAGCGCACCGACGACGAAGAGAATCAGTGGAAGCTGCCGTCCGAACCGCTCGAGCGCTCCGAGTCCGACGTCCTCTCGGCTGCGACGGCGGTCGATCCGCTGACGCTGGGCCTCGGCCTCGATTCCCCCGCGGTCAGCTCGATCGTCTTCCCCGTGGCACCTCCGGCACCCGAGGCGACCTCGATCGAGAACGGCGAACCCGACCCCGAGACCGAGACCGAGACCGAGACCGACTGACCCCGACTCAGCCCGCGATGCTCGCCGTCGTCGCTTCGAGATCCATACGGGTGCGCGGCAGCGCCTCGGGGTGCTCCCGCTGAAGCCAGGTCATGATCTTCTCGCGCACCTCGCAGCGCAGGGTCCACTGATCGTCCGAGTCCTTCGACGACATCACGAGACGCACCGTGACGAATCCACCCTGCGCGTCTGTCACCACGGCGCTCGACGACCGACCGTCCCATGCGGGTGAGGCCTCGACGATGCGCTGGAACTCCTCGCGCAGCTCGTCCATGGGCACCCGCCAGTCGAGATCGAGGTAGACCGTGCCGAGGATCTTGTCGGAACGACGCGTCCAGGTCTCGATCGGCGTCGTCGTGAAGTAGTTGCAGGGCACCACGAGACGACGCTCGTCCCAGATGTAGACGACCACGTACGACAGGTTGATCTCGCCGATCCGCCCCCATTCGCCCTCGACGACCACGACGTCTCCGACACGGATGGCATCGGTGAAGGCGACCTGCACCCCCGCGATGAGGTTGCCGAGGATCGACTGGGCAGCGAGTCCGGCGATGATGCTGACGATGCCGGCAGAGGCCAGGAGGCTCGTGCCGACGGCTCTCATCTCGGGAAAGCTGAAGAGCACGGCGCCCAGCGACAGCACGGCGATCGCGACGAGGACGAGTCGGTGGATGACGAGCAGCTGCGTCCGGCGGCGGCGGGCCTCCGGACCGACGAGCAGAGTCTCCTCCTTGGCCATCAGTCGCTCGAACCCGAACGAGATCGACGCGCCGAGCAACCACGAGCCGGTGAGGACCGTGCCGATCAGGAAGAGCCGGGACACCACCGGCCACCAGTCCTGCGTCGCGGGTTCTGAGATCGCACCGGCGATCCACAGAGCGACCACGGCCGTCGTCGCGACCATCGCCGCGCGCACCCGTCTGGCGAGATCGCGCACCCACGGCACCCGACGACTGATCAGCGAGGCGGCCAGCGCCAGCGCTGCGAGCGCGGCGGCAGCGATCACGATCAGCGTGGCGATCGATGCGGCGGTGCCGACCCAGGAATCCCAAGAAATATCGGTAGGCATCGATCCACACTATGTCGCGAGGCGCCCGGAGTCGAAAGCGCCCGACCCGCACCAGCGCTGTCCCCGGGCGCGGCTACGGTTGAGGAATGACGATCATCGCCGCCGCAGACGGCTCCGCCCTGGGCAACCCCGGCCCGAACGGCTGGGCCTGGTACATCGACGACGCCAACTGGGCCGCGGGCGGCTCCCCCCACGGCACGAACAATCAGGGCGAGCTGCGCGCGGTGCTCGAACTGCTGCAGGCGACGGCGGGTATCTCAGAGAAGCTGATGATCGAGTGCGACAGCCGCTACGTGATCGATTCGGTGACCAAGTGGATGCCGGGATGGAAGCGCAAGGGCTGGCGCAAGTCCGACGGTGGCGCCGTGCTCAACCGCGACCTCCTCGAGGGCATCGACGAGGCCATCCGCGGGCGCGACGTCGAGTTCTCGTGGGTCAAGGGCCACGCGGGCCACCCCCTGAACGAGGCGGCCGACGAGCGCGCGAACGCCGCCGCCAAGGCCTACCAGGCCGGGCAGGAGCCGCGGCGAGGGCCCGGGTTCACGATGGCGACGGATGCCGGGGCCGCTGCGGCAGCATCCGCTCCGATCGCCGCCGCGGCGGCGCGCGACGAGAAGGATGCTGCGGCATCCCCCGTCGCGTCGACGACTGTCGCCGAGCCCCTCTGGGCCGAAACCTCCGACCTGCTCGACAGCCTCTACGCGCCGATCGACGACCCGATCGAGGTGCGGCTCGCGCTCTCGAGCGACGAGCATGCCCGCCTGCGCGACCGCGCCGAAGCGCAGGGCGTCACGCTCGAAGAAGCACTCCGCCGCCTCATCTGACGACCCCGCCCGTTCGAGCCCCGCGTACACTCGCACCATGTCGAAGAAGAATGTCGCACGCACCATCGGCCGGATCTTCCTCGGCTCATCGCTCGTCTTCGCGGGCGTCTCGCACCTGACCTTCGCGCGCGAGGAGTTCCAGGCGCAGGTGCCCGAGTGGGTGCCCCTCGACCCGGACGTGACCGTGCTCGCCTCGGGCGTCGTCGAGGTCGGACTCGGCACCGCGCTGCTCGTCGCACGCAAGCACCGCGGACTGGTCGGTGTGATCACCGCGCTGTTCTTCATCGCGGTGTTCCCCGGCAACATCGCGCAGTGGACGCATCATCGCGATGGCTTCGGGCTCGACACCGACATGAAACGCTTCGTGCGCCTGTTCTTCCAGCCGGTGCTGATCGCACTCGCGATCTGGTCGACGCGCCGTCCGCGCCGTGACACCGCGGGCTCCGACCCCGCCGCTCCGTAACTCCGGATCCCCGCACCGAAACCACGGAAGACCGGCCGCCCCCGAAGGATGCGACCGGCCTTCCCGAATCGTGGAACTCAGACCGCGAGCAGCTCGCTCTCGAGGCGGGCGTACGAGGCCTCCATGCCATCGGCCATGCCGGTGGCGAGAATCATGTCGCGCGTCTCCTTGTCGGGGTACTCGATGTAGAGCGTGATGAGCGTCGCGCCGTCCTCTTCGTAGAGGTTCAGGTCGTTCAGCGTCTCGACCGGCATCCCGATCATCCGCTCGGTCTGCACCGACCGTCGAGGCGCGTCGATCAGCAGCGCCTCGCCCTCGAACCCGAACGGCTGGCCCTCGGTGTCGCGCACGGGTGCCCACGAGGTGCGGTAGCTCTGCCCGACTTCGGTGGCGAGGACGCACTCGGTCATCTCCCACCCGTCGGGCCCGAGCAGCCACTGCTTCATGAGCTCGGGCTCGTTGTGGGCGCGCCAGACCAGTTCGCGCGGCCCTTCGACGAGTCGCGTGATGCGCACGTGGGTGTCGTCGAGCAGCTCGACCTGGGTGCCCTTGCCCTGGGCGTAGTCGCGGAGATCCTGCAGCACGGCGTCGAGCTGGCTCATCGCGAGCGTGATTCCCTCGACCTGGCCCATCTCGACGACCTGCTCGATCGCCTCGACCGAGTCGAAGTGACTGGTCGTGACCATGCGGGTGCCGTCGGCGGTGGACTCGAAGGCGAACGACATGCGTTGCGCCGGGAAGCCGTCGAGGGGGTTGCCCTCATCGTCGGCGAACGAGTCGAGCACCTCGAAGCTGTGCGGGGCGTCGATCGAGAGGAACTCCCACGACCCCGACGACTTCTCACCGCGCGGGCCGTTCATCGAGTACTGCGCGCGTCCGCCGACCGTGTGGTCCCAGGCGGTGAAGGTGGCCGGCCATCCGGGAGGACCCCAGAACCGCTCGAGCTGGCGCGGGTCGCTGTATGCGGCCCAGACCCGCTCGATCGGCGCCGCGAAATCAGCGACGACGGTCATGGTGAGGTTGTCGACATCGGTGGTGACATCCGTGACGGGCATGTCAGTCTCCTTCTTCGGTTCGTGGAACATCGGTGGTGTCGGTGATGGATGCCGGCTTCTCGGCCAGCAGATCGTCGAGTCGGGCGATGCGCGACCGCCACAGCTCTTCGTATCGGGCGAGGAGCGCCCTGGCGCGGGCGATCATCTCGGGGTTCGCGCGGACGAGCCGCTCGCGTCCCTCGGCGCGCTTGACGATGAGGTTCGCCGCTTCGAGCACGGCCACGTGCTTCTGCACTGCGGCGAACGACATCTCATATTCGGAGGCGAGGGTCGAGACGGACTGCTCCCGCTCGATCGTCCGACGCAGGATGTCACGCCGGGTCGACGTCGCCAATGCGTGGAACACACGGTCGACCTCCGCTTCGCTCAGTTCTCGTTGTGCAACCATTTGGTTGTACGTTATGCCTGAGTGGAGCGGAAGTCAAGAGGTGGCAACGATCTCACTCCGTAGACTTCGATTTCGATGGCGGCTTCCGCGACCTGGTGGCAGATCTGTGCGCAGCGGTTCGATACGCTTCGGACTCCTCGAAAGCCACATGATTACCGACCAGTACGTACCGAGCACACGGCGCATCGCATACGAGAAGGTGGTCGATGCGCAGTCGAGGGCCGCCGTCATAGTCTGCGACGCCGAGGCCCAGTCGGTAGATGCGGGCGAACGCGGAGTGCGTGAACTACTCGCACGATTCCCTGAGACCGACACAGTGATCGCCTTCAGCGACCTGATGGCCATGGGAGCCCTCAGAGGCGCAGCTTCAGAGGGACAAACCATCGATGCCCGCGACGTTGCGCATCGTGGGCATCGATGGTTTGTCCCTGGGCGCGGTGACATCCCCCGCTCTCACCAGCCTGGCGATCAGCGGCGTCACATTCGCGGAGCGCGTCGCGGAGGTCGTAGACCACGCACTACTGAACGGCCCCGACCCGCGGGACCACGTGGCCGTCCGCTTAGCAGGGCACCAATCTCACAGCGTGTGTCTCCCGCGACCGAACTTGGCGAACTATGGCTCACGTTCGGTATGTTCACGAATAGAAGTAGATCACTCACCTTAGACAGACCTGCTGACGTCACTCAACTTAGGAGACCCGGTGCCGACGAAGTTGCCGCCAGAGCTAGAAGCCACCCTCGGCACCCATGCGCTCAAGGAGAAGTACGCTCGATTCGTCGACCTGGTGCGGCTGCTTGGCGATTCGATCATCGCTAACGACTACTCGATACCCGACGGATTATCGAACGCGATCAAGCTGACCGAGTACGGCGACGCCGCACTGACGAAGGTCGTCACGTCTCGCGCGGACAAGATCCCCGCGAAAGAAGCGCGGCTGATGTGTGCTCTCGCTATCGGCCGCGAGAAGCTTCTGGTAGACATCGACAGCACCGACCTCGACGGGATGGCGAAGGCGATCTCCGCGCAGGTCCTTGCCGGGAAGATTCGATTCCCGTTCCCTTTCGGACGCGAATCCTACGACGCGTACGCCGATATGTTCGACGAAGGGCAGCCCGTTCTGACCTACGAAGAGACTCAGCGGTTCCTTGACGCCACTCCCGTTGGAGTTCAGCAGTACGGAAGATATGTGACTGGCCCGTACGGACTGCTCGAGTCTCAATCGACAAGGCAGCTAGCGTCGGGGAGGCGAGTGGAAGCTTTCCATTGCTCGGATGTGATGTGTGACGTTGCGCATCGCGTACACCTAACAACGAGCTCTGCCGCCACGATTAACAGCCATCGAGACAAGTTTGAGGACGCCTTCCCCGACGGCGACAGCAAAGAGGTCGACTGGTTCGGTGCGGCGGACGATGTGCGCGACGTTGATGCCATCATGTTCTCCGACACCGCGGTGGGCGTTTCCGCGACGCTGCTCGGCGACGCTCTGAGCCTGCGGGAGCTTCGCGGGCTTATCGCGTATCTCTTCAACTCCACTGGTGGGTCCCTGCGAGAACTGGTGCGTGACTTCCTGGATGTCGGTGACGCGAACAAGACTGTGGCCGGCCTCGAACGCGCGCAACTGATGCAGATCGCTCTTCTCGTCAAGGAACCCGTGCTCCAGGATGCCCTGGACTCCCTTGTCTACGACTCCGAGATAGTCGTTCCTACCGGCGAGGTCCGCCGCCCGGTACTCAACAAAGAGCGTCGCTCAGGGGCATTCGGCCTCTCCCCGGAGCTCGGACGACTTGGAGTGAGATTCGTCTCGGACCACCCCGGGTTCGCTGCGCTTCGACTGCGGGACGAACTCACCAACATCTATGACCTGAAGGAATCACGCGACCGCGCTGATTTGGAATGGATGCTACGTGGGATCGTCGCTGACTCACTCGAGGAACAACTAGATACGTTCTTCCGCACTGCTGAGCCCCTGGATTGCGTAACTCGACTGGGACTGGTCGGGCGCGACGCACTCCAGCGCCTGGCGAAGAACTTGCGCGTGGGCCATGGACTCGAAGAAAGCGACGAGAGCATCGCCAATCGTATCCTGTGGAAGCTCGGGTTCCCGTTACACAGTGAACAAGATCCCAGAGCAGAGTTTTGGCGCCTCCACGAGAAGCTACTCGGGCTAACCCGAGCCTCGAGTGCTCCCGGCATGCGAGACACCGAGGAGTTCCTCGGAGTGGCAAGCAAGTATTTCCGCGAGCTGGAGAGATTTCTCCAGGAATCCCTTGCGTTCTCAGCGTGGGCACTTCTGCACGATCACGTAGCCGATCCGCATGCGTTCCACTACGGCTTCGAAGCGGACAACGCGCGTGGTTTCGAGCTCGTTCAAGAGTCCGTGGGCTACGGCGGGGACTCGCTGAAGTCGTACGACTTCCTGAGCGGCAAGCTGGACATCTACACGATGGCGAGGGGGTTCGAGTTCCTCTCATCGCGCCTCGCGGCCTTGGACGACGAGGCCGAAGGTTTGACCCGCCCGGCAGATGACTTCCCCGCGTACTCCCGGGGGAGTCGGCTTAAAAAGTTCCCTTTCACCTCGACCGCGCCGTTCCTGTGCCTCACAGACGGTAGTCGGATGAAGCTCACCTCAGGACTCAAGAGCGTCGCGCAAGCCCTACAACGGGGCAAGGTGAACGAAGTTCGCAACGACCACCAGCATTACCGGAAGACCGCATCAGGCGTCGGCCAGATCGAGCAGGCACTCCGCGAGGCGGAGAACGCTATGCGAACAATCGAATCGCTGGGTCTAGCGCTCGTCGAGTCGCGGGTGGAGGACGCAGTGCACGATCGCTGGGGGAGATCCGAGTACTACCTCGCCGCGCCGCGAGGAACGCGTCACGTGATCGCACGTCCCTCGAGCTTCGACTGGCTCGGACTACCTGAACTCGATCAAGCCCAATACATCTTGCGCGGAGCCGTATTCGCGGAGCCCAACGAGGTCCTGAGGTTCCAGCGTCGCCTGGATAGTGAGTACTCCGAAATGTGGCAGGACGTTCCGGCGCGACGGCGCCCACGGGGCAGCGCGCTGAGCCAAAACTCAGTCGAGCATCGAGGATCGGAAGTACGCGGCGCCTGACCGCGGCGCCAAACGCCAGTGGATCCGCCCCCTCAGGTAGCTACGTCAGTTCGTCGGCTGAGCTCTGCGAAGGTCAGAGGCTCACTCTGCTTGAGAGCAAGATGAGCGCTGGCACGCGACTCGAATGCGCCGAGCTCGTCGCCCTCACCCGTGACGGACGGAGCGAGAACTCCCTCGAATCCGGGAAACCAGGCAGCATCTCCAATGTTCTGACATGCGGTCCAGTCCGGATCCTGAATGAGACGACAGTAGGCGCCAACGCACTGGGGCGTGTTGCGGAACCCGTTGGAGCGTTGCAGGACAGTCATCAGTTCATTTGGGGATTCCCTGAGTTCTGTCCTGCAGCTATCTGGATAGCATCACGGCGAAAGATGGCTCCACGGCGCCATACCGTCTCGATCTGGTGACGTTCAGTGTTAGCTCACCACGCTCCCGACAGTGACGCCGCGGCCAGCCGAGTTTGCCACTAGCTTGATACCGTGACCGTCCTCGACAACATCATCGACGCCAGCACCAACTCGTCGGTGCCGGTCACAGACCTGCTCCGGATGGTGAAGATCGCTGCTCATCGAGTGGGCGCGAGTGACATTCGAACTTGGGTCGCTCACGAGTTGAACGGCTACGCCGATGATGCACCGCTACCGCCATACAGAGTCCTCCACACCAACGTTCAGGGCACCTTCGCTGGTCCCATGCAGTCGTTCCGCCACGTCACGCTCACGATCCGGCCGAACTCCCTTGACCCCTGGTGGGACGTCGAAATGAAGCAGCCGCTGATGGAATTGCAGGCACTGTCAGAGTCAGAGAACGACGCTTCCCGTGAGTGGTCCGCCGCGGCCGTGCGGGAGTATCACGACTCGGAAATGTTTCGCTTCGAGTACGAGATCCTATACACGGCATGCAACCTCATCACACCTCAGAGCCTTCGTGGCGTCCTTGACGTGATCCGCTCTAAGGCCCTCGACTTCGCGCTGGAACTGCAGAGCGCAGCACCGGACGCTGGTTCATTCGGAGGTCCCACCGTGGCTAGCGAGCCTCAACTAGCTGGCGTTGTCTTCCACGTCACGAACAACATATTCGGCGATGGCGCGAACGTCGGAACTGGCACTGGCATCCGTCAGCGAAGCAGCATCAACAAGGGTGACGATGAGTCGCTCCGTCGCGAGGTCGAAGCTCTCGGGCTGTCCTCCGATCACGCACAGCAGTTCGTCGCAGCTGTTTCCGAAGAGAAGAGCATGGACAAGCCGAAGGTGAAACGCTTTCTGGAGCAGGTGCGCACCGGGTCCATCGCCGTTGCGGGTGGGGTGGCCGCTGAAGCCGTAGCCGGGTCTCTGATCGAACTTGCCAAGGCATTCCTAGGGCTGTGAATCATCCAACACGTGAGGGGAGTCTCGATGAAGGGCGCACAAGACCGCGACGACGATGGGCGTGCGGCTTCAACAGAATGGACTGAGCACACGGACAGCGAGCCCGGGAAGTTCTCTGAGGTGAGAGTCCGCCGAAACGGCGTGTGGGTTCCGCTGGAAAGTGCACGCCCAACGTCAGATGACTCGGAGATCGAGCAACTCTGGGAGACGGGCCTGGAGGAACTCAACGCGATCGTCGAAGACGAAACACATCCCCTTCACGACAAGGCCGTCCTCGTGGCCGCCCAGGCGTTTGCGCCGATCACGGATGCCGTCGCTAGGTGGAGCGCATCTGCCGCCAAATCGATCTCGGGCGCAATCTCTGAGCTGGGCTCGACTCCTGGAATCAACAAGTCATGGGTGACAGATCTCGTAGTCGATTCGCCGTATTGGATGGCCTTCCGAGATTCGCTTCCCGAGCCAACTAACGAGCTCGTGATCGAGGGAATCGATCTCGATTCAGCCGATGCGCCAGACATCACCGTCGAAGAGTTTGCGGCGAGAGCTCCGAGCGTCGGCGCTGGGCTGCTCACCGCCCTGCTCGACAATTCCAACGCCCAACTCAAGGAGCAGCGCGACCAGAACGTCACGTTGCGGGCTCAGCTTGAAGCCCAGGAGAATCACATGTCGGCTTCCACTGCCGCGAGCGACGAGGCATTGAAGGTTGCGCAGAGCGCAAAGCGTGGTAGCTGGTTGGCTGCCTGGGCGGCGATCGCAGGCGCCGCAATTACCCTAGGCGCCCTTGGCGCGACCTTGATCATGCCCTCGTAGACCGCCCACGACAAAGGAGCCGCGACTACCGAGCGCGAAGAGGACGATCCGTCCGAGTTGTTGTGTGGGGGTGCTCTGATGTGCGGCAAGCGCTGAGCTCTTCAGACAGCCGCCAGGAAAGTGTCACGACAAAGTCGACCTGGACCACCCGAAACCTCGCGGCCCGGTGATATTCCGTATAATCTCACTGCGTTCCCGACGATTCTTTGTCGGGAACGTCTCTGCAGGTCTCCTGTGAAATGCTGTTCAAACTACTGAAGGCGCACCAGACTGGCGGGCAGGGTGAACCCCGCTGCCCGAACGGATCAAGATTCGCGTCGATCGCTTGTGAGAGGAGCACGAGGCCTCGTTGCATCGACCGCGCGCGATGGATCGCGGGTGTGACCATGCGCAGAGCGGTGGGGAGGCGGACCGAGATCCAGAGTTCCGTTCGCGTCAGCTTCGGAAACTCGGATCGAAGGCTGCGATGCTCATGGACACCCCGTTTCGGGGATCACCTCCGTCGAGCGCGTCCCTCACTCGCTGCGCAATGTCGCGCAGTTCGTAGGCTCGCGGGAAGCTGACCCAATCTAGCGGCGCAAAATGTGGCGTTGAACTCCAGAGCCCCCATAACACATCCCCCTCGATCATCTGAACCGCCCCGTCGTTGAATCTGTACAGCGGGATGAGTTCGTCGTTCACAGCCTCGATGACGAGATTTACGGAGCGAGTAAGCTCCGTGATAAGCACTCCAGCGACAGCGTCATCGACGCCGAACTGAGAGATCGCTTCGGTGTAATGCCGCTCTCCGTCGGGGCCTCCGAACCATCTCTCTTTATGTCGCCGTCTGATTTCGTGTCTGTTGCCTTCGAGAATGAAGGCATCAGAAAGGTGCTGAACCAACGCTCGGAGTACGTTGCCATGCGTTTTAAAGGCAACGGTCAGCTTCGGATACTCGACGGGCCATTTCAGGCCGGCAAGCCAGCTGGAAGTTGAAGTGAGCGAGAACCACTGCGCACTAGTCACATAGGGATGTACGTCGTTCAAACAACGCGACAGTTCCTCCCAGTCGGCAAGACCAATATCGCCTTCCCACTTGTCGATGCGCGCCGCGAGCGCGACATCAAGCTCGAGTTCGCTCTTGGCCTTCGAGCCCATGACTGCGTCGACGTATGTGTCGTGCGCTTGCTTCATCGCCACGACTTCCTCGATCGGCCAGGCGCTTCCCTTTTTCTTGTCGATAGCTGTGTGATGGGTCGGGCAGAGAAGGATCAAGTTCTCGTACTCATTGAGCTTCTCGCGGGGGTAGGCGGCGTCGTAGCGAGGGCCGCTGACCCTGGATGACCGAATGTGCGCCTCTTCGCCGAGCACTGATGTGCCGGCACCGGAAGACTTGTCGGGGTCGTCCGCATCTGCCACGAGACGTTGCCCACACATGGCGAACGCGCAACGATTTCCGGCGTTACCCCACAGCTTCTTGCGCACCTCTACCCGAAGATTGACCAAGGGTTACCTACCGTTCATCGGCTCAGTCCGTGGCCAGATGTCGTCCGCCGCGAGCGGCTCCAGCGTACAGGGATGCCTCTCGTGCCGACGGATATCAGTGTCTCCCGTCGCGCTCGGATCTAGCCCATCGATCACCACTCATTAGAAGATCAGGACGACGGTGCTGTACCTGACTGCACACCGCCACCGCTCGTCGGGGTCCTGATCTGTCGAGCGCCGTTCCTTCGGGACCGCAGACTGGATGAGGCGTCGGCGAGCGATGGGGAGGTGCGGCACGTTCAACTTGGTGACACACAGTGTCACCCAGCTACGTTCCCGCATAGACACCAATGAAAGGCGGGCGAGACGGCAACTCCGACCGTCTCGCCCGCCTCTGTTCACCATCGACGGATCAGGATCAGCCTGCTGCGGGGGCGATCTCGTTCGGCGTCACGTCGAGCTCGGTGCTGGCGAGCACCTCACCGGCAGTCAGGTCGACCGCGTGCACGCTGTTGGCAGCGGGCTCGGTGACGTACGCCACGTTTCCGGCGACGACGATGGCGGGGTGGGCGTCCTGCCACTCGGCCGGGCCCTCCCATGCCTCGACGACGGGGAAGCTGTCGGTGATCTCGCCGGACTCCGGGTCGAGCACGTGGATGGCTCCGTCGCTGCTGAGGATGTAGGCGAGGTCGCCCGGTCCGCGCACGACGTCACGGAAGGTGTACTCGACGCCCTCGGGCAGGTCGACGACGTCGAGCGTCTTGGCCTCGGTGTCGATCAGGGTCACCGCGCTGAGCAGGTAGCCCTCGGCGTCGACGTCGTTCTTGTAGTCGCCGACGATGATGGGGCTGGTCTCGCTCACGTAGGCATTGCCCATGCGCCCGTACGGCTGGTCGGGGGCGTCGACCTTGGTGATCTCGCCGTCGTGGTAGATCAACGCGCCGTTCTCGCAGCCGAAGACGACGGCCTCGTCCTTGGCGGTTCCCTCACCGTGCACACCCGGGCACTGGTCCGACGAGGCGATCTCGGTGCCGTCGGCATCCTTCGCGACGATGCCGTTGCGCCCGTCGGCGTTGCCGATGGTGGTCAGGAAGGTGCCGTCTTCGAGCACGACCGAGACGCCGTGGTGCGCCTCGACCCCCGCGACGGTCTCGACCTCGGGCAGTCCGTCGGCGCTCGCCAGGTCGGCGGTGTCGAAGATCGTCGTATCGCTCGTGCCGTCGGCGTAGAGCACGGTCTTGTCGGCGTGCCGCACGACGTGGCCGGGGGTGTCGGTTTCGAAGATCGTGTCGGTGAGCTCGGGCTCGTCGGTCGTTCCGGCCGCCGTGTCGAGCACCTGGAAGCCCTCGCTCATCGTGACCATGACGTGCCGGTCGTCTCCGGCGGCGTTGAGTCGCGTGAACGGCTCGGACTCGAAATCGGCGACCGTGTCGAGCGTCTCGCCGTCGAGCACGAGGATGCCGCCCTCATAGGCGACCGCCACGCGGGGGCCGGGCTGGGCGTCGGATCCGCTGCCGTCGGGGGTGGATGCCGGCGCGGCCGAGCCGCCGGCGGCGCATGACGCCAGCGTGACGACGGCGCCGAGGGCCGCGACGCTGATCAGCGCGCGTCGAAGGGGGGAGGTTCGCATGTGCATTCCTCTTTCTCTGTGGTGAGGTCTCACTGCGTGAGACCGGTGGTGATGCGTTCGGTGTTGACGCGCATCATGGTCAGGTAGTCGGGTGCACCCTCGTCCGGGCCGGTGAGGGATTCGGTGAAGAGCTCGATGACCTCGACCTGCACGTCCGCCTCGCTCGCCAGCGCCTGCACCAGCCGGTCGGGCGACGAGGATTCCGCGAAGATCGCAGGAACACCGGTCTCCTCGATCGCGTCGACGAGGTCGGCGAGGTCGGATGCCGAGGGCGCCGCGAGCGTCGTTCCGCCGGGGATCACCGCGCCGACGATCTCGAAGTCGAAACGCTGAGCGAGGTAGCCGAACACATGGTGGTTGGTGACCAGGGCCCGTCTCTCGTCCGGAATCGTCGCGAACGCCTCGGTCATCTCCGCGTCCAGCATCCGGAGTTCCGCTCGGTATCCCTCGACCGTCTCACCGAGGGCGTCGACGTCGATGCCGTCGACCTCGGCGAGCACGGGCTCGATGGCGTCGACCACGTCGACCATGCGCTCGGGGTCGGTCCAGAAGTGCGAGTCGGGCATCCCCGCGGCATCGCCCTCGCTGTAGTCGAGGACCTCGATCGCGTCGCCGGCCACGAATGCGGCCACCCCGTCGGCCGCGTCGAGGTGCTGCTGCAGCCTCTCTTCCAGGCCGAGGCCGTTCGACACCAGCAGGTCCGCGCTGCGCAGGGTGGCGGCCTCCTGCGCCGAGATCTCGAACGAGTGCGGGTCGGCATTGGGCTTCATGAGCGTCACGACCTGCGCCTGATCGCCGACGAGTTCGTCGACGACGTCGCCGAGGATGTTCGTCGAGACCACGATGGTCGGGCGAGCGTCGTCCGTCGCGGAGCATGCAGCGAGGCCGGACGCGACGAATGCGGAGGCCGCCAGGGTCGCGAGGAGGCGTGCGAGACGCATGTCATCGTCCTGTCTCGGCGACGAACGCCGGGCTGGTGGTCGTGTCGAAGGTGCGGGCGACGCGTGCGGCATCCGCGTAGTCGATCTCGTAGAGGCGGTGCTCGCTCGGCGCGCTCAGGTAGGCGCGGTGCTGATCGGCGATGAGCACCGGAGCCATGCCGGCGGCGAGTGACTCCGCGGCGAGCGGCGAGGTCTCGGAGACCACTGCCGCGTTCTCGTCGTCGAGCACGAGCACGCGTCCGTCCTGAGCGAGTGCGAGCAGGTGGCCGTCTTCGTCGTCGACCGCCGTCACCTGCACGAGCGGGGTCGGCATGGGGAGCAGCGTCCAGGACCGCTCGCGCGTGTCCAGCAGCCAGATCCCCTCCGAGCCCGCGAGACCCGCGACCGTGGGTCGCCCTTCGCGGTTGTCGAATGACTGTGCGGGCAGCGCGGTCGTGCCGGCGGGATACGGGATTCGCTCCACGTGCAGCTCGCCGCCGTCGACGTGAGCGAGCAGGGCGCCGTCTCGGCACCCGATGACCGCGCCGACGCGCGTCGTGATCGTGCCGGCTGGATCGACGCACGGCTCTGTGAGGCCCGTCGCCTCGCCGTCGGCCGTGTATCCGGCGACGCTCGTGCCGACGCCGTCGGTCGCCTCGGTGATGAGGGCGAATGAGCCGACCGGCACGACGAGCCCCTCGTGCGGCTCGCGCTCGATGCGGAACAGCTCGCTGATCTCACCCTTAGACAGCGCCTGCGTGTCGAGCAGCACGGCATCGCCCGAGCCGGCGAACGAGATCCCGGTGCCGCCCGTCGTCGACAGGTTGGTCGTCGCGATGGCGGCTTCACCTTCTCCTGTCACGGAACCGAGCAGGGCGGGTTCCGCGCGGTAGTAGTGGAAATGATCGACGTGGTCCCAGGTCCACACGCCGCTGTCGACGATCTCGACGCCCTCGTCGGTCTGCGCGAAGAGGTAGCGTCCGTCCGTCTTCATGGCGGTCACCGGAGGGATCTCGCCGATGTCGCTGACGCTCTCGTCGAGGAGGTCCAGGTGGGTGACGGCGCCTTCCGGATCGATCCAGGTCAGGCCGAGCTGCGGCTCGGCCACTTCTTCTGCGCCGGCGACAGCGCCGTGTCCGTCGTCGTCGGCCTCGCTCGACGGGGCCAGGTCGGCGGGCGTGGAGCTGCAGGCGGCGAGAGAGACGGTGAGAGCGCCGATGAGGGCGAGCGGGGCGATGCGAAAGCGCACGGGGTCCTTCCTTGTCGTGTGTCGTGCGGGAGGTCGCGTCTTCGCGACAGCAGGGTCAGGCGCGTTGCGCCCGCGTCCCATGGGAGTCGAGGGCTGTTCGCGCCACCCAGGAGAGGCAGGCGAGCAGGATCGCGGATGCCGCGACGGACGCACCCGCGGCCGTCGCGGCATACCAGGACACGAGGAGGCCGATGAAGACCGCGGCCACGCCGAAGACCGCGGCGAGCGCCATCCGGGTGGGGATGCGCGTGGTCCAGTGTCCGGCGGCGACCGCCGGCGCCAGCAGCAGGCCGACGACGAGCATCGATCCGACCGCCTGATAGGAGGCGACGACGGCGAGCGTGACGAGCCCGACGAGGGCGGCCTGCGCGATCCGCGGACCCAGCCCGAGCACGGCGGCGATGCGCGCATCGAGAGAGAGGGCGACGAACGACCGGTGGAAGAGCACCGCGACGATCAGTCCCGCGATGGCGGCGGCGGCGAGCAGCACGAGGTCGCTCTGAGTGATCGCGAGGATGTCGCCGAAGAGGATCGCGGTCGCGTCGGTGGCGAAGCTGCCTGAGTGGGAGATGACGATGACGCCCAGCGCCAGCATCGAGACGAACAAGAGACCGATGCTCGTGTCGTACGACAGTCGGGCTCGTCGTTGCAGTGCACCGATCCCCACGCTCATGGCGACAGCGCTGATCGCACCGCCGACCAGGACCGGCAGGGAGAGAACGGTGGCCAGTGCGACGCCCGGGAGCATGCCGTGAGCCAGCGCCTCGCCGAGGAACGCCATCCCGCGGATGACGACCCACGTGCCGACGATCGCGCACAGGATCGCCACCAGTGCTCCCCCGAGCATCCCGCGCTGCAGGAAGTCGAGGGCGAACGGGTCGAGGATGCCGATCGGATGAACGCTCACGTTTGGCGAGCTTAGACGTTTTTGAGAATGATTATCAAACTCATAAACTCGAGGAATGATCCTCCCCCGGGCGACCCATGTCACGACCGCGCGCTTGAGCGGCATCACTGTGGCGTTCGACGGTCGGGCGGCCCTCTCCGATGTGGGAGTCGAGTTCTCTTCGGGTGCGATGACCGTCATCACCGGGCCGAACGGCGCGGGCAAGTCGACGCTGCTGGAGGTGCTCGCCGGCACGCGAGCGCACGGCGGCGAACGGAGCGTCACCGGGACCATCGCCTTCGTTCCGCAGCGTGCCGCGATCCCTCCGGGGCTTCCCGTGTCGGTGAGAGACGTGGTGAGCGTCGGAGCGTGGGGCCGGCTCGGACCGTGGCGCCGGATGGATGCCGCGGCGCGCGTCCTCGTCGAGCGGTCGATGGACCGACTCGACATCCGAGAGCTGGCCAAGCACCCGTTCGCCTCCCTCTCCGGCGGCCAGCAGCAGCGAGCGCTGCTCGCCCAGGGGCTGTCCAGAGACGCCGACCTGTTGCTGCTGGATGAGCCGACGACGGGCCTCGATTCCGTCAGCAGTCGCCGCATCCGCACCACGCTGCGGGAAGAGGCTGCGCGCGGTGTCGCCGTGGTCTGCGTCTCGCACGATCCGGCTGTGATCGGCGACGCCGAGCACAGCGTCACCCTGGTGGATGGGCGCATCCGCGCCTCCTGACCGATCACCGTGCCGGCGAGCGACCTCGCCCCTCAGCGCCGCCTCGATAATGGAAGAGACGGCGCCGAGCGCCCACGCCTCCGCACCGCGCGGCAGACCGCTCGGGCGCCAGGAAGAAGATCCACATGAAAGCTCTCCGTTACGTCGAGATCGGCAAGCCGCCCGTCGTCGTCGACATCCCGATTCCGAAGCCCGGACCCGGCCAGGTGCTGCTCAAGGTCACGGCCGGTGGCGTCTGCCACTCCGACGACTACGTCATGGGCCTTCCCGAGAAGGACTACCTCGAGCAGAGCTATCCGCTGCCGCTGACGCTCGGTCATGAGGGCGCGGGCATCGTGCATGAGATCGGCGAGGGCGTCGACTCCACGCTGAAGGTAGGCGACGCCGTGGCGGTCTACGGGCCGTGGGGCTGCGGACGCTGCCACAACTGCTCGCAGGGCGCGGAGAACTACTGCACGAACGCCGCCGCCGAGGGCATCCGCCCTCCCGGGCTCGGCAGCCAGGGTTCGATGGCCGAGTACATGATCGTCGACGACGCCCGCCACCTCGTGCCGCTCGGCGACCTCGACCCCGTGCAGAACGTCTCGCTCACCGACGCGGGTCTCACGCCGTACCACGCGATCAAGCGCTCGCTTCCGAAGCTCGGCGCCGGCACCTTCGCCGTGGTCATCGGCACCGGCGGCCTCGGTCATGTCGGCATTCAGATCCTGAAGGCGATCTCAGGCGCCACGGTGATCGCTCTCGACGTCAACGACGCGAAGCTCGAACTGGCCACCGAGGTGGGCGCCGATCACGCGCTCATCAGCGATGCCTCGGCGGCCGAGAAGATCCGCGAGATCACCGGCGGCCTCGGCGCGAACGCCGTGTTCGACTTCGTCGGCGCGAACCCGACCATGGCCCTGGCGCAGAGCGTGGCGGCGCTGGATTCCGACGTCACGATCGTCGGCATCGGCGGCGGGATGATGAGTCTCGGCTTCGGAACGATCGCCTTCGACGCCGCCGTGCGCATCCCCTACTGGGGATCCCGCTCCGAGCTGATCGAGGTCCTCGACCTCGCCCGCGCCGGCAAGATCCACGTCCAGACCGAGACGTACTCGCTCGATGACGGCCCGAAGGCCTACGAGGACCTCGCCTCGAACAGCATCCGCGGTCGCGCAGTCATCGTCCCGTGACAGAGTGCGCCGTGCGGTCGGATGTCGACCGCACGGCGCCCCGATCACCCGAGCACCGGCGTCTGCTCCGCTCGTCAGGCGGATGCGACGACACTGCGGAACCCGCGCAGGCGCAGGCTGTTGCCGACGACGAACACGCTCGACAGGGCCATCGCCGCGCCGGCCAGCATCGGGTTGAGCATTCCGAGTGCCGCGACGGGAATGGCCGCGACGTTGTAGGCGAAGGCCCAGAACAGGTTCGTCTTGATGGTCGAGAGGGTCGCCCGAGAGAGCCGGATCGCGTCGACCGCGCTGCGCAGATCTCCGCGCACCAGGGTGATGTCCGACGCTTCGATCGCGACATCCGCTCCGGTGCCCATGGCCAGGCCGAGATCGGCCTGAGCCAGCGCGGGGGCGTCGTTCACGCCGTCGCCGACCATCGCGACGGTCTTTCCCTCACCCTGCAGCCGGGCGATGACGTCGACCTTGTCCTTGGGCAGGACTTCGGCGATGACCTCGTCGATGCCGACCTCTGCCGCGATCCTCCGGGCGACGGCCTCGTTGTCGCCGGTGAGCAGGATCGGCGTCAGCCCGACCTGCCGGAACCGGGCGATCGCCTCGGCGCTGCCGGGCTTCACCGTGTCGGCCACGATGAGGATGCCGCGTGCCCGGCCGTCCCAGCCCACCGCGACGACAGTCTTGCCCTCTCCCTCGGCGCGGACCTTCGTCGACGCGAGCTCGGGGCTCAGGCTCTGCGCCCACTCGGCGAGGAGCGATTCCCGGCCGACGACGACGGAGTGTCCGTCGACCACGCCCTGCACGCCCTTGCCTTCGATGTTCGCGAAGTCCTCGGGCGCCGGGAGCACCCCGACCTCCTGCGTCGCACCCGTGGCGATGGCCTGGGCGATCGGGTGTTCCGAGGCATCCTCCAACGCGCCGGCCAGTCGCAGGAGCTCCGCGCGGTCGGTGCCGGGCTCGACGACCACGTCGACGAGAGTCATCTTTCCGGTGGTCACGGTGCCCGTCTTGTCGAGCACGACGGTGTCGACCGTGCGCGTGGACTCCAAGACCTCCGGCCCCTTGATGAGCACCCCCATCTGCGCACCTCGACCGGTGCCGACGAGTAGCGCCGTGGGAGTGGCGAGTCCGAGCGCGCAAGGGCACGCGATCACGAGCACGGCGACCGCCGCGGTGAAGGCAGCCGTCGCCGGGAATCCCGCGCCGAGCCAACCGCCCAGGGTGACGACCGCGATCACGATCACGATCGGCACGAAGACCCCCGAGATCCTGTCGGCGAGGCGCTGCACCTCCGCCTTCCCCGTCTGAGCGTCCTCGACGAGCCGGGCCATCTGCGCCAGCTGCGTGTCGGAGCCGATACGGGTGGCACGAACCACGAGCCGTCCGCCGACGTTCGTCGTGGCGCCCGTGACCGCGTCGCGCTCGGCGACCTCGACCGGCACGGCCTCGCCCGTGAGCATCGACGCGTCGACGGCCGATGTGCCCGAGACGACGATGCCGTCGGTCGCGATCTTCTCGCCGGGCCGAACGACGAACTCGTCTCCCACACGCAGGTCTTCGACCGGGATCTTGGTCTCCACCCCGCCGCGCAGCACGGCGACATCCTTCGCGCCGAGCTCGAGCAGCGCGCGCAGTGCAGCACCCGCCTGCTTCTTCGACCGCTTCTCGAAATAACGCCCGGCGAGGATGAACATCGTCACGCCGGCGCCCACCTCGAGGTAGATGTTCGCCGCTCCATCCGACGGAGCGAGTGAGAACTCGAAGGGGTGGGTCATGCCCGGCGTGCCGGCCGTGCCGAAAAACAGGGCATACAGCGACCACAGGAAGGCGGCCGACGTGCCCAGGGAGATCAGCGTGTCCATGGTCGCCGCGCCGTGGCGCAGGTTCATCCACGCGGCCCGGTGGAACGGCCAGGCCGCCCAGACGATCACCGGAGCCGCCAGTGCGAGCGACGCCCACTGCCAGTAGGTGAACTGCAGCGCGGGGATCATGGCCATCGCGATCACCGGCAGGGTCAGCACGACCGCACCGATCAGGCGATTGCGCAGCGAGCGCAACTCTGGATCCGAGCCGTCATCGTCACCCGCGTCACGCACGGCCGCTTTCGGAGCCGGCAGCGATGCCGAGTATCCGGTCTTCTCGACCTCGGCGATCAGTGCGGCGGGGTCGAATCCTTCGGGAACCGTGACCTTCGCCTTCTCGGTCGCGTAGTTGACGGTGGCGACGACACCATCGAGCTTGTTCAGCTTCTTCTCGATGCGCATCGCGCAGGACGCGCAGGTCATGCCGCCGATCTCCAGCTCGAGACCTCTCCCCGTCGTCAGGGGTGCTGACGTGCTCATGTTCGTTCCTTCTCTGCGGTGACGGTGTGGGCCGCAGCGGACGGCTGCTGCGGAGCGATGCGCGACGGTCAGTGCCCGGCGTCGTGCGAGTCGTCGTGTGGGTCCGTCGGGCCGTCCGCCTGCGTGGCATCGAGCACGAGCTCGGCGGTGTGCACGGCGCCGTCGACCTGGAAGTCGAGGTACAGCAGGTAGCGCCCGGCGGTCGGCGCCTGGACGGCGAACGCGATCTCCGGCCCCGATGTGGCGCCGGCTCGGGGCTCGTCTCCTGCTGCGTGCACATGAAGATAGGCGAGGTCTCCCTCGCGGAGGGCGACGAGGTGCCCGAAGGCCCCGAGATACGGCTGCAGGGCGGTGACCGGCTGACCGTCACCGGTCACGGTGAACGTCAGATCGCTCGCGGCTCCCGCTTCCAGAGCACCGTCGACCGAGACCGTATACCCGTCGACCTCCGCGACCCGGGTCGGCTGCGGCACGACGGATGCGAACTCGCCCGCCACCTCGACCGTGCGCGTGAGAGTGAGCGACGGAGCGTCGGCGCCCGCAGGAGTGAAGTCCGCGAAGACGCGGTAGGTTCCGGCATCCGCCCATTCCCACGGCAACGACCAGGTGCCGGTCGATTCATCGAGCACCGGATGCACGTGACGGAACCCGCTTCCGTCAGAGCGCACCACGATCAGGTGCAGCTCTTTCTCGTGCGCGGTGGCATACTCCGTCAGCGGGATGCCGGCTGCGTCGTCGATCCGGAACGCCAGCTCGCCCGATTCTCCTGTGGATGCCGGGGCCTCGACGGGCGACATCGCGTATCCGCCGAGTCCGAGGGAGAGCCCCTTCAGATCATCTGCGGAAGCGTTCGCTTGCGCCCCGGCACCTGCGACGTCTGCACCGTGACTGCCGTGTTCGTCCATGTCTGCACCCTTCGTCCAGTCGCTCACTGCGCTCGCGGGAACGATGATGCCGGCGAGACCGAAAGCCGCGCCGAACGCCACCACCAGGCCGGCCCCGAAGAGGCCGAGCCGTGCTCCTGTGTTCATGCCGACCGCACCGCCGAATAGCCTGCCCCGGCGACGGCCGCGAGGATCCGTGCCTCGTCGATCGGGGCCGACCCGCTGACGACGAGCTTGCCGGTCTGCGCACTGACCTCGACGCCTTCGACACCGGGAACCTCGGAGACCTCTTCACGGACCGACATCTCGCAGTGCCCGCACGTCATGCCCGTCACCTGGAACTCGTTCGTCGTCATCATGTCTCCTCATTCCGTCGTAGTACCCCTGGGGGGTATTACAGATAAGCGTATACCCGCGCCGGGTATTCCGCGATGGGGCTACGAGAATCACACCCGAGGACTCCGACAGATTCATTCACACGCATCCATCTCGACCTTGCGGGCGTAGGCTGGAGACCTAGGACGGACCGTCCGAGAAGATCTCCCGGCACCGTGACCGTCCGGAAGAGGAGTCACTCGTGGCTCAGTACGACGTCTCGAACCGCTCGGCGATCGTGACGGGAGCAGGCAGCGGAATCGGCCGCTCGACCGCCCTGCTGCTCGCCCAGAACGGCGCCTCGGTCGTCGTCAACGACCTCAACGCGGACAACGCGAACGCGGTCGTCGACGAGATCCGCGCTGCCGGCGGCACCGCGGAAGCCTCCGTCGGAGACGCGACCGATGTCGAGTGGATCGCCAGCTCGGTCGAGCTCGCGAACACGCTCGCCCCGCTGCGCATCGGCGTCAACAACGCCGGCATCGGCGGAGCATCCGCCCCCACCGCCGAGTACGACGACGCCGCGTGGGACAAGGTCATCTCGATCAACCTCAACGCCGTGTTCCGCAACATGAAGGCGCAGATCCCCTCGATCCTCGCGAACGGCGGCGGCTCGGTCGTCAACATCGCATCGATTCTCGGCAGCGTCGGCTTCGCGAACTCCCCCGCCTACGTCGCCGCCAAGCACGCCGTCGTCGGCATGACCAAGTCGGCCGCCCTCGAATACTCCGCCCAGGGCGTGCGCGTGAACTCGGTCGGCCCCGGCTTCATCGACACCCCGCTGCTCGCCACCATGGGCGACGAGGCCAAGGCGTTCCTCGTGAGCAAGCACCCGATCGGTCGCCTCGGCCAGCCCGACGAGGTCGCCAACCTCATCGCCTTCCTCGCCAGCGACGCCGCCAGCTTCATCACCGGCAGCTACCACCTCGTCGACGGCGGCTACACCGCTCCCTGAGGCTCGGTCAGCGTCCGCCGCTTCGGCCCGTCCTCCCGGGCCGTTTGCAGGACGAAAGCGCGGATGCAGGCCGAGATCGCCGATCTCGGCCTGCATCCGTGTTTTCGGCCTGCATCCGGCATCGACCTACCCGTCGACACCCGATGAGGCGAGTTGGCCGGCGATCAGGCGAGACGGTCCAACCGCAGTGTCGCCGTGGCGCTGTGCGCGGCCATGCCCTCGGAGTCCGAGATCACCTGCACCGCGTTCGCGAGCTCGGGCGTTGCCTCGCGACTGATGCGCTGATAGGTGAGCGGCTTGAGGAAGCGCGACACCGAGAGCCCCGCACTGTGCTTGGCTCCGCCGGCCGTGGGCAGCACATGGTTGGTGCCCGCCATTCCCTTGTCCGAGTAGGCGACAGTGCTCCAGGGTCCGATGAAGATCGAGCCGTAGTTGCGCAGATTCTCGTGGTACCAGTCGTCGTCCGCGGTGAGCAGCTCGAGGTGCTCGGGGGCGAGGTCGTCCATCAGCGCCACCGCGGTCTCGCGGTCCTTCACGACCGTGACGACGCCGTAGTCGCGCCAGGCGGCACCGGCGATGTCGACGGTCGCCAGTGTCTCGAGCTGCCGCTCGATCTCGGCGATCACGGCGTGGCCGTGCTCTTCGGATGTCGTGATGAGCGCCGCAGGCGAGTTCGGCCCGTGCTCTGCCTGCCCCAGCAGGTCGGCCGCGACCAGCACGGGGTCGGCGGTCTCGTCGGAGATGACGGCGACCTCGCTCGGACCGGCGAGCAGATCGATGGCAACCGTGCCGAAGAGCTGTCGCTTGGCTTCGGCCACGAATGCATTGCCGGCGCCGACGAGCATGTCGACGGGCAGATCGCCGAGGAGGCCATAGGCCATGGCGGCGAGCGCCTGCACGCCGCCGATCACGAACACCCGGTCGACTCCGGACAGGTGTGCGGCATAGACGACGGCATCGTTCGCTCCGCCGTCGGGCTGCGGAGGCGTGCATGCGATGACGGTCGGCACGCCGGCCGCCTTCGCCACACCCACGGTCATGAACGCGCTGGCCGTGAGGGGAAAGCGCCCGGCGGGCAGATAGGCGCCGACGCGGGAGACGGGGATGTACTTCGCGCCGGTGACGATGCCGGGAACGAACTCGGTCTCGAAGTCGGTCAGGTGCTCGCGCGAGGCGCGGGCGAACGCCTGCGTCCGCGCGGCGCCGAGTTCGATGGCCGCCCGCAGGTCGGGGTCGAGGCGTCCTCCGCTGCTCGCGATCTGCTCGGGGCTGAGCTCGATGTCGGTGCCCTGATAGTTGTCGAGCTTTCGCGCGTAGTCGAGCACGGCATCGAGACCGCGGTCACGGATGTCCGCGAGCATGTTCGTCACGGTCTCGATCACCGCGGGGTCGCGCTGCGCGGCGGGTGCATCGATGAGCGGGGTCTTGAGGTGGTGGAAGTCGCCGTCGAAGCGGGCGAGCACTGCTGAGGAGTAACGCATGCAGGAAGGCTAGATCGACCCGAACCACGCGACAACCCTGATGGTCCTGCGTAAACCATCGGGTTTACCATTGGGTGTGACCATCACCCAGCTGACTGCCTTCCTCGCCGCCCTCGAGGACGGCTCGTTCACGGCGGCGGCGAAGACCCTCGGGATGACGCAGGCATCCGTCTCCGAGCTGGTCGCGCGACTCGAGCGCGAGCTGGGCGTCACGCTCTTCGCGCGCGGCAGCAGACGTCTCGTGCCGACGGCGGCGGCGCTCGAACTGCGTCCACACGCGGCCCAGGCGGTGAGCGCGGTGCAGAACGGCATCGACACGATTCAGGCGCTCACGTCGCTCGATCGCGGCACCTGCACATTCGGCGTGCTGCGCAACGCGGCCTACTACGCGCTGGCAGACCTTGCCGAGACCTTTCACCACCGGCATCCCAATGTGCGACTGCGGCTGGTCGGCATCAACTCCGCACATGTCGCGCGTTCGATCGCCGCCGGGGAGCTCGAGGCCGGCTTGCTCGTGCTGCCGGTCGACGAGGTCGGTCTCGACGTGCGGCCGCTGTTCCGCGACGAGGTGCTGTATGCCTCGGCCACGCGCGAGGTTGACGCGCCGCCCGTGACGATCGACGAGGTCGCCGACGCCAAGCTCGTGCTCTACGACGCGTTCGCCGGATGGGAAGACCCCACGAGGCGCCAGTTGCTCGAGCGCGCACGGCTGCGAGGGCTCACGCTTGACCCCGCCGTCGAGGTCGAGCACGTCGAAACGGCGCTCAGCCTGGTCGCCGCAGGCACGGCCGACACGATCGTGTCGCGCTCGATCGCGGAGTCCGACGCGTTCCCACCCGGCATCCGCACCTTCCCGTTCGCCGCGCCGATGCACGACACCATCGCCCTGGTGCAGCGGGAGGGCGTGCTGCTGTCACCCGCAACGCAGAGGCTCGCCGAGCTGGCAGAGCGGATGCTGCGCGAACGCCTGCCCGAGCACGAAGGCCGCACGGCTCTCGCCTGACGGCGACGGACTCGAGGCCCGCCCCACCTCCTCGCGCCGCCCCGCCCGGCGCTCGCGCCCGTCCGCAGGATGAAAACGCGGATGCAGGATGAAATCGGCGATCCCGTCCTGCATCCGCGCTTTCGTCCTGCATCCGGCATAGCTCGGAGCCCGGGGTCGGCGTCAGTAGAGGTCTTCCCGACGGTCGGCGAACAGGTCGTTGTGCGGCGGAAGCGCCTTGCTGCGAACGGCGTCGAGCGACAGCATCGCGCTCGCCCCCATCACAGTTCGGAACGCGACGATCCAGCCCTGCTCGTCGATGATCGCGGTGCCGTCGGTCCAGTCGACGCCGCGTTCGGATCCCCACCGGTCGGCGATCACGACCGGCAGTCTCGACGACCGCGCCGATGCCATCGCCTGGATCAGCTCGGGAGCGTGCTCACCCTCGGGGCGAGGCACCAGCGGCCAGTTGACCGGCAGCGCGAGCACATCGGCGCCGGCGAGCGCGATACGGCGCGGCACCTCAGGGAACTCGTTGTCGTAGCAGAGCGCCACACCCAGGCGACCGAACGGCGCATCGAGCACGAGACCGGCATCCGATCCGCGATCGAAGATGAGCGTCTCCGCACCCCATAGGTGCGACTTGCGATAGTCCGCCAGTCGGGCGTCACGGGTGAGCACTGCGGCGGTGTTGAACAGCTGTCCGCCGGCGCTCTCCGCATACCCGACCACGACGACGGCATCCGCCGGGATCGCCGCCTGCAGCGATGACCATCGTGGGTCGTCGGCAGTGAGCGCAGCGCTGCGCGCCTCGTCGCGATCCGCGAACACGTAGCCGCTGGTCGCGAGCTCGGGCAGCACGATCAGCTGCGTCTGCCGACGAGCGGCGGCAGACACGGCCGAGCGGATGCGGTCGAGATTGCCGTCGACGTCGCCGATCACGATCTCGGGCGACAGCGCCGCGACTCGCAGCTCCGCGACTCTCAGCTCCGCGGCATCCGATTGCTTCGCGGACGCGCCGGGGCGCGGGAGGGCAGAACCCCCTCGCGCCCCGTCGTTCTCAGTCATCTTCCGTGGCGGTGACCATCACTCCCAGTGGAGCCAGGTAGCCGTTGGGGTCGATGGTCCAGTCGGCGGCCGCTGCGGCCTCGACGACCTCGGGAGCCCACTCGAGGTAGACGCGGTCGTCGCCGCCGTTGATCACGAGCACGGTCCCTGTTCCGGTCTCGTCTCCCTCGACGCAGACGTACGAGCGCCAGCTGCCCTCGGGCACCGAGAACGTGTCACCGGCGCCGAGTGTGACCGCGGTCGACGGGTCGCCGTTGAGGGTGACCTCCCAGCGTCCGGTCTTGAACAGCAGCGCCTGCGTCTTGTCGTGACGGTGGCGCAGCACTCCCTGACCCACCTCTGCACGCACCCACGCGAGGTTGAACGAGTGCGGCTCGGTGACGTTCGGCACCTGGCGACGGTTCTCGCTCATGCCGTAGCCGATGGCGGTGGCGAGCTCGACGCGGCCTCCGTCGACCGCCGCGCAGAGCAGCGCAGCCGACGAGTAGGTGCGGTCGCCGGGCTGGATGACCCGCGAACGCATGTCCTCGACCGTGTACGTCGTGAGCTCGTCGATGTAGTGCTGCTTCATCGGTGTGATCAGCGGCACGTCGTCGGGCAGCACATCGCCCGCGACGGTGTCGATGAGCTTGTTGTCAGCGGTGAGGTGCAGTCCGTACGACTCAGCCTCGCGCAGGACCGACGGGCCCCAGATGATGCCGCCGTTGTCGTCGCGACCGAGCACCGTGTAGAGGATGCCGTCATCCGGACCTTCGTTGGTGAAGCCGCGGAAGATCCACGTGGGGATCGTGACGATGTCGCCGTCATGGCTGATGTACTCGCCCTGCTTGCCGTCGACGCCCCAGCGGAGGCGGAACTCGCCGCCGAGGTTGATGAACACCTCTGCCGTGAAGTGCAGGTGCAGGTTGTTCGAGATGCCGTTCGGCATGCCGGCAGCACCGGTGTTAAAGCCGTGGTTCACCTCGAGGTTCACATACTGGCTCGCGTTCTGCGAGACACCCGCCCCAATGAAGGAGTAGTTCTCCTTGCGATCGGAGCCCGGGGTGCGGCAGTCGATGAATGCCGAGTTGCACGGCACCCAGTCGGAGCGACGGATGGTGCGGCGGGCGATCTCGTCTGCATCGACGATGACGTCGACCTGGTCGACGATGGCGTTGCTCATTTCTTCTTCTCCTAGTCGATCAGTCGCTGATCAGTAGATGTTGCTGAAGGCCGCTGGCTCGTCGCCGCGGGTGCCGGCGATCTGGGCGCGCAGGGCGATGTCGTCCCACAGGCGCACCTCCTTGACGAGGGCTCCCTGGTGGAACGTGAACTGCGAGATGCCGATCACGTCGACGGGCTTGCCGGTGAGGCTGCCGTAGTTCGGGACACCGTTGTAGTCGCCGACGAACTTCCAGGTGACGGCGACCCGGAGGCCCGCATACCGGACGTCGTAGTTGGTCTGGATGTCGCGGATCTCGAACTGTCCGGCGGGGAACGACTCGAGGAAGCGCAGCAGCGCGCGGCGGTATCCCTCAGGGCGGATGACGACGCGGTTGCCCACCGTCAGCAGCACGAGGTCGCGGTGGAAGAACTTCTCGACCTTCTGCAGGTCGCGCTCGTTCCACACCGTCTGGATCATGTCGATCACGGTCTCGACCTCGGAGCGGTAATCGTCAGGGCGAACGCCCGAGTCTCCCTTGGCGATCGGATCGGCGGGAGCAGGCTCCGTCCACGACCCGGTGTAGCCGCGGAACGCCTGGGCGCGGGCGAGCTCGTCGAGGTCGGCGCCCACTTCGAGCGCGCCGGCGAGCGAGTCGCGCACGACCCACTCCTCGACCATGCGGCCCTTGCGGTAGAGGCAGTTGGCGATCGTGCGGCTGTGCGAGGAGGTCTGCAGATGCCCCGAGAGCACGAGGTGCGAGCTGAGGAACGCATCGTCGCCGCGCGCTTCCCAGATCACATCCTCGGCCTGACCCGTGCGATCGGGCGTCGCGGAGATGCGCATGAGCGTTCCCTCGATGACCTCCTGGCGCGTGGTCGAGGTGCCGTAGGCGCCGTGCACGATCGAGTCGGGCTCGTAGTTTTCGCGGATGAAGCTGATCGACCGATCGACCCAGATCAGATCGGTGACCTCACGGATGAAGTCGTCGGGGTCTTGATAGGGCAGATAGGCAACCGGGTCGAGAGACACGCTTTTCACTCCTTCGAGATGCGAAGCTGCGGTTCATCGGTGATCGCTGGCTTCGTCCTCGTCAGTGTATGCGTATGCACAAAGCTGCGCAAGAGATGATCGTGCGCACACGGTGGTCATCGCCGTGGAGGTCAGGCCGCGCGGGCCTCGGCGAGAGTGCGCCGCGGCTTGAAGGCCGATTCGAACCTCGGATTCTCGAGCTCGGCCGCAGGATCCTCGATGCGCCGCACGATGAGGTCGGCCGCGGTGCGGGCCATGCCGGCGATGTCGTACCCGATCGTGGCCAGGTCGATGATCGGCCAGGCCGCCTCGGGAAGATCGTCGAAGCCCACGACGGAGAGGTCTTCCGGCACCCGCAGCCCGGCACGATGGGCGGCATTCAGTGCGCCGTACGCGACCACGTCGTTGCCGCAGAACAGCAGGGTCGGCCGATCGGCACCCGCGAGGATCTCGGCGGCAGCCGCCTCGCCCTCGGCCGCACCGTACGGCACCCGCCGCACGAGACCCTCGTCGAGGGCGACGCCCTGCGCGGCGAGCGCTTCGCGCAGCGCAGCTTCTCGGCTCTGCGCCGTACTGGTGTTGCTGGGACCGAGCACCGCTCCGACCCTGGCGTGCCCGAGTTCGACAGCACGCCGAACCGCCTCGCGATATCCCGGCGCCGGGTCGACGACCGTTGCGTCCGCCTCGACGAACGAGCCGGTGCGGTTGAAGTAGACGAAAGGCAGGGCGCGGTCTTTGAGCCGCAGCGGCGCCACCGACTCGACGGTAGTGGTCGCGAGGATCACGCCGTCGAGGCCGTTGGCCAGCAGGCGCTCGACGATGGTGTCATTGTCGGCCGACTCCGTGTGCAGCATCAGCTGATAGCCCAGAGTCTCCAGCTCCCGGTGCACCGGCGCGATGATGTGCGAGTAGAACTGGTTGTCGAGGTCGGTCAGCAGCAGGCCGATGCGCCGCGTACGACCGGACGACAGAGCACGCCCCGCCTCGCTCGGCACATATCCCAGAAGCTGGGCGGCCTCGCGGACACGGAGCTTCGTCGCCTCGGACACCCGTGCGTCGTCGCGCAGCGCGCGAGACACCGTGGGCTGTGAGACACCCGCCAAACGAGCTACGTCTCGGCTGGTCACGACCATGTGCCGCCTCCCCCTCTATCCTCCGGATTCTATCGCTCTTGACCTCACAATGCATACGCGGTCATAATCGGCACATACGTATGCAACGGAAGGAAGGGCCATGCCCCTGCATCTCAAGACCGCGCCGACGAAGACGTTCGCGGACACCGCTCAGCAGGACGTCGCCGAGCGGGTGAGGGGAATCATCGGCGACATCCGCGAGAACGGCGACGTGGCCGTGCGGCGGTGCGCCGAGCAGTTCGACAACTGGAGTCGCGACTCGTATCGACTCTCCGATGACGAGATCACCGAGATCATCGGCACGCTCGACGCCCAGGTGATCGCCGACATCGAGTTCGTGCAGAGCCAGGTGCGCCGCTTCGCTCAGGCGCAGCGCGACTCGCTCGTCGACATCGAGGTCGAGACGTTGCCCGGAGTGTTCCTCGGACAGAAGCATGTGCCGGTTCAGGCGGCCGGCGCGTACATCCCGGGAGGGAAGTATCCGCTGACGGCCTCGGCCCACATGACGATCATCACCGCCAAGGTCGCAGGGGTCCCCCGCGTCATCGCGTGCACTCCGCCCATCCGCGGCGAGATCCCCGCCGCGACCGTGGCCGCGATGAAGATGGCCGGCGCCGACGAGATCTACATCCTCGGCGGAGTGCAGGCCGTCGCCGCGATGGCGGTGGGAACAGACTCGATCGAACCGGTCAACATGATCGCCGGCCCGGGCAACGCCTACGTTGCGGAGGCCAAGCGCCAGCTGTTCGGCGAGGTCGGCATCGACCTCTTCGCCGGCCCGACCGAGATCCTCATCGTCGCCGACGAGCACGCCGACCCCTTCTTCACCGCCGTCGACCTGCTCTCCCAGGCCGAGCACGGCCCCGACTCCCCCGCAGTCCTCGTCACGACCTCGCAGTCGCTGGCCGAGGAGGTCATCGACTGGATCGAGAAGATCCTCCCCGGCATGCCCACGCGCGACTACGCCGGGCCGGCCTGGCGCGACTGGGGCCAGGTGATCGTCGCCGACGACCTCGACGAGGCCTACCGGATCGCCGACGACTTCGCCTTCGAGCACGTGCAGATCTTCACGCAGAACCCGCGTGAGGCCCTGACGCGGATGCACGACTACGGCGCCCTGTTCCTCGGCGAGAACACCTGCGTCTCGTACGGCGACAAGGTGATCGGCACCAACCACGTGCTGCCGACGCTCGGTGCCGCGAGGTACACCGGCGGACTCTGGGTGGGCAAGTACCTGCGCACCGTGACGTACCAGGAGATCCAGAACACCGATTCGTCGGCCGAGCTCGGCGCCGTGTGCGGTCGCGCTGCCCGTGTCGAGCTGTTCGAGGGCCACGCCCGTTCGGGTGATGCCCGCGCCTGGCGGCATGCGGGCACCGAGTTCGCCTGGATCGACGAAAGCCACGCGGCGGTCGGCGCGGAGTCACGATGACCGACCTCACCGGTCGCACCGCGGTGGTCACCGGCGGCGGCAGCGGACTCGGGGCGGCCATCGCCCGGGTGCTGCACGCCGCCGGTGCGCAGGTGATCGTGGTCGGGAGGGATGCCGAGAAGCTCAGCCGCGTCGTCGACGAGCTCGGTTCCCGGGCCCGTGCTCTCACGTGCGACGTGGCCGACGCGGCATCCGTCGATGCGCTGCGTGAGCAGCTCGCCGGCACCGAGGTGTCGATCCTGGTGAACAACGCCGGCATCCCCGGCCCGGTCGCAGCCCTCACCGACATCGAGGTCGACGACTGGGACGAGGTGTTCGCCGTGAACGTCCGGGGCACATTCCTGCTGTGCAAGGCTCTGCTCCCCGGTATGGTCGAGCGCGGTGACGGCGACGTCATCAACGTGGCATCCGTCTCGGGCAAACGTCCGCTCGCGCATCGCACCCCGTACTGCGCGTCGAAGATGGCCGTCATCGGACTCACCTCAACGCTCGCGTTCGAGGTCGGGCCGGCAGGCGTCCGGGTGAACTCGTTGTCGCCTGGACCAGTGCAGGGGCCGCGCATGGAGCGCAACTTCCGCCTCGAGGCGGAGCGATCGGGCACGAGCATCGACGACGCCGAGCAGGCGTTCGTGTCTCGTGCGGCGCTGGGTCGCATGGTGACCGAGCAGGAGGTCGGCGCCGCGGTCATTGCGATGCTGGGGATGCCCGGCATGTGCGGAGCCGACATCGACCTCTCAGCAGGAATGGTTGCCTGATGCCCTCCCTGCGTGCTCGCGCGCTCGCGGGCGAGAAGCTGATCGGAGCACTGCTGCGCATGCCGTCGGAAGAGCTCGTCGAGATGCTCGCGATCGCGGAGTTCGATTTCGTGCTGATCGACTGCGAGCACGGCCCGGCCGACCTGGTCGCACTGCGACAGCACATCGCGCTGGCCCAAGTGCACGGCGTGCCGGCAATCGTGCGGGTCGGCGAAAGCGACCGCGGTCAGATCCTTCGGGTGCTCGACCAGGGTGCCGAGGGGCTCCTCGCCCCACACCTCGGCACCGCGGAGGATGCGGCGGCGCTGGTCGACGCGGCGATGTATCCGCCCGTCGGCAACCGCGGTTTCGCGACGTACAGCCGCGCCGGGCGGTTCGGTCTCGTGGCACCGGACGACCACCGCGAGTGGTGGCTCGAGAACACGCTCGTGCTGGGGATGATCGAGTCGCCGCGCGGAGTCGCACACGTCGATGAGATCGTGTCGACGACGCGGCTCGACGGCATCATGGTGGGGCCCGCCGACCTGGCGGCATCCTCTTCTTACGCCGATCCGGCCCTGCCCGACGCGATCGCCTCCGTGCATTCGGCTCTCGCGCGCGCCGGCTCACTGCGCATGGACATCGTCGGAACGAGGGATGCCGCGAGCGCGGCCTTCACCGACGGAGCCGACCTCGTCGTCTACAACCTCGCCTCGTCACTCATGGCACATCTGCGCGGACTGGCGTCGCCCGAGCGCTGATCGCGATCCGTCGGCATCCGTGCGTCGGCATCCCCGCACCCATTAGGAGGAGAACTGCGCCTGAGGAGGAGCGATTCACGGATTCTCTCCTCCCCAGAGGTGGTTCTCCTCCCCGAGAGGCACCCGGAGTAGCCGACCGAACCCCGCAGACACCCGCGGTCAGGAGACGACTCGAGCCAGTCGCTGCTGCGACATCCACGACCGGACGAGACGCCCGAATTCACGCGGCCGCTCGAGTGGCAGCAGATGACCGGCATCCAGAGTCACCAGTCGGGCGTCGGGCATCGCAGACACGATCTCGGTATGGAAGTGCGGCGGGCAGATGGCATCGTCGAGCCCCGACACCACGAGCGTCGGCGCAGCGATCGCCCCGAGCCGGGCGAGCAGGTCGACGCGAGTGAGCTGCATCTCGAGCTGAGTCCGAAGCAGCGCGTCACCGGTGTCGGATCCCATCCGCAGCGTCCGCTCGACCAGGTCGGGTCGGTCCGCGACGAGCTCGGCCCCGAGCAGCGGCGAGAGGATGCTCTGCTGCAGCGCACGCGCATCCGCACCGGCATCAAGTCTCGAAAGCCACTCCCGCCACCCCGACCGCTGCGGCTCGGTCGGCGCTTTGGCGTTCGTCGAGACGAGCACGAGCCCCGCCACGCGCTGCGGTGCGGCGAGCGCGAGGGCCATGCCCACGATGCCGCCCAGCGAATGACCGACGAGCACGAACGTGTCGGGAAGGTCACCGAGCAGCGCCGCGACCTGATACGAGACGGTGGGGCGATCCAGCACCGGCCGAATCACCCCACCACCCTCCGACGAGTCGAAGCCGGCATCCGCCCACAGGTCGGTCGTGCAGTTCATGCCCGCGAGCAGCACGAGCGGCGGCGCCGCGACAGACATGTCAGCCCTTCACGGCACCGTCGCTGAGGCCCGCGACGAGATACTTCTGTGCAATGAACGCGATCACGAAAACCGGGATCGTGAGCAGCATGGATGCGGCCCCCGCCTGTTGCAGCATCGGCAGGGTCTGTCCGAGCTGGGTGGCGATGAACACCGGCACCGTCTTCGACGAGGTGTCGGTGAGCACGAGCGCCGTGAGGTACTCCTGGAACGCGAACAGGAAGACGAAGATGCCGGCGGTCAGGATGCCCGGCCCCATCAGTGGGATCATGACCCGGCGCAGCATCCCGATCCGGGTGCAGCCGTCGATCATCGCGGCCTCATCGAGTTCCCGGGGGATCTCGGCGAAGAAGTTGCGCAGCAGCCAGATCGTGAACGGCTGATTGATCGCGACGAGGGCGATCGCCAGCGCGAACGTGGTGTCGTAGATGCCGAGTGCCCGACTGATGTCGTACATCGGCAGCACCACCGAGAAGCGCGGCAGCGCGCGGAAGATCAGGGCGAGCACCAGCAGCAGAGCCGAGACGTAGCTCGGGAACCGCGAGAGAGCGTAGGCCGCTGGAATGCCGATGACGAGCGCGAGCACGGTCGAGACGACTGCGACCACCAGGGTGTTGATGAGGTAGTCCGCGAAGTAGGTCGTCTCCCAGAGGTTGACGAAGGCCTGCAGCGTGGGCTCGTAGTCCCAGAGCACCGGCGGGTTCGCGAACGCGACGTCGGTGGGCTTCGTGACCGACAGCGCCATCCAGATGAACGGGCTGAGCATCACGATGCAGAGGATGCCGAGCAGCAGCCCGGTGACGACCGGCGGGCGGTTCGGACCGCGACGCCGGCGCTTCGATGCGCCGTCGGTGATGATGGCCCGGGTCGAGAGTTGGGAATCGGAGAGCTCGGAGGTGGTGAGGCTCATCGTTCTGCCTTCGCTTCCTTGAAGATGCCCCGGATGAACGGGATCAGCATGATGAGGATCAGGACGATGGTGAGCACGTTGATCGCGCTGCCGAGGCCGAGGTTCTGTGCGCCGTCGGCGAAGGCGACCGAATAGACGTAGAGCATGATCGACTCGTTGCCGATCGACTGCGCCTGCGGCGACAGGGGGATCAGGTTGTCGAACATCCTCAGGACGTCCATGATCGTGATCAGCGTCACGAACCCGAGCACCCCGCGGATGGTCGGGATGATCACGCTGATGTGGGTCTGGAAGGCGCTCGCGCCGTCGATCTTCGCGGCCTCCTTCAGCTCGTTCGGCACGCCCTGCAAGCCGGCCAGGATGATGAGCATCGCGAACGGCAGCATCGACCAGACGGTGTTCGCGATAACCAGGATCGCGTTCGGCACCTGGTCGGTGAACCAGAGCACTTGCGTGCCGCCCATCAACCCGATGAACCGGTTGACGACCCCGCCGAAGCTGTCGTCGAAGAGCCACGAGAACGCGACGGCTCCGACGAGGTTCGGCAGCACATAGGAGACGAGCAGGATGCCGAGCACCAGCGGACGGGACGTTGTGATCCTGTTGACGCCTGTCGCGATGATGTACCCGAACACGAGCAGGATCACGGTCGTGATGACCGTGACGATCACGGTGAAGGCGACCGCCCGGTGGAAGCGCGGATCGGTCAACGCGTAGACGAAGTTGTCGAGCCCGACGAATGACCCTGGCGAGCCGTAGCGGACCTGTTCAAAGCTCCACTGCACCGTGCGTACCAGCGGCAGCACGAGGAGCGCTCCCATCACCAGCAGGCTCGGAGCGAAGAGCAACCAGAACTCGCGTGTCTTCATAAGCGTCCTCCCTTGGACGAGCTGTGGCCTGAACTCGCGCTCAGGCCACAGCCGCGGACCGGCGGTCCTGGATCAGCCGACGAACGACTCGCCGGTCGCCTGCATCTGCGCCAGCCCGTCGTCGACGGAGACGTTGCCGTTGAGGATCTCGACGAGGATCGGACGGATCTCGTTAGTCAGGTCGGCCAGCACCGGCGACACGATCGGCGGCATCGCCGAGGCGATCGAGTCGTTGGCGGCGGCGCCGTACGGCGAGTTATCTTCGGTGACCATTCCCTCACGAGCCGGGTATGCGGCCGGCACGGATGCCGTTGACGCGTCTTCGCTGACCGCTGAGGCCATCATCTGGAAGAGCATGTCGTGGTCGAGCTTGGTGTTGAACGGGATCGACCAGCCGTCGATCGACAGGCGGTTGTAGGAGTAGTCGGCGTCAGCCGTGACCTTGGGCGCCCCCGCGAAGCCGAACGAGTCGGAGAGCTTGGAGTTCTCCGGCAGCGTCAGGTCGATCATCCGGCCCGAGAACATGATCGACATGGCCGCGGTGCCGTTGAACATCTGCTGCTGCACCTTGGGCTGGTCGAAGGTCGTGACCTGCGGATCCATGTACGGCTTGAGCGCGAGCATCGCCTCGACGGCCTGTTTGGCCTCGGGGCCGTCGAGCGTCACATCGCCGTCGGCGTTCACGAAGTCGGCGCCGAGCGAGTTCATCGCGGCCTGGAAACCCGTCGAGACATCGCTCGTCGCGAGCCACGGCAGTGCGATCGGGTAGTCCATGAGCCCTTCGGCCTGGATCGCCTCGGCGGCCGAGATCATCTCGTCGAAGGTGGTCGGCACCTCGAGCCCCAGGTCGTCGAAGACATCCGTGCGGTATGCCATGACGAACATCTGCGCCTGCATCGGGATGGCGTAGATCTCGCCGTCGTACGACATGCCCTCGACCATCGACTCGCTGATCTCACCGAGACCGTAGTCGTCGGCATACTTATCCCACAGGTCGTTCAGCGGAACGAGCTTCTCCTCTTCTGCGAAACCGGGGATGACGAATCCGTAGGTCTCGAGGATGTCGTAGGTGCCCGAGTCGCCGGCGAGCGTCGCGGTGGTCTTGGTCACCTGCCCCCCGAAGTCGATCGGGTCGTGCTTCAGCGTCACGTCGTCGTTCGAACAGCTCGACACCATGGTGTCGGTGAACGGGTCGATCGCCGAGGAGTTGTAGGCGAGGACGTTGACCGTGGTCTTGCCCTCCGGAGCCGTGTAGTCACACGACACCGTTGTCGAGTTCGCGTTGTCGGTGCGGGTCCCGGCGCCGCAGCTGGAGAGGGCGACCATGCCCACGGCTGCGAGGGCGAGTACCGGCAGTGCCCGATGCTTGATATGTCCCATGACGCTGATGGTATACGTATGCAACGCACTTAGGGAAGCCTATATTCGCGGAAACTTCCCGTATTGAATACGTATACGGTCAAAAGGCCCGGGACCGACGCGGAGAGCCCCTCCGCACCACTCTAAAGGCCTTCCGCGATCTTCTCGATCGCCACCAGACGGCGGTTCCATCCTCGGTCACAGTTACCTCACCTTTCAGTCCGAATGCAGGACGAAAGCACGGACGCAGGGCCACAACCACCCGAATGACCCTGCATCCGTGCCTCGGTCCTGCATTCTGCACGGGAGCCGGCAGGGAACGAGACGACACCACCGCCCCGAGACCTACTCCCGAGTCGTGCGCTTCTCGAGCACGCCGGCGAGCAGCACGGCCACCAGCGCCGCGGCCGGGGCGACGATCAACCCGGCGCGCAGACTCTGGGTGTCGGCGATGAACCCGACGAACGGCGGCGAGAGCAGAAAGCCGAGCCGCAGCAGCCACGACACGACCGTGAGTCCGACTCCCGGCCTCAGGCCCGGCAGCTCGTCGGCCGCATGCATGGCCGCCGGGATGAGCGTCGCGATGCCGAAGCCGACGGCGGCAAATCCGGCGATGGTTCCCGGCACGCTCGGGAAGACGAGCGCGAGCGTCATACCGGCGGCGGCGATCAGTCCCCCGACGCGGGCGACCGCTCGCTGCCCGAACCGGTCGGTCATGCCGTCGCCCAGCATCCGCCCGATGAACTGCGCTCCGACGAGCGCGATGAACCCGAGCGGAGCGACGGCGGCCGCGGCGCCGAGGGATTCGCTGAGATAGAGGGTCGCCCACGAGTTGCCAGCGTCTTCGGCCACGGCACCCGCCATCGCGATGAGCGTGAGGGCGATGATGATCATCACGGTGCGAGGACCGACCGCACGGCGCACGGCCGCTCGCAGCTCGATCGGCTCGGCCGTCGCCTCGGCATCCTCCTCCTCGTCGCGACCGGGCAGACAGAACCAGAGCGCCGTCAGCGCCACCGCGGCGAACACGGCGGTCGAGATTCCCAGATGCACACCGAGGGGAAGCCGCAGTGCGATCGCGGCCGCAGCCATGCCCCCACCGAGAACGGCGCCGATCGACCAGATCGCATGGAAGGAGTTGATGATCGAGCGGCCGTACCGCCGCTGCACGCGCAGGCCGTGCGCGTTCTGCGCGACGTCGGTGATCGCGTCGGATGCTCCGCCGAGCAGCAGCGCGACGGCGAACAGGATGCCGGAGGGCGCGAGGGCGGCGGCGAGCAGCCCGAGCCCGGTGGCGATCGTGCCGAACACGGCGATGCGCGCCGAGCCGAATCGACGGATCAGCACTGCTGCGAGGAGTCCCGCGGCGATCGCGCCGGCGGGGAATGCGGCGATCGCGAGGCCGTAGCCGGCGTTGTCGAGTCCCAGGGCGGCTTTGATCTCGGGGTAGCGCGGCAGGATGTTGGCGAACAGCGCGCCGTTCGTGAGGAAGAGCGCCGAGACCGCGATGCGCGCTCGCCGTGACGCCTGGTCGACAGCAGGGCGTCGAATCGATTCGATCGAAGTCATAGCAACGACGGTACACGCCACAGGGCGCGGTCGAAAATCACCCTCGACCCGCGTGTCCGCCGATGAGGAGAAGCGCTCGCAGCCTCAGCTGAGCAGCGGTTCGACCCTCGAGGTCTCGTCGCCGATCATCGACGCGGCGACCACCGCGGCCTTGGCGGCGTCGAGATCGGTGAACTCACCGAGGAAGTCGGATTGCGCTCCGAAGGCCATGAAGCCCTCGCGCGGAGTTCCCGTGATCGATCCGAGGAACTGGCGCCGATCATTGCCGACGTGAAAGCCGGGCTCGACCTCGACCCAGAGCCCTCGCGGTCGTGCGGCCCCTCGCATCCGTGCGCTCGTCGCCGCCTTGGCGGCATTCCTGATGCGTGCAGACATGACTCACGCACTCATCGCGTGCAGCACACGGGATCCCGCGAGCGCGGGGGCGAACTCGCCTCGGGTGAGGTCGAGGCCGCCGGTCGAGTTCGCCGCGTTCATCATCGCGACCACCAGTGAGCGGTCGATGATCGCCTCCTCGTCCATCACGAACCTCAGCGGAATGGAGGCGTGCACCCAGAGCGTCTCGACGGCACCGTCGCCGAGCGACAGGGTGAGGGGGAAGGACTCGTTGCGCCGCAGCTTGGTCACGATCACCAGCCGCAAGTGTGTCAGCAGCTCGTCGTCGACCCGGATCGGTGCGGTCGTGTTCCCGTAGGTCAGGTAACCCATGCTCTCTCTCCCTCGCGCTCGAACTGCTTGAGAAATAGATTACTAGATTACCTAGCTAAATCCTACTCGGCGATCAGGGAAGGTCGCCGATCTCTTCCGTCAGGCGGTGCAGGAACCGCGAGATCGCGGCCGTCTGCTCGGGAGTGAACTCCTCCGCGAGCTCTGCGATTCGCTGGGTCAGTTCGTCGGCGGGCGAGTTCAGATCGCGGAGCGACGGACGCAGCACCTTCGAGCGCGCGTCGGCCGGATGCGGGGCCACGACGATCTGACCGCGCTCCTGCAGCCGGCGCAGGAGACTCGTGACCGCGGCCGTGCTCACGTTCAGGTGCGCGGCAAGTCCGCCGGGCGTCGCGGGGGCGTCCGCGGGCGCCTCCGCGATGTACCTCACGGCCTCACGATCGGTGTCGTTGGGTGCACGGAGCGCCGCGAGACGTCGGCCGAGTTGCGCCTCGGCACGACGGAATTCCTCGACTCGAGCGACGAGATCGATCGATGTGGTTCTGGTGTCGGTTCTGCTTGCCATGTGTCACCCCCTGACCAGTCCATGATACTTGAAAGACAGGTAACGAGGTTGCCTAGCGAATTCCAATGCCACCAGGCACTCTCATCGGATGCGAAGATAGTAGCGGCAAAAAGGGGACGTCATGGTCGAGCGATTCACACTCGAGGATGCGGGGTACATCATGTACTCCGACATGCTCGATCGCCTGCGAGCGCGGTTCCCGTCGGTTCCCGCCTGGCGGCTCGACCAGATCGTGACCGCCGAGCACGACGCCATCACCGGCGGGCTGCTGCGGATCGTCCCCGCCGAGGTCGAGGCCGGCGCGATCGAGATGCTCGCGCGCGAGCGTGGAGAGAACGAGGAAGCCCTGAGCGATGACGGCGAGGTGGCGTGATGGAGCGCTCTGAGGAGTTCGGCCGGTCGGGCTACTGGTACCCCGACTCCGACAGTGCCAGCACGGTCGACGTGCTCAACATGCTGCGCCGCTACCGCTCGGCCGAGACCGCCATGCGCGCCCGCACCCGGGCATCGATGGGCATGAATGAGACCGACCTCGTGGCGCTGCGCTTCCTGCTGCGTGAGCAGAGGGCCGGCCGGATCGTGCGCCCGATCGACATCGCCCGCATGCTCGACATCTCGACAGCGTCGACGACGACCCTCATCGACCGTCTCGAGAAGGGCGGGCATGCGAAGCGCGAGCCGCACCCGACCGATCGCCGCGCCGGAGTCGTCGTCCCCACCGTCAGCAGCGATGACGAGGTGCGCGAGACCCTCGGTGCGATGCACCGGCGGATGCTGTCGCTCGTCGACGAGATGAGCGATCGCGAGCGCGCCGTCGTGACGCGATTCCTCGCCGGCATGACCTCGGCCATCGAAGAGGCATCGGACCTCGACCAGGAGCTGCGCGACGTCATCCGCTCGCACGAGGAGTCCGAGCCCCCCGCCGAGTAGCCGCCGGGGTGGGCGACCACTCGAGCGAGTCCGCAATCTGCCGGGCACCCGACCTGCGGGCGCCCGGATACGCGGCTCAGGCCCTCTCGGGCTGCGCGTCGCCCTCGAGGCGCTCGGGGAAGAGCTCGTCGAGGTCGAGGTCGGGGTTCTCCTCCTGCGTCTCGACCAGCTCGACGGCCTCCTCGTGGGTCTGCACGCTGGGCATCGCCCCCGGCAACGGCCGCCGCGCCGATTCCTTGAGCACGACCACCGCGATGAAGCCGGCGATCGAGGTGCCGATCACATAGAACGCCGGTGCGAGCGACGAGCCGGTCATCTGCACGAGCGCCTCCATCACCACGGGAGCCGTGCCCGCGAACAGCGCGACGGCGAGGTTGTAGGAGATGCCCATGCCGCCGTAGCGCGACGAGGTCGGGAACAGCGCGGGCAGCGACGAGGCGAGGTTCGCGACGTAGAACGTCACCGGGAACGCCAGCAGCACGAGACCGAGCAGGGTCGACCAGATCTCGCCGTGCATCATGAACAGGAACGACGGCACGGCCAGCACGATCGCCGAGATCGAGCCGATGAACAGCACCCTCCGGCGTCCGATGCGGTCGGAGAGCCTGCCGGTGAGCGGGATGCAGAGCGCCATCGCCACGAGAACCGGAAGGGTGAGCAGCGTGCCGTGCACCTCGTCGTAGCCCAGAGTGCCGGTGAGGTACGTGGGCATGTACGAGGTGAGGGCGTATCCGACCGTGTTGGCCGCGGCCACGAGCACGAAGGCCGTCAGGAGTTCCCGCCAGTACGCGCGGATCAGTGCGATGACGCCCTTCGGAGCATCCGCGGCCTGCTTGGCGTCGTCGGCCGCGCGCTGAGCGGCATCCTGCGCCTCCTGGAAGGCGGGAGTGTCTTCGATCTTGAGCCGGAAGTAGATGGCGATGAGTCCGAGCGGCAGGGCGACGAGGAAGGGGATGCGCCAGGCGAAGCCCTGCATGACCTCGGGCGAGAGCGTGAGCTGAAGGATCGACACGAATGCGGCGCCGATCGCGAAGCCCATGTACGAGCCGAGGTCGAGCAGCGAGGCGTAGAAGCCGCGGCGCTTGTCGGGGGCGTACTCGGTGATGAAGGTGGTCGCTCCGGCATACTCGCCACCGGTCGAGAAACCCTGCGCGAGCTTGAGGACGATCAGCAGGATGGGCGCCCAGACGCCGATGATCGAGAAGTCGGGCAGGACGCCGATGAGGAACGTCGCCGCAGCCATCATGATGAGAGTGAAGGCGAGCACGCGCTGCCGCCCCAGGCGGTCGCCGAGCTGTCCGAGGACGATGCCGCCGAGCGGACGCGCGACGAACGTCACGGCGAAGACCCCGAGTGAGAACAGCGACTGCGCACCGGCCGACGCATCGGGCAGGAAGGCCCGCCCGATGATCACGGCGAGGTAGCCGTAGACGCCGATGTCGTACCACTCCATGAGGTTTCCGACCACGGTGCCGGCGACGGCTCGGCGCAGCATCGGGCGGTCGACCACGGTGACATCGTCGACGGTGAGGCGCCGCGGTTCGTCCTGCGCCGGTCGCCAGCGGCGCAGCAGACGCTGCCACAGGGTCGGAGTGTCGGTCTTCAGGGGATCGGACATGCAGTCATTCTTCTCTCTCGTGGCGGATCGGCCCCGGAGGCCACCCGCACAGACGGCGGGGAGGTGGCATCCGCCACCTCCCCGCACTGTGTCGCTCGTGTCAGCTGTTGAAAGCGTCCTTGACGTTCTCGCCGGCCTTCTTGACGTCGGCCTTCGCCTGGTCGGCGCGGCCTTCCGCCTCGAGCTTCTCGTTGTCGGTCGCCTTGCCGGCGGCTTCCTTCGCCTTGCCGGTGAGGTCCTGTGCGGCGTTCTTGATCTTGTCATCGAGTCCCATGGGGGATCCTTTCTCTTATCAGCGGTGGTCTGTGGTGGCTGGATGGCTGCGCGCTCAGAGCGGGATGGCGAGAGCCGCGGCTACGAGAGGCAGCGTCGCGGCGGCGATCACGGCGACGGATCCGACGATCCCGGCCGCCCGCCACACGTCGGGGCGGGGCGCGGTCAGGGGCGCGCGGCCGATACCGGTCACGCGCCCCACAGCCTCGCTGGCGGGGAGCGGTGCGAGGCTGACCGCCGTCGAGAGCGCCGACGATGCGTCGTGAAGATCTGGGGAGACGCGGCTGGGGGAACTCGTTGCTCTGGACATGATCACCTTCCTCGCGACAAAGGTTACTAGGTGAACTAGTGAATTGTCACCCTAGCGAAATATTCAGGCATTCCGCCTACGCTCAAGTCATGACGGAGCTCACCCAGCCCACGGGGCACGAAGAGGCCTTGCGCGCCCTCCCCCGAGAAGACGGCACCGCACCTCGCGCTCTCGTCCTCGGCGCCACCGGCTACATCGGCGGACGGCTGACGCCTCGACTGCTGAACGCCGGCTACCGGGTGCGCGTACTGGCCCGCGACGCGGCGCGCGCGGCATCCTTCCCCTGGGGTGCCGACTGCGAGATCGTCGAGGGCTCGGCAGACGATGCGGACGCCGTGGCCGAGGCCATGGACGACGTCGACGTCGTCTACTACCTGATCCACTCCATGACCGCGGGCAAGGGATTCGAAGAGAGCGACGAGCTCGCGGCGACGACGGTGGCGGATGCCGCCGCGAAGGCCGGCGTGCGCAGGATCGTGTATCTCGGCGGCCTGCATCCGGATGACGCGAAGCTGTCGCCTCACCTGCGATCCCGCGTGCGCGTGGGCGAGATCTTCCTCGAATCGGGCGTGCCCACCCTCGTGCTGCAGGCGGGAGTCGTGATCGGCTCGGGTTCGGCGTCGTTCGAGATGATCCGGCACCTCACCGATGTGCTGCCGTATATGCCGGCCCCGAAGTGGGTGCGCAACCGCATCCAGCCGATCGCGGTGCGCGATGTGCTGCACTACCTGCTGGGCGCCGCACGGGTCGACGACAGCGTCAACCGTGCTGCCGACATCGGCGGGCCCGATGTGCTGCGCTACGGACAGATGATGAACGGCTACGCCCTCGAGGCCGGCCTGCGCCAGCGCGCGATCGCCGCGCTGCCCGTGCTGACTCCCGGCCTCGCCTCGCACTGGGTGAATCTGGTGACCCCCGTTCCGCGATCCATCGCGCGCCCGCTCGTCGCGTCGCTGCAGAACGAGTGCATCGTCAAGGGCCGCGCGATCGACGATCTCATCCCCCGGCCCGACGGCGGACTCACGCCGTATCGCACCGCCGTGTCGATGGCGCTGGGCCGCGTCGACGCCGACACGATCGAGACGAGCTGGCAGGATGCCGAGGTCTCGGGCGCTCCGAGCGACCCGCTGCCGAGCGACCCGGACTGGGCCGGACGGACCGTCTTCACCGATGCGCGAGCACTGCGCACGAAGGCGCCGGTCGACGCCCTGTGGCGGGTCATCATCGGCATCGGCGGATCGAACGGCTGGTACTCCTCGCGATTCCTCTGGGCCGTGCGCGGGTGGATGGACCGGCTCGTGGGCGGCGTGGGACTGCGCCGCGGTCGACGCAGCAAGGCCGAAGCGCGGGTGGGCGACGCGATCGACTTCTGGCGGGTCGAAGCCGTCGAAGAGCCGGGGCGCGCGACCGACTCGTCCCCGGCGAGCGGCGGACTGCTGCGCCTGAGGGCCGAGATGAAGGTGCCCGGGGAGGCGTGGCTCGAACTCCGGGCGCTGCCCGACGCCGACGGCGCACGCTACGAACAGCGAGCCGTGTTCTTCCCTCGAGGCCTGCTCGGGCGCCTGTACTGGCTCGCCGTGCTGCCGTTCCACGGGTTCATCTTCGCGGGCATGGCCGCACGGATCACCGACGCGGCATCCGTGCCGGTCGAGACCGTGGCGCCGGGCGAGACGGTTCCCGCGACGGCCTGAAGGCCGGCACCGGCCGGCACCGAGGTCAGCGGCGGTCGTCGGACTCCGCAGTCTGCTCGGCGAGGCCGGACGGGTCAGCACCGGGGTCGACCGCGGGATCAGCGCCGGCATCCGGGTCGGCCCCTCCACCCGCATCCGCTCTCGCGTCCGCATCCGCCCCGGCATCCGGGATGATGTCGATCGCCTCGGTCGCGGTCGCGTAGACCTCGGCGAGGCTGTCGTCGACGTCGGCCTCGTCGATCCAGGCCAGGTCGTCTTCGGAGTGGTCGTACTCGACCGGCACGAGGGCGAAGTCGTCGCCGTACTCTTCGAGCCCGGCCATGACACTGTGCCGCACGGCCATGCGCGCGTAGCGCTCTCGCAGGATCATGGGGTCGCGCCGTAGGTCCTTCATGAACGCGACCATCATGAACGCCATGATCATCGCGAACGGCAGCGCCGCGATGATCGTGACGTTCTGCAGGGACTTCAGACCGCTGCCCTCCTCGCCGGTGACGAGCAGCACCGCCGCGATCACGCCGACCAGGACGCCCCACACGACAGCGACCCAGCGCGAGGGCTCGGGCCGACCCTGCTGCGACAGGGTTCCCATCACGAGCGAGGCCGAGTCGGCTCCGGTGATGAAGAAGATCGAGATCAGCAGGATCAGCACGATGCTGGTGATGAGCGGGAAGGGCAGGTTCTCGAGCACGCCGAAGAGAACCTCCTCGGGCGGATCGACCGTGAGACCCGCGCCGTCCATCTGCTGCTGGATCGCCGTGGTTCCGAAGATCGCGAACCACACGAGAGAGATGACGGCGGGCACGACGATGACGACCGAGACGAACTGACGCAGCGAGCGTCCGCGAGAGATCTTGGCGATGAACATGCCGACGAACGGCGACCACGAGATCCACCACGCCCAGTAGAAGATGGTCCAGCTCGAGAGGAACATCTGCGCCTCGTCACCCTGCGAGGCCGAGCGCGCCACCATCTCGGGCAGGTCTCCGAGGAACTGCACGGCCACCGAGGGGATGACGTTGAGGATGAGCAGCGTCGGCCCGACGAAGAACACGAAGAACGCGAGCAGCAGCGCGACGACCGCGTTGATGTTCGACAGCGCGCGGATGCCCTTCGAGACGCCCGACACCGCTGAGGCGATGAAGCACGCGGTGAGCACGGCGATCGCGGCGATGAGCACGCCATTGCCGAGCTCCCCGATGCCGCTGACGATCTCGACGCCATGACCGATCTGCAGCGCACCGAGGCCGAGCGATGCGGCCGTGCCGAAGAGGGTCACGATGATCGAGAAGATGTCGATCGTGCGGCCCAGGGGTCCGGTGGTGCGGCCCTCGCCGAGCAGCGGCGCGAAGATCGACGAGATCAACGGGGTGCGGCCGCGACGGAACGCGCCGTACGCGATCGCGCCGCCGACCAGTGCATAGAACGCCCACGCCTGCGGACCCCAGTGATACAGCACCTGCGCCTGCGCGGTGTGCATGGCCTCGAGCGTGTTCGCCTCCACCGTTCCGGGAGGCGGGTTCTCGAAGAAGGTCAGCGGCTCGGCGGCGCCCCAGAAGACGAGACCGATGCCCATTCCGGCGGCGAAGAGCATCGAGATCCACGAGAACATCGAGAACTCGGGCTCTTCGTCGTCGCGACCGAGCGGGATGCGTCCGTAGCGGCTGAAGCCGACGAACAGCATGAAGACCAGGATGACGGTGGCGATCGTCGTGAAGAAGAAGCCGAAGTACTCGACGACCCAGGCGAGCACGGTCGAGGTCGTGCCCGCGAGGTTGTCGCCGGCGAACACGCCCCACGCGATGAAGGCGACGGTGAGCGCGACCGCGACGCCGAAGACGAGCGGATCGGTGCGGTAGGTGCGTCCGGTCTCCTCGACCGAGACGCCGGGCACGAGAGCCGGATGCACTCCGCGAGGCGGGACCGCGGAGATGTCGCGCACGATCTTCTGGGCGGCCTCAGTGGCCTTCGCGGCCTGCCGGATCGCGGCGGTGGAGGGCTTCGGAGGGTCGTTGCGCGTGGGCGTCTTCTCGTCCGGAGTATCCATGAGAACCCATTCTCCCATGCCGGCATTCTGGGGCGGGGGCGGGCGTCAGCGCGAGCGGCGACCGCCGAACACCGAGTGCAGCAGGGGCAGCGCCGAGACGCAGATGAGGGTGATGCCGAGCGGCGGCAGCGGCGTGACGAGCAGCGCTCCGCCGACGAGCATCGCCGCGAACAGCACACCCGATCCGATGCGACGGGCGATGCCCTCGAGTCGATCGAGGCGACGCTCGAGAGCCGAGGTGTCGAACGTGACGTTGCCGTCGTCGACGCGGGTGATGATCGCGTCGATGCGCTTGGGCAGCCGATAGGTGACGGCCATCGTCTCCATCGCCTGCTGGGCCATGTCCTGCACGAGGTTGCCCGACTCATCGCGCAGCAGCCGCCCGGCGTAGGGCTCGGCGGCGTCCCACACGTTGAACGAGGGGTCGAGGCTCGAGCACATGCCCGAGGTCAACGACACCGCGCGGATCAGCAGCAGCATGTTCTCGGGCAGCTGCAGAGGAAGAGAGCGCACCATGTCGCCGAACTCGTCGGCGAAGTCGGTGAACTCCCGCGGATCGACCTTGCTGAGCTCGGCGAAGCCCATGCCGCCGAAGCGGGCGAACAGCGCGCGGAGTGCCCGTTCGAGTTCGGCGGTGTCGGCCGACGGCAGCAGCACGCCGATCTCCTGCGCTGCGGTGACGAGTCCTCGGCTGTCGCGGCCGGCGACCGCGATCAGCAGCGTGCGCAGGCCGTCGCGCAGATTGTCGGGCACCTCGGCCATCATCCCGAAGTCGATGAACGTGAGGCGGAAGTTCCGACCGGTCGTGGATGCCGGCTCCGGCGTCACGAAGATGTTGCCGGGGTGCGGATCGGCGTGCACGAAGCGGTGCGTGAACACCTGGTCGAACATGACCTCGGCGAAGACGTCGGCGACGTCCGACGGATCGATGCCCGCCGCGCGCAGAGCCTCCGTGTCGTTGATCTTGATCGCGGTGACGTCCGAGAGCGTGAGCACGCGCCTGGTCGACCGCTCCCAGACGATCTCGGGGGCGTCGACGCGCGGGTCGTCCGCGAAGTTCTCGCGGAATCGCTCGGCGCTGGCGGCCTCGTGCAGATAGTCGATCTCTTCGAGGCTGGTCTGGGCGAACTCCTCGACGAGGCCAGGCGCGTCGACGCGGTCGGAGACCAGGCGCACCCTCATCGCCCAGCGGGCCACCCGGCGCAGGGCCGCGAGGTCGACCGCGACGATCTCGTCGATGCCGGGACGCTGCACCTTGACCACGACGTTTCCGAGACCGGTGTCGAGGGCATCCTGGGCCGAAAGGCGGGCGCGGTGCGCCTGGCCGAGGGATGCCGCTGCCACCGGCGTCTCGTCGAACCACGCGTAGGTCTCACCGAGCGGACGGCCCAGCTCGGCCTCCGCGGCCGCGCGGATGTCGGCGAACGACACCGCCGGAACCTCGTCCTGCAGGCCCTCGAGCTCTTTCGTGATCTCGGGCGGAAGAACGTCGAGGCGCGACGACATGAACTGCCCGACCTTGATCATGAGGCCGCCGAGGTCGACCGCGAGCACGTGGAAGCGCTTCGCGAAGCGCTGCATCCGCGGGGCGCGCGTGCGCTCGGCGATCGAGCTCATGCCGAACCGAGGCAGGACGAGCTCGAACCACCAGACCTTGAGGAACTCGCGCGCCGCGAACGACACGATGCGGCGGTACCGGGCACGATGGGCGCCCTGCGCCGCAGCATCCGTCATGTGTCGTCCCTGGGTCGTGTGCGATCAGTCCTGAGCGAGGATCGAGTACAGCCTACGGCGGGCCTCATCGAGGATCTCGACCGCCTGCTGCACCTGCTCGGTGCTGCCGCTGCGACCGACGGCGGCTGCCGCTGCCGCGAGATCGACGCCCGCCTTGGGCAGCGCGCTGTAGCGGGGGTTGTCGTGCGACCCCTCGCTCTTCGACTGCGATTCCCACGGCGCACGCGTCTCGGTGTGCTCGGACGCCACCGCACGGCCCGCCTCGGTGAGCGAGTAGGTCTTGCGGCCGTTCTGCTCCTCGGCCTCGATCAGGCCCTCGTCGGCCAGCAGCTGCAGGGTGGGGTAGACCGAGCCTGCGCTCGGCTTCCACGATCCGCCGCTGCGATCGGCGATCTCGTTGATGATCTGGTAGCCGTGCATCGGCTTCTCGGCGAGCAGCGACAGCACCGCGGTGCGGACGTCACCCTTCGCCATGCGCGAGCCGCCGCTGGGGCGCTGCTCGAAGGACTTGCGCAGCTGCTCCATGGCGTCGAAGATCGCGGATGCGGGTCCGCCCTGGCCCGAGCCGAAGCCGGATCCGCCGAACGGGTTCGAGGGGAATGCGTTGTTCATGATGACCTCCCGGAGATGGTGAGCGATAGTCAACGATATATCGTTAAGGCTGAACGTGGGGTGGGAGTTCTGGGGCGATGGCACGGCCCCTCCCTGAAAGCAAGGCCCGTGCGTTCCATAGCCGACGATGTTTGACTGCCGTTGATGTCGTCTTCCCCTGCCGTTTCCCCGCCGTCCACATCGATCAGAGTGAGCGTCGTCGTTCCCGTGTTCCGTCCGGGAGCGGCTTTCGACGAGCTCATCGCGTCTCTCGATCGGCAGACCCTCGCTCATGACCGGTTCGAGGTGCTGCTCTGCGACGACGGCTCCGGCGAGGAGACAGCCGCCCGACTGGTCGAGATCGCGCGTGATCGCTCCTACGTGCGCGTGGCCTATCTGCCGCATTCGGGCTGGCCGGGGACGCCGCGCAATCACGGCATCGATGATGCGCGCGGCACCTACATCCAATTCGTCGATCAGGATGACTGGCTGTATGACGGAGCTCTCGAGGCGCTCTGCGACTACGCCGACGAGCACGCGTCCGACGTGGTGGTCGGCAAGGAGGTCGGCATCGGCCGCCGCCTTCCGAGTCGCATCTTCCGCCGCGACATCCCCCATGCCCGCCTGGGCGAGGATCCGCTGCTCGAGATGCTGACGCCGCACAAGATGTTCCGCACCTCGTTCCTGCGTGAGAAGCGCATCCGGTTCCCAGACGGCAAGGTGCGGCTCGAGGACCACCTGTTCGTGATGCGCGCGTACTTCGAGGCGTCGACGATCTCGATCCTCGCCGGTCCGCCCTGCTACGCGTGGGTCAAGCACGCGGGCAGTGCGAGTTCGTCGCGGATCGAACCCGAGACCTACTTCCCGCATCTCGAGGCCGTGCTCGATCTGGTCGAGCGCTACACCGAGCCCGGGCGACTGCGCGACCGCCTGCTGCGGCACTGGTTCCGCGGCAAGATCCTCAAGCGGGTGTCGGGAAAGCAGTTCGCCCGCTACCCCGACGAGTACCGCGAGCGCCTGCTCGACGTCGTCATCCCGCTCGCACGACGCCGCTTCGGACCCGGCGTCGACGGAGGCCTCGGCTTCCCGAACCGCATCCGGGCAGCGCTGCTCCGAGCCGATCGGCGCGCCGACCTGCTGACCTTCGCCCGGTTCGAGGCCGAGCTCATCTGCCGGGCGGTGGTGACGTCGGCTCGGTGGTCGCGGGGCGGCGGGCTGTATCTGACCGTCGATGTGTCGATCACCCGCGACGGGCAGGATGCACTGGTCTTCGAGCCGGGAACGGGCGTGATGACGTCGCTGCCCATCGCGATGGACGCACTCCCGACCGGCCTCCTCGAGGCCACGCGCGAGATGTCGAACGACCGCGTCGAGCTGGTCTGGCGCGACGACTCCACCGCGACCGAGCGGTCGATCGCGAGCGTGCAGCCGCGCACCCTGGCGCCGATCACCCTGGCGATCGATCCCCTCAAGGTCTTCCCGCCGGACGACGATTCTCGAGGCGTCGCGCTCTTCGTGACGGTGCGGCGGGCGGGGTGGACCTTCGACGTCCCCCTGCGGGCGGATGCCGCGACCCTCGCCGCCGCCGGGCGCTCGCCCCTGCTCGCCGGGCGCACGTGCGCTCCCGTCGCCGGGCGCGGGGGTGCGGTCGAGCTGCGTCGGCAGTACCCCGGCGGTCGTCTCAAGGATCTGGCCGGCCGCGCGGTGCGGCGGGCGCGGAGCGCTTCCCGCAAGAAGTGACGGGGGTCAGCGGGGCAGCGTGAGCACCTCGGCACCGGTGTCGGTGATGGCGATGGTGTGCTCGGTGTGCGCCGTGCGGCATCCGGTCGCGCTGCGCAGGGTCCATCCATCATCGTCGATGACGAGACGGTCGGTGTCGGCCATCACCCACGGCTCCAGCGCGAGCAGCAGGCCAGGGCGCAGTCTGTAGCCGCGACCCGGGCGTCCGTCGTTGGCGACGTGCGGATCCTGGTGCATCGTCGAGCCGATGCCGTGGCCGCCGAACTCGAGGTTGATCGGGTAGCCCGCGTCACCGAGCACCGTGCCGATCGCGTGCGAGAGGTCGCCGATGCGCGCACCGGGTCGGGCTGCCGCGATGGCGGCGGACAGCGCGCGCTCGGTCGCATCGATCATGGCGCGGTCGGCGGATGCCGCGTCGTCGCCGACCACGAAGCTGATGGCGGCATCCGCCGACATTCCTCGGAGCGTGACGGCGAGGTCGAGGGTGAGCAGGTCGCCGTCGACGAGGACGTAGTCGTGCGGCATCCCGTGCAGCACCGCGTCGTTCACGGCGGTGCACACATAGTGCCCGAAGGGCCCCCGCCCGAACGACGGGGCGTAGTCGACATAGCAGGACTGCGCACCGGCATCCTCGATCATCTGCTTGGTCCAGCGGTCGAGGTCGAGCAGGTTCACACCCGCCTTCGTGCGCCTCTTCAGCGACTGGAGGATGCCGCCGACGAGCGCGCCCGCGTCTCTGGCGCGAGCCAGTTCGTCGCGGTTCAGGATCTCGATCATGGGGTGCGTGCGTCCGATCTCTTCGTTGCTCCAATAACTATCCCGGTAATACTATCCCGGGATTACAATGGGCGCATGATGGTTCGGATGCCTCTCACGCCCGCCGAGGTCGAACGCGGCGAGCGCCTCGGCGCACTGCTGCGGCGAGCGCGCGGCGAGCGGTCGATGCTGAGCGTCGCCCTCGACGCGGGCGTCTCGCCCGAGACTCTGCGCAAGATCGAGTCGGGTCGCGTGGCGACGCCCGCCTTCTCGACCATCGCGGCGATCGCCGGCGTGCTGCACCTCTCTCTCGACGCGGTGTGGGCCGAGATCGAGCCGGCGCTGCACGCGGTCGGCCGCGCGCAGGTCGCATCCTGACATGGCCCACGCGCTGATCACCGGCAGCTCGCGGGGCATCGGCCGCGCGGTGGCCCAGGCGTTCGCTCGGCGCGGCGATCGCGTGGTCGTGCACTACGGCCGTGATCGAGTGGCTGCCGACGAGACGCTCGCGTCGCTCGAGGGCTCAGGACACGCGATCGTCGGCGGCGACCTCGGCGACCCTGCCGAGGCGCAGCGCGTGGTCGAGGAGGCCGTCACCGCCCTGGGGTCGCTCGACATCCTGGTGAACAACGCAGCTGTCGCACCGAGCGAGGCGAATGAACACCGCGTCGATTCGACGTCGTACGGCGAGTGGCAGGCGGTATGGTCGGCCATGGTCTCGGTCAACCTGCTCGGCGCGTCGAACGTGACGATGCTGGTCGCGCAGCACATGATCTCGCGCCGGGCGGGCGGAGCGATCGTGAACGTCGGCTCGCGAGGCGCATTCCGCGGAGAGGCCGACCACCCGGCATACGCCGCGACCAAGGCGGGATTGCAGGCGTTCGGGCAGTCGATGGCGCTGGCCCTCGCTCCCCACGGCATCTCGGTCACCTCGGTGGCCCCGGGCATGGTGGCGACCGAGCGCCAGGCGGCGAAGCTCGAGGGAGAGCAGGGCGACAGCATCCGCGGCCAGAGTCCGTTCGGGCGCGTGGGCACGCCGGAAGAGGTGGCGGATGCCGTCGCCTATCTCACCTCGCCCGCCGCGGTGTGGGCGTCGGGCACCGTGCTCGACCTCAACGGGGCGTCGTACTTCCGCTGAATTGTCGAGTTCGAATCTGCTCCCGGGCGTGCGGGGCCTGCACGGGGTCGCAGAATCGCGGTCGCGGCGCATGCTTCGCACAGATCGCTGCGACTGGAGCGTGAAACTACGACATGATGCAGACCGGTCGCGCCGGCGCTCTACGACCGCAGCACAGACTCCAACAGGCCGGGGAACAGCTCGTCGAGATCGTCGCGCCGCAGCGTCAGCATCCGCCGTCTTCCGTTGGGCTCGTTGCGGATCACGCCCGCTTCACGCAGCACCTTCATGAAGTGCGACTTGGTGGACTTCGGGAGGTTCGGGTCGGTCGCGTGGCACTCCGCCATGTCGAGGGGTCCGTCGGCGAGCTGACGCGCGATCGCCAGACGCTCAGGGTCGCTGAGGGCGAAGAGCACGTCGGTGAGCTGGATCTCGGATCGCTCAGGGTGCGGGAGTTCGCCAGGCATGGTTCGAGAATAGTTGAACTATCACCGCAAGGCGAGTACGCTCCGATAGTTCGATGATTCTCGAACTTATAGCCGCGGGAGCACCCATGACCATCACGTCACCGATCGCCACGACCGCAACGGCGCCCGCGCTTCGTCGCCCGCGCTTCGGCTTCGCACTGGCCGTCGTGACGCAGATCGCCATGATGATGGGCGCGAGCGCCCCGTCGCCCTTCTACCCGGTGCTCGCCGCGGACATCGGGTTCGGCGCGATCGTCATCAGCGCCGTCTTCGCCGTCTACGCTGTCGCCCTGCTGCTCGCCCTGCTCACTGCCGGATCACTGTCCGACCACGTCGGTCGGCGCCCCGTCGCCATCGGGGGGCTTCTGGTCCTCGCCGTGAGCATGGTGCTGTTCTGGCATGCAGATACGGTCGCGACGCTCATGCTCGCCCGCATCCTGCAGGGAGCCGCGAGTGGCGTGCTCATCGCCGCACTCTCGGCCGCCGCACTCGACCTCGCCCCCGGCGGGCGCGCGAGGATCGCCGCCCTGTGGAACGCCCTCAGCCCCGGCATCGGCCTCGCCCTCGGCGCGCTCGTCTCGGGCATCGCACTGGATGTGACCGGACAGCCGCTGCTCGACGTCTTCGCCCCGCTGACCGCCGCGTATATCGTGCTCGCTGCGCTCTTCTTCCTGGCTCCCGAGACCGCGCCGCTACGGCCGGGAGCCCTGGCGTCGCTGAGCTTCCGGCTGTCGGTGCCCGCCGGCATCCGCTCGGACTTCTGGCGCGGAGCCCCCGCGATCATCGCCGGCTGGGCCACGGGCGGACTCTTCCTCTCACTCGGCGCGAACATCGTGCGCACCCAGCTCGGCGGCGAGGCGCACGTCTGGCAGGGACTGGCCGTCGCAATGCTGGCGGGCATCGGCGCGATCACCGCATTCTTCTTCCGCAACCGACGCCCCCGCACCTCAGTGATCTTCGGCACCGCGGCCCTCGCGGCCGGCACGTCGCTGTCGCTCTGGGCACTCTCGGCCGGGTCGCTCCCCTTCTACCTCGCCGCGACCGCTGTGACCGGCATGGGCTTCGGCACCGCCTTCTCTGGCGTCGTCGCCTCACTCGCACCGCGCATCCCCCCGACCGACCGCGCCGACACTTTCGCCGTGATCTACCTGCTCGCATACCTCGCCTTCGGCGTGCCGGCGGTCGTCGCGGGACTGCTGGTCGGAGTCTTCGGACTCGGCACCGTGTGCGTCGGGTACGGCATCGCGGTCATCACGCTCGCGGTGGTCGCATTGGTGCTGCGGGTGCGTCGGGCGGAGTAGACGGCCTCGGCCCCTCGGCATCCTCGAGGCGCGCCTCTTGCTCGATCGAACGATTAACAATAGATTTCTACTGTTGTTCGATGAGAGGAGGAGTCATGGCGAAGTCGACGATCGTCGTGCTGCAGGTCGTGATCGCGGTGGCGCTGATCGGGTCCGTGGCCGTGCAGGCGCTGATCGTGCCCCTGCTGTGGCTCGACCTGGGCGACGGCGAGCTGTGGGGACGGATCGCCTTCGTGTCGATCGTCGTTCTCGGTGTCGGCACCCTGCAGGTCTTCGGCGTCTGCGTGTGGATGCTGCTCACGAAGGTGAAGCGCGGATCGATCTTCTCTACTTCGTCCTTCCGCTATATCGACGTGATCATCGGCGCGATCCTGGTCGCCGCCGCGCTCATGTGGACCCTCGCGGCGATCCTCGCTCCGGGCTCGGCGGCACCGGGCCTCATCGCGCTCATCGGCGGCGGCGGTGTGGTGCTCGCGGGCATCGCACTGCTGGTCGTCGTCATGAAGGCGCTGCTGCGGCAGGCGATCGACCGCGACGTCGAGGCGCAGGCGCTGAGATCCGAGCTCGACAACGAGGTGATCTGATGCCCGTCGTCGTCGACATCGACGTGATGCTGGCGCGACGCAAGATGGGCGTCGGCGAGCTGGCCGAGCGCATCGGCATCACGCCGACGAACCTGGCAGTGCTGAAGAACGGAAGGGCCAAGGCCGTGCGCTTCTCGACCCTCGACGCCCTGTGCGAGGTGCTGGAATGCCAGCCCGGCGACATCCTGCGCTGGGAGGCCTGAGGAGGCGACGCGGGCGAGGATGCGGATGCGTGAGATGCGGGCAGCTGCCCGGATGCCACGCCTAGCGCGCGGCGAGCAGTTCCCGCAGTCGCGCGGCCTCGCTCTCGGGCATCGCATACCCGTGTTCGACCCCCGGATACACTCCGCCGCGCACCTCCTCGGCGTACGCAGCGACTCCCGCCACCGACACGCCCCGCACGTCGGCGTAGCGCTTGACGAACTTCGCCGCACCGCCTGCGTAGATGCCGAGCAGGTCGTGGAAGACGAGCACCTGGCCGTCGGCATCCGCTCCGGCTCCGATGCCGATCAGCGGAATGCGCAGCAGGGGCGCGAGCGCAGCGGTGACCTCAGACGGCACGGCCTCGATGACGAGCACCGAGACTCCGGCATCCTGCAGCGCGAGCGCATCGTCGATCACGGCGAGAGCCGCCTCGGCTGTGCGCCCCTGGGCGCGGTATCCGCCGAGCGAGATCGCGGTCTGCGGCGTGAGCCCGACATGACCCACGACGGGGATGCCGGCATTTACGAGTGCGCGGGCTCGGTCGACCGTGGTGCCGCCTCGCTCGATCTTGATGAGATCGACGCCCGCCTCCTTGATGAAGCGCTGTGCGGTGGCGAGGGCGAGCTCGTCCGACGCCTCATACGATCCGAATGGCAGGTCTCCGACGAGCAGCGGCTTCTCGAGTCCGCGCCGCACCGCCTTCGTGAGCATGAGCATCTCGTCGGTCGTGACGGGCACGGTGCTGTCGTACCCGAGCACGGTCATCGCGGCAGAGTCGCCCACGAGCACCAGGTCGACACCTGCCTCCTCGACGATCTGCGCGCTCGGGAAGTCGTAGGCGGTGACCATGACGATCGGCTCAGCGGAGTGCTTCTTCGCGTCGAGATCGCGCAGGGTCAGGCGCTTCGTCGGAGCGGCGTGGGCGCTCATGCGGTGCCCCCTTCCAGCAGGTGGTTGTCGATCAGCCGGGCGGCGCCGACGCGGGCGGCGACCAGCAGCAGCGCGTCGCGATCGACGGCCGTCACGGGCTGCAGCGTCTCGGCATCCCGGAGCTCCAGGTACTCGACGGCGATCCCCGCCTCGTCGAGAACAGCCCGAGCCGCAGACAGGATGCTGCCGCCCGACGTGTGCGCCGACTCCGCCGCGTCGAGCGCGCGGCCGAGCGCAGTCGCCTGGACGCGAGCATCCGCGTCGAGGTAGACGTTGCGCGAGCTCATGGCGAGGCCGTCGGATTCGCGCACGATGGGGCACGCCTCGATGCGCACGTCGAGGTTCAGATCGCGCACGACCCGGCGGACGACGAGCACCTGCTGCGCATCCTTCTGACCGAAGTAGGCGACGTCGGGCCGCACGATGCCGAACAGCTTGGTGACGACGGTGGCGACGCCGTCGAAGTGGTGGGGTCCGCGACTCGCACCGTCGAGCACCTCGGTGATGCCCGCGACGTGGACGGTGGTGGCGAAGCCGTCGGGGTAGATCTCGGCAGGCTCGGGTGCGAACAGGATGTCGACGCCCTCGGACTCTGCGAGGACGGCGTCACGGGACTCGTCGCGCGGGTAAGTGCTGAGGTCTTCGTTCGCGGCGAACTGCGTCGGGTTGACGAACAGTGAGACCACGACGAGGTCGTTCTGCTCTCGCGCCGCCCGCATGAGCGAGAGGTGCCCCTCGTGGAAGGCGCCCATGGTCGGGACGAGGCCGATGGTCCTGCCAACGCTGCGGGCATCGCGCACCGCGGCACGCACCTCGGCGATCGTACGGAGGATTCTCATGACCGGAGCTTTCTGTCAGCGACCGCGCGGGTGGCGGTGGCGAGTGCGTCGAAGAGGTCGGCGTAGTCGGCGGATGCTGTGCGCTGCCGCGCCACGGTGGCGTCGTCACCGCGCGCGATGGGTCCGGTGAGAGCGGATGCCGCCCCGGATGCCGCCCAGTTGTCGACCGTCTGCTGCACGAGGGGTGCGAGGTGTGCGCGATCCACGCCCGCGGGAGCGGCGAGTTTCTCGGCTGTGTCGAGCACCGTGAGCACGAAGTTCGAGGCGAAGGATGCGGCCGCGTGATACTCCGCGCGGTGGGCGTCGTCGACGCGGAAAGGATTCGCACCGAGCGCCCGCGCGAGCTGCTCGGCGACCGCGAGCGCCTCGGGGGTGCGGCCGTCGACGGCCGCACCGATTGCGCGGAAGACCTCGGGCGTCTCGGTGCCGGTGAAGGTCTGCAGCGGGTGGAGGCTGAAGTCGACGTCGGCGAGCGGCGTCGCACCCGATACGTGACCGACGAACCGCGCATGAGGACGAGCAGCGAACGCCACTGCCCCGATCGCGGAGTCGGGAACGCAGAGCAGCGCGATATCGGCATCCGGCATCCGGTCGTCGCGACTGAGAGGCCCGAGAACGACGAACCCCGCCGCACGCAGGGCCCGGGCGAGTACGCCGCCGAGACGGCCGGCGCCGACGATGGCGATGGTCGTGTGAGGAGCGAGGGCAGGGGTGCTGTGCATGTCGATTGCCCGGCCGAGACGCTCGGCGCGGATGCCATGAGTATCCGCCTGCGACGGGGTGTGCGCAAAATCTGGGAGCAGAGTGCACAGATCGCTGCATCCTTCTCTGCGCACGAATAACTTAGAAAGACCGTCACTCTTGTCATAGTGATCCGCGTGCGCATTGGTCACACGAGTGCGCAGCGAGCGACTTCGCGCATTGCCGGGGTGACGACGCCGAACTGCTTCGGCGCCGAGAGCGACGCGAAGTCTTCCGTGAGCCGCGCGATCTCCTCGCTCTTGTCGCCCACGCGGTGCGTGATGCCGGAGGCGAGGATGCTGTCGAATCGGTCACTGGCGAAGATCGAATCGGTGTCATCGAAAAGGACTGCCCCCTCCGCGACCTGGTCGGCGAGCTCCTCGAGATGGTGCGCAGTTCCATCGGCGATCGCGAGGAGCGCGAGTGCTCCTTCGGCATCGCGACGCGGCAGCGGCATGCCGTAGCGCTCGCGAGTCGACGCGCCGATCATCCGCCCCAGCGCCGCGAGTGTGCCCCGTGCGGGTTGAACGAGTCTCTTGGCGTGGGCTGTCGCGACGATGCGACCCTTCAGCCGTCGGATCAGCTTGGCTCGCCGAGCGAACGCGACCAGGGCACCACCGCGGGCGTGGATCTCGTTCGGGCTACCACCCCATCCCAATGATCGGATGAGACGTTCCGCATCCGCGGCCGAGATCCATCCGGTGCCCGGGTCCTGAGCGGCGCCCTTTCCCCCCAGCTGCCGCAGCAGTCCCGCGATCGGAGCGACGGCCGTCTCTACGGACGCGCGGTCGGGTGCGGTCTCGCGCAGCAGACCGACCGCATCGATGTGTGCGAGCAGAGCCAGGCGTCGGGCGGGGGTCAGCGCGCTGAGAAGCGTGGCGATTCGCGAGGAACGTCGGATGCGGGGATCGACATCTCTCATGTCGCGGTCGGTGAAGAAGGGCATCACCACACCGTGTCGACGCATCAGTTCGCGGTTCACGTCGTCCTCTCGGAACGGGGCCGTCTGCGTCCGCCAATCCCCCTCCGTTGCCGGTGATGGTGTCGACGCACTCGCCGCGACCAACGGTGCACCGAGCGGCGGAGCATCCACCGTGCGCACGATGACCTCCGGCCGATGGTCGAACGTGGGCATCGCCCTGCGCCATCCGGCGAAGGTCTCGGCATCCGGGCGCGGGCGCTCGTCGTGCTCGTCGGGATCATCGTCGACGTCGGGGTTCTCCAGCGGCTCCCGCCCGATGCTCAGGAGGTAGGCGTCGATGATCCACTCCATCGGCGCGGTCTGGGGCAGGGTGATCGCTCGATCGAACTCCGGATGATCGGCCGACGTGAATTCGACGCACATGAATGAGGTGACACGAACAGGGATCTGGATGCTCATGCGAGCGAGGCTATTGAGCCGACCCGACACTCCGGGAGCCTCACCGCAGGTTCTGTTCAGAACCCGCTTCGAGCGTCAGCTGTGGAGGAGAGAAGCGCGGATCGACGGCATCCGCCGTACCCTTGAGTGTTCTGCCCCATCCCCGGGCATCTTCTCTGGAGCATCCCCCATGTCTGCACTCGCGGTCGACGATCGTGCCCGCTATCGGGCGAATCCTACTGTTCTGCAGGCCCTGAGGAACCCGCGGATGCTGACCCGCGAGGTGCTCGCGGGTCTCGTGGTGGGGCTAGCGCTGATCCCCGAGGCGATCGCGTTCTCGGTGATCGCGGGCGTCGACCCGAAGGTCGGGCTGTTCTCGTCGTTCATCATGGCCGTCTCGATCGCGTTCCTCGGCGGCCGCCCCGCGATGGTCACCGCGGCGACCGGGGCCGTCGCGCTCGTGATCGCCCCCGTCGCGCCGACCTACGGCATGGACTACTTCATCGCGACCGTCATCCTCGCGGGCATCTTCCAGGTGGTCCTCGGGGTGCTCGGCGTCGCGAAGCTCATGCGGTTCATCCCCCGCAGCGTCATGGTCGGGTTCGTGAACGCGCTGGCGATCTTCGTGTTCAGCTCGCAGTTCCCGCAGCTGATCGACGTGCCGTGGCTCGTCTACCCGCTGGTCGCGCTCGGAATCGTCGTCATGATCGTGATGCCGAAGATCACCAAGATCGTCCCTGCACCACTCGTGTCGGTGATCATCGTGACCGCAGTCGTGCTGGTGATGGGGCTCACCGTTCCGACCGTCGGCGATCAGGGCGAGCTGCCGCGGAGCCTGCCGTCGCTGTTCATCCCGAACGTGCCGCTCACCTGGGAGACGTTCACGATCATCGCTCCTTTCGCATTGGGAGTCGCGCTGGTGGGGCTCATGGAGTCGCTGCTCACGGCCAAGCTCGTTGACGAGATCACCGACACCCACTCCAACAAGACGCGCGAATCGTGGGCTCAGGGCGTGGCGAACATGCTCTCGGGGATCTTCGGCGGCATGGGCGGATGCGCGGTGATCGGCCAGACCATGATCGGCGTCAAGGCATCCGGCGCCCGCACCCGCATCTCGACCTTCTGCGCCGGGATCTTCCTGTTCCTGCTCGTCGTCGTGTTCGGCGACTTCGTCGGCACGATCCCCATGGCGGCCCTCGTCGCCGTGATGATCATGGTCGCGATCGGAGCCTTCGACTGGCACTCGGTCATACCCTCGACCCTGAAGCGGATGCCGAAGAGCGAGACGTTCGTGATGGTCGCGACCGTCGTGCTGGTGCTGATCACGCACAACCTCGCGGTCGGCGTCGTCGGCGGCGTGCTGGTCGCGTCGGTGCTGTTCGTGCGTCGGGTGGCGCATTTCGTGTCGGTCTCGCGGACGCTTTCCCCCGCAGGCGACGCCGTCACCTACACCGTGACCGGCGAGCTGTTCTTCGCGTCGAGCAACGACCTGACCACCCTCTTCGAGTACCCCGAGGATCCGGAGCGCGTGGTCATCGACCTGACCGGATCGCACATCTGGGATGCGTCTACCGTCGCCGCTCTCGATGCGATCGAGACGAAGTACGACGCGCTCGGGAAGACGGTCGAGATCGTCGGGATGAACGACAGCAGTCAGCGGATGCGCGGGCGGCTCAGCGGCGGGTTCGCGTAGCCGACTCCCCCTGCATCTGAACGTACGCGGATCCGCTCGTCGGGCGCCACGGCGAAGCCGAGTGGAATGACACGCCCGCTCCCCGATCAGGGAAGGGCGGCCTGAAGCTGCCCGACGAGCTTGTCGAGTGCCTTCTTGTTCTTCATGCCGTCCATCAGCGCAGCAGGTCGGTTGCGATGCACGTCCAGCGACAGGTGCACGTCGGACCCGGCTGGCGCGGAGACAGTGACCGCGCGGCCGAGAAGCTCCCAGTTGAACATCGTCTTCTTGGTCTGGAAGTCGACAGTGCTGCCGTCCGGCGCCTGCCCCAGAACCGTGGCCTTGTTCTCGGCGAGAACCTTCAGAATGACGGCTGCGGTGGTCGGCGCATCGGCGCGAGAGTGGAAAGTGGCGGTTGCTTCGGATGACATCGTGATCCCCCTCCGGTCATGGTGTTTCGTCCACCCTAGCGACGAGCGACGAGCGCGCCGGTAGGGAACCCACCCGGGTGGATCCCCGCACCGGCCCGCGCTCTTCGCGCATCACGGGATGACGATGACCTTGCCCGCGATCCGCCCCTCCGCCGCCTCCGCGTGCAGCGCCGGAAGCTCGGTCAACGGGATGCGGCGCGTGACCTCGAGCGTCAGCACTCCACCATCGACCAGCGCGACCAGCTCACGCAGCTTCCCCGCGTCGCTCTGCACGAACACGACCACCGAGCGCACGCCGCGGTCGGCGTCATCCGGCGCCGGCATCCAGGCCGTGGTGCTCACGACCCTTCCTCCGTCGCGCACGAGCGCGACGAGCGAGGTGAACTCGTGCGGCTCGAGGGGAGCCAGGTTCAGCAGCAGGTCGACCTGCTCGGAGACAGCATCCAGGAGGCCGGCCTCCGTGTGATCGATGATCTCGTCAGCGCCCGCCGCGCGCACGGCATCCGCACTTCGCGGGCTTGCCGTCGCGATGACATACGCACCCGCACGCTTCGCCAGAGCGATCGCGTACTTGCCGACGACTCCGCCAGCACCGACGATGAGCACTCGCTGCCCCGCCGCGAGGCCGCCGTCGTCGAAGAGCGCCTGACGCGCCGTCAGCGCGACCGAGGGAAGGGCTGCCGCGTCCGCGAGCGGCACGCTGGTCGGTGCTGCGACGAGAGCATCTGCCGGGGCGATGACGTACTCCGCCGCTCCGCCATCCGCGGTCATCGGCAGGAACCCGATCACCGCGTCGCCGATGGCGACGCCCTCGACTCCCTCCCCCACGGCGTCGACCGTTCCGGAGACGTCGTAGCCCGGGACGTGCGGGAGCACCACAGGGATCGGCAAGAACCCGGCGCGCATGCCGTTGTCGGCGGCATTGAACGCGGATGCCGCGACACGCAGCCGCACCTCGCCGGTGCCCGGCGCGGGCTGATCGATCTCTTCGTACTGCAGAACCTCGGGGCCGCCCACTTCGTGGAACCGTACTGCCTTCATGATCTTTCCTCTCATCCGATGCTTCGAATTCGAAGCAATATGTGAACCGTAGCACTGCTTCGAATTCGAAGCAACAGATATACTGGATCCATGAGCACTCGCCCCCCTCAGCTCTCCCCGACCGAGCTCGCTGCCTACTTCGCCTTCACCGAGGTGAGCAGCCTGCTGCGGCATGCGGTCGAGAAGCAGCTGCGCGATGTCGGCAAGCTCAGCTACGTGCAGTTCCAGCTGCTCGCGCGACTCGGCGACGCCCCGGGTGGGTCGCAGCGGATGACCGACCTCGCCGACGGCGTCGTGTACAGCCGGAGCGGCCTGACGTATCAGGCGCAATCCCTGGAAGAGCGCGGGCTCGTCACGCGCCAGCCGTCACCCGAGGACGAGCGCAGCACGATCGTGACTCTCACCGACTCCGGGCGCGAGGTGCTCGCGAAGGTCTTCCCGGGGCACATCGAGGCGGTGAAGACGCATCTGTTCGAGTCGCTCAGCGCGGAGGATGTGGAGATGCTGGCGCGGGTGATGACGCAGGTCAGCGGACACCTGCGGGCAGAACCTCCGCGGAGTGCGGCGCCGCGGAGACGCTCGTCTGATCACTGAACGCGCGGGAGGAGCGCGCAGCGCGTCGCGCCGGCCGACAAGCCCACGGATGCGGGGATCTTGAGAGCGGGTTCGAAGGGGCCGTTCCATCCGCCAAATGCTTCCGGCGACCCTGGCGTTGCGAACGCGGGTACAAGTACAATTGCACCCACGGAAGAGGTGCCGCCGGGCATCTCGGAGAAGAGTCGCCCCATGACTGAGACCCGCGTCACCGCTCCCGCGCCCGTGGGCACCACCGCATACGGAGCACGACGGCCGCTGTCGTCCGCCCCGCGGATCGAGCGTGGCCTGCTGCACGGCTGGCATGAGCGCAACAGGAGGGTCACCCTGCCGCACGGGATCCGAATGCTCGAGGAGTACGGCACCCTCGACAACGTGCGGCGCCTCACCGGCGAATCGGATACCGAGTTCCGCGGGATGCTGTTCGCCGATTCCGACATCTACAAGACCCTCGAAGCCGCCGCATGGGAGCTCGGGCGCGGGGAAGATGCGGACCTTCGGGCCTTCTTCGACCGCACCGTCGCCCTCATCGAGCGCGCCCAGCAGCCCGACGGATATCTCGACTCGGCCTACCTGCGTCGCGATGACCGGTCGCCCTGGTCGGACTTCGCTCAGGGGCACGAGCTGTACTGCCTCGGCCACCTGATCCAGGCCGCGGTCGGCGCGCACCGCGCGATCGGCGACGACCGCCTGCTGCGGGTCGCGGAGCGCTTCGTCGAGCACGTCGTCGCACGCCTGGGCGCCGAGGATGCGGTCGAGTACTGCGGACATCCGCTCATCGAGACGGCGCTCGTCGAGCTGCATCGCACGACGGGCTCCCCGGCGGCACTCGACCTGGCGTCGGCGTTCGTCCGCCGCCGCGGCGCCGGGTTCCTCGGCGGGGTGACCTTCGGCGCCGCGTACTACCAGGACGAGCAGCCTGCTCTGCGGGCGACCCGGATGCGGGGCCATGCGGTGCGCGCGCTCTACCTGAATCAGGGCATCACCGACCTCTACCTCGAGACGGGCGACGTCGCGGCACTCGACGTCATGCACACCCAGTGGAACGACCTCGTCTCCCGTCGCATGTACCTCACCGGCGGCACCGGTGCCCGCCACGAGGACGAGGCCTTCGGCGAGGCCTTCGAGCTGCCGCCGGATCGCGCCTATGCCGAGACGTGCGCGGGCGTCGCCCTGTTCGGCTGGGCATGGCGGATGTACCTCGCGACCGGAGACGCCGCGTGCATGGATGTCGCCGAGACCGCTCTCTACAACGTCGTCGCCGCGGGCATCTCGACCCACGGCGACTCGTTCACCTACGTCAACCCGCTGCAGGTGCGCGACGAGCGTCCCTACGGTGGCGATGCGCCCGCCTCGCGCCGGCGCTGGTTCAGCTGCGCGTGCTGCCCGCCCAACCTGATGCGGACGTTCGCCGCCCTCGAGAACCACATCGCCGCGGAACGCCCCGACGGCCTCGACGTCGTGCTCTACGCCTCGGCGACCCTGCAGGCGCACGGCGCGACCGTGACGATCGACACGGCGTACCCGGCTGACGGCCTCGTCGGCATCCGCGTCGAGGGAGACGCCGCCGAGGGATGCCGTCGCCTGGCGCTGCGCGTGCCGGAATGGGTGGCCGGACGCGCCGTCACGCTGCGGCGTGACGGCGAGACGGTCGATGCCGTCATCGAGGCCGGGTGGATCACCGTCGACGACGCACTGCGCGACGGCGCCCGCATCGAACTGCAGCTGCCGGTGGAGGTCGACGTCATCCGCCCGCACCCTCGCATCGACGCCGTACGAGGCACCGTCGCCGTGCGGCGCGGCCCGGTCGTCTACTGCGCGGTCGGCGAGGTCGACGACCTGATCGTGGATGCGGATGCGCTGTCCACGGGTGCGGATGCGCTGACGCCGGCAGACCGGGACGAGACTCACACGGCCGCCGACGTCGAGGGGCGAGGGGCGCTCGGCCCGCGGCTCGCGGTCGCCGCTCACCGGTCGCAGGCCGACCGGCATCCGCTGTATGCGCGGGACGCGGATCGCGCAGCATCCGCGGAGACCGTGGTCGAGCTCCGTCCGTTCGCGGAGTATGACGGCGGCACCGCCATGCGCGTGTGGATGCCGACCTCGGCCTGAGCGGGTTCGCCCGCCCGCGGCCCCGGCCGGCCCGGGCGGGCCGGCCGGAGAGTCGGCGGGGCGTCAGGGCAAGATCAGGATTCCGTCGACGCGTCGTGCGATGCCGAGCGGGTTCGCCTCCTGAAGCGCCTGCGGCAGCAGGGCGTCTGGCACGTTCTGATAGGCCACGGGCCGCAGGAATCGGGTGATCGCCGCCATGCCCACCGATGTCGTGCCGACCGCCGTCGTGGCGGGGTAGGGTCCGCCGTGCTGCTGGGCCCAGGTCACCGAGACGCCGGTCGGCCACTGGTTCCACAGCACCCGCCCCGCCCGCTCCGACAGCTTCGGCAGCAGGTCGACCGCGATCGCGTCGTCGTCCTCGCCGATGACGGTCGCCGTCAGCTGGCCCTCGAGGCGATCCGCAATCTCGAGCAGCTCGCTCTCGTCGTCGTAGGTCACGACCAGCGCGGCCGGTCCGAACATCTCGCTCATCAGCGTGTCCATCTCGGCGCGCAGCGTCTCCGAAGACGTGGTGAACAGCACGGGCGACGGCGCCTCGGCATCCTGATCGGCGCCGCCCGCGAGCGTGCGCACTCCCGAGACGGCCTGCGTCGAGGCGACCGACTCGCGGAATCCGCTCTCGATGCCGCCGTTCAGCAGCGGCGTGGCCGGCGGCAGCTGCTGCGCGCCGAGCTCGGCGACGATCGACGACTCGGCGGGCACGAACAGCACCCCCGGCTTGGTGCACAGCTGGCCAGCGCTGCCGGTGACGGATGCCACGAAGTCGCGGGCGATGCCCGCCGCGTCGCGCTCGGCGGCGCGCCGGGTGACGAACGCGGGATTGGTGCTGCCGAGCTCGCCGTAGAACGGGATGGGCTCGGGTCGGCTCGCGGCGATGTCGAACAGGGCGCGACCGCCGCGCACCGAACCCGTGAATGCCGCAGCCTTGATGCCGGGGGCGCGCAGCGCGCGCACACCCGCCTCGGTGCCGTGGATCGTCTGGAACAGCCCCTCGGGCGCACCCGCTGCGGCGAGCGCGTCGATCACGACCGCCGCCGTCGCGTCGGAGAGGTCGGGATGCCCGTGGTGCGCCTTCAGCACCACGGCGTTGCCCGCCGCGAGCGCACTCGCGGTGTCTCCCCCGGCGACCGAGAACGCGAAGGGGAAGTTGCTGGCGGCGAACACCAGCGTGGCGCCGATCGGCTCGAGCTGACGACGCAGGTCGGGGCGCGGAGCCCCCATCGGCCACTCGGCGTCGGCGTGGTCGATGCGCGCGTCGAGCCAGAGCCCCTCGGGGAGCATCTCGGCGAACATGCGCAGCTGGAAGGTCGTGCGTCGCAGCTCACCGCGCAGCCGTGCCTCGGCCAGGTGTGTCTCGCGCTGGGCGATCGGGACCAGCTCGTCGGCCTGCTCGTCGAGCGCGTCGGCGACGGCGATCAACGCACGGCTTCGATCGGCGATGGCGGTGCGCTTCCACTGCTCGGACGCGCGCACCGCGCGGTCGATGATCTGGTCGACGGTGTCGTCGGACGTGTCGTGCATGGTCATGACTCCTCCTGGTTCGGGTGGTGCGGCACGAGCGAGGCGAGGTCGCCCAGCGAGACGGGCACGCCCACCTGTCGATTGGTCAGCGATTCCAGCGCACCGGCGTCGACTGCGCCGCCGGTGCCGGTCGCCACGAGTTTCGAGAGCGCGAATCCGCAGACCCGCCCCTGGCAGAGGCCCATGCCCGGCCGCGCGGTGACCCGCACGTCTCGGGCGTCATCGGCGCGCAGACCGTCGACGGCATCCGTCACCTCTGCCGCGGTGACCTCTTCGCAGCGGCACACGTGCGTCTCGGGCGTCAGCCATTCGTCCCACGCGGCGGGAACGGGGCTGGCCCGGTGCATGCCGATCGCGAAGCGCCGACCGCGCCGCAGCCGCCGGCGATGGCGTGCCATCGTGCGCGCATCCGCGGAGAGACCGAGATCCTGGGCCACTGCGGCGCCCGCGAGCTCGCCCTCGGCGCACGAGGCGATGGCTCCTCCGATGCCGGTGACCTCGCCCGCGGCGAAGACGAGGCGATCGGACGAGCGCATGTCGTCGTCGACGTCGATCACGAGCGATCCGTCGACGTCGAGGCGAGTGCGCAGTCCGAGAGCGACGGCCAGTTCGAGCTGCGGCGTGAATCCCCACCCGAAGGCGACCAGGTCGGCGGCCACGGTGCGCGACGACCCCGGTCGGATGCGACCGGCACCGTCGACGCGCGAGAGCTCGACCTCGGACGCCCTCCCGACGCCGCGCACGGCGGTGACCACCGTGCGAGTGCGGAACGGCACGCGATGACGGAGGAACGCGGTGGCGTACTGCACCCCCTCCCACAGCTTGCCGGGCTCCTGCAGGGCGCGCAGCGGGGTGGCCGCCCAGCGCGTCAGGGCGTTGGCGTCGACGACCTCGACGACCTCGACCCCGGCGCCGGCGAGCCCCGCGGCGACCGACAGCAGGAACGGCCCCGTGCCGGCGACGACGGCGCGACGGCCCGCCTGCACCTGATTCGCCTTCAGCATCGCCTGCACTCCGCCGGCCGCCATGACTCCCGGCAGGGTCCATCCGGGAACGGGAAGCTGGCGGTCGTACGCCCCGGTCGCGATCACGAGGCGTCGCGCCCACGTGGTCCGCTCGACGGGTGGCAGTGCATCGGCGCCGCCGACGGCACTGGTGCGCAGCGCGAGCCGGTCACCGAAGGAATCGGTGCGCCACACCTGCCGCCCGGCCAGATGGCGGATACGACCGGCGGCGACGCCCGCGGCGAGACGGTCGCGCAGGTCGGTGTAGTGCCGCCAGTGGTGATGCCCCGTGCTCTCGGGGGCCGCGAACGCCTCGCGGTGGCTCTCGTCGGGATGCCGCCAATACTGACCGCCGGTCTGGCGTGCGGCATCGATCAGCACGACCCGCAGGCCGTGCTCGGCGGCCACGACCGCGGCGCTCAGCCCCGCGGGGCCGGCGCCGACGACGGCGACATCGGCGGGCTCGCTCGGGCCGGTCGGGGTGCTCGGATCCGTCATGAGACGTCCCCTTCTGTCGGGTCGGGCAGCGGCAGCGGCTCGTCGGGGTCGGAGCTGCGCACGTCCTGCCCCTGGCACGCCTGGACGAGGCATGCGCGCTGGCTGCGCACTCCGTCGACCGTCACGAGACAGTCGAAGCAGACCCCGATGCCGCAGAAGAGGCCACGCGGGGCGTGGTCGCGTCTCGTCGTGCGCCAGGAGACGATCCCCGCGCCCGCGAGCGCTCCGCCGACCGTCTGGCCGGGGATGAACGGCACGGGCGCACCGTCGAAGTCGATGGTGTGTTCGGGCTGCGTGCGGGTCATGCGGCGGCGAGTCCTTCGAGTCGTTCGGGGCGGAACGGCGCCAGATCCATGTCGGTCTTCTGCGACCGCAGCGCCTGCGAGAGCAGCTTGCCGGTGCCGACCGAGAGGCCGACGCCCGCGCCCTCGTGACCCGCCGCATGCCAGAGACCGGGAAGACGAGCGTCCTCGCCGATCGCCGGAAGATGGTCGGGGCAGTAGGGACGGAAGCCCGAGTATGCGCGCTGCACGCCCACGTCGCGCAGCGCCGGGAACAAGCCGAGGCCGCTCGTCGCGATGCGCGCCACGGCCTCGGCGGAGAACGACCGGTCGAAGCCGACGCGCTCGCGGCTGGCGCCGAGCAGGATGGTTCCGCTCGGGGTGCCCTCGACGACCGGCGAGACCTGCAGCCCGGCATCCGAACTCGCGACATCGCCGACGTACTCGGCGGCGTACACCTTGTGGTGCACCGTGATCGGCACGGGCTCGGTGACCAGCACGAACCCGCGGCGCGGAAGCACGGGCAGGTGGACGCCGGCGAGAGCCGCGACCTCACCGCTCCAGGGGCCGGCGCAGTTCACGACGGCTCCCGCCGAGATGCGCCCGAGCGAGGTGTCGATGCCCACGGCGCGACCGCGATCGGTGAGGATGCCGTGCACGGCGGTTCTCGTGTGCAGCTCGGCTCCGTGCGCGATCGCGAGGCGCAGCAGGTGGTGCGTGGCGAGCAGCGGCTGCACCTGGGCGTCGTCGGGGTAGAACGCGCCCCCGACGAGCGCGGGGTTGATGTACGGCTCGAGCTCGCGCACGCCGCGGTTGTCGTCGATCATGTCGACCCGGATGCCGAGCTCGCGCTGATGCTCGACGAGCGCCGCCAGACCGCTCATGCTGGCGGCGCTGCCGGCGACCACGAGACCGCCCTTGGACTCGAACTCCCAGAGGTCGGCGTGCTCGGCGAGATCCTCGCGCCACACGCGCTGGGAGTACAGCGACAGCTCGAGCTCGGGGCCGACCTCCTTGTCGGAGACGAGGATGTTGCCCTCGCACCGACTACTGGTGCCCGAGGCGATGGACCCGCGCTCGACGACCACGGTGCGCAGACCCGCAGCAGCCGCGAAATAGGCCGTCGCGGCGCCGACGACTCCCGCCCCGACGATCACGACGTCGGCGCGCGCTGTCGATGAGACCACTAGCCGTTCGCCTCCGCGGGGTGGGTGTCGCCCACCGTGTGACCCGACCAGTCGCCCTTGACGTGCTCGATGTGCGAGACCATGAGGTCGCGCGCCTTCACCGCGTCACCCGCCTCGATCGCATCCATGATCGCGTGGTGCTCGACGGCGGAGCTGGTGAGCATGCCGCGTTCGTAGAGCTCGGCGAGGCCGAACAGGCGGGTCTGCGACCGCAGGGACTGGATGAGTTGCGTGAGCCGGACGTTGCCCGCGTATTGCAGGATCGCCAGGTGGAAGTCGCTGTCGGCGCTCAGGTACTCGACGAGGTCGCCGCGCTCGGCGGCGACGACGATGTCCTCGGCCTTGCTCCGGAGCTCGGCGAAAGCCGACTCGGGGATCAGCGGCGTCGCCTTCTCGACCGCGGGCGGCTCGAGGAAGAGACGCAGCTCGGTGACCTCGGCGAGATCGTGCGACGAGACCTCGGTCACGCGGAACCCGCGATTGGGCATCGCGACCACGAGACCCTCGCGCACCAGATCGAGCATGGCCTCGCGGATCGGCGTCGCCGACGTGCCGAACTCCTCGCCGAGACTCGGCGCCGAATAGACGCGGCCCGGCTGCATCTCGCCGCTGATGATCGCCGAGCGCAGGGCACGGGTGACCGTGTCTCGGACACTGGGCTGCTTGCTGAGCCGCACGAGGCTGCGCGTGTCACTTCCGGACATCTGTGTTCCCTCTCTGAGGCGATGCATCGGCGTTCTCCGCCGGCCTCAGGATCCGCGCCACCACGGCGAGATCCTCCCAGCTCATCCCGACACCCGTGTAGACCGCCGGTCGAGCTTCGCGGCGCTCGAACGCACCCGCGACCAACTCTCGCAGATTCGTCACGGGCTGCACACCCGCGTGCCAGTCGTCGGCGTCGCGGGCCTGCAGCAGGTTGCCGTTCTCTCGCAGCGCCGACGCCCTGGCCTCGACGACGAGATCGGACTCCCGCACGAGATCCGCCGCGAGTTCGCGCCGCTGCGCACCGTGCGAGCCGACCGCCGCGACGACGGCATGATCGCCGATGTCGCCCCGACTGAGCACGGGCGTGCTCGACGAGGTCGCCGCGATGACCACCTCGGCCTCGCGCGCGGCGCCGAGGGTGCCGGTCTGCGCGTCGATCCCGTCCGCCCGCAGACGGTCGGCCAACGCTGCGGTGCGGTCGGCGGTGCGCCCGACCAGGGTCACACCGCCGACCGGCAGCAGGTCGGCGAGCGTGCGGACGTGGGCCTCGGCCTGCGGACCGGATCCGAGCACGACGAGCGAGTCGATGCGGTCTCGCGCCCCCCGCGCGTCGGCCTGCAGCATGCCGCGGATCGCGACGGCGGTGACGGCCGGCGTGCGCAGCGTCGTGAGGTGGGCGCCCTCGAGGATCGCGAGCGGGCTCAGCGTCTCGGCGTCGAAGACGAGGTACCAGGCCTGGATCTTCGGCAGGCCGCGCTCGGTGTTGCCCGGCGCGATCGTGACCACCTTGATGCCCGCGTGCTCGGGCGACTGCGTCGGCATGAGCAGGAACTCGCCGCTGTCGAGCGGGCTGAACAGGCGCGGAGCGTCCGACTCGATGTCGACGCCTTCGCGAAGCGCCGCGGTGATCGCCTCGACGGCGCCGCGACGGTCGAGCGCCGCGTCGATCTCGTCGACCCCGATCACCGGCACGGACGCCGCGGGCGACGAGCTCACAGGACGAATCCCTGCGGGAACGGATCGCTCGGGTCGAGCATGTACTGCGCGGTACCCGTCACCCACGCCCGGCCGGTGATGGTGGGGATGACGGCGGGGATGCCGGCGACCTCGGTCGTCTCGACGAGGCGTCCCGTGAAGCGGGTGCCGATGAACGACTCGTTGATGAAGTCCTGGTCGAGGTCGAGCTCGCCCCGCGCGTGCAGCTGCGCCATGCGCGCGCTCGTGCCGGTGCCGCACGGCGACCGGTCGAACCAGCCGGGGTGGATCGCCATGGCGTGACGCGAGAGCTGCGCGGTCGATCCCGGCGCCTTCAGGTAAACGTGGTGGCAGCCGCGAATGGTCGGGTCGACCGGATGCACCGGCTCGCCCGCCTGCTCGATGGCGGCCATGATGCCGAGACCGGCCGCGAGCAGCTCGTCCTTGTGCGCCCGGTCGAACGGCAGCCCGATCTGCTCGAGCGAGACGATCGCGTAGAAGTTGCCGCCGAAGGCGAGGTCGTACTCCACGGCGCCGAGCCCCGGCACGTCGACGACCTGGTCGAGCGCCACGACGAAAGACGGCACGTTGCGCAGCGTCACGCTGTCGGCATGGCCCTCCGAGACCTGCACCTCGGCGATCACGAGCCCCGCCGGCGTGTCGAGGCGGATCGTGGTGACCGGCTCGACGACCGGGACCATGCCCGTCTCGACGAGCACGGTCGCCACCCCGATCGTGCCGTGCCCGCACATCGGCAGACAGCCCGACACCTCGATGTAGAGCACGCCGAAGTCGGCATCCGGTCGCGTCGGCGGCTGCAGGATCGCCCCGCTCATCGCGCTGTGGCCGCGTGGCTCGTTCATCAGCAGCAGACGCACGTCGTCGCTGTTCGCCATGAACCACTGCCGGCGCTCCTCCATCGTCGCGCCCGGCATCGTTCCGACGCCGCCGACGATCACGCGCGTCGGCATCCCCTCGGTGTGGGAGTCGACGGCGTGGAAGACGCGTTGTGCTCGCATGTGGTGTGTCTCCGGATCAGCGGTAGCCCTTGGCCAGGACGGCCTCGGTGTCGGCGATGATACGCGTGCGCACCTCGTCGGGAAGCGGCAGGCGGGGCGGGCGGGTCGTGATGCCCGCGGGCGCGACTCCGGCGACCTCCTGCGAGAGCTTGATGGCCTGCACGAACCACGTCTTCGAGTCCCAGCGCAGCAGCGGGTGCAGGTCGCGGTACATCTCGTGCGCCTTGGCCCAGCTGGCCGGGTCGCCCGAGGTCGAGAGGTTGTAGAGCTCGACCGTGGAGGCCGGGATCGCGTTGGGGTAGCCCGCCACCCAGCCGAGGGCGCCGTTGATGCCGAGCTCGAGCACGACGTCGTCGGAGCCGATCGAGATGTCGAGGCCGGGTGCGAGCTCGCGGATCGCGTAGGCGTTGCGCACGTCTCCCGAGAACTCCTTGACCGAGACGATGAGGTCCTCGTCGAACAGGCGCGCGAGCAGCTCGGGGCGCAGGTCGATCTTGGTGTCGATCGGGTTGTTGTAGGCGAGGATCGGCAGGCCGACCGCGGCGACCCGGCGGTAGTGGTCGACGACCTCCTCGTCGCTCGCGCGGTACGCGTTCGGGGGCAGCAGCATGACGGCCGGTGCTCCGTGCTCGGCGGCGTGCTCGGTGAGGCGCACGCTCTCGAGGGCCCCGTAGGCGCCGACACCGGGGATCACCGCGACGCCCTCGGGCGAGGCCTCGACGGCCGTGAGGTAGACCTGCTTGCGCTCGTCCTCGGTCAGGGTCTGGTACTCGCCGAGCGAGCCGTTGGGGATGATGCCCGTGACGCCGTTGTCGGTGGTGAAGCGGATGTGCTCGGCGTATGCGTCGTAGTTGACCGAGAAGTCGGGGTTGATCGGCAGGGTCGTGGCGAGGTTGACACCGTGCCACGGCTTCTTTTCGGTCATGAGAGAGAACTCCTGTGCTGTCGGCGCCCCTCGGCACCAGAGTGAACGGTAAGTACAATTGCAATGTTAGTCGGCGCGAGCGCATCTGTCCACGACCCGGCGGATCTCGTCACGAGAGATCCCCTCGTGCGGGCAGGATCAGCCGCTGCCGGGGCTCCTCGTTGCCCGCCCGGTCGGTCGCCGCGAACTCGATGATCTGCTCCTCGTCGGAGAGAGCGCGCACGAAGGCCTCCTGGAACGTGGCCCAGAACGTGCCGGGGCCCTCCCACTGGATGCGCTCCACACCCGACACCTCGTCGGTCGCCGTCAGCGTGATCTCGACGCTCGATCCGAGCCGGCGCACGGCGGCCGTCGAGAGCGGCGCCCCGGTGTCGACCGCGATGTCACGGGCCGCGTGGCCCGTGGCCCCCGACGCGTCCGTCGCTCGGGCGCGCACGCGGTGCTCTCCGTCACCCGGCAGCGAGAAGGGGCCGTCGTACGGCATCCACTCCCCGTCGCCCAGCGACACCTCGACGTGCAGGCCGCCGACCCCGGCGAGGTCGTCGGCCTGCACGGCGATCATCGGAACCTCGGTGAACCAGCCCGACGGCGCGGGCAGGAGGCCCGTGGTGATCGCGACCGCGGGAGCGATCGGCGCGTCGGCGAGGCCGCGCGGCACGTGCCACTCGACCAGACGGATGCCGTCGGAGTCGACGCTCTCGCGCCAGCCCACGGCAGCGCTCCCGGTGTCGACGACCGTGCTGCGGCGGATGCCGCCCTGTGCGTCGACATCGGCTGCGGCCGCCGCCTCCAGCACGCGGACGAGCTCGGTCTGCGAGAGCAGGCCGTCTCGGCGGGCGGCCGTCGCCGTCTCGGCGACCCGGTCGAGGAACGCCGCGCGCGTCTGCGCCGCGGGCTCCCGCCAGATGTCGTCGAGCAGAGACGAGCCGTCGTCTCGTGTGCGCACCGGCACGTCGGTGTCGGCTCCGACGAAGCCGATCTTGTCTCCGGAGGCGCGCACGTACATGTGGTACCGCTCGTCGCTGCCGGTCCAGACGGGTGCGAACCGCACTCCGGCGATGTGCACGGCGCCGTCGGCCCGCAGTGCGCGCTCGACCGCATGCGCGGAATCGGCGTCGTCGGCGAGGAGCGAGCCGTCGAGCCTGCGCCGCTGGGTCAGCGCCAGGTCGAGGGTGGTCGTCGCGTCCGAGCGCGCGACCAGCACGGTCGGTCCGAACTCGATCGACTGCAGCGCGAGGTCGTCGGGCGTCGACACGGCCCGCAGCGAGGCGCGCGTCTCGATGCGCAGCACCTCGCCCGAGGTCCACGACCGCCGCACGACCAGGTAGCCGCCGTCGATCGGCGCCGAGATCGCCTCGTCGCCGATCCGCACGGTCGGCGGCTCGACCACCCACTCGGGCACACGGATGCGCAGCGTGAGCGTCGTGCCGTCGGCGATGCCGTCGATGCGCAGCTCGGTCGCGCCGCCGAGTGGCTGGGTGGTCTGCATCCGCACGGTCGCGTGCTGCTCGCGCCAGTCGAGGGTCGCGGGCACGAGCAGGTTGACCCAGAGCTCGGGATCCGCGAGGGCGTCGGCCGCGGTGAAGAACACCGTGTCCTGGTACTTCACGTGGTTCTCGAGTCCCGTGCCGCCGCAGCACGTGCCGATGTTGTCGTACTCGGCGACCGTGCCCGGGTTGACCGGGAACATGTAGGCGACCTCGGGGCTCGTGTCGGAGTCGACGTCACGACGCGACGCGAGGATGTGGTTCAGCACCCCGCGCTCGTAGTAGGCCATGAACCGGGGCTCGCGGGTGAGCGAGAACAGCTGACGCGCGAGCTTGAGCAGGTTGTACGTGGCGCAGGTCTCGGCGTTGCGATGGCCGATGTCGCCGGCGACGGTGTGCGGCGGACCCCACAGCTCGCTCTCGCCGGTGCCCCCGTGGGCGAACATGCGACCGGGCACGATCTGATCCCAGAGTCCGAGCACGGCGTCGAGATAGCGCCGGTCGCCGGTGAGGTCGTATTCGTGGAGGTAGCCGATGAGCTGCGGCAGGTGCTGGTTCGCGTGCATGTCGGTGAGGACATCGCGTCGTTCGGCGCCGGCGGCGATCAGGTCGTCCTGGTCGAAGAGACGGGCGACCTCGAGGAACAGCGGCTCGTCGGCCACGACGCTCAGTCGCGCCATGGTCTCGTTCATGCCGCCGTACTCGCCGGCGATATACAGCGACCACATGCGCTGGATGCGGTCATGCTCGAGGCGGGTGAGCCGGTGCGCCACCCAGTGCCCCATCGAGACCGCGATGTCGCGGGCCTCGGCGCTGCCGGTCAGCTCGTACGCGTCGAGCAGGCCCGCCATGATCTTGTGCGTGGTGTAGTACGGCGCCCAGATCTCGCCGTACGGGGCGTAGTCCTCGAGGCGCGAGAACTGCCACTCGCCGTAGGCGGCCAGGAATCCGGGATGCGAGTAGCGACCCGTCGCGGCGAGCGCACGCTGCACCTCGCCGAGGCCGGCGACGAACTCGTCGACCTTCGCGCGCAGCGCCTCGTCGCGCTCTCCCGCGTAGGCGAGCGAGAGCATCGAGAGGAAGTGCCCGGCATAGTGTCCGCGCAGCAGGTTCGCCGTCTGCGCGTTCTCACGTCCGGGGTAGTCGTGCTCGCCCCACGCCTGCTCGCGCGGGTGCCCGAAGTCCTCCCAGTTGCCCGGAGCCGACGCGCCGCGGGTGTCGAGCCCGGCGTTCGCGCGGAAGACGGCGAGCAGGCGGTCGACGGGATAGACGCGGGCGAGGTGCAGCATCTGGTTCTTCGCGCGGGCGAAGACGCTGTCGTCACCGAGGCGCACCCGATCGAGGGGGAACGGCCGCAGCTGCGCGGCCGAGAGGATGCCGGTGGGCGAAGCCGTGTCGTCGGCGTCGGCCGCGACTCGGGCCTGCATCTGACCGCGGGTCATCGCGCCTCCCACTGCCGCCGCGTCCACTCCTCGATGCCGGAGGCGTCGATGGGGAGCCCGTCCGAGAGGACGTCCGATCCACTGGGGGTGACGAGGATGTCGTCTTCGAGGCGCACGCCGATGCCGCGCAGCTCGGGCGGCAGGGTCAGATCGTGCGCGTGGAAGTAGAGACCCGGCTCCACCGTCATCACGACGCCGGGCTCGAGATCGGCGCCCATGTAGTCCTCGTAGTGCGCCTGACTGCAGTCGTGCACGTCGAGTCCGAGATGATGGCCGATGCCGCACGCGAGATAGCGCCGGTGCTGCTGCCCCTGCGGAGAGAGCGCCTCATCGACCGAGACCGGAAGCAGCCCCCAGTCGTGCAGTCCCTGGGCGACCACCTGCATCGAGGCGAAGTGGAAGTCGAGGTACGGCGTGCCGGGGCGGATCTGCTCGAGTCCCGCGCGATGCGCCTTCTCGACGAGGTCGTGCACCTCGCGCTGGGCGGGGCTGAAGGATCCCTGCGCCGGCACCGTGCGGGTGACGTCGGCCGTATAGAGAGAGCGGGCCTCGACGCCCATGTCGAGCAGCAGCGCCTGGTCGGGGTGGATCGGCCCGTCGCAGCGCACCCAGTGCAGGATCGGCGCGTGCGAGCCCGAGCCGACGATCGTCGAGTACCCGGGGCCGTTGCCGTGCGTGCGGGCGTGCCGGTCGAAGGTCCCCTGCAGCCAGCGCTCGCCGCCACCGTCGGCGATCGCACGGGGAATCTCCGACACCACGGCGGCGAATCCCGCGACGGTCGCGTCGATCGCCAGACGCAGCTGACCGATCTCCCACTCGTCCTTGATCATGCGCAGGCGAGAGAGCGTGCGCTCGAGGTCGGGAGAGATCGCGAGGTCGTGCTCGACGGCCAGCGCTGCGGCGGAGCGCGCGGCGAGTGCACCGCGCAGGTCGGCTGCGCGGGAGGCGAGCGCCTCGAGGGGCTCGACCGCGATCTGCAGCTCATCGGCCCATTCGGCGAGTCCGGCCGACGGCCCGACCCAGAGCTCGCCATGCAGCGCGTTGCTGAAGAAGCCGTCGTCGCCCGGGCGGAACGGCGCGGGCATGTAGAGCACGGCATCGTGCCCGCCGGGACGCGCCCACATCACGAGCGTGGCGTCTTCGGCCTGGCATCCACTCGCCCAGACGAAGCTGCTGTCGGCACGGAACCCGTACGACGAGTCGTCGTTGCGCACCGGCGCGATGCCCGAGCTCAGCACGAGCGTCTCGCCGGGCATCGCCGCGCTCAGACGCTCGCGGTGGGCCGCGGCCGCGTGCGCTGTTCCGACGGGGAGGTCGGGCCGGGTCGGCACGTCGTCCCATCCCTGCGCGATGAACTCGCGGAAGGCGGGGATCTCCGCCAGCCTGGGGTACCGGGTGCCGGCATACGGCGGGCGTGCTCCGGTGGTCGTCTCGCTCATGCGCGCTCTCCTCCGCGGTCTCGGACGAGGTCTCTCAGTCGCGTCAGCGTGCGGCCGGAGCCGATCCCGTCGTGTTCGTATTCGTTGGTCACCCAGTACTGCGAGGACCCGAGGCCCTCGAGCGTCTGCAGCTGCAGACCGGCGTCGACGTACATGTCGTCGAAGTAGACGACCGCAGCCACCGGCACCTCGTTGCGGGCGAGCGCTGCACGGTCGTAGAGCGGCGACCAGTCGGTCTTGGCGGCGAGCTGGTCGACGGCGGTGCGGAACCCCCGCAGCAGGCGCACGTCGTCGAACATCCACGGGAACGCCATCTCGCCGGTGAAGAGCAGCGGCCGACGGTCGTCGTCGAACTGCGGACGCCGTTCGCGCTCGGCCTGGGCGGCCCAGGCGGTCGGCCCGCTGTCGGGATCGCCGTAGATCGACTCTTGCAGCGTCCAGAACAGCGGATTGCCCGCGCTCGACGACAGCGTCATGACGTCCTGCAGGAACGCCGTCGACAGCTGGCCCGGACGCACGAACGCCTTCTCGACCAGCCAGTGCAGCCGCTCGAAGCCGGGCTTCATGCCGAAGTCGATCCCCAGCGACTGCCACCGCCGCACGGTCAGCAGATCGCCGTCGGGCAGAACCACGTCGCCCTCCGCGATCCGATCGGCGATGCGCGCGACGGCGCGCTCGTCGTCGGGGAACCGGCGGTAGAACTCGGCGGTCTTGGCCTCGACGCGGTCGAACGTGCGGCGGTACACCTCGCTCGCGCGCGGGGGGATGCCGGGCACCCCGCCGCAGATGTAGCTCGCGGTGAGCCCCTCGGGCGCGAACGACAGGTAGGTCAGGGTGATCCACCCGCCGAAGCTCTGCGCGAGCGTCGCCCAGCGTCTGCCGTCGTACAGGTGCTCGCGCACGTGCTCGAGGTCGCGCACGTGCGAGTCGGCGCGGAAGCACGCCAGGTACTCGCCGCCCGCCTCGCCGCGCTCGGCGACGATCGCGGCATCGAGCGGTGTGCTGAGCCCGGTTCCGCGCTGATCGACGAGCACCACGCGGTAGTCGCGCAGCGCCTCGTCGATCCACCCGTCGCGGCCGAGCGGGCGGGGGTTGGCCCCGCCCGGCCCTCCCTGCAGATAGGTCAGCAGCGGGCGATCGGCGGTGTCGACGTCGGGGTCGACCAGCTCGCGCACGAACAGCTCGACGGTCTCGCCGTCGGGAGCGCTCCAGTCGAGCGGCACCGTCGTGCGGTACTCGCGGACGCGGATGCCGGGCAGCATGTACTGCGCGGTCGCGGTGCGGGTCATCGGGGGTCCTCCGGGTTCGATGCGGCGGGTCCGGCCTGCTGCACGGCGGACGCCGCGGCCACGGCATCCGCGCTCCGACCCCCGCGTGCCGCCTCGGCCGCGCGGCGTCGGGCATCCCAGTCGGGATTGATGCGCGGCACGGCCTGCAGCAGGGTCTTCGTGTACTCGTGCTCGGGGCGCTCGAAGATCTCGTCGCGCGAGCCCGTCTCGACGATCGCACCCTGCGACATCACCGCCACCCTGGTGGCGATCTGACGCACCACGGCGAGGTCGTGTGCGATGAAGAGGTATCCGAAGCCCTCGTCGGACTGCAGGTCGCGCAGCAGGTTGATGACCTGCGCCTGCACCGACACGTCGAGCGCCGACACGGCCTCGTCGCAGATGACGAGCTTCGGACGCACGGCCAGCGCGCGGGCGATCCCGATGCGCTGCGCCTGCCCGCCGGAGAACTGCGCGGCATAGCGCTCGGAGTGCATCGGGTTGAGGCCGACGCGCTCCATGAGCTCGCGCGTGAAGGCGCGGGCGCCGCCGGGGATCTTGCGCCCCTGGTAGACCAGCGGCGCCGTCACCAGACGCTCGACCGTGTGCTTGGGGTTCAGTGACGAGTAGGGGTCTTGGAAGATCACCTGCACGGCGCCGCGGAACTCCCGCAGCTCGCCGCCCTTCGCCGTGGTCACGTCGGCGCCCTCGAACTCGAGCGTGCCGCTGGTGGCATCCATCAGCCGCGCGACGAGACGCGCTGTCGTCGATTTGCCCGATCCCGACTCGCCCACCACGGCGAGGGTCTCGCCCCGGCGCACCTCGAGAGAGACGCCGTCGACCGCGCGGAACGTCTTCGACTTCCCGAGGGGGCCGCCCGATCCGGTCGAGAACTCCTTGACCAGGTCGGTGCCGCGGAACAGAGGCGTGTGGGCGCTCATCGTGCGCTCCTCTCGTCGTGGGGCACCGTGATCTCGGTGGTGCGCAGCACTCCGATCTCGTCGTCGATACGCGGCACCGCGTCGAGCAGCCGGCGCGTGTAGTCGGCCTGCGGGTCGCTGAAGACCTGCTCGACGGGTCCGCGTTCGACGGTCTCGCCGGCGCGCATCACGACGATCTGATCGGTGACCTCGCTGACGACCGCGAGGTCGTGGGTGATGAGGATGAGCCCGGCCCCGGTCTCGCCGCGGATCTCGTCGAGCAGATCGAGGATCTGCGCCTGCACGGTCACGTCGAGCGCAGTGGTCGGCTCATCGGCGATGATCAGGTCGGGTTCCATGCTCAGCGCCATGGCGATCATGATGCGCTGTCGCATGCCGCCCGAGAACTGGTGCGGATAGTGGTCGACCCGGCGCGCGGCGTCGCGGATGTGCACCCGCTCCATCGCCTCGATCGCGACCGCCCGCGCCTGCCGGCGCGAGACGCCGCTGCGGTGCGAGAGGTAGGCCTCGGCGATCTGCGTGCCGACCTTGTAATAGGGGTTCAGGGACGACAGCGGATCCTGGAAGATCATCGCGATGCGGTCGCCGCGGATCCGCCGCGTCTCGCGCTCCGGGGCGCCGAGCAGCTCGGTGCCGTCGAAGCGCACCGAACCGGTGGCCGTGCCGCCCTTGGGCAGCAGCCCCATGATCGCGAGGCTCGTCATCGACTTGCCCGAACCCGACTCGCCCACGATGCCCAGCGCACCCCCGCGGGGCACGTCGAACTCGAGGTCCTTCACCACGCTCACCGGACCCTGTGCGGTGCGGAACGACACCGTGAGGTCGCGCACCGACAGCAGCGGACCGCTGCCCGTGCCGCTCGCGGGCGCCCCGGCGGTGTTCTCGATGTCGCTCATGCGGAGGCCCCCGTTCGGACGCGCGGATCGATCGCGGTGTACAGCAGGTCGACGACCATGTTGCCGATGATCACGAAGAACGCCGACAGCAGGGTGACGGCCATGATCACCGGCTGGTCGTTGGACGTGATCGAGTCGGCCGTGAGCTTGCCGACGCCGTTGAGGCCGAAGACGGTCTCGGTGATCACCGCGCCGCCGAGCAGACCGGCGACATCCATCCCGAAGATGGTGACGATCGGCGTGAGGGCAGGGCGCAGCGCATGACGCCGCCAGACCAGTCCCGGCTGCAGACCCTTCGCCCGCGCGGTGCGCACGAAGTTCTCCTGCAGCGTCTCGATGACGTTCGCGCGGGTGAGGCGCGTGTACACCGCCGCATACCCGACGGCGAGGACGATCCACGGGAGGATGAAGTTGAGGAACCACTGCACCGGGTCGTCGGAGAACTTCACCGCCTGCGGGAACGGCAGCCAGCCGAGCGCCACCACGAAGATGAACTGCAGCGCGAGGGCGAGCACGTAGTTCGGGATCGACATCGACGCGAGCGTGAGTCCGGCGAAGAAGCGGTCGAGGAACTTCCCCTCCTTCACGGCGCTGAGCACGCCGGCGACCACTCCGCCGAGCAGCCAGAGCACCGCTGCGCCGATCGCGATGGTCGCCGTGATGGGCAGTCGCTGCACGATCATGTCGCTCACGAGCTGGCTCGACTGGAACGAGTAGCCGAGGCACGGAGCCGGGCACTCGACCGGGGCACCCGCGACCATGAACGTGCGTCCGGTGAACAGACCGCCGACGTAGCCCCAGAACTGGGTCCAGAACGGCTGGTCGAGCCCGAGGTTGAGTCGGATCTGCTCGATGCGCTCGGGCGTGCAGTTCTTGCCGCAGATCTGCACCGCGGGGTCGGCCGAGAGCAGGAAGAAGATCGCGTAGGTGAACAGCGTCACCAGGAACAGCACGACGAGCATGCCGAGCAGACGTGAGCCGACGATGCGGATCATGAGCGGGCCTCCCCACTGGTGGCGATGGTGCGGATGCGGTCGCCCAGGGTGGTGAACGAGAGCACCAGCAGGAAGAGGAACGTACCGGGGATCACGAAGTACATCGGATCGACGGCGTACCAGGGGGTCGCGGCGGCGATCATCTGGCCCCAGCTCGGCGTGGGCGGAACGACGCCGACGCCGAGGAACGAGAGCCCGGCCTCGGTGCCGATGTAGCCGGGGACCGCGAGCGTCGCCATGACGATGATCGTGGACTGCAGGTTGGGCAGGATCTCGCGGAAGATGATCCGACCGCTCGATGCGCCGGAAGCCTTCGCGGCCTCGACGAACTCCCGCTCCTTCAGAGAGAGCGTCTGCGAGCGCACGATGCGGGCCAGGTAGGGCCATCCGAACAGCGAGATGACGACCACCAGCAGGAAGACGCGGTTGTCGGCGGGGAGGGCCGAGAGGATCGCGATCATGAAGATGAGGGCGGGGAACGCCATCAGGAACTCCATGACGCGGGAGACCACGAGGTCGATGAGTCCGCCGAAGTATCCGGCGAGGAGGCCCATCACGACGCCGATCACGGTGGTGAGCAGCGTGGCCGAGAGGGCGACGGTCATCGAGACGCGGGCGCCGTAGGCGATGCGGGCGAAGATGTCGCGGCCGCTGCCCGGCTCGACGCCGAACCAGTGCTCCGCGCTGATGCCGCCGAAGGGGCCGATCGGGATCGCTCCGAGGTTCGGGTCGATCGCCGACTGGTCGAACTGGTACGGCCCCCATCCGCTCAGCATCGTCAGCAGCGGAGCGAAGATCGCCATCAGGATGATGAGGAGGATGTAGGCACTGGAGAGCATCGCTCCCCAGTCGGTCAGGAACGCGCGCAGCAGCCGCCGGCCAGAGGCCGGGGGTGACTCCAGTGTCGTTTCGAGACTGGAGTCACCCGCCGGCGTGGCTTCGGACTCGAGCGATGTCGAGCTGAAGGTCATGCTCAGCCCTTCGAGGGGTCCTTGAGACCGATGATCGTCAGGTCCGTGAGGTTGGTGCTGGGGTAGTAGCCGGCGACGTTCTCACCGGGCAGGAAGATCCCCTTGCTGAACACGAGCGGCGCGATGGGCGACAGGCCCATGATCTGCTCGTCGAGGTCGCCCCACGCGGTCTTCGCCTCGTCGACGTCGGTCATCGCGGTGATCTCGTCGATGCGGTCGTTGATGGCCGGGTCGTTGATCTGGGCGAGGTTGGAGTTGCCCTTCTCGAAGATGTTCCGTCCGTCGAACAGCGGCGGGATGATCGTGCTGGCGCTCGATGCCCAGTCCGGGCACCATCCGGTGATGGCGGCGTCGTGCTGCTGCGCCGGGGTGCCGATCGTCTCGTAGTAGATCGAGGTGTCGATGACGTTGAGGTTCACCGTGATGCCCAGCGGCTCGAGCGCCTGCTGGATCGCCTCGGCCTGACCCTGCATGAGCGGCTGCGAGCGGATGTCGAGCGTGAACTCGAAGCCGTCCGACAGACCGGCCTCGTCGAGCAGCTCCTGGGCCTTCTCGCTGTCGCCCTTGTCGCCGTCGCTCTCCCACAGGTTGAAGTCCTTGAAGCTCGAGACCACCGGCGGGATGATCGTGTACGCCGGGTCGGCGAGCTGCGTGCCGCCCGAGGCGTTCACGAGCGCCGAGCGGTCGATCGCCCAGTTGACGGCGTCGCGCACGTTCACGTCGTCGAACGGCGCCTTCGTGGTGTTCATCGACATGTACGTCGTGCAGAAGGCGTCGGCGGTGATCGCACGGTCCTTCAGCTGCGGCGTCTGCAGTCGAGGCAGGGTGGCCGCGCTGACCGTTCCGGCGATCGCGTTCTGGTCGTCGCTCTGACCGGCGATCATGCGCTCGTCGATCGTGGCGGCGTCGATGCCGATCTCGAACTCCCAGTTGTCGGGGTAGGCCTTGCGCACGTCGTCGGTCGCGTCGTCCCAGTACTCGTTGCGCTCGAGCACGATCGAGCTGCCGGGGGTGTAGTCGGCCAGCGTGTACGGGCCCGACGCGATGATGTCGTTGATGAACTCGTCGCCGGCTCCGGTGCCCTCGGGGAAGGGCACGGCGTTGGGCTGCGCGAGCACGTTGTCGAACTCGGGGAACGGCTTCTTCAGGTGGAAGACGATCGTCTTGTCGTCGGGCGTCTCGATCGTGGGCAGGTCGCCCGTGACGTACGGACCCTGGTAGCCCTCGGGGGCGTCGATGACCTGGCGCAGGTAGGGCGAGCCGATGCCGACCTGGGGGTCCCACGAGCGCGAGATGCCGAACTTCATCGCCTGGGAGGTGATGGGGGTGCCGTCGTCGAAGAAGATGTCGTCCTTGAGCGTGTACGTCCAGGTGAGACCGTCGTCCGACGCCTCGCCGAGCGACTCGGCCAGGTCGGGGACGATCTTGTTGGGGTCGTCGGCGTCACCGGCGGCCTGCATCGTGAGGCCGCGGTAGATGAGGCGGTAGAACGCGTTGACGCCGCCGTCGAACCCTCGGGCGGGGTCGAGGTACGAGAAGTCGGCGTTCTGCAGCATGTGCACCGTGCCACCCGCCTGCGGGGTGCCGTCGGTGCCGGCCTGAGAGGCGTCGGAGTCGCCCCCTCCGGCGGAGCAGCCGGTGATGAGCAGAGCGGATGCGGCGGCCGCGGCGATGAACCCGGGGAGCCTCTTCGATGTGGTCACAGGACCAGACCTTTCTGTCGTTAGCGCCATTGCGAATGGTTTCCATAGAACCCCATGACAGTGCAATGTACAACTGTACTGGTGGAACTTTTCTACCCCAGGATGCGCGCGATCCTCGATCTCGTAACATGATCGTCACTCGTCGACGCACCCGCAGAGGGCGGGATTACTCCTCTGAACGGGGAATCAGTCAGCGAACGAGGCAGGGCCGCTTGCTGTCGAACCGCCAGTCGGGCACGAGGTACTGCATGGCGATCGCGTCGTCTCGCGCACCCAAGCCGTGCTCGATATAGAGCTCGTGAGCCTCCTCGAGCCGCGCGCGATCGATCGTCACGCCGAGCCCCGCCCGGTCGGGCACACGCACCGCGCCGTCGCGGATCTCGGGCGCATCGACCGTCAGCTGCTGGCCGTCCTGCCAGATCCAGTGCGTGTCGAGCGCCGTGATCTCGCCGGGCGCCGCGGCACCCACCTGCGTGAACATCGCCAGCGAGATGTCGAAGTGGTTGTTCGAGTGCGACCCCCACGTGAGGTCGAAGTCGTTGCACAGCTGCGCCACCCGCACGGACCCGGCCATGGTCCAGAAGTGCGGGTCTGCGAGCGGGATGTCCACGGCATCCGAGCGGATGGCGTGCGCCATCTCGCGCCAGTCGGTCGCGATCATGTTGGTCGCCGTGCGCAGTCCGGTGCGCCGTCGGAACTCGGCCATGACCTCTCGGCCCGAGAACCTCCCCTCCGCACCGCACGGGTCCTCGGCATAGGCGAGCACGTCGCGCAGCCGTCGACCGATGCGCACCGCATCCTCGAGCAGCCACCCGCCGTTCGGGTCGAGCGTGATGCGCGCCTCGGGAAATCGCTGGGCGAGGGCGGTCACGACGTCGGCCTCGACTTCGCCGTCGAGCACCCCGCCCTTGAGTTTGAAGTCCGAGAAGCCATAGCGCGCCTGCGCCGCTTCAGCGAGGCGCACCACGGCATCCGCCGTCATCGCCTCTTCTCGCCGCACGCTCTCCCAGCCGTCGCCGCTCTCGCGGACATAGGGGAGGTCGGTGCGGTCGGGGTCGCCGATGAAGAACAGGTAACCCAGCATCGGCACGCTCTCGCGCTGCTGGCCGTCGCCGAGCAGCTCGGCGACGGGCACTCCGAGGTGCTGCGCGTGGAGGTCGAGGAGCGCTGACTCGACACCGGTCACCGCGTGCACGGTGGTGCGCAGATCGAACGTCTGCAGTCCGCGGCCACCGGCGTCGCGGTCGGCGAAGCGGGTCGCGATCGACCGCAGCAGCGAACGGTATCGACCGACCGGCTGGCCCGCGAGCGTCTCGCCGGCCTCGACGATGGTGCGGCGGATCGACTCTCCGCCGGGAACCTCGCCGAGTCCCTCCCGCCCGTCGGAGTCCGTCACGATGACGATGTTGCGGGTGAAGAACGGCCCGTGGGCGCCCGAGAGGTTCAGCAGCATCGAGTCGTGGCCGGCGACCGGAACGACCTCGACCCGCTCAATGGTGGGAACGGCGCTCATGCCGACGCCTCGCGCCGTCCGTCGATGAGACGCGGGACGTGCCAGGGATTGGCGTCGCGCAGCGCCTCGGGCAGCAGCTCGTCGGGGATGTTCTGGTAGGCGACCGGGCGCAGGAAGCGATCGATCGCGAGGGTTCCGACGCTCGTCGTGCGCGAGTCGCTCGTCGCCGGGAAGGGCCCGCCGTGCACCATGGCGTGCCCGACCTCGACCCCCGTGGGCCAGCCGTTCGCGAGGATGCGCCCGACCTTGCGCTCGAGCACCGGCAGCAGGGCGGCCGCGAGCTCGTGGTCGTCGGCACTGAGCTGCAGCGTGGCAGTGAGCTGGCCCTCCAGCCGCGACGCGGCCGCGACCAGCTCGGCGACGTCGCCATAGCGCACCACCAGCGAGGCGGCGCCGAAGATCTCCTCGTGCAGCACGTGGTTGTCTTCGAACGAGTCGAGGTCGGAGGCATGGATCACCGGCGCAGGAGCATGCGGCCCCTGGCCGTCGGTCCCCCTCGCGAGGACCTCAGCGTTGGCATCCCTCGTCTCGACGCCCTCGCGCCACGCGGCGGCGATGCTCGGAGAGAGCATGGTCTGCCCGGTGGCCGCGCGCAGCGTCTCGGACACCGCCTGCAGGAAGGCATCGCCCTGTTCGCCGCGCGGGACGAACACGATCCCGGGCTGCGTGCACAGCTGCCCGCTCGATCCCGTGGCGCTCTGCACGTATCCCGCGGCGAGCGCGGCGACATCGCCGCACAGCGCGCCGGGCAGGATGAAGACGGGGTTGACCGAGCTCATCTCGGCGTAGACCGGGATCGGCACCGGCCGCGCCTGCGCGGTGCGCACGAGCGCCAGACCGCCCTCGCGCGAACCGGTGAAGCCGACCGCCTGGATCTCCGGGTCGGAGACGAGCGCCTGTCCGACGCTGCGCCCCGGCCCGAAGATGTGCGAGAAGACTCCCGGGGGCAGGCCGTTCGCATCGATCGCGCGGGCGATCGCCGACGCCACGAGCTCACTCGTGCCGGGGTGCGAGCTGTGCGCCTTGAACACGACCGGGCAGCCGGCGGCCAGGGCGGATGCCGTGTCTCCGCCGGCGGTCGAGAACGCGAGGGGGAAGTTCGACGCGCCGAACACCGCCACCGGCCCGAGAGGGATCTTGCGCTGACGGATGTCGACACGAGGCACCGGCGTGCGGTCGGGTCGCGCCGGATCGATGCGCGCGCCCCGGTGCTCGCCGGCTCGGACGACCTCGGCGAACAGACGCAGCTGCCCGGTCGTGCGCGCACGCTCTCCGGCGAGGCGTGCCTGCGGCAGCCCGGTCTCCTGCATCGCCCGCTCGATCAGCGCGTCGCCGATCGCCTCGATCTCGTCGGCGATCGTCTCGAGGAAGGCCGCGTGGGTCTCGGGCTCGAGGCGCGAGAACGTGACGAAGGCCTCAGCGGCCGCGGCCGTCGCCTCGCGGAGCTGATCGACGTCGATCTGCGAGTAGGGCGGGTCGAGCTGCTCGTCGGTGTCGGGCGCAATCGCGTGCAGTGCCGAGCCGGAGCCGGGCACGGATCGTCCGGCGATCGAGGAGTGCCCGGTGAGGACGGTGGCGGTCATGTCACTCTCCTGGAGTCGAGGGTGGGAACGGCGGGGATCAGACGGGAACGGACTCGAGCAGTCCCGCGCGATCGAGAAGCTGCGCGAGGTCTGCGTCATCCTGCGCGGACAGGTCGTGCAGCGGCGGACGCACCGGCCCGACGCCGCGGCCGGTCAGACGCAGCCCGGCCTTGACGATGGAGACGCCGAAGCCACGACCCCGATCGCGGATCGCGATGTAGGGCAGCACGAAGCGTCCCAGCTTCTCGGTCACCGCCGCGCGATCCTGTGCGCGCACGTCCTGATAGAACTCGAGGGCGAACTCCGGCACGAAGTTGAACATCGCCGACGAGTACGTGCTCATGCCCATCTGCAGCAGCGGCAGCGCGTAGGTCTCGGCCGTGGGCAGTCCACCCAGGTAGAAGAGGCGCTCGCCGTTGCGGACGTAGACCGACGCGAGGTGCTCGATGTCGCCCGTCGCATCCTTGAACCCGATGACGTTCTCGTGTCGGTCGGTGAGGATCGCCATCGTCTCGGCCGAGTAGATCGCGTTGCCGCGGTTGTAGACGATGATCGCGAGGCGGGTCGCCGAGGCGATCGCCGAGACGTGCTCGAGCAGACCCCGCTGGTCGCATTCGGTGAGGTAGGGCGGCAGCACGAGGATGCCCTCGGCGCCGGCCTCCTCGGCGGCGCGGGCGTTGGCGATCGCGTGCCGGGTCCAGCCGCCGGCCGACGCGAGCACCGGCACCTCGGGCCGCGACGACTGCACGGCCGCGCGGACGACCGCGGCCGACTCGGCGGCATCCAGGCTGAAGCCCTCGCCGGTGCCGCCGGCGGCGAACAGACCGGCGACGCCGAACCCGGCCTGCCACTCGACATGCTCGCGGTAGCGCTTCTCGTCGACGTCGAGCTCGGGCGTGAAGGCCGTCGCAGGGAACGAGAGAAGGCCTTCGCGAAGGTGGTCGGCCAGCTCGGTGGGCGTGAATCGTGCCACGGTGCACTCCTGGGGTGTCGCGCCGGAGTCCGGCTCGGATCTGAACATTCGTCACGCTATGCGTGAAACGATGCGCCTACAAACCAAATGGTGGATGGATCAATACCGTCGCTGCATCAGACGCGAGACATCTCGGGCACCGGCGTCGGCAGGGGCTGCCCCGCGAGGTGGGCGCGGAGGTTCGCCAGCGTGAGATCGCGCATGTCGCGCCGGGTCTCATGGGTGCCGCTGCCGACATGGGGCAGCAGTGTGACGTCATCACGGATCAGCGCCTGCGGCACGTGCGGCTCGTGGGCGAACACGTCGAGACCGGCGCCGGCGATCTCGCCTGCTTCGAGAGCGGCGATCAGCGCGCCTTCATCGACGACCGATCCGCGCGCGATGTTCACCAGGAACCCCTCGGGGCCCAGGGCACGGATCACGTCGGCATCCACGAGGTTCTCGGTCGAGGCCCCGCCCGGAACCGCGACGACGAGCACGTCCGCTCGGCGCGCGAGATCGACGGCGGATGCCACGTGCTCCCACGGCACCCCCTCGACCGGGCGTCGGGTCGTGTAGAGGATCGTCGTGTCGAAGGCGGCGGCGCGATGCGCGATCGCCTGGCCGATGCGGCCGAGGCCCAGCACGCCGACGGTGCTGCCCGAGAATCGACGCGTCAGCGGAAACCCGCCCGACTCCCACCGACCCTCGCGGAGGAACCGCTCGGAGGCCCCGAACCGCCGGAAGACGTCGAGCATGAGCCAGAGCGCGGTGTCGGCGACGCAGTCGGTGAGGACGTCAGGGGTGTGGGTCACCTGGATGCCGCGCGCCACCGCCTGGGCGACATCGGTCGTGTCGTACCCCACCCCGAAGTTCGCGACCATCTCGAGGTTCGGCAGCGCCGCCATGAGAGCGGACGGAACTCCGTTGCGGCCGCTCGTGACGACGGCGCGCACCTTCGCGGCATCCGCCGGATCGAGGGTCGAGGCGTCGTCGGGAAGCCGCACGACGGAGTACTCGTCCTGCAGCACTCGTTCGAGGGAGTCGAGCAGAGGCCCCGCCTGGGCGACGGTGCCGGGAGCTGCGGAAGACGGGGAATCGGGGAAGTTCGTCATGGCGCGAGACTAGGGGCAGCCAACGATGCAGTTCCATAAGCGAAGTTGCATGGATTGATGCGTGCGGTGAATCCATGGCCGGAGATCGGCGGAATGCCGCGGATCGCATCCGAGCCCGAGGATGCGCTGGGGCGTTCGTGCCCGACCCCGGCCGCCGATGCACCCGACGCATCGGTTGACGGCTCACTGAACCGTCTGCGACATTCACAACGAGCCGAGTGCCATCGTGGGCCTCGACCGCCCCCTACCTGGAGGAACCGATGAAGCTTTCTTCCCCCCGACGCAGAGCGGCCCGGGCTTCTGCCGTCACCGCTGGAATCGCATCGATCGCCCTGCTCGCCTCGTGCTCGGTCGCGAACTCGGAGTCGCAAGACGGCGGCGAGGGCGGCGCCGAAGACACCCTGCGCGTCGTGCTCACTCAGGAGCCGCCGACGCTCGAGGCGTGCGACGCGAACCTCACCTCGACCGGCGTGGTCGTGCGCAGCACGGTGACCGAGCCGCTCGTCGAGCGCAACCCGTCGACCGGAGACCTCGAGCCCCTGCTCGCCACCGAGTGGGAGCAGACCGGCGACACCGAGTGGACGTTCACCGTGCGCGACGACGTCACCTTCCAGGACGGCACTCCGTTCGACGCGGAGGCGGCCGCCTACTCGATCGATCGCGCCGTCAACGGCGACCTCGGCTGCAACGTCGAGGGCTACATCTTCGGCGACGACGACCTCGAGGTCGAGGCGACCGACGCCACGACCCTCACGGTCACCACGCCGAGCCCCGACCCGATCCTTCCGCTCAAGCTCTCGTTCATCGAGATCGTCTCGCCCGAGACCTCGAACACCGAGTTCGTGCGCGAGCCCATCGGCACCGGCCCCTACGCGATCGCCGACTGGCAGGCCGGCACCAAGCTGACCCTCGACCGCAACGACGACTACTGGGGCGACGCTCCGGAGTTCGCGTCCGTCGAGTACCAGTGGCGCTCGGAGGGCACCGTCCGTGCCGCGATGATCACCAGCGGCGAAGCCGACATCTCCCTCGGCCTCAGTGCCGAAGACGGCATCGGCGACCTGGGCGTCAGCTACCCCAACAACGAGACGATCGCACTGCGCTTCTCGGGCCAGACCGCGCCGCTCGACGACATCCGCATCCGCCAGGCGATCAACTACGCGATCGACCGCGAGGGCATCGTCTCATCGCTCTACCCCGATGGCGACGTGGTCGCCGCACAGCTGATCCCCGAGGGCATCGTCGGGTTCAACGCCGACCTCGAGCCGTGGGAGTACGACCCCGAGAAGGCCAAGGCCCTCGTCGAGGAGGCGGCGGCAGACGGCGTCCCCACCGACACGAAGATCCTCATGCCGGTGCGCACCGCGCAGTTCCCGAAGGTCAGCGAACTCGGCGAGGTCCTGCGCGAGCAGCTCGCCGCCGCCGGTCTCAACGTCGAGCTGCGCATGGTCGACACGACGCAGCACCTGCAGTACCAGCTGAGCCCCTTCGTCACGAACGAGGGCCCCATCTCGATGCTCATCCAGCACGGCAACCAGGCGGGTGACGCGCAGTTCACGGTCGAGCAGTACATGCTCACCGGCGGAGCGCAGGCCGAGTTCGGTGACCCGGGTCTGGACGAGCTCATCACCACGGCACGCACCCTGACCGGCGACGAGCGCCAGGCGGCGTATGAGGATGTGTTCGCGTACGAGCGTGAGAACGTCGTCGCGCTCGCCCCGATCGCGCACCAGACGGTCATGCTCGGCCTCGCCGACCGCGTGACCTACGAGCCCAACTCGTCGACCGGCGACGAGCTGCGCATCAAGGAGGTCTCGCTCGCGGGCTGACCGCGGGCGAGAGGGAGAGGCGGGCGACCATGTGGACCTACCTGAGAAAGCGGATCCTGCAGAGCGCACTGCCGCTGATCGCCGTCGTACTGGGTGTCTTCGTGCTCGCCCGTCTCACCGGCGATCCGTCGCAGCTGTACCTGCCGCTGAACGCCACCGAGCAGATGCGCGAGGACTTCGCCGCGCGGAACGGCTTCGACCAGCCGCTGTGGCAGCAGATGGGCGACTACTTCCTCGGCGTCCTGCAGCTCGACTTCGGTGTGTCGCTGCGCACCGGGGAATCCGCCGCCGAGATGGCGCTGCGGGCCTTCCCCGCCACACTCCAGCTCGCCGCGGTGACGATGGTCCTCGCGATCGTCGTCGCCGTGGTGCTCGGCAGCTGGGCGTCGCTGAAGCCGAACGGCATCGCCGACCGCATCGTGAGCTTCTTCTCGATGACGGCTGCCAGCGTGCCCGACTTCTGGGTGGCCATCCTCGGCATCTGGATCTTCGCGATCACCCTGGGGTGGCTGCCGACCTCCGGCACCGAGGGAGCGCTCGTGTGGATCCTGCCGGTGGCCACGCTCATGCTGCGACCGGTCGGCGTGCTCGCCCAGGTCGTGCGCGGGTCGATGGTCACCGTCCTCGGCCAGCCCTACATCCAGGTCGCCCGCAGTCGCGGTGCCGGCCAGATGTACATCGTGCAGAAGCACGCGCTGCGCAACGCGGCCGCGCCCGCCCTCACGGTGGCCGGTGACCTGACCGTCGGCCTCATCAACGGCGCCGTCGTCGTCGAGTCGATCTTCGGGTGGCCGGGCATCGGCAAGCTCATGATCGACTCGATCCTGCAGCGCGACTTCGCAGTGCTGCAGGCCGCGGTGCTGATCACCGCACTGGCGATCTTCGCCCTCAACATCATCATCGACCTCGGCTATGCGCTGCTCGATCCCCGGGTGCGGCCGACCTCTGGCGCCAAGGCCCGTCGCCGCGGCCCCGGGGCGCTCTCCGACACGAAGGCAGAGGTGCTGACGAATGTCTGACAACGCATCGACCGTCACCGTCCTCACGCAGAAGGCGCGTGGATCCCGCTCGTCGGGTCGCGCCAACCTCTGGCAGCTGCTGCTGAAAGACAAGGTCGCCACCGCGGCCGCCATCGTGCTGTCGTTCATCGTGCTGACCGCGATCGTCGGTCCGTCGCTGTTCGGCGAGATGGCGCAGAAGCAGGACCTCAGCGCGCGCAACATGCCCCCGTTCAGCCTGGAGCTCGGGTGGGAGTACATCCTCGGCAGCGACTCGCTGGGTCGCAGCCTGCTCGCCCGCATCATCACCGCGGCGGGAACGACCCTGGGCGTGGCCGCCGCCGCCGTGCTCGTGTCGGCGATCGTCGGCTCGATCTGGGGGCTGTGGGCGGGCTTCCACCGCGGATGGCGCGAGTCGGTGTCGATGCGCATCGCGGACGTCATCATGAGCTTCCCCTCGCTGCTGCTCGCCGTGGTGATCCTGTACGTGTTCAACCCCAGCGCGGCGAACATCGTGCTCGTGCTCGCGATCACCCGCATCCCTCTCTACCTGCGCACCGCACGAGCGGATGCCGCCGAGCTGCGCTCGCGCATGTTCGTCGACGCCGCGACGAACTTCGGGGCCACGAACAGGGCCATCGTCTTCCGTCACATCGTCCCGAACGCCCTGCCCACGCTGGTCACGCTCGCGACACTCGAGTTCTGCTACGTGATGCTGGCGGAGTCGTCGCTGAGCTTCCTCGGCATCGGCATCCAGCCGCCCGACGTGAGCTGGGGCCTCATGGTCTCGCAGGGACGCCAGTACCTCGCCGAGGCGTGGTGGCAGTCGGTGCTCCCCGGTCTCGCGATCGTCATCACCACGGTGTGCGCGAACGTGCTGGCCGCGTGGCTGCGTCTCGCGACCGACCCCGGGCAGCGCTGGCGCCTGCAGAGCAAGAAGCGCCGTCGCCTGATCGGCTCGATCGCTCCGCGACGCTGATCCTGTGACGCCCGTCGAGTTCGCACTGCTGGCCGCGGTCATCCTCGTCGCCAGCTGCCTGCAGGGCTCGATCGGGTTCGGTATGGGGATGCTGGCGGCGCCGTTCATCGCCCTGATCGACACGACGCTGCTGCCGGTGCTCGTGATCATGCTGGCGATGGTGGTGACGCTGATCGTGGCGGTGATGGATCGCGCGGCCCTCGACCTCCGAGGGGCCGGCTGGGCATTGGCGGGCAGGGTGCCGGGAACCGTCGTCGGGGCGGGACTCGTCACCGTGATGTCGGCGACGGTGCTCTCGTGGGCGGTCGCGGTCGTCGTGCTGCTGGGAGTCGTCGTGTCGCTGCGCGGCTGGCGCCCGAGGGTGACGCGGACGACGCAGGCTGTCGCCGGGGCGCTCTCGGGAGTCATGGGCACCACGACGTCGGTGGGCGGGGCGCCCATGGCGATCATCTGGCAGGGGTCCGAGGGGCCGCGGCTGCGCGGCACGATGTCGGCGTTCTTCCTGGTCGGCTCGTCGCTGTCGCTCGTCGCCCTGTTCCTGTGGGGCGCGGTGCCGCCGCACGCCCTCGCCACGGCCGCGTGGATGGCTCCCGTCGCGGTCGCCGGCGTCGTGCTGTCGCGATTCGTGAACCGGTTCCTCAACCGCCGGCGCACACGCGCGATCGCTCTCGCGGCATCCGCTCTGGGCGCGCTGACGCTGATCGTCACCCGCCTGCTAGAGCTGTTCTGACGCGGATGCCGGGTGCCTCAGCGCACGCGGCGCTCGAGCGGGAGGCCGGCGTCGAGCAGGTCGATGTTGCGGGCGATGTCGGCGGCGCGCGCGACGAAGACCTCACGGGCGTGACCCGAGTAGTGCGGGGTCAGCACGACCCGGTCGAGCCCGGCGAAACGCTGCACCGCCGGTGGCGCGGTCGTGCCCTCGGGCGCACCCCACCACACGTCGATCGCGGCTCCCCCGAGACGCCCCGCGCTGAGGGCGTCGTAGAGCGCGTCTTCGTCGATGAGTGCGCCACGGGCCACGTTGATGACCAGAGCCTCGGGGTTCAGCTGGGCGAGCGCGTCGGCGTCGATCATGCCGCGCGTGCTGTCGGTGAGGGGCGCCGTGACGACGACGACATCGCTCTCTCGCAGCAGCGCATACAGCTGATCCTCGCCGTAGACGTGGTCGAGCAGCTCGGTGCCTGCGCCGCCCGCGTCCGGATGCCGACGCATGGCGATCACGCGCATGCCGAAGGCCTTCGCGAGGTGGGCAACGGAGCGGCCGATCTCGCCGAAGCCGACCAGCCCCAGAGTGCTGCCGGCGAGCGAGCGGTGGTACGGGGCGTCGGCGGTCGCGATCGTGCGCCACTCCCCCCGACGCATCTCGGCGTCGGTGTCGAGCACTCGGCGGCGCAGCATGAGGGCGGTCATGATCACGTGCTCGGCGATCGCGGCGCCGTGGTGGCCGGTGTTGCACAGCGCCACGCCGTCGGGCACGGCACCGGCATCCACCCGGTCGACTCCCGCGCCCGTCGCGTGCACGAGTCGCACGCGGTCGCCGCCTGTCATGTCATCGAGGGTGAGCCGCGAGCAGACGACGACGTCGGCGCCGTCGATCGCGGCCCTGGCAGAGCCCGGTACGTCGAGGTCGGCGAACACCCACTCGTGCTCGCGCGCGGTGCGTCGCAGATCGTCGGCGAACGCCGACATGATCGGATCCGTGACGGCGATGCGCAGCGGCGCGGTCACCAGCGGGGGCTTTCGAGCACGTATCCGGGGTCGATGCGCTGCATGTAGCCGGTGTCGTCACGCTCGCGGATGCCGCCGTCGACGTACTGCCGGTGCAGGCGCTCGAGGGCATCGGGGTCGAGCTCGACGCCGAGTCCCGGCGCGGTCGGCACGGCCAGCGACCCGTCGCGGAACGCCAGCACGCCCGGAGCGATGACGTCCTCATCCTCGCGCTTCCAGGGCCAGTGGGTGTCGCACGCGTAGCCGACGCCCGGGGTCGCCGCGGCGAGGTGGGTCATCGCGGCGAGACTGATGCCGAGGTGCGAGTTCGAGTGCATCGACAGCCCCCAGCCGAAGGTCTCGGCGAAGCCCGCGAGCAGGCGCGAGCGCTCGAGCCCGCCCCAGAAGTGGTGGTCGGAGAGCACGATGTCGATCGCGCCGAGGCGCACGGCATCCGCGATGTGCGAGAACGCGACGACGCACATGTTGGTCGCGAGCGGCAGATCGGTGTGGCGGCGCACCTCGGCCATGCCCTCGAGCCCCGGCGTGGGGTCTTCGAGGTACTCGAGCACGTCCTTCAGCGCGTCAGCGACGTGCAGCGAGGTCTCGACGGTCCAGGCGCCGTTCGGATCGATGCGCAGCGGGTGATCGGGAAAGGCCTCGCGCAGGGCGAGTATCGCCGCGATCTCCTCGTCGGGAGCGAACACCCCGGCCTTGAGCTTGAGCGCGGTGAAGCCGTAGTCATCGACGATGCGACGAGCCTGGGCCACGATGCCGTCGGGGGTGACCGCCTCGCCCCAGTCGTCGGCGTCGGCCCCGGGGTGGCCGGCCCACTTGTAGAAGAGGTAGCCGCTGAAGGGCACCGCATCGCGCACGCGCCCGCCGAGAAGTTCACTGGCCGGCACGCCGAGCAGCTTGCCGCGGATGTCGACGGTCGCGACGTCGAACGGCGAGAGCACCCGGTCGCCCGTGCTCGTGCCGGTGACCATGCCCGACATGCCGTGGCCGCCGCGGACGGCGTCGGTGGCGACGCTGCGCTCGACCCGCATCCGCAGATCGTTGATCGCGAACACGTCGCAGCCCAGCACCGCCTCGGCGGCGACCCGCAGACGCTGCAGGTGTGCCGCATCGCCATAGGTCTCGCCGAGCCCGAGCACTCCCGACTCCGTGGTCAGCTGCACGATGGCCCGCAGGGCGAGCGGCTCGTGCACACCGACGGTGTTGAGCAGCGGCGGATCCTGGAACGCCACCGGGGTGATGCGGATCGACCGCACGGCGTTCTCGGGCAGCCGCGTGGCCGCGGGGACTGACAGCAGGAACTCTTCGGACATCACGCCTCCGTCGGTGAGATTCCGTGGACCCCCGCATCCGGGATTCCGCGTCATCGAGCTGCTTCGACACTATGGTGGGGACGAATGCGCAGACAAACCAAAAGACGCACTGATTGATGTCGGGAGTGGATCGATGATCTCGCTGGTACAGCTCGAATGCTTCATCGCCGTGGCGGAGGAACTGCACTTCGGGGCGGCCGCGACCAGGCTCAAGATGACGCAGCCGCCGCTCAGCCGCCAGATCCAGCAGCTCGAACGCGAGCTGTCGACGCGGCTGTTCGACCGCACCAGTCGCCGTGTCGTGCTGACCCAGGCCGGACGCGCCCTGCTTCCCAACGCGCGACGCCTGATCGACCTCGCGGCGAAGGCCGTCTCCGACGTGCGCTCGGTGGGCGAGGGAGCCGCCGGCACCGTCACGATCGCCTACACCGCGATGGCCGGACAGGCCGTCGTACCCGACCTGCTGCGACGCGCCTCGACCGAGCTGCCCGGGGTCACGCTGCTGCTGCGCGAACTCGTCTCACTCGATCAGGTCGAGGAGCTCGAGAAGGGCACGGTCGACATCGGCCTGATGCGACCCCTGCTCGCGAGGCCGCACATCGGCAGCCGTGCGGTCTATCGGGAGCGGCTGGCGGTGGCGCTCCCCAGCGACTCGGCCCTCGCCCAGCGCGGCGAGCCGGTGAAGCTCATCGACCTCAAAGACGAGTCGCTGCTGATGTACTCGCCGAGCGGCGCGCGCTACTTCCACGACCTGCTGCTGTCGATGTTCGTCGCCAGCGGGGTGCATCCGCACATCGTGCAGTATGCCGGGCAGGTTCCCGCCCTGCTCGCGATGGTCAGCGCCGGCATCGGATTCACGCTGGTGCCCGAGTCTGCGGGGCGCATCTCTCCCGACACCGTCACACTGCTGCCGATCAGCGAGACAGACCCGTCGTCGCGGGTCAACAGCGTCGAGCTCGACATCGCCTGGAACTCCGAGTCGCACAATCCCCTCGTCGAACGGCTGCTGAATCTCATCGACGACGTGGATCGCGACGACTGACCGATGCAGCCGATCGATGCAGTCGATCGATGCAGTCGATCGATGCAGCCGATCGATGCAGCGCGCGCATTGCCCAATGCCGATGTGGCGCTTGATCCGGATGAATCCCCACGCCTAGCGTGAACGAGAAGATGACCAGTGCTGATGGCACGACCCGTGCTCGACGAGGAGGACGCATGCCGAACGACATCGCCGCGAGAGCCGACGAGTCCGCCAGACTCGGCGAGTCCGCCCACCCGACCGGCAGCGGACCGAGCGCCACACGAGACGACATCCTGCGCGTCGAGGATCTGCGCGTCGCCTATCGCATCGGTGACCGCGAGGTCGATGCGGTGCGAGGCGTGAACCTCAGCGTGGGTCGTGGCGAGGTCGTCGCGATCGTGGGCGAGTCCGGGTCCGGCAAGAGCACCGTGGCGCAGTCGATCATGAACCTCCTCGCACCGAACGCCGAGGTGACCGGCGGGCGCATCGAGTTCGACGGCGAAGACCTGATCCCGCTGAGCGAGCGCCGCTGGCGCAGCATCCGGGGTCGTCTGATCGGACTGGTACCGCAAGACCCGGCCCTGTCGCTCAACCCCGTGCGGCGCGTGGGCGTGCAGGTGGCGGAGCCCCTGCTCGTGCACGGACTCGCGACCAAGCACGAGGCGCACGATCGTGCGGTCGAGCTGCTCGAGATGGCGGGGCTGACGTATCCGGCCGAGCGGGCGAAGCAGTATCCGCACCAGTTCTCGGGCGGCATGAAGCAGCGCGCGCTGATCGCGGGAGCCCTGGCCGCGCAGCCCAGCCTGATCATCGCCGACGAGCCGACGAGCGCCCTCGACGTCACGGTGCAGAAGCAGATCCTCGATCACCTGGCGAACCTGACGCAGGAGCTGGGCACCGCGATCCTGCTCATCACGCACGACCTGGGCATGGCGGCCGAGCGGGCCGACCGGGTCGTCGTCATGAAGCAGGGCGAGATCGTCGACTCCGGTCCCGCGGCGCAGGTCATGACCGCGCCGACGCACGAGTACACCCGCAAGCTCATCGCCGCCGCACCGCGATTGAGCGCGCACGAGCGGCGCACCGAATCGACCCAGGCCCGCATCGAGTTCGGCGGCGAACCGATCGTGCGGGTCACGGATCTCACCAAGGTCTTCCCGCTGCCCAAGGGCGAGGGCGAGCGGCGCTCGCTGACGGCCGTCGACGCCGTCTCGCTCGAGGTGCGCCGGGGCGAGACCCTCGCCGTCGTGGGCGAGTCGGGTTCGGGCAAGAGCACGCTCGCGCGCCTCGTGCTGCGCCTCGAAGAGCCCACCTCGGGATCCATCTCCTTCGCGGGTGAGGACATCACGCATCTCAAGGGCGAGAAGCTGCGTCAGCTGCGCCGGCGCTTCCAGATGGTCTACCAGAGCCCGTTCGACTCGCTGAACCCCCGCATGACCATCGAGCAGCTCATCACCGAGCCGCTGCTGTCGTTCGGAGAGGGCGACCGGCAGTCGCGGTCGAAGCGCGCGGTCGAGCTGTCGGAGCAGGTCGCCCTTCCCGACGGGATGCTGGGCCGCTACCCCGACGAGCTGTCGGGCGGCCAGCGGCAGCGCGTCGCGATCGCCCGCGCCCTCGCGCTCGACCCCGAGTTCCTCGTGCTCGACGAGGCCGTCTCCGCGCTCGACGTGTCGGTGCAGGCGCAGATCCTGGCCCTGCTCGACGAACTGCAGCGCGAGCGCGAGCTGAGCTACCTCTTCATCACGCACGACCTCGGTGTCGTCGCCGAGACCGCCGACCGCGTCGCCGTTCTCAAGCACGGCAAGCTCGTCGAGTGCGCAGACGCCGCGCAGATCTTCACGGCTCCGCAGGAGGAGTACACGCGGATGCTGATCGAGGCCGTGCCCGCGTTCTCCGCCTGAGCGCCCCCTCGATCCCCAGTCGTCGAGCAAGCCCGGGTCGTCGGGCCGCATCCGCCCGGCCGTAGTCTCGAACCATGACCGCTCCGCAGACCCCGCCGCCGAAGCCGACCCGCATGGGCATCGTCATCGGTGCCGCGATCGGAGCGGTCATCGCAGCACCTCTCACGGCGCTGATCCTCGAGAATCAGCTGCTCGGACTAGGCATCGGCGCCGTGCTGGGCGCCTGCATCGGCGGCACGATCCTCGCGCCGTTCGTCAGCCGCAGGCGCCGCGACGACGCCGGAGAGCGCGACTGACGACAGCACGGACGGCCACGCGGGGCCACTTCCGCACTCCGCACCGCGTGCGGGGCCACTTCCGCATCCCCCACGCCCGTTTCCGGAGCGTAACTGACCACCCCCACCGGCGCTGCGTTGCACGCGGGGCCACTTCCGCACCCCGCACCGCATGCGGGGCCACTTCCGCACCCCGCACCGCATGCGGGGCCACTTCCGCATCCCCCACGCCCATTTCCGATGCGTAACTGACCACCCACCGGCGCCACACCACACCCGGGGCCACTTCCGCATCCGCGACCCCACCCCGTGTCCCACCCCGTTCACCCGGCGCTCCCCGTGCGTTCATCTCCGCGGCCTATCTTGAGTGCGGTCGCGCGAACGCGGCTAAGAAACCTGGCGGTTGTTGTACGAACACCACAAAACCGGGGTAAGGTCAGATCAGACATACCTCGATGACGAGAAAGGGCGGCCATGGTCGACATCCGAAAGAAGCGCTGGACTCTGCTGGGAATCGCTGCCGTGGCGGCCGTGACCCTTACCGGCTGCTCAGGGGGCAGCACCGAGTCCGACGGCGGCTCGAGCGACGGCGAGTCGGATGCGACGCTCATCGTCTACACGAACTCGAACAGCGACGGCCGTGGCGAGTGGATCACCGAGAAGGCAGCGGATGCCGGCATCGACATCGAGATCGTGGGCCTCGGCGGCGCCGACCTCACCAACCGCATCATCGCCGAGAAGAACAACCCGGTCGGCGATGTGGTGTTCGGTCTGAACAACATGTTCTTCGAGCAGCTCAAGGCCGAAGAGGCGATCACCGCCTATGAGCCCGAGTGGAGCGGAGAGGTTCCCGCGGATGCCGGCGACCCGGCCGACGGAGCCTTCTGGCCGCTCGTCGAGCAGGCCATCGTCACGGTCTACGACGAGAACACGAACTCCGACGCTCCCTCCGACGAGGAGGAGCTGTGGACCGACGAGGAGTATGCGGGCCGCTACGAGGTCAACCCGGCGCTCGGCCAGGCCACCCCGCAGCTCGTGCTCGCCAGCATCCTGAGCCGTCACCTCGACGAAGACGGCGACCTCGGCGTCAGCGATGAGGGCTGGGACCTCGTGAAGTCGTACTACGCCAACGGCTCGCCCGCGGTCGAGGGCACCGACCTCTACGCCCGCATCACCCGCGACGAGATCGACTACGGCGTGATCCCCTCGAGCGGCATCGCGGCTCGCGACGAGGAGTACGGCACGACGACCGGCATGATCGTTCCCGACTACGGCGTGCCGTATGTCACCGAGCAGATCGCGCAGATCGCCGGCACCGGCAACGAGGCCACGGCGCAGGAGTTCATCGACTGGTTCGGCAGCGCCGAGGTGCAGGGCGAGTTCGCGGCCGAGTTCAACTCGATGCCCGTCAACGAGGGGGCGGTCGAGCAGGCCAACCCCGAGGTCGTCGAGCTCATGGGCACCCTCGACCGTCAGGACATCGACTTCGGCTTCGTAAGCGAGAACCTCGGCGCCTGGGTCGAGAAGGTCACGCTCGAGTACATCGGCTGATCGACCGAGACCCCACGAAAGAGACGACCGGAAAGACAGCATGATCCGTTTCGAAGATGTCGAGGTCGCGTTCGGCGATCACCGCGCGGTCTCGCACCTCGATCTGGAGATCCAGGAGGGTGAGTTCTTCACCCTCCTGGGTCCGTCCGGATGCGGCAAGACCACCGCCCTGCGCGCCCTCGCCGGGTTCGTCGAGCCGACCGGCGGCCGCATCCACATCAACGGCCGCGATGTGACGCGCGTGCCGAGCGAGAAGCGCGGCGTGGGCATGGTGTTCCAGAACTACGCGCTGTTCCCCAGCATGAACGTGCGCGAGAACATCGCGTTCGGCCTCTCGATCCAGAAGACGTCGAAGGCCGAGCAGCGTCGTCGCGTCGACGAGATCGCCGACCGCACCGGCCTCGCACTGACCCAGCTCGACAAGCACGTGTCGGAGCTCTCGGGCGGGCAGCAGCAGCGCGTGGCGATCGCCCGCGCGCTCGCGCTGACCCCCAGCATCCTGCTGCTCGACGAGCCGCTGTCGAACCTCGACGCGAAGCTGCGCGTGCAGCTGCGCGAGCAGCTGAAAGAGCTGCAGCACGAGGTCGGCGTGACCACCGTCTATGTCACGCACGACCAGGAGGAGGCGCTGACCCTCAGCGATCGCATCGCGGTGCTGGATGCCGGAACACTGCAGCAGGTCGGTACCCCCGAGGAGATCTACGACCGCAGCGCGACGCCGTTCGTGTGCCGGTTCATCGGCGAGAACAACCGGCTCAGCCCGGCGCAGCTCACGAGTCTCGGCGGCACGCTCGATGCCACGGCCGAGAGCTATGTGCGCCCCGAGAAGCTGCACCTGGCTGAGGCGGGCGACGCCTCGACGGCATCCGCCTCGCTCGATGGCACGATCGTCGACCGCACGTATCACGGCAGCCACAGCGTCTACACGGTGACGGCGGAGGATGCGGCGCTGCGCGTCAGCGTGCCCGCCGCGGCGAGCGCACGCCAGTGGAATCCCGGCGATGCCGTGCGCGTCGACGTCGACCCCCGGTGGATCCTGCAGTACCCGGCGGCGTGACATGTCGACTCCCCAGAACTCGCAGAACTCCCAGACCCCCACAGACCCCGCGGTCCCGCCCTCAGCGGCCGTGACCGGAGAAGCCGGCTCCTTGACGACACAGGCTGTCGTCGAGGGTCAGACGGCGGGACCGCGGCTCCGCAAGAGGGGGCGGCCGGGCAGCGTGAAGGCGATGCTCCGCTCCCCTCTCGCGTGGATCACCGGCATCGTCGTCATCTGGTTCGCCGCGGCCTTCCTCGTGCTGCCGAACGCCGCGCTACTCGTGGAGACGTTCTTCCCCGGCGGCGAGTTCAGCCTGCGCGCCGTCGAGAAGCTGTTCGGCAGCGAGCGTGCGCTGAAGACGCTCGGCAACAGCTTCCTGCTCGCGGTGACGCTGTCGATCACGGTGAACGTGGTCGGTGTGTTCATCGTGCTGGTGACGAAGTACTTCCAGGTGCGCGGCGCGAAGGTCCTGTGGCTCGGCTATGCCACCACCCTGATCTACGGCGGCATCGTGCTGGCCGCGGGATACAACTTCATCTACGGCCGGTTCGGGTTCTTCACGAACATGATGGTCAACGTCTGGCCCGACATGAACCGCGACTGGTTCTCGGGGTACTTCGCCGTCGTCTTCGTGATGACCTTCGCGACCACGACGAACCACATGCTGTTCCTCTCGTCGTCTCTCGGCAAGGTCGACTACGCGTCGATCGAGGCCGCCAAGCTCATGGGCGCCTCCACCTGGACGATCCTGCGCCGCATCGTGCTGCCGGTCATGAAGCCGATGCTGTTCGCGGTGACCGTGCTGACGTTCCTCATCGGACTCGGTGCGCTGACGGCCCCGCTCGTGCTCGGCGGGCCCGACTTCCAGACCGTCGCGCCCCTCATCATCGATCTCTCGCGCAGTCCGATCACGCGTGACATCGCGGCGCTGCTGGCGATCGTGCTCGGCATCGCGACGATCATCCTGCTCGCGATCATGAACCGCTTCGAGAAGTCGGGCGTGTACTTCTCGGTCGCGAAGGTCGCGACGCCGATCCAGAAGCAGAAGATCCGCAACCCGTTCGCGAATGTCGTCGTGCACGTGGTCGCGTATCTGCTGTGGGTGATCTACCTGATCCCTGTGGTGCTGATCGTGATCTTCTCGTTCGTCGATGCGCGCAGCATCCTCGCCGGTTCCATCACGCTCGACAGCTTCACGCTCGACAACTACATCACCGTGTTCTCGAGCGCCGAGGCGATCCGTCCGTTCATCGTCAGCGTCGTCTACAGCGCGCTCGCGTCGCTGATCGTGGTCGGCGGTCTGCTGTTCGTCGCGCGGATGCTGCAGAAGCACCGCAACCTGCTGACCAGCGCGATCGAGTACGTGCTGCACATCCCGTGGATCCTGCCCATCGTGCTGATCGCGCTCGCCTTCGTGATGGCGTTCGACGAGCCGCGGGCGATCGTCGGAGGGCTCGTGCTCACCGGCACGCCGGTCCTGCTGCTCGTCGCATACATCTGCGTGAAGATCCCGTTCACGCTGCGCCTGCTCAAGGCCGGGTTCGCGTCGGTGCCCGATTCGCTCGAAGACGCCTCGCGGATCCTCGGGGCGAAGTCGCTCACGACGTTCCGCCGCGTGCTGATCCCGCTCGTGCTGCCGACGGCCGCCGCCATCACGGCGCTGAACTTCAACAGCCTGCTCGACGACTACGACGCGGCGATCTTCCTCTATCACCCGCTGTTCAAACCGCTGGGTGTGGCGATTCAAGAGAGCACGCGCGGCGAGAACAATCTCGACGCGATGCCGATCACGTTCGTCTATACGGTGCTGCTGATGATCATCATGGGTGCCACCATGTATCTCGTGTATGGACGAGGATCGCGCGCCGGAGCGCCCCGCAAGGTTCGGAAGACGCGCGCATGAGCTCGACGGATGACCGCCCCGCCCTGCGGGTGACGATCAGCGACGTCGCCACCGCGGCCGGCGTCTCGCGGGCGACGGCGACCCGGGCGCTCAAGGGCGAGGGCCGGTTCTCGCCCGAGACGCAAGAGCGGATTCTCGCGACGGCCGAGCGCCTCGGATATGTGCCGAACACGATGGCCGCCGAGCTCGCCGCCGGGCGCACCGGCACGGTCGGACTCATGCTGCGCGATGCGAGCAACCCCGCGTACGGTCTGCTGTTCTCACGACTGCAGGATGAGGCGCATCAGCGCGGACTCGACCTGCTCACCGTCACGATCGGCGCCGACGTGCAGGGAGCGAAGCAGGTCGGCGCCCTGCACCGGCTGCTCGGCATGCGCGTCGCGGGCTTGATCGTCGCGACCGGAGGCATCACCACCGCGCAGCTCGAGCCGTTCGCCGACCAGGTGCCGATTCTGCGCGCCGGGCGTGCGGAGACGTCGGGGCGGATCCACTCGGCGCACTATGACGATGCGGCGCATGGGCGGCTGTTGGCGTCTCACGTCGTGTCGTTGGGGCACCGTCGGGTCGTCGTGCTCGCGGGGAACGAGGAGGCATCGGTTCCGGAGCATCTGCGGGCGCTCGCGATGCAATCGACGTTGGCGTCAGGTGGAGTTGGGGTCGACGTGGTGTCGACCGGGGCGCGGCCGGATGAGGGTGTTGCCGAGGCGCTTGCGGCCGTGCGGGCCGGGGCGACCGCGGTGATGTGCGCGTCGGACTATCGGCAGCTCGCGGTGATGCGCGCGCTGCGTTCTCTTGGTCTTTCGGTGCCGGGTGATGTGAGCGTGACGGGGTGCGACGGCATCCTGCCCGGTGCCGACTTGCTGGGGCTGACGACGCTGCGGATTCCGGTGGAAGCCGTTGCTGCGGCGGCTGTGGAGACCATGCAGGGGCTGCTGACCTCGGATGCCGATTCGGTGTCGCCCGTCCGGCAGCCGTTCGTCGGAACCCTCGTGCCCGGATCGACTGCCGCGGCCCTCTGACCTCTGTCTTGTATTTGTTCGTCGTTCTACTGGAAGAGAAATGATCCTCACCGAGCACTCTCGCCCATCGCACACCTTCGTCCACATCTCGGACACGCACCTGCCCGGGGAGCGTGCGCCGCTCTATGGGAGTGGAGCGGATGCCGATGCGAACCTCGCTTCTGTGCTGGACCGGTTGGTGGCTTCGGGGCTTCGCCCTGATGCGTTGTTGTTCACGGGGGATCTCGCGGACCGGGGAGACGCGTCGTCGTATCGGCGGTTGCGGGAGTTGGTTTCGCCGGCTGTTGAGGCTTTGGGTTGTGACGTGGTCTGGGCCATGGGCAACCACGACGAGCGTGAGGCGATGCGGACGGAGTTGGGGCTTGCCGGCGATGCGTCGGATGCTGTGGTCGAGGTGCGTTGGTTCGGCGGGATGCGGGTGATCGTGCTGGATTCCACCGTTCCCGGGGAGCACTGGGGGCGGGTCGACGAGGCGCAGCTGGCGTGGCTCGCGGAGGAGTTGTCGACGCCCGCGCCGGAGGGTTCGCTGCTGCTGATTCACCACCCGCCGCTGCCGACCGTGCTCGACCTTGCCGTCACTGTGGAGCTGCGGGACCAGTCGGCTCTGGCCGAGGTGCTGGCAGGGTCGGATGTGCGGGGGATCCTGTCGGGGCACGTGCACCACCCGTCATTCGGGACGTTCGCGGGGATCCCGGTGGCGGCGGCCTCGTCGAGTGCGTACGGGCAGGATCTGGCCCAGCCGGTCGGGGCGACCAGAGGGCAGGATGCCGCGCAGGGGTACAACCTCGTGCACGTGTATGACGGGACGATCGTGCACTCGGTCGTCGGGCTTGACGTTGGCGCGGATGTCGGGGAGCCGGTTGCGGCGGATGAGGCTGGAAGGCGGATTGCTGGGCGGGGGATTGAGTGGCGGGAACGGGTGTAGTTCAGCCTCGTTCGTTGAACGAGCCCGGCGAAGCCGAGCGAGACGATACGCCCCACCCCTCGCCGTCGAGGTCGGAGAGCACGGCGCGGACAGAGAGCATCACCTGACGATATCCACCGGGGGGATCAGGATATTCCGTTGTGCATGAGAGTCTTGGCCTTCGCGTTCATCGCTTCAAGCCCTGCCCGCTCCGCCCTGTAGACGAAGAGCGCGATCCCCGCGCTGTCTGCAAAGTCGACGGCTCCCCGTGCGTATCCGCTGCTCGTGAAGAACAGGGGGATACGCCCGCGTGGATCATTCGCCGCGACCCCGGCGAGCTCGCGTATGGGTGCCACGCCGACGGACTTCGAGTAGTGCTTAACTTGAGCGAAACTCCTCGAGCCCTGAACGTCGATCCCGCCATCGCCCGTGTAGCTCGTGAGTTCGGCGTCCACCTCGCCGATATGGCGCATCCACTGCGCGACAACCTCTTCAGCGCCTCGCGCGTCCACTCCATTCGGTCTCGGTGAGGGCGGCGGGAAGGCTCGGTGTGCCGAAGGCTCGATAGGCATCCCAATGGATCGGCGCCGATTCTCGAGCACCGCCGTCGCCCCTTGAAACGCCGCAGTGTAGAGCGACGTCACAGCAGCTTGATGCACTTCGTTGGCGCGGCGGCTCGCGCTGACGACGGCGAAGATCAGGAGGAGAACCATAAACAACAGCACTGTGGTGACGAGGATCACCGCAACATATGGAAGGCTCTCTGCCCAGATCCGCATCCCCTCAAGGAACCGAAGATTCTCGGGTATCTCGAAGGACCCGACAAGCAGGACGGTACAGGTGACCGCAAGCAGCGTCAGCGGAACAACCAGCGCAAGTAGACCCGCCCATCCGTCCCGCGTCTTTTCTTCATCGGACCTCAACAACTTGATACGCGGATCGATCGTTCGTCGAACGTGTCGGCGCAACACCTCATCGGAGATCCATACGTCGCCGACTTCACGACCGATCTCGCGCCCGACCTTGTATGCCGTGTTGACTGACCTCACTGGCTCATCCTCGCAGGAACACGGCCATGAACTTGATCGGCAGATCCCCGCCTCGAGTGGGACGCACGCCCCGCAGTCCCGCTAAACAATGTCCAGTCCGTCCGCAGTCTTGACTATTCTCCGGGGTGCTCCCTGCTGAATGCGGGGAGCGAAGATCGCCTTCGGGAAGCGCAGCACTCCGGATCGCTCTCGGTCGTTACCAACGCGCGGATCCCAAGACGCGTCGACGACAACGTCGATGAGTCGAATCGATACGCGTGAGCGCTCTATAGGGAACAGGGCCTTCGACGTCCTGGCAATGCGTAGTTGTCCCCGGTCGATATCGATCGAGGTCACATTCTGCGTTATTCCCTCTTCAAGTTCATGTATCGAGGCATCTCTCCAGTCGGACTTCCGTTCTGTGGGCACTGCCGTTCGATCCGCAACGGCCCGCGAGGCTTTGACTCCAGCCAGACCGTGTCTCTTGCGCAGACCCCGCGGGTGGGTGAGGTTCGCGAACGGGAGTGCCGTGCGCTGATCGACCAGAGTCGCACGGGTATGGAGCGGGACGTTTTCCTCGAAGTGGCGGAGCATGAGCGTCTCGGCTGCGTCGGGATCCTGCGCCGGCCCAAAATGAACCCACAGCGCCGCCTGCTCCAGCATCTTGATCGGCCACCCGCCTGCATGCGGCGCTCGTGCTCCGATCTTCGTGTTGAAGTACTGCGTTACCCGCGCGCGGACACTCGTGCCTGCCAACCCGACGTAGAGCACGGGTTCACCCGGAACCCACATCTCACGAAGCCTTTTCTGCATCGTCGCTTCGGTGGCCGGGCTCCCATCAATCGAAGCTTTAGGTCGGATTCTGACCAGAGTCGAGACCGCTGCGGTATCGAGTGGCGCAGCATCATGCCCTGTCGCCTCATCAGCACTCGCCGACGACGAGACGACGTAGATACCCGGGCCGCGTTCACTGGGCGGTTGCCCCCAGCGCACCACGCCGCCATAACTGACGCCTGCAGTTTTGAACAGCTCCGCGACTGTCGTCATGTCATGACCCCAAGCCTCATCTTGCTAAACATCTCGCTCCACTCCGGTGATCCACGTTGGTCTCAGGCCGGCCCACTGCATAGCGTCCCAGTACACGCCGGCGATCTCTTCGAATCGTCGTTCTCGCTCAGTCGCAGAAGCACTGAATGCCCTGTCGCCGGTGTGCCGAGTTGTCCACGAACGCATGCTGCGCGATTCGATTAGCGACCGGTGTGCAGGATCACGAAAGTACAAGTTCGCCGCCCGCTGAGCATCCTTCCCATGCGCAACCACTGAGCGGATGCCCGGTACAGCGAGGATTAGGCGGTGCAGCGCGGATTGTCCTTCAGCGACCAGCGAGAGTGGCAAGCCATTCGGGTGGGCCTCATGGACGTACCAAGGGAAGGCGTTCCAAGGCACAACGTCGGCGGAACCGGCTCCCACCCGCTCATAGATAGCGCCTAGACGCGCCGCCGTCCCGTCGTCGTTCTCCGACGAAAGGAATCCCGAGCCCTGTCCTCCGTCTGCGCGTGGGCCTGGGTTGGAGAGCAAGGAGAGCACTCGCGCCCTAGTTGCGTCGTAGTGCGGCGCCACGAACGGCATCGAGAGATCAGGGCGTTCTTGACGAAGCGCCCGCACCAATTCGTTGACCGCCGCGATGTGTGGTTCGAACGCCGCGGCTCGCATCTCCGCGACGAACTCCGGGTCCCGCATCCTCCGCGCCACGCGAGTCTCCGAGTACCGTCAGTCCTTGTACCGACGAACAGCTTCCCTGATCGAGTCTGCATGCGCATAGATCTCGTCCAGCTCTTCGAGTGCATGTCGCGTCTCGACCTTGTCCTCGTCGAGCAAGCCGAGGTACTTCTGCTTACCGTTGAAGTGGAGCCGAGCGATCGGTTTGCGGTTGTTGTCGTCAAGCAGCACGGCGAAGTAGCTCTTCGCGTCGCGGTGGGTCACTCGCTGCGGCTTGACCTCACCGCAGGCGATCGCCTTCACGATCTGGTAGCCCTCGAGCTCTTCCAGAGTCGTCTCGATCTCTGTATCCCGATCGAGATCAGCCTCGACCACCTCGGCACTTGCGGGGGCAGCTGCGGTCGAGGTGTGCGTGACCCCGCTCACGCCCAACGCAGTCTTGAGTCGCTCATTGACACGCTCGGTGAGGAACTGCTGGCCCGCCTTGCTCACTAGGGTCGTGAACTGCTGCCGAACCTTCTGGGTGTAAGCCCCGTCATATACGCGCGTCGCGAAGAACTTGATCCACTCGTCCGTTGGCTCGCGGAACTGAGCAGCGATCTCACGCTTGAGGGCACCGATGTATTTGAGCTCCTCAGCGGCGCTGATGATCGAGTCGAGATCGAAGCTCTCTTTGCTGAGCTTCTGGAGCTCGTGGATGAGCGTCTCGTCAATGTCGAGCAGATCCAGAACGAGGAACGGCTTCGCATCCATGCGGTTCGGAGCGTCGAGGTCGGTATAGAACTGCCAGACCACGCCGTTGGTCAGGACTGCGATTCGGGCGTTGGTGACAGAAAAATAGCGGAACAACTGCGATGCGTGCTCGATCTTGAGCGCGCCCATCGACGGCTTGCACTCGATGAGGATCTGGACCTCGCCATCGCGCATGATGGCGTAGTCGACCTTCTCGCCCTTCTTGGTTCCCACGTCCGCGGTGAACTCGGGCACGACCTCCAGCGGGTCGAACACGTCATATCCGAGGATCGTCGAGATGAACGGCATGACGAAGGCGTTCTTCGTCGCCTCCTCCGTCCCGATTGCCGATGCCTGGTTCTTCACCTTGGTCGCCAGGGAATCGAGACGCTCCGAGAACTCCACCGCTACTCCGATCTTCGTTGAACACGCATTTATCCAGACGATAGCGGAATACCGGGACATTGGACGCGCGCGCCGCCGCGCATGCACGTGTCGTGGTGTCGCCATGCCTGAGACTGGCGATCCTGGCATATCGATATGCTGCGACTCGTGAGCACGACTCCTGCGCAGCTATCGCTCGAACTCAACGTCAATCAGAAGCGCATCCGAGACGTACTTCGGGAGCGCTACGGCACACTTCCCGACGGAGCGACTCGATGGGCGCTCGACGACGAACAGGCAGAGTTTGTTCGGTCTCGAATCGGGCGCTCGTCGCGGGGTCTCGACCCAAAGCAGTGGACGCTCGAGATCGGCGATACCGTCCTCAGACGAGAGATCCACGCGGCATACGGCGGTCAACAACAGGGTGGAATCGTCACACCCAAGTCCATCCCCGACATCTTGATCATCACGAGCCCCGAGAGTGGCGCGAGGCATGGGTACGACGCGCTCGAGGGGCTGCAGGAGGATGGATCGTTCCTCTACACGGGCGAGGGCCAGTACGGGAACCAGGTGTTTGCGCGCGGAAACTCGGCACTCCGTGGCGCGGCCGAGGTCGGACGGCCCATTCGCCTGTTCACCAAGCAAGGAACGTCCGTCACATACGTAGGCGAGTTCACCACGGGCGACCCTGCGTTCACGATTGCGATGATCCCGGATTCCGACAAAAACTCCCGTGAGGGGATCATCTTCAAGCTTGTGCCCGTTGTTGCCGACGTCGAAGCGCTCGCCCCGCGACCGGAAGTCTTCATCGAGACAGACCGAGCGACCTCCTGGATTGCTCCCGAATCTTCGTCCTACGTTGTTGGTGCGTCGCTGGTTCCTAGCGACCGCCTCGCGTCGCGCATCGAGTTCGCGCTCCAGGCCGACTTTGGGCGTTGGATTGAGGAGCGTGGGGAAACCCCTCAAACGCTTGCACTTGCCTCTGGAGGTGCCATCGTCAGACCCGATCTCTACGTCGAAGAATCCGGTTGGATTGTCGAGGCGAAAAAGTCACCCGCGCGCCAGTACGTCCGCGCGGCAATCGGTCAGGTCCTTGACTACGCCCTGCTGGCTCGCGAGTCGGGGCGGACCGCAATCCCAGCCATCCTGCTCCCCAGCCGACCGGTCGCACATCTTGAGCGGCTGCTGGCAGAGTTGGGGATCATCCTCATCGTGCGTGACGGCGACGGCTTCTCAGTCATCGAGTAGTCGTTGAGCCTGAGAGCTCTGCCACAGCCGGGAGATCCGGCGCCGCCCAGTCCAGCGCCACCAAATTACCGCGAGGGACCCAACGGAGCTCGTCATGGTCGAGGCTGGTCGTGGGTGCTTCTCCTCGTAGGCGCGTACGAAGACAGATAAGTCTGATGACGTTGCTTCCGACCTCCGTATCATCGATCCGGAGCAGCCCGGTTACCTCGACTGGGATTCCGAGCTCTTCTCGAATTTCTCGGATGAGAGCTTCTGCGTTGGTCTCCCCCTGCTCAACCTTTCCCCCGGGGAATTCCCACTTCCCGCCGGCCGCTTTCTCGGGGCGGCGCCGGCAAGCGAGCACCCGTCCGTCCTGCTCGATCACTGCAGCAACGACTTCGATCACTCGACTCTCAGTCACGATTGCCTCCGTGAGCACGCTAACAGCCGATAGGTTCCGCCTCGACGCCGCCGCGCATGGCTGCCGATTGACGGAGCGCACGCAGGTCGAAGCTGGGAGCGGTCAGTGTCGCAGTCGACTTGGAAGAACCGCGACGAATAGGTTCCTACGCGACGCCCCGGAATCCGTCCCGGGGCTGCTAGCGTCGCTCGCATGCCGTCGAATCAAACGCTCAGCGCTCTGCGCACGTTCGTGGCCGAACGCGATTGGGACCAATTTCACTCGCCGGAGAATCTGGCGAAGAGCATCTCAATTGAAGCTGGCGAGCTCCTGGAGTGCTTCCAGTGGTCGCCGGCCTATGACCGGGAGCAGGTGGAGGCGGAGCTCGCGGATGTCGTAACCTACTGCATCCATCTCGCAAACAAGATCGGCGTCGACCTTGACGAGATTGTCATGAAGAAGTTGGAGTCGACGAAGGCGAAGTACCCCGTCGATCTGGCCAAAGGCCGCATGACGAAGTACACCAAGCTCGCTGAGGCTCCGGAGTGACAGAGTTCAGTATCCAGCGCCTGCCCTTCCATCGCGACGCTGTTGACGCATGGGCGCGTGATAACACCCGGCACACCAACTGGCCGGTTGTCTACGTGATCGAGGGTGACGTACAACGCAGTTCGCCCGGTCTCTACGTGGGTGAGACCGTGAGTGCCGCTACCCGAATGCGCCAGCATCTCGCGGGCACAAAGAAAAATGAGTCCCTCGAATCGATCCGCGTCGTCGTCGATCCCACGTTCAACAAGTCAGTATGCCTCGACCTTGAAGCCCATCTCATCCGCTGGTTTTCAGGCGAGGGCCGCTATCGCATCCTCAACGGCAACGACGGCCTGACAGACGCGCAGTACTACGACCGCGACCTCTATCGCGAGTCTTTTCGCGACGTGTTCGAGGCGATGCGGGCGGAGGGACTCTTCTCGCGGAGCATCCCACAGATCGAGAATTCCGACCTCTTCAAACTGTCGCCTTTCAAAGCTCTCACCGACGACCAGGGCATTGCCATCATGGACATCGTGGAGGGGCTGCTCCAGGATCTGCAGAACCCCGCCGCCCGATCAACGCTGGTAGTCCAGGGCAATCCGGGAACCGGCAAGACGATCATCGCGATCTTCCTGATGAAGTTGCTCGCCGACATCCGCGACTACGACGACCGCGACGGGATCGAGCCGGACTCGATGTTCTCGGAGTTCTTTGTCCCGGAAAATCGCGAGTTGCTCAAGGGGCTTCGTATGGCGCTCGTGATTCCGCAACAGTCTCTGCGGATCTCGGTGAAGAAAGTCTTCAAGAACACCCCCAAGCTCGACGCCGCAATGGTGATGTCGCCGTTCCAACTCGGTGAATCGGACGAGGTATTCGACCTCGTGCTGGTCGATGAGACCCACCGCCTCGGGCAACGAGCCAACCAGGCGTCGGCGGCTCAGAACAGGAAGTTTCGCGAGATCAACGAAGCTCGGTTCGGAAGCGACGACCGTCGCTATACCCAGCTCGACTGGATCAAGGCTCGGAGCAAACATCAGCTTCTGGTTGTCGATGGTGAGCAAAGCGTGCGCCCTCATGATCTTTCCCCCGCGGCACTGGGCGCCGAGATACGTGAGTCTCAGGAAGCGCACCGCTTTTTCCGTCTGACAACCCAGATGCGCGTGCAGGCTGGCGCAGATTACGTTGAGTTCGTACGCGCCCTCCTGAGGGATGAAGCTCCGTCGCTCCCAGAGCTGGGTGAGTATGAACTCCGTCTTTTCGACGACCTAGGAGAGATGCGCGATGCGATCCGACAGAAGGATGCCGAGGTTGGTCTTTCGCGCCTCGTTGCAGGATACGCATGGGATTGGGTGTCGAAGAAGAATCCGGACGCGTTCGACATCGAGCTTGACGGTGAACGGATGCGGTGGAACGGCACCGACAAGGACTGGATCAACTCGAAGGGGTCACTCGAGGAGGTCGGCTCGATACACACCGTCCAGGGGTACGACCTGAATTACGCCGGCGTCATCATCGGACCGGACCTCTGCGTCGACCCGGTAACCGGGCGGATCGTCGCTGATCGCGTGAGCTATCGCGACAAGAAGGGTAAGGAGAACACCGGGCACCTAAAGGATGCGTTCGGGGACGATGACCTGCTGACGTTCATCCGGAACATCTACGGGGTATTGCTGACTCGAGGGATGCTTGGGACGTATATTTACGCGTGCGACCCCGCGCTACACTCACTCCTCAACACCATTCTGGGATCAGCGGCAGGACGCGAAGACTAGCGAAGTAGTGGACGCGCCAGCGTTTCGATAAGAACGGAGCGACATGCATAGACCAGGCAGCAACGCGGATCCGTGCGAGAATGCGACATTCCATCGGTGCTCATGTCATGAGTGCTCCGGAACCCTGCATAAATGGAAGGGGTTGCTCGAACTGGCGGATGATCGACCCGCCGACGCCGAAGGTAGCGGACGCCAACTCTGGACCGACAAGAGAGTCGCTGCCTGGGAGAAGCGGATCGCCATGATCGCGAAGCAGCGAGGCGTCGTTTCCAGAAGGCGATCAGCGGTTGAACGCGCAACACCCCGGGGTCTGGCTGCCAAGGAACAAGCGCTAGCGAAGTCAGAAAATCGCCTGCAAGTCACGCTCCGTGCTTCATCCGAAAAGGCCACCGACTACGTCGAATCCCTCCTGGTTCGGTTCCTCGTCGGCTCGGAGAGACGGCATATGCGCGAACAGATCCGATACCTACTCGAGGTTCATAGCGGTCCGGTACTCGCGGTGTTGCGCTCCAGGTTGAGACCCGGTTCGGCCGAAAGTGACGCGTTCTTGTCCGGCGTGGCGGATAGCCACCTTTGGTGCGGCCTGCTGGCGGCCGCAGCCGCAACCCTCAAGCTAGATGAGCTGAATGCGCGCGATGCAGCCAACGCGTTTTTTAGCACCCCGGCAGGGCTTTCGTTCGACGACATCGATGCAATCTCGGAAACCGTCGCGGAGACGTGGAGCGAGCACGAAGGCAGCGTGGTCCGACTCTTCAATTCACAGGACGAGCTCACCCGTTGCGCCCGAATAGCAGCGATGTTCATCTGTCCCGCCCCTGAATCGCATGGCTTCGTGCTCGATCACGCAGTGCTGCCACTCGTTCAGGACCTCCTTTCCGAAGCTCCCCTGATCGCTGAGGCCCTCCCTTCGCTAGATGCGAGGTAGATCCGGCACCGGACTGCGCGGACGTGGCGCCGCGCAGTTTTGTTTCTTGAGCATCGCGACGTGCACAATCACGTCAAGCCATAGGGGAAGGTCGGGCCCCTTCGCGGAACCGACTCAGAGTCCTTTGCGCATCATCTGGCGCTAGCGGCAGCGAAAATATGAGGATGATGGAAGCCTCCCCAACGAACGCATCGCGTTCGCGTTGCGTTCATGCGCCCCCTCTGCTTGGGTGCGTCGCCGTGCAACCCCATGAACCGTTTGTCGCGCACTGAATCATGTTGCTCCGGGCGTACACTTTCCATAAGTAGACGCACCGTTGCGAAATCTAATCCTCAAGGAGCTCGACCATGGCCCTCACCGCACACTCCACCATCGGCGACTGGCTGAACGACCCGACCGGCGGGCCACTCATCCGTGGACTCTTCGAGCAGACGGGCGCCGACCCCGAGCTCCTCACCCCCGTGCTCGGACTCCCGCTGCAGCAGCTCGTCGCAATGAGCCAGGGCGCACTGCCGCAGTCGGTCGTCGACGACCTCGTGCGCGCGGCCAACGGCGGCGAGATCCCCGAGGCCGATGAGTCCGAGGGCTGGACCGAGAAGCTCACCGCCGGACGCTTCGCCGGCAAGACCGTGATCGTCACGGGTGCAGCATCCGGTATCGGCAAGGCCACCGCATCCCGCATCGCCCGCGAAGGCGGACGCGTCATCGCTTCCGACATCGCCTCCGACAAGCTCGACGCCCTCAAGGCCGAGCTGCCGGATGCTGACATCACCACTGTCGCCGGAGACCTCACGAAGCAGGACGCGGTCGACGCCGTCGTCGCCGCCGCGGGCGACCGCATCGACGCACTCGCGAACGTCGCCGGCATCAACGACGACTTCTCCCCCGCGGGCGAGACGACGGATGCCGTCTGGGACCGCGTGATCGCCATCAACCTCACCGCCCCGTTCAAGCTCATGCGCGCGGTTCTGCCGATCATGGAGAAGGCCGGCCGCGGCTCGATCCTCAACGTCTCTAGCGAAGCGGGTCTGCGCGGCAACGCGTCGGGCAACGCCTACACGGCCAGCAAGCACGGCATCATCGGCGTCACGAAGTCCGCGGCGTTCATGTACGGGCCGAAGGGCATCCGCGTGAACTCCGTCGCTCCGGGCGGCGTCGCCACCGGCATCCCGATGCCCCCGAACATGTCGGAGTACGGCTCCGGCCGCCTGGCCCCGTTCCAGCAGGCGATCCCGACGGTCGCGACCGCCGAGCACCTCGCCGCGTCGATCACGTTCCTGCTGTCGGACGACGCCGTGAACATCAACGGTGCCGTGCTTGCATCGGATGGGGGATGGTCGGTGCAGTAAGCACGCGTTTCCTCCGAGCGCCGACTGCATTTAGATAAGTCATCGCACCGGACGGGTGTTCGTCGTTTCGTTTCGGCGCAACGACGAACACCCAGTTGGCGAGGATTCCGCCGTCGCAGACCCCTCGCAGTATGCTGGCTCGGTGACTCACGGGGATCTCGCGGGGTACTGGGGTGCAGTTGCGCAGATTATCCCGGTCCTTGCGCTCGCATTCGTTATCGAGGCCAGGCTCATCGTCCGGCGGATGAGCAAGAAGGCCGCATACAAACATCGTGCGCGGCGGGTGCGGTGGTCAGTGGCCTTTTTCGTACTCGCCCTGCTGCTTACGTCCTCCGAGTTTGCGGCGTTGCGGAACTTGTCTCGAGACCCTGCCCGAGACCTAGCACCGGTTGACCAAGTCAACTACTGGGTGTCGCTGTTCACCGTGGCCGCCACACTGTCGATCGTGATCAGCCTCCCAGTTTCGTCGCTGGTGGCTTCGACCCTCGGCGACGTGCTCCGCTGGCTCGAAGTCAACTTGCCCTGGAGCAAGGTGCAGAAGCTGCGGCGAGACATCGGGCGGCAGCTCTCGTCAATTGAGCACCTCCAACGTCGAAACCAAGGTAATCGTTTGGGCGCCCTCATGGTCTGCGGCACGGCTCTGCTCGATCGAAACATCGGTGGCGCGGCTTGGCAAGAAATGTACGTGGATTCCTTAACAGATGAATCTGGACTGTATTTCATGGACCAAACCGGGGAGCTGAAGAGGCTCGTTCTCTCTGATCCATATGAGCGACTATGGGCATACCGTGTTGCGCGCTGGTTGTATGACGATTTGAGGCGCGATGCCGAGGACCTGCGTGAAGTAAAGAAGCAAATTCGCGCTCAACTGCGCCGGCTAGAAAAGATTACGCGCGTCGACTCACCTGAGTTCATGAAGCTGCAGCGGGCGAACATGGCCTCCGCCGCGAAGATGCCTTGAGCTCGTTTAGTCCTCACATCTGCGCCGCCTACCCTGGCTCTCATGAAGAAGCTCCCCGCGTTCGCGTCGCTGGCCGTCGGCATCCTGCTGCTCTCCGGATGCTCGCAGGCATCGACGATCGCCGCCTGCGGTCAGGTCGCCGCTCAGGCCGCGCAGGTGACCGGTGTGATCGGCAGTGTCAGCTCGCCGACGCCCGAGGCCGCGCAGGCGGCGCTCGACGAGGTCAAGAAGGTCGCCGAGAACATCCGTGGTGTCGACGGACCCGAGGAGTTCGTCACCCTCCGCGACTCGTGGACGACAAGCATCGACGCCTTCACCGCCGAGGGCGAGAAGGCCATCGCGGGCGACATGACGGGCCTGGATGCCGCGACGACGGAGATGCGCACGGCGACCGACGCAATGCTCGCCTACTGCACCCCGTAGCCGACACCACCAGCCCGCGGGGGCCTCAGTCAGTCGCCGCGCGGATCGCTCATCGCAATCTCGAAGCTCTCACCGATCACGCGCGCACCGTCGAACACAGGCTCTTCATCGAGCGTCGCCAGCACGCGAGGATCCCGCGTGACAGCGGCCGTCCCCGCATCGCGGACCTCACGCGATGGCCAGGTCGTCACCGTCACGACAACGGACTCTGCGGCATCCGCTCCGATGACGTCGGTCAGGTTTCTGAGCTCGTCCGGTTCGTAGGAGGTGTCGTCCGCGTGGAAGTCGGACTGGTCGGCCGCACCGCCCGACTGCCAGTAGTCGACGACGCTGATCGCGCCGTGGTCGCGATACACGGCGGCCATCCGCGCCGAGAAGTCCAGATACGCGGCCTTGCGTTCCGTCGGCACTGGAACGATCGTGATGTCGGCGAATGTCATGCCCGTTCCCGTCGTCGGCGTCGAGTTCTCGTGGCCAGGGTATCCGCGGTCCGACACCACGGGGCCGCAATGTTCTGCGATCGGGTTGTCAGGAGACGGATGCCGACGGATACTTCACACCATCCCCAGCTCGCGGCGCAGCCCGCCTGACCAAGGACACCTCATGACGATCCGCATCCTCCTACTCGCCCTTGCCGCGGCGGTCGGCGTCGCGCTGAGCTGGTGGGGCGCTGCCGCGCTCTTCGCAGCGGGTGTGCAGGCCGACCGTGACGGAACCGCCGGAGGGCTCGACGCGCTCCCGCTGGCCGCGGCCATCGTCGGCGTGGTGTGCGTCGTCTGGGCGCTGTGCGCCGGTGCCTGGCAGGTCGGACTCGCGCGAGAGCGCCGCCGTTACGCGTCCGCTCCGCAGTTCACCGAGGCGTGACCGTCTCAGCGAGAGTCGGCCGCCCGATGGCCGGGCACGGCGATCGGATGCGATTACCGGGCGATGCCCCGCAGCAGCCGCGTCACCGCCTCCTCGACGCGATCCGCGCTCAACGGCTGACCGATCAGCGCCGCATACGACGCCATGGCGATGAGCTGGTCGGCGATGGCGTCGGCATCCACGTCGGCCCGGATCTCGCCCGCCGACTGTCCGCGCGCGATCCGTTCGGCGACCCACGAGCGGATCGGCGCCGCAAGACGCTCATTGAGCGCGAGTCCGAGTTCGTGGTCGGTGGCGGTCACTGCGATCAGCGCCCGGGCGAGTGCGACGCCCTCTGGGCGCGCGAGCCCGGCGGACATCGCGGAGAACCAGGCATGCAGATCGGCGCGGATGTCGTCGCTCATCGCGACGGCGGGGTCGGCTCCGGGCAGGTCTCCCTCGAGCAGCGCCTCACCAAGGATCGCCGCCTTCGACGGCCACCACCGGTAGATCGTCTGCTTCGAGACGGATGCCGTCTCGGCGAGTCCCTCAATGGTCACCGCTTCGTAGGTGCCGGCGATGACGGCTGCGCGCATCGCCTCGAGCACGGATTGGCGCGCGGCTTCACTTCGGGGACGGGGCATCAGACCAGGCTACCGAGGTGTGAGGCTAAACGACCGGGGTGGACCACGGATCGAAGTGGCATGATGTTGTCGAAGCACTTCGAGACGAGGACCCATGTCGAATCCCGCGACCATCTACGAGGTCGCCAGCCGCGCCGGCGTGAGCATCTCGACGGTCTCACTGGCGATCAATCATCCCTCCCGGGTGAGCGCGAAGACCCGCGCGCACGTGCTTCAGGTCGCCGACGAGTTGGGTTTCGTGCCGAAGGAGCGCGCGATCGCGCGCGCCAAGGCCGGAGTCGGGCGCATCGCGATGGTGGCCCCGTTCTCGTCATACCCGAGCTTCGCCGAGCGAATGGCTGGCGCGCTGGAGGCCCTCGGCCAAGACGGCACGCAGCTCGTGGTGTTCGACCATGAAGACATCGCGACCTCCGACTCCCCTCTGCTCGAGACCCTGCCGGTGCGCGGACACGTCGATGGACTCATCATCATGGGCATCCCCCTGCAGGATGCTGCGGCAGAGCGCCTCGCGACCCGGCTCCCCACGGTTCTGATCGACCAGAAGCATCCGCTGCTGTCGAGCGTCTGGGTTGATGACTTCGGGGGCGGACAGCTGGTGGGCGCCCGCCTCGTGGCGGGGGGACACCGCCGCGTGGTCTTCGTGCGCGAGACCGAGACGTCGTTCCTCGACGACTCCCCGGCACAGCAGCGCGTCGACGGACTCCGCTCGGTGCTCGGCGCTGACGCGGTCCGCGAGATCACGGTGAGCCGCACGCCATCTGCCGGTCGCGAGGTCGTCGACGCCTACTGGCGCGGAGACTCCGACTGGGTGCCGACGGCCGCGTTCGCCCACCGCGACCTGGTCGCGCTCAGCGTGCTCGGTGCGGCACGCGAAGCGGGACTCCACGTTCCGTCAGACGTCTCGGTGATCGGCTTCGACGATGACGATGCGGCGGCGGCTCTCGATCTGTCGACGGTCGCGAACCCCCTGCGCGAGAGCGGGCGGCAGGCGATCCGCCTCCTGCGCGATCTGATCGCCCACCCCGATACCGCCCCCACCCAGGTCGAGCTCCCCCTCATGTTCCGGGCGCGAGGGTCCTCAGGCGCTGCTGTTCAGGCCTGAACAACTCAGGCCTGAACAGCTCCGGCCCGGACAGCTCCGGCCCGGACAGCTCAGGCCTGGGCGTCGCGCTCGGCGAAGTCGCGCAGCACCGCGACGACCTCGCGGTGCCAGAGCCGCGCACCGCGATAGCCCTTCAGCAGCGCCTGGGTTCCGTGCAGGGCGCCGAGGTGTCGCGTGGCGGTCACCCGGTTGCCGGCCGCGATCAGCCGCTCGGCGAATGCCTCGCCACCCGCGCGCAGCGGATCGAACTCCGCCGTCATGACGTGCGTGGTCGGCAGGTCGTGCAGGTCTCCCCGCAGCGGCGAGACGGCCGGGGTCTCGGCCTCCTGCTCGCTCGCATATCCTGCACGCAGATCGCTCACCGAGGGCAGACCGTTGAGCTCGCCGTACTCCGGCAACCAGGGCGCGTCATCGGAGATATCGACCACGGGAACCTCGAGCAGCTGTCCGCTCACGTCGAGGCCGTTGTCGCGCGCCCACAGACACAGGGATGCCGCGAGCGCGCCACCCGCCGACACGCCGCCCACCACGATGCGCTGCGCATCGATGGCCAGATCGGCGCTGTGGTCGATCATCCACGCGAGCGCCGCCTGCGCGTCGATGGATGCCGCGGGGTGCGGCCTCGCGGGCGCCAGAGCGTACTCCGGGCAGAACACGGCGTAGCCGGCGTCGACGGCCCTGTTGCTGCAGAACGCGACGTTGATGAGCTCGTCGAGATCGCCCAGCCGAAACGCTCCGCCGTGCAGCACGAGGTAGGCGGGCAGTTCGCCCACCGCTCCGGCGGGCCGATACTCGTCGATCCTCAGATCACCCGCGCCCGAGGCGATGACGTGCGTGATCCGCTCGGCGGGAGACGGGATCTCACCGAACTCCGCGAACAGCCGGTCGCTGAGCATCCGTGAGCGGGTGCGCTCATCGGCATCCGGATCCTGCTCGCCCGTGACGTCTTCGATGCGCATCTGCCACGCGCGGATCATCGGGTCGAGGTGCGGAGCGGTGAGGGTCATCGAACGATCTTTCGGAGTCGGCGGGCGCGTTGCACGACCGGGTCGGGAGAGGGGACGGCGTCGAGGAGTCTTCGCGTGTACGGATCCTGCGGCGACCCGATGACATCGGCGGTGGCGCCGGACTCGATCACACGGCCCCGGTGGAGCACGGCCAGGCGGTGCGCGACGTGCTCGACCACGGCGAGGTCATGGGTGATGAACAGGAAGCTGACTCCCGTGCGCTGCTGCAGATCTCTCAACAGGTTGAGGATCTGCGCCTGGATCGACAGGTCGAGGGCACTGACGGCCTCGTCGCAGACCACCAGGCGCGGTTCGACGAGCAGCGCTCTCGCGATCGCGATGCGCTGGCGCTGACCACCCGAGAAGTCGGCGGGGTACTTCTGCGCGGCCGCAGCGGGGAGCCCCACGACGTCGAGCCAGGTCGCGATGCGCGCGTCTCGGTCGGCAGCCTTCGTCGCGATGCCGTGGGCGCGCAACGGCTCGCTCAGCGTCTGACCGATCGTGAGCGCAGGGTTCAACGACGCATACGGGTTCTGAAACACCACCTGGATGTCCTTCGTGAGCTGTCGTCGCCGCGCGGCAGAGGCATGCGTGATGTCCTCGCCGTCGAACACGATGCGGCCGCTCGACGCGGGAGTGAACCCCAGCACGGCGTTGCCGATCGTGGACTTGCCCGAGCCACTCTCGCCCACGAGACCCAGCGTCTCACCCGGCGCGATCTGCAGCGACACGTCATCGCTCGCCCGCACCGACTGCCCGCGCCGTCGGGCGCGATAGTCGACGACCAGATTCTCGATCGACATCAGGGGCATCTGCGCCGCATCGCTCATGCGAACACCTCGCTCAGCTCGTCGGTGCGGATGCAGCGGCTCTCGCGTTCCGGCTCGGGCACGACCATCGGAATCGGCACGGCTCGGCACGCGTCGCTGGCGAGCGGACAGCGACCCGCGAAGTGACATCCGGTGGGCCAGGCTGCGGGTTCGGGCACCTGCCCGGGGATCACCGGCAGCGGCTCGCCCGGAGCGGCGGTCTGCGGGTTCGCGGCGATCAGCGCCCGCGTGTACGGATGCAGGGGCCGGGCGAACAGCCCGACGATGTCGGCCTGCTCCACGACCTCACCCGCGTACATGACGAGGGCGCGGTCGCACAGATCGGCGAGCACTCCCCAGTCGTGGGTGACGAGGATGATCGACGTGTCGAGGCCTTCGCGAAGGTCGGCGAGCAGATCGAGGATCTGCCGTTGCACGGTGACGTCGAGCGCGGTGGTCGGCTCATCGGCAATGAGCAGCGAAGGACGACTCGACAGCGCCAGCGCGATGCCCACGCGCTGCGCCATTCCACCGGACAGCTCGTGCGGATACATGCGCGCGACCGCGTCGGGTTGCGGCAGACCGACGAGATCGAGCAGCTCGAGCATGCGCTCCTGCGTCGCGCGACGGTCGCCCCGGTCGTTCGTGCGCACGGCCTCTCTCAACTGCGAGCCGATCGTGAAGACGGGGTCGAGCGTGTTCATCGGCTCCTGAGGGATCAGTCCGATGCCCGAACCCCGACGACGCCCGAAGCCGCGCGTGACGTCGGCACCCTGATACCGGATGCTGCCGCCGACCACGCGCCCGCCTTGGGCCAGCAGACCGAGAACGGCTCGCCCGGTGACCGATTTGCCACTGCCCGACTCTCCGACGATGCCGAGCACCTCGCCGCGGGCGACGTCGAAACTGACATCGCGCACGACGACCGTCGATCCGGACGCGACCGTGAGGCCCCGAACGCTCAGGAGAGCATCCGGGTCGTGCGTGCCGGCATCCGACACCGCGTCGACAGCAGCTCGTCTCGCTGTGGTCGGCGCTCCGCTGCGCTGGGTGATGGCATCGCGGACTCCGTCGCCGACGATCCCGAGAGCGAGCACGAAGAGCGCGATCAGCAGCCCTGGAGGAACGAGCTCCCACGGGTTGCTGGTGAGATTCGCCGCGGCATCCTTCACCATCGCTCCCCAACTCGGCGCGGGTGGGGCGACCGAGAATCCGAGGAATGCGAGCCCGCTCTCGACGAGCACGGCGCCCGCCGCGAAGAGCGTGACCTGCACCGACACCGGGCCGGCGAGGTTGGGCAGGATGTGGCCGGTGACGATCGCCGCCGGACGAAGGCCCGATGCGCGGGCCGCACGCACATACAGCTCGGCGGAGGCGGCGAGAGTCGTCGCGCGGACGACGCGGAAGACGCTTCCGAAACCGAGGATGCCGAGGGTGATCATGGCCGCGGCGATGTTTGTGCTGAACACCGAGAGCACCACGAGAAGGATCACGATGACGGGAACCGCGAACAGGATCTCGACGACACGGCTGAGGATCTTGTCGACCCATCCGCCGCGGTATCCGGCCACGAGCCCCAGGGGCACGCCGAGGACGATGAAGACGGTCGTCGCGATCAGCGTGCCGACCAGCGTGATCTGCCCACCGAACAGCAGTCGGCTGAGGATGTCGCGGCCGAGCGTGTCGGTGCCCAGCCAGTGCGCCGCCGACGGCAGCTGGTTCGCGCTCGCCAGATCCTGAGCGAGCGGACCCGCGGGAGCCACGACACCCGCGAACGCGCACGCGAGCACCACCACGACGATGAAGCCGAGCGCGACGACGGCGAGAGGGTTGCGGAGGAACGCACGCAGAGAGGTCATGTGGTCTTCGCCTTCGGGTCGAGGACGCCGTAGAGGACGTCGATGAGCAGGTTCGTCACCACGACGAACAGGGCGAACGTGAGGGCGACACCTTGCACGACCGGGATGTCGTGGCGTGAGGTCGCCTCGACGACGAGTCCGCCGAGGCCGGGCAGCGCGAAGACGTTCTCGACCAGCACCGTGCCGCTGAACAGGCCGATCATCATCAGGCCGATCACGGTGGTCACCGGGATCGCGGCGTTGCGCAGCACGTGCCGGTACACGATGGAGCGCTCGCTGAGGCCCTGCGCCCGCATGGCGGTGACGAACTCGCGCGAGAGCTGCGTGCGCATCGCATCGCGGGTCTGCTTCGCTATCACCGCGACACCGCCCAGGCCGAGGGTGAGCACGGGGAGGACGAGACTCAGGAACCATCCGAACGGCCAGTACGAGAAGTCGACGTAGCCTGTCGCCGGGAAGAGCGGCAGGGTCACCGCGAAGAGCGAGACGAGCAGGAATCCCAGCCAGAACGTGGGCACCGAGACTCCCACGAGGGCGAGCACGTCGATGAGGCGACCGACCGGCCCTCGGCTGCGGGCCCCGGCGACTCCGAGGAGCACCCCGACGACGACCGAGAACAGCAGGCTTCCCGCGACGAGTGCCAGCGTGACGCCCAGGCGCGAGCCGATCAGCGACACGACCGGCTGGTTGCTGAAGATCGAGACGCCGAGGTCTCCCTGCAGCGCAGAGCCCAGCCACTGCCCGTACCGCACGATGAAGGGGTCGTCGAGCCCGAGCTGCTGACGCAGAGCGAGGTACTGCTCCTGGGTTCCGGTCTGCCCCAGGATCGTGCGGGCCGCGTCGCCGGGAGCGAGCGAGACCAGCAGGAACGTGAGCACCGAGACGACGAACAGCAGCAGCAGCGAGGTGGCCAGCCAGCTCGCCAGGCGGCGGGCGAACAGCCCGCCGCGCTGACGAGGCAGCGTGACCGTGACGGTGGTGGTCATCAGCCGGCCGGCTCGAGATCCACGATCGCCGCGATCGGGTGCTCGCCCGTGGTGGTGGTGACGGCCTCGGGGTCGATCGCATCGGTCGCGTACTGTCCCAGCGGTGCCCAGGCCACCGGTGCGTACCAGGCGAGGTCGACCAGGCGCGTCTCGATCTGCTCGCTGAGATCGCGCACCTCCTCCGCCGGAGCGACGGCGAGCTGCTGCGTGAGCGCCGTGAGCTCGGCATCCGTGGTCTTGAAGGCGTTGAACAGGGCATCCGGGCCGTACAGCTGCTGGGACTCCACGAACATCGGCAGCGTGCCGAAGCCGATCCATGCAGCCGGATACTCGCCCGACGCCATCTTCGTGACGTACTCGTTGACGTCGGCCTTGCTGTCGGCCTCGACCGTGATGCCGACCTCGCTCAGCTGACCCGCGATCGCCTGCACCATCGTGTCGCCGTTGAAGAACGGTGCCGACACGACCGGCAGCGTGAAGCCGTCGGGGTACCCGGCCTCGGCCAGGAGATCCTTCGCCTTCTCGGGGTCGTATTCGTAGCGGTCGTCGAGAGCCTCGACGTAGCCGACGCCGTGGGTCGTCTGGGTCGTCGCCGACCCCCACTTGCCGTACAGGGCCTCGACGATCGCCTCGCGGTCGATCGCGTGATTGATGGCCTGACGCACGCGCTGATCGCCGAGCGCCGGAACGAGCGTGCCCTCGCGGTCGAGCAGGTTCAGACCCGAGAACACGTTCGGCACGAAGTGCACCTGGAGTCCCGCCTTCTCGGCCTCGGTCGCCGTCGTGTAATCGCCGGTCGTGAAGTCGATCTGCCCCGACTTCATCGCGTTGAGGGTGGAGCTGAGGTTCGGGATGACCTTGATGGTCACCTTGCTCCAGTGGATGTTCTCCTCATCCCAGTAGTTCTCGTTCGGCACGTAGACGTACGTGTCGTTCGCGATCGTCGCCTGCGCGTCGAGCACGTAGGGTCCGGCGCCCGCGGTCATGGTGCCGAGACTGTCGGTGTTCTCCAGCCCGGTCGGACTGATGACGTCGGCGAGGCCGACGCCGCCCTGCGAGAAGTAGAACGGCAGCTCGGGGTTGCCCGTCGAGAAGGTGAGCTCGACGGTCAGCTCGTCGGGTGTGTCGATGCTTTCGAGCGTCGCGAGCACACCCGACATCTGCCCTCCCGCAGCCTTGACGTATTCGAGGTGCTGCTTGACACCCTCGGCCGTCAGCGCGCTGCCGTCGGCGAAGGTCACGCCCTCGCGGAGCGTCAGCCGGAACTGCGTGTTGCCCTCGCCGATGTACTCCCACTCGGTCGCGAGCCCGGGCCGCAGCGTGCCGTCCGATGACGACTGGATCAGGGGGCTGTAGGCGAGGTCGACGTACCACTGGGCGGCTTGGTTGATCGTCGCCGGGTCGAGTGTGCCCGGCCCTGCCTGCATGGCGATCCGCAGCTCGGGCGGTGTTCCGGCCGAGCTCGACCCGCCTCCCGAGGGGGGAGCGCAGGCGGTGAGGGATGCGGCGAGCGCGACGGCGGCGGCAGCGAACGCGACCATCCGACGCGTGCGCGAGGTGTGCTGTGACGACATTGTCAGTGCCCTTCTGAGCGCGAGAGCGCTGTCGAGACCTTCCCGGTGAAGGTGGGTGTGTCTATGAGAGCGTGTTCCGACGATTCTTGTCAAGTGCTTGTTCGAAGCACTTCGATATGATCGGATGGGACCATCCCGACATGTCGAAGGAGACAACATGCCGATCGACCCGATCATCGCCGACGCCGAGGCACGAGCCATCACCCTGATGTCTTCGATCGCCGTGACGTCGCCGACCGAGCAGCGCGCGCTCGCCCTGCGCGTGGACGAGGAGGTGGTCCTCCCGCTCGTCGCATCGCCCCCGCCCACCTCCGTGGGCGTCTCCGTGCGCGTCGTCTCGGTGCCCGTCGCCGGCCGCAGACCCGTCTCGGTGCACATCTACACCCCCGACGACGGGGAGGCCTCGCCGGATGCACGGACCGGTCACCTGTTCTTCTTCGGCGGGGCGTTCCGGCAAGGAGGGCTGCATTTTCCCAGCGTCGACGCGATCCTGCGCGCACGGGCGGCGAAGGCTCAGGCCGTGATCGTCGCTCCGCAATACGCGCTGGCCCCCGAAGAGCCGTATCCCGCGGCGATCGAGCAGGCCACGGCGGTGCTCCGGTGGATGGCCGACAGCGCGGCGGATCTCGGCATCGACCCGTCGGCCCTCTCGATCGGCGGCATGTCTGCCGGAGGGGACATCGCAGCGGTCCTGGCGCTGGTGAATCGCGATGGCGACGGCATCCCGATCCGTCGGCAGATCCTCGAGGTTCCCGTCGCCGACCTCACCGGCGGGCACCTCACGCTCGACGTCGCGGAGCATCTCGGGCTGGATGCTGACGCGATGGTGCCCATGATGCGCGAACTCGCCGAGAACTACCTCGCCGGAGCCGATCCGCTCTCGCCCACCGTGTCTCCCCTGTTCGCCCCCGACCTCTCCGGGCTGCCACCCGCACACGTGCTCGTCGCGGAGTTCGACGTGTTCCGAGGCGACGGAGAGGCGTACGCCGCGGCGCTGCAGAAGCACGGGACGCCGAGCACGCTGCACCGGTTCGCCGGCATGACGCATGGGAGTCTTGCCTACACGCGGGGCGTCGACGGTGCGCGGGAGTGGGAGCGCACCGTGGTCGACCTCCTGCGCCGATGAAGGGATGCTGAGACGATGACGCAGCTGAACACCGTGGTGCGCACCGAGAGCGGAGACGTGCGGGGGGAGCGGCAGGGAGACCTGCACGTGTTCCGCGGCATCCCCTATGCGGCACCGCCGTTCGGAGCCCGCCGGTTCCTCGCGCCGGAGCCTCCCGAGACCTGGGACGGGATGCGCGACGCGACGCGGTCGAGTGCGGCAGCACCGCAGCCCGCGACCGCCCCGAGTGACCCCTGGGCGCCGATGTACGCGCCCACCACCACAGGCGAGGACTGTCTGGCACTGGACATCTGGACCCCGGAGCCCGGGGCGGCCGGCCTGCCGGTGGTCGTGCACATCCACGGCGGCGGCTACGTCTCGGGAGCCGGATCGCTCCCCCTCTATTCGGGTCGCTCGTTCGCGCGCGACGGCATCGTGCACGTGAGCATCAACTACCGGCTGGGCATCGACGGCTTCCTGTTCCTCGGCGAGGGGCACGACAACCTCGGGCTGCGCGACCAGATCGCCGCGCTCGAATGGGTGCAGCGCAACATTGCCGCGTTCGGCGGCGATCCGGCACGCGTCACGATCATGGGGCAGTCCGCCGGGGGCGTCAGCGTCTATACCCACCTGGCCATGCCTCGCTCTGCAGGTCTGTTCCACCAGGCCATCGCCCAGAGCGGGTCGACCATCGCATCGTTCGACGTCGCTGCGGCCGAGAGGCAGACCAGGCGGGTCGCGCGTTCTCTGCGGGTCGCGCCGACTGCCGACGCGATGCGGAGCGTGCCTGTCGAGCGCACGACGGCGGCGGCACAGCGACTCGCCACCCGATTCGCGATGCGGCTGCTGCGCGGCGACCCCGAACCGCTCATGATCACGCCGTTCCGCGCGGTGCACGGCACGGCGCTGCTGCCCGAGGCGCCGGCGGCCATCGCCGGGACGTCGACAGCCCGTCTTCTTGCAGGAACGGTGCAGAACGAGACAATCGGCTTCGTCCAGGCGCTCACGGCGATACCGCTCGTGCGCGCACTCGGGCGACGCGGCCTGCGCCGGGCCCTGCAGGTCGACGCAGCCACCCGGGCGAGGTACGCCGAGAGCGACCGCCGGCTGACAGACCCCGATCTCGTCAACGAGGCCGCGTGGACCGAGTGGAGCTTTCGCGGCCCCACGCGGCGATTCGTCGAGGAACGCCCCGGGCGGTCGTGGCTCTACGAGTTCCGGTGGCATGCGGCGGACGAGCCTGCGGGAGCCGCGCACGGCATCGACCTGCCCTTCAGCGCCGATGTGCTCGACACGATCGACCTTCTCGGCGACGACGCCCGCCGCTACTTCGCCGGGGCCCCACGCACGCTCGCCGACGAGATGCACGGCTCGTTCACGGCGTTCATCGCGACAGGCGACCCCGGATGGGCACCACATGAAGGAGGATCGCCGGTCGCCCGGATCTTCGAGTGAACGGCGGCGTCGGTCGTTGAGAGAAGACGACGACGTCGCCTGAGACGAAACGCGGTGAGCCGGACTCGTGACGTGGCGCGTTTCGTCTCGCTCGAGTCCGCCGGGCTCGCTCAGCGAACGGGGGCGGGGCGATAAGTCTGAGCGATGACCCCGGACCCGAACTCGCGGCGGTCGATGAGCTCTAGCCGTGTGAGCTCGCTCAGTCCGTCTAGGAGTCTCGGGCCGTGGCCGGCGATGATCGGATGCACGACGAACGTGTACTCGTCGATCAGCCCCTCGTTCGCCAGCGCGAGAGGCAGCGTCACACCTCCGACCGACAGTCCCTCCCCCGGCTGGGCCTTGAGCCCGCGCACCGCATCAACCAGGTCACCGCGCACCAGCTCGGCGTTCCAGTCGACCGACTCCAGCGTGGACGAGACGACGTGCTTAGGGATGCGGTCAAGGGCGTCCGCGAACGGGACCTCCCACTCGCTCATCCAATCGGGCCACACTCCGGACGCCGGGCGCCGCCACGCGCCCTGCATCATCTCGTAGGTCGTCCGACCGTAGATGACGGCATCCGCTCGTTCCATCACGACGGTCCAGAAGCCCATCAGCTCCTCGTCGGGAGCGACCCCCGCCTCGTGATGGACGCAGCCGTCGAGCGTGACGTTGATCGCGTAGCGCAGTGGTCTCATCTCGCCGATCTCCTTCGATGCGGGCGGTGCATCACGGATTCAGCGTACTTTCGGTGCGCGACGGTCGGAAGAGTGGCATCCGGCCCGGATCACCCAACGAACGACAGCCACATGCGCATCGCGCAAGCCCGTCGCCGTCGACTGGGCACCTGCCTACACTGACGCGCATGTTGAAGATTGTGTCGATCGTGATCCGTGTGAACGACCTGCGTGCTCAGTCGCGCTTCTGGCAGGCAGCGCTCGACTACGTCGAGCGCGACCCGGCATCCGACGACTGGGTCGTGCTGAAGCCGCGCGACGCGGATGCTCCCTGCATCGCCCTCGACGCCCAGCACTCCGAGCGTGTGCTGCCGCCGCGCATTCACCTCGACATCTACGCCGACGATCAGGATGCCGAGGTCCGCCGTCTCGCCGAACTCGGCGCCCGCGAGGTGCACTGGGACAACCGGCCCGACGATGCCGACTACGTCATCATGGAAGACCCGGAAGGGAACCGCTTCTGCATCGTCGATCGACCGGACTGGGTGGGGTGGAACAGCACTCAGGGCTGAGGCTCGTCCGATCGTCGAAATCGCGCCGCATCCGGGAAGGCCAGCCCCATCACCCGGCGCTCATCGCCATAGAAGCCGAGGGTCACCCATCCGGCCGACTCGTAGAGCCGCACACCGGCGTCGTCGGCATCGCCTGACGTCGACAGCAGTGCCCGCGCGTGCGGAAGGTCGGAGATCAGCGCGTCGTGCAGCTGCAGACCGATTCCCCTCCGTTGCGCGTCCGGGCGCACCGCCAACTCGACGAACTCGAAGTGTCCACCGATCCACTCGTCGAGCGCCGACCCCACCTCGCGGGACACGTGGTCGGACCAGTACTGTCCCCGTTCGCCCGTGTATCCCCAGGCGAAGCCCAGCATCCGTTCATCATCGCGGGCGGTGACGAGCCGATACCCGTCGCGGGCGCGGTGGCGATCCCACACGAAGGAGCGCCATTCGCGGGGGTCGGCCACGGGTCCGAACGCCTCGTTCCAGATGCTGAGCACATCCCCGTCGAGTCCCTCGGCACCCTCCCCCGAGTGGGTGGTGATCGAGATCATCGCCCCGGACTACGACCGGTTGGCGAAGCGCTGGTCGGCGCCGAGCGCCTCACGATGCGAGGTCAGCGCAGCGCGCACAGCCGTGTAGATCACCAACCACAGCACCAGCAGGCCGATGAGTGCCCCGGCGATGGAGAGCACGAGCGAGACGAGGAACGCTTCCGAGTACATGCGGCCAGAATACTGATGGCCCGCTCGAACGCCCCGGCGTAGTACTCGAGTCCCGTGCAGGAATCTGAGGAGGTGCCAGCCGTGAACGAATCGACGTCGGTGCTCCTCCGAGGAGTCACGGTCGGGCGCTAGGTCGTCCGGGAGCGCCGCATCTCTGCCGCACTCGGCAAGGCGACGGAATCGTTACTTGTACGCGGCGTCCAGTAACCGATATACAGGCAGAGGTGCTCTGGGGGCACCGGCGATTCGTCGCCTCATCGTCGAGGGGAACTCTCATGTCTCAGCCGCCTGCCGCCTGGCATCCCGACCCGGAAGACCCGCACCAGCTGCGCTGGTGGGACGGCCACCGCTGGACGGATGCCGTCGCTCCCTCGCCCGCCAAGGCGGCGACGACCCAGACGGCGACGACCGCGCCTCCGGCATCCGCTCCCGCTCCTGCATCCGCACCCGCTTCCGCGAAGCGAAGGGTCGGATGGCGCAACGCGGGCATCATCGTGGCTGCGCTCGTGGTCGGGGGTGTGCTCGCCCGACTGTCTCCGATCGCGATCCTTCTCGTCGCGACAGCCGTCGTCGGCGTCGCGCTCTACGTCATGATCGCTCGTCCCCTTCCCGCGCTGGGACTCCGCACGCGGATGTCGGGCGTCGTCGCCCTCGGCATGGCGGCGCTGCTGGTGACCGGCGGGGGCATCGCTAGCGCGAACAGCGGCAGCAGCCCGACGGCATCCGAGCCCCAGAGCTTCGCCGCGGTGGCGAGCTCGACTCCGACCCCGACGCCGACGCCGACTCCGACTCCGACCACCTTCGAGACCGCGACCGAAGAGGTGCCCGTGCCGTTCGAGGCGTCGACGGTCGACGACCCGCAGCTCGACCAGGGCGCCACGGCGCTCGTCGCGGCGGGTGTCAACGGCGTGAAGGTGATCACCTATCGCCTGACTCTGGTCGACGGCGTCGAGGTCTCGCGCGAGGTCGTCAGCGAAGCGATCTCGGTGCAGCCGGTCAACGAGATCACGGCGATCGGAAGCAAGGCCCCGACTCCGGTCTCTGTTCCCGTGGCCCCCGCACCCGCACCCGCGCCCGTGCCGCTCGTGCAGCAGGGCGGCGGCGGCTGTGACTCGAACTACACCGGAGCGTGCGTGCCGATCGCCAGCGATGTCGACTGCGCGGGCGGCAGCGGAGACGGACCCGCCTACGTGCAGGGACCGGTGCAGGTCGTGGGCTCGGACATCTACGACCTCGACCGCGACGGAGACGGGATCGCCTGCGACTGAGCGCGCTCAGGTCATCCAGTCGCGGCGCCCGCGTCGAGCGACCCGAGCGATCGGTAGAAGTAGAACGCCCGCTCACCGGAATCCGGGTCCACGCCGCTGAAGCCGTGCCGTTCGTAGAAGCGCATCGCGTCGGCATCCGATTCGTCGACGTTGATCTCGATCGTCGCGACGCCGAGTTCGCGACAGATCTCGACCATGTGGAGCAGGATCGCCGAACCGATGCCGGTGCCGCGCTGCGCCGGCGCGACATACATCTCGTCGAGCAGCGCGACCGGGCCGTCGGACCACACGTTCGAGCGCAGCGTCACCAGCGCGACCCCGACGGCCGGGTCGCCGCCGAGCACCGCGAAGGTCGAGGGCTCGGCGAGCAGCATGCCCAAGCGCTCGGCGAGCACCTCGGCCCCCGGCGTCTCGGTGTCGAACTCGGTGTTGAAAGCGTGCAGCATCTCGGCGACCTCGAGAGCATCCGCGGGGCGCGCCCGGCGGGTCTGGATCATGCGGATGCCCTTCCTCTCAGGGAGCGATGCGGCCCCGGTCATCACCGAGGCCGCACTCGACGAGCCCGAGCGGCGATGCGATCAGGCGTTGTCGGAATCCGCCTTGCGCGAGCCGGCCTCGAGCACATCGCCGGCCGGCAGCTCCTGGTGCCCGCCGAACTGCAGGCGCATCGCCGAGAGCACCTGGTTGGCGAAGTGGTCTTCGCCGCGCGAGGCGAAGCGCTCGAACAGCGATGCCGACAGCACAGGCACGGGCACGCCCACATCGACGGCGGCCTTGACCGTCCAGCGGCCCTCACCCGAGTCCGAGACCCGGCCGGCGAGACCATCGAGCGTCGGGTTGTCGGCGAGCGCGGCGGCGGTCAGGTCGAGCAGCCACGACGAGATCACCGACCCGCGCCGCCACAGCTCGGCGACCTTCGAGGTGTCGATGGGGAACTGGTAGTACTCCGGCTCTTCCAGCGGGGCGATCTCGGCCGAGTGCTCGGCCTCGCGCACCCCGGCATCCGCGTTGTGCAGCAGGTTGAGTCCCTCGGCGATCGACGCCATGATGCCGTATTCGATGCCGTTGTGCACCATCTTCACGAAGTGCCCCGCGCCCGACGGTCCGCAGTGCAGATAGCCCTGCTCCTCGGGGGTCAGGTCTCCCGTGCGGCCGGGGGTGCGCTCGATCTCGCCGACACCCGGAGCGATCGTCTTCAGCACCGGCTCGATGCGCTGCACGGCCTCATCGGGTCCGCCGACCATCAGGCAGTATCCGCGGTCGAGTCCGAAGACTCCGCCGCTCGTGCCGACGTCGACGTAGTGGATGCCGCGTTCGCGCAGAGCCTTCGCCCGGCGCACGTCGTCGCGGTAGTTCGAGTTGCCGCCGTCGATCAGGATGTCGCCCTCGTCGAGCACCTCGGCGACCTGGTCGGCGACCGCTCCGGTGAGTCCGGCGGGCACCATCATCCACACTGCCCGCGGCGCCTCGAGCTTCGACGCCAGATCGGCCATGCTGTCGGCGCCTGTGGCCCCCTCGGCGACCAGCGCCTGCACGGCATCCGTGTTGACGTCGTAGACCACGCATTCGTGCCCGTCGCGCATGAGGCGGCGCACGATGTTGGCGCCCATCCGGCCGAGTCCGATCATCGCCAGCTGCATGAGAATCCCTTCGTCACAGTCGGCCCGCGATGCCGCGAGCCGAGTCGGGGCAATCCTGGCACGGGTGCGGATGGTGCTCAATGGCGTGGCCTACCCTCGCCCTTTGAGGTAACGCGGCAGATCGATGCTCCACAGCAGCGGAGTCAGCGCCGCGATCCCCAGAGAAATCGTCGATGCGCACATCCCGGAAGTCGCGGCCAGCACGCTGAACGTCTGGGGCGTGAGACCGCCCGAAGAGAGGAGGAAGGAGACGCCGGCAACGAGCATCAGCAGCACAGCGGGAGTCGCCAGAAGCCAAGCTTCCAGCGCGAACATCACCGCTATGTCGGCCGCAGAGAAGCCGACGATCCTGTACAGCGCGAACTCGGGCCACCGGGGTCGCAGCGAGATGACCAGCATGCCCACGCAGGTCACGGCGACCGGCACCCAGCTCCACCGGGTGACGCGGCCCTCATACTGCGCCTGTGCGGCGGTCACCACGTCGGTCGAGACAAGGGAACGCACCCGGAGGTTGTCGACGGAACCGAACAGCGCAGGCACCATCTCTCGAACCCGGTCGAGGCTCCCCCGCCTGCTCTCGATCCAGCACTCCGCCACAGACGCGCCTGCCGCAGCAGGGGCGATCTCGAGCATCCATCGGTCGCGATCTCGCGTCCTCGCACCGGCCGGCAGCACCGCCCCCACCCGAAGACTTCGTCCATCGGTCAGACGCACCAGGCTTCCGGCGCCGACCCCGAGAGTGTCGGAGATCGCGCTGCCCGCGACCACGGCGTGCACGCTCAGTGACGTGGGAGCGACGACGCGCAGGTAGCCGGGGCTCACGGTCGCCAGCTGGAACGACGACGCCCCGCCATCGTCCAATCTCACAGCGACGACCGACCGCACGCTGCCGACCTCGAGCACGTCGCCCGACCTCGCCAGAGCCTCGCAGGGGCCGGAGGGAATCGGAGAGCCGTCCGCGTCGATCACCAGGACCTCGGATCCGGCCGCTACCTGCTGCGCGACAGTGGCCTCGAGGGAGCTCAGCGCGTGCACCTCGAGGAGCCCGGCCCCGAGGCTCAGCGCACCGATGGCAAGACCGGTCAGAACGGAGAGTGCGGGCCGGGCGACGATGGAGCGCACCGATTCGAGCACCAGCTCACCGAGCGCGACCGACCGCATAGTCGCCCCCTGATCGCAGGGTGATTTGCTGGTCGCAACGGTCTGCGAGCCAAGGATCGTGCGTGGCGACGAACACCAGCTTGTTTGCGTCGGCCGCCGCCCGCAGGGCCTCGTAGACCAGATTCGAGCTCGCTGCGTCGAGCTGCCCGGTCGGCTCGTCGGCGATCAGGATCGGTGCCGATGCAAGCAGTGAGCGAGCGATGGTGACGCGCTGCGTTTCGCCGCCCGAGAGCTCGCCGATAGGTGCGTCGGCCCGCGATGCCAACCCGAGCGCTGTCAGCACTGTTCTGGCCTCCGCCCGCGCCTGCCGCATGCTGTTCCCCTGTGCGAGCAACGCCACCGCGGCGTTGTCGAGCGCCGATCGCCCGACCAGCACGGGATTGCTTTGAATCACCCACGAGGTGCGCGGCTCCCCAGGCCCGGAAGTCGACCCCGATCCGGTCCAAACGATGCGCCCGTTCTGCGGCCGGCGAAGCCCGCCGATGAGGTCAAGCACCGTCGTTTTCCCGCATCCGCTGGGACCGACGAGTCCGATGATCCTGCTGGCCTCCGCCGTGAAGGACAGCATCTCGACCACCCAGGGGTCGGCTTCTGAGTACCGGAATCCGACCCGTTCGAACGCTAGGTGCACTGGCCGACATCGTTCTCGTCGGCAGGGTGGGTTAGCACCATTCCGCTATCGGGTAGCGTTCCTCCCACCCAGGCGACACCCGGAGGAGATCCGGCCAGCAGCTCGATCCCTCTCAGTTCGAAGTCACCCGCATCGCTCGCCGCAGTCAGGGCATCGGACTCGGCGAACATCAGACAGTGCCGACCATTCGGACCGACGAGGATGCTACTCGATGGCACCGCCCATCCCAGCATCGGTGCCTCGAGGCTGAGGGTCGCGGTCACGGTCTCCGGCGCGTCGGCGCCGAACTGCGCGGCGAAGGCCGCGAGCAGCGGCGGATCGACGAGGGGAATGCTTTGCACCGGGCTCGACGTCGCCCCTATCGTCAACTGCCACCTCTGCCCTGACAGGTCGGGGATCCGCACCCCCTCGGAAGGTCGAATGCCCGTGAGACGTGGCGGGAGGACGAACACCTCGTCGGTCGCGGGGCTCCCCACGCGGGGAACGCCGCCCCCGACCTGCACCTGCCCGGCGGGGATCCATACGATCCAGGTCGGATCGAATGCGGTGACCTCCCCGGCTGACGGCACACCGATGTCGCTCGCGAACTTACGGATACCGGACAGCACGCTGCGAGTCCAGGCCGATCCGCCCGTCGAGTATCCGAGCGACGTCAGGAAGGCGCTCACCGTCGACCTGGAGACCTCCCGACTGTCGGCGCCAACGGGCCCGAAGAGCGGCTTCTCGGCGCTGTAGGCCAGTCGACGCACCCCGTCCACCTCGACGACGGGCGTCCCGGTCGTGACAGCGTCTCCTTCTGCGACGAAGACGGCGGTGATGAGCCCTGACCACCCAGGGCTCATCACAGCGACCGGCTCTTCCCACGTCATATCGAGCCCGACCTGCTGCTCACCCACCAGCGACGACGTGTCGACGGGAATCCAGCTCGTCTCGGACGCGACCTCGGTCGCGTCCGAGCTCACCGTCGCCGCGGCGAGCGCGCCCAGCCCCAGACCGAGCAACGGAACCGCCATCAGCACGACCATGAAAAGGAGCTTCGTCCTCGCGCCGTGCCTGGCACCTGACCTAATCACCCGTCGCCCGACTCGTTCGAGTCACCATCGGTCTTGTTCGGGTCGGGCGCGACGGCGAAGAAGCCCGGGTACTTCTGCACGCACGGCTGGATCACTGACTGGTCGTCCAGCTCGGCCACTCGATCGGCCAGGTCGTCAAGCGTGAAGTCGTTGTCGACATCTATCCCGACTCCCCGCAGACACTTAGCCACCTCGGGGCGCAGGTCCTGCAGCTCTGCGGGCGAGAGCAGTTGCTGGTACGCCCACACCTTCCCCACATCCTGGAAGTATTTCGGCAGGCACTCCTCGGCGAGGGCGTTGATGCGCTCGAGATCCTCATCGTCCGCGGCGAACACCTGATAGTCGAAGGCCCTCTCGCCATTTCCCGTCTCGTAGATCTCCGAGGGGGTCGCGCCCGCGTCTTCTACGCATGTTCGATACGCGAGAAGGGATTGCTCATACTCGTCGGCAGAGACGACGCCGTCCTCGAGCAGCAGCTTCTGGTACTCGCTCGTCGATTCGACGAGCGAGTCCACATCGAGAGGCGGAGGCTGCTCGCTGCCACTGCAGCCCATGAGCACTAACATCGCAATCGCTGCGAGGGCGACGCAGCCTCCGCCTCTCGAACGGATCACGCCCAGACGCCAACCTGCGGGATGCCAGGAGCCCACGCGCCATCGTGATAGGACTGGCCTTTCACGGTCGTGCCGCTCTTCATTTTCACGTTGAGCCCGGTATAGCCTCCCGCGAAGCCGATCGGGATGCATCCGCTATTGATGCCGGTCGTCTGACTCCATGCGGACCCTGAGGACAGGGTTCCCCATGCCTTCGAACGGAACCCACAGTAGTTGAGCCAAGCTTCTCCGGAATGGCCGTGACTGGTGTCCCATCCGGTGACGGTGGTCGAAGCACCCGCGATGTGCAGATAGGTCGAACCGCCCAGACCATGAGAAGCGACGATGTTGGTTCCGCTCGCCTGTGCCGCTTGCCCTGTCGTCAACGAGACGACGAGCAGGGCCGAAGCGGCGAAGGCGCCCGCGAGCACTCGATTACGCCGGGATGATGTCATGTGATGTTCCCACTTCCTTGTCGATGAACACTTCCTCAACATGGCCATATGGAGGATGTAAGCACACATATGAGGACTATCCGATATACAGCGACGCCCGGGCTTCGGCAGTTCCCACGGGTGCGGATGGTGCTCAATGGGATTGCGCCGGGACCGGGTGCCGGCCCGGGTGCACGCTCGAATGACGGCTGCATGCCCGATCGGGCTGATTCGGCATGCAAGTGTCGTCGGAACCTGCGAACGACCGGGCCGGAACCGAGGGCGCAGCCGCAACCGGGCCCGCCAGCGTCGGCGGATGGAAGGATTGAGCCATGACTTCCCCCGCGTTCGACCTGATCACGCAAGACGACCTCCGCGCGGCGGGCAGCGTCAAATGGACGAACTTTCCCGACACCATCGGCGCATTCGTCGCCGAGATGGACTTCGGACTCGCCCCCGCGGTCAACAGCGCGGTGAAGGATGCCCTCGACCTCGGCGTCACCGGCTACCTGCCCGAGAAGCTCGCGAAGGATCTGTCTGAGGCGACGGCCCGCTGGTACTCCGAGTCGTACGGGTGGGAGATCCCCGCGGCGCGCGTGCACCACGTGCCCGACGTGATCGCCGCCTTCGAGCTGGCGATCGAGCACTTCACCACCCCCGGCTCGGCCGTGATCGTGCCGACTCCGGCCTACATGCCGTTCCTCATGGTGCCACCCATGCGCGACCGTCGCGTGATCGAGGTGCCGAGCATCGAGGTCGACGGACGCTGGACCATGGATCTGGATGCGGTCGCCCAGGCCTTCCGCGACGGTGGCGAGATGCTGGTGCTCTGCAACCCCCACAACCCGCTCGGCACCGTGGCGACCCGCGACGAGCTGCTCGCGATCGCCGACGTCGTGACCGCGGCAGGCGGCCGGGTCTTCGCCGACGAGATCCACGCGCCGATCGTCTACGCACCCGCCCAGCACATCCCCTACGCCTCGGTGTCGGATGCCGCGGCAGCCCACACGTTCACCGCGACCTCCGCGTCGAACGCCTGGAACCTCGCGGGGCTCAAGTGCGCGCAGGTGATCCTGTCGAACGACGCCGACGCCGAGCTCTGGGAGCGCCTCGGATTCTGGGCCGGACACGGCACCTCGACCCTCGGCGTCATCGCGAACACCGCCGCCTACACGGGCGGCCGCGAGTGGCTCGCCGACGTCGTGGAGTACCTCGACGGCAACCGGCGGATGCTGGCGCAGCTGGTCGACGAGAAGCTGCCCGGCGTGCGGATGATCGTGCCCGAAGGCAGCTACATCGCGCTGCTCGACTTCCGCGAGACCGGGCTCACGGGTGACCTCGGCGAGTGGTTCCGCGACAACGCGGGCGTCGCGATGACCGACGGCGCCGCGTGCGGGGTGGCCGCCATCGGATACACCCGCTTCGTCTTCGCGATGCCGCGTCCGGTGCTGGTCGAGGCGGTCGAGCGGATCGCCGCCGCCCTCGACGCGCGGGGCTGAGCGGCGCCGCGATCCCGGCCGGCAGTCAGTCGCGCGTGCGCCTCACCAGCATCCGCACGACCGTGCCGACGACCGCGATGACCAGCGCCGCGATCACCGGCATTATGCCGTCTTCATTGAGCAGAGCGGGAAAGATACCCACCCCCGCGGCGATCATCTCGGCGAAGTCGCCGAGAATCAGGCGATACCCGAGTGCGTACTGAATCGACATGAACGCGGCCGGCAGCGCCCACAGCGCGAGCAGCGACACAACCCAGACGAGGAGTCGCCACGCCGGGCGGATGCCGCACCATGCGAGCGCCAGACCGACCACGATCGCCGGCACCCACTGCACCACAGCGGGAAGGAACACCGGCGGGAAGACCTCGCCGGTGACGGCTAGGAACCAGCGCGCCACCCACTCGCCGAGCGGCACCGCGGCGAGCGCGACGCCGAACGCGGCGATGCCCGCGGATCGGTGCGATGTCATCCAGAACGCGAGCTGGGCCAACAGGGTCGCGGCGATCGCCCCGCCGAGCAGCCCGACGATGTAGATGACGGCGCGGGCGTCGGAGGTGAGGGCGAGGCCGCTCGCCGCCATGCCGAAGCTCTCGACGATCGCCACCGCGTGCACCGCCAGCACGCCGAGCCCGGCAGGCCACACCGCGAGCGCGCGACGACGCGACAGGATGCGCACCGCGAGACCGGCGAAGATTCCACCGAGCAGCACGATCGAGAAGAGCACGATGACGTAGTACTGACTGACCGGCAACAGGACGAGGGGCATCTCGTCGGGCATCGTCGCAACGACCCAGAGGTTCTGCAGCGGCAGACGAGCGCCGCCGAGGATCCACGGCAGAAGTCCGAGAACGCCGCCGCCGACCCCGAGGAGGAACGGAAGAAGGCGTGCGGGCGGCGTCGCCGCGCGAGCGGCGCTGTCGGCAGTCATGATTCACACGCTGGCACAGGATGCGCGCGGTGCGGTGAACGGCGGTCGGCCGTGTCGCGGGCCGGCGCCTCGGCGACAGGGCTCGGCTCGAGCCCCGACGAGCAGCCGCAGCGCCCATCACCGGATCATTACATATACTTATTGCCGGGCAGGAGGCCGCCCAATCGCACGACTCAGCCGACTTCTTGCATAACTAAACATATAAATAGATTTAATCTGGATTTCGGACTACACTCGGCGATGTCGCCCAGAGCGGGGCGACCTCAGGTTCACCGAGGAGCATCGTGGCTCAGACCCATTCGGACTTCATCCACTCCGTCGCACAGCGTGTGAGAGCGCGGACGGACGAGGCGACAGCGGCGATGTTCGAGCGCTGCTTCGAGAACACCCTCGGCACGACGTTGCGGGAGATGCCCGACGGCACCCTGTTCATGCTGACGGGCGACATCCCCGCGATGTGGTTGCGGGACTCGACCGCTCAGCTCGGTCCCTACCTGCACTTCGCGGCGGAAGACGAGACGATCAGCGACATGATCGCCGCGGTCTCGCGTCGGCAGATCGAGTACGTGCTGCTCGATCCGTATGCCAACGCCTTCAACGCCGAGCCCGACGGCAGCGGACACCAGAGCGACCTCACCGACCAGTCGCCGTGGATCTGGGAACGCAAGTACGAGGTCGACTCCCTCTGCTACCCGGTGCAGCTGGCGCATGACCTGTGGGCGACGACGGGTCGCACCGACCATCTCGGCGACTCGTTCGCCCGCGCCGCTCGCACGATCATCGAGCTGTGGCGCACCGAACAGGACCACGAAGCCCGGTCGACCTACCGCTTCGAGCGCTTCGACTGCCCCTCGACCGACACGCTTGTGCGAGGGGGCCGAGGCAGCGAGACGGCACCGACGGGCCTCACCTGGTCGGCGTTCCGCCCGAGTGACGACGCGTGCGAGTACGGCTACAACGTGCCGGGCAACATGTTCGCGGCGGTCGAGCTGGGGCACATCGACACCATCGCGACCGAGGTGCTGAACGACCCCGAGCTCGCGGCGAGCGCCCGCGACCTGCAAGCCGACATCGAGCGGGGCATCGCCGAGCACACGGTCGTCATCGCCCCCTCCGGCGACGACATCTACGCCTACGAGGTCGACGGCCGTGGCGGCATCCTTCTTCTCGACGACGCGAACGTGCCGAGCCTGCTCTCGCTGCCGCTGATCGGATGGTGCGCGACCGACGACCCGCTCTACCTCGCGACCCGCGCCTTCATCCTGAGCTCCGCCAACCCCACGTTCTTCACCGGCTCCCTCCCCTCGGGCACTGACTCGAGCGGACTCGGCAGCCCGCACACCCCCGTCGACCACGTCTGGCCGATCGGTCTCTGCATCGAAGCCCTCACCACCGACGACCGAGCCGAGAAGGAGCGCATCCTGCGGCTGCTTCTCGAGACGGATGCCGGCACCGGCCTCATGCACGAGTCGTTCCTCGTCACCGATCCGTCGGTGTTCACGCGGGAGTGGTTCTCGTGGGCGAACGCGATGTTCTGCGAGCTGGTGCTGGACATGACAGGGCTCCGCACGGTCGAGCGGAGCCCCGAGCGCCACCAGCCCCTGACCGAGGCGCGACCGGCATGAGCGCCACGATCACCGAGCAACCGGCATCCGAGCAGGACCACCGGCCCCCGGCATCCGCCCCTCGCACCGCTCGCAAGACACGCAACCCCAGCGCGAAGCAGATGACGTGGAACGCGTGGCTGTTCCTGCTCGTGCCCGGTGTGCTCTTCGTCGTCTTCATGGCGCTGCCGATCGTCATCGCGCTCGTGCTGAGCCTCACCGACTACGCGATCGTCGGCGACTTCGAGTGGCTCGGCATCCAGAACTATCTCGACATCGCGGTCGACCCGTTCTTCTGGATCGCCCTCCGCAACACCGCCTACTACACGCTGCTCTACGTGCCCGCCGGTCTGGTGGTCGCCCTCGGCACCGCGCTGCTGCTCAACCGCCGCCACCGCGCCGTGCGCCTGTTCCGCACGCTCTTCTACATTCCGGTCGTCGCCTCGACCGTCGCCACCGCGACGATCTGGTTCTGGATGCTGAACCCGCAGAACGGCCTGCTCAACGTGGCGCTCAGCTGGTTCGGGATCGACGGGCCGGCCTGGCTCTACGAGTCGCAGTGGGCGATGATCGCGATCGTCATGATGAGCGTGTGGGCCGGGTTCGGCGCCAACATGATCATCTTCCTCGGCGGTCTGCAGGGCGTGCCCGGCGAGCTGTACGAAGCCGCACGTCTCGACGGCGCGAACGCATGGCAGCAGTTCCGCTACGTCACGCTGCCGTCGCTGACCCGCACGACGTTCCTCGTGTCGACCCTGCTCATCATCGGCGCCTTCCAGGTCTTCGACCAGGCCTACGTGCTGACCAAGGGCGGGCCCGGCAACTCGACCGTGACGATGGTCTATTACATCTACAACAAGGGGTTCGGCGCGCTCGAGATGGGATACGCCTCGGCCCTGTCTTTCGTGCTCTTCCTGATCATCCTCGTGTTCTCGCTGCTGAACGCGAAGCTCAACAACCGGAAGGGCGTCTGATGACGAACACGCTCAGCGGTGGCCGTGCCATCGAGACCGCTCTGGCCGCCGGCACGCCCGTCGCGCCGCCCCTGCCCTCGCGCCGCCGCCCGACGACGCGCAAGCGTCTCGCCACACTCGGCTGGTACATCGGCGTCATCCTGATCAGCGTCGTCACCGTCGCCCCTCTCGTGTGGACGATCTCGACCTCGCTCAAGCCCGCCACGGAGATCCTCTCGGGCGCGCTCAACCTCATCCCGGCGAACCCCACGCTCGACAATTACCTGCAGGTGTTCGAGGAGGTGCCGTTCGGTCGCTATTTCGTGAACTCGCTCGTGCTCGGCATCGGCGGCGCTGCGACGAACATCTTCTTCGGCGCCCTCGGCGGCTACGCCCTCGCCAAGCTGCAGTTCAAGGGACGCGCGGCGGTCTTCGCGGTCTTCCTCTCGTCGCTCATGATCCCCGGCATCATCACCATGATCCCGTCGTTCCTGATCCTGCGCTCCATCCCGTTCGCGGGGGGCAACGACGTCTTCGGCCAGGGCGGACTCGGTCTGATCAACACGTACTGGGCCGTCATCATCCCCGGTGCCGCCGGAGCCTTCGCGGTCTTCTTCATGAAGCAGTTCTTCGAGACCCTGCCCGACGAACTCGGTGAAGCCGCCCGCATCGACGGCGCGAGCGAGTTCCGCATCTTCGCGATCATCTACTTCCCGCTCGCGAAGGCCGGACTCGCGGTGCTCGGCATCATCAGCTTCCAGGCCGGCTGGAACAACTTCCTGTGGCCGCTCATCGTGCTCAACAGCCAGGACATGATGACCGTCCAGGTCGGCCTCGCCTCGTTCGTCAACAACTACGAGACCGCCTACGGCCCCCTCATGGCCGGCACCGTGATCGCCAGCCTGCCCGTGCTGCTCGTGTTCCTCTTCGCGCAGCGCTACATCATCGAGGGCGTCGCGCACGTCGGCTCGAAGTGACCCCCCTGCTCTTTCCCCTCTGCATCACACCCACCACCAAGGAGATTTCGATGAAGAAGCACCTGAGAGTCCTGACCGTGTTCGCCACGGCATCCCTCGTCGTCACTGTCGCGGGCTGCGCGTCCGGCGGCGACGCGGGCGGCGCCGGAGACGGTCCCGAACCCGTCGTCATGTGGGGGTCGTGGTCGGGCGACCAGGTCGACCAGCTCGAGGCCCAGGCCGAGCGATTCAACGAGTCGCAGGACGACTACGAGGTCTCGTACGTGCCGCAGGAGCTGGTCGAGGAGAAGCTGCTGACCTCGCTCGCCGGCGGTCAGGTGCCCGACGTCGTGCTGTGGGACCGCTATCAGACCTCGCTCTACGCCCCCAAGGGAGCACTCGCCCCGATCGACGAGTTCATCGAAGAGGATGCCGTCGACACGAGCATCTTCTACCAGCCCGCGCTCGGTGAGATGGAGGTCGACGGCGAGCTCTACGGCCTGCCGCTGCTGGTCGACAACCGGTCGTTGCTGTTCAACCAGACGCTGCTGACGGATGCCGGAGTCACCGCGCCCACGAACTGGGACGAGCTGAAGACGGCGGCCGAGGCCCTCACAGTGAAGGAGGGCGGCAAGCTGACGCAGGCGGGCCTCGACCTCAGCGACCCCGGGCTGTTCAACATGTACCTCGCGCAGGCGGGCGGCCAGCTGCTCAACGACGACGAGACCAAGACGGCGTTCAACAGCCCCGAGGGCCTCGAGGTGCTGAACTTCTGGCAGAGCCTGCTGGACGCGGGCGTCTACGAGCAGGGCTTCGGCGACACCGGCGACTCGTTCGCCGAGAGCCGCACGGCCATGAAGCTCGACGGACCGTGGGCGCTGTCGACCCTCGACCAGGTCGACGGCCTCGAGTACGGCGTCGTGCAGCCGCCGGCCGGCCCGAACGGCGACCAGGGCGCGTACATGGGCGGCTTCGGACTCGTCATCCCCGAGGGCGCGAAGAACGCCGAAGGCGCCTGGGAGTTCATGAAGTGGTGGACGACCGAGGCCGAGAACGGTGTCGCGTTCGGTGAGATCTCGGGCTGGATCCCCGCCAACATCGAGGCAGCCAACGACCCGTACTTCACCGAGGACGAGCACTACGCCGCCTTCATCGAGACGATGAACTACGCGCAGACGCGCCCCAACGTGCAGGGCTTCTCTGACGTCGAGGGCAAGGCGCTCGTGCCCGCGCTCGAGCGATTCCTGTCGGGCGAGATCTCGGCCGAGCAGGCCCTGAAGGATGCCCAGGAGCAGGGCGACCAGCTGCTGGCGCAGAACCGCTGACCCGCGCTTCCTCCGTCCCTCCCCCTCTTTCGAATCGCGCACTGTGCAGAAATCCCGGCCCGGAAACTGCACAGTGCGCGATTCGAACGGGATGACTGACCGACTCACCGACCGACTCACCGACCCAGGAAAAGAACATATGACCAGCACGTCCCCGCAGATCTGGTCGGCCCGTGCCGACACCGCGCAGCAGAGCCTCGACCACTTCTTCGGTGCCTCCGGCATCCAGTTCCTCGCCAACAGCCACCCGCACGACCGCGGCAACACCGAGGTGTTCAACTACTGGTGGTTGGCCCATGTGATCGACGCCCGGGTGGATGCCTGGGTGCGCACCGGGGACTCCACGTGGATCGAGCAGGCGATCGCCGCCCGCGACAACATCGTCGAACGCAACGGGGGTGAGCTCTTCAACGACTACTTCGACGACATGCTGTGGTTCGCCCTCGCGCTCGAGAGGGTGCACCGCGCGACCGACGAGCAGCAGTACCTCGATGAGGCGATCGCCATCTGGGACCACGTCATCGCCGAAGGATGGAACGAGACGCTCGGGTGGAGCCTGGCCTGGCGCAAGCAACAGCTCGCGTACAAGAACACTCCCGCGAACGGTCCGCTCGTGATCCTCGGGGTGAGGCTGAGTCGCCTCGACGCGTCCCGCGACTACCTGGCGTATGCGCGGCGGGCGTTCGACTGGCTCACCGCGAACCTCGTCGGCGACGACGGCTTCGTCGAAGACGGCATCAACCGGGAGGGTGACGGTGCGGTCGACACGCAGTGGCGCTTCACCTACAACCAGGGGCTGTACGTCGGAGCCGCGGTCGAGCTGTACGGAGCGACCGGCGATGAGGCCTATCTGCAGCGCGCCGTGCAGACGGCGACCACCGCCGTGCGCGAGCTCAGCGACGGAACGGTCTTCCCCGACGAGGGAGACGGCGGCGACGAAGGCCTCTTCAAGGGCGTCTTCTACCGCTACCTCGGCGAGCTGCTCGCGGTGCTCGCAGGGCGGGAGTCGTATGCCGACGAGAGGGACGAGCTCGAGCGGTTCCTGCGTGCAGGCACCGATGCTCTGTGGCAGAACGGCCTCATCGACGGGCACCTGCGGCCGGGCAACGACTGGTCGCAGCCGCCGGTCGAGTGGATCCCCTACTCCACGATGGTCAGCGCCATCTTCGCCGTCGAGCAGCGGGCGCGACTCGAAGCCCGCGACACCGGGGTCGCCGCGGGCGTCGGTGCGGGAGCGGAGGCGCCGGTGCGCGCGGGCCGCTGACGGCATCCGTACCGCCATCTGCTCAGAGATCCGCCCGTGGGCTTCGGCCCGCGGGCGGATCTCTGCGCTGGGGTGGGCGGCGTGCGGACCCGCCGGGGTCAGGCGCGCGGAGCTGCCGACGACGCACCGATCACGAGCTCGGTGGGCAGCACGACCTTCTCGATCTCGCTCGGCGCGATGATCTGGCGCCGCACCGACTCGACGGCCTTCTCGCCCAGCGTGCGCTGTTCCTGACGGATGTGCGTGTAACGGAACAGCCGGGTGTCGAACGTCGCGTCGGGGTGGTCGAAGCAGACGATCGAGATGTCGGTCGGCACCTCGAGACCGATCCGATGGCAGGCCTCCCGCAGCATCAGGGCGATGTTGTACTCCGCCGCCACGTATCCTGTGATGTCCGGATGCTGCTCGACGAACTCCACCAGCCGCGCGATGTCCTGCTCGACGGTGTCGGCGCTTCCGGGCACGGTCGATCCGATCGTGCGCAGCTCGGCACTGTTCTCGAGCGGCAAGTGGTTCGAGGCGTGCGCGTGGATGTAGCCGTTGCGCCGATCGTCGCTGGACGAGACGTGGCTGGTCGAGCTCACGAATCCGATGGTCTTGTGACCGAGGTCGAGCAGGTGCTCGGTGGCGGCGCGCCCCCCGGAAAGGTTGTCGGAGCACACCGCCGACACAGGGATGCCGTCGAACAGCCGGTCGAGGATGACGACGGGGAACTTCTTCGCAACCAGTTCCAGGGCGGCCGGAGGGATGTACTCCGACGAGCTGGGGAGCAGGATCAGCCCCTCGACTCCCGCACCGACGAGCGCGCGGATGCAGGCGTCCTCCTCCGCGAGGTCGCCGCCCGAGCGCTTGAACACGACGTGCGCGTCGGCCCCCGTCGCGGCGAGGATCCCCTCGATCACCTTGTTGCCGAACGTGTCGTCGAAGCTGGTGATGACACACCCGATGAGCGACGGCACGCGGTCCGCATCGTTCTGTGTCCGAGCGGGCGCCTGCGGCGTCGCCGTCGGGGTCGCGCTCGTGACCACCGTGCCGATGCGGGGGCGGCGCATGATCATGCCATCGCCGCGCAGCAGCTCGAGGGCTCGCTTCACCGTGATCGGGCTCACGTCGAACCGGCTGGAGAGCTCGGCCTCGGAAGGCAGTCGGTCACCGACCGCGTACTCCCCCTGCGAGATCGACTCGCGCAACGCTTCGTACACCCGCTTGTAGAGCACGCCGATCCGTTCGTGTCAGCCAATAGTTATATTTAATCTACAGGCTGCAGGGCACGATTGTCTCTCCCGATCGCTGCGCGGACGAGCGGATGCGGCCCCGAGCCGACGCGAGCGGGGTCAGTTGCGCACCGCAAGTCGGCATTTCGGATGCGCAAGTGGCCCCGCATCCGCCGGAAGCTGCAGAAGTGGCCCCGCATCCGCCGGAAGCTGCGCAAGTGGCCCCGCAGGGCGCGACGGGTTCGACGGATACGCGTCAGCGCGACCGGACGGCATCCCCCATGGCCGCGAACGCCTGGGCGAGGATGGGCCGAGGCGTGGCGAACACCACCCGCACGAAGTTCTCGTAGCCTCGACCGAGCAGCGCTCCCTCGGTCAGCACGACGCCTGCCCGCTCGCGGAAGAACGCGGCCGGAGGGCCCGGGATCTCGAGCGCGGACGTGTCGATCCAGCCGATGTAGGTCGCCTCCGGCTCGCGATACACCGCGCCGGGGAGGTGCTCGGCGACGAGGTCACCGACGAGGTGCCGCGACTCCGAGAGATACCCCAGCACCCCGTCGAGCCACGGCTTCCCCTCGCGATAGGCCGCGGTCGATGCGACGACGCCCAGTGTGGCGGCACCGTGCTGCACCGAGAACCCGAATCGGCGGTAGAGAGCCTGGTCGGCGTCGTTCGACGTGATCAGCTGCGCGGTCTTGAGCCCGGGGATGTTCCACGCCTTCGACGCACTCGTGCCCGTGACGGTGTGCGCGGCCGTCGCCTCCGAGATCGCGGCGTAGGGGATGAACGGCCGACCGTCGTACCGCAGCGGCGCGTGGATCTCGTCGGCGAAGACGCGACCGCCGTGACGTTCGACGATCTCGGCGAGGGCTTCCAACTCCGAGCGCTCGACCACGGTGCCGGTCGGGTTGTGCGGGTTGCACAGCACCAGGGTGCGGGCACCCGCGGCGAAGGCCTCGTCGATGCGCTGCAGGTCGTGATGCCAGCGTCCGTCGACCTCGACGCCGGGCACCTCGATCACCGGATGCCCGATGGTCGGCAGATATGTCAGAAACGGCATATACGCGGGAGTCGGCACGATGACCGGCGACCCGAGGGGCGCATACTCCTCGACCGCGACGCGCAGCGCGGCCATGACGTCAGACACCGGATGCACTCGCTCGGGGTCGACCTCCCAGGCGTACTCGCGCTGCATCCACGCGGCAGTCGCCTCGCCGAGCCGGGCGGCCAGCGGCGGCGACAGATATCCGAGGTTCTCCTCGTCGATCGCGCGGTGCATGGCATCCGCGATCACCGGAGCGACACCGAAATCCATCTCGGCGACCCAGGCGCCGATGTGTCCGGGGTGCAGACTCCACTTGCGGCTCTCGGGCCGGTCGAGATCGATCCTCGTGCGGGAGTCGAACGGATGCGGGTCGGTGTGCGCGCGGTGGTCGGTCATGGCGTGCGTCGCTCAGCGCACGAGCCGACATCGAGCGGCACCAGGGGTGCGAGCGGTCTGAGTCTCGGACACGCGTACTCCTTCACAACGGGAGCTTCCACACTAAGGAAGCGATGCATCGGTCGCGAGTCACGTGACGGCGGGTGACGACCGGGTCAGGCGGTGGGTCCGGTGTGCGCGGATGCGACGGCGGCGCGCACCAGCGCGGCGTTGTCAGGGGCCGTGCGTCCGTCCGGCAGCACCAGTGTGTCTTCGAGCCCGATGCGCGAGTCGAGGCCGAGCTCGACAGCCAGAGAGAACGCGGGCCACGCCGACCGCTGCTCGCCGTGCAGCAGGATCGGCACGTCGGGATCGGCGAGACGCACGTGTGCGATCAGTCCTTCGGCGTGCGGCGCCACCGCGTCGGCTGCCTCATCGGGCAGTTCGACGAGCACTCGCCATGTCTCGCTGCGCACGGGTGAACGCTGCCATGCATCGAGCCCGGTGGCATCCCAGATGCCCGCCTCGACGCGCACGCCGCGCGCGACCAGCTGCGCCGCGACCTGGTCGGCCCCTGCTTCGTGCCAGTTCACGGAGACGACGTCGGGCAGAGCGGTCCACTCGCGGATCGCTCGGACACGGCGCTCGACGTCAGGCTCGATCCAGGCGCCGGTCGTCACCCCGATCGGCACTTCAGGGCAGGCCGCTCGCAGCGCGCGTAGCCATCGCTCGACGTCTGCGGCCCGCAGGCTGTCGACCCCGTGCGCATCCTTCGGGTGCACATGGATCTCACCTGCTCCCATCGCCACGGCACGCGCCGCGTCGGCACCGGCGAGTGTCGCATCTGCAGTGAGGGCAGGATGCTGCTCGGCAGATCGCGCGCCGTTGAGGCACGCCTGCACCAGCATCGGCCCGTGTCGGTCGTCGCGCGGCACGGCGCTCAGTTCATGAGATCGCGCGGGTGCCAGTCGTAGAGGTTGCCCGTGCCGGAAGGACCCTCTTCGACGCGCACGGTGTGCAGAACCTGACGCGCGGTCGCCGCGCCGCGACCCACCCGGACCGCCTCGTCTTCGGTCTCGAAACCGGAGCCCAGGGTGCGGGACTCGCCGATGATGCGGTTGAACCAGATGCCGTCTCGCTGGAACGTCTCGATATCGCCTACGGCCATGACTCGTCCTTTCGATCTGCATCCTTTTGTATCCCGGACCGTCGACACCAGGAGAGGGCCTTGACAGCATCCTTCGCGCTCGTCCGACCACTCCGTGCTCCATCCGTCTGAATACACCCACCATTTCGGCCGCACGTCAACCCCTATGACGCGCGCGTCGTGGCCCGGTTACTGTCGTCGGGTGCATGACCCGGATGCACCTGCGAGGAGCAACTGATGACGCTGGAAGTGATGTCGCCGACCGCGGCACTGCTCGACGGACGATATGTGCTGCACGACCGCGTGGGGCAAGGCGGCATGGCGACCGTCTACCGCGCCGAGGACTCCCATCTCGGGCGCACTGTCGCGATCAAGATGATCCACCAGGGCAACGGCCCAGTGGAGTCGATCGAGCGTGCGCACACCGAGAAGGCTCTGCTCGCCTCGCTGAGCCACGCGTCGCTCGTCACGCTGTACGACGCCCAACTCACGCCGGGACGACCGCAGTATCTGGTGATGGAGTTCGTCGACGGCCCGACCCTCGCCGCGCGCATGGCCGCCGGCCCGCTGCCCCCGCGCGATGTCGCGCGTATCGTGCGCGACCTCGCCGAAGGACTCACCGCCGTGCATGCCGCCGGCATCGTGCACCGCGACGTCAAACCGTCGAACGTGCTGCTGGCCCAGGGCCGCACCGGTCGACCCGACGCGGCGAAGCTCGCGGACTTCGGCATCGCCTGCTCGATCGAGAACACCCGACTCACGACCCCGGGAATCGTGCTGGGCACCCTCACCTATATGGCGCCCGAGCAGCTGCGCGACGCCGACCCCGGCACGCCGGTCGACATCTTCGCGCTGGGACTCGTCGCGATCGAGGCTCTGAGCGGAGAGCCCGGATACTCCTCTCTCGCCTCCGGGCGGGCGGCGGCGATCGCGAGGCTCATGCATCCGCCGACGATCTCCGAGACCGTCCCCGACGAGTGGCGCGATCTGCTCACCCGCATGACGCGTCTCGAGCCCGAAGAGCGGCCGACAGCCGTCGAGGTGGCACGAACCGCCCGTCGCCTGCTGCGCGACTACGCCGCAGACGTCGGTGGCTCGGCCGTGGCGGCGGCCGCAGCATCCATCGTCGCGGCGGCCGGGCCCGACCCGGCAGCGGACCCGACGACCGCGGCGGACCCCGTCGTCGCATTCTCGGACACCGCGGACGTGGCGGCGGTGTCGCCGGATGCGCCGGTGCCACAGGTCGAGTCGCCGGACGAGCCGCAGGCCGTGCCGACCGCAGTGACCACCGCGCTTCCGGCGAGCGACAGCCCCTCTCTGCGCGTCCGCGATCGGACACGCCCGCGTGCTCGTCAGCGCAACCGCGTGATCGTCGGCGCCGCGGGACTGGTGGCGACCGGAGCGCTCGCCGTCGGGCTGGCGGCCTTCACCGCACCCTCGGCCGTCGTGCTCTCGCGCACCGCGGCCGAGTCGGTCGTCCGCACCCCGGCCGCGCCTGCGGCAGCCGTCGACACTCCCCCCGCGGAGGTGCCCGCGGCTCCCGTCGAGGTCGTCTCCGATGCAGGAGACTCCGGGAACAACGGGAACGGGAACAACGGGAACGGGAACGGGAACAACGGGAACTCCGGCAACAACGGGAACTCCGGCAACAACGGGAACGGGAACAACGGGAACGGGAACGGGAACAACGGGAACGGGAACAACGGGAACGGGAACGGCAACAACGGCAACTCGGGCAAGGGCGGCAAGGGCTAGGCCCGAGAACGGCCTCCTCCGGTCCTAGAGGGACTGACGCTCGGTCATCCGTGGCGAACGATCTCCGCGTCAGCCTGCATACGCGACTCGCACATCGAGCACCCAGGTCACGCCGAAGCGGTCGGTCAGCATGCCGAATCCGGGCGACCACGACGATGCCGCGAGCGGCTCGACGATCGCGGCGCCTTCTGCGAGGGCATTCCAGTACCCGGCGAGCTCGTCGAGCGAGTCGGCGCGCAGCGACTGGAAGAACGGACGGTCGGTGATGGTCATGCCGTTCTGACGTGAGGTCGTGCCCGACGTCGCACGGAGGTCTTCGTCCGCTCCGGGGATGTCATAGGCCATGAGACGGATGCCGTCAGGGTTCTCGACCTGACCGAACACGACCTTGTCGGCGCCGGGCACCCCGGCCGGCATGCCGAAGTCGGCGTAGGTGGCCAGCGTCACGTCGCCGCCGAAGACGGATCCGTAGAACTCGAGCGCCTGACGGGCCGTGCCGCGGAAGTTCAGGTGAGTGGTGGTGGTGATGGACATGGTGACTCCTCGTTCGTCGTGAGCGGCGGTGCGCCGTCGAGATCCACACTCACAGCAGAAGAGGTCAGTTTCGGTCCTCTACGTGACGCAGAATGGACGTCATGACCGGCAGCTCCTCGCGCATGCTCGCGCTGCTCTCCCTGCTGCAGACGCCTCGCGACTGGCCGGGGCTGGTGCTCGCCGACCGCCTCGACGTCACGCCCCGCACGGTGCGGCGCGACATCGACCGTCTGCGCGAGCTCGGATACCGCATCAGCGGAATCAAAGGACCGGATGGCGGCTACCGCCTCGCTGCCGGTTCCGAGCTGCCGCCCCTGCTCTTCGACGACGAGCAGGCGGTCGCGATCGCCGTCGCGCTGCAGAGCGTGCCGGCAACCGGGATCGACATCGACGAGGGCGCCGCCCGGGCTCTCGCCACCGTGCGGCAGGTGATGCCGTCACGCCTGCGACACCGCGTCGACGGCATCCGCTTCACGGGCGTCGAGAACGAGACGCGCGTCGACCCCGCGGTGCTCGAGGCCGTGAGCGGTGCGGCGCGAGACCGCCGCGTGCTGCGCTTCGACTACGGGGAGAATCACGACCGCCCCGCTCGACGCACCGAACCGCACGCCGTCGTCGCGCGCGAGGGCCGCTGGTATCTGCTCGCCTGGGATCTCGACGCCGGCGACTGGCGCACCTTCCGCCTCGACCGGGCGACCCCGCGCATCCCGACCGGGCCGACCTTCACCCCGCGCGAGCTGCCGGCCGCAGATGCACAGACGTACCTCGCCGCGCGGGCGAAGGGATCGGATGCCGAAGACCGCTGGCCCTGCATCGGCGAGCTCACTCTCGAGCTCCCCGCCCACGAGGTCGCGCAGTGGATCGGTCGCGACGGCACGGTCGAGCCGGTCGACGCCCGGTCGTGCCGCGTGACCGTCGGATCGTGGTCGTGGGTCGGCATCCTCGCCTCGATCGCCCGCTTCGACGCGCCGTTCACCGTCGTGGGTCCGCCGGCCCTGGCGCAGGCCGCCGAATCCCTCGCCGCGCGCTTCGGCGCCGCATCCTGAACTCCCGGACCTCATGCCGTGACTGCGGAGGGTCAGGGGAAGGCGGGCGCCCTCACAGATCGATCCGCACGCGCTGTGCCGACCCGGCTCCGCGATACGCCGTCACCTCGATCTCGGCCTTGTACTCGCCGGCCAGCGGGCTGCGCGTCATGGTGAGCGCCGGGTCGATGCCGCGGAACGCTTCGCCGAGCACCTCCGTCGCCTCGTCGACATGCGACTCGTCGGGCACGAACACCTGGATGCGTACGACGTCGGCGAGCGAGGCGTCCACGGCGGCGAGCGCCCGCTCGACCGTGGCGATCGCGAGACGCAGCTGCTCGGCTGCCGTATCGGGGAGGGTCCTCGTCTCGTAATCGATGCCGGCGGTGTTCGAGACGAAGATCCAGTCGCCGATCGCGACCGCCCGCGAGTAGCTCGCGATGGTCTCGAACTTGCTTCCGCTCTTCACACTGGTGATCAACATCGGTTTCGTCTTTCGTCTCAGTGGCCCTGGAGGACCGGGTAGTCGTCGGCGAGCACCAGGTCGTCGGCGCGTGCTCGGGCGCGGCGACGATGGTGATCGAGCGTGAAGAGGGGGTGTTGCAGCGGACTGGACCCGCTCTCGGCGAGCTCCGCCAGCACGCGTCCGTAGGCGGGGGAGAACTTGAAGCCGTTTCCCGAGAACCCGGCGCCGATGACGATCCGCCCTGACTCGGAGACGTCGAGGATCGGGACGTGATCGACCGTCGTCGACTCGGGATGGATGGACGAGCGGACCACCTCGGGCAGGATGCCGGGGAACATCCGGGTGGCGATCGCCGTGCATTCCCTCAGCTGCTCGCGCGACAGTTCGCGAGGATCCGTGGCGGGGTCGTCGATCACCTCGATGTCGGTCGTGGGGGCGATCTTGACCGAGTAGCCGTCGAGCGAGGGAACACCGAAGGCATGCTCGCCGTCCATGTCCCGCATCCAGCACGGGAAGCGATCCGGGGCGAATTGTGTGATGTCCTCCGGCATGAACCACGTGAGCGGAATGGCGATCGCGCTCACCAGATCGCGCAGCTCCGGCACGATCCTCGTCGTCCATGCACCGGTCGTGACGATCACTCGCTGCGCGTGGATCATCCCGGCCGATGTCCGGATCGCGACGCCGTCGCCGCTCTCCTCGATGTCGAGAACCGGGGTGTTGTAGAGGATCTCCGCTCCGCGACGGATCGCGGCCCGCTGCGCGGTCGCCACTGCCAGCTCGGAGCGCAGTCCCCCTCCCAGCACATCCATGACCCCGGCATCGCCGTCCTCGATCGCGAACTGCGGGTACTCGCGACGGAGTTCCGCGGCGTCGAGGAACCTGTGCGGCAGATCCCCGTCCGAGATGGATCGGCGCGTGGACTCGAGGAACGGGTGTCCCTCCGGTGCGACCGCGAGGACGCCCGTCTTCAGCAGCAGCTGGCGCCCGGACTCGCGTTCGAGCTCGGTCCACAGCGCCCGCGCCTCGAGTGCCGCCGTCGTGTACAGCGCGCCCTCCTTGTTGGCCGCGCGGAACAGACGCGATTCGCCGGCGAAAGCGGAGTGGCCGTGCGCGGGGCCGTACTGCTCGATGCCCAGCACCGACAGCCCCGTCGACTTCGCGAGGTGCCACAGGGCCATCGACCCCATGGAGCCGGCGCCCACCACCGCGACGTCGACGATCCGGATGACCTCCCCCGCGCTCATGCGAGTGCCGGCTCGGTCCACAGGTTCAGCTTCTGGCCGATGCCGCGCTCGAGCGCGTTGCGATAGACCTTCGTGCCCCAGGCGACGTCCTCCACCGGCATCCCGCCGACAGACATGATGACGATCTCGTCGTCGCTCTGCCGGCCCGGCCGTCTTCCTGAGACGACGTCGCCGATGTCGACGAGTTCCTCGCGCGCGAGTTCTCCGGCCTTCACGAGGTCCATCCACTTCTGCCCGACCATCGGGATGTACTCGAACGAGGGCTTCGGGAACTCCTCGTACCAGGTCTCGTACAGTCCGTACGCGTCGACGACCTTGGTGATGTCGCTCTCCAGGAGCGAGTCATCCGTGTTGCACAGCGAGGGCATCGCGAAGAACGCCCCCGGCTTGATCCACTCTCGCTGGATCGTCGGATAGTTCTCCGACCCGCTGGCCCCGGTGCCCGTGGTGCAGAAGCTCACCAGGTCGCTTCCTCGGACGACGTCCTCGATCGTGTCGACGACCTCGATCGTGGTGATCGTCGGGAACTCGTCGCGCACCCACTCCTGGAATCGCGTGAGGCTCTCGGCCCCGCGACCCTTGATCTTCAGCGTGTCGATCAACGGGCACGCGTCCATGAAGGCCAGCAGCACAGTGCGCGCCATGACGCCGGGGCCGGCGATCCCCGCGACGCGCGAGTCCTTGCGAGCGAAGTGCCGAGCACCGACACCCGGCACGGCACCCGTGCGGTATGCAGACAGCAGGTTCGCCGACATGAAGGCGAGCGGCGCCCCGGTATCGGTGTCGTTGAGCGTGAACATGAGGATCGACCGCGGAAGCCCCTTCTCGCGGTTGGCGATGTTGGAGCCGTACCACTTGACGCCGGTCGTCTGGAAGTCGCCGCCGAGGTAGGCCGGCATCGCCATGAACCGTCGGTCCTCGGTGGGCACGGGCATGTTCGGGAACGGCGACGTCTCGGGGAACGTCATCATCGCGCCGTGCGAATCGTTGCTCTCACCGGTCATGCGGTAGTCGCCGGCGGCGAACAGAGCGAACATCTCCTCCATCGTGTCGACGCACTGATGCATGTCGGTCACGCCCGCAGCGATCATGTCGGCTTCGGAGAGGTAGAGGAAGTCGACGTGGGGCAGGGGCGTCGCGGTGTCATTCGCGTTCTCCGGCAGATCAGCAGGGATGCCGGCGGGTGCGGTGAGTGTCATGGTGATTCTCCTTGAGGGTTTCGGGGTGCGATCAGCCGGCGATGGCGTCGGTGAGCTTGGCGTAGGCGGCGGGCCGGCGGGTTCTGATCCACGCCGCCTGGATGTACCCGATGATCGGGAAGACGATCACCAGCCCGAGCAGGCACCAGCTGACCGCACCGAAGACGGGGTTCCCCTCGGCATCCGCATCGCCGACCATGATCGGGAAGTAGACGACGATCATGACCACCGAGAGCACCAGTCCGATGAATCCGAGCACCGGGGCGACCACGGTGTTCCACATCCGCCTGTCCTTGCGGGTCCTGGCGAAGTAGACGATCACCGCGATCGAGGTCACCGCCATCAGGATGGCGATGGCGACGGTCGCGACGCCGGCGAACCAGGTGAACACCTGCAGCACGGGGTCGAGGCCCAGCACGGCGAACAGCGCGACGAGGACGATCGCCGTGATGGTCTGCGCGAGCGAGGACACGTGCGGCGACATGTGCCGCGGGTGCACAGAGGCCACGCGGTCGGGCAGCACACCGGCGCCGGCCATGGAGTACTGGTAGCGGGCGACGACGTTGTGGAACGACAGCACGCACGCGAACATCGCGGTGATGAGGAGGATGTTCGTGATGATCTCGCCGATCGGGCCGAGATACGCCGACATCGTGCGGAGGATGAGCGTTCCGGGGTCGGCAGCGGCCTCGTCGAGGATGTTGGAGGGTCCCCACGCCATCACGAGGCCCCACGAGGCGAGCGTGTAGAACACGCCCACGCCGATCACGGCCATGTAGGTCGCCCGCGGGATCGTGCGGTCGGGGTCGCGCGCCTCGCTGCGGAACACGGCGGTCGCCTCGAAGCCGATGAAGGCGGCGATCGCCATCATCAGGCCCACACCCGGCGAACCGCTCGCGACGTTCGCCGGCTCGAACGGCGCCAGGCTCAGCCCCTCGGGGCCACCGGAGAGGACGACGGCGGCGACGAGGATGAGGACGATGCCGACCTCGGCGCAGAGCAGCACGCCGAGCACCTTGCTGGACAGATCGATGTGCCGGTAGCCGAGGAGGCCGACGAGAGCGACGACCGCGACGGAGTACAGCCACCAGGGAAGCGAGATGCCGAAGCCCTCGAACGTGAAGCTCAGCACGTACCCCATGTAGCCGTATACCGACACCTGGATCGTCGTGTAGGTGAGCATCGCGATCCAGGCGGAGGCGAGACCGGTCGAGCGCCCGAGGCCGTATCCGACGTAGGTGAAGAACGCACCGGGATTGGGGACGTGCTTGGCCATGGCCGAGACCCCGACCGCGAAGAGCAGGAGGACGACGGCGCTGATCGCGTACAGCGCCGGGAAACCGGACCCGTTGCCGAGCAGGATGCCGAGCGGGGCGGACCCGCCGATGACCGTCAGGGGCGAGGCCGCGGCGACGACCATAAAGACGATCGCGGTGGCGCCGAGCGATCCCGACAGGACCTTCTTCGAGGAGGCCTCGGCGGCGCTGGGGTGAATCTGAACCATGTGCAAACCCTTCTGAGAGAAGCGGAGCGGAGCGATTCCCTCACCCTGCCGCGGAGGGATTTCCCGGCCGTCTCGGTGGAGTGACGTCTGCGGTCGCCGTGAACGGGACACGCGGATGCGGGCTGTCTCATTCGGGTGAGATCTGCGCGAAACACGCCTGAAGCGTCCCTGCAACCGACCGCTCGTAGCCTCGTCTCATCGCGCAGCAGCGTTCATCGCGCAACAGGCGGAGGCCCCATGTCTGCACTCCAAGAGGCGATCGAGAGCCCGGAGGCCGTTCGATCGTTCGCCGCCCGCTCACCGCTGGACGGACTCGACCGGCACACCGTGGGTTTCGCCGACATCCTCGCGCAGTCGGTCGCCGCCATCGCGCCGGCCGCGGCGTCGGCGATGGCCGTGCTGATGGTCGCGGATCTGGCCGGCGGAGCGACGGTTCTGGTGATGGCCCTCGCGACGATCATCACGTTCCTGGTCGCTCGGACGATCAACCAGTTCACGCGGCGGTTCGCCGCCAGCGGCTCGCTCTACACCTATGCCGCGCGGGGACTCGGCACGACCGCCGGGCTCGCGACGGGCGCGGCGATCGTCGTCGGGTACGCCTTCATCTCGGTCTTCGCGCTCCTCGGCGGGGCGCACTACGCGACGATGCTCGTGACCCGGCTGTGGCCACAGCTCCCCCCGACCCCGATCGCTCTCGGCGCTCTGGTCGTCGAGGCAGCGGTGCTCGCGATCGTCCTCGTGCGCGGCATCCGTCTCTCATCCCGGGTCGCTCTCGTCGTCGAACTCGTCTCGGTCGCGCTGATCCTCCTGCTTCTCATCGTGCTCCTCGTGCAGATCGGACCGATCCATCCGGCGGCGGTCTTCTCATCCGACGACGTATCGGTGGCAGGCATCGCCGGGGGCGCAGTGCTCGCGATCACCGCGTTCGTCGGTTTCGAGAGTTCGGCGACGCTCGGCGTCGAAGCGCGCTCGCCCCTGAAGAACATCCCCCGCGCCATCGTGTGGAGCGTCGGCGTGACCGGCGTCTTCTACCTCATCGCCGGCTACACGCAGATCGCCGGGGCCGCCGCGATCGGGGGCACGACGTCGGTCGCCCTCCTCGATGAGCTGGCGTCGCGTTTCGGTCTCTCCGCCTGGGCCGCCGTCGCGGACGTCGGCATCGCCACCTCGGGCCTGGCCTGCGCCATCGCATCGACGACCGCCCTCACCCGCATCGTGTTCGCACTCGCCCGCGACGGCGTGGCCCCGGCCGAGCTGGGACGCACGCACCGCCGCCACCGCACTCCGATCGCCGCGATCGCCATCGCAGCTCCGCCGATCGCCCTGGTCCCGATCGCGGTCGTGGCGGCCGGGGTGTCGCCGTGGGACGCGATGCGGGTCGTTCTGTTGATCTCGGCCTCGGGCTACATCGTCGCCTACGTGCTGGTGTGCATCGCCGCGCCTCTGTTCCTGCGTCGCATCGGAGAGGTCACCGCCGGATCCGTGATCGTGGCCGCCACCGCGGCTGTGGCACTCACGGGATGCCTGGCCGTCTACCTCGCCGCGGAGGCCACGGCGGGCAATCCGGGAGTCTGGCTCACCATCGGCATCGCCGTCATCGCGGCGGCGCTGATCCGATGGCGGCGTCGCGCGCCCCTCGGCGAGGTCGGACGCTACGACGAGCCGGTCGCCTCTCACGTGCTCGGCGGCGTCGCGCGCAGCGGCAGCGCAGGCGACAGCAGCAGCAGCGCAGACGGGGGCGAACCGGGGGACGCCGACGGATGACGGGCGGTGACGCGGTAGTGATCTCGGCCCGCCAGCCCACCGCCATCCACAGCGCTCTGTCGATGCTCGAAGCCGTCGCGGCGATGGGGGCCGGTGTCACCGCGCGGCAGCTCGCCGAGCATCTGGGGATGCCGCGCGCGACGACCTATCGCCTGCTCAATCTGCTGGTGCAGGACGAATACCTCGTCCGGACACCGGATCTCACCGGTTTCGCCCTGGGCACGAAGGTGGCGTTGCTGGCCGGCAGCGTCGGCGTCGAACGCGTCCCCCGCGCCGCACGGGACGTCCTCGAGCGCACGAGAGCGAGTGCGCGGGGCGGCATCCACCTCGTCCTCTACCGCGACGGCAGAGTCGTCATCGCCGATGAGGACCCCGACTTCCCCCTCTCGAACCGGCAGGGCCTGCAGCACGAGCCCACCCGATACGCGCTGGGCCTGCTGCCCCTCGTCGTGCGAGGGGACGACGTGCGCGGGGAGCACGTCACCGACGACCTCGTCGCCGAGCTCCGCGAGCAGGGCGTGATCCGCACGCGCGACGGTCAGCGCGGGTGTCTGGTCGCGCCGATCACCGACGCCTCCGGTGCGCTGGCCGGAGCGCTGTCGTACTCGGGTCCGCGCAGATACATCGACGAGTCCGATTCGATCGCCGGCTCCGTCATCGCGGCAGCCCGGGAGCTCGGACCGCTCGTGACATAGACGTGAGCAGCGGATGCCGGCATCCGTCGCCCCGGAGCACGAACCCAGGCCCCCGGCATCCCCCGGTAGACTGGCCCTGCCCCGCCGGCCCCTCATCTAGGAGTGCGCGTGACCACCGCCCCTGCACCTGCCCACAAGCACGTCCCCGACTCCGTCGAGAACGCCACCGCGACTCCGGAGAAGGAGCAGCCCTACGCGGCGCTGGGCCTCAAGGATGACGAGTACGCCCGCATCAAGGAGATCCTGGGCCGCCGCCCCACCTCCGGTGAGCTGGCGATGTACTCCGTGATGTGGTCGGAGCACTGCTCGTACAAGTCGTCGAAGAACTACCTGCGCCGCTTCGGTCAGAAGGTCTCCGACGAGATGAAGGAACGCCTCATGGTGGGCATGGGCCAGAACGCGGGCGTCATCGACGTCGGCGAGGGCTGGGCCGTCACCTTCAAGGCCGAGAGCCACAACCACCCGAGCTTCATCGAGCCGTTCCAGGGCGCGGCGACCGGCGTCGGCGGCATCGTCCGCGACATCATCTCGATGGGCGCACGCCCGGTCGCGGTCATGGACGCCCTGCGCTTCGGCGCGATCGACCACCCCGACACCGCCCGCGTCGTGCACGGCGTGACCAGCGGCATCAGCTTCTACGGCAACTGCCTTGGTCTGCCGAACATCGGTGGCGAGACGGTCTTCGACTCCGTCTACCAGGCCAACCCGCTCGTCAACGCGCTGGCGGTCGGCGTGCTCCGCCACGAAGACCTCAAGCTCGCCAACGCCACCGGCGTGGGCAACAAGGTCGTGCTCTTCGGCGCCCGCACGGGTGGCGACGGCATCGGCGGCGCCAGCATCCTGGCATCCGACACCTTCGCCGACGGCGGACCCACCAAGCGCCCCGCGGTGCAGGTGGGCGACCCCTTCGCCGAGAAGGTGCTCATCGAGTGCTGCCTCGAGCTCTACCGTGACGAGCTCGTCGAGGCCATTCAAGACCTCGGTGCCGCCGGCATCTCGTGCGCGACCAGCGAGCTCGCGGCCAACGGCAACAGCGGCATGAAGGTCTCGCTCGACAACGTGCTGCTGCGCGACCCGTCGCTCACGGCCGAGGAGATCCTCATGTCGGAGTCGCAGGAGCGCATGATGGCGATCGTCGCTCCCGAGAAGCTCGACGCTTTCCTCGCCGTCGTGCAGAAGTGGGACGTCGAGACGTCGGTGCTCGGTGAGGTCACCGGAGACGGCCGCCTCGTCATCGACTGGCAGGGCGAGCGCATCGTCGACGTCGACCCCTCGACCGTCGCGGTCGACGGCCCGGTCTACGACCGTCCGGTCGCGTACCCGACGTGGATCGACGCGCTGAAGGCGGATGCCGCCGAGAACCTGCCCCGGTCGAACGACCCCGAGGTGCTTCGCGAGCAGTTCCTCGACCTCGTCGCCTCGCCGAACCTCGCCGACACCCGCTGGATCACCAACCAGTACGACTACTACGTGCTCGGCAACACGGCCCTCTCGTTCCCCGACGACGCCGGCATGATCCGCGTCGACGAGGAGTCGGGCCTCGGCTTCGCGATCTCGACCGACGCCAACGGCCGATACTGCCAGCTCGACCCGTATGCCGGTGCGCAGCTCGCGCTGGCCGAGGCCTACCGCAACGTCGCCGTCACCGGCGCCGTTCCCACCGCGATCACCGACTGCCTGAACTTCGGCTCCCCCGAGAACCCCGAGGTCATGTGGCAGTTCGGGCAGACCGTCGACGGCCTGGCCGACGGATGCTACGAACTCGGCACCCCGGTCACCGGCGGCAACGTCTCGTTCTACAACCAGACCGGCGACGTGCCGATCCACCCGACCCCGCTGGTCGGCGTGCTCGGCATCATCGACGACGTCTCGCGCCGCATCCCCTCGGGATGGCAGGACGAGGGTCAGAACATCTACCTCCTCGGCACGACCTCGACCGAGCTCTCGGGTTCGGCGTGGGCCGAGACCGTGCACCAGCACCTCGGCGGACTGCCCCCCAAGGTCGACCTCGCCGGCGAGAAGCGCCTCGCGGGTCTGCTCGGCGCGGCCCGTGACGAGTGGCTGATCTCGTCGGCGCACGATGTCTCCGAGGGCGGCCTCGCGCAGGCTCTCGCCGAGGGCGTCTCGCGCTTCGGCGTCGGCGCACGCGTCTGGCTCAACGAGATCATCGAGCGCGACGGTGTGGATGCCGCATCCGCCCTCTTCTCCGAATCGACCGGTCGCGTCATCGTGACCGTGCCGCGCGAAGACGACGTGAAGTTCCGCGGACTCTGCGAAGGCCGCGACTACCCGGTGATGCGCATCGGCGTGACCGACTCCGAGGGCGACCAGCTCGAGGTGCAGGACGTCTTCACCGTGTCGATCGCCGAGATCCGCGAGCGCTCGCAGGCCACGCTGCCCGCCGCCTTCGGCCCGACCGTCACCGAGCCGGTCAGCGCATGAGCGGCGACGGCCTGAGCGAGGACTACGGCGATCTCGGCGAGAAGCGCAATCGCCGCATGCGCATCGTCGCCTGGACCGTCATCATCGCCCTCATCCTGGGTGGCGGCGGCGCGACCGTGATCACTCTGCTTCTCGGCTGACCGGGTCGGCTGCGCCCACAGGCGCATGCTCCCTGCACAGATGCATGCTCAGAACCGCGTTCTGAGCATGCATCTGTCGTTTCGGCATGCACCTGTCACGCCCGCGTCTTCTGCACCGGACTGCGAGGCGGTCAGCGCGAGAAGAAGAAGCGGGTCAGCTGCACGATCGACTCCGGATCGTGGTGCTCGCGCCCGAGGGACTCGACGATGATCGCCCCGAGGATCGCCCGGCCCAGCTGCTCGACCGGTGCGCCCTCGGCGAGCTGCCCGTCGCGGATGCCACCTCGGATGCGCTCGGTGAGGTATTTCTCGACGCCGAGGCTCTCGCCGAGGTGCGCACCGACTCCGGCATCCTCGGTCGCGGCTGCGACGAGAGAGCGGAGGAGGGCACCGCCCTCCGGGGCCTCGAGGATCGAGAGCACGCTGCGCAGCCAGGTCTCGACGTCGGCGGCGAGGTCGCCCGTGTCGGGAACCACGAAGTCGACCGGGATCAGGCGCCCCTCGGCGAGGCATTCGCCGATGAGCGCACCGCGCGACGGCCACCACCGATAGATGGTCTGCTTGCCGACGCCGGCCTCTTTCGCGATCCCCTCGATCGTGAGACGGTCGTATCCCTGGTTGTGGAACAGCCGGGAGGTGGCGTCGAGGATGGCCTCGCGCGCAGCCGTGCTCCGCACGGGTCCGCTCCGATGCTCGTTCACCACACGTTCAGGATAACCACAGAACACTAGACGAGACGCCCCGTATGATCTATTCGTCTGAAGGAGATCGTTTTGGCTGCACTGCTGTTCCGCCTGGGTTCGTTCGCTGCACGCAGAGCGTGGACGGTGATCGTGTCGTGGGTCGTCATCCTCGGTCTGGGCATCGGCGCGTTCCTCACGCTCGGGGGCACGCTGAGCAACAGCTTCGACATCCCGGGAACGGCCTCGGGCGCCGTCACCGATCAGCTCGCCGAGAAGCTGCCCGACACCGCGGGTGGCACCGGCACGGTCGTCTATCAGACGACCGACGGCTCTGCCTTCACGGAGGAGCAGAAGCAGGAGATCTCCGATCTCGCGAAGAGCGCCGAGGACCTCGACGGGGTCGCCTCGGTGGTCGACCCGTTCGACGCCCAGCAGCAGCAGGCCGTGCAGGCTCGGGACCTCGCGGAGGGCAAGGACCAGATCGAGGGGGGCCGCGCGCAGCTCGACGCCGGCCAGGCGCAGCTCGATGAGGGGCGCGCCCAGCTCGACGCGGGTCTCGAACAGCTGACCGCCGCGCGGACGCAGGCTGAGGCGGGCGGCGCTCCCGCCGAGCAGCTCGCCGCGCTCGACGCCCAGATCGCCGCGCTGAACGAGCAGGCCGCCGCGCTCGACGCCCAGCAGAAGACCATCGACGATTCGCGTGCCGAGCTCGACGCCAACGCCGAGCAGGTCGACCTCGGCTCCACGCTCCTCGACCTCACGAACGGCATCGGCGTCGTCTCCGACGACGGCTCGACGGCCATCGTCAACGTCTCGTTCGAAGACCCTCGACTCGAGCTCTCGGAAGAGGTCAAGCAGGGCACGATCGAGCACTTCGAGTCATCTCCGATCGACGGCGTCGAGGTCGACTTCGGCACCGACATCGCCCAGGGAGTGCCCGAGATCTTCGGCGTCGGCGAGGCGATCGGACTCGCATTCGCCGCGGTCGTGCTGATCGTGATGCTGGGCACGATCATCGGCGCCGCACTGCCCATCGTGACGGCCGTCGTCGGCGTGGGCGTCGGCGTGACCGCATCCCTCGCCTTCTCGGGCGTCGTCGACATGGCATCCGTCACTCCGGTGCTGGGCGTGATGCTCGGCCTCGCCGTCGGCATCGACTACTCGCTCTTCATCGTGAACCGACACCGCAAGCAGCTGCTCAACGGCGTACCGGTGCGCGAGTCCATCGGGCTGGCCACGGGCACCTCGGGCACTGCGGTCGTGTTCGCCGGCACCACCGTGATCGTCGCGCTGCTCGCCCTCAACGTGACCGGCGTGCCCTTCCTCGGACTCATGGGGACGGTCGGCGCGGTCTGCGTCGCGGTCGCCGTGCTCGTCGCGATCACCCTCGCTCCCGCCATCCTGGGACTCGTCGGCGCGCGACTGCTCAGCGGCAAGGCCCGCGCCACGATCGGCCAGCCGCACGCCGCCGGCAAGCCCGTGACGCAGATGTCGACGCTGCGGGCCATCGTCACCGTGCTCGTCAGCGTGATCGCCCTGCTGGTCGTCGCGATCCCCTCGATGTCGATGCGTCTCGGACTGCCCGACGGCGCGAGCGAACCCTCCGACTCCACGAGCTACCGCGCGTTCCACATCGTCGACGAGCAGTTCGGCGAAGGAGCTAACGGCCCGCTGCTGGTCACCGCGACACTCGATGACGCCGTGAGCGACGACGATCTGCTCGCCACCCAGGTCAAGGTCGCGCAGAAGATCGCCGACCAGGACGACGTGGTCGCAGTCGCGCCGGTCGCGACGTCCGACGACAACACGCTGATCGCGTTCCAGGTTCTCCCTGCCGAAGGCCCGAACAGCGCGTCGACCGAGAAGCTCGTGCAGGACATCCGCGCGCTGCCGCAGCTCGACGGCGGCATCACGCTCGGCGTCGCCGGGCAGGCTGCGACCAACATCGACATCTCCGAGGCGCTCGCCGGCGTCCTGCCGCTCTACCTCGTGGTCGTGGTCGGACTCTCGCTGCTCATCATGATCGTCGTGTTCCGATCGCTGCTCGTGCCGATCATCGCGACCGGTGGGTTCGTGCTCTCGCTGTTCGCGACCTACGGTCTGATCGTCGCCGTGTTCCAGTGGGGCTGGGGAGCCGACCTCATCGGGCTGGACAGCCCGGGGCCGATCCTCAGCTTCCTGCCGGTGATCCTCGTCGGCATCCTGTTCGGGCTCGCGATGGACTACCAGCTGTTCCTCGCCTCGGGAATGCGCGAAGCGTATGTGCACGGCGCCTCGGCACGGGATGCCGTCGCCCAGGGCTTCCGAGCCGGACGCTCGGTCGTGATCGCGGCGGCGCTCATCATGGTGTCGGTGTTCGGCGGGTTCATCTTCTCGGAGTCGACCATCATCCGCTCGATCGGCTTCGGCCTCGCCTTCGGCGTGCTGCTCGACGCCTTCGTCGTGCGGATGCTGCTCATGCCGGCGCTGATGCACCTGCTCGGACGCTCGGCCTGGTGGCTGCCGCGGTGGCTCGACCGCATCCTGCCGAACGTCGACATGGAGGGCGCTGCGCTCGAGCGCGAGCACCCCGGCGTCCGGACCGACACGATCACGGTCGTGCCGCGCGAGAAGAGGCACTCGGGGCACTGACCTCGCGGGCGATCGACCGGATCGAAGGAGAACTCCCGTTCTGAAGGAGAAGTCGTCGGATCTCTTCCTTCAGAACCGGAGTTCTCCTTCATTTCCGGCGTACCATCCCGCGCCAGATCACGTCGACCGCGGCGCGCAGCCGCGCGGCCACGGCGGGGTCGTCCATCCGGTCGCCGCGGACGACGATCTGGTAGTAGGCGGTGCCGGCGATAGCGTCGAAGCACGCCTCGACGTCGAGATCGGCCCGCAGCTCGCCGCGCGCGACGCCCGCCCGAAGCGCGTTCAGCAGAGGTGCGCGACGACGTGACACATGCGACTGCCAGTACGCCTTCTGCAGGGCGCGATCGGACATGACGAGACGGATGCGTTGACGGAAGCGCTCCTCGGAATACCCGGATGCCGCGACCGAGAGGGTCGCACCGCCTTCACCGAGGCCGAAGCCGTCGATCAGCGCCACTCGCAGGTCGACGCCTTCCGGATACTCCGGCGGGATCGTGCGCCCGACATCGAGGGCCGCGGCGATCAGCGTCGTGAGCGACGGCCAGCGTCGATACAGCGCCGCGCGACTGACCCCGCTGCGCTCGACCACCCGGCTGACGGTCACCTCGTGCCCCGCATCGATGATCTCGAGCGTGGCGGCGACGATCTGCCCGTCCATGTCCTCATCGCGCGGACGGCCAGGACGGCGGCGAACCGCAGTCCCGGCATCCATCGCCCCGGGCGTTCCCGTCGCAGTTCGTGCCGCGTTCAGGGGGTCCACGGCGGCACCAACTGCGACCGGAACGGCGGGAGCCGCACCGGAAGCGGCACCAACTGCGACCGTCACGCGGCGAGCGCCCGCTCGCGCAGGCGGCCGATCGTGGCGTCCGACAGTCCCGCCGCGCGCAGCGGCGCGAGCGCGTCACCGTGCTGTGCGCGAAGCGTGTCGAGCAGGGTGCGCATCGACACCTCCATCGACCCCTCGAGCAGCGACGACGTCGCGCCGACGGCATCCGCATCGAAGCCGAGAGCCTTCCACATCGCACCCATCACGGGCGCGGTCCGACGCATGATCGCGACCATGTTTCCGCCGGTGAGGGCGTAGTCGGCGACGATGTCGTCATCGGCCGCCCCGAGCGCCAGCAGCAGCATCGCCGCCACCACTCCGGTGCGGTCGCGCCCGGCGGCGCAGTGGAACGCCGCGGTTCCCGGGGTGTAGGCGATCACGTTCAGCGCAGTGACGAGCTGGGGCGCGGCGACCTCGACCATGCGCAGGTACATCCGCCCCATGGCGTCGTGGCTGAGCTCGGGGGCATCCCGGTTCATCGACTCTCCGACGTCCGCGATGAGCGGCAGGTGGTGGTACGCGACCGGGTAGTCAGCGAGCGGACCCCGCCCGGTGACCGAGACCTCGAGCGGCGAGCGCAGGTCGATGATCGCCGTGAGCCCCGCCGCGACCAGCTGAGAGGCGATCTCGGTCGGCACATAGGCGAGGTCATCGGTGCGGATCGCCAGCCCTTCACGCAGCACGCCACCCTCGATCGGGATGCCGCCGAGGTCGCGCAGGTTGACGGGGGCGCTGAGCACCAGGTCGATGTCGGCGATGGTCATGTGATTCTCCTTCGGATGAGGGCGCTGCCCTGGTCGATCGCCGTGACGAGCACGATGATGCAGATGATGATGGCGCTGAGGTGGCCGTAGTCGTACATGCGCATGGCGGTGGTCAGCTCGAGGCCGATGCCGCCCGCGCCGACGAGGCCGAGGATGGTCGCGCCGCGCACATTGCCCTCGAACAGCAGCAGCGTGTAGGACGTGAGCAGGGGCGCGGCCTGCGGCAGGATGCCGTACTGGATGACCTGCCTCTTCGAAGCGCCGACCGCTTCCATCGCGACGACGGGTCCGCGGTCGACCTGCTCCATCGCCTCGGCGAAGATCTTGCCGATCGACCCGATGGAGCCGAGGGTCATGGCCAGGATGCCGGCGAACGGGCCGAGCCCGACGGCCGAGACGAACATGAGCGCGAAGACGAGATCGGGCACCGAGCGGATGATGTTCATCACCCATCTCGTCGGGTAATAGACCCACTTCGGCGCGATGTTCGACGACGCCCCGAAGGCGACGAGCAGCGAGAGCACGGCTCCGAGCACCGTGCCGACGACCGCCATCTGGAAGGTCTCCAGCAGCAGTGCGAGGATCGTGCCGATCTTCGAGAAGTCCGGCGGGAAAAGGCGCGACAGGAACTCGCCCATGTTGACCGCGCCGTCGCCCAGCTTGATGAAGTTGAACTGGGCGCCGTTGAACGACCAGATCAGCAGCAGCGCGGCGACCGGGAGTCCGAGCAGGAACCGTGCGCGCGGCACGCGGAAAGCACGCTCGAGCCGCGACCGCTCGGCGGCATCGAGGGTGGGCCGTGTGACCGCGCGGTCGGGGGTGCGGGCGGGGCGTGCGCTGTCAGCCGGTCGGCCGGTCGAGCGGGGGTCAGTGGTGAGCGTCATCATCGTGCTCCTCGTCGTCGTAGAGCGGCGCGAGGGCAGCGGCATCCAGCTGCGAGGTGGCGCCGGCGACCAGCATCCGTCCGTGCCGCAGGCCGATGATGCGGTCGCTGTGCGCGAGGGCGAGCGGCAGCACGTGCAGGCTGACCAGAACCGGGATGCCGTCTTCGGTGGCGATCTCGCGCAGCAGACCGAGCACGGAGTCCGCGAGTTTCGGGTCGAGGGAGGCGACGGGCTCATCCGCGAGGATCACTGCAGGCTGTTGCATGAGCGCACGAGCGATCGCGACACGCTGCTGCTGCCCTCCCGACAGCGACCGAGCGGGAGCGGTGGCCTTGTGGGCGATGCCGACGCGGTCGAGCAGTTCCAACGCGCGGCGGCGATGCGCGCTCGAGAAGCCGCCGACGAGGTTGATGGGCCCGGCGCCGTGCAGTGCTCCCGCGAGCACGTTGGTCAGCACGCTCAGGCGCGGGATGAGGTTGAACTGCTGGAACACCTGGCCGACATCCGACCGCAGAGTGCGCAGCTCGCCGCGCGCGAGGTTGGTGACGTCGTGGCCGGCGACGCGCGCCGACCCCGCCGAGATCGGGGCGAAGCCGGTGAGACTGCGCATCAGGGTGGACTTCCCCGAGCCCGAGGCGCCGAGCAGCGCGACCATCTCGCCCGGGAACAGGTCGAGATCGACGCCGTCGAGCACGGTGGTGGTGTCGTACGCGACGCTGAGGTCGCGCACCGTGACAACGGCTCCCGTCGTCGTCGCCGCCGTCGTCGCCGCCGTCGTCGGAAAACCCAGACCATCGGGGGCGGGCCCGGCGAGTCTCGCCTCGGCGCGCCCTGCGGCATCCGATTCGTCCCGGTTCTCCGAGGCGAGGGAGAGTGCGGGGCTCGTCACTTGAGGTCCTTGAGCTCGACACCGGCGACCGCGGCGATCTCGGCGAAGGAGGCGAACGACGAGCTGTCGGGGTCGACCGTCTGCTCCGCGGCGGCGAAGGCACCGTAGGCTCCCAGGCGCTCGGCGTTCTCGGGCGAGAAGACCTCGGCGATGCCCTCCTGGATGAGCGTGCGGGTCTCGGCGTCGAGCGACTGGCGTCCGAGCACGGCACCCTGGATGTCCATCGCCGGGCTCTCGCCCACCGCACGCCACTCGCCATCGGCGAACGGGAACATCGGGGCGCCGAGCTCGGTCAGCATGACCGCGGTGCATGCGGCATCCACCTGTCCCTGCTCGAGCGCGGCGAAGCTGCCCTCGTGTCCGCCGGCGAAGATCGCCTCGTAGTCGGTTCCCTGCTCGAGGCCCGCCTCGTGCAGCATGTACACGGGCATGAAGTAGCCCGAGCTCGAGGCCTGGTCGGCGAAGGCGACGGTCTTGCCCTCGAGGTCTTCGACGGTCTGGATCGGCGAGTCGTTCAGCACCACGCAGGTCGAGACGGGCTTGCCGTCGCCCTGGAAGGCGACGAGCGCGTCGATCTCGCCCGTGTTGACGGCGAGCGCCGAGGGGAAGCCGCTCATGATGCCGATGTCGACGTGGTCGGCGCGGATCGCCTCGACGACGCTGAGGTAGTCGGGCACGTCGGTGATCTCGACGTCGCGCCCGGTGGCCTCTTCGAGCAGCTCGGCGAAGACCTCGATCGGGTTCTCGGCCGTGGGGTCGTCGCCGACGGGGATGGTCGCGATCGTGAGAGGAGCGTTCGGGTCGGCGGGGGCCGCTTCGGCGGACGGGCTCTGGCAGCCGGTCAGGGCGAGGGCGGCGACGCCGAGGAGGCCGACGGCGGGCAGGGTGAGGCGGCGCATGATGACCTTTCGGGAGGAGACGTTCCCGAATTCCGAGAACAGGAGTATTCCAACTCGCGAAGGTGACGGGCAATTACGAGACCGCCGTACTCGAAACGGAACGCTGGGTGAACGACTGGTGACGGTGGCCCGGGTGCCGGATGTCGGAGCCGCGGCCTAGAGTGTGCGGATGACCTCGGATGCTCGCTCTCGCCTCGATCTGCTGCGCGCCGACGCGTCGGCGAGGGTCGCATCGACCGCGGCGACCCTCGCCGAGCTCATGCACGACCGCGAGGGCTCGAACGACGACGACGAGCACGATCCCGAGGGCGTCACGCTCTCGTCGGAGTGGTCACGGCTGACGGGACTCGCCGAGGCCGCGGCGTCGGAACTCCAGCAGGTCGACGATGCGCTCGCGCGCCTGGATGCCGGCACCTACGGGATCTGCGCGCACTGCGGACGACCGATTCCCGAGGCGCGACTCGAGGTGCGCCCGTTCGCCACGCACTGCGTCGCCTGCGCCGAGAAGCTCGGGCTCTGACGGCCCACGCCGCCCCACCCCGAGAAGTAGGCTGAGGGCATCATGGACGAGTTCATCCGCGGCTTCTGGGAATTCGCGGGCCACTACTGGTGGCTCGTCTTTCCCATCATGGGTGTCGCCGGGGGCGCGGCGAAGACCTGGGAGCGCGCGGCGAAGCGCCGACACGAGCGCCGCCTCGAGACCCTGCGCCTCAAGGCCGAGATCAAGACGGCGCAGCTCGAAGCCCGCAGCGGAAGGTCGCGCCAGGTGGGCCCGGCGGTCGTCGACACCCGGGCATCCGTCGCCCCGAACGCCCTCCTCGAGCGCCTCTTCACCGAGCACGACGAGATCACCGCCCGGTGGCTCGACTACGAGCTCGATGTCGCGAAGCTCATCGCCTTCCCCGCCATGAGCGACGGTCGGCAGCCTCTCGTCGCCGCGTTCCTGCGGGCCAAGAGGACGGCGGATGCGCTGCGCCCGCTCTCGGCCGATGCGCCCGTGAGCGAGCAGCAGGTGTCGGAGTACCTCGACGCGGTGGGCGCCTACGCCGTCGCTTTCGAGGTCGCCGAGAAGGATGCCCGACGTCTGCGCGACTCGACGTTCACCGACGCCGAGCGCAAGCGCCTGGACCGCGCGCAGCAGCTGCTCAAGGTCGCGGTCGACGAGTCGGCCACCCAGGCCGAGCGCAATGTGGCGTACCGCCGCGTGCGCGACGAGCTCGAAGGACTCATCCTGTTGAGCGACGAGGCCGTGCAGGTGCTCGAGAAGCAGGTCGCTCGCGAACTGCCGGCGCACCCCACCCCGGGCGATGCGGCCGGCACCTCCGCCTCCGCCCCCGACACCACAGCGCCACCCGAGCCCCAGCGGATGCCGATGCCGCTGCGGAAGGACGATACGCAGTGACTCCCGAGAACCTCACCGGCCCGATCTGCGTGCACGCCGAAGCCCCCGTGTGGTCGCCGTCGTGGGGCGGCATCCGCTGGGTCGACGGGGAGGCGGCCGATCTCGTGACGCTGCGCGACGACGGCATCCATCGCCTGCACCTCGACGACGACTACGCCGCGTTCTTCCGCCCGCGGGCGGCGGGTGGATTCGTCGCGCTGGGTGCACGCAGCCTGCACCTCTCCGACACCGCTGATGGACCTGCCCGCATCGCCGCGACGTTCGACCTCGGGCAGGCGCGGTTCAACGACGGCACAGTCGACACGCACGGCCGTCTTCTCGCGGGCTCGATGGCGCTCGACGATGCCGGAGCGGTGGGCCGCGTCCTCAGGATCGGCGCCGACCTCGGCACGACCGAGGTGCTCTCGGGCGTCGAGGTCTCGAACGGCATCGGATTCACCTCCGACGGGGCGCGCGCGTATTACGTCGACACTGCGACCGGACGCGTCGACGTCTTCGACGTGATCGACGGCGACCTCCACGACCGCCGCGGTTTCGTGTCGATCCCCGAGGATCTCGGCAGCCCCGACGGCCTGACCGTGGCCGCCGACGGGTCGGTCTGGGTCGCCCTCTGGGGCGGAAGCGCCGTGCACGGATATGCGGCCGACGGATCGCAGATCGCCCGCATCGAGCTGCCCGTTCCGCAGGTGAGCGCGTGCACCTTCGGCGGCGACGATCTCGGCACGCTGTTCATCACGACCTCCGCGCAGGGTCTCGACGCCGACCACGGCACGGAGGCCGGCTCGCTGTTCGCCGTGCGCCCCGGGGTGAGCGGCCAGGCGGTCGTGCCCTTCGCCGGCTGAGGCCGAGCCTCGCGCCCTCACGCCCGAGCAGCCCTCTCCACCTGCCGCGAGTCACCCGCGGCCCCTTCGATCTCCGCCGCGGGGTCGTACAGTCCCCGCACGTGATCGGCCGCGAACTCCGTGAGCTGCTCGGCCACGTCGCGGATGTCCTCGCGGGCGTAGTGGGTGCGCTCCCAGCTCGCGTAGAGAGCGCACTGCATCGGTCGCCCCCGGTGGTGCAGCGGCCGGGAGACCAGCCCGAACCGCGGCGGCTCGACGACGACGCACGGACCGTGTCCGGCCGACGAACGCGCCTGGATGATGGGGGCATCGGCGCCGAAGCCCGCCATCTCGGTCGACCACCCCTCGCCCTCCGCCGCCCGCTGGATCTGCGTCCACGCCGCGGACCCCGTTCCCGACGTCAGGAAGGGGGCGGCCAGCATCTCCTGCAGCTCGGGCCGCTCGTGCACCGCCAGCGGATGGGACGCCGGCATCTGGCACAGCAGGGGAAGCGTCATGACCCGCACGCTGCTGAGCCGCGAATCCGGGGCGCTCGTCGTCACCGCGAGATCCGCCCCGCTGCGCAGCCGATCGTACGTCTCAGGGGGCGTCGCGACGACCACGTCGGAGATCGGGCCCCCGCCCGCGATGAACGGTGCGAGCACGAGCACGCTCGTCATCTCGGGAGCGGCCGCGACGAACGAGCGCTCCTTCTGCACGACGCCCGTCATCACCTCGCGTGCGCGTCGGCCCCGTCGCACGAGGTCGCGCGCCATCGGCTCGAGACGGTCGCCGGCATAGGTCTTCACCATCCCGTGGGGCATGCGGCGGAACAGCGCCGCGCCGATCTGCCGCTCGAGCGATGCGATCTGTCGCGACACCGTGGGTTGCGTTCTGATCAGGCGTTCTGCGGCGACACTGACCGATCCGCTGTCGACGACCGCGACGAATGCTTCCAGCTCTCGCTCTCCGTACATACACAAAGCGTATGCGGTTACCCGTTTTCTTCATTGGACGGGCATGGGTCGCGGCGGTGAGGATGGGCACACCCGATCCGCACCCGACTCCCCCTGACAGAGAGAGCCTTCCCGATGGCCAACTCGCGCACTGACCTCAGCACTGCCCGGCAACGTCGTTCGATGGTGGGTGCCTTCGTGGGCACCGCGATCGAGTGGTACGACTTCTACATCTTCGGCACGGCCGCCGCCCTCGTCTTCGGCCGCGTCTTCTATCCGGAGGTCGCGCCCGGCGCCGCCCTCCTCGCCTCGTTCGCCACCTTCTGGGTCGGATTCCTGATGCGCCCCGTCGGCGGTCTGGTCTTCGGTCACTTCGGCGACAAGTTCGGACGCAAGAACGTGCTCGTGCTCACCCTCATCCTGATGGGCAGCGCGACCACCCTGATCGGTCTCCTCCCGACCTACGCGCAGATCGGCATCCTGGCTCCGATCCTCCTCGTCGTGCTCCGCGGCCTCCAGGGCTTCGCGGTCGGCGGCGAATGGGGCGGGGCCGTGCTGCTCTCGACCGAGAACGCCCGGGCCAAGAAGAAGGGCCTCGCCGGCGCCTGGGTGCAGCAGGGCTCACCCGCAGGATCCATCCTCGCCACCCTCATGTTCCTGCTCGTGGGTCTGCTCCCCGACGAGCAGTTCATCACCTGGGGCTGGCGCATCCCGTTCCTGGTCTCCGCGATCCTCGTGCTCGTGGGGCTCGTGATCCGCGTGAAGGTCGAGGAGTCCCCCGACTTCGTCGCCGCGAAGGAGAGCAAAGAGGTCGTGAGCGCCCCGGTGCTCGTCGCCCTCCGCACCGCGCCGCTGCTCATCGGCCTCGGTGTGCTCGCCTCGGTCATGGGAATCTCGAACGCCTACTTCTCGAACACGTTCCTGCTCGCCTGGACCACCGGCTCGCTCGGCATCGACCGCCAGCTGATGCTCAACATCCTGCTGGGCATGGCGATCCTGCAGTTCATCTGGCAGCCGATCGCCGCGAAGATCGCCGAGCGGCTCGGCATCGCGCGTGTCATGCTCGCGGGGCTCGTGCTCAGCGTGCTGCTCACCGTGCCGTACTTCCTCGCCATCCAGGCGGCCTCCCCGCTGTGGATCACCGTCACGCTCTACGCCACGATCATCGGCAGCACCGCGTACTACGCGCTGCTGGCGACCCTCCTGGCCTCCGCGTTCCCCGCGCGGATCCGCTACTCCGGCGTCTCGCTGGCCTACCAGCTGTGCGCGACCGTCTTCGGTGGTTCCACGCCGCTCGTCGCCCAGTGGATCCTCAACTCCAGCGGCGGCAGCGTCTGGGGTGTCGCCGGCTTCTATGCCGCGATGATCCTCGTCACGATCGCCGGCGTCTGGGGCCTGCAGCGGCGGATCACCCGCTCGGTGGTCTCCGAGACCGAGGCCGTGACCACCGCCTGACCGTCAGAGAACAGCCCGACCGCCGCACGCCGGCGGTCGGGCTTCCACCCGTCATCGAAGACCGGAGAGAACATGCGCGTAGACGCCATCTTCACCAACGCCCGCATCCGCACCCTCGACAGCGAGCGTCCGACCGCGCACAGCATCGGCACGCTCAACGGCCGCATCGTCGGCTTCGACGACGACCTGCACGGCGTGGACGCGGATCGGGTGATCGATCTGAAGGGGCAGCCGGTGCTCCCGGGCTTCCACGACGCCCATCACCACCTCTCTCTCACGGGCTTCCGGCTCGCCTCCCTGAACCTGCGTCCTGGCGCCGTGAACTCGCTCGACGAGCTGTACGACGCAGTGCGCGTCCATGCCGACGGCCTGGCTCCGGATGCCTGGGTGCGAGGCTCCGGCTACGACCAGAACTTCCTCGAGGGGCATCCCACCGCCGAGGCGCTGGACCGGGTGTCGGGCGGACGCCCGGTGATCCTCGAGCACGTCTCGGGGCACATGATGGTCGCCAACACGCGGGCCTTCGAGCTCGCGGGCTACCCACGACGCGAAGGATTCCCCGACATCGCGGGCGGCGGCATCCCCCGCGACGCCGACGGACGCCCGCAGGGTCTGCTGCAGGAGTCGGCGATGGCCCCGATCTTCGCGCTCGTGCGGCCGATGGACCTCGACGAGGTGCGACGCAACCTCGGACTCGCCAGCGACCAGGCCCTGAGCTACGGCCTCACCTCGGTGACCGAGCCGGGCATCGGCGAGATCCGCATGGTCGGCAACAACCCGCTCGACTACCACGCCTACCAGACGGCGGTCGAGCAGCGCCTGCTGCGGGTGCGGACGACCCTGATGCCCTACATCACGGTGCTGCACCCGTTCTCGGACCTGCCCGACAAGCGGGTGCTCGGCCTCGACCTCGGCATCCGCACCGGCCTCGGCGACGACATGCTGCGCGTCGGCCCGGTGAAGATCGTCGCCGACGGTTCGTTCATCGGTCGCTCCGCCGCCATGCACGCGTGTTTCCAGGGCGAATCCGACAACTTCGGAGTGCTGCTGCACGAGCCCGAGGCGCTGCGCGACTACATCGTCGGGGCGCACCTCGCGGGATGGACAGTGGCCACGCACGCGATCGGCGACCGCGCGATCACACACGTGCTCGACGCGATCGAGCACGCGCAGAGCATCGCGCCGCGGCCCGATGTGCGCCACCGCATCGAGCACTTCGCCCTCGCGAGCGATGCCGACATCGCCCGGGCTGCGGCGCTCGGCGTGATCCCCGTGCCGCAGGGAGTCTTCGTGTCGGACTTCGGCGACGGCATGGCGGCAGCCGTCGACGCTGACCGCCGAGACGACATCTACCGCGTGAAGTCCTTGGCGGATGCGGGGATCGTGCTCAACGGCTCGACCGATTCGCCCATCTCCGACGCCGATCCCCTGGTCTCGCTGCGAGACATGGTGCTGCGTCGCACGTCGAGCGGCGAGGTGCTCGGGCCCCGCGAACGTGTGAGCATCGACGAGGCGGTGCGGGCGTACACCCACGGCTCGGCCTATGCCGTCGGGCAGGAGCAGCACAAGGGCACGCTGAAGGTCGGCATGCTCGCCGACTTCATCGCCCTCAGCGACGACCTCTATGAGATCGAGTCCGAGCGGATCGCGGATCAGCAGGTCACGACGACGGTCGTCGGCGGCGAGGTCGTGTTCGGCGGAGAGGCGTGATCCTGCTGCGATAGCCTCGGGAGACCGGGTCCCACCAGAAGGGCGGACGGATGCGCGGCATCTCAGACCAGATCCCCTGCGAGCACGACACCGCGAAGGATGCTGCCGCGTGACCGGCGACGCGAAGACCATCGTCATCACCGGGGCATCCGACGGCATCGGCGCTGCAGCGGCGCGCCAGCTCGAGGCATCCGGCGACCGACTCATCCTGGTCGGCCGATCGGTCGAGAAGACCCGAGCAGTCGCCGCCGAGTCCGGCGCCGAGTGGTTCACCGCCGACTTCGCCCGACTCGACGACGTGCGCGAACTCGCGGCGAGGATTCTGGACGCCGTCGGCGACGCGCGCATCGACGTGCTCGCGAACAACGCCGGAGGGATCTTCGGTGACCGCACCCCCACGGTCGACGGACACGAGAAGACGTTCCAGGTGAATCACCTGGCGCCGTTCCTGTTGACGAATCTGCTGCTGCCGCGGCTGCTGCAGTCGGACGCCGCGGTCATCAACACCTCGAGCGTCGGCCACCGACTCTTCGGGCACCTGGAGATCGACGACCTCGACAACGCGCGCAAGTACAGTGCGAACAAGGCCTACGGAGACGCGAAGCTCGCGAACATCCTGTTCACCAAGAGCCTGCACACGAAGTTCCACGCCGACGGGCTGAGCTCGGTCGCCTTCCACCCCGGCACGGTGCGGACGAACTTCGCGGCCGACTCGTCGAGCATCATGCGACTCGTCTACCAGAGCTTCCTCGGTCGGTTCCTGCTGACCGGCGTCGAAGAGGGCGGCAGCATCCTGCGCTGGTTCATCGAGGGGACGCCCGACGAGACGTGGTTCTCGGGCGCGTACTACGACGAACGCACCCTCAGCAACCGCGTCAATCCGCAGGTCGATGATGCCGCCCTCGCCGAGGCGCTGTGGCAGAAGAGCGCCGAGCTCGTCGGCATCCCCTCCCGCTGACCGCACCCGCCGGTTTCGAATCGCGCACTTTGCAGTTCGCCGGCCCCGGAAACTGCCAGGTGCGCGATTCGAAAGGGTGGCGGGGCGGGAGTATGCTGGCACACCGGGTCGTGTGACCCTTCAGAGCGCGAGAGGCGGTGATGGCGATGTCCGGTGATAGTTGCGACGCCGCCTTCGTTGCGTCGCGTCTGACGGCATCCGTGCGTTGAGCCCCGCCTCCGCACCTGCCCGTCCTGCTCCGCAGCCGTCGGCGGCGTCATCCGCCCCCTGACGAATACTGCGCACGCCCCCTGATTCGGCGTGCGCCTGCGAGAACGGAGCCAGCCATGGCCCTCATCGACAACGGCGTGTACGTCCACGGACGTCGCGTGGAGACCCCGAAGAACCTCGACGAGACCTACCGGTCGCTCGACGCCCACGGCGGCATCGCGTGGATCGGACTCTACCGTCCCAGCCCGCAGGAGGTCGCGTCGGTCGCGCGCGAGTTCGACCTGCATCCGCTGGCCGTCGAAGATGCGCTGTCGGGCCACCAGCGGTCGAAGGTCGAGCGCTACGGCGACACTCTCTTCGCCGTGCTGCGCCCCGCCCGCTACCGCGACGAGCAGGAGTCGATCGAGTTCGGCGAGCTGCACCTGTTCGTGGGTCCGGACTTCGTCGTCACGATCCGGCACGCGGAATCGCCCGACCTCGCCGCCGTCCGGCGCCGTATGGAGGCGCACCCCGAGCTGCTCGCGATGGGACCCGAGGCCGTGTTCTACGCGATCCTCGACGAGGTCGTCGACGGGTACGAGCCCATCGTGACGGGACTGCTCAACGACATCGACGAGATCGAGGACCAGCTCTTCGGCGACAGCGACGACGACGCCCTCTCGCGACGCATCTACGAGCTCTCGCGCGAGGTCATCAACTTCCAGCGCGCGGTGCACCCCCTCGCCGGGATGCTGGAATGGCTGCGCCGCGGATCCGAGAAGTACCGCATCGACGAGGAGCTCCAGCGCTCGCTGCGCGACGTGCTCGACCACGTCATCCGCGTGAACGAGCGGGTCGACTCGTTCCGGGCGATCCTCGAGAACGCCCTCACCGTGCAGTCGGCCCTCGTCGCCCGCCGGCAGTCCGACGCCAGCCTCGCCCAGAACGACGAGATCAAGAAGATCTCCTCGTGGGCGGCGATCATCTTCGCTCCGACCCTGGTGGGAACCGTCTACGGCATGAACTTCGACGTCATGCCCGAGCTGCACTGGGTGCACGGATACCCGATGGCGATCGGCGCGATGGCGGCCTTCGCGGTCGCCCTCTTCGGGGTGTTCAAGTACAAGAAGTGGTTGTGAGTCAGGCGAGGTCGCGGTCGCGCACCTCGATGCTGGCGACCTCGAGGTCGTCGTCGAGCTGCACCAGGATCCGGGAGTCCGGGAACTGCTTGGGTGCGTCGAACGCGATCAGCACGGCGTCGGCGAACACGACGGCGGATGTGGCCTCGAGGTCGTCGCGCAGATCGACCTGCTCGATCACGGGCTCGTCGTCGACGGCCTCGTCGATGTCGTCGGCGACCTCGTCGATCACGGCCCGCCACCGCGACTCCGACACCGACAGGATGCGGGTGATCGCCGCGATCAACGCATCGACATCGAGGCTCTCCTCGTCCTCCTCGAGCTCGGGGTCGACGTTGACGGTGACGACCGCGCCGGCGGCGTCGATCGTGGCCCGGCCGTAGATGAGACCGTTCTCAGCGACCGGATCGTCGAGCAGCCCGCTCTCGACGACGCGGGCGAGGAGGGTGTCGAGCAGTGGGGAGGCCATGGGTCCAGTCTTCCACTCTCGCCGCAGCTAGGCTCTAGGGCGTGCCGAATGCAGACGCCCCCGCCTCCGCCGCATCCGACCTCCGCCGCATCGCCGCATCGCTCGCCGGCGCCGAGCCGCTGAACTGGGTCATCACGGGCGATTCGATCACCCACGGACTGCTGCACACGCAGGGCGGCCGCAGCTATCCCGAGCATCTGCACGAGCTGGTCCGCGGAGAACTCGGGCGCGTGCGCGACGTCGTCATCAACACCGCCATCAGCGGCAATCGGATCATCGACATCCTCGACGACTGGGATCGCCGGGTCGCGTCGTGGCGCCCCGATCTCGTGACCCTGATGATCGGCACCAACGACGCCTCCGACGGCGGGCCCCGCGCCGTCATCGGCGCCGACGAGTACGGCAGCTCGGTGCGCGACTTCGTCGTGCGGGTCAGGGCGCTGGGCGCCGTCCCGGTGCTGCAGACCCCGCCGACGATAGACACGGCGAACGCGCCGGAGCGCGCCCGCATCGCCGAGTTCGCGGATGCGGTGCGCGACGTCGCGGCATCCGAGGACGTGATCGCCGTCGACCACCACGCGCGCTTCACCGACCTCGGCAACGGCGGCGTGCCGTGGGGCCTGATGGGCGACCCGTTCCATCCGAATGCCGCAGGTCACGCCGCGCTGGCTCTCGAACTCGCGAACGCCCTCGACATCTGCCCGCCTCCCGAGGCCGACCGCACGCTGCCGCTGCTCGAGGCGCAGGTCGCGATGGCTCGCCTGAACGGCTGATCCGCTTCTCGCCCCGCCCGGGTGAGAGCACCTCCCGCAGCGCCCCGAACGCCAATACGCTGAGCGCATTCGCAGACGACGGCGGGGTGGCGGCATGTCTCAAGTGGTGGCGACGAGCGCAGGCGCGGCGACGTGACGATCGACACCGACCGCTCTGCTCTGCGCCGGTTCCTGCTCGGGTTGGCGCAGGGCATGAATGCCTCAGCCGAGTCGGTCGACCGCATCTCGACCATGATGACCGAGATCATCAGGGCCTATGGCGTCGACGACATCGATTTCGTGGTGCTGCCGACCGTGATCCTGGTGCAGTCCGGCGATGACGAGGAGTCGCGGGTGGCGATCCACTCGGCCACGAACGCGTCCTTCCGGTTCGACCAGATCGCGGCGCTCTACGAGCTGATCGCGCAGGCGCGCACCGCCTCGGTGTCGCCGCTCGACGGCATCCGCCGGCTGAACGAGATCGGCGCGATGCGACCGCGACTGGGCTGGGTGACCCGCACCGTCGGGCACGCGGCGCTGACCACCGGTCTGGCTCTGCTGCTCGCTCCCACCTGGCAGGGCGTGATCGTCGCCTTCGCACTGGGCGCAGGCATCGGACTGCTCAAGCTCGTGCGGTCTCCCACCCTGCAGCTCGTGATGCCGATCGCGGCGGCGTTCCTGTGCGCCGGCGCGGTGTTCCTGCTCGCCGAGGTCATCGAGATCGGCGATCCCATCCACCTGCTCATCGCGCCGCTGGTCACCTTCCTGCCGGGGGGAGTGCTGACCACGGCGACCGTCGAGCTCGCGGCGGGGCAGATGATCTCGGGCGCCTCGCGTCTGATCTACGGATTCGTGCAGCTCGCGCTGCTGGCCTTCGGCATCCTCGCCGCTGGCACGGTCACGGGCGTCGATTCCCGCTCGTATCAGCCGCTCGATGCGGAATCCTTCCTGCCCTGGTGGGTCGCGCTGATCGGCATCCTCGTCTTCGCGCTGGGCAACTACCTGCACTTCTCGGCGCCCGCCTCGACATTCGGGTGGGTGCTCATCGCCCTGATCGTCGCGTATACCGGTCAGCTGGTCGGCACCGCGCTGCTGGGTGCGACTGTGGGCGCGTTCCTCGGAGCCGTCGCGATGGCTCTCGTCGTCTTCTGGATCGCCTCACTGCGTCACGGCGCTCCGGTGCAGGTCACCTTCCTCCCGGCGTTCTGGCTGCTGGTCCCCGGCGCCGCCGGCCTGGTCGGTCTCACCGAGGCCGTCGCGACCGACGGCGGCTTCGCGGACTTCATGACCGCGCTGCTCTCGATCATGTCGATCGCACTCGGGGTGCTCATCGGCACTGCGCTGTATCGGCTGGTGCACCGTGGGGCCGAGGAGATCGTGCAGTTCGCCGTCGCCCCGCCGGCCGCGGTGTCCGAGGGGCCACGGCGACTGCTCGACCGGCTGCTCCCCTGGCGGCGCGCTGCGCGAACGCACGACTGAGGGCGTCTGCGGCTCGCGGAGCCCGCCCACCCGCTCCGGTCGCAGTTCGTGCCCGTTCGCGGACCATCACCCCGCTCCGGTCGCAGTTCGCGCCGCCGGATTCACGCGCGCGCGGCACGAAGTGCGACCGGAACACCGGCAGGCGCGGTCCGTCCCCAGGAGATCAGTATTCAGTCTTGCTAAGTACCGGTACTCAGTGTTACTTTGTACCGGTACCCAGCAACACTGAGTACCGAACAACGAAAGGAGGCTCTCATGGGCAAGCAGATGACCGAGATGCTCAAGGGCACCCTGGAGGGCATCGTCCTGGCCCTTCTCGCCGAGCAGCCGGCCTATGGGTACGAGATCACCAGCCGCATCCGCGATCACGGGTTCACCGACATCGCCGAGGGGACGATCTATGCACTGCTGGTGCGCATCGAGCAGAAGAAGCTCGTCGACGTCGAGAAGGTGCCGAGCGAGAAGGGTCCGCCGCGCAAGGTCTACTCGCTGAACGCGGCGGGCACGCTGGAGCTCGAGGAGTTCTGGAAGACCTGGAGCTTCCTCTCCGCGCACATCGAACGACTGAACACGAACACGAACACGAACACGAACACGAACACGAACACCAAGGAGAACTGACATGGCCGCCAAGTGGATCGAAGCGCTCACCGGATCGCTCGAGCAGAAGAAGCAGTACCGCGATGCGAAGAAGCGCATCGACGCCCTCCCCGAGCCGTATCGCACGGTCGCCAACGCCCAGCACCGCTACACGATGTACTACGGGGGCATCACCGACGGCGACATCCTCGTGCAGATCTTCCTCGACCTCGCCGACCTGTGGGAGCGCGCCGCCATCGACGGCACCCCGATCGACGACATCGTCGGAGACGACGCCGTCTCGTTCGCCGAGACCTACGCCGAGGCCTACGGCGGAACCCACTGGATCGACAAGGAGCGCGCCCGCCTGAACGCGGCGGTCGACGACGCGAAGAAGAAGGAGTCACGATCATGAACGCACCCGCGATCGCCGTTCGCGGCATCGAGAAGTCCTTCAAGGACCTCCCCGTGCTGCGCGGCGTCGACTTCGAGGTCGAGAAGGGGACGATCTTCGCCCTCCTCGGCTCGAACGGCGCCGGCAAGACCACGATGGTCCGCATCCTCTCCACGCTGCTGAAGTCGGATGCCGGAACAGCCGTCGTGCGGGGCGTCGACGTGGCCGTCGACCCCGTCGGCGTCCGTCAGCGGATCAGCCTCACCGGCCAGTTCGCCGCGGTCGACGAGATCCTCACGGGACGCGAGAACCTCGTGCTCGTCGCCCGGCTGCGCCACCTGTCCGATCCGGGTGCGGTGGCCGACGACCTGCTCGCGACGTTCCGGCTGACGGATGCCGGCGCCCGCAAGGTCGGCACGTACTCGGGCGGCATGCGTCGTCGCCTCGACATCGCGATGAGCCTCGTCGGTCACCCCGAGGTCATCTATCTCGACGAGCCGACCACCGGCCTCGACCCCGAGGCTCGCATCGAAGTGTGGGACGTGGTGAAGAGGCTCGCGGACACCGGCACGACCGTGCTGCTCACCACGCAGTACCTCGATGAGGCCGAGCAGCTGGCCGACCGCATCGCGATCCTCCACGAGGGTCGGATCATCGCCAACGGCACCCTCGCCGACCTCAAGCGGCTGCTCCCCGCGGCCAAGGTCGAGTACGTCGAGAAGCAGCCCACCCTCGAGGAGGTCTTCCTCACCCTCATCGGCCCGAAGTCAGGGTCGACCCCCGGAAAGGAGAACGCCGCATGAGCACGCACTTCGCCGCCGACACGGCGACGCTCACCGGCCGCTCGATGCGGCACATCTTCCGCAGCCCCGACACCATCATCACCACCGCCGTCACGCCGATCGCGCTGATGCTGCTGTTCGTCTACGTCTTCGGTGGCGCTCTGCAGCCGAGCACCGGGGTCGACAACTATGTGAACTACCTGCTGCCGGGCATCCTGCTGATCGCGATCGCATCCGGCATCGCCTACACCGCGTTCCGGCTGTTCACCGACATGCAGAGCGGCATCTTCGAGCGCTTCCACTCCATGCCGATCGCGCGATCGAGCGTGCTGTGGGCGCACGTGCTGACGTCGTTGACCGCGAACGCCATCACCCTGGCGATCATCTTCGCGGTCGGATTCCTGATGGGATTCCGCACCGGGGCGAGCGTGTGGGCGTGGCTCGGCGTCATCGGCATCCTGACGCTGTTCACCCTGGCGCTCACGTGGCTCGCGATCATCGCCGGGCTCAACGCCAAGACGGTCGACGGGGCGAGTGCGTTCTCGTATCCGCTGATCTTCCTGCCGTTCATCAGCTCGGCCTTCGTGCCGACCGAGACGATGCCGGGTCCGGTGCAGTGGTTCGCCGAGCACCAGCCCGTCACCTCGATCGTCGACACCATCCAGGCGCTGTTCGCCGAGCAGCCCGTCGGCACCGACATCTGGGTCGCTCTCGCCTGGTGCGTCGGCATCCTGGTCGTCGCCTACGTGTTCGCGATCATCTCCTACCGCAAGAAGGTCAGTTGAACGTCTGCAGTGAGACGGAACGCTCCGTCCGGGCCCCGCGCCCGGCCGGGGCGTTTCGCCGCGCTCGGCGTCGGGCTCGGGAGGTCGCGTGGTCGCGTGGTCGCGCCGGGAGGAGATCTCCGCGTCGGGAGGAGGATTCTGCTCCGAATCTCCTCCCGAGGCCGTGTTCTCCTCCCGACGAGGTGAGCACCACGAGCGGCGACGCCGCTATCGCAGCCCGAGCGGACCGAGCACGACCGACTGCCGCGTGCGCACCCACACCCCGGCGCCGTCGCGTCTTTCGGCACGCGTCGCGAAACGGTAGCGATATGACACGGCGCGCACCCAGCGCGGCGGCTGCCCGTCGAACGGGTCGGACCGCAGCAGGGCGAGAGTCGAAGCATCCGCCTCGAGCAGCCGCAGCAGGAACACGGTGAACCAGTCGTCGAGCGAGCGGCCGAGCGGCAGGAACCACATCAGCCAGTCCAGTCGCAGGTGGTACGGCGCGAACTGACCCGGAACGCGGCGCACATCGCCCGGCTTTCCCTTGAACTCGTATTCGCGCCACAGCAGGCCGTCGTCGTCGACGGATCCTTCGACGACGATCTCGACCCGCTGCGTCGTGACGGTGCCGAACGCACCATAGGCGTTGCCGATCTGCCACCTGTTGAAGCTCGCGTTCATCAGCTGCCGGCGCGCGAACAGATTGCGCAGCGCGGGACCGCTGAGCACCGAGACCAGCAGGCCCACCGCCGCCGTGATCACGAACCAGTACAGCGGGATGCCGGGCCACAGCGAGTCCTCCAGCGCATCGACGCGCGGTGCAGCGCCCACCCCCGGAATCCCGATCGCCGAGAACGCGATGACGATCGTCACCCAGTTCAGCCACGCGAAGTTGCCCGTCGCCACGAGCCAGAGCTGCGTCGCGATCATGATGGCCGCGGCGACCGCGCCGACGATCTGCGGAACAGGGCCGGGGATCCACACCGACAGCAGCGGCGCGAAGACGAAGAAGGGCACCACGAGCTGGGCGAAGTGATTGCCGACGACCTCGGCGCGATGGAACCACCGGGGCAGCAGATGGGCCTGCCTGCTGAGCGGCCCGGGCATCGGCTGCGTCTCGTGGTGGTACATGAGCGCCGTGAGATCACGCCACTCGCGACCGCCGCGGATCTTGATCATGCCCGCACCGAACTCGACCCGGAACAGCAGCCACCAGAACAGCACGATCACCACGGTCGGCGGCGGCTGGTCGTTCGACCCGAGGAAGGCCGCCAAGAACCCCGCCTCGAGCAGCAGCATCTCCCAGCCGAACGAGTAGAAGGTCTGACCGATGCTGACCACCGACATGTATCCGAGCCAGAGCGCGAGGAAGCAGAGCATCGGCACCCAGGGCGGACCCCACTGCGGGATGCCGACGAACAGCACGGCCGACACGATGATCCCGGCCCAGCACAGCAGCGCGAGTCGCTGATCGGAGTATCGGATGCGGAGGAAGAGGGTCGGATGCAGCATCCGCCGCCGTGACTTCTTCTGCCCGACCCAGTCGAGCAGCCCCGGCGCGGGCAGCAGCCCGTGCTCGCCGAGCAGCGGCCGGAACTGGTTCAGGGTCGAGATGAACGCGACGAGGTACAGCGCCGCGATGCCCCTCTGCAGAACCTCACGGGCGAACCCGAAGTCGACCGCCGCGAACCCGTCCACGGCCACAGGCTAGCCCCGGAGGCGAGGTGCCGAAGAGGGGCTTGCGCGGGGCGGGCGGCGGCGCTCCGTCGGGAGGCGAGATGCGCTTCGGGAGGAGGATCCGCCGCGAATCCTCCTCCCGAGAGGGCGAACTCCTCCCGAAAGGGCGGGCCGAGCAGCCCACAGCACGTGACCCGGTCAGCCGACGGTGTCGAGCACTTCCTCGCGTCGGCCGCGTCGGGCACGACGGACCTCGACCACGACCGCGCCGGCGATCGCGAGTGCGATCAGCAGACTTCCGGTGAGCGTGAAGCCCTGCGACCCCGTGCCGCCCGCCGCAGGCAGCTCGAACACGGGCACGTCCCGCACCGACAGCGTGCTGCCCGCCAGGGTGACCTGCGGACTCGACTGCCCGTCGGCGATCGACACTGCCCCGGCCGCCGACACGATGATCTTCACCGGTTCGGCGAGAAGCGCGAAGCCGTCGGGCGCCATGGTCTCTTCGAGCCAGTAGGCGCCGGGGCGCAGACCCGCCGCGGTGAACACCCCGACCTCGGTCCCCGCGATCAATCCCGGAGTCACCGGCGCACCAGGGCGTCCTGCGGAGTCTGCGAGCAGACGGAAGCCCGAGCCGTCCATCCGCACCCAGTCGCCGTTGACGTCTTCGCCGAGCTTCTCGACGATGATCGACGCCAGCACCTCGCGCGTGGTCGCGTGTGCGGAATCGGTGTCGGTGACCCGCGCTCCGCCCGACGCCGGCTGCCCTGAGGCGGTCGCCGTGTTCCGGTGCAGCGCGCCGCCCGTGGTCGGCGCCGGGTACGTCGCGGCGAACACGACCGACTCCCCCGGATCGAGCGTGCCGTCCCACGCGCCGATCGGAAGGATCGAGGCAGCGGCGATGACGTCGTCTGCCAGCTGCACGGCGGTCAGCACGACGTTGCCGGTGTTCTTCACCCGGAACTCGAAGGCCATCGCCGACCCGGCGTCGACGGCGACCCCCGGAGCGGTGTTCGCGTCGTCGCCGTTCACGAGCTTGACGACCTCGATCGCCGGGGCGGCCGCGGCGAGGGTGAGGATGTAGTCCTCGACCTCACCCGACTGCGAGATGCCGCGGGGATCGGTCACCTCGGATGCCGTGAAAGAGGCGCGCAGCCGCAGGTAGGTGTCGCCGACGACGGCCGTTCCCGGCACCGTCCACGCGAGGTTCACGGACGTCGCACCGGCGAGGAACGCGGCCTGCACCCGCTCGGTCGCATCGAACGTGCCGTTCTTGTTGAAGTCGATCCATCCGGCGACCGTGCCGGGCGACGTGGTGCCCGACAGCGGGATCGGCAGCGAATACGCGGTGCCGCGGATCGCGCGCGGCGCCCGGATGCCGTCGGCGATCGCGTCGTCCGTGTCGAGCGAGGCGCCCGCTCCGGCGTTCGGCGACAGCGTCGGCTTGGCCGTCGCATCGGCATCCGAGGTGATGCCCGCGCCCAGGCGCAGCGGGCCCTGCACGTGCACCGCCGCCTGAGCCGCGTCGTAGCTGCTCGGCGCATCGCCCATGTCCTCGTGCAGGCGGATCGAGAGCCGGAAGAGATCGGCGAGTCTCGTGCCCAGGTCGGCGGTGTTGTAGCCGCTCGCCCAGCCGTCGGCGACCGGCGCCCGCTGGATGTGCGTGCCGAGGCTGAACGTGACGGTCTGGAACGTTCCCTTCAGCGCGACCGATCCGCACCCGGCGAGAGACGTGCTGGTCATGGTGCGCCCGCCCAGCTCTGCGGCGTCAGGCAGGATCGTGTCGCATCGCGACCCGCTCGACTTCGACACGGTGGTCAGGGTCGTCGGGGTGGTCTGGAAGTTCTGCGCTCCCGCGAACGCCGAGAACGTCACGCCCGGGGTGACGATGTCGAGCTGCATGGCGATCCACCCCGCCGCCGTGCGATCACCGTCGGCGTTCGTCCCGACGGTGAGGCCGTTGCCCGTGATGATGTTGCAGTACGTCTCGGACGAGTTCTTCTTCTCGGAGCACTGGGCGTAGCCGCCGAGTCCCGAGATGTCGAGGATCGGATCGGTGACGGGTCGGTTGAACGCGACCGTCAGCGTGCCGTTTCCCGGGCAGAACCCGGTGTAGTCGAGGCCGCCGCACATGCCGGCGTAGGCCTCGAGACCCACCGTCGGCGTGTTCGCCGGGTCCAGCCCCGGAGCGAACATGGCCGGCGTCGCACCGTATCCGGAGTGCGGGGTCGTGGTCAGGAACTGCACGCCCGCGCTTCCGTACTGCGTCGTCGAGGGGGCGAGCGTCAGCGTGGCGGTGACCCCACCGCGGTAGTTCATCGTCGCGGTGGTGGCGGTGCGGGTCGTGCTGGTCGCATCCTCCACGGCCTCGGCGGGCTCCTGCGTCATCGGGAGTCCTCCCGAGAGCAGGATCACACCGATCAGCGCGAGGCCCGAGAGCGCTCGCAGGCGGTGGCGCCTCTGGGGTACACGTGCGGATGCGGGGGCTGGTGCTGTCATCGCTTCCTCAATCACAGGGACATGCCCGCGGGAGATCGCGATCCGTGCGACGGACCGACGCACGCGGCATTCCGCCCCGGCGACGCATGTCTGGAGTGTCGTCGATCTTTCGACGGCACCTCACAGGACGGAGGCCGGGGATGTTCGTGACGAGGGCTCGACGGCGCTGTTTCGGTACATCGATACGGCGACAGGCCGAGCGTCGACAGGCCGAGCGGGCGACAGACGCATCCGGCGGTGAAGACACCGATGGGCGGAGGATCCATCACGGATCCCCCGCCCATCGCGGAGAAGTCCGCCCGAACCGCGGGCGGAATCAGCTCAGTGCGTCAGGTCAGCTCACGACCCAGTCGAAGTCGTCGCCGTGCTCCTCGAGCCACGCGTCGATGGCATCCGCTTCGTTGCCCTCGCCGTACTCGTTCACGACCATGTCCTCGAGCGAGCCGTACTGCTCGTCGTCGAGTCGGATCTGCTCGATCAGCTCGGCGGCCTCGGGGAACTCCTCGGCGAAGCCCTTCGTGCCCAGGAAGTGCAGGGCCTCGGACTCGCCCATCGCGCCCTTCGGGTCTTCGAGGTCCTTCAGCGGGAAGGCGTCGTTGGCCCAGAACGGACGCCAGAGCGTCACGACGATGTCCTCCTGCTTGTCGGTCGCCGACTTCAGCTCGGTGAGCATCGCCGCGGTCGACGAGGTGACGAGCTCGTACTCGCTGTCGAGGCCGTACTCGGGCATCATCTTCTGCGTCTGCGCGGTCAATCCGGCACCGGGCTCGATGCCGTAGATCTTGCCGTCGAGCGCGGCGCTCTGGCCCGCGAGATCCTCGATCGAGTTCAGGTCGGAGTACTCCGGAACCGCGATGGTCAGCTTCGCGTTGTCGTAGTAGGCACCGAGGTCCTCGATGTCTTCGCCGTAGGTCTTCATGTACTCGGCGTGCGTCAGCTCGGGCCAGGCCGACGGGTAGATGTCGACGTCGCCCTGGGCGAGACCCGTGTAGAGCGGGCCGGCCTCGGTGAGCGTCTTCATCTCGACGGTGTAGCCGATCTTCTCGAGCTGGTCCTGCAGCAGGTATGCCGTGCTGAGTCCGTCGGTCCACGAGGGCAGGAAGCCCAGCGTGATCGTGCCCTTGTCGCCCGATCCGGTGTCTCCGCCGCCCGTGCCGCCTCCGGTGCCGCCCATGCCGTCGCCGCTGCATCCGGCAAGGGTCAGGGTCGCTGCTGCTCCGATGGCCGCGATCGTCAGGAACTTCTTCTTCATGTGTGTCTCTCTCGTTCCGTATATATAGGTGCTGTGCTGCTGTGTACTGCGGTGTTGCGTTCTCTTGCGGGAGGGATGAGTCAGTGCACGCCGCCGCCGACGGGGGCGCGACGCGGGGAGGCCTTCAGGCGCTCGGCCTCAGCGTCGGCATCCTTCGCATCGGCTGCCTCGGCCGTTGCGGGGACGGATGCCGTCGGCTGGGCCGGCGTGGATGCGGCGGCGAGGCGCCTCTGCGTGCGGCGCCGCTCGAGCATGCCGAGCAGCGACGAGCGGTTGCTGCCGAGGTCGCCCAGCGCCGCGGTGACGCGGTCGAGGAACACGGCGATGAGCACGACGCCCAGACCCGCCTCGACGCCCTTGGCGATGTTGATGGTCGAGATCGCCTCGACGACGATCTTTCCGAGGCCGTCTGCGCCCGCCATTCCGGCGATGACCGCCATCGACAGCGCGAGCATGATGACCTGGTTGACGCCGGCGAGGATCGTCGGCATCGCGAGCGGAAGCTGGATGCCGCGCAGGATCTGCCCCGGCTTGGCGCCGAAGGCCTGGCCGGCCTCGACCGTCTCGGCGTCGACCCCGCGGATGCCGAGCTCGGTCAATCGCACGCCCGGAGGAAGCGCGAAGATCACGGTGGCGACGAGTCCGGGCACGACGCCGATGCTGAAGAACACGATGGCCGGGATCAGATAGACGAACGCGGGCATGGTCTGCATGAAGTCGAGCACGGGCTTGAGGACCGCGCGGACCGTGGCGTTGCGGGCCGACCAGATGCCCAGCGGCACGGCGATCAGAACCGCGATGACGGCGGCGACGAGCACGAGCGCCAGCGTCTGCATGGCAGGCACCCAGAGGCCCATGGCCACGATCAGCCCGAACGAGACGACCGTGCCGATCGCGAGCTGCCACGAGCGCACGAGCCAGGCGATGAGAGCCGCGATCACGATGATGACCACGAAGTGCGGGCTGAGCAGCGCGCGAGTGAGACCGTCGACCAGGAAGCTGACGACGAACGAGACGACGTCGAGCAGACCGTCGAGGTTGGTCTTGATCCAGTCGACCCCGGTTGCGACCCAGCTGCCGAGGGGAATGCGGAAACCGTCCATCAGCGCACCTCCTCCGTCGTGGCTCCGACCGGCTGCGGCTCGGCCGTCCATCCGTCATCGAGCACGGCATCGATCTCGGCCTGCGGCATGGGCATCAGCGGCAGGGTGAGCTCGCCCGTCGCACCGGGCCCGGGGCCCAGAGCCGCGAGCAGGGTGATGCGCGGGATCACGCCGACGAGGCGTCCTTCGGCATCCACCACGGCCAGGGGCAGCGGCGATTCGACCGAGGGGATGAACAGGTTCATCAGCACCTCGTCCTGGCTGACGCTCTGGGGCACCGGCTTGATGATCGAATCGAGGGTCGTCACGCCCTTGCGCACGAGTTTCACCGCATCGCGGTCGGTGACGATGCCGAGCAGCCTGCGGTCGCGACCGGTGACATAGGTGGCCGACATGAAGGCGTCGCGCATCTGGCGAAGAGCCGTGCGCGGGCCGGCGGTGTCGGCGACGACCGGGCGCGGACGCTCCATGACGTTCGCGGCGGTGAGCACGCGAGCACGGTCGACGTCCTGCACGAACTGCTCGACGTAGTCGTTGGCCGGGTCGGTGAGGATGTCCTCCGGCGTGCCGATCTGCACGATGCGACCGTCGCGCATCACGGCGATGCGGTCGCCGAGGAACATGGCCTCGTTGAGGTCGTGGGTGATGAAGACGATGGTCTTCTGCAGCTTCTCCTGCAGTTCGAGGAGCTGCTCCTGCATCTCGCGACGGATGAGCGGGTCGAGCGCGCTGAACGCCTCGTCCATGAGCAGGATGTCGGAGTCGGCGGCGAGCGCACGGGCGATGCCGACGCGCTGCTGCATGCCGCCCGAGAGCTCGGACGGCAGCTTGTCGGCCTGGCCCTCGAGACCCACCAGGGTGAGGATCTCCTCGGCCTTCTTCAGTCGCTCGTCTTTGCCGACGCCCTTGAGTTCGAGGGGGTAGGCGACGTTCGCGGCGACCGTGCGATGCGGCAGCAGTGCGAAGTGCTGGAACACCATCGAGACGCGGTCGCGGCGGATCTCCCGCAGTCGCGACGTCGGGATGCCCGTGATGGGGTCGCCGTTCACGATGACGGATCCGTCGGTCGCCTCGTGCAGGCCGTTGAGCATGCGGATGATCGTCGACTTGCCGGAGCCGGAGAGGCCCATGATCACGAAGATCTCGCCACGGTTGACGGTGAAACTGGCGTCGATGACGGCGGCGGTTCCTGCGTCGCTGACGGTGGATCTGCTCTCACCGGCCTTGAGTCGACGGACGGCACTGCTCGGATTCTTCCCGAACACCTTGTACAGATTGCGCGCTTCAAGAGCGATTTCGGACACGTTTCCCCTGCGGCTCGCCTTCGGGTGGCTGAGCCTGCTTCGGTTGCGCCCGGGTGATCCTCCCGGCCGTTTCGACGTGGTGCTGTGGCGGCGCGGACGGCGGATTTCGGATCCACCGCGATAGAGCATCGACCGTACGTCCACGCCTCTTCGCAGCACAGCACATTCGAAAGAAGGACGTGGTCGCGGACTGGTCTTCGGGCCGTCAGGCCCACCAACCAACGTAACGAAATGGCCGGTCAGGGGCAAATCCGCCATTCCTATCGCCGTTCAGTTTCGTCGGCTGACCGGGGGATTGCGCGGGTTTCGGAGTGCGCGTGGGCGTGCGAATCCCCGCGCGCCGTCAGCGGCGGATGCTGCGCGTGACCGTGAACTTCGGAGTGCGCTCGAGCTGCTCCGTGACCCCGATCAGGCGGGTCAGTTCGGCGCGGTAACCGAGCGAGGAGTTGTAGACCGTGAACAGCTCGCCGCCGGGGCGGAGGATGCGGGCGGCAGCCTCGAACAGGCGCGTCGCCGCGCCGGTGTGCACGCTGCTGCCGAGGTGGAAGGGCGGGTTGAGCAGCACGGTGTCGACGCTCGCGTCGGCGATCTCCGAGCCGGCGTCGTCGTGCATGACGACGACGCGATCCGCGATGCCGTTCGCGACCATGGTCGCGCGGGCAGAGGCGACGGCCGCGGCGGATCTGTCGGTCGCGATCACGCGTGATTCCGGGTGCGCGAGGGCATAGGAGGCGGCGAGCGCGCCGGTTCCGCAGCCCAGGTCGACGACGGTCGGGGCCGGCCTCGACGATGCTCCCGTGCCGTCGAGCACGCCGAGCAGAACCCGGGTGCCGATGTCGAGTCTCGGCCCGGCGAAGGCGCCGCCGTGCGCCACGAGCACGAGTCCATCGTGCTGCTCCGTCACCGGGAACGGTGGCTCAGCGGGCACCGGCACCGCCTCGGTCGCCACGACCAGGCGCGACTTCCGCTCGGCGCGCTGCGCCTGCACCTGCGCGAAGCGGCCTCCGAGCACGTCATTCTGCGCGATGGTCATGTGCTTCACCCGACCGCCGGCGACGAGCACGACGTCCGGGGCGGCCCAGCGGGCGACGGCGTCGGCGATCTCCTCGAGTTCGGCGAGCGCCTTGGGCAGCTGCAGCAGCACGAGCCGCGCACCGTCGAGCAGAGTGGCGTCGAGCTCGTGCGCAGAGAACGCCGACAGCCCGAGCTCCTCGGCATTGCGAGCGAGCGCTCGTCGCCCGGTCGCGAGGTCCTGATGCACCCGGATGCCGTCGAGTCCGGCATCCGTGAGCGCGAGCGTGATCGCCCCGTAGTCATCGCCGATCACCGCGATCTCGGATCCGCCGAGCCCCGACGCCAGCGCGCGCTCGACGAGCAGCAGATCGGTCGCGTCGTGGGCCTGCAGGTTGTCGGCCTCGACATCGGGCCAGCGGCGCAGGCGGCTGAAGGGGAAGTCCACCGCTCCAGCCTAGAAGCCCGCCCCTTGACGCCGACTGAACAGGCGTTTAGTCTGCTGTACATGCGTTCAGCTTCCGACGATCTCACCGCTCGTGCCCGCATCCGCGACACAGCCATCGCCGCCTTCGCGCGCAACGGATTCGATGCCACCAGCCTTCGCGCGATCGCCACCGAGGCCGGAGTCAGCGCCGCGCTGATCGTGCATCACTTCGGCGACAAGAACGCCCTGCGCACGGAGTGCGACGACTACGTCGTGAGCGTGTTCACCGATGAAGAGCACGACCTCATCACGGCGCCGACCAGCGACCGCATCCGCACCGCGCTGAACGACCTCGGCCGATTCGGGCCGTACATCGACTACCTGGCGCGGATGCTGGTCGACGGCTCGCCGGCGGCCGATCGACTGTTCGACAGCTTCCTCGCACGAACCCGCGACGTGCTCGCCGAGCAACGCGACGCCGAGATGCTCGAGCCGATGAGCGATCCCGAGATGACCACTCTGCTCGTCACGCTGATCGGTCTCGGCCCGGTCGTCATGCGCGCCCAGATCGCCCGCACGCTGGGCACCGATCAACTGAGCCCCGCCGGCCTGCGACGCACGACGCTGCCGACCCTCGAACTGCTCACCCACGGCATCTACTCCACGTCCTCGCTGCTCGACGGAGCACGAGATGCACTCGCCGCCGACGGCGACACCTCGGAAGGAGACGCGTCATGACCGACACGATCGAGATCCACCGACTGCACAAGCGCTACGGCAGCCGCGTGGCCCTGCACGAGCTCGACCTGCGGGTGCGGCCAGGGACGGTGTTCGGGCTGATCGGACCCAACGGCGCGGGCAAGACCACGACACTGCGCACGCTGGTCGACGTCATCCGCCCGTCGTCCGGTGCCGTGCGGGTGCTGGGTGAAGACCCTCGTCACGGCGGTGCCGCACTGCGTCGCCGCATCGGGTACGTGCCCGGCGAGCTGCACCTCGAGGGGCGCCCGAGCGGACACCGGATGCTGTCGTTCTACGCGCAGGTCTCGGGCGACCGCGACGCCGCCGGCACCCTTCGCGTCGCGCGCGACCTCGCCGACCGCCTCGGCGTCGATCTGAGCCGCCCGGTGCGCACCCTGTCGAAGGGCAACAAGCAGAAGGTCGGACTGATCCAGGCGTTCATGCACCGGCCCGAGCTGCTGATCCTCGACGAACCCACCAGCGGGCTCGACCCCCTCGTGCAGCGCGAGTTCCTGCAGATGGTGCGGGAGGCGAAGGACGCCGGGCAGACCGTGCTGCTGAGTTCGCACGTGCTCAGCGAGATCCAGCAGACGGCCGACGAGGTCGCGGTGCTCGCGAACGGACGCGTGGTCGCCGACGGCGACGTCGCCTCACTGCGGCTGGGGTCGATCCGCCGGGTGCGCGTCGAGCTCGCGATCACGGATGCCGCAGCCGCACGCGCGCTCTTCGACCGGGTGCCCGGACTCTCCGGAATCGACGCACGCGAAGCCGACGGCACCCTGCAACTGTCGGGCACGATCGACGGCGCCATCGATCCGTTCATCAAGGCGCTCGCACCGTTCGAGGTGCGCGACCTCACCGTGGAGGAGCCCGATCTCGAAGAGTCCGTGCTGCGGCTGTATGGCGGCGCGCGCGTCAGCGGCGATGCGGCCGCCGAGCCGCCCACGCGACGCGCGATGCGGGGCGGGGAGGCGGGGCGATGAACAGCATCCTTCCCGTGTTCCGGCGCACCCTGCGCGACTCGTGGCGGAGTCTCCTCGGATGGACGCTCGGCCTCGCGGCCGTGCTCTTCCTCTATCTGCCGCTGTACCCGAGCCTCGGCGGCAACGGGCAGCTGCAGGACATCATCTCGGCGCTGCCGAAGGAGCTCGTCGAGACGATCGGGTACGACCAGATCTCCAGTGGCGCCGGCTACACACAGAGCACGTTCTACGGCTTGATGGGCTTCCTGCTGACGACGATCGCGGCGGTGCTCTGGGGCTCGGCCGCCATCGCCGGAGCGGAGGAGAGCGGACGGGCCGAGCTCGACCTGGCGCACGGCATCGGTCGCGGCCAGTACGCCATCGAGTCGGCCCTCGCCGTGCTCCTGCGGCTGCTCTGGCTCGGCGCCTTCTCGGGTCTCATCATCTGGGCGCTGAACGACTCGGCCGAACTCGGGCTGGAGGGCTGGCGCATCGTCGGGGCGAGCGCCGCGCTGACCGGGCTCGCGTTCCTCACGGCATCCGCCGCCCTGCTCGCCGGTGCCGCGACCGGGCGGCGGATCTGGGCGACCGGCATCGGCGCAGGGATCGCGGTGGTGGGGTACATCCTGCAGGCGCTGGCGAAGCAGTCCGACGACCTCGACTGGCTGAACGCGCTGTCGCCCTACGCGTGGGTGTATCAGCAGTCGCCCCTCGCCGAGGGCGCGGATGCCGGCGGGCTGGCTCTCACGTGGGGACTCGGTGTCGCGTTCGTCGTCGCGTCGGTACTCGCGCTGCGCGCCAGGGACCTGCGGGGCTGACGCGTCGCGGTTCGAGTCGCCCTGCCCGCCTGGTGGTGGTCGTGGTGCGGCGAGCGGGGTGCGATGCGCTGCCCGTGCGGGGCCAGTTCCGCATCGCGCTGACCCGTGCGGGGCCAGAAACGCGTCGCCCCACCCCTGCGGGGCCAAAAACGCACCCGAAACAGCCGTTTGCCATGCGCAATTGACCACCGCTGAATCGCGGCACCCGATGAGTACCGGCATATAGCTCCGAGTATCCGGATGCACCTCATATGAGGACGTATCGTTGTCATTCGTAGCCGGGGGGTGCGATGACAGACGTCGACACAGACGACCTGCGGACGTGGGCGAAGAAGGCCACGACCGTGCGGGGCGACTTCGGGTCGGCGGTGGTCGCGCACTCCTCCGGCTTGGGGGCGGATGCTGTCGACGCGGCGGTGACGCGCTTCGGCGACACCTGGACGACGGCACTCGGGCGGCGCCTCGCTGACGTCGACATGTTCGCGGAGAACCTCGGCGAGACGGCCGAGGTCTTCGACCGGGGCGACGACGCCTCGCGCAGCGAGCTCGACCAGATGATCTGGGCCGAGAGCGACTACTGATGTCCGAGCTCGGCATGACGACAGACCCGGTCGCTTTGATTCCGGGGTCGTATGCCGCCGCGCATACGGTCGCGTCGGCATGGCGGTCCAGGTCGGAGGCATGCACCGCTCTGCGAGACGGCCTGTGCTCTCTCGAGGTCGACTCCGCCTGGGCCGGGTATCCGTACGAGAAGTACCTCGAGCGGGCGGAGTACGTGCGCTCGTCGTGGCAGAGGTGCGGCGAGCACCTGATGAACGGCGCCGCCGCACTGTCGGCGTACGGGGACGCCCTGCGATGGGCGCAGGACGAGGCAGCGCGGGCGATCGACCTGTGGGAGCAGGCCGAGGCGGCCACCATCGCCGCGCGCCAGGCGCACCGGGCGAAGGTACGCGAGCTCGAACGAGATCTCGGCGTGAGGCACGTCGAGCTCGATGTCCCGTTCGTCGACGGTGGGGCGGATCTGCGCGCACAAGCGGTAGACGTCCTGACGAACGCGCGCGGTGTGCTGGATCGGTATGCCGTCGAGGCCGCGACCGCGATTCATGCCGCGGCGGATGCGGCGCCGCTGGAGACTCCGAAGCAGGCGGAGAGCACCAAGAACCGGGCGGTCGCGGGAGCGGTCGGCTCGATCCTGTTCGAGACCGCCGTGCTCAACCCGGCCATCGAGCAGTTGAACTTCATCGCCTCGATGGGCAATGCGCTCATCAACCATCCCGACATCCTTCTCGAGCTCCTCGGCGGGGCCGCACTCATCGTCGGCGGCGGCGCGATGATCGGCGGCGGGGGCGCGATGATCGGCGGCGGGGGCGCCCTCGCACTCACGGGGGTCGGTGCGGCACCCGGCGGTGGACTCGCCTGGGCCGGCGTCGGTGTCGCGGGCGCCGGACTCGCCGCCGCCGGTCATGCCGGCAGCCGCTGGATGAACGAGGCCACGGGCGATGATGCGGTCCGCGTCGCGGAGCGCCCGCCGCCGCACCCCGAACACGGGGGCCGTAACGTTCTCGGTCACTGGAACGGCGACGGGCAACGCCCCTGGGTCGACACGGAGAAGATCGGGCTTGATCAGGTCGCGAGAGATATCGGACCGGACGTCATTCGCGACAAGGTACGTGCGAGCATCGAGGGCTATCACCACAAGCCGGACGCGACCGCGGATCAGATCAGGTACTACGACGGTTTCTTCGAAAATCCTGATGGCACGTATACCGGCATCGAGGTCAAGGGAGGCAACGGGGTCCGCGACGCAGCCCAGAGAGGGTTCGATAACACTGTCAGTCCCGAACGTCCTGCCATCGCCATGTACAACGGTAAGCAGATTGAGATCACTAGAGTGCACCTGGAGAGGGTGAAATGAATCAGCCCACCCACATACGGCAGATCAACGGCTCCGTTCGCGGCGCACTCGTCGACTACGTCCGCCCGTATCCGGACCAGATTAGGTTCTCCTTGAACCAGATGAACGGGTCGTCGACTTGGGCTTGGAGCCTCTGGCGCGCACCGGAGGGGGCTGACCTGCTGGACAGCATCCCGTTCAGTGACGAGTACATGCAGTGCGCGGGAACCGCGGATGCGCTGGCTCTCGAAGTGCGTCGCCTCGACCCCGACGGCACCGCCCACCAGTACGCGATCGGCAAGCCCGGCGGAGAAACGACCGGCGAGCCGACCGAGGTCATCCTCTTCGACGAAGGCCGCCACTCGACCACGGTCTACCCGCACGAGGTCTTCACCGCCGACGAAGCAGCCGTCGTGTTCTACACCTACTTCCTGACCGACCAGGTCTCACAGCCCTATCAGCTCCGCGAACTCGACCTCAGCTGGCTGACGGCCGCGCCCGAGACAGGCGCCGACTGATGCGCATCCGCGTCGACCACGAACCGATGGCCGAATCGATCGCGCGGTCGATCACGGTCACCTGGGGAAGAGATCACTCACCGCATGATTCTGACGGAAGTGGAATGACGAAACCCACGCATATCGATCAGATGAACGGCCGCACCCGAGGCGCGTTCCTCGATGACCTTCGCCCCTACCCAGAAGAGATTCAGTTCGTGCTGAACCGGATGAATGGGATGTCGTTCTGGGCGTGGAGCCTCTGGCGCGCACCGGAGGGGGCTGACCTGCTGGACAGCATCCCGTTCAGTGACGAGTACATGCAGTGTGTCGGCACCGCCGATGCGTGCGCCATCGGGGTTCGCTACCTCGACCCCGATGGCACCGCGCACCAATACGCCGTCGGAAGGCCCGGCGACCAATCCGGTGAGCCGACCGAGGTCATCTACTACGACGACGGACGCCACAGCGTCACCGTCTACCCGCACGAGGTGTTCACCGCCGACGAAGCAGCTGTCGTGTTCTACGCCTACTTCCTCACCGACCAGGTCCCACAGCCCTATCAGCTCCGCGAACTCGACCTCAGCTGGTTGACGGCTGCGTCCGACGAAGGCGCCGACTGATGCGCATCCGCGTCGAGCACGAACCGCTCGCCGAATCGATCGCAAGCCTCGCTGACACCGCTCAGCGCATCCGCGACCTCCTCGACGGCCTCGAGCGCGAGGTCTCGGAGCTTCATGGTCTGTGGACCGGTCAAGCCGACGAGGCATACGCCCGCGCCCAGCGCGAATGGACCGCGTGCGCTGCTGACATGCAGGCCGCCCTCGTCAGTGCCGCGACCGCCGCCGCTCGCGCCCAAGCCCGCACGAGAGACGCCGAGGCGCAGGTCGCCGCCCTCTGGAGCTGAGCCGCCGCGCATTCCGACCAATCGCTGCGGCACCGCTCGCGCTGCCCGCGCGAACCCGGGTGCGGGGCCACTTACGCACCCCTCCCGCCAGGCGGGGCCACTTTCGCACCGGAAACACCCCTGTGAGGCGCTTTACTGGCCCCGCACGCGTCCGTGATGCCTAACTGGCCCCGCACGCGTCCGTGATGCCTAACTGGCCCCGCACGCCACACCCACGCATGCACGCCAGAACCCCGTCCCCTGATTCCCCGGTTGACACAATCAAGGTTCGGTGGTTACCTACTCTAGTAACTAACCCATCAACCAAGCCGGAGGACTCGTGATCGAAGAAGGCAAGCCGCTCTTCCTCCAGATCGCCGAGCAGATCGAGGACTCGATCCTCGACGGCTCGCTCGAGGAGGAGTCGCAGGCGCCCTCGACGAACGAGCTCGCGGGCTTCTACCGGATCAACCCCGCGACTGCGGCGAAGGGAGTCGCCATGCTGACCGACAAGGGAGTGCTCTACAAGCGCCGCGGCATCGGCATGTTCGTCGCCGCCGGGGCCAAGGATCTGCTTCTCGGCGAGCGTCGTGCCGCGTTCGCCGACCGCTACATCGACCCGCTCATCGCCGAGGCCCGCACGCTGGGGCTCGGCGCCGACGACCTCGCCGCGCTGCTCCGCGAACGCGCGGCTCAGACGCACAAGACAGACAACACAGAAGGGAAGACCCCCGCATGACCGCCGTCATCGAGGTCCAGAACCTCACCAAGCACTACAAGGAGAAGAACGCGCTCGACGACGTGTCGCTCAGCCTCGAGGGCGGCGCGATCTACGGCCTGCTCGGCCGCAACGGGGCAGGCAAGACCACGCTCATGTCGATCCTGACCGCGCAGAACTTCGAGTCGTCCGGCACCGTGCGGGTCTTCGGCGAGCACCCCTACGAGAACACGCACGTCCTCAACCGGATCTGCTTCGTGCGCGAGAGCCAGAAGTATCCGGATGACGCCTACCCTCGTCATGCGTTCAAGGCGGCGAGCCTGTTCTTCCACAACTGGAACCAGGAACTCGCCGACGAGCTCATCGAACAGTTCCAGCTGCCGATGAAGCAGACCATCAAGAAGCTCTCCCGCGGCCAGCTCTCGGCGGTCGGGGTCATCATCGGGCTCGCCTCGCGTGCCGAGCTGACGTTCTTCGACGAGCCGTATCTGGGCCTCGACGCGGTCGCCAGGCAGATCTTCTACGACCGCCTGCTCGAGGACTACGCCGAGCACCCGCGCACGATCGTCCTCTCGTCGCACCTGATCGACGAGGTCTCGAACCTCATCGAGAAGGTCATCGTGATCGACAACGGCAAGATCCTGCTCAACGAAGACACGGATGCCGTGCGCGACCGCGCCGTCACCGTGGTCGGCGATGCGACCAAGGTCGACGCGTGGGCGTCCGACCGCGAGGTCCTGCACCGCGAGGCGCTCGGCCGCGTGGCATCCGTCACCGTCCTCGGGGCGCTGTCGGCCGCAGAGCGCGCCGAGGTCACGGCATCCGGACTCGATCTCGCTCCGGTGTCGCTGCAGCAGCTGATCGTCCGTCTCACGCAGCGGGCAGAGACCGATTCCGCCACGAGAGGTTCCGATGTGAAAGAGGAGGTCCGCTGATGCGACGCACACTCAACGTCATCCGACTGCAGCTGATCAACCGTCAGACGTTCATCTGGGTGCCGCTGATCATCCTCGGCTCCGCGGTCGTGCTCTCCGTGCTCATCTACGCGATGATCCCCGTCGACACCCCGAAATACGGCGGTGGCGGCCAGGCGCCGCTCTGGTACTTCTTCGCGATCGGCATCTCGGCGATGACGCTGACCTTCCCGTTCTCGCAGGCGATGAGCATCACCCGTCGGGACTTCTTCTTCGGCACGCTGCTCACGGCGATCCTCGGCAGCGCGTTCATGGGCGTGCTGTTCCTGATCGGCGGCGCGATCGAGACGCTGACGAACGGCTACGGCGTGAACGGCTACGTGTTCTACCTGCCGTGGCTGTGGGAGGCGGGGCCGCTCGGTGCGTTCATCATCTACTTCACGCTGGCGCTCTTCCTGTTCGTCGTCGGCTTCACCGGCGCGACCATCTACAAGAGCTGGGGACCGACGGTGCTGACCATCGTCGGTGTGGGCCTCGCGCTGATCCTCGTCGGGCTCGCGTTCCTCGCCACGCGCCTCGACCTGTGGGTTCACGTGTGGACCGGCATCCTCGATGCCGGAGCCCTCGGACTCGCGGCGTGGGGTCTCGTCGCGACCGTCGTGCTCGCCGGCGTCTCGTTCCTCGCCTTCCGCAGAGCCATTCCCTGATCCGTCCGCACCACGACGACGCCGGTCGCTCCCCACGGGGCGGCCGGCGTCGTCGTGTCTGCCCGTTACCCGCCCTCATCGCCGCACGCAACCCGGTGCGAGGACGGATGCCGGGCCGCTAGCGTCTTCCCTCGGGGAGGATGACGAGAGGATGCCGTGACGAACATCAGATCACGAGTGCGCGCGCGCCGCCCCGGCATCGTGCGCTCGCTGCGCGAGGCGGTCGACCCCGCACGACTGCTGCTCGTCGCGAAGACCGCGCTCGCGGTGGGACTCGCCTGGCTCATCGCCCCGCACATGCCGGGAGTCACCGACGAATACCCGTATTACGCGCCGCTCGGCGCGCTCGTGAGCATGTACCCCACGCTGATGGGGTCGGTGCGGTCGGGGTTGCAGACGCTGCTCGGGCTGGCGACCGGAATCGGACTCGCCGCGATCGTGGTGCTCACCGTCGGCCCGACGTGGTGGACGATCCCTGCCGTCGTGGGCGTCGGCGTGCTGGTCTCGGGAACCGGCTGGTTCGGCGTCGGCCGGGAGTACGTGCCCATGGCCGCGCTGTTCGTGCTGATCATCGGCGGCCAGAACGCCGATGACTACTCGATCGGCTACCTGGTGCAGACGGCCGTCGGCGTCGTCGTCGGGCTGCTCGTGAACCTGGTGATCGCGCCTGCTCCTCTCACCCTCGCGGCCGCGGCCAAGGTCGATGCCTTCCGCACGCAGTTGAGCGACCACCTGCACGACATCGGCTCAGCGGTGGCGGAATCGTGGCCGCCCGAGCATCAGCAGTGGGCCGACGATGCGGCCTCTCTCGCCGACACGACGTCGGAGCTGCGCACGGCACTGTCGGAGGCCGACGACAGCAGGCGCGGCAACCCACGAGCACTCGGACGCCGTGGCGAGACCACGCACATCCACGCCGAGCTCGCCCGTCTCGACAGGATCGCTCACCTGATCCGAGACATCTCCGACGAGATCGCCGACACGATCTGGGACCGCCCAGGGGCCCTGGTGCTTGACCCCGCACTGCCCGCGCCGTTGTCGGACGCGTGCCACGCCGTCGCCGAGATCATCGCGCAGCGGGATCCACTGACCTCCGAGGATCATCGCGTCAGGGGTGAGGCCGCGCGCGCCATCCGCCTGCTGCTCGAGGCGGTCGACGACCGCACGATCGACGCGCACCGCTCCATGGGCCCCGGCGTGCTCGCGGCCATGCACCTGCGTCGCATCCTGATCCTCAGCGGCCATCGCGAGGACGAAGACGACGCCGACGCCGACGCCGACGCCGACGGATGAGGCTCTGGCCCATGTCGGCGCCCCTGCGTAGGATCGGCGGCACGCACCCACGACCTGAGGAGACGACGATGTCCGCCGAGCAGATCACCGAGAAGCCGCTCCCGTATGTCCGCCTCGCGGCACTGACCCAGACCGTCGCCACGCAACCCGAGGTCGCAGGGGTCGTGGGTCCGCTGTTCGATCAGGTCGCCGATGCGATCGTCGCCTCGGGCGGAGAGCCGGGACTCCCGATCGCCGAGTACGACATGAACAAGCACGGCGTGCGCATCACGGTCGGCTTCACCTATGACGGCCCCGCCGTCGACGGCCTCGTCATCGTCGAGCTGCCCGCCGTCGAATCGGCGTTCACAGCCACGCACCTCGGCGCCATGTCGACGATCGATGACAGCTGGCATGCGGTGCACCAGGCGATCGCCGCCCAGGGGGCGACGGCGCAGGGCGCGTGCCGCGAGGTCTACCTCGAGTCGGAGTCCGACGATCAGGCCGACTGGGTCACCGAGCTGCAGCAGCCGGTCGTCCGCGCCTGACACGCACGATCGTCAGAGAGCGCCCGTGAGCGCCGCGACGCCGGCGAGCACGGAGACGAGCGCGAGCACCAGGGCGATCGCGATCAGCACGGCGTGCACCTTCAGGAACGTCGTGGCCCTGCCGTCCGCATCCCGTGCCCGCGGGTCGGTCGCGACGCGCTTGTAGAAACGGGGCCACACCAGCACGTTGAAGGCGGCGTTCAGGAAGAGCACGACGGCGAGGGCGATCACCCCTCCACGCTAGCGTTCCGAAAAACACACCGAGTCCATGTATCAGCAGGCTCTTGCCGCGCTCCTGACTGGTGTGATCACAATAGGACTCATGGTCGACGGCGCACGCGACGGCGCCGCCCTCGATCCTGCACCGGACGACGGAGCGGCACGCTGGGTGCGGGCCGCCGAGTTCTTCGACGCATGGCGGGACGGCGAGAGCCGCGCGATGGACGACCTCGTGCGGCTGATGACGCCTGTGCTCTGGCATGTCGTGCGCGCCTACGGGCTCGACCGCACGCTGGCCGAAGACGTCATCCAGACGACGTGGCTGCAGCTCGTGCGCGGACACCGCTCGATCAGCGATCCGAAAGCCGTGTCGGCCTGGCTGACCACCACCGCGCGCCGCGAGGCCTGGCGGGTCGGAAAGGCCCACAACAGGGTCGACCCGACTGAATCGGATGCTCTGGACGCACTGCTTCCCGAGCAGGAGTCGGCGGAGCATCACGCCACCGTCGGAGACGAGAAGCGCCGCCTGTGGGCAGCAGTCCATCGTCTCGCCGACCGGTGCCAGCGCCTGCTGCGAGTGATCGCCTTCGAGGATCGACCGGACTATGCCCGCCTCGCCGCCGACCTCGCGATGCCCGTCGGCAGCATCGGCCCCACCCGCCAGCGCTGCCTCGCCAAGCTGCGCGACCTGCTCGACGCGCCGACACCCAGAACGGAGGGCAGCTCATGAGCGAGAACGACCGCGCCGACCGCGGCGACCACCACGAGGACGCCGAGCTGTTCGCGCAGCTGCGTTCGCTCTGGCGCGACGTCGACCCGATGCCGGCCGCCCTCATCGACCGCATGATCGCTGCCGTCGCAGCCGAGGGGCTGTCGGAGGAGTACGCGCTGCTCACCCTCGTCGAGGAACCGCTCGGCGCGGTGCGCGGCGACGCCGATGCGCTCACCCTGCAGTTCAGCGACGGCACCACCAGCATCCTGTTGCACGTCACTCGCACAGCGGGCGGCGCGCACCGCGTCGACGGGTGGGTCGACTCGATCTCGGGCGAGATCGAGCTGGCTCAGGGCGAGAGCGTCCGCACGACGACGGCGAACGACACCGGTCGCTTCGTGTTCGACGACGTGCCCGACGGGCTGACCCTCGTGCGTCTCAGCACCATGGTCGGTGACCAGGAGCGCACGCTGTCGACTCCGCAGTTCGAGCTGTGATCCACCGCGGGGCGACCCGCGTGAACGACGGGGCGACCCGTGCACACCACCGCTGGGCGATTCCCGCACCTCGCAGGACCTCTCTCACCGGACGCGGGCCTACCCGCATACATCGCGGGAGTTCCCGCACAGGGCGCGGGGACATCCCGCAGAGGACGCGGGCCTGCCCGCGAGGAGAGGATCGACGATGGAACAGCCCAAGGGGTGGAGCTGGCAGGACCGAGCCGAGGGGTCGATCAGACGGGGGACGGCGCTGGATCCGTCTGTCGAACCGGTCGGCGGCGTCCGGGCGTTTCCCACGGCGTATCTGCAGGACCGGCTGCTGATCACCCAGGATCAGGAGAACGGGGAGGAGGAGTACGACGAGGAGATCCGCGAGCTGCGGGAGGCGGCCGGCTCTTTCGGCTGGTTGCTCGAGATCGAATCGCCGGATGCCGTGCGCGCCGCCGATCCGCTGGTTCCCGGTGTTCCGGGCTTCCTCCGCGCCCGCCTGACCACCCCCGACGAGCCGACCCGCGGGGAGTCCCCCGTTCCACCCGACGCCTGGCGCGTCCTGCAGCGCGCGCGCCGCAGCTCCGGCACGCCGATGCCGAGGACCAGCCTCGAGCACGTGCTCTCGATCGACCCGGTGGGACTCAACCCGTTCAGCCGCACGAATCCCTTCAGCCGCACCAACCCTTTCAGCCGCACCAACCCGGTGCGCGGAGCGGGCGGAGGGGCCGGCGGCAGCGACGACTACCTCGAACCCGGGCGCGGCGCGCGTCAGCCGGTCACCTGGGTCGGACCCGCACCGCGGCGCAGCGCACCCCCGAGACGCGGCCGTCGCCCCGTGGTGGCCGTGCTCGACACGGGGTGCGGCGTGCACGAGTGGCTGCCGGATGACATCGTCACGCGGCACATGGAGATCGACGGCAAGCCGGTCGGACTGACCGATGACGCGGATCCGGAGCGCTACCCCGACCTGTACGGGCAGCTCGACGGAGAGATCGACGCCGTAGCCGGGCACGGCACGTTCATCGCCGGCATCATCCGACAGACGGCGCCGGATGCCGACATCCTGTCGATCCGAATGGCCGGCGCGCTCGGCGTGATCGATGAGAGCACGTTCCTGACGACGGTCGCGCAGGTCGTCGAACTGCTGCGGCGACACCGTGAAGACCCCTCGACAGGGCATCCGATAGACGTGCTCAACCTGTCGCTCGGGTACTACCACGAGACCCCGGTCGACGGTCAGTTCAGCCTGACCCTCAACGCCCTGCTCACCACGGCGAGGAAGCTCGGATGTGTGGTCGTCTGCTCGGCGGGCAACGACGCGATCGATCGGCCGTCGTTCCCGGCATCCCTCTGGCCCTGGCCCGGCGCCGACAACGGCATCCCCCAGGACAAGGATGCTCCGCATGTATCGGTCGGAGCACTCAATCCGTCGGCCCGCTCGGTCGCCCTGTTCTCGAACGTGGGCCCGTGGGTGCAGGTCTACGCGCCCGGCGCGGCCGTGGTGAGCACGTCACCGGCGTTCGTCGGAGGCGAGCAGGCGACGACCAGGGCAGATGTCGACGGACTGCGACGCGAGACGATCGACCCCGACGACTACCGCGGCGGCTTCTCGATCTGGAGCGGAACGTCGTTCGCGGCTCCCTACGTCGCAGGGCGCGTCGCCGCACAGTTGGGTTCGGTGCCGCTGCAGGGTGTCACTGCGGATGCCGCGGCCAAGGCCGTCGCGGCCGTGCTCAAGACCCTGCCCTCGCCCGTGACGAAGGGGTAGCCGCGGGCCGGATGCCTGGAGGATGCCCGTTTGGCTGAAGATCCACCGCCGGGTCGTCAGCCATCCGGGCGCCGACCAGCCATCCGCGTGGCACCGGAAGGGCGGATGCTGCCACACACCTTCCCTGAGATCGGACATACCGGCATTCTGGTGCAATGCCCCTGTCTGCTCTCGAGCTGCATCAGCGCGGCGTCGACGCAGCCAACTCCCGGCGGTTCGCGCAGGCGCGGCGTGCGCTGACGGCTGCGTCGGCGCGCACGGACGACGCCGATCTGCGCGCCCGCATCGACGGAACCATGGCCTACGTCCTCGCCCAGACGGGTGAGCCGGCCGAGGCTGAGAAGCTGTCGCGCAAGGCGCTGTCACGACCGGGACTCAGCGACGAGACAGTCGCCCTCGCGAACGGGCAGCTGGGCACGCTGCTCATGCACAACGGCAGACTCGACGAGGCCCACCTGTTTCTCACCAGGGCGATAGACGGCCTCGACGAAGGCTCGATCGAGAGCGCGAACTGTCTGATGAGCCGCTCGATCGTCAGCATGCAGAGGCACCGACTCGACGACTGCTCGGCCGATCTCCAGCGGGCCATCGCCGTCTACGACGCCCACGGAGCCGAGGAGCCGCTCGCCGAAGCCCGCCACAATCTCGGCTACGCCGCCCTGCTCGGGGGCGACCTCGTCACGGCCCTCGGGCTGATGACCCGCTCGCGGCCGATACTCGCCGCCACGAGCGACCTCGCCGCAGCGATCAGCGACCTCGACCGGGCGGAGGTGCTGCGCGACGCCGGCCTCACCACAGAGGCCGAAGCGCTGCTCGGCGCGGTCGCGGCGCGGTTCGGAGCACAGCGGATGCGGCAGGCCCGAGGCGAAGCCGAGTTCCATCTCGCCCGGTCGCTGCTGCGTCACGACGCCACAGGTGCCGAGCGTGCCGCCGCGACGGCATCCCGTCGTTTCCTCGCGTTGGGAAGCGAGAGCTGGGCCGCTCGCGCCGACGCGGTGCGGCTGGAAGCCCGGGTGAGAACACGGCCCGGGAAACCGCCGACGCCCGCCGACTTCTCGCGCACGGTCGACGCGCTGACACGAGGAGGGTTCCGCACCGAAGCCGCCGCCGTGTCACTCACCGCTCGTCTGGCAGACGGAGGTCGCCTGCCTCGGCTCACCCCCGAGGCCCCGACCCCGCTGCGGCTCCGCGCACATGAGGTGCGGGCCTTGCGCGCAGTGGCCAGGGGCAGGGATGCCGAGGCCCGCCGGGCGGCCGCGCAGGGCCTCGACCTGCTCACGGCCTGGCAGCAGTCCTTCGGCGCGCTCGACCTGCAGGCGTCGGTGGCGATGCACGGCACCGAGCTGATGTTCGCCGGGCTCGGCGCGGCTGCGCGGTCGCGCGATCCCGAGGTGCTGTTCGAGTGGTCCGAGCGCGCCAGGCACCTGAGCCAGCAGGTGGCTCCCGTGCGCCCGCCCCACGACGCCGAGCTGTCGGCCGACCTGGCAGAGCTGCGGATGCTGCGCGCCGACCTCGCGGGATCGGACTGGACGACCGACACCCGGGTGCGCGAGCTGCGCGATCGGGTGCGCGATCGGCAGTGGTCGTCGACCGGAGTCCGGGGCAGCCGCGAGCGATTGGGCCTGTCCGAGACCCGACGTCGGCTCGACGACGACACGGCGATCCTCGCCTACGTGTTCACCCGCGACGAGCTGCTGTGCGTGGTCGTGACGGCATCCGACTCGTCGATCGTCGAGCTGTCGCTGCCGCGCATCGAGGCCACACTCGACGGACTCCGCGCCGATCTCGACGTGGCAGCCCTCACCCGGGGTGGCCTGATGGCCCCCGTCGTGCAGCGGTCACTCGACGAGAGGCTTCGCCGGCTCGACGAGGCCCTCCTCGCACCGGCACGCGCTGCAACGGGCGGGGCGGCCCGACTCGCGCTCACCGTGCCCGGCATCCTGGGCGGCATCCCCTGGGCGATGCTTCCCGGAATGCGCGGAACGCCGTTCACGATCGCGACCTCGGTGTCGCGCCTGCTCGGCGACACAGGCTCCCGTCCGGCGCCGAGGAGTGCGTCGTCGGCGGGTTTCGCGACCGGTCCCCGTGTCGCTCGGGCCGAGGAAGAGGTGCGACGGGCTGCCGAGGCATGGGGCGACGCGCGGATGCTGACCGGAGGTCGCGCGAAGGTCTCCGCCGTCACCGAGCTGGCCGAGCAGGTCGACGTGCTGCACATCGCCGCCCACGGTCGTCACGCGGTCGACAACCCGCTGTTCTCGGGGTTCGAGCTGGTCGACGGCACCCTGTTCGGTTACGACGTCGATCTGATCTCGCGCGCGCCCGAGACCGTGGTGCTCTCGGCGTGCGAGCTGGGCCGCTCGTCGGTGCGCTGGGGCGAAGAGGCACTGGGCATGACGCGGGTCTGGCTGCATGCCGGCACCGGTTGCGTGATCGCCGCCCCGGTTGTGGTGGCCGACGACGTCGCCTGCGAGTTGCTCGGGGCCGTGCACACCGAGCTGGCGGCCGGCGCCCGACCCGCGGTCGCTCTGGCGGCGGCATCCGACTCCACCGGCCTCAGTGCGCCCTTCCAGTGCCACGGAAGCGGCCTCTGAAACTTTTCTCCAGTCGATGTATCAGAACATCGGCGACCCGCTCCTTATCTCCAGAAGGTGCCAGCGAAAGGGCTTCGGAGACGAAGCGCGAGGGAGGCGCAGTCGAACTGGGGAAACCCTCGTGCACTGGGGAGTGTGAGGGAACGACAGGACACCATCTGCTCCGGGGATGTCGCGAGAGGGGTCGCGGCATCCCCACCAGGAGCCCGCGGTGCTTTCGAATCGCGCACTTTGCAGTTTTCGGCCGCTCGCATCTGCAAAGTGCGCGATTCGAAAGAGTGGGGCGGGGCGGGCCGGGTCAGGCGGTCAGGACCTCGTAGCCGGCATCGCGGAAGGCGGCGAGGGATGCGGCATCCGCGCCGTCGTCGGTCAGGAGAACGGGGAACAGCTCCGGACCGCCGACGGCCGCGAACGCCACCGTGCCGATCTTGCTGCTGTCGGTGACGACCACGGCTCGGCGCGCGCGCTCAGCCATCATGCGGTTGACCGCCGCCTCCCGTTCGTCCTGCGTGGTGGCGCCCGCCGCGGCATCCATGCCGTTGACCCCGATGAAGGCGATGTCCAGCCGCACTCCGCGCAGCAGCTGCTCGACGAAAGGACCCACCAGCTCGTAGCTGCGCGAGTGGATCACCCCGCCGGTCACGACGACCTTGATGTCGGGTCGGGTCGCGAGCTGAGCGGCGATGTTCACGGCGTTGGTGACGACCGTGATGCCCGGCCCCGCCGCGAGGTCGTCTCGGGCGGCGAGCGCTGCGGCGATCGCGGTGGTCGTCGTCCCCCCGGAGAGACCGACGACCATGCCCGGCGCGACGAGGGCGGCGGCGGTCTGGGCGATGGTCTCCTTCTGCTGCGAGCGCTGGTGGCTCTTGTAGCGGATCGGCAGCTCGTAGGCGACCGAGTGGGCGACCGCCCCGCCGTGGGTGCGGGTGAGCAGACGCTGCTCGGCGAGCGAGTCGAGATCCCGGCGCGTGGTGGCGGCCGAGGCCCCGAAGCGCTCGACGAGCTCATCGACGTTCACCTCGCCGTCAGCGGCCAGCAGGTCGAGGATCGCGTTCAGACGGGCGGCGCGCTTCATGTCACCATCCTGCCCGGCTTGCCGACTCTCCCGGCATCCGGGTCGTGTCGTGCATCCGCGTCGCGTCGCTGATTCGCACCGCGTTGTCGATTCGCGTCGAGGTCGCAGGCATTCCCGGAATCCGCGCGACCTCGACGCGAATCTGCGACGCGGTGCAGACAGACCGGGACCGAAGACCGGATGCCGAGGCCACCAGACCCGATGCCGAGGCCACCAGACCCGATGCCGAGGCCACCAAGCCCGATGCCGGGGCCACCAGGCCGGATGCCGAGGTCACCCCGCGACCGCGGCGCTCTCGAGGGCGAAGAGGCGCAGCATCCGGGCGGCCTCTCCGGCCAGGGCCTCGCGCGCGGGGGCGAGGTACTTGCGCGAGTCCACCAGCCTGTCATCGGCGCCGAGAGTGGAACGGATCGCCCGGGTGAAGAACCCGTTGAGGTGCGTCGAGACATTGATCTTGGTCATCCCCGCGCGCACCGCGTCGGCGATCACGGCATCCGCGACGCCGGACGATCCGTGCAGCACCAGCGGCACGTCGAGGGCGTCTCGCAGCCGCGCGATCAGCTCGAGATCGAGGGATGCCGTGCGGTCGGTCATCGCGTGCGACGACCCCACCGCGACGGCGAGCGCGTCGACCCTGGTCGCCGCGACGAAAGCCCGCGCCTCGTCGGGGTCGGTGCGGACGCCCGGCGCGTGGGCGCCGTCCTTGCCACCGACCTCGCCCAGCTCGCCCTCAACGTAGACGCCGGCCGCGTGCGCGCGCTCGGCGACGGCGGCGGTCAGCGCAACGTTCTCGTCGTAGGGCAGCGCACCGCCGTCGAACATGACCGAGCCGAAGCCCAAGGCGATGGCCTCATCGACGAGCTCGGGGCGCTCGGCGTGATCGAGGTGCACCGCGACCGGCGTCTGCGCGCGCCGGGCGACAGCGAGCGTCGCGAGCGCGATCGGCTCGAGCCCTCCGTGGTAGTCGGCACAGTTCTGCGAGATCTGCAGGATCACGGGCAGCCCGGCGTCAGCCGAGGCGCGCACGAGCCCCTCGGCGGTCTCGAGGTGGATCACGTTGAACGCGCCGATGCCGGTGCCGCGCGCAGCGGCATCCGTCACGAGTTCTCGGGCGGAGACCAGGGTCACGAGGGGTCCTCTCGAACGGTGGGGTCGTAGGGGGTGACGACGAGGCGCTCCTCGAGAGCCGACCAGTCGTCGGAGATCTCGCCGGCGAGCGGCATGAGCACGGCAGCGGCGGACCATGCGGTGGCGCGCCGCAGAATCGCGGCGGGATCACGGATGCCGTCGGCATAGAGCACCGCGCACGCGGCCACCCCGGCATCGCCCGCACCGGTCGGGTTTCCTGCCAGCGGGGCATCGAGGCGTGCATGCAGCATCTCGGAGGCCGTGACGGCGAGCATGCCCTCGGCGCCGAGCGACAGCAGCACGAGGTCGACGCCCCGCTCGATCAGCGACCGTGCGCCGTCGACCGGGTCGCTGATGCCGGTCGCCTCGATGAGCTCGGCCGCATTGGGCTTGAGCACCGACGCGCCGGCATCCGCCGCATGCAGCAGGGCTGGCCCCGAGGTGTCGACGATCACGGGCACACCGGCATCCCGCGCGGTGCCGATCAGCAGCGGCAGCAGCGTCTCCGGCGCCCCGGGCGGCAGGCTGCCCGAGATCACGAGCACCCGGGCAGCGGGAAGTGCGTCGACGACCTCGCCGAGCAGCGCGGCCCACTCGGCATCCGAGGGATTCACGCCCCGCTCGTTCACGATCGTGGTGTCGCCGAGGGCCTCGTCGACCAGAGCGACGCTCTGCCGTGTCGCCCCGACCACCGGGACCAACCGGTGGGGCACTCCGCTGGCGCCGAGCTCTGCGGCGAGCTCGACCCCGCTGCGGCCGCCGGCTGTGGACACGGCCAGCACCGGGGCGCCGTGCGCGTGAGCGACCCTGGCGACGTTGAGGCCTTTGCCGCCGGCGCGCACGGCTCCGGCATCCGCGCGGTGCGTGTCGCCGAGAGTCAGCCGCTCGACGTGCCAGGTGAGGTCGAGCGCGGGGTTCGGGGTGACGGTGAGGATCATGCCAGCTCCCTCGCCCGCAGCGCCGCGCCCAGGATGCCGGCATTGCCCGACAGCTCGGCGGGCACGAGTTCGGGGATGCGGTGGAAGCTCAAGCGCTCGGCCAGTCGCGAGCGCAGCTCGTCGAAGAGTGCTCCGCCGGCACGCGAGAGTCCGCCGCCGATGACGATCGCCTCGGGGGCGACGACAGCGGTGAGCTGGGCGAGTGAGAGCGCGAGGGCGTCGAGCGCCGAGTTCCAGATCTCGGAGGCGATGCTGTCGCCGGCCGCGGCGCGGGCGATCACATCCTTCGCCCCGTCGGGGCTGATGCCGGTCGCCTCGCGGTAGCGACGGGCGATGGCCCCCGCAGAGGCGACGACCTCGAGGCATCCGCGCGCGCCGCACGCGCACACCGGCCCGTCGGCGATCGGGGAATGACCGATCTCTCCCGCATAGCCCTCGGCCGTATAGGGCTCTCCGCCCACGAGGAGGGCGCCCGCGATGCCGGTGCCGATGACGAGCACGACGGAGTTCGAGTAGGCGCGGGCTCCCCCGAGGCGGTGCTCGGCCCAGCTGGCCGCTCGCACGTCGTGATCGAAGGCGACAGGGAGACCGAGCTTCTCCGACGCGAGATCGCGCAGCGGCGAGTTCCGCCAGCCGAGGTTGCTCGCGAACACGCCGAGGCCGGCCTCCGCGTCGACGATCCCCGGCACCACGAGTCCTGCCGCCTGCGGCGCGATGTCGGGGTGATCGGCCCGCAGCTCGGCGGCCAGCACGCCCAGGCGCTCGATCAGCACCTCGGTGCGGTCGCCGTCGACCAGGGGGGTCGGCGTGCGCCGGAGTCCGAGCGCCGTACCGTCGGCGTCGAACAGCGCCGACTTGATGTCGGTGCCGCCCACGTCGAACGCCAGCACCGGTGCGCCGCCACCGAGCGAGCGTGCGGCGGCGAGCCGCTCGCCCGACGCGTCGCTCACGACGTCGGCGACGCTCGCGGCATCCTCAGTGCTGGTCATCGATCGCTCCGCTGGTGGGTGGGGTCATGCATCCAGGATGACGGACCGCGTGAGGTTGCGCGGCTGGTCGGGGTCGAGCCCACGGGCGACCGCCCGGTCGAGGGCGACGCGGTGCAGGCGCACGAGATCGGCGAGCGGGTCGACCGGATGCTGCACGAATCGGGCTCCGGTGGCCTCGACCTGTGCGGCCAGGCCCTCGGGCGCCTCGCCGAACTGCCAGGTGACCCGGCCGGGGGCGGCGATCGCGATCGGTCCGTGGCGGTACTCCATCGACGGGTAGGACTCGGTCCACGACTGCGACGACTCGCGCATCTTCAGCGCCGCCTCGTGCGCCAGGCCCACGGTCCAGCCGCGACCGAGGAACGAGTACTGCTCGGCGTCGCGCAGCTCGTCGTCATAGTCGGCGGCGAGCACAGCGGCGGCGTCGTCGATGGCGCCGGTGAGGTCCTCGCCCAGCGAGGCGCGGAAGAGAGCCAGAGCCGTGGTCGCGAAGCGGGTCTGCACGACCGACTTCTCGTCGGCGAAGGGCAGCAGCACGGCGTCGTCGACGAGCGAGACGAGCGGCGAGGTCTCGTCGCCGATCACGCCGATCGTGGGGACGCGGCCCTTGATGCGGTCGACGAGCTCGAGCACCTCGGTCGTCGTGCCCGAACGCGTCAGCGCGACGACGGCGTCGTAGCCGCGATCGACGAACGACTCGGATGCCGCGAACGCGTCGGTCTCGCCCTGCCCTGCCGTCTCGCGGAGGAACGCATAGGACTGTGCCATGAACCACGAGGTGCCGCAGCCGACGACCGCGATGCGGGCTCCGGATGCCGGCAGCAGCGCCTGCGCGTCGCGGAGATCGGCCGCGCGAGCCCAGGTCTCGGGCTGCGAGTTCAGTTCTTCGCGCATGTGTGCGCCGGGCAGAAGTTCGGTCATGACGGGCCCTCCGGACCAGATGTTGCAAGTTTGTGATCGTTTAAGTGCTGATTCGATCATAGTATTTCGATACCAGGAAATCCTGCAAGGTTCCTCTTGATTTGTTTATTCTCCTGACAAATAATCGAACAAGTTCCACCGCCCCTCCGCAGATCCGGTCCACGGAGGGTTCCTCGAGCCGACCCGGCTTGAACCGATCGTCCCGCCAACAGGGGAGACGATCACACGCACCGTCGCGTGAGTTGTGCGTGCGACTGTGCACCACCTACACAGTGAGGAATGCAATACACATGAAGAAGTCACTGCGATTCGGTGCTGTCGCTCTTGCGGCCACCGCCACGCTCACGCTCGCTTCGTGCGGGTTCGGCGGCTCGACAGGAGGCGGCGGAGACGCCGAGGGCGAGACGACGCTCAACCTCCTCGTCCCCAGCTACTCCGACGCCACCAAGGGTCTGTGGGAAGACGTGATCGACGGGTTCGAGAAGGAGAACCCCGACATCACGGTCGACCTCGAGGTGCAGTCGTGGGACAACCTCGAGAAGGTCGTCTCGACCAAGATCCAGGCCGGCGAGGCTCCCGACATCTACAACGGCGGTCCGTTCGCCGGATTCGTCGGCGACGAGCTGCTCTACCCGGTCGAGGATGTCGTCTCGGAGGAGACCTACTCCGACTTCCAGGACGCGTTCCTCGCGAACGCCGAGGTCGACGGCACGGCCTACGCTCTGCCGCTGATCGCATCGGCCCGCGCGCTGTTCGTCAACAACACGCTGCTCGAGCAGGCCGGCGTCGAGGCTCCGACGACCTGGGACGAGCTGCTCGACGCGGCGACCAAGGTGTCGGCGCTCGGCGGAGGCGTGGCCGGTTACGGCATGCCCCTCGGCTCTGAAGAGGCTCAGGCCGAGGCGGCCGTCTGGCTGTGGGGCGGCGGCGGCTCGTTCGGCGACGCATCCGAGATCACGATCGACACCCCCGAGAACCTCGTCGGTGCCGAGCAGATCAAGAAGATGATCGACGCGGGCGCCACTCAGGCAGACCCGGGCTCGACCCAGCGTTCGCCCCTGATGGACATCTTCATCCAGGGCAAGATCGGCATGCAGGTCGGCCTGCCGCCGACGGTCGGCCAGATCGAAGAGGGCAACCCCGAGCTCGACTACTCGATCGTCCCGATCCCGACGAAGGACGGCTCGCCGTTCACGCTCGGCGTCATGGACCAGCTGATGGCGTTCCAGAACGACGGTGACAAGCAGGAGGCGATCACCAAGTTCTTCGACTACTACTACTCGGCCGACGTGTACGTGCCGTGGGTGCAGACCGAGGGCTTCCTGCCCGTCACCAAGTCCGGTGCCGAGCAGCTCGCCGGCGAGGAGGCGCTCGCGCCGTTCCTCGAGGTCCTCCCCGACGCGCAGTTCTACCCGTCGACGAACCCGAAGTGGTCGGCCACCGACGGCGCCTTCAAGTCGCTGTTCGGTCAGCTGCAGACGAAGCCCGCGCAGGATGTCCTGACCGAGATCCAGGCACAGGTCGACGCGGGCTGAGGCCCGCGGACCGCTGACACCGACACACGGAGAGGTTCGGGTATTCCCATGAGCCAGACCAAAGAATCCTCGAACCTCGCGGGGGGGGCCCCCGGCCGCCCCCCCCCCCCCCGGCGCCCCGCGGGGGGATCGCCCCGGCACCCCCCGGGCCACGAAAAGCACCACGCCCGGGCCCGGTTAGCGCCAGATACGTAAAGAACACCA
>NZ_JBFBGY010000006.1:0-106811 GCF_040684875.1 Microbacterium sp. NPDC089320
AATCGCTTACTTTGCAGAAATCGCGGCCCAGAATCTGCAAAGTGCGCGATTCGAACGGCTATTCCTTGACGGCGCCCGCGGTGAGGCCCTGCACGATCCAGCGGCTCGCGAGTGCGAACATCACCATGGTCGGCAGGATGGTCAGCACGGCTGCGGCGCTCATCGAGCCCCAGTCGATGTTGAACGTCGAGATGAAGCCGTTCAGCGCCGAGGGCACGGTGCGGTTCTCGTCGGTGTTCATCAGCACCACCGACAGGAACAGCTCGTTCCAGCAGTTGACGAAGTTGAAGATGAACGCCGCGATGATGCCCGGGGTCATTACCGGGACCAGCACCCGGAACAGGGCGCCGAAGCGCGAGCATCCGTCGATCATCGCGGCCTCTTCGAGCGCATCGGGGACGTTCTCGAAGAAGCCTCGCAGCATCACGGTCGAGAACGGGATGCAGATCGCGATGTAGACGAGGATCAGGCCCGGCTTGGTGTCGACGAGCCCGAGGTCGGTCATCATCGAGTACAGCGGACCGAGCGCGATGAAGGCGGGGATCATCTGCGTGAGCAGGAACGCGACCAGCACCGTCCCCTTGCCGCGGAACTCGAAGCGGGCGATCACATAGGCGCTGAGCAGGGCGATCAGCGTCGCCACCGCACCGGCGACCGTCGCCACGATCGCCGAGTTCGCGAGGAAGACTCCGAACGAGCTCTGCTGGAACAGGCTGACGTAGTTGACGAAAGACGGCTCGCTGGGCCAGTACTCGATCGGGAACGAGTTGATCGTGCCGGGCGACTTGAAGGACGTCAGTGCGATCCAGTACAGCGGGAACAGCGTGATGACGAGCCAGAGGGCGAGACCGACGACGCGGATGACGCCGCCGACCGAGATCTTGCGCGCCGGTCGCGGTGCCTTCGCGATGTCGGGGACGGTGAGCCGCCGGGTCTCGGTGACCGTGGTTCCGGTGATGGTCATCGCTGGACCCTCCGCATCGCCATCAGGTAGAACGCGCAGAACACGAACAGGAACGCGACGACGATGAGTCCGATGGCGCTCGCGATGCCGTAGTTGCCCTGCTGTGTGTAGTTGATCATCCACGTCGTGATGATGTGGGTCTGGTTCGCCGGCCCGCCGTTGGTCATCGCGTAGATGATGTCGGGGAAGTTGAAGATCCAGATGACCCGCAGCAGGATCGTCAGCAGCAGGGTCATCGAGATGTACGGGATGATGATCGAGAACAGCTGACGCACCTTGCCGGCGCCGTCGAGGCTCGCCGCCTCGAGCATCTCATCGGGCACCGACTGCAGCGCCGCGAGGATCATGATCGCGAAGAACGTCACTCCGTACCAGATGTTGGCCACGATGACCGCGAACATCGCGAGCTTCGGGTCCGCCAGCCAGGGCAGCGGGGCGTCGATCAGGCCCGCCTTCATGAGCAGGTCGTTCACTACGCCGAACTCGGCGTTGAACATCCAGCGGAAAAGCATGCCGATCAGGAAGCCCGACACGGCCCAGGGGAAGAACACCAGCGCCTGGTAGACCCCGCGGAAGCGGAACCGCTTGCGCAGCGCGAGCGCGATCAGGAATCCGATCACGAGCTGGGGGACGAGCGAGCCGACGACCCACAGGACGGAGTTCCAGGCGACGATCGGGAAGGCCGGGTCCTGGAAGACCGTGACGAAGTTGTCGAAGCCCACCCAGGGGGTCGACGTGAGGTCCCACAGGTTCCAGTCATGGAAGGCCATGCGCGCGCCCTGCAGCATCGGCCAGTAGGTGAACCAGCACACGAACACGATCGCCGGGGCCATGAAGGCCAGCAGCGTCAGCGCGTGGCGGCCACGGAAGGGGCGGCGCCGGCGGGATGCCGGGGAGGCCCCGCCGGCGGTGCCGACGGAGCCCCCTTCGAGAGTGGTCCGGGACAAGGATCAGCCCTTTTCCGCGGCGTACTTCTCGGTCCAGAAGGTGTCCCACGACTCGAGCAGCTCGGCGGTGCTCATGTTGCCCAGGAGTACGTTCTGCACGTCCTGGTCGGACTTCTGGATCCACTCGGTCCACCAGCTGACCCCACGCGGCTGACGCACGTTGACGTAGGTCTCGGGGTCTTCGGTCATGGTGACGTAGCTCGTCCACGGGCCGGTCGAGTAGAACTCGTCGTCCGCGGCCTCCGAGATGATCGGCACGAGGCTGTTGGCCTGGGCGAATTCGGTGGCGGGCTCGGCCGACGAGAGGAACTCGACGAGCTTGACCGCGGCATCCTGGTGCTCGCTGTTCTCCGCGACACCCCAGCCGGCGACGGCGAGCGGCTGAGCCGCCTTGCCCGAGGGGCCGACGAGCAGCGGGGCGGTGTCCCACTGATCCTCGGTCAGCGAGGAGTCCTGCACGGTCGCGATGACCTCGGGGTCCTGCAGCAGGAACGCCGTGGTGCCGTTGGTGAAGCCGGCGACCATCTCGGGGTAGCCCCACGACACGGCGGAAGGCGGGGATGCCTCCTTGAAGAGGTCGAAGTAGTCGTCGACGGCCTCCTGCGCCTCGGGAGCGGCGAAGATCGTCGATCCGTCTTCCATCAGGAATGCGTCGTCGACGTCGAGGCCGTCGATCGTGTAGGCCTCGATCGCCGCGACGACGTTGCTGTTGGCGTTGGCGCCACCGCGGAAGGCGTAGCCGTAGATGTTGTTCGACGGGTCCTGGATCGCGCTGGCCTGCTCGAGCAGGTCCTTCCAGCTGTGCGGCGGTCCGTCGAAGCCGGCTTCCTCGACGAGGTCGGTGCGGTAGAACAGCGACAGGCCATAGAAGCCGTAGGGCACGAAGTAGCTCTTGCCGTCGGCGGCCACGGAGGCCGACTGCGCGTTGTCGGTCAGGGCGTCCCAGCCGTCCCAGTCCTCGAGGTCGGCCGAGATGTCGTGCAGCCAGCCGTTGTTCGCGAACGGGCCGACGGTGATGTCGCGGACCTCGAGCACGTCGACGCCCTTGCCCGACTGCAGCATCTGCTGGATCTTCGCGTCGGCCTGCTCGGTCGGGGGCGAGACGAGCGTGACCTTGATGTCGGGGTTCTGCTTCTCGAACTCGTCGAGCAGGCCGCGGATCAGATCGGTGCGCGCAGGGTTGGTCAGGCTCTCGACCATCTGCAGGGTGACGGTGCCGTCGGCGGAATCGCCGCCGCCTGCGGAACAGCCGGTGAGCGCGAGTGCGGCGACGGTGCCGATTCCCGCGGCGGTCGTCAAGATTCGGTTCTTCTTCACGAGGTGCCTCTCAGTTGGTGATGTGGTGGGTCGGGTGGTGGTTCGGGTGGTGGGTGGTGTGGTGAGTCGGGTCAGGAGACGATGATCGAGTCGGCGGTGCGGATGCCGGCCCGGCGGAGGATCTGCGGGATGCAGCGCTCGACGAAGGCCTCGAAGTCGGACGCCTCGGTGTAGAGGTGCGCCGAGAGGCGGAAGTACCCGATGCCGCGGAAGCTCGTGAACGCGGTCTCGACACCGGTCTCGTCGAGCAGGTCCATGCGCAGCGCGTCGGCCTCTTCACGGGTCGATCCGAGTCCGAGCGGCAGGCGCACGAGGCGCATCGACGGCACGGGGGACGGCAGGGGAGTCAGAGGGTCGACGTCGGCGAACGGGCGGAAGCCCTCGGCGATGATCTCGGCACCGGCATCCGCCATCTGCGCCATCGCCTGGCGGGCGTTGTGCCAGCCGAACTCGGCCTCGATGAACTCGATCGATGCCGGGGTGGCGAGATAGGTCGTCGCGTCGATCGTGCCCTGGGTGTCGAAGCGCTCGGGGTAGGTCTCGTTCGCGGCCCACGAGTCGATCAGCGGCCAGAGCTCGTCGCGGTCGGGAGCGGTCGTGACGAGCAGCGCCGAACCGCGGGGGGCGCAGGGCCACTTGTGCAGGTTGCCGAACCACCAGTCGCCGCCGGCGACCGCGGCGGCATCGGCGACGAGTCCCGGAGCGTGCGCGCCGTCGACCAGGGTGCGGATGCCGCGCTCGGCGGCGAGCTCGGCGATGCGGCGGGTCGGCAGCATCCGCGCGGTGGGCGAGGTGATCTGGTCGACCACGATCAGGCGCGTCGCGGGGGACAGCGCGTCGGCGAAGCGCTGCACGACCTCGTCGTCGGAGGCGAGCAGCGGCAGCTCGACAGCGCGGACGGATGCTCCGAAGCGGCGGGCCAGGCGCTGTGCGCCCATCGTGATCGCGCCGTAGCCCTGGTCGGTGACGAGGATCTCATCGCCGCCGTCGAGCTGCAGCGAGTTGTAGACGACCGTCGCGGCCGCTGAGGCGTTGGGGACGAAGACGCTGTCTTCGGCGTGGGCACCCACGAACGGGGCGGTGTGCTCGCGGGCGTCGCGCACCCGCTCGGCGATGCGGGGGAACCACTCGACCGGGCTGAGGTCGGCGCGGCGCCGCAGGGCGTCCTGCTGCGCGACGACGGCCGTAGGCACCGCGCCGAACGAGCCGTGGTTCAGATGGATGACGTCGGGATCGAGCGGCCACGCATCACGGGCTCGAATGCCGGAGTTCAGCGTGAGCGGTGCGGGAAAGAGTGGTGCGGGCATCGGTCCTCGTCGGTGCAGTGGGGGAGTTGTTGCACAACTTTGCCACACGGCTTGGGAAATGGCTACGAAAAGACGAGGATGAAACATAGTTGTCATACGAATTTGACGAAGGGTCTGTGTCCGACAGACTTCTCGACAGGGCGGGGCGGTGTCAGGAGGATGACGATGAGCGCTTTGGACACGGCTCTGCACGGGCTGCGGACGCTGATCGCCGACGGCGAGCTGAAGCCCGGCGACCGGCTGCCCAGCGAGGGCGAACTGTGCGAGACGCTGGGCGTCTCACGAGGATCGCTGCGCGAGGGCATCCGGATGCTGGCCGCACTCGGTGTGCTCGAGACCCGCCATGGCTCGGGCAGCTATGTGAGCGAGCTCCGCGCCGCCGACCTGATCGGCAGTCTCTCGCTCACGGTCGGACTGCTGCCCATGGCCGGAGTGCTGGAACTGACCGAGCTGCGTCGAGTGCTCGAACCGCACGCGGCTGCGCTCGCCGCCGCCCGGATCGATGCCGCGACGATCGAGGAGCTCAGCGGGGTGCTCGACGAGATCGAAGCCAGCGACGACTTCGAGCTGCATTCCCGCCTCGACCACGCGTTCCACATGACGATCTCGGAGGTGGCCGGCAACGACGCCCTCACGAGCCTGATCGACGTGCTGCGCTCGCGCTCCCGGGCGTATCGGATCCCGGATGCCGGCGACGCCGCCGAACTCAAGCTGCACTCGGATGCCGGGCACCGGGCGATCCTTCGCGGACTCGCGGCGGCCGATCCCGTGGCTGCATCGGCTGCGGCGTCCGCTCATGTGGCTCAGACCGAGTACTGGGTGCGCCGGTACACGGATACGGACATGCGAGCCGAGGGGTCGTCTGTCCCGTCGACGTCTCCGTGAGGTTCGCGCCTGCGGCGTTGTGCGCCCGCGGACGTTCCCGTCGCAGTTGGTGCCGCTTCGCCTGGTTCTCGGCGTCACGAAGTGCGACCGGAACGGAGGGTGGCGGCACGAAGTGCGACCGGAGCTGAGGGCGCTCCGACGCGTCAGGCGAGGGTGATGTCGACCTGGATCTCGGTGGCGATGCGCTCGAGGTCGCGGCGCAGCGCGTCGAGGTCGACGGATGCGGGGACCCGGGCGATCACGGATGCCTCGAACAGGCGGCCGCCGGCCATCGCGGCGTCCCTCGTCTCGGTCGCGAGCTCTTCGATGCTGAGTTCGTGCGCGTTCAGCACGTTCGACACCTCACGGACGATGCCGGATCGGTCGTTGCCGAGCACGCTGATCTCGAGCACCTGCGCCTCGGCATCCGCAGCGGGCGCGCCGGTGAGCACCGCCAGCGTCAGCAGACCCTGGCCCTGGAGCTCGCGGAGCGCGGCTTGAAGCCCGTCCGAATGCTCAGGAGCGACCGAGACCTCGATCACGCCCGCGAACGTGCCGGCGAGTTCGGCGAGCGAGCTGTTCTCCCAGTTGCCGCCGTGTGAATCGACGACATCGGCGACCGCCGCGACGAGACCCGGACGATCGGCACCCGCGACAGTGAGGATGAGAGTAGTCATGCGGCCAGCGTAGCCGGGGGTCGGTCGGTGCGCAGCGAATGCCGCCGCCACGCGAACCACGCGAGCAGCAGGGGGATCACCGCCACGACCCACGATGCCGGGCTGCTGATCGCGATGGCGAACACCCCGCCTCCGGCGACCGTGATGGCCGCGCACGCAGACTTCGCCACGAGCTCGCCGAGCCCGGACAGCACCGCCGGGCGAGTGATCGAGACGCCCTGCAGAGACGCGCGCAGCAGGAAGACGAGCGCCACCACCGGGTAGAACAGTGCAGACACCCGGATGTAGGTCGTCGCCGCATCGACGACCGTCGCATCCGTGTCGCCCAGGAAGGCTGTGGCGATCTCACCGGCCCACGCGATGACGAGCGCGCTCTCAGCGATCGCGAGCAGCACGCAGAGGGCACTCGCCTGCCTGACGCCGTGGCGCACGCGTTGCAGATTCGCCGCTCCCGCATTCTGCGCGCAGTACACCACCATGCAGATGCCGAATGCCGCGAGTGGGGCCAGTGCGAAGCCCTCCACGCGCATCCCGATCGACACGCCTGCGATGCTGGCGGCCCCGAGGGAATTCGCTGCCGCTTGGAGCAGCACGTTGCCGACTCCGATGCCCGCGGACTGGAAAGCCATGGCTGCGCCCTGTCGTGCCTGGGGACCTCCTCCGGCCAGCGCAGGCCACGAGCGCGTATGCAGATTCCGGTGAGCTCGGAGCAGAACGACGAGGCTCAGTGCAGCGGTGCAGAGACCGGCGCTCTGCGTGGCGAGTGCGGCTCCGAGCACGCCCATCTGCGCCGCAGCGACGAGCCACAGTGCGACGGCGGCATTCACCACTCCGCTGACGAGCATGATGATCGTGGGGCGGATGCTGTCGCCGAGACCTCGGATCGAGTGCGTGCAGAAGTTGGCGAACGCGGTCAAGGGCAGACCGAGGCAGAACACGAGGTAGAACGTGGTGGCGTCCGAGCGGATCTCGTGCGGAACGCCGATGAGAGTCATCGCGACAGGCGCTGTCAGGGCGAGCAGGGCACCCGCCACCCCGCCGACCGTCGTCGCGATGAGAGTGCCGGTCCAGAAGCTGCGTGCCACTGCGTTGTGGTCTCCTGCGCCGTGAGCCTGAGCCAGCCGGATGGCGACCCCGGCCGTGAAGGCGAAGACCGTGCCGAACAGCAGCGACACGAGACCGAAGGACGAACCGACCGCGGCGAGTCCGTCTTCGCCGACGAACCGGCCGAGGATCAGCGAATCGATCGTGTAATACGACTGCTGGATGACGTTGCCGATCCAGATGGGGACGATGAATCGCAGGATCGCTCTCCATGGCGCACCCTCGAGCAGCGTTCTCGCCGGGCGGCGGACTCGAGCGTCACTCATCGCTCACCGGGGTCTCGGTCTCGGTCGATGCCGTCGCGGCAGAGTCGAAAAACGGCACGGGCGCCCCCGGGTTCATGTCGTTGATCGCGCGTCTGCACGGATCGGCAGCGGGCCGCCGCGAAGATTCGCTCGGCACTACCGAAGCTAACTGCTCGAAACCTGTATTCCGATATGAAGCGGAGCGCTCCGGTGCCCCGGTCTGCGGGCAGAAGGTGGCGCGGCTCAGCCGACCCAGTCGCCGGTCTCGAGGAAGTGATCGAGGCGGTCACGATGCGGGGCGAGATCCCAGCCCTGCCCAGCGACCCACTCGTCGTTGAAGTAGGTGCCGGCGTATCGGATGCCGCTGTCGCAGATGAGCGTGACGATGCTGCCCGTCTCTCCCGCCGCGCGCATGCGCGCGATCAGCTGGAAGGCGCCGTACAGATTCGTGCCGGTCGAGCCGCCTGCCCAGTGCAGGGTGCGCTCGCGCAGCATGCGGATCGCGGCGATCGACCCGGCGTCGGGAACGCGGATCATCTCGTCGATCACGGTGGCCACGAACGAGGCCTCGACGCGCGGACGGCCGATGCCCTCGATGCGGCTGGGGCGCCCCGCGGGCGGATCGACGGTGCCCGCCCACCCGTCATAGAACGCCGAACCCTCGGGGTCGACGACCGCGATCTGCGTCTCGTGGCGGCGGTACCTCACATAGCGGCCGAAGGTGGCGCTCGTGCCGCCGGTGCCCGCGCCGACGACGATCCACCGGGGGATCGGATGCCGCTCCTGCGACAGCTGGCTGAACACGCTCTCGGCGATGTTGTTGTTGCCTCGCCAGTCAGTGGCCCGCTCGGCGAAGGTGAACTGATCGAGGTAGTGACCGTGGCACTCCGACGCCAGGCGCTGCGCCTCGGGGGACATGTCCTCGGCGCGGTCGACGAAATGACAGCGTCCGCCGTAGAACTCGATGAGGTCGATCTTCTCCTGGCTCGTCGAGCGCGGCACGACGGTGACGAACGGCAGCCCCAGCATCCGCGCGAAGTACGCCTCGGAGACGGCGGTCGATCCGCTCGAGGACTCCACGAGAGTCGAGTCCTCGGTGATGCGGCCGTTGACGAGTCCGTACAGGATCAGCGAGCGCGCCAGGCGGTGCTTGAGCGACCCGGTCGGATGCACCGACTCGTCTTTCAGATAGAGGTCGATGCCCCACTCGGGCGGCAGGGGGAAGAGGTGCAGGTGGGTGTCGGCACTGCGGTTGGCGTCGGCTTCCAGCAGGGCGATCGCGGTGCTGGTCCAGTCGCTCATGATTCGAGCGTAACGCCCCGCTATCTGGCGGTGTAGCCGCCCTCGCCCGTCTCGCCGTCGTAGGTGAAGATCTTCTCTTCCAGCGTGATGTTGATGTCGTCGCCGAGAGGCTGCTGCGCCAGAAGACGCTCCTCGAGCATCGCCATGCGCTCGTCGTACTCCTGCGCCTGCGCCTCGTCGACGCCCCAGATGGTCGCGACCTTCATGTCGGTGAGGAAGTAGAGGAAGGCCGAGACGGCCGTGCGATTGAACTCGGTGTCGGGGATGCTCTGCCAGAGCGCGCCGCTGTCGCGCAGGCGCTTGTATTCGTCGATCTTCGCCTGGAGCGCGTCGGCGATCTCGGCGCCTGCCGCGGCGTCGGGATCACCGCTGCCGTCTGAGGGGTCCTCGGACGGAGGATCGGACGGGGCCTCGGAAGGCTGGTCATACGGGTCTTCCGCGATGCCGCTCGGGGGTGCGACGGGCGACGGTGATGCCTGGGATCCCCCGGCCAGCAGGCCGATGAAGACGGCGATCGCGACGATGCCGAGCGCGACGACAGCGCCGATGACGCTGAGCAGCACAGCGGTGCTGCGCGAACCCGACCGCGCGGGCGGCGGTGCCACGCTCGACAGCGGGTATGCGCCCTGGTCGTAGAGCGGCGGCTGACCACCCGACGACGGGTATGCGGGCTGGGTGTACCCGGGCTGCGGGTATGCGGTCGGGTTGTAGCCGGGCTGCGGGTACCCGGGTGGCGGCGGCGGAGTCGCGCCGGGCCAGGGAGCCTGAGGAGCCCCGGGCGCGCCCAGGGGCGGCGCGAGCGGCGTCGTGGCCCAACCGGGCGAGTCGTTCGGGGCGATACCGCCCATCGGAGCATCGGCCGGCTCGGGCGGGCGCACCGCCTCCGGTGGTACGACGTGCTCCGGTGGCGATCCGGCATCCTGCTCGTTCGTCATCAGACGACCTCCCCCGAGACGGAGCGCACTCCGCACCCCCTGCGAGAAGGCTAGCCGAGGCCGCCGACGTCAGCTCACGGTGCCGGCGCGTGACGTGCTGCCGTCGCCGTCGACGTGCAGCAGCGACGCCTGCGACTGCTCCTGCTGCAGCTGGAACTCGAAGCGCGAGCGGTCACCGCGGTGATGGGCCACGAAGTACTCGATCGGCGTGCCGTCGGCGGACCGGCTCACGCTGCGCAGCCGCAGCAGGGCGGAGCCGGCGCTCACCCCGAGGTGCTGCGCCTGCTCGTGCGTCGCGACGGTCGCCTCGGCCGAGCGCACGCCGCTGGTGGCTACGATGTCGTGATCGGCGAGCAGGCGGTACAGCGACCTCTCCGACAGATCGACGCCGAGTGTGACGCCGCCGACGGCATCCGGCATCCAGGTCGTCGAGAGCGACCAGGGTTCGCCGTCGACATGACGGAGGCGGTCGAGCACCACGACCGGCGCGCCGGGCTCGACCTCGAGCGCCGCCGCGATCTCGTCGTCGGCGAGTGTCTGCTCGTGGCGCAGCACGTCGCTGTGCACGTGGCCGCCGCGGCGCTCGACGTCGTCGTAGAGTCCGATCAGGGTGTGCACCAGGCTCTCGCTCGTGCGCGGACGCGAGACGAACGTGCCCTTGCCCTTGACGCGCTCGACGAGCCCCTCGTGCTCGAGCTGTGCGAGAGCCTGACGCACGACGGTTCGCGAGATGCCGTAGCGCTCGCACAGGCGGTGCTCACCGGGCAGCGGGTCGCCGGGCTGCAGGCCGTCTCTCGAGATGCCGTCGACGATCAGCTGACGCAGCTGGTCGTACATGGGCGCGGCGGAGTGGCGGTCGATCGCGTCGTTCATATCAGTACGCCACGCCCGCGTGCAGGATCACGTTCGCGTAGGGGGTGAACTCTCCCGAGCGCACGAACGCGCGCGCCGAGTGGGTGAGCTCCTTGAAGGCGACGTGGGGGATCAGCTCGATCTCGAAGTCCTGGTCGGCGAAACGCTCACGCAGCGCGGCGAGCACCTCCGGGCTCTTCTCGGCGACCTCCGCCGACACGGTCGCCCCTTCGACGACAAGCTCGGCGAGCACGGTGTCGAGCACGTCGAAGAAGGCCGGGGCGCCGGGGCGGTAGGCGAGGTCGATGCGCTCGGATCCGGGTGGGATGGGCAGGCCCGCGTCGGTCACCACGATCAGATCGGTATGGCCGGTCTCGCTGATCACGCGCGAGAGTGCCGGGTTGATGGTCGTCGCTGTCTTGCGCATGGTGTCTCCTCGGGAGGTCAGTGGGCTTCTCGGGCGGCCAGGAAGGCGTCGACCTCGGCGCGCTGCGGAAGACTGGGCGATGCGCCCTGCTTCGTGACGGCGAGGGCCCCGGCGGCGGTCGCGAGACGCACGGCATCCGTCAGCTCCCAGCCGTTGGCGAGGGCGGCGCCGAGGTACCCGGCGTACGCGTCGCCGGCCGCGGTGGTGTCGACGGCCTCGACGGGGAAGGGCGGGATGACGGATGCTCCGGCTGCCGTCACGACGCACGAACCCTGGCCCGCGAGCGTGATCACAGCAGCCCCGACTCCGCGGTCGAGGAACCAGCGTCCGGCGAGCGCCGCCGAGTCGGCATCGGTCACCTCGAGGCCGCTGAGCACGGAGGCCTCGGTCTCGTTCGGGGTGACGATGTCGATACTCGCCCACACCGCGTCGTCGAGCGGAGCTGCGGGGGCGGGGTCGAGGATGACGGTCATGCCGCGTTCTCGCGCTCGGGCCGTGATGTGCGCGGTGAGGGCGGAGGGGGTCTCGAGCTGGGTCAGCAGCACCGAGGTGCTCGGTGCGAGCGCTTCGAGCGCGGCGTCGATCTGCTCGGTGCTGAGGGCGGCGTTGGCGAGCGGCACCATGACGATGTCGTTCTGCGCCGATGCGTCGACGCGGATGTGCGCGATGCCGGTCGGTCCGGGCACCGTGCGCAGGTGCGAGAGGTCGACTCCGGCCTCGCTGAGTCCGTCGACGACGAGGTCATGGAAGAGATCGTCGCCGACGCATCCGACGAAGCTCGTCCGGGCGCCCGAGCGTCCGGCCGCGACGGCCTGGTTCGCGCCCTTTCCGCCGAGCATCAGCGTGAACTCGTCGCCGAGGATGGTCTCGCCGCGGGCCGGAAGCCGGGTCGAGAAGGTCGTCACGTCTGCGGTCACGCTGCCGACGATGACGACGCCGGTGCGATCGGGCGAGGTGGCGGCTGTCATGGCACTCCTGATCGTCGTCGATGCGGGGTGCTTTGACATCCTCCGCGGCTGTCATTACATTAGCCGAATCCGAACCTGTAACGACAGGTTGTGCACAAGGAGACCCGATGACCTCGCTGGCCCCCCGTCTCTACGTCGACAGCGCAGACGTCGATCGCGTCTCCTCGCTCCTCGCTGCGGGTGTCGTGCACGGCGTGACGACGAACCCCACGATCCTCGAGCGCGGGGGTCGCAGGGCCGCCGAGATCCCCGATCTCTACGCGCGCTGGTCAGAGGAGGGCGCCCGAGAGATCTTCTTCCAGACGTGGGGCGGCGACGCGGCCTCTTTCCTGCGCAACGCCGAGGGCATCCGTGCACTCGGGGACCGCGTCGCCGTGAAGGTGCCGGCGACCCGCGACGGCTTCGCCGCAGCATCCGCTCTGGTCCGTGGCGGCGCGACCGTGCTGGTCACCGCCGTGTACTCGGTCGCACAGGCGCTGGCGTGCGCCTCGATCGGTGCGCACTACATCGCTCCGTACCTGGGGCGCATGCGGGATGCCGGCATCGACGGCGACGCCATGATCGCCCGGATGCAGGAGGTGTGCGCCGGGAGCGGATCGAACGTGCTGGCGGCCAGCCTGCGCTCGCCCGACGACATCACCGGCCTGCGCCTCGCGGGGGTGCCGTACTTCACGGCGGCGCCCGACGTGATCGAGCAGGTGCTGTTCCACGAGGTCAGCGACAGCTCGGCCGCCGAGTTCGACGCCGCGATGGTGCGACTCGGGGCCTGACGCCCGGCCGTCAGGCGGATGCCGCCTGACGCAGCCACCGCTCGACGCCGGCGATGTGCGCCGTGGCGAGCGATGTCGCGAGACCGGAATCGCGCCGGGCGATGGCATCCGCGATCGCGCGATGCTCCGACAGCGTGCGTTCGACGGCTCCCCCCTCGGTCAGGCCCCGCCACACCCGCGCGCGGACGGTCTGGCTGCTCAGGTGCTCGATGAGGCTGGCGAGGTAGGCGTTGCCGGCCATGCCGACGATCTCGCGGTGGAAGCGGATGTCGTGCTCGACGAGCTCCTCGATGCTGACCGTCGAATCGATCGATGCGACTTCTCGCTCGAGCCCTGTGATCGCGTCGTCGGTGCCGAGCGTGGCGGCGAGGCCGGTCGCCTGCGACTCCAGCATCCGTCGCACCGCGAAGATCTCGAGCATCGAGTCATCGTCGTGCATGTCGACCACGAACGAGATCGCCTCGAGCAGCAGATGGGGTTCGAGGCTGGTGACATAGGTTCCGTCGCCGCGCCGCACATCGAGCACCCGGATCACCTCGAGCGCCTTGACGGCCTCGCGCATCGAATTGCGTGACAGGCCGAGTCGCTCGGACAGCTCCTTCTCGGGAGGAAGCCGGTCGCCGGGAGCGAGTTCGCCCGACACGATCATCGCCTTGATCTTCTCGATCGCGTCGTCAGTCACTGCCATGGCGTCATCCTAACCATTCATCGGATGTCTGAGGCAGGATGGGGGCATGCGCGTACTCGATTCGCACCTGCACCTCTGGGATCCCGAGCTTCTGCACTACACCTGGCTCGAGGGTCCGCTCGCGTGGTTGTTCGGCGCGACCGAGATCGAGCACGCCCGCATCGCCCGTGCGACGACCGAGCGCGCCGTGTTCGTGCAGGCCGAGACGATCGAAGACGACTTCCTGGGCGAGGTGCAGTGGGTCGCCTCGCTCGCCCCGCGCGTGGGCGTGGTCGGCATCGTCGCCGGTGCGCGACTGGATCGCGGCACCGACACCACGGCCCACCTGGAGGGTCTCGACGCCGAGCCGCTCGTGGTCGGGGTGCGGCACAACCTGCAGGGCGAACCCGACGGTCTCGCTGTGTCGGCCGACTTCGTGACCGGAGCGCGCGAGGTCGCGGCGCGAGGGTGGTCGTTCGATGCGTGCGTGCGCGCCGCACAGCTGCCCGAGGTGGCCCGCCTCGCTGGGGCGGTGCCGGAGCTGCGGATGGTGCTCGATCACCTCGGCAAGCCCGAGGTCGGCACGGCGGATGCTCCCGCGGCGCCGACGATGGAGTGGGTGCGCGACCTGGACGACCTGGCCCGGCATCCGAACGTGTGGTGCAAGCTGTCGGGCCTGCCGGGCGAAGCCGGCGGCGACTGGTCGGCGGAGCAGCTGCATCCGTTCCTCGACGCGGCGGCCGACGCGTTCGGAGGCGAGCGGCTCATGTGGGGCAGCGACTGGCCGGTGTCGGTCATCGGGCCCGCCGAGGAGGGCGACCCGCACGCCAACGAGGACGGCTCGCCGATGTATCAGCCGACGGCGCGCATCCGATGGGCGGATGCGGTCATCGCCTGGGCCGAGCGCCGCGGGCACGACGTCGACGCGATCATGTGGCGCAACGCCGAGGAGTTCTACCGCATCGGTCAGCGCCCGGCACACGCGGATGCCAGCGACGAACGCCCCCGCCGCGGCATCCTGGGGTGGCTGCGGGGCGGGCGCTCGTAGGCATTCCGTCGCCCCGCGCCTTTCGTTCCGGTCGCACTTCGTGTCGCCAGCCTGCGTTCCGGTCGCACTTCGTGTCGTGTGCCTGCGTTCCGGTCGCGCTTCGTGTCGCCAGATGCCGCATCGGGCGGCACGAACTGCGACCTGAGGGCCAGCAAGGCAGGGCTGGGCACGGGGCGTGTCACCGGGATGCGGCGAGCGCCCGTCGCACGCGGTCGACGAGATCGACCGGTCGGGCGAGGAGCTCGGCGGACACCTCGATCACCGTCCACCCCGCGTCTCGGAGCGCGGCGATCCGTTCGACATCCGCCGCGTAGCGCGAGTGATGGAGCATGCTCTGATACTCGATCGCGACCTTCCGCTCGGGGTAGGCGAGGTCGACGCACGCGAGGAAGCGCCCGCCGGCGTCGTAGACGTCATGATTGAGCTCCGGCTCCGGCATGCCTGCGAGTACAAGATGACATCGGACCTTCGATTCTCGCGGCGACCAGGAATCCTCCCGCACGAGATCGACGGCCTGCCGCAGGCGCTGGATGCCGACGCGCCGGCCCGACGCGATCGTCGCCCGCAACGTGTCTACGGTGGCCATCGGGCGCCGCCCGGCGTCCGGGCGGCCGTAGCCTGTGCGCCAAGCCCGGCAGAAGTAGTCGCCGAGAGCCACCAGATCCAGGAGGTCCCACGATCCGAGCTGAGCCCACGCAATCTCAGGCCGGGCGATGCGCGCGCCGCCGATTCCTTCGAAGGTCGCCGCTGAGGTCTGAGCCCTGTGATGCGCGATGCCCTTCGCTCTGACGAGCGGTCCTGACCCGGCCGTGGAGACGTGGACAGGCAAGGTCATCCCATTCACCGGACGGCCCTCGTGCCGCACGAGAGGCAGCGGACCGCCGAGCAGCGCGACGGCCGACTCGTGGCTGAAGAACTGATCGCCTCGCAGTCGGGGAACGTAGTGCTGAGCGCGCAGGCGACGCTGGGCGGCCTGTCGCTCGAACGGATCGAGGTCGTCGAGCTCCGGCTTCTCCTCACAGATGCGCACGCCGCGAAAAGGGATCTCCAGATCTGCCCGGCGCAAGCGTCCACGACTCACGCCGGCGGACCCGGCATCCTGCACGCTGAATCGAGGTCCGAGGTGTTCCGGCAGTGCCCGTGGTCGTCCCATCCCGACACGGTGCCAGTGGATCGCCGGGCATTCGCGACTATCCACAGGGTTCGGACACCGCAGTCCCGGTTGAGGGCCGGCATCCCGGTCGCAGTTGGTGCCGCTCGCCGCTGCCTCGACGCTGTTCCGGTCGCACTTCGTGCCGGTAGTTCACGTTCCGGGCGGCACAAAGTGCGACGGGAGCATGGCCGGGCGGCACGAAGTGCGACCGGAGCGCGGGGCAGCGGGCTGGAGCAGCACGCTGCGGGGCTGAGGGAGCCTCAGCTGCCGACGGGGCGAAGACGCAGCTGAGCCATGCCTCCGTCGACCTCGATGAACGTGCCCGTGGTCGAGCCGGCGGCAGGGCTCACCAGGTAGGCGACCGCTGCGGCGACCTCGTCGGGGGAGACCAGACGGCCGTGCGGCTGGCGTGCCTCCAGGGCGGCGCGCTCGGCGGCCGGATCGTCGGCCGAGTCGAGCAGGCGTCCGACCCACGGGGTGTCGGCGGTGCCCGGGTTGACGGCGTTGACGCGGATGCCTTCGCGCAGGTGGTCGGCGGCCATGGCGCGGGTCAGGGCCGAGACGGCACCCTTCGACGCGCTGTAGAGCGCGCGCTGGGGCAGGCCGGTGGTCGAAGCGATGGATGCCGTGTTGCAGACGGCCGCGCTCGGCGACTTCTTGAGCCAGGGCAGCGCCGCCGAGGTGACGCGCGCGATGCCCGTGACGTTGATCGAGAGCACGCGCGCCCATTCGTCGTCGTCGTTCGCGCTGATGTCTCCCTGTGCACCGACCCCGGCGTTGTTCACGACGATGTCGATGCGGCCGAACTTCTCGGCGACGGCGGCCACGGCGGCATCCACGGAGGCGCGGTCCGAGACGTCGGCCGTGAACGCCGCGTGGGCGGCATCCGTCCCGGAGGTGTCGCGGTCGAGCACGGCGATCTGCGCGCCGTCGGCGTGCAGGCGGGCGGCGATCGCCGCGCCGATGCCCGATGCCCCGCCGGTGACGATGGCGACGAGTCCGTCGAGTGCTGCGCTCACTTCTGTGCCTCCCATGCCACGAACTCCTGGCGCTGATGCCCGAGTCCCTCGATCTCGATCTCGACCACGTCGCCGGCCTTCAGATACGGGAACTTGCCGCCGAAGGCCACGCCCTGCGGGGTGCCCGTGAGGATCAGGTCGCCGGGCTCGAGCGTGACGTACTGCGACAGGTGGTGCACGATGACGCGCACGTCGAAGATCATGTCGTCGGTGTTCGAGTCCTGGCGCGGCTCGCCGTTGACCCAGCTGCGCAGCCGCAGGTTGTCGACGTCGACCTCGTCGGGTGTGACGAGCCAGGGGCCGGTCGGGTTGAAGCCCGGGGCGATCTTGCCCTTCGACCACTGCCCGCCCGAGACCTCCATCTGGAACGCGCGCTCCGAGACGTCGTTCGCCACGACGTAGCCGGCGATGTGCGCCTCGGCCTCGTCGGTTGAGTCGAGGTAGGCCGCGCGTGCCCCGATCACGATGCCGAGCTCGACCTCCCAGTCGGTCTTCTCGCTGCCCCGCGGGATCGTGACCGCATCGTTCGGGCCGACCACCGTGTTCGGGGTCTTCAGGAACATGATCGGCACGGTCGGCGGCTCGGAGCCTGACTCGCGCGCGTGGGCCGCATAGTTCTGACCGATGCAGATGACGGCGCTGGGCCGGGCGATGGGCGCTCCGATGCGCAGCGTCTCGGCGCCGTCGAGCGCCGGGAGCTCGTCCGCGGCTCGGGCGGATGCGACGCGGGCGCGAAAGTCGCCGGCGAGGAAGTCACCGTTCACATCGGATGTCACGGAGCGCAGATCGAGGTACCGGTCGCCCTCGACGAGGACGGGGATCTCGGCACCGAGGGTGCCTAGCCGTGCGAACTTCATGTCTCTCCTGCTCAGTGAGGTGTCCGTGGTGACGAGACGCCTCAGCGCGGCCCGTCTCGTTGACAGTATAGACATCCGATGTTTACACTCCAAGAGATCTGCACGGATATCCTTCCCGTGCACGAGAGGAACCCGTGAGCCGCATCGTCGCCCTCGACACGACCGACATCCGCTTCCCGACATCGCTGAGTCTGGACGGGTCGGATGCCATGAACCCCGACCCCGACTACTCGGCGGCATACGTGATCGTGCGCACGGATGCCGAAGACGGCATCGACGGTCACGCCTTCGTCTTCACGATCGGGCGCGGCAACGATGTGCAGGTGGCCGCGATCGACGCACTCGCCGGACACCTCGTCGGCAGAGAGATCGAGCCGCTGCTCGACGACATGGGCGCGACGTTCCGCGACATCATCGGCGACTCGCAGCTGCGCTGGCTCGGTCCCGAGAAGGGCGTCATGCACATGGCGATCGGCGCGGTCATCAACGCGCTGTGGGACATCAAGGCCAAACGCGCAGGTCTCCCGCTGTGGCAGCTGCTGGCGCGCATGACTCCGGAGGAGCTCGTCGGCCTCGTCGACTTCCGCTACCTGACGAACGCGCTCACCCCCGAGGAGGCCCTCGAGATCCTGCGTGCCGCAGAGCCCGGGCGGCTCGACCGCGAACGTGAGCTGCTCGCCACCGGCTACCCCGGATACACGACCAGCCCGGGCTGGCTCGGATACTCCGACGAGAAGCTCGAGCGCCTGGCGCGCGAGGCCATGGCCGACGGCTTCACGCAGATCAAGCTGAAGGTCGGCGCCGACCTCGACGACGACATCCGCCGGTTCCGCAAGGCCCGCGAGGTGTGCGGCCCCGACTTCCCCATCGCGATCGACGCGAACCAGCGCTGGGAGGTCTCGGAGGCGATCGAGTGGGTCAACGCGCTGGCCGAGTTCCACCCCGCGTGGATCGAAGAGCCCACGAGCCCCGACGATGTGCTCGGCCACGCCGAGATCGCCAGGGGAGTGGCGCCCATCAGGGTTGCCACCGGCGAGCACGCGCAGAACCGCGTGATCTTCAAGCAGCTGCTGCAGGCCGAGGCGATCTCGGTCATGCAGATCGACGCCGTGCGCGTCGCGGGCGTCAACGAGAACATCGCCAACCTGCTGCTCGCCGCGAAGTTCGGTGTTCCGGTGTGCCCGCATGCCGGCGGGGTGGGGCTGTGCGAGGCCGTGCAGCACCTGTCGATGTTCGACTTCGTCGCCGTGACCGGCACTCGAGAAGGGCGCATGATCGAGTTCGTCGACCACCTGCACGAGCACTTCGTGATCCCCACCGACATTCAGGGCGGCTCGTACACGGCGCCCACGGCGCCCGGCTCGGGCATGGAAATGAAGGCCGAGAGCATCGCCGCCTACACGTGGACGGGGCAGCATGTCGGGGTCTGATCGACTGAGTGTCCCCCGACTCGGGTACGGGGCCGCGAACGTCGGCAATCTCTTCCGAGAGCTCAGTGACGACGAGTCATGGGCCGTGCTCGAGGCGGCGTGGGACAGCGGCATCCGCTACTTCGACACGGCTCCGCACTATGGGCTCGGGCTCTCGGAGCGTCGTCTCGGAGCGTTCCTGCAGACGAAACCGCGTGACGACTACGTGCTGTCGACGAAGGTGGGGCGTCTGCTGCGGCCCAACCCCGACCACGAGGGCGGTCTCGACACCGCGAACGACTTCCACGTGCCCGACGACCTCCGGCGCGTGTGGGACTTCTCGGCCGACGGCATCCGCACGAGCCTCGACGAGTCGCGCGAGCGTCTCGGGATCGAGCGTATCGATCTCCTCTACCTGCACGACCCCGAGCGGCATGATCTCGACCTCGCCCTCGCCGAGGCGCTACCGGCACTCGAGCAGCTGCGCGCCGACGGCCAGGTGACCGCCGTCGGCATCGGGTCGATGGTGACGGACGCGCTCGCCGCATCCGTGCGATCGGCCGACCTCGACCTGGTCATGGTCGCCGGTCGCTACACGCTGCTCGAACAGCCCGCCGCCGTCGAGGTGCTGCCAGCGTGCCGGGAGACCGGCACGGGCATCGTCGCGGCATCGGTCTTCAACTCGGGCCTTCTCGCCTCGAGCGAGCCGCGGCGCGACGGACGGTACGAATACGGGCAGCTTCCCGACGAGCTGTGGGAGAGACTGCTGCGCATCGCCCGGGTGTGCGCCGAGCACGACGTGCCGCTGCCCGCCGCCGCGATCCAGTTCCCCCTGCAGTCGGACGTCGTGCGCTCAGTGGTCGTGGGCGGCAGCCGGCCGGCGCAGCTCGCGCAGAACGCCGAGTACGCGTCGCTCGAGATTCCCGGTGCGCTGTGGGACGAACTGGCGGCGGAGGGCCTGATCCCAGCCTGAGTCCGACGCGGAGAGCTCAGCGACCGACGGTCGACTCGCGGACGATCAGCTCGGCGGCGAACGGCGTCGGCGCGGGCAGGTCGGCCGCCGGGTCGGTGAGCTGGCGGATGAGCGCCGAACCCGCAGCCCGGCCGATCTCGTAGCCGGGCTGTCGCACGCTGGTCAGCGGTACGACGGTCTGGTGCGCCTGCGCGACGTCGTCGAAGCCGACCAGCGCGATGTCCTCGGGTACTCGGATGCCGTGACGCAGCAGCTGCGTGAGCACGCCGATCGCCACCATGTCGTTCGCGGCGAAGATCGCGTCGGGGCGCTCGGCGGCGGGCATCTCGGCGATCCGGGCGCCGACGTCGAGACCGTCCTCGGTCGTCAGGTGCGGCACGTCGATCACGTCGATCGCTTCGGTCGCCGCGTCGGCAGCCGTGACGGCATCGCGCAGCCCCTGCAGCCGGTCGTTCGACTGGCTGACGCTCGGCGTGCCGACGAAGGCGATGCGGCGGCGCCCGAGCGACAGCAGGTGCTCGCCCGCGAGCCGCCCGCCGCCGCGATCGTCGAACAGCACCGAGGCGACGGTGGTCGACGGGGGGATGGGGCCGACGACGACCGAGCGGATGCCGCGGTCAGCCAGCTGTTCGAGCCGAGGCACCACGTCTTCGAGGGGGTAGATCACGATGCCCTGCACGCGGTGCGCCTCGAACATGTCGATGTTGCCGCGTTCGACGTCGGCGTCGCGATTGCTGTTGCTGAAGAACAGCGACCAGCCGCCTTCTCGCGCGACGTCCTCGACCCCGCGAGAGAGCTCGTGGAAATACGGCAGCCAGGCGTCGAGCAGGATCAGGGCGAGTGCCTTGCTCGAACCCGCGCGCAGCTGCCGCGCGGACTCGTTGGGCACGTAGCCGAGCTGCGCGATCGCGTCCCTGACCTTCGCCGCACTCGTCTCGCCGAGCACGTGCGGATGGTTGAGGTAGTTCGAGACGGTCGAGGAGGACACCCCGGCGAGGGCGGCGACATCTTTGACGCTGGCGGGCATGGAGCTCCTTGTCGGCGGTGTCGGTGCGCGCATGCGCGAAGCCGGCCGCGCGATCGAGCGGCACCGATCCGTCCACAGTAGCCCAGCGGTTGCAACGTGCCAAGAAAGTTCTTGACACCGCCTCGCAGACCCGCGTACCGTGACCTGAACGCAGAGTTGCAACGTGCCAATCCTGCCGAGGCGAAGGTGCCGCACACCCGTCTCCGAGAGGTCTCATGAACATCGGATGCCACGGACTCGTCTGGACCGGACACTTCGATGCCGACGGCATCCGTCTTTCTGTCGAGAAGACCAAGGCGGCGGGATTCGACCTGATCGAGTTCCCGCTCATGGATCCGTTCTCGTTCGACGTCGCTGCCGCGAAGAGCGCTCTGGAAGAGCACGATCTCGCGGTCAGCGCTTCGCTCGGGCTCTCGGGGGCGACTGACGTCACCAGCTCCGACCCGGCCGTCGTGGCCGCGGGGGAGGCGCTGCTGCTCAGGGCCGTCGACGTGCTCGCGGACCTCGGCGGCCAGCACTTCTGCGGCGTGATCTACAGCGCCATGCAGAAGTACATGGATCCGGTGACGGCCGAGGGTCTGGAGAGCAGCCGCCGCACGATCGCTCGCGTCGCCGACCATGCTGCCGAGCGAGGCATCTCGGTCTCGCTGGAGGTCGTGAACCGCTACGAGACGAACGTGCTGAACACCGCTCGGCAGGCGCTCGCGTACCTGGCGGAGGTCGACCGCCCGAACCTCGGCATCCACCTCGACACGTACCACATGAACATCGAGGAGTCGGATATGTTCGCGCCGGTGCTCGATGCCGCCCCGGCCCTGCGCTACGTGCACATCGGCGAGAGCCACCGCGGCTATCTGGGCACCGGCACGGTCGACTTCGACACCTTCTTCAAGGCGCTGGGACGCATCGCGTACGACGGCCCGATCGTGTTCGAGTCGTTCTCGTCGGCAGTCGTCGCTCCCGACCTCAGTCGGATGCTGGGCATCTGGCGCAACCTCTGGACCGACAACGTCGAGCTCGGTGCGCACGCGAACGCCTACATCCGCGACAAGCTCGTCGCGGTCGACTCGATCAGGCTCCACTGAGCCGGCTCGACCCTCCGATCGGCAGACCTGTTGCCAACTTGTTATTACAGGTCTTCCCTTCAGAAGAAGTCTTAGTTACATTTAGATACAACTTGCGCAGGGTGGGGCGCAGGCCGCAGAATTGATCCGATGTTTCCGGACCCGACCGGAACATCGCATCACGACCTTCAAGGAAGCAGGTGAGCACATGAGTGACCCCATTCTCAGAGTCGAGGGGATCAGCAAGGGATTCCCCGGCGTGCAGGCTCTCAAGGATGTGCACCTCGAGGTGCGAGCCGGCGAAGTGCTGGTGCTCGTGGGCGAGAACGGCGCCGGCAAGTCGACCCTGATGAAGATCCTCTCGGGGATCTACACCAAGGACGAGGGCACCATCACCTTCGAGGGCCAGGAGGTCGAACTCACCAGCCCGCTGCAGGCGCAGCAGCTCGGCATCACGATCATCCATCAGGAGCTCAATCTGATGCCCGATCTCACCGTGGCGCAGAACATCTACGTCGGTCGTGAGCCCACTACGGGCCCCTTCCTCTCGGAGCGCAAGCTCAACCGGCAGACGGCCGAGCTGCTGCAGCGCCTGGACATCAGGGTCAACCCGAAGCAGCTGGTCGGCGAGCTGACCGTGGCCGAGCAGCAGATGGTCGAGATCGCCAAGGCGCTCTCGTTCAACGCCAAGGTGCTCATCATGGACGAGCCGACCTCGGCGCTCACCGACTCCGAGACCGAGACGCTCTTCGTGCTCATCGAGCAGCTGCGGGCCTCGGGCACCGGCATCGTCTACATCTCGCATCGCATGGACGAGCTGCGGCGCCTCGCGGACCGCGTCACGGTGCTCCGCGACGGCACATACATCGGATCACTGGAGAAATCCGAGGCGAGCATCCCGAAGATCATCGAGATGATGGTCGGCCGAGTGATCGACGAGGGAACCCGCCCCGTGGCGCGCGAGCACCTGAACGACCCGGTCGTGCTCGACGTGCAGGGGCTGTCGACCAAGAGCCTGCTCAGCGACGTGTCATTCCAGCTGCACAAGGGCGAGATCCTCGGCTTCGCCGGCCTCATGGGGGCGGGGCGCACCGAGACCGCGCGGGCCATCATCGGAGCCGACCATCGCGACGGCGGCACCGTCTCGATCGGCGGTCGTGTCGCACGCATCACGCAGCCCGCGGATGCCGTCAAGCACGGCGTCGGCTACCTCTCGGAGGACCGCAAGCTGCTGGGCCTGATGCTCGAGCAGGACGTCACCTTCAACACCGTGCTCGCATCCCTCGGGTCGTACGCCAACGCGATCGGCTGGATGGGTGACGGCAAGGCGAAGAACCGCACCAAGGACTACGTCCAGCAGCTGCGCGTCAAGACGCCCTCGGTCAACCAGGTCGTCAAGCTGCTCTCCGGAGGCAACCAGCAGAAGGTCGTCATCGCCCGGTGGCTGATGCGCGACTGCGACATCCTCATCTTCGATGAGCCGACGCGAGGAATCGACGTCGGCGCCAAGGAAGAGATCTACCGCCTGATGCAGCAGCTCGCTGATCAGGGAAAGTCCATCATCGTCATCTCGTCGGAGCTCCCGGAGATCCTCCGAGTCGCGAACCGCATCGCGGTCTTCGCGAACGGTCGCATCACCGGCACGCTCCGCAACGAAGACGCCAGCCAGGAGAAGATCATGCAACTCGCAGCCCACGGAGAGGAAGACTGATGAGCGCTCCGCAGAACGGGTCGTCGACGACGACGATCATCCAGACGGCTCTCGACGAGAACACCGACAAGCGCGACGTGGTCGGCTTCCTGAAGCGTCAGGTGCAGCAGTCCCTCGCATTCGGCACCCTGATCGTGCTCGTGATCTTCTTCTCGATCGCCAGCCCGAACTTCTTCACCTTCAGCAACATCGCGACCGTGCTGCTCTCGACCGCGGTCATCGGCATCCTCGCCCTCGGCACGACGTTCGTCATCATCACCGGCGGCATCGACCTGTCGATCGGCACCGGCATGGCGCTGTGCGCCGTGATGACCGGCGTGATCGTCACCAACCTCGGGCTGCCGGTCTGGGTCGGCGTGATCGGCGGCATCGCGACCGGTGTGCTGATGGGCCTCGTGAACGGCGTCAACATCACGTTCCTGCGGCTGCCCCCGTTCATCGCGACCCTCGCGATGATGATGATCGCCGGCGGACTCGCCCTCGTCATCTCGAACGTCGCGCCGATCTACTTCTCGACCTCGGCACCCGACTTCAAGAAGATCGCCCTCGGCGTGATCATCCCCGGCATCCCGAACGCCGTGCTGATCACCGCCGCCCTCGCGATCGTCGCCTGGCTGGTGCTGTCGAAGACGCTCCTGGGCCGGTACACCTTCGCGATCGGCTCGAACGAAGAGGCCACGCGTCTCTCGGGCGTCAACACGCGCCGCTGGACGATCTTCATCTACATGTTCGCGGGAGCCTTCACCGGCATCGCGGGCATCGTGATCGCCGCCCGTCTCGACTCGGCGCAGCCGCAGATCGGCACCGGCTACGAACTGCAGGCCATCGCGGCCGTCATCATCGGCGGCACCTCGCTGCTCGGCGGACGCGGGTCGATCCTGGGCACCGTGATCGGCGCGCTGATCATGAGCGTGCTCGTCAACGGCCTGCGCATCATGTCGATCCAGACCGAGTGGCAGAACATCGTGGTCGGCATCGTCGTGCTGCTGGCCGTGTTCCTCGACTCGCTGCGCAACCGCCAGCACACCTGATCAAGATCTATCCCCCCCACCACCACACAGAGAACAATGGAGTTTCCATGAAATTCGGCAAGAAGACCGCATTCGCGGCACTCGTGGCCGCATCCGCCCTCGTCTTCGCGGGCTGTGCAGGCGGCGGTGACGTCATCGAAGAGGGCAGCGGCAGCGACGGAGGCAGCGGCGACGGCGAGATGTACATCGCCATGGTCTCGAAGGGCTTCCAGCACCAGTTCTGGCAGGCCGTCAAGAAGGGCGCGGAGCAGAAGGCCGAAGAGCTCGGCGTCCGCATCACGTTCGAGGGCCCCGCAGCCGAGACCGAGATCGCCCAGCAGCTCGAGATGCTGACCGCCGCGATCGACAAGAACCCGGATGCCATCGCCTACGCAGCGCTCGACCCCGAGGCGTGCGTCGCCCCGCTCGAGCAGGCGAAGTCGAAGGACATCCCCGTGGTCTACTTCGACGCTCCGTGCGACGGAGACGTGGGCCTGAGCCTCTCGGCCACCGACAGCAAGGTCGCCGGCGCGCTGGCAGCCGAGCACATGGCCGACCTGATCGGCGGATCGGGCGAGGTCGCGATCGTCGGCCACTCGCAGATCAACTCGACCGGTGTCGAGCGTCGCGACGGCTTCGTCGAGAAGATCGAGGCGGACTACCCCGACATCAAGATCGTCGACATCCAGTACGGTGACGGCGACCACCTGAAGTCGGCCGACATCGCCAAGACGCTGATCGCGGCGCACCCCGACCTCAAGGGCATCTACGGCACCAACGAGGGTTCCGCCATCGGCGTCGTCAACGCCGTGAACGAGCTGGGTCTCGAGAAGGGCAAGATCACGATCGTCGGCTTCGACTCGGGAGCGGCCCAGATCAACGCGATCAAGGACGGCACGATGGCCGGCGCCATCACGCAGGACCCGATCGGCATCGGCGAGCAGGTCGTGCAGGCGGCCTACGACGCGGCCAACGGCGAGGATGTCGAGGAGTTCTACGACACCGGTTCGTACTGGTACGACAGCACGAACCTCGAGGATGAGGACATCGCAGCGGTCCTCTACGAGTGATCCGCTGAGATCGACAGAAGCCCCCCGCCTTCGGGCGGGGGGCTTTCTGCGTGGCGCCGGAGTGGAGCGGGCGCGGGGTCAGATGCGGCGCAGGAACGTGAGGATCGACGACGGCTCGACGATGAGCTGCTGCAGGGCCTCGTTGAACGGCACTCCGGCAGGCGCGGCGATGTGCGCCTGGAAGGCCGCCTCGTCGCGATAGACCTCGTAGACGAAGAACCGGTCGGGATCGTCGACGAGGCGTGTCGCATCGAAGACGATGTTGCCCTCCTCGGCGCGGACGACCTCGGCGAAGTCACGCAGCAGCGCGGCGACCTCGTCGCCCTTCTCGGGGCGGGCGGTGAAGACGGCGTGCAGGATGGTCGGCTCGGTCATGCGGGCTCCTTCGGTTCGAACGGACGGACGGTGCGGGCGGTCGACACGACGCGGGGTCAACGGGCGGAGAGCGTGAGCAGGTGCGCGGGATTCGCGACCAGCATCCGCTCCACGGCGTCGTCGCCGACCGCGGACCGCAGCCGGGGCAGGTAGCGCTCGCCGAGGTAGGCGAGACCCGGCATCCCGCCGTATGCGAGGTAGCGGGTGCGGCGGGCGACATCGCCACCGAGCAGGATGCGGTCTGCGCACCCCAGGGAGAGTGCCTTCTCGGTCAGGGCGAGCAGCTCGGCATCCGATCGGGTGCGCGGCCGGGCGAATCCGTCGTACCCCAGGTAGGCGCCGCGCTCGGCGAGGGAGGCGTGCAGTCCCGCGTCCGGATCGCGGTCGGCGTGTGCGAGCACCACGCGATCGGATGCCACGCCGTCGGCCTCGAGCAGATCGAGCACCTCGTGGGCGGCTGTGCAGAACTCCAGATGCACCATGACCGGAGCCCCGGTCGCCCGGTGAGCGGCCGCGACGGCGAGCAGGGTCGTGTGCTCGAAGGGCGAGATGCGCCAGTAGTCGACGCCGGCCTTGAGCAGGCCGGCGCGCACGGGCGAGCCGTCGGGCGCAGCTGCCCGGGGCACGTCAGGGGTCTCGAAGACCAGGGCGTCGTCGACGACCATTCCGTCGGCCAGCTCGCCGATGAACAGGGCAGTCAGGCGCTCGACGTCCCACACCTGCATCGGATGGTCGTCGCCGTAGTGCGCCTCCCGGTGTCGCCCGGTCGTCGCGACGATGTGCATCCCGGTGCCCGCACTGATGCGTGCCACCGCCTCGGGGTCGCGCCCGAGGCCGAAGGGCGTGGCGTCTACCATCGCCGCGAAGCCGCTGGCCCTGAGCAGGGCGGCCTCCTGGCCCGAGAGGTCTTCGTCGTCGAGCTCGTCGCCCGCCAGCAGCGGCGAGATCTGGAACAGGTGCTCGTGATAGTTCGTCGCCCCGAGCTGCGCCGGGTCGATGTCGCCGAGCACCGACCGGACGACGGGCATCAGCGCACCGACTCCGCGGCCTCGGCGAGCCGCTCGACGATCTCGGGGGTGAGGTCGATCTCGAACACGTCTGCGACGACCTGCGACCAGCCGTGGATGAAGTACCGCCACCCGTCGATCACGTGCAGGCCGCGCGCGGCCTCCTGGGCTCGCGCCTGGTGCAGGAACTCGAGCGACCCGCGGTAGTTGAACTCCCACACCCACGCGCCCTCGGGGAACACGACGTCGTCGGGCAGAGGTGAGCCGGGGCGGTCCTTGCCGAGGCCCGTGGCGTTCACGATCAGCGACCCCGCCGGGGCTGCGGCGACGATGGCGGCGCCATCCTGCACGGTGTCGGTGCGCACGTAGGCGATGAGGCCGTCGGGGGTGCCGTGCTGGCGGTGCACCTCGCGCAGGTGGTCGAGCTTGTCATCGTCGCGGGCGGTCACGGTGATGCGTGCCGGAGCATCCGCTCGCTCGGCCAGCGCCCAGCTGAGTGCGGTGCCGGATCCGCCGGCCCCGAGGATCACGACCTCGGCCCCGGTGCGGGCGAAGTGATCGATCGGCAGGAAGTCGTTCAGCGCGAGGTCGACCGTGAGGGGGTCCTTGGCGCGGCCGATCAGGCGGTCGCCGCGCTTCGAGATGCTCGAGATCTCGGAGCACGAGACGGCGAACGGGTCGAGCTCGTCGAACAGGTCGGATGCCGCGGCGAACACGTTCATCTTGTGGGTCGTGACGAGCGCGCCCCGGTGGTGCGGATCGTCGCGGATCTGCTCGACCATCCCCACGTACTGCTCGGGCGTGGCATCCATCGGCAGGTCGTGGCCGACGAGGTTCCGGGTGGGGAGGCCCAGCACCTCGGCCCACGTCGGGAACACCTTCATGATCGACGACGAGCCGGTGCTCACGCCGACGAACCCCATGTAGCCGCCGGTCTCGGCAGTCGTGGGAGTCGCGGGGGTCTCGGTGATGGTCATCGCGGGATCCTTCAGGGTCGGGGAGAGACGGGGTGGGCGGGCGCGGTGCCCGCGAGGACGGCCAAGACGTCGTCGAGCGACATCGAGCCCATGTTGTCGACCGCCTGCGTGGTCTGCGCACCGAGATGCGGGGTGACGGTCACACGGTCGGCGAGGTCGTCGGCGAGCAGCGGGCTCGCGCTCGCCGCGGTGTCGCCGGTCAGGGTGTCAGCGGCGTAACCGCCGAGGCGTCCGTCGCGCAGAGCCTGCGCGAGAGCCTCCTCGTCGACGAGATCGGGGCGGGCGGTGTTCACGAGGATCGTTCCCGGACGGATGCCGTCGAGCCGGTCCGTATCGACGAGCGTCTGTCCGCCGGGAGCATGCAGGGTGATGAGGTCGGCGATCTGGAACAGCTCGTCGAGGCCCACCGGCTCGGCGCCATGGCCCGCGATGACGTCGGCGGGCAGGAACGGATCGGCCGCCAGCACTCGCGCGCCGAAGCCGCTCAGCCGTCGGGCCACGCCCTGGCCGATGCGACCGAAGCCCACGATGCCGACCGTCGCGGCACCGAGCTCCCGCCCGCGGCGCACACTCCAGTCACCTGCGCGCACACGACGATCGCCGTCGGGGATGAACCGGAGGGCTGCGAGCATGAGCCCGACGGCGTGGTCGGCGACGGCATCCGCATTCGCTCCGGGGGTGTTCGTCACCGGGATGCCGCGCCGCAGCGCCGCCTCGAGATCGACCGCTTCGGTGCCGACCCCGTAGCGGGCGACGACCCGCAGGTTGGGGGCGGCGGCGAGGTGCTCGTCGGTCACCGGGCCCGTGCCCGCGATCCACCCCTCGGCGGCGGCGAGCAGCGGGGCGAGCTCCGTGAGGCCGTGATGTGCGGGACCTCGGACGATCTCGTGGCCCGCGGCCCTCGCGCGCCCGACGAGGTCGAGGTCGCCGTCCGAGAACGATCGGCTGGTGGCGAGGATGACACCCATCAGGCGCCCCGGGTGGACGGCGCCTGGGCGAACCACGGCTCGAGGGCCGTGTAGGCGTCGACGAAGCGGTCATGGCGCCGAGCGTGCACGCTGTGCCGGCCGGCATCCGGAGTGAACTCCGCCGTCACCTCGCTGAGCGCCCGCGCCGCCGAGAAATCCGCAAGACCGAGGCCCACGGCGCCGGTCACCGCTGCTCCGAGGCTGTTGGCCTCCTCGACGATCGTGCGGCGTCGGATCGGCACGCCCCAGACGTCGGCCAGGATGCCGAGCCACGCGTCGCTCTGCGCACCGCCGCCGACCGCGTCGATGCGGTCGATCGTGGCGCCCGACTCGCGGAAGGCCTGGATGCAGGTGAGCAGGTTGTAGGCCACGCCCTCGAGCACCGCGCGGGTGAGGTGCGCGCGGGTGTGATGACGCCCGAGCCCGACGAACGCCCCACGGGCGTGCGGATCCCACAGCGGCGAGCGCTCGCCGAGCAGGTAGGGCAGGAAGTAGAGGTCTTCGGTGTCGAGGTCGCCGGCGGCCTCGGCCGTGAGCCGGGCGGTGTCCGGGTGCGCGGGATCGGGCGACAGCGCCTCGGCGATCCACTGCACCGAGGCTCCGCCGGCCTGCATGGTCGCGGTCGGCACGAAGGATCCCGGCACGACGTTGTCGAACGTCATGGTGCGCATCTGCGGATCGTGCAGCGGGGTGAGGCTCGCGAACGAGATCCACGACGAGGTGCCCAGGCACACGTAGGCGCCGTCCTCCGGGGCGACGATGCCCGATCCGACCGCGGCGAGCGGGCCGTCTCCGCCGCCCATGACGACGCGCACGGAGGCGGGGAGTCCCAGAGCGTCCGCCGCCGCGTTGGTGAGCGAGCCCGCGACGGTCGTCGACTCGAGGATCTCGGGGAACAGGGCGGCGTCGAGTCCCGCGGCGCCGAGCACATCGGTCGACCACGTGCCGCGCTGCTGGTCGTAGGCGTTCGTGCCCGAGGCGTCGGAGCGTTCGGTGGCGAGGCGCCCGGTGAGGCGGTAGACGATGTAGTCCTTGGCGACGCAGAAGTGCCGCACGCGCGCCCACACCTCGGGTTCGTTGTCGCGCACCCACATGATCTTCTCGACCGAGTAGGTGGGGTTCAGGCGGTGGCCGAGCGTGCGGTAGGCGTTCTCCGCGCCGAGCGCCTGTTCGAGTGACCGGGTCTGCGCGCCGGATCGCGTGTCGGCCCAGATGATCGCGGGGCGCACGGGGTCTCCGTGCGCATCGAGCAGCACGGTGCCCATCATCTGGCCGCTCACGACGAGACCTCCGATGGATTCGGGGGCGACGGCCGCGCTGGTCAGCAGCTGCCGGGTGGCGGCGACGACGGCATCCCACCAGTCCGCCGGATCCTGCTCGGCGATGCCCCCGGCGGCGAAATGCGCCGGATAGGGAACGGTGACCGACGTGATGAGGCGACCGTCGTCGTGGTGCAGGGAGGCCTTGTTGCCGGTGGTCCCGAGATCGTGCGCGATCAGCATGGCCGGAGCCTATTCCGCGGAGGGGGACGCGGAATAGGGGCGCAGGTCCACGCCCTCGCCCGCGCGATACGCCCGCGAGCCCATCCCGTGCTCGAGCACCCAGCCGTAGTCATGGCCCGCGCCGCCCGGGTAGACGGCGAGGAACGCGTAGGGCTCGTCGCCCGTGTTGACCGAACGGTGCGCCCACCCCGGCGGGATGTAGCCGATCGTGCCCGGCAGCATGTCGAGCCATTCGGTGCGCTCGCCGTCGAACATGAGCAGCCCGCCGCGACCCTTCAGGGCGAGGTAGATCTCGCCCTGGTGGTCCGGGTGCTGGTGACCCTTGGTCATCCAGAGCTCACCCGAGGTGTCGCCCGGCATGATCGTCGTGATCGACTGCGGCAGCTCGCGGTCGACCTCGGGCACGGGCGAGCTGACCACGGTGTAGACGACGGGGTTGTCACCGGCGGACGACGCGGCCCAGGCATCCGCGTCGAGGAACAGGCCCTCCAGATCGGACATCCGCCGGGTGAGCGTCGGCCCCTCGGGAGAGAGCGTGAGCTTCTCGGCGTCGAAGGCGATCGCCATCGGCGAGATCGGGGGAGTGTGGAACTGGGGCATCGGTGCTCCTCGTACGGGTGCTGCGGCGCTGCGCAACCTGTAATGACAAGCTGAGCATACCTGTTATGACAAGTTGCGTCCAGTGCTCGGATGCGCGGCGCGTGGAGCGCGCGTGCGCGGCGCCGGATTCGCTGTCCCCGGTTCCGGTCGCAGTCTGTGCCGCGTTGACGTCGACGGAGCGGCACGAAGTGCGACGGGAGTGGGCGGGTGCGGAAACGGAGCGGCGCGAAGTGCGAGGGGAGTGGGCTCAGGATGCTGCGCGCAGCACGCGGGCGAGATGCTCTCGACCGTCGCGGATGGCCTCGGCGGTCACCGCGACGACCCCCGGGTACTCGGCATGCCCCGCAGGAAGCACGGCGAGCTCGAGCACCCGCGCCGCATTGGCGACGGCGTACTGCCCCTGCGGCGGAACGGACTGGTCCCACAGGGCTGCTTCGACCCGCACCGGCACGTCGGCGAACCCGAGCGCGGTGGACGCGTCGAACCAGCGCAGCGCGTCGCGGGCCTCGGGATGCGTCGCCACATGCTCTCGCACAGCCTCGCCGCTGCCCAGGCATCGCACAGCCAGTCGTTCGTCGTACTGCCCGAAGCTCGGCACGACGAGCGTCGCCCCGATGTACCGGTCGTCCCACGGGAGGGCGAGGGCGCCGATCCCTCCGCCGAAGCTCTCGCCCACGTAGTAGAGCGGAAGGGGACCGACGAGCGTCTCGAGAGCATCTGCGGCGAGCCAGAGATCGCGAGCGCACAGCCCCAGCGCGTAGTGCTCGGGGTCGTCGATGCCCGAGATCACGTGCTCGAGTGGCTGCTCGGGTGCGCCGACGCCCCTGTTCAGCGTCGTGAGGCCGCGAGCCACAGGGAAGATCGCCACCGCATCATCGGGAACCCGAGCGAGATCGATCGCATCCCGTCCGCCGTAGCCGTGGCTGTGCACGACACCGACCCGCGCCGGCGTGGTGACGGACTCGACCACCCACGCCCGCAGACGGATGCCGTCGGCGCCCGTATGCTCGACGATCGACACGCGCCGACCGTCGACGATCTCCGCCGAGAGCTCGGTGGGCGCGGCATCCACCGTCTTCGCGTGATCTCTCCACTCCTGCCATCGGGCGGCGAAGTCGGCGGGCGCGGGAACCGGCGCGACCTCGCGCAGAGTCGCGAGGGTGTGGCCGTAGCTGCCATCGAACTCTGCGTCGGGGAACCAGGTGTCGTAGGGAGAGGGGAAGGTCATGGCGAGACGACGCTACCGAATCCGCATCGGAGGCGCCGGTCAGGTGCTCGCGCGGCGGGCTCGATAGGCCGCCACCGCATTGCGATTGGTGCAGGCCGTCGAGCAGTAGCGCTTCGACCGGTTGCGGGAGAGGTCGAGGGCGAGGGCCTCGCACGTGTCGTCGGCGCAGATCGTGATGCGCGATCCCTCGTCTGCGCGGATGACGTCGATCAGCGCCATCGCGGTCTCGATCAGCACGCGCTCGGCGAGGGGGCGCTCGTCGGCGACGGCGTGCAGATGCCAGTCCGCGCCGTCGTGTCGGACCAGCCGCGGCGACAGATGTGCTTCGGCGAGCGCGGAGTTGACGTGCTCGACCATCTCGTCTCGGGGCGCGATGAGCATGCTGCGCAGGCGCGGACGGATCTCGCGCAGCGACGTGAGCTCGGCGTCGTCGCGGTCGAGGCGCCCGGAATAGGGGAAGTCCGACAGGAAGGCCTCGTAGTCGGCGAGCGTCTCGAGCGTCTGCGGATCCTCCGCCGAGTTCACCAGCCAGACGGCCGAACGCAGCGCCTCTTCGGTGTCATCGGTGAAGTTCATGTTGACACCTTACATCCTGCGCGAGTAGCGTCACCTGTCATGAGCACAGTCGCAAATGACAGCGGGGCGCACGGCGTGCGGTTCGGTCTGCCGCTAGCGATCGGCGCAGCCTTCGCGTTCGGCATGTCGGGAGCGTGGGCTCGGGGGCTCATCGACGCGGGGTGGACGCCCGGCGCGGCCGTGACCGTACGGGTCTGGGTCGCCGCGCTCGTGCTGCTCGTGCCTGCCGTCCTGTCTCTGCGCGGGCGGTGGGGAGTGCTCCGCAAGAACGCCGGCATGGTCGCCGCCTACGGCCTGCTCGCCGTCACGGCCACGCAGCTCTGCTACTTCCAGGCCGTCGCCGTGATGGACGTCGGCCTCGCCCTGCTCATCGAGTACACCGCGCCGATCGCCGTCATCCTCTGGCTCTGGCTGCGGCGCGGTGAACGCCCGAGTCGGCGCAGCGTGATCGGCGCCGCCATCGCGTTCGTCGGACTCGTGCTGATGCTCGACATCATCACGGGTGCCGAGGTCAACGTCGCCGGAATCCTCTGGGCGCTCGCCGCCATGGTCGGCGCCGCGACATACTTCCTGCTCTCGGCCAAGGCTGACACGGGGCTGCCGCCGATCGCACTCGCCGGGGGAGGACTGCTGCTCGGCGCGGTCGCGCTCACGGTCGCCGGAGGCGTCGGCATCCTGCCCATCGCCTGGACGACCGACGACATCGCCTACCGCTTCGGCACCGTGCCGTGGTTCGTGCCGGTGCTCGCGATCGGTCTGATCGCGACGGCCCTCGCCTATGTGCTCGGCATCGCCTCGACGCGGATGCTGGGCTCGCGCCTCGCATCGTTCGTGGCTCTCTCGGAGGTCGTCGCCGCGCTCCTCTTCGGCTGGCTCCTGCTCGGTCAGCTGCCTGACCTGCTGCAGGCTCTCGGAGGAGCGCTCGTGCTGGTCGGCGTCGTCGTGGTGAAGCTGGGCGAGCCGCGTCCTGCCGAATTCGTCGAGCCCGTGCCGGATGCCGCGACGCTGTCCCAGCGGTAGACCAATGTATACGTGAAGCGGCCTTTAGTAATTCCAGAGCGCTCCGATCCGGATTTATGTATACACTGAGGGAATGAGTTCCGTCGCCGATCGCATCACGGCGAGCGACCGAGCCCACGCAGCGCTGTTGGACGAGATCCAGTCGGGCGCCCTCCCCGCCGGCTTCGTGCTCGGCGAGGTCGAGCAGGCCGCGCGCCTCGGCGTCAGCCGCACCCCGATGCGTGAGGCGCTGCGCCGACTCGCCGCCGACGGGCTCGTCGTGCAGCAGTCGCCTCGGGTCACGGTGGTCGCAGACCTGGATGCCGACGACATCCGCGCGCTGTTCGAGATCCGCCGTGCGCTGGAGGAGACCTCCGCCCGACTCGCCGCCCAGCGGGGCGATGCCGCGCTCTTCTCCGCGCTCGCCGACGAGTTCGCGCACGTCGACCTCGACGCCGTCGAGGGGCGCGACGCCTACTACGCGCTCATCGCCCGCTTCGACGCCGCCCTGGACGCGGCCGTCGACAACGACTACATCGCCTCGGCGCTGCGCACCGTGCGCACCCACCTGGTGCGAGTGCGCCGCATGGCCCGCGACAAGCCCGACCGCCTCGCCGCCTCAGCCGCCGAGCACCGCACGATCGCCGCCGCCCTGGGCGCACGCGACGGCGAGCTCGCCGCCCACGCCACGCATGTGCACCTGCACAACGCGCTCACCGGCATCCTCGACTCCCTGACCGCCAACCCCGAAGGTGTGAAATGACCGTCACCCACCACGTCCGCGTCCACCGCAGCGACGAGAACCTCGCCCGTGAAGACCAGCTCGCCTGGAAGATCGCCGAGGTCGCCGCCGACCCCGTCGAGGTCGAGCAGGGCGTCACCGACATGATCATCAACCGCATCATCGACAACGCGTCGGTCGCCGCGGCATCCCTCACCCGCGGGCCCATCAACGCTGCCCGCGCCCAGGCGTTCAGCCACCCCGTCTCGACCGGCGGCATCGGCGCCACCGTGTTCGGCGCAGCTCTCGACAACCGCACCAGCCCCGAGTGGGCGGCCTGGGCCAACGGCGTGGCCGTGCGCGAGCTGGACTACCACGACACGTTCCTCGCGGCGGAGTACTCGCACCCTGGCGACAACATCCCGCCGATCCTCGCGGTCGCCCAGCACGTGCAGGCCGACGGTCGCGCGCTGCTGCGCGGCATCGCCACGGGCTACGAGATCCAGATGGACCTCGTGCGCGCGATCTGCCTGCACAAGCACAAGATCGACCACGTCGCGCACCTCGGCCCGTCGGCAGCCGCCGGCATCGGCACCCTGCTCGGGCTCGATGTCGAGACGATCTACCAGGCTGTCGGCCAGGCGCTGCACACCACCACCGCCACGCGTCAGAGCCGCAAGGGCGAGATCTCGACCTGGAAGGCCCACGCCCCCGCATTCGCCGGCAAGCTCGCCGTCGAAGCGGTCGACCGGGCCATGCGCGGCCAGACGAGTCCGGCCCCGATCTACGAGGGCGAAGACGGCGTGATCGCGTGGATGCTCGACGGCAAGGATGCCGCATACGAGGTGCCCTTGCCGGCTGCCGGCGAGGCGAAGCGGGCGATCCTCGACTCGTACACGAAGGAGCACTCTGCCGAATACCAGGCGCAGGCGTGGATCGACCTCGCCCGCAAGCTCGGCATCGAGAACCCGGCGCTGCGCGACCCCGCGAACATCGAGTCGATCGTGCTGCACACCAGCCACCACACGCACTACGTGATCGGCTCGGGTGCCAACGACCCGCAGAAGTACGACCCGACGGCATCGCGTGAGACGCTCGACCACTCGATCCCGTACATCTTCGCGGTCGCGCTGCAGGACGGCGGCTGGCACCACGTCGACTCGTACACCCCCGAGCGCGCCGGACGCGCAGACACCGTCGCCCTGTGGCACAAGATCACCACGGCCGAGGATGCCGAGTGGACGCGCCGCTACCACTCCGAAGACCCCGATGTGAAGGCGTTCGGCGGTCGCGTCGAGTTCCGTCTCACCGACGGCACCACCGTGATGGACGAGATCGCCGTCGCCGACGCGCATCCGCTGGGCGCCCGTCCGTTCGCCCGTGAGAACTACATCGCGAAGTTCCGGCTGCTGGCCGAGCCCGTGCTCGAGCCCGCCGAGATCGAGCGCTTCCTCGAGCTCGTGCAGCGTCTGCCCGAGCTCACGGCCGCCGAGGTGGGCGAGCTGTCGATCATCGCGAAGCCCGGCCTGCTCGAGAGCGCCGACGCGCCGAAGGGCCTGTTCTGATGCTGTACTCGCACGTCACCCCGGCCGAGAAGCGCCGCCTGTTCCGCGAACGCCTCGCGAGCGGCGAGCTGCTGCGCTTCCCCGGCGCGTTCAATCCGCTGAGCGCCCGCCTGATCGAGCAGAAGGGCTTCGACGGGGTCTACATCTCGGGTGCCGTGCTCTCGGCTGACCTCGGCGTGCCCGACATCGGGCTCACCACGCTCACCGAGGTCGCCGGTCGCGCGAAGCAGATCGCGCGCATGACCGACATCCCCGCGATCGTCGACGCCGACACCGGCTTCGGCGAGCCGATGAACGTCGCCCGCACGATCCAGGAGCTCGAGGACGCGGGGCTCGCCGGCACGCACATCGAGGACCAGATCAACCCGAAGCGCTGCGGCCACCTCGACGGCAAGAGCGTCGTCGACGAGAGTACCGCGATCCGTCGCATCCGCGCCGCCGCCGATGCCCGCCGCGATGAGAACTTCCTCATCATGGCGCGCACCGACATCCGGGCCATCGAGGGCCTGGACTCCGCGATCGACCGCGCCAAGGCGCTGGTGGATGCCGGAGCGGATGCCGTGTTCCCCGAGGCGATGCGCACCCTCGGCGAGTTCGAGGCGATGGCGAACGCCCTCGACGTGCCGATCCTGGCCAACATGACCGAGTTCGGCAAGAGCGATCTGTTCTCGGTCGACCAGCTGCGCGACGCCGGAGTGAACATGGTCATCTGGCCCGTGTCGCTGCTGCGCATCGCGATGGGCGCGGCCGGCCGTGCGCTCGATACTCTGAACGAGGAGGGGCACCTCACCGCGAAGCTCGGTGAGATGCAGCACCGTGCCGATCTCTACGACCTGATCGACTACGAGTCCTACAAGGAGTTCGACTCGGGCGTCGCAGGCTTCACCGTCACGAAGGAGTGAGCATGACCGAGCCGGACATCAAGAAGGGCCTCGCCGGGGTCGTCGTCGACACGACCGCGATCTCGAAGGTCAACCCCGAGACCAACAGCCTGCTCTATCGTGGCTACCCCGTGCAGGAGCTGGCGGCGACGCAGCCCTTCGAGGCGGTCGCCTACCTGCTCTGGCATGGCGAACTGCCTACGGCCGATCAGCTGGCGGCCCTGCGGGAGACCGAGCGCGAGCACCGCGCGCTGGCCGACAACGTGAAGACGGCGATCGACCTGGTTCCTCTCGAGGCGCACCCGATGGACGAGGTGCGCACCGCGGTCAGCCTGATCGGCGCGTCGGACCCGAACGCGGGCGGCTCGGTGCTGAATGCCGGCGGCAGCCCGGAGGAGAACCTCGAGCGCAGCATCCGTCTGTTCGCCTCTCTTCCCGCGATCGTCGCCTACGGCCAGCGCCGTCGCCGCGGGCAGGAGCTGATCGCACCGCGCGACGACCTCGACTACTCGGCGAACTTCCTCTGGATGACGTTCGGCGAGGAACCCGATCCGGTCGTAGTCGACGCCTTCAACCGCTCGATGATCCTCTATGCCGAGCACTCGTTCAACGCCTCGACCTTCACGGCCCGCGTCATCACGTCGACGCTGAGCGACCTGTACTCGGCCGTGGTGGGCGCGATCGGAGCGCTCAAGGGGCCGCTGCACGGCGGTGCCAATGAGGCCGTGCTGCACATCTTCGACGAGATCGGCGACGCCTCGAACGTGGTGCCGTGGCTGGATGCGGCCCTCGCCGAGAAGCGCAAGATCATGGGCTTCGGGCACCGCGTCTACAAGAGCGGCGATTCGCGTGTGCCGACGATGAAGGCCGCGCTCGACACGCTCGTCGAGCACTACGACAAGCCCGAGGTGGCCGCGCTGTACGACGCACTGGAGTCGGAGTTCGTCGCGCGCAAGGGCATCTACCCCAACCTCGACTACCCGTCTGGGCCGGCCTACAACCTGATCGGCTTCGACACGCTGACCTTCACGCCGCTGTTCGTCGCAGCGCGGGTGACCGGGTGGACGGCGCACGTGATCGAACAGGCCGGCGCGAACGCGCTCATCCGTCCGCTGTCGTTCTACGACGGCGTCGACGAGCGCCACATCGAGAACTGAGGGACGGCTCGACTCGCCGCTCGTTCGAATCGCGCACTTTGCAGAAAAACCGCAACCGGAACTGCGAAGTGCGCGATTCGAATGGTGTCTTGGGGGTCAGCTGGCGCGCGGGAGGGTGCCCAGCTCGGTGCCGGACGCGTCCTTGATCACGAGGACATCGCCGTCGATCTCGACCGCGCGCACGCCCCGCATCCAGTCGTCGACTCCGGGGCACGCCTTCAGCGTCGAAGCGAATCGGGCGAGGTCGACGCGGTCGCCGTTCACCGAGTAGGTCGTGGTGACGCCGTTGCAGCCGTCGCTTCCGTGCACCTCGCCCCCGGCCGTGAACTCGAGGTGCGGCTGACCCGGGGCATCCTCTCCCCACACTCCGACGAGCTTCTCGACGATGGCGCTGTCGTCGCCGTTCGGTTCGGCGCTCGACGTCGGCGCGCTGCTCGGACCGCCGCTGGCGCACGCCGCGCCCATCACGGCGACGGCTCCCAGGATCGCGAGGCCGACGAGGGTGCGTGGGCTGCGCTGGGTGCTCATGCTGGCCATGGTAACGGTGTCGTCTGCGAACGCAATCCGCTGGCCAGCGGGGTCAACGGCCCCCGTATCGCAAACGATAGGTCCAGGTCAAGAAGCGAAATTCTGGTAAACAATTTCCCCATTCTGTGGATTTACTGGGTACTCTGCATGAGATCCCTGTTCGTCTCGACGGACTGGATCCTGCTTGTCGGGGGGCCAGCGTCGCAGTTCACGCTTCCACCCGGGGCGAACGGTTCTGTGTGCAACGCACACTGCCGACGATGAAACTGACTGACGATCCGTGACCAGCAAGGACATACATCACATGACGCACAGAGTGACAGGCCGCCGCCCACTGGCGCTGACGGCCGCCACCACGCTCGCCCTGTCGGGGCTCTTCCTCGGAGCGCCCGCGGCGTTCGCGGAGGACTCCGCAGATTCATCCGGACAGGATGCTCCTGTCGAGGTGCTCAAGACTCAGGCGGAACTCGACAAGGTCGGCACCGACATGGTCGCCGTCGGTCAGACCGCTGATGGCGGCAATGTCGTCGTCGTGACTGCGGACAGCGCGGCTGCGGACTCCGAGATCGCCCAGATCGCGGCATCCGAGGGCTTCCCTGACGCATCCGTCGTGAAGGTCGACACCGCGCTCTCGGCATTCGATGAGGGCGACGTCGTCGGCGGACAGGGCTACCTGTCGGTCGCCCCCGACCTCGACGGATTCCTCGCCAACGAGCCCGGCAGCGCGGCATGGTCGTGCTCCATCGGCTTCGCCGCCTTCACGCCCGAGGGTGACCCTGCGCTCCTGAGCGCCGGCCACTGCGCATTCGGCGCGAACGACGAGCGCCTCACCGACACGACACTGACCGTCCCCAGCAGCGAAGACGCAGCCGGGAGCAGCCAGGTGCAGCTGCCCGCCACCATCGACCTGCTCGGCACGTTCGGCTTCGCCCAGTTCGGCGGCGGCGACGGCGGGCTCGGCTCGAACGGCGACACCACCGCGACCGACATCTCGGTCATCGACATCGACGAGTCCGCGGGCTGGAACCCTGTTCCCGCGGTCACCGACTGGAGCACGGCCGGCGAGTCGCTGAGCTCGCTCGCCGACGGCGTCATCGCGATCAAGTCCGTCGCCGCTCCGGCGGTCGGCGAGGTCTCGAAGAGCGGTCGTACGACCGGCTTCACCACCGGCGTGGTCGCCAGCGACGACGTTCTCGACGGCTGGGCGAACATCGACGGTCACTGGGTGCAGGGCTTCTCGAGCAACACGCCCGCCGCGCCCGGCGACTCGGGTGGCGCGGTCATCCAGGGCAACGCGGCCGTCGGCCTCATCAGCGGTGGCACGGAGGCGACCGCCACCCAGGAGCAGTTCACCTGGGCGGCTTCGCTCGTGACCGCTCTGCCCAAGACGGGTGGCTACCAGGTCGCGCTCGACCTCGACGCACCGGTCATCACGAGCCCCGCCGACGGAGCCGAGGTGCAGCCGGGAACGGCCATCACCGGCACGGTCTCCGGCGCTGAGAAGGTCACGGTCAGCGGCTTCGGCGCCGACCAGACCGTCGATGTCGTCGACGGCGCGTTCTCGGTCGTGGGCCCCGTCGAGCTCGGTGAGCACACCGTCTCGGTTCGCGCACGCACCGGCTTCAGCTCCTCCGAGACCGTCTCGATCGACGTGACCGTGGTTCCTGCGCCGCTCGTCGCACCGGTGATCACGTCACCGGCTGACGGCTCGACCGTCAACGACACCGTCACCGCGATCAGCGGCACCGGCCTGCCGACCACCGCCATCACGGTGACCGACGCCGAGACCGACGACGTGCTGGGAACGACCGAGGTCGCCGCAGACGGTTCCTGGACCGTCGACGGACTGGACCTCGGATTCGCGAACGAGGACTACAGCGTCGTCGTGACGCAGACCCGCACGATCGACGGCGTGGATGAGGTCTCGCCCGAGGCCACCTCGACGTTCGCCGTCCGCCCCGCCTCGCCGGCCGTGACCTCGGTCGCCAACGGCGCGGAGTTCGCCCACAACGGCGGTCCTTCCGGGCTCGCGGGTTCGGGCATCGACGGAGCGACCGTGACGGTCACGCTCAACGGCGCCGAGCCGGTCTCGGCCAACACGGCAGCCCTCGCGGGCGCGTTCGCCGCGGCGAGCGGCACCTTCACGGCCACGGTCGAGGACGGTGCCTGGAGCGTCGACTTCGGTGCGGCTCTCGAGTCGGGCACCTACACGGTCTCGGCCACGCAGGCCGTCGACGGCGTCTCGTCGACCCCGACCGACCTGTCGTTCGCTGTCCTCGCCGCACCGGTCGCCGGTGGTGGCGGAGCCGCCCCGGGCGAGGGTGGCGCAGCCGCACCCGGTGACGGTGGGCTCGCAGCGACGGGTGCCGACATGCTCGTGCCGCTGACGGCCGGAGCCATCGCGCTCGCTCTGCTGTCGGGCGGACTGCTGCTGGTCGTCCGTCGTCGCCAGCAGGTCCAGAGCTGATCTCGCTGAACACGATCTGACGGAGTGACCGGCCTCGGCCGTGAACCCGATCGCTGAGAAGCCCGGTATCGATCGATACCGGGCTTCTTCGCGTCTGCAGGATGCCGGTTCAGGGGCATTAGCGCTCGGAGCGCGTCGCGGTCAAGCGGATGCGCAGACGGCGGCCCGAGGAGTATCACTGTTGCGGGGCACACGCGCCCCCGCGAGAAGGAGGCTCCATGTCCGCATCCGATTCTCCCGTCAGGGAGGTCCGGTCGCTCGTCCCCGCGCGCATGGACCGTCTGCCGTGGTCGAGGTTCCACTGGATGATCGTCGTCGGACTCGGGTTCTCATGGATCCTCGACGGCCTCGAAGTGCAGATCGTCGCCGCGAACGGCTATGCCGCCACGCTGGGGATGGGTCCGGCCGAGGTCGGCCTCGCGGGCACCTGCTATCTGCTCGGCCAGGTGTTCGGCGCGCTCGTGTTCGGACGCCTGACCGACAAGCTCGGCCGCAAGAAGCTCTTCATCCTGTCTCTCGCGATCTACCTGATCGGGTCGGCCGTCGCCGGTCTCGCCTTCGCTCCCTGGTTCTTCTACATCTGGCGCTTCGTGGCCGGAGCCGGGATCGGCGGCGAGTACGCCGCCATCAACTCGGCGATCGATGAGATCATCCCCGCCAAGTACCGTGGCCGCGTCGACATCGCGATCAACGGCACCTACTGGGGTGGCGCGGCGCTCGGCGCGGTCGCGAACCTCTTCTTCCTCAACACCGACATCCTCCCCGCCGACATCGGGTGGCGGCTCAGCTTCTTCCTGGGTCCCGTGCTCGGCCTGCTGATCATCTGGCTGCGCCGGCACATCCCCGAGAGCCCGCGCTGGGAGATGACGCACGGGCGGGAGGATGCCGCCGAGCGCAACGTCGACGCGATCGAGGAGCGCATCCGCAAGGAGGGCAAGACGATCCCTCCCGTCGACGAGAGCAAGGCGATCACGGTCAAGGAGTACGGTCGCGTCCCGTTCCTCGTGATCGTGAAGGTGCTGTTCAAGAAGTACCCGCGGCGCACCCTGGTCGGGATCACCATGATGGTGACCCAGTCGTTCCTCTACAACGCCATCTTCTTCACCTACGCGCTGGTGCTCGAGAACTTCTACGACACGCCCCCGGCCTCGGCCTCGCAGTACTTCATCATCTTCGCGGTGGGCAATCTCGCCGGTGCCCTCCTGCTGGGGCACTTCTTCGACACGTGGGGTCGGCGACGGATGCTGTTCGCCACCTACGTGCTCGCCGGCAGCATCCTGCTCGTCAGCGCGTTCCTCTTCAATGCGGGAGTCCTCAACGCCGCGACGCACACGGCGTTCTGGTGCGCGTCGTTCTTCTTCGCCTCCGCAGGCGCCTCGGCGGCCTATCTGACTGTGAGCGAGATCTTCCCGCTCGAGCTGCGCAGCCAGGTCATCTCGTACGTCTTCTCGATCGGGCAGCTCGTCGGAGCCATCGCTCCCGTGCTCTACGGCTCGCTGATCGGCGCGAGTGCCGAGACCGGTGACCGCGGACCGCTCTTCTGGGGCTATGTGCTCGGCTCGGGGGTGATGATCTTCGGCGGGGTCGTCTGCGGGATCTTCGGGGTGAGCGCGGCCGGGAAGTCCCTGGAGGACATCGCCGACCCGCTCTCGCTCGTCGAACCCGGAGACAAGCCCGTGACGCCCGACCCCGCGGAACGCGCGTCGTCCTGACCCGCTGCACCCGCAGAGATGCCCGGGTCCTCCGAGGACCCGGGCATCGTCAAGTCAGGCGATCACGCCAGCTCGATCACCGACCACGACAGCGGCGGCAGCGTCGCACGCACCTGGCCGTCGACGACCTCGGCGCCCGCGAGCGGCACCATGTGCACGGCATCCTGCGTGGTCTCGAGGTTGGCGGTGTGGCGGTCGCCGCCCTCGGGGATCGTCAGCGTCTCGGCGTTCACGACGCGCAGACCGGTGAGGCCGCGCAGCTCGACCGTCAGGTCGCTCTCCTCGTCGAGCGACCGGTTCGCGACGAACACCACGACGCGTCCGCTCTCCTCGTCCCAGGTCGCTGCGGCATCGACCGCGTCGACACCGCCGTAGCGCTTGGTCTCGATCTGCGGGGCCGACACCGCGAGGCGCAGGATGCGACCCTTCGCCAGGCGGGCCATGCGCTCGAAGGGCCAGAAGCTCGTCTGACGCCAGGCCGGGCCGTTCTCCTCCGAGCGGATCGGAGCGATCACGTTCACGAGCTGCGCCTGGTTGGCGATCTTCACGCGGTCGCCGTGGCGGAGCAGGCTGTTGAGCAGCGTGCCCACGACCACCGCATCCGTCACGTTGTAGGTGTCTTCGATCAGACGCGGATGCTTCTTCCACCCGGCCTTCGCGATCTCGACCGACTCGACGTCGTTGAACTTCACCTGGTCCCACACGTTCCACTCGTCGAACGAGATGTCGACCTGCTTCGAGTGCTTGCCCGCGGCCTTCACCGCGTCGATCGTGGCGATCACGCCGTCGATGAACGCATCCATGTCGACCGACTCCGCGAGGAACGACTCGGCGTCGCCGTCGTGCTCCTGGTAGTAGGCGTGCATCGAGATGAAGTCGACCTCGTCGTAGGCGTGGGTGAGCACGGTGTGCTCCCAGGTGCCGAACGTCGGCATCGAGCGGCCGGACGAGCCGACCGCGACGAGCTCGATCGTCGGGTCGACGAGCTTCATGGCCTTGGCCGACTCCTGCGCCAGACGCCCGTACTCGGTCGCGGTCTTGCCGCCGATCTGCCACGGGCCGTCGAGCTCGTTGCCCAGGCACCACAGCTTGATGTCGAAGGGCTGCTCGGCGCCGTTCTTGCGGCGAAGGTCAGACCAGTACGTGCCGCCCGGGTGGTTGGCGTACTCGACGAGCGAGCGGGCCTCTTCGACGCCACGGGTGCCGAGGTTGATGGCCTCCATGACCTCGACGTCGGCCTCCTTCGCCCAGTCCATGAACTCGTGCAGGCCGAAGGCGTTGGTCTCGATCGTGTGCCAGGCGCCGTCGATGCGCACGGGGCGGTCCTCGACCGGGCCGACCCCGTCTTCCCAGCGGTAGCCCGAGACGAAGTTGCCTCCGGGGTAGCGGACCACGGTCGGGCCCATCTCCTTCACCAGGGCGAGGACGTCCTGACGGAAGCCGCGCTCGTCGGCCTGCGGGTGCCCGGGCTCATAGATGCCGGTGTAGACGCAGCGCCCCATGTGCTCGACGAACGAGCCGAAGAGCCTCCGGGGGACGTCGGCGATGGTGAAGTCGCGGTCGATGGTGATGCGGGCCTTGCTCATTGCTCTCCTTGATCGGCGGATGCCGGGTTGGTGGGGACTACTGACCGCCGAAGCCGCTGGTCGCGACGCCCTTGACGATCTGCTTCTGGAAGATGATGAACACGATGATCAGCGGCAGTGCGGCCAGCACGGCCTGCGCCATGACCTGCGCATACTGCACGCCGTAGGCGCTGATGACCGTCTGGAGTCCGACCGGAAGCGTCATCAGCGTGGTGTCGTTGATGACGAGGAACGGCCAGAGGAAGTTGTTCCACGCGGCGATGAACACGAAGATCGCGACGGATGCGAGGATCGGCCGCGAGAGCGGCAGCACAATCGACCAGAAGATGCGGAACCGCCCGGCGCCGTCGACCCTCGCCGCGTCCTCGAGTTCGATCGGCACGGCGTCGAAGAAGCGCTTGAGGATGAACACCATCGCCGGTGCGACGACCTGCGGCAGGATCAGGCCCCAGTACGTGTCGATGAGGTTGAACGCCAGCATCTCGTAGAACAGCGGGATGATCAGCGCCTGCGGCGGAACGACGATCGAGGCGATGATCACTCCGAACAGCCACTTGCGCCCGGTGAAGTCGAGACGCGACAGCGCATACGCGGCCATCGCCGAGATCGCGAGGGTGATCACCGTGATCGCGACCGACGTGAGAAGGCTGTTGAACGCCCAGGTGTAGACATTGCCCTGCGACAGGATCGCGGTGAACGCCTCGATGGTCGGCCCGCTCGCGCCGATCCAGTTCGGGTCGCCCGACGCGGCATCCGTCTCTGTCTTGAAGGCGGTCGCGACCGCCCAGAGGAACGGCAGCAGCCAGCCGACCGCGAGCAGGAGGAGGACGACGAAGGCGGCGATGCGGAGCGGACCGAAGGGCTTCTGGCCCGGGAGGTGAGAGCGCCGCGGGCCGCGGGCCTGTGTCGTGGTGATGGTTTCAGTGCGGGTGGCGGTGGCGGTGGAAGACATCACAGCTGCTCCTTCCGGCGGCGCATGATCAGAGCCTGCGCGACGCCGATGATGACGATGAGAGCGAAGAACACATAGGAGATCGCGGCGGAGTAGCCGAATCGGTAGCTGACGAAGCCTGCCTCGTAGATGTACTGGACGATCGAGCGGGTGGTGTCGCTCGCGACGCCGCCGAGCATCTGGTACGCCTGATCGAAGAGCTTCAGCGATGCCAGGATCTGCAGGATCAGGATCAGCACGGTCGCCGGGCCCAGCTGCGGAAGCGTGATCGACCAGAACTGCCGCCAGGCTCCCGCTCCATCGAGCGCCGCCGCCTCGTACTGCTGCGGCGGGATGTTCTGCATCGCGGCGAGGTAGAGCAGGAAGTTGAACCCGACCGTCCACCACACGGTGGCGACGACGATCGACAGCATGTTGGTGTCGGGGTTCTGCAGCCACGCGATCGGCTCGAGACCGAAGAACACGAGGATGTTGTTGGCTGCACCCACCTGCGGGTTGAAGATCCACACCCAGATCTGCGAGATCACGGTCGAGGCGAGCAGGAACGGCATGAAGAACGACAGTCGCCAGAGCCACTGCCCCGGGATTCCTCGGTCGACCAGCGCCGCCATCAGCAGGGCGATCACGACGAGCGGCACGGTGGAGATGAGGGTGAACCACACCGTGTTGCCCATCGACTGCCACATCTTCGGGTCGGCGAGGGCCTCGGCGTAGTTGGCGAAGCCGACGAACGATCCGCCGGCACCGGTGAGCGACTGGTCGGTGAAGCTGAGGATGATGCCGTGGATGATCGGCCAGACCAGGAACAGCGCGAAGGCGACGAGGAACGGGGCCAGGAATGCCCAGCTGATCAGCTGTTCGCGATTGCGTGAGCCGGCGCGGCGGCCGCGCGACGTGCTGCGCGAGCCGGTGACGATCGTGCGGGTGGAGTCCGTGGGGGCGGTCGAGATGCTCATGATGCGAACGTCCCCTCGGGGTCGGCCGGGTTGGGTTGGCGCAGCAGCGCGTTGACGCGGGCTTCGAAGCGATCCACCGCCGCCGCGGGGTCGTCACCCGAGAGCAGCACGCCCTGGACGGCGGCGCCGAACTCGGCTTGGAAGTTGGATCCCGACCCGGTGAACCACGCGGTGGGATCGTAGACGACGTGCTGCGCGGCCTCGGCGTAGTGCGCCTGGGGGATCAGGTCGTCGTACTCGGGAGACTCGGTCACCGGCAGGAAGGCGGGGATGTGCCCGGCCTCCGCCCATCCGAACGACCCCTTCAGCATGTCGGCGACGAACTGATAGGTCAGGTCGCGCTTCTTCTCGTCGGCATTGGTCTGATGCGGCAGGACGAACGAGTGCGAGTCCGCATAGACGGCGGGCGTGCCGTAGAGAGTCGGGATCATGGTCGCGTCGAACGGGAGCTCGGCCGCCTGCATGGTGCGCAGCTCCCAGACGCCGGTGAACAGCATCCCGCTCTTGCCGGTCGCGAACTCGGCGACCGCGCTGCCGTAGTCGGCCTGCGCGAGCGCGATCTCGCCGTCGAGCAGGGTGCGCATGAGCGTGAGGGACTCGACCGCGGCATCCTTGTCGATCACGGCCGTGCCGCCGCTCGGGAGCTCCATCGGGGCACCGTGCTGCGAGTAGAACGTATAGAAGAGGCGCCACATCTGCGCCCCGTCGCCGAGGTAGCCGTAGGAGAGAGCGTGGCCCTCGGCCTGACCGCCGATGGTGCGCAGCTGGTCGAGGAACTCCTCCGGAGACGACGTCTCGAGGAGGCGACCGTCGCTGTCGAGCACGCCGGCGGCATCGCAGATGTCGGTGTTGAACATCGCGACGAACGGATGCGCGTCGAGTGCGACGCTGTACATGTTCTCGCCGACGAAACCCTTCTCCCAGATGGGCTTCGGGAACGTCGAGGCGTCCACGCCGAGATCTGCGAGCCGGTCGAGGTCCCACGGGTCGAGCAGGCCGCCGGGCGCCCAGCCGACCGTGCGCGTGGCGTGCATGATCGCGACGTCGGGGGCCCGGCCGCCCGCGCCGGCCATGGCGAGCTTGGTGTAGTACGGAGTGCCCCACGCGAGAACAGTGGGACGGATGCGGTACGCGCTCTGCGCCCCGTTGGCGGTGTCGAGCAGCTGCGACATGGTGACGCCGTCGCCACCCGAGAGCAGATGCCAGAACTGGAGGGTGGTGGTGTTCGATCCCGGAACGGTGCCGGGTGCACAGCCGGCGAGCAGCGCTGCGGCGGCCGTGACGGAGGCGGCGGTCAGGAACTGCCGTCTGGACATATCGAGCGGGGGCGTCATCGTCACTCCTTCGTGACAGCGGGCGGGGTCGGGGTACATCATTACATCGATGTAATCGAAACGGCAAGGTTTCCCCTGGCTTTCGAATCGCGCACTTTGCAGTTTCCCGCCCCCGGAAACTGCACAGTGCGCGATTCGAAAGGAGAAAGGAGAGGGGAGCGGGCCCTCAGGGGCGGTAGCCGCGCGGGGTGCCCTGTGTGCTGTCGCGTTCGAGCAGGTGGTGCGAGAGGGTGAGCGCCCGGGGTGGGGCGGTGCGGTCGTCCATGCGCGACTCGAGCAGGCTGAGGGCGGCATCGGCGAACGCCCGCCGGTCGAAGGCGATGGTCGTGAGCGACGGCGACGTGTAGCGCGAGAACTCGACATCGTCGAAACCGGTCACGATCACGTCCTCGGGAACGCGGATGCCGTGATCGTGCAGGGCGTGCAGTGCGCCGAGCGCCAGAGAGTCGGTGAAGGCGATGATCGCATCGAAGGGCACCCGCCGTCGGAGCAGCGTCTCGACGGCATCCGCGCCACCCGTCATCGCCCACGGCATCGGGTTGATCTCGAGCGCTCTGTCGCGGTCGATGCCCACTTCTCGCAGCGCGTCATGCACACCCTCGAGCCGCAGGCGACCCGTCGCGGTCGCGACCGACGGGTCGTCATCGGCGCCGATCACCGCGATGCGGGTCGCTCCCCGAGACAGCACGTGCCGGGTGACATCCGCCGCCGCTCGGCGACTGTCGATGCGCACGTGATCGGCCCGATTCTGCTCGACCTCGCCGAGCACGACGAGCGGTGGCAGCCGGTCGGCGTACTTCAGGACGCTGTCTTCGAGGCGGATGGGATTCAGGATCAGTCCGTCGACCAGGTGCGCACGAGCGCGCGAGACGAGCTCCCGCTCGCGTTCGGGGTCGGTCGCGGTCTCCTCGATCTGCACGGCGAGGCCCCGATCGTGCGCCGCGTCGACGATGCGGTGCATCAGCTCGGCCGAGAACGCGGTCGCGAGGTCGGGCAGGGCCACGGCGATGATTCCCGAACGGCCCTTGCGGAGCCCGCGGGCGTTGAGGTTGGGCACGAAGTCGAGCTCGACCATCGCGGACTCGACCCTGAGCCTGGTCTCCTCGCGAACGGCGACCGTGCCGGTGACGACGTTCGAGACCGTCTTGGGCGAGACGCCCGCGAGTGCGGCGACGTCCTTCATCGTCGCGCGCGGCGGCGGCATCGCTGTCATCCGGTCAGCCTATCCATGGCCGTGGCTACTATGGCCCGATGACCATCGAACGCAACTGGGCCGGCAACCTCACCTACCGCGCATCCGCTGTCGAGCATCCGCGCTCGACGGATGAGCTGCGCGAGGTGCTCGCCCGGGGCGGAGCCGTGCGCATCCTGGGATCGCGACACTGCTTCAACGACATCGCCGACACCGACGGGGTGCTCATCGCCCTCGACCGGATGCCGGTGGTGTTCGAGGTGAACGGGTCCCGAGATGCCGTGCGCGTGTCGGGTGGTCTGCGGTACGGCGATCTCGCTCCGCTGCTCGAGGCCGAGGGGCTCGCACTCGCGAACCTCGCCTCGCTGCCGCACATCTCGATCGCGGGTGCCGTCGCGACCGGAACGCACGGATCCGGCGATGCGACCGGATCGCTGGCCTCCGCCGTGCGCGCGCTGACGATCATCACTCCGGCGGGGGAGGCCCGCACGCTCGCTCGCGGAGACGACGACTTCGACGGTGCGGTCGTCAGCCTCGGCGCACTCGGAGCGGTCGTCGACGTGACGCTCGACGTCGAGCCCGCGTATGAGGTCGCCCAGCATGTGTTCGAGCATCCGTCCTGGGATGCGATCCTCGCCGACTTCGACGAGGTGACGAGCATCGGCACGAGCGTCAGCATCTTCTCGCGGTGGGAGCACACTGATCTCGCCGACCAGATCTGGGTCAAGCAGCGGCAGCCGGAGGCGCGCGAGAACACCCGGGCCGACCTCTTCGCCCGACTCGGAGCAGAGCCGGCGACTGCGAAGCGGCATCCGATCATCGGCGTCGATCCGGTGGCGTGCACCGAGCAGCTCGGGGTGCCGGGGCCGTGGTTCGAACGCCTCGCGCACTTCAAGCTGGAGTTCACCCCCTCGGCCGGCGCCGAGATCCAGAGCGAGTACCTGGTGCCCCGCGCCGATGCGGTCGCCGCCATCCAGGCGGTGCGAACGCTCGCCGGGCAGATCGCCCCGCTGCTGCTCGTGAACGAGATCCGCACGGTCGCCGCGGACGATCTATGGCTCAGCTCGTCGCAGGGCACGGATGCCGTGGGCATCCACTTCACCTGGAAGCCCGACGAGGCGGCGGTGCGCGAGTTCCTGCCGACACTCGAGGCTGCGCTGCCCGAGACGGCCCGCCCGCACTGGGGCAAGGTGTTCACGCTCGATGCCGCCGAGGTGCGCTCGCGTTACGCGCGCTGGGACGATTTCGCCGCCCTCGCGTCACGGTTCGACCCCGAGCGCCGCCTGGTGAACCCGTTCCTGGAGCGCCTCGGGCTGTAGCGCGACGACGCGGCGATCCATTGCAGCCTCTCTGTTGTTCTCGGTAACATTCACCGAGGCTTTTCGAATCGCGCACTTGGCAGATTCCGGGCCGCGAAATCTGCCAGGTGCGCGATTCGAAAGCGGCGACGGAGGTGTGCATGGCGAACGTCGGTTCGGACAAGCCCAACATCCGTCAGGTCGCGACCATCGCGGGCGTCTCGCACATGACGGTCTCGCGGGTCCTCAACGATCACCCGAACATCAAGCCCGACACGAAGCGCCGCGTGCTCGAGGCGATCGAAGAGCTCGACTACCGCCCGAATCTCGTCGCGAGGGCTCTCGCCACGCAGCGCACCCGGCGCATCGGCGTGATCGTCGAGAGCGCGGTGGCGCACGGTCCGACAAGCATCCTGCGAGCCGTCGAGCTCTCGGCGCGTGCCACCGGATACTCCGTCACCCCCATCGCGCTGCACGAGGGCGACCCGCTGTCGCCGCAGCAGGCCGTCGACAACCTCGTCACGCAGGGCGTCGATGCACTGTGCGTCATCGCGCCCCGCTCGTCGTCGGTGGCGGCTCTGCGCCGCATCGCGATCACCGTGCCCATGCTCGTGGTCAAGGCCGACGCCGACCCGACCTTCCTCACGGTGTCGATCGACCAGCATGCGGGCACGACGTCGGTGGTCGATCACCTCGTCGCGCTCGGGCACCGCGACATCCTGCACCTCTCGGGGCCGCTCGACTGGCTCGACGCGAGGGCGCGGGAGCGCGCCTTCCATTCGAGGGCCAAGTCGTGGGGCATCCGTGAGCGGCCCATCGTGGTCGGCGACTGGTCGGCCGACTTCGCCTACGACTTCGCCAAGGGACTCACCCGGCTGCCGGACTACACGGCGATCTTCGCCGCGAACGACGACATGGCGATGGGGCTGATCCATGGCCTGCACGACCGGGGCTTCGAGGTGCCGCGGGATCTGAGCGTGGTCGGGTTCGACGACATCCCGTTGGCGCGGCACTTCATCCCGCCGCTCACGACGGTGCGCCAGGACTTCGGGGCACTGGGCGTCGCGGTGGTCGAGATGCTGCGCGCGGCGATCGAGGGACGCGACATACCCGCGCTCACCCGGATCCCGACCGAGCTGGTCGCCCGCGGGTCGTCGGCCGCACCCCGGGAGGTGCGATGACGCCCGACCGTGGTCCCGAGCCTGTCGTGCGGCTCGAGGGCATCACGGTCGACTTCCCCGGCGTGCGTGCGCTCGACAGCGTCGACTTCCGGCTGTTCCCCGGCGAGGTGCACGCCGTCATGGGCGAGAACGCCGCGGGCAAATCGACCCTCGTCGCGGTGATCACCGGCACGCTCGTGCCCGAGGAGGGGGCGGTGCTCGTCGACGGCGAGCGGCGGCGGTTCTCCGGAGTGGCCGACAGTCGAGCGGCGGGGATCGCGACGGTGTTCCAGGAGACCCAGCTGAGCCCCAACCTCAGCGTCGCGGAGAACGTGATGCTCGGAAGAGAGCGGCGGGGTCGGTTCGGCATCGACTGGCGCAGGACGAGGACGGATGCCGCCGAGGCGCTCGCCAGGCTCGGGCTCGACGGCCTCGACCCGAAGACGCCGCTGTCGCTGCTCACTCCCGCGCAGAAGCAGCTGGTCGCCCTCGCGCGCGCCGTCGTCGACGAGCCGAGGGTGCTCGTGCTCGACGAACCCACGTCGAGCCTCGACGTCGCCGAGGTCGCGACGCTGATGCGGGTCATCCGCGGCCTGCGGCAACGAGGGGTCGCGATCCTGTTCATCTCGCACTTCCTCGAGCAGGCGTTCGCGATCAGCGACCGCATGACCGTTCTGCGCAACGGGCGGCGGGTCGGCGAATTCGCGACGCGCGACCTCGACCGCGCCGACCTGATCTCGAAGATGCTCGGCAAGGACATCGACAGCCTGCGGGCGCTCGGCTCGGAACGCAAGGCCCATCACTACGCATACGACGGGGAGCCGGCGATGCAGGCATCCGGGGTCGGTCGACGCGGCGAGCTCGAGCAGATGGACGTCGAGATCCAGCGCGGGGAGATCGTGGGACTCGCGGGGCTGCGGGGCTCGGGGCGCACCGAGCTCGCGTCGCTGCTCAGCGGCTCGGCCCGCGTCGACACCGGAGAACTGTGGGTCGACGGCGAACGGGTGCAGCTGCGGAGCCCGTCGGCGGCGCTGCGGCACCGGATCGCACTGTCGGCCGAGAACCGGGGGACCCAGGGCATCATCGGCGAACTCACGGCGCGAGAGAACATCATCCTCTCGCTGCAGGCGCTGCGCGGGTGGACTCGGCCGCTCTCGCACGCCGAGTCGCGGAGTCTGGTCGAGACCTACGTCGAGGCTCTGCATCTCGACGCCGCCGACCTCGACCGCCCGGTCGGGCTGCTGTCGGGGGGAACCCAGCAGAAGGTGCTGCTCGCCCGTGCGCTGGCCGTGCGTCCGCACGTGCTGATCCTCGACGAGCCCACCCGCGGGATCGACATCGCGGCGAAGATCGACGTGCAGCGCCGGATCAGCCAGCTCGCCGGAGACGGAGTGGCCGTCGTCTTCATCTCGTCCGAGCTCGAAGAGGTGGTGCGTCTGAGCGATCGCATCATCGTGCTCAAGGACCGCGAGAAGATCGGCGAGCTGAGCAACGGTCCCGGTGTCACGGTCGACACGGTGGTCGAGATGATCGCCGCCGAGCTCAGCCACAGCATCGATCTGTGATCGGTAACAAGAACCCGCCTCGTTGACATCGCCGAGTTTCGGATCACCTCTTGTGTTCCAGAAATTGTTCCCGGTAACATCGCCGCAGGACATGCGATGCAGATGTCCTGCAATCACGATCGGACCATGACTGGTCCCCCACCGCCGGAGTGACCGGCATCTCAACGAGGAGAAGAAATGTCCGCGAAGAAGCGCATTCGCATCGCGTTCGGCCTGGCAGCAGTCGGCGCACTCACCATCGGCCTCGCGGCCTGCTCGACCGGCGACTCCGACGCCGGAGGCGACGGCGGCGGGGACGGGATCACGACCGTCGGCTTCGTGGCCGTCGGCCCTGAGGGCGCGTGGCGCGAGGCCAACGAGCAGAACATCCAGGACACCTTCACGGAGGAAGCCGGATACGACCTCAAGTACGCGCCGGCCACCAACCTCGACCAGAAGTCGCAGATCGACGCATTCACGTCGTTCGTCGACGAGGGCGTCGACGTGATCCTGCTCTCGGCCACCGAGGCTTCGGGCTGGGAGGACTCTCTCAAGCGCGCACAGGAGGCGGAGATTCCCGTGATCCTGCTCGACCGCGGCATCGAGCCCGACGACGACAGCCTCTACGTCACCCGCATCGCCCCCGACAACGTCGAGGTCGCGAAGGAGGTCGGCACCTGGGCCGCCGCGACCTTCCCCGACGGCGGCAACTACGTCGTGCTCGAGGGACCGGCCGGCGTGGGCGTCGTGAACGAGCGCAACACCGGCTTCGACGAGGGTCTCGGCGACTCGTCGCTCACCAAGGTCGACGCGCAGACGGCGAACTGGTCGGCGGAGGAGGGCAAGAGCGTCTTCGAGACCATGCTCAAGTCCTCGAACAACGACATCCAGCTCGTGTTCGCGCAGAACGACGAGATGGGCCTCGGCGCCGCGCAGGCCGCCGAGGAGGCCGGCCTGGTCGTCGGTGAGGACGTCAAGATCGCCACGATCGACGGCACCAAGAACGCCATGCAGGCTCTCGCCGACGGTCAGCTCAGCTACGTGCACGAGTACAACCCGCTCTTCGGCGAGACGGCCCTCGAGGTCGTCGAGAAGGCTCTCGCCGGCGAGGACGTCGACTCGTACATCGTCGTCCCCAGCGAGGCGTTCGATTCCGCAGAGGCAGCGCAGGCCGTGCTCGCCGACCGCAAGTACTGATCCGCCGCCGGAGCGATCAGCCAGTGAGCCCGGGCGGTGCGCACAGCCGCGCCGCCCGGGCTCGTCCGGAGGAGGAGACACCGATGAACCACCAACTGCCCATCGTCGAGATGCGCGGGATCTCGATCGAGTTCCCCGGGGTGAAAGCCCTCGACGGGGTCGACTTCCGGCTCTTCCCCGGCGAGGTGCACGCGCTCATGGGTGAGAACGGCGCCGGCAAATCGACCCTCATCAAGGCGCTGACCGGCGTCTATCCGATCGACTCGGGGTCCATCGTCGTGGCGGGCGCCGAACGCAGCTTCGCCGGCACCGGAGACGCGCAGGATGCCGGGATCTCGACGGTGTACCAGGAGGTCAACCTCGCCCCGAACCTCTCGATCGGCGAGAACGTCATGCTGGGCCATGAGCGGCGTGGCGCGTTCGGCATCAACTGGACGGCCACCCATCGGGCCGCCACCGAAGCCCTCGAGCGCCTCGGCCTCGGCCACCTCGACACGCGCAGGCCGCTGTCGACACTCTCGATCGCGCTGCAGCAGCTCGTCGCCATCAGCCGGGCGATGGCGATCAAAGCCAAAGTGCTCATCCTCGATGAGCCGACATCGAGCCTCGACGCGGCCGAGGTCGAGGGACTCTTCGCCGTCATCCGCTCGCTGCGCGACCAGGGGGTCGCGATCCTCTTCGTCTCGCACTTCCTCGATCAGATCTATGCGATCAGCGACCGGCTGACGGTGCTGCGCAACGGTCGCTACCAGGGCGAGCACCTCACCCGCGACCTCGACCGGCACGCTCTCATCTCGACCATGATCGGCAAGGACCTCGACGCGCTGAAGTCCCTCGGCGGCAACCGCCGGCGCGCGCCGCGAGATGCCGACGAGAAGCCCCTGCTGTCGGCGGTGGGCATCGCTCGACGTGGTGCCGTCGAGACGACCGACCTCGACATCCGACCCGGCGAGGTCGTCGGCTTCGCGGGCCTCCTGGGCTCGGGTCGCACAGAACTCGCCCGTCTTCTCTACGGAGCCGATCGCGCCGACGACGGCGTGATCGAACTGCACGGACGCCGGATCGACCTGCGATCGCCGTCTGACGCGCTCCCGAAGAAGATCGCCTTCTCGACCGAGAACCGTCGCGACGAGGGGATCATCGGCGACCTCACCGTCCGCGAGAACATCATCCTCGCGGTGCAGGCCGAGCGGGGGTGGGCGCGGCCGATGAGTCGGAAGGAGCAGGATGCGATCGTCGACCGCTACATCGAGCAGCTGAACGTGCGTCCTGCCGACCCGGACCGGATGATCAAGAACCTGTCCGGCGGAAATCAGCAGAAGGTGCTTCTCGGGCGCTGGCTCGCCACGCAGCCCGAGCTGCTCATCCTCGACGAGCCGACCCGCGGCATCGATGTGGGGGCGAAGGCGGAGATCCAGGAGGCGGTGGCCGAGCTCGCCGAACAGGGCGTCGCCGTCGTCTTCATCTCGTCCGAGCTCGAAGAGGTGGTGCGACTGTCCGAGCGGATCGTCGTGCTGAAGGACCACCGCAAGATCGGCGAGATCCAGAACGGGCCCGACGTCACCGCCCAGGTGATCGTCGACGTCATCGCCGCGCACGGAGTGGAGGCCGCCGCCGACACCCTCGACGACGCCGACCGTGCACTGCCGGATACGATCGGCCACACGACTGACAAGGAGGCAGCGCGATGACCGCGGCAGCCGGCACCACCCTCTGGCGGGAACTGATCCACAAGCCGTTCTTCTGGGGCATCGTCGCGATCCTCGCGCTGCTCGCCCTGAACGTGATCAAGGACCCGACCTACCTCGCGCTCTCGATCAATCCGAACAACGGCAACCTCGTCGGCAACCTCATCGACATCCTGCGCCAGGCGGCCCCGATCATGATGATCGCGATCGGGATGTCCCTCGTGATCGCCACCGGCGGCATCGACCTCTCCGTCGGCTCGCTCATGGCCGTCGCGGGGGCGGTGTCGATGGAGTTCCTCAGCGCCGCCGGCGACTCGTTCGGCGCGGCACTGGCCGCCGTGGGGCTCGCGCTGCTGATCACCGGCATCCTCGGTGCGGTGAACGGCATCCTGGTCGCGTATGTCGGGCTGCAGCCGTTCATCGCGACGCTCGTGCTCATGCTCGCCGGCCGCGGCATCGCCAAGGTCATCACCGGCGGGCAGAACACCACCGCATCGAACGACGCGTTCCGGTGGATCGCGAACGGCTTCGTGATCGGCATCCCGGTGGTGTTCATCCTGGCCGTGCTGATCGTGATCGCCGTCGGCTGGGTGGTGCGCCGCAGTGCTCTCGGACTCATGATCGAGGCGATCGGCATCAACCCGCGGGCCAGTCGGATGGCGGGCATCAAGCCCAAGGGCCTGCTGCTCACGGTGTACATCATGAGCGGCATCCTCGCGGGAATAGCCGGGATCATGTCGGTGGGCAGCGTCATGACCGTCGACATCTCGCGCACCGGGTACCAGCTCGAACTCGATGCGATCCTCGCGGTCGTGATCGGCGGGGCCTCGCTGGCGGGCGGCAAATTCTCGCTCAGTGGCGCGTTCGTCGGCGCCCTGCTCATCGCGACTCTCGACAAGACCGTGCTGTATCTCGGCGTCTCGTCGTCGGCGACCCCGGCGTTCAAGGCCATCGTCATCGTCGTGCTGTGCCTGCTGCAGTCGCAGCGCGTGCGCAGCTGGTTCCGATCGCGTCGTACAGCGCGACCGGTCGAACAGACCGTCGCGAAGGAAGAGGTGTCCGCATGAGCGTCATGACCGCCCCGCCGTCCGCTCAGGCGACCGAGAGCGTCGTCGACCGCCTGCGACGCATGATCACGGCGAACCCCTCGGTGCTGCCGACGATCGCCTCGGTGGTCATCTTCGTGGGCATGGTGATCTTCGGCGAGGTGGCCTACGGCCGCATCGTGCAGTTCAACACGCTGTCGAACCTGCTCATCAACAACGCGCACCTCATCGTGCTCGCGGTCGCGCTGACCTTCGTCATCCTCACGGGCGGCATCGACCTCTCGGTCGGATCCATCATCGCGGTCTCCTCGGTCGCCGGCGTCATGCTCTCGAACGCCGGATGGAACGCCTTCGCGGTGATCATCGCGATGATCGGCATCGGGGTGCTCTTCGGCATCGTGTCGGGTGTGCTGATCCGCTATTTCGACGTGCAGCCGTTCATCGCGACGCTGGCGATGATGTTCCTCGGGCGGGGTCTCGCCTCGCTGCTGAGCACCAAGCCCGAGCGTCTGGGCGAGGAGTCGCCGATCCGCTGGATCGGCACGCAGCTGAAGATCATCGACGGTCCCAAAGTCAACGACCTCGTGATCACCCCGGCGGTGCTGGTGGCGGTGATCGTCGTGGCCGCCGCGTTCTTCGTGCTGCACCGCACGCGCACCGGCCGCACCGTGTATGCGATCGGCGGCTCCGAGAGCTCGGCGCTGCTCATGGGGCTGCCCGTGCACCGCACCAAGGTGCTGGTCTACGTGATCAGCGGCGGCCTGGCAGGTCTCGCCGCGGTGCTCTACACCGCGCGGCTCGGCACCGCCCAGAACATCACCGGCATCGGATGGGAGCTCGACGCGATCGCGGCGGCAGTCATCGGCGGCACCGTGCTGACCGGGGCCTACGGCTACGTGCTGGGATCGGTCGTCGGCGCGCTGGTGCTCGGTCTGATGAACGTGCTCATCACGCGAGACGGCGGCATCCCGCCCGAGATGACGACGATCATCACCGGGGGCATCCTGCTCGTCTTCGTGCTGCTGCAGCGGGTCGTGACGAGGAAGCGGGAGTAGCGCTTCTCGACGAGTCGCGCGAAGGACCCCCTGTCCGGTGGGCAGGGGGTCATTCGCGCGCCGGGGAGGATTAGCGGTCCCGCTCTGCGTATTGGAATACAACACGCATGAACCGTTATGTGCGTCATTCGGGGACACTACTGTGAGAGCACGTAATTTTGGGGGGAAAACGTGCGCCAGCCGATCCATGTGGACTACGACGGTATGCAGGGCATGACTAGAACGCTGAACGGCCTCGCCGTCGGCGGATCAGCGAGTGGCTTCGATCTCTCGCCGATGAGGAGCGATCTCGTGGCCTCGGCCGCCTCGACGTTCTCGCGCGGCTGGGGAGATGTGCTCGTCGCGCTCGAATGGGATGCGCGCAGTCTCGCCGGTTCCGTCGATGAGACGGTCGCCGACTTCGTCGCTGCCGAACAGGCGCACGTGGATGCGCTCACTCGCTTCGTCGCTGCGCTGGATGAATGATGCCTTCCCACTGGACACGGTCGGATCCGGGGGCGGGCGATGTCGGAGCATGCACGGTCGCCGCTCGATGGGCTGAGCTGCAGGTCTCCGATCTGTCCGACGCGCAGGTCGCGGTGACGACGATCCTGCGTGCTCTCGACGCCTCGTGGACTGGGGAGAGTGCCGACGCCTTTCGCGGGCGTGCGGTCCGGCTGCGACGCGACCTCGAGGACTCCGTCGAGGCGATGGATGCTGCGCGCAAGGGTGTCGGGGAGTACGGCGACGCTGTGGCCGAGATCGCGGCGAGGGCTGAGCTGCTGAGGCAGGACATCGCTGCGGCGCAGCTGACCCTTGACATGGTGCGCGAAGGACAGGTCTTCGACAACGACGCCGCGGGACTGGAGCACGCGTACCAGGCGGAGCGGCAGGCCACGATCGATGCGAGAACCGCGACCGACGCACTCGCCGAGCTCGCCAGGGACAGAGCGAACGCGGATCAGACTCTCGCGAGTCTGCTGGCCCGCGTGGCATCAGCCGCCTGGGACGGGTTGCGTTGCGTCGCCGCGACTCAGGAGGGCTCGCGCCGTGATCGTGCGAATGAAAGCGTCATGGAGATGCTCGCCCGGTTCTGGAAGGGCGACCTCGGACGGGGGACGGTCCTCGGCCCCGACGATCCCTTCGTGTCGACCTTGATGCGGAGCGAACACATCCAGAAAGTGCGAGAGCGCGTACTGGCAGATCTGCGAAGTGGAACTCTGACGTCGGCAGAAGAGGAGTCCTACGACCGCTCCATCAGCAACAATCCATCGGTGCTCATCAACGATGGCGTGAACCTCGCAACCAGCACGATGTCCGGCCCCGTTGCAGATTTTCACCTGGGCAGCCAGAATCTTCCGGAGTCGTTCCTCGGGTCGTACTCGCTCCAGGTGTTCGCGGGTGACCCCAGCGTCGATGGAGGCGTCGAGGTGACCTACGTGATCAATAACGACACGACCATCGATTCCGCGACACGCATCCCGGGACCCGGAGGCGGCCATCTTCCGATCGTCTACCCTTCGATGATCGCCGCGGAGGCCGACAGCGGCGAGTGGGCATCGCAGCACCAGACGATCGCGTGGACGGAGACGGTTTTTCCATGAGGGAGCTCATGCACCAGAGGAGGGGCGTCGCCGTGGCGGGCGGAGGTATCGTCGTGGCCGTGGTGCTCACAGGATGCGCGCCGGAACTCTCGTCCCCCGTCGGAGTGTGGGAGGCGGTCGGCGATGACGAAGGAGCTCTTATCGTCAATGCCGACGGCACCTTCGCGGCGGATGCTGTCTCATACGATCTCGTGAACGACCGTGACTCGGACAACGACTTCAGCGGTGCCGGCACCTGGCGGTTGGTAAGGGGAGGTACCGAGATCAAACTCCACATCATCGAGGCCGAACGAGGGGGCTTCGAAGTCGAGCCCGCCAGCTTCTCCGTCGCGTTCGCCAATGGAGTGATGAGATTTCACGACGCCGAGGAGACGGTCGGCATCGAGTTCCGTATCGAAGAGTCAGCAGAGTGATGACCGAAAAGGCCGTCGTCGTCACACCGTCGGAATCCACACCCTCATGGTCGACGGGCCGCGACGGGCCCAGTCGTGATAGGCCACGAGCGGGGCTTCCACCACGTCGTCGGAGGAACGCCGACGCACGGGCAGCACCACCTGTCCATCGCGCTCGGCGGGGTCTCCGGCCACGACCGCGTCACCGACATCAGCTCCGAGATCGATCGACTCGAGCGCCAGAACCTCAGGTCCGCGTTCGATCACGACGCTGCCGCGCACGGCATCCACCATCGGATGCGGTGAGGTGATGCGCGCCACGATCGGCAGGTGCAGCTCGACGACGTCGCCGGCGCGGAACGCACGAGCGACCTCGACGGCACCCGCAGGCGCAGGCGACTCCGAGACATCGTCCTCGCTGTGCACACGCACTGCCGCTCCTTCCGCCCACGAGGGCACGCGCAGCGTGAGCGTGAACTCGGCGTCCTCGGAGATCATGACCCGCACATCGCCGTCGGCGGGGTAGTTCGTCGACACCTCGAACGCCACGACCCGACCGTCGGGCAGCGTCGTTCGCACGGTCGATGGCGCGTACTGGTGCAGCTGCACACCGTCATCATCCGCCGTGGCCACATAGGCGGCGAGGCTCGCGAAGGTGCGCGCCACGTTCGGCGGGCAGCATGACACCTCGAACCAGGGCGCGCGCAGCGACGACGAGGCGCGCATCGAGGTGGCATCCGGATCCGCGGGCACGCCGGGAGTGCGCTGGTGCAGCGTATTGGCATAGAAGAACGAGCGCCCGTCGTCACCCGGCGAGGTCGCGACGACGTTGAACAGGGTCCGTTCGATCAGGTCGGCGTACTGCGGTTCGCCGGTCGCGAGCAGAAGGCGCCACGAGAACATGATCGAGCCGATCCCGGCGCAGGTCTCGGAGTAGGCGCGATCCGGCGGAAGCTCCCAGTCGTCGCCGAACGCCTCGTCCTGGTGATGCGACCCCTGGCCGCCCGTGACATACGTGCGTCGCTCGACCGTGCGACCCCACTGCGATCTCAGGGCGTGGAGGAGCGGCTCATCCGACAGCTCGGTGGCGACGTCTGCGGCGGCCGATGACAGGTAGTTGGCCCGCACCGAGTGCCCGCGCAGCGCCTCGGCGTCGCGCACGGCCACGTCGTCCTGGAAGTACTCGCGCCCGAACTCGATCTCACCGAGCGATCCGCGACCATGCCGCTCGACGAACAGGGCGGCCTGGTCGATGTAGCGCTGCTCGCCGAGCGCACGGCCGAGTTCCGCGAGGCCGACCTCGACCTCGGCGTGCCCACAGATCGCGTCGCGTCCGGTCGCTCCGAATTCACGGCAGACGAGGTCGGCGGCGCGGCGGGCGATGTCGATCAGCCCGTCGTCGGCATCCGGCCTCGTGCGCGCCCGTGCGACGGCGGCCTGGAACAGGTGGCCGAGGCAGTACAGCTCGTGACCCCACTGCAGAGCCGACCAGCGCTCGCCCTGGCCATCGCGCCCGAACATCGTGTTGAGGTACCCGTCGGGCTCCTGCGCGGCAGCGACTCGGTCGACGACCCGGCGGAAGCGCTGCTCGAGGTCGCTGTCGACAGCCGCATCCGTCCGACCGATCTCCCACGCGAGCGCCTCGAGGTACTTGTAGATCTCGGAGTCGGCGAACTCACGCCCCCGGCGACCGTCCGGCAGGGTGCCGGCGGCGGCGAGATCGAAGTTCGGAAGCCACCCCTCCGACTCGAGCCGTGACTCGATGTGAGAGAGAGTGGCCGAGCCGTTGACGGCCTGACGGTCGCTCCAGAATCCGCCGGTGATGCGCACCTCGGAGACGCCGAGCGGGCGCAGCCGGCCGCGGGTGGGGACCACGGGAGCGGCCGGTGTTGTGGTGTCGAACATGGTCATCCCTTGAAAGCGCCGGACATGAAGCCGCGCACGTAGTGTCGTTGCAGGATCAGGAAGAGCAGGATGCAGGGGAGCGCCAGCACGACGACCCCCGCTTCGGTGGCGCCGTAGTCGACGACGCCCTGCACCTGCCCTCGGAGGTTCGCCACCGCCAGCGGCAGCGTCATGCGGTTGGTGTCGTTGATGAGGATCAGCGGCGCCATGAAGTCGTTCCATGCGGTGAGGAAAGCGAACAGGCCCACGGTGACGAGCCCGGGCTTGACCGCGGGAAGCAGCACGCGCCACAGGGCGCCCCAGCTGGAGCATCCGTCGACCATCGCGGCCTCGTCCATCTCCTTCGGGATCGACTCGAACGAGATGCGCATCATGAACATCGAGAACGGCAGCTGGAACATCGTGATCACGAGTGCCACGCCGACGAGCGAGTTCTGCAGGCCGATCGCGTTGAGAATCACATAGAGCGGGATCAGCAGGGTCGCGTACGGCACCATCAGGATCGCGAGGGTCAGCAGGAACAGCGCGTTCTTGCCCGGGAATGAGAAGCGCGCGAATGCGTAGCCGCCCAGCAGCGAGATGAACAGGGTGAGCGCGACGGTGAGCACCGACACGAACAGCGAGTTACCCAGGTACACCCAGATGCCCGCCTGGTACTCGCCGAGGGCGGCGTAGTTGCCGAAGCCCCATCCGTCGGTCTGGCTGGTGCCGGCGACGGGGCTCAGCGACGAGACACCCGTCCAGATCAGCGGGTAGAGGAAGATCAGGGCCAAGGCGGTGGTGAACACCCAGTACGGGATGCCGAAGATGACGCGTGCGGCCGTCGAGCGGTAGCGCGGCGGGGTCGGCTGATGGTTGGGCGCGACGATCGTGCGGGTGAGGGTCTGCGATTGAGTCATGGTGTTCAGCTCTCCGCTCAGTTGTCGTCGGTGCGGCGGAACGCGCGCAGCTGGAAGACGTTGATGACGATGAGGGCCAGCAGCACGATCACCGAAAGGGCTCCCGCGACGCCGAGGTTGTTCTGCCCCTGGAACGCGACGTTGTAGATCAGCTGCACGACCGTCATGGTGCTGTTGTCGGGTCCGCCCTTGGTCAGGATGTAGAACTGCTCGAACGCGAGCAGCGACCCGGTCACGCACATCACCGTCGTGAGGGCGAAGGTCGGCTTGAGCAGCGGCACCGTGATGTCGCGGAAGGTCTGCCAGCGGCTGGCGCCGTCGATGCGGGCCGCCTCGTAGACGTCGTCCGGGATTCCCTGCAGGCCGACGAGCATGAGCAGCATGTAGAACCCCGCGAAGCGCCACACGATCAGGAAGATAGTCGACCACAGCGCGCCTTCGGGGGTGCCGAGGAACGTGATGCCCCACGACTTCATCAGTTCGGCGAACGGGCCGGCGATGGGGGAGTAGAGCACGTAGAACAGCAGCGAGGCGGATGCCAGGCCGAGCGCGCTCGGGATGAGGAAGGCGGTTCGCAGGAACCCCTTCCACCGTGTCGACTCCTGCACGAGAAGGGCGAGGCCGAGCCCCAGGCCGATGAGGATGACGGTGGTGATGACGGTATAGAGCAGGGTGAAGCGGATCGAGTCCCAGAAGAGGCGGTGCGTGACGGCATCCGTGTAGTTCTCGGGGAGGTTGATGCCCTGGTTGCCGCTCAGCAGGGGCCAGTCGGAGGCCGACATCTGGAACACGAGCACCAGCGGGACCACGAACAGCAGGGCGACGAAGATCGCCGTCGGGGCGGCGTACAGCCACCCCTGCACGGGGCCGCCGAAGCCGGTGCGCGGTCGGCGACGGCGCAGCGGAGGAGCGGTGGAGGTCATCTCGTTCTCTTTCGATCGGGGACGGACGAGGTGGGTGGGGGCGACGCGAGTCGCGCCGCCCCCGCGCGATCACTGCGACAGGATCGCGGTGATCTCCTCGTTGTCGGCCGGAACGGAGTCGTCGCCGTTGAGCACGGCATTGCGCACGAGCGTCAGCCACGGGCTTCCGGGGGCGTTGAACGCCTGCTGGAAGTTCAGCGCCACCGGGGTGTCGCCCTGGGCAGCGACCTCGTTGATCGTGACGAGGCGAGGGTCGGCTGCGGCGTACTCGTTGTCGGCCAGATCGCCGCGGGAGACGGCGTTGCCGTCCTTCGCGAGGACCTCCACCTGAGCATCCTCCGACATCATCCAGTTGAGGAAGTTCCAGGCCTGCGCCGCCTTCTCGGAGTCCTTCGAGATGCCGATGCCGTCGCCGCCGACGAACGTCGAGGCGCCACCGTCGACGCCGGGGATGCCGGCGACCCCGGCGTCGAACTCGAGCGAGGGGAGCAGCGTGGCGGGGAACGGCATGACGCCGACCTTGCCCTCGCTGAACGCGGCGGTCCAGGTGGGGCCGGCCTCGTCGGTCGAGCTGGGGAGCACGGCACCCGCCTCCTCCAGCTTCGCCCACGTGTCGTACACGGCCTGTGCGGAGTCGCCGTCGAGCAGCGACTCGGTGCCGTCGTCGTTCATGACCTCGTCGCCGGACGCCCAGATCGAGGGGAACCACGTGAAGACCAGGCAGCCGCCGCAGTTGAGGCCGGTGGCGGTGCCGTATGTGTCGGGCTTGTTCAGCGCCTGCACGGCCATGGCCGCTTCAGCGAACTCCTCCAGAGTGGCGGGTGCCTTCTCGGGGTCGAGCCCGGCCTCGGCGAAGAGCTCCTTGTTCCAGAACAGCATCGACAGGTCGAGCGCGAACGGCAGCACGTACTCGGCCCCGTCCACGGTACCGGCCGCGAGGTGGCCGGGGTTGATGTCGTCCTTGAAGTCGAGAGCGTCGATCTGCTCGGACATGTCCTGGAACAGGCCCTGCTGTGCCCAGTTGGGCACGTAGACGATGTCTGCGGCGAACAGGTCGGGCAGTCCACCCGAGCCGGCGGCGGCGCCGACCTTGGCGACATAGTCGTCGTTGGGGACGACCGTGAGCTCGACCTGGTTCTCGTGGCTGTCGTTGTAGGCGTCGACGAGCAGCTTCGCCTGGCGCTCGATGGGCGCGCGGGTCCACAGCGTCAGGGTCGTGCCGTCGTCGGTGCCTTCGGCGGTGATCGGCTCGTCGGAGGCGGCGTCGTCACCGGCGGGTGCGCAGGCGGCGAGACCGCTGACGAGCAGGCCGGCCGCGATGACGGCGGCTGCTGCCCGACGTGCGGCGTGGGTGCGGGTGGTGTTCATGGGCGGGGGCTCCTCTGGGCTCGTCCTCGAGCGGGTGCGATGTGGCGCTTCGACAGTGCAGCGCCGGTGTGGAGATGAGGTGGAGATCGGGTTCTCCGAAATCTACGAAAACCCTTTCGAAAAGGTATAGCGTGGTTTCGGCGGGGGCGTCAACCCTCGTTCCGATAACCTTTCAGCACAGAGGAGTGGGATGACGGATACGACCGGAGCGCGAGCTGCGACCCTCGGCGACGTCGCCGCGCGAGCGGGGGTGTCGATCTCGACGGCGTCCAAGGCGCTGAATGACCGCGGCGATGTCTCGGCCTCGACGCGGGCCAAGGTGCGCGCGATAGCCGAGGAGCTCTCGTTCACCCCCAACGCCATGGCGCGTGGCCTCCTCGCCGGCCGCACCGGAACAGTCGGCCTGCTCACCAGCGACCTCGAGGGTCGCTTCATGATCCCGATCCTGATGGGTGCGGAGGATGCGTTCGGGGCCGGTCGCATCAACGTGTTCCTGTGCGACGCGCGGGGTGACGCGATCCGCGAGCAGCACCACCTGAAGGAGCTGCTGAGCCGCCGCGTCGACGGCATCATCGTCGTGGGTCGGCAGACGGACGCTCGACCCTCGCTGGGTCAGGAGATCCCGGTTCCGGTCGTCTATGCATACGCCCCGTCAGACGATCCTCGGGACCTGTCGCTGACCCCCGACAACTACGCCGGAGGGCGTCTCGCGATCGAGCATCTGCTGTCCTGCGGGCGGCGGCGCATCGCGCACATCTCGGGTGACCCGACCTACGCCGCAGCGCAGGATCGCCTCGCCGGCGCCAGGGCGGCGCTCGCCGAAGCCGGTCTCGAACTCGTCGGCGAGCCGATGTTCTCGGAGTGGACCGAGCACTGGGGGCGGGATGCCGCGGCCATGCTGCTGCAGCAGCATCCGGACATCGACGCCGTGTTCTGCGGATCCGATCAGATCGCTCGCGGCGTGCTGGATTCGGCGCGGGATCTCGGCCGGACCGTGCCGGACGACCTCGCGGTGATCGGCTACGACAACTGGGAGGTGCTGGCCACCAACTCCCGCCCCGAACTCACGAGCATCGACGCGAATCTGCAGCAGCTCGGCCGTCAGGCGGCGCTCCGGGTGTTCGACGCGATCGACGGGATCGACGTCGGCGAGGGATCGCACCACCTGCCGGTGCGGCTCGTGATCCGCGGATCGACCATCGCCCGGCGCTGAGCGCGGCGCTGCCGTCGAGTCTTCGCGGGCCGCCGATCACCCCACTATGAGCTTGCGTTGCTCCTCTGTCAGACCATCCAACCGTCCTCCGGGAAGAACATCGGTGAGTTTCCCCGTCGCCCGCGCTCCCAGAAAGGGCCACAGCTGTTCGCCCGTGTCGGACGGGTTGGTAACGATGAAACCCTGAGGGCTCAGAAGGGGCCAGCGCGGCTTGCCGGCAGCGTCTGCGTCGCCTGCTTCGACTCGATACTCCTCCGACACCTGCAGCTGCTCACGACTCAGCTCATCGTCGAGATAGGCCACCACCTCGAGGTCTCGCGGCAGTGCCTCGGAGACCTCTTGAGGCTCCAACGATGGTGAGATCACGGGTATGTAGATGACGTCCCCTGGGTGCAGCGGTGTCCCGTCGTTCTTTGTGACCTTCTTGACCTCCACTTCGGCGAGGAGTGCTGCGCCAACGGGGGTTCCAGTGGCGGTGGTGACTTTGTCTCCCGCGAGCCAGCGGTGCACGGTACCGGTGATCACAGCCGCCGAGCGTTGCCCGACATCTGTCGTGTTCTGGAAGATGATGGTCGAAACGGCACTGACATCGAGAGACAGGAGCATGTCAACGGCGTCAGATTGCGCTCCTTCCTGTGCGACGGATACCGGAGCCGGGTGGGTTCCTGCCGCTGGCGCGCACGAGCTCAGTAGCAAGACCAACGCCGGCACCAGTGCGGCACCCGCTCGGACGAAACCACGCTGTTCCATACGCTCAGGCTAGGCCCGTCGTGCCGAGATACCGGAATGTGGTGAAGCCCTTGCGGGTAGATTCCGATCAGACCTCGTCGCGCCAGGAGTGCTGCGGGTCGAAGCCCAGGATGCGGCGGGCCTTGTCGATCGAGAGCAGGGTCTCGTTCGGACCGAACTCGCGGGCGACGGGCACCTCGGGGAAGACCTCGGCGAGCAGTTCGGCGTTCGGGCGCGTCATCACGGTGTCGGCCGCAGCGATGATGAAGTTGTCGAACCCGGGTGCTGCGACCTCGAGCGCACGCTCCACCGCCTGTGCGCCGTCGCGCGCATCGATGTATCCCCAGAGATTCCACTTGCGGCGCAGCGCGTCGCCGTTGAACGACGGGAACTCGGCGTAGTCCTCCGGATTCATGACGTTGGAGAACCGCAGCGCCGTGATCGACAGGTCGGGGTGCCAGCGCACGAGCTCCTTCGCCAGCTGCTCCTCGAGCGTCTTGACGAGCGAGTAGACCGACTCCGGGCGAGCGGGGTAGTCCTCGTCGACCGGCACGTAGGGCGGGGGCACATCGAACGGCAGCCCCAGCACGGTCTCGCTCGACGCGTAGACGATGCGACGGATGCCGAGTCGCACCGCCGCCCAGAACACGTTGAACGTGGCGGGCATGTTGTTGTGGAAGGTGGCCACGTCGCTGCGGATGCCGGGCGCCGGGATGGCGCCGAGGTGCACCACGGCGTCGAAGCCGTCGTGTCGGTCGCCGACCGCCGTGAAAGCATCCACGACCTGGCCGTAATCCGTCAGGTCGACCTGCACGAAGTCGGGGGCGCGGGTCCCCGCGAGGTCCATGCCGATGACCTCGTGTCCGTGGGCGCGGAGCTCCCGCGCGACGACGCTGCCGAGCTTGCCCGATGATCCCGTGAGTGCGATGCGCATGTCACCAGAGTGGCACGAACGCGAAGGGCGGGGGCCGCTCGGCATACACTCGTCGGCGTGAGTGACACGAGCAGCGAGCCCCGTCGCACCGTCGGCGTGCGCGATGTCGCGGTGCTCGCGGGGGTCTCGCGGCAGACGGTGTCGCGCGTGCTGAACGACCACCCCGAGGTGGCGGCGGAGACCCGCGAACGGGTGCTCGCCGCGATGACCGAGCTCGGCTACCGCATGAACAACGCCGCCAGGGCGCTGGGCACCCGTCGCTCCCGCACTCTCGGCGTGCTCGCGACCGACGCCCTGCACTACGGCCCCTCGCGCAGCATCGCCGCGCTCGAGGCGTCTGCCCGCGAAGTCGGCTATTGGCTGAGCGCCGCCTTCGCGGATGCCGGAGATGCGGATTCCGTGGTCGCCGCCGTCGATCACCTCGTCATGCAGGGAGTCGAGGGCGTCGTCGTCGTCGCACCCCACGCCCACACCCTCGACGCGCTCGACGCCGTGCGCATCGGCGTTCCCGTCGTCACCCTGCACGCGGCCGACCGCGGAGCGAGGGGCCTCTCGGTCGACCAGGCGGCTGGGGCGCGACTCGCCGTCGCGGCCCTCGCTGACGCCGGACACACCCGCATCGCGCATCTTGCCGGACCGGCCGACTGGCTCGAGGCCGAATCGCGCATCCAGGGCTTCACCGCCGAGCTCTCCGCCCGCGGCTTGACTCCAGGCCCCGTGGTCGAGGGCGACTGGACCGCCGGCTCGGGCTATGCGGCGGTCGACGCGGTGCGGGCATCGGGTGTGACTGCCGTGTTCGCCGCGAACGACCAGATGGCGCTCGGGCTGCTCGGCGGTCTGCACGAGGCCGGGCTCTCAGTGCCTGCGGACATCAGCGTGGTCGGCTTCGACGACACTCCGGACGCCGCGTTCTACTGGCCGAAGCTGACGACCGTGCGGCAGGACTTCTCCGAGCTGGCCCGCCGTGCCGTGGCGGCGGTGCTCGCGGACAGCGCCGACGCGGAGGCATCTGACCTCCCGCCTGTCGCGCCCGTGCTCGTGACCCGCGCCTCGGTCGCCCCGCCGCGCTGAGCGCCGCCGACGCCTTGACGGTCGACAGGCCGCCGTGACACACTTCTGTGACCGGTCACAGTGACACCCGCCGACCCCGAGGTACCCGTGAGCAACGAAGCCCCCGTCTTCTCCGCAGAGATCGATGCCGCCATCCAGGCCGTGCGCGAGGACGTCGCGCGTCTGCACGGCGAACTGGTCCGCTACGACCTCATCGTCTGGACCGGCGGCAACGTGTCGGGCCGCGTGCCCGGTGCCGACCTGTTCGTGATCAAGCCCTCCGGCGTCAGCTACGACGACCTCGCCCCCGAGAACATGATCCTGTGCGACCTCGATGGCGCCGTGATCCCCGGCACTCCCGGCAGCGATCGCTCGCCCTCGAGCGACACGGCCGCCCACGCCTACGTCTACCGCCACATGCCCGAGGTGGGCGGCGTCGTGCACACGCACTCGACGTTCGCCGTCGCCTGGGCCGCCCGCGGCGAGGAGATCCCGTGCGTGATCACGGCGATGGCCGATGAGTTCGGCGGACCGATCCCGGTCGGCCCTTTCGCGATCATCGGCGACGACTCGATCGGTCGCGGCATCGTGCAGACGCTGAGCGGCCACCGCAGCCGCGCCGTGCTGATGCAGAATCACGGCCCGTTCACGATCGGAGTCGACGCGAAGGATGCCGTGAAGGCCGCCGTCATGGTCGAGGACGTCGCGCGCACCGTGCACTATGCCCGTGAAGCCGGCCCGTTGATCCCCATCCCTCAGGAGGCCATCGACAGCCTCTTCCACCGCTACCAGAACGTCTACGGACAGAACTCGGACGCCCGACGATGAGCGACACGACCACCCCCACCACCGCCCGCGACGACATCCTCGCCGGACGCACCAGCCTCGGCATCGAGCTCGGCTCGACCCGCATCAAGGCCTGCCTGATCGGATCCGACGCCACGGAGGTGCTCGCCACCGGATCCTTCTCCTGGGAGAACCGGCTCGAAGACGGCCTGTGGACCTACGCGATCGACGAGGTCTGGGCAGGGCTCCAGGCCGCCTATGCCGCACTGGTCGCCGACACCGAGCAGCGCCACGGCGTGCGCCCTGAGACCTTCGGGACGATCGGCATCTCGGCGATGATGCACGGCTACCTCGCGTTCGACGCGCAGGGCGAGCTGCTCGTGCCGTTCCGCACCTGGCGCAACACCAACACGGGTGCGGCGGCGGCCGAGCTGACCGAGCTTCTCGGCGTGAACATCCCGCTGCGCTGGTCGATCGCCCACCTGCACCAGGCGGTCGTCGACGGTGAGGCGCACGTGCCCCAGCTCGACTTCGTGACCACCCTCGCCGGCTACGTGCACACGCGCCTGACGGGCGAGCGGGTGCTCGGCGTCGGCGATGCATCCGGCATGTTCCCGATCGATTCGGCGACCGGAGACTACGACGAGCGGATGCTGCAGGCCTACGACGCTCTCGCTGCCGACCGCCTCCCGGCGAGCGCGCGCGACCTCCTCCCTAGGGTCCTGTCTGCCGGCGCCGCCGCGGGAACGCTCTCCGCCGAGGGCGCCGCCCTGCTCGACCCGACGGGTGCACTGGCACCCGGCATCCCCCTCTGTCCGCCCGAGGGCGACGCGGGAACCGGAATGGTCGCGACCAACTCGGTGTCGCCGCGCACGGGCAACGTGTCGGCCGGCACGAGCATCTTCGCGATGGTCGTGCTCGAGCGCCCGCTCGCCGAGGTGCACCACGAGCTCGACCTGGTGACCACCCCAGCCGGCGACGCCGTCGCGATGGTGCACTGCAACAACGGCGCGAGCGAGCTGGCCGCCTGGGCCGGGCTCTTCACGCGCTTCTCGGCCGCCGCGGGCCAGCCCCTGAGCGACGATGCGGTCTTCGACGCGCTCTTCCGCGAGGCCCTCGACGGTGAGGCCGATGCCGGCGGGCTGCTCGCCTACAACCACCTCGCCGGCGAGCCGATCGCCGGTCTCACCGAGGGGCGTCCGCTGTTCGTGCGCACCCCCGACAGTGCGTTCACGCTCTCGAACTTCATGCGCGCGCAGCTCTACGGAGTCTTCGGCACGCTCGCCCTCGGGATGCAGGTGCTCGATGCCGAGGGAGTCGAACTCGACCGCATGTTCGCGCACGGGGGCATGTTCCGCACCGCCGGGGTGGCCCAGCGCTTCCTCGCCGGAGCCCTCGGCGCCCCCGTCGCGGTGGGCGAGCTCGCCTCCGAAGGCGGAGCCTGGGGCATCGCGGTGCTCGCGTCGTACCTCGCGCACGCTGAGACGCAGTCGCTGGGGGAGTACCTCGAGCGCGACGTCTTCGCTTCGGCATCCCTTGCGGTCGCCGACCCCGACCCCGCCGACGTCGCGGGGTTCACGGCCTACCTCGACCGCTACCGCGCCGGTCTCGCGATCGAAGCCACCGCGACCACTGCTCTCTGAACTCGCCCGCTCATCCCGGAACACCGAAGGACCCCTCATGCCCCGCACCCCGCTCACCACTTCGCTCGACGGCTACGAGGTCTGGTTCCTCACGGGCAGCCAGCACCTGTACGGCCCCGAGACGCTCGCGCAGGTCGCCGAGCAGTCGCAGCAGATCGCACGCATCCTCGACGAGGCCGGCGAGGTGCCGGTGAAGATCGTCTGGAAGCCGGTGCTCACCGATTCCGCCGCCATCAAGCGCACTGCGCTCGAGGCCAACGCCGACGACAGGGTCATCGGCCTGATCGCGTGGATGCACACGTTCAGCCCAGCGAAGATGTGGATCGCCGGTCTCGATGCGCTGCAGAAGTCGCTCGCGCACCTGCACACGCAGGCCAACGTCGAGCTGCCCTGGGCCGACATCGACTTCGACTTCATGAACCTGAACCAGGCGGCGCACGGCGACCGCGAGTTCGGCTACATCCAGACGCGCCTCGGCGTGCCGCGCAAGACCGTCGTCGGGCACGCGAGCGACCCGCGCGTACGTCAGGAGATCGCGACCTGGCAGCGTGCGGCGGCCGGTCTCGCGGCGTCCCGCTCGCTCAAGCTCGCCCGCTTCGGAGACAACATGCGCTACGTCGCCGTCACCGAGGGCGACAAGACCGAGGCCGAGCTGCGCTTCGGCGTGCAGGTCAACACGTGGGGCGTGAACGACCTGGCGGATGCCGTCGCCGCGGCATCCGACTCCGAGATCGATGCCCTCGTGGCCGAGTACGAAGAGCTCTACGAGGTCGTGCCCGAGCTGCGCCGCGATGGTGACCGTCACCAGTCGCTGCGCGACGGAGCCGCGATCGAGATCGGTCTGCGATCGTTCCTCGAGGAGGGCGGCTTCGGCGCCTTCACCACGTCGTTCGAAGACCTCGGTGCGCTGACGCAGCTGCCGGGTCTCGCCGTGCAGCGCCTGATGGCCGAGGGGTACGGCTTCGGCGCCGAGGGCGACTGGAAGACCGCGATCCTCGTGCGCATCGCCAACGTCATGGGTGCCGGGCTGCCGGGCGGTGCGAGCCTCATGGAGGACTACACCTACGACATGACCCCGGGCGACGAGCTGATCCTCGGCGCGCACATGCTCGAGGTGTCACCGTCGCTCACGACCGCGAAGCCGACGCTCGAGATCCACCCGCTCGGCATCGGCGGCAAGGACGACCCGGTGCGCCTGGTCTTCACCGCCGACCCCGGCCCCGCCATCGTCGTGGCGCTGAGCGACATGCGCGACCGGTTCCGCCTCACCGCCAACGTCGTCGAGAACGTCGAGCCGCGCGCCGCACTGCCCAAGCTCCCCGTGGGCCGCGCGGTCTGGAAGCCCGCCCCCGATTTCACCACCTCCGCCGCCGCGTGGCTGACCGCGGGCGCCGCACACCACACAGTGATGTCGACGGCGGTCGGACTCGAGGCCTTCCGCGATTTCGCCGAGATGGCCGAGGTCGAGCTGCTCGTGATCGACGAGGCCACCACGCTCCCGGAGTTCCAGAAGCAGGTCCGCTGGAACCAGGCCTACTACCGACTCGCGCAGGGGCTGTGATGACGGCAGCGGGCCGGCCGCGGTCGGGGCGTCAGCTGCGCATCGCCGGGCACGGGTACGAGGCCGTGATCGCGAGCGTCGGCGCGTCGCTGCGCGTGCTCGCCTTCGAGGGGCGCGACCTGGTCGTGCCGTTCGGGGCAGACGAGGTGCGGCCCGGATACCGCGGCGCCACCCTCGCGCCGTGGCCGAACCGCATCGTCGACGGCCGGTACGCGTTCGGCGGCGTCGAGCACCGGCTCGCCCTCACCGAACCCGCTCGTGGACAGGCGCTGCACGGTCTGCTCGGCTGGGCGGAGTTCGACGATCGGCTGGTGCTCGACGACCGCGTCGTGCTGGCGGCGGTCATCGAGCCGCAGACCGGGTACCCGTTCCGCGTCGAGGTCGAGACCGAATACCGCATCGACGCCGACGGTCTGCACCAGACCGTCACGGCGCACAACCTCGGAGCGGACGCCGCGCCCTGGGGCACGGGACCGCATCCGTATCTCGTGGCCGGACCGGACGGCCGGGTGGATGACTGGACCCTCACCCTGCGGGCATCCGAGGTGCTGACCGTCACCCACGACCGGCTGAGCCCGGTGGCCGTCGAGTCCGTGACCGATCACGCGGAGTGGGACTTCCGCTCGCCGCGTCCGATCGCCGACGTCTTCATCGACCACGCGTTCACGGGTCTGGCCCGCGACGGCGGAGTAGCCGAGGTGCGCCTGGTGACGGATGCCGGAACCGGCGTCGCGATGGCGTTCGACGAGCGTTGCCCGTGGGTGCAGGTGCACACGGCCGACACCCCCATCGCGACGACGAACCGCATCGGCCTGGCGGTCGAGCCCATGACCTGCCCGCCCGACGCCTTCAACTCGGGCACCGACCTGGTCGTGCTCGAGCCGGGCGCGACGCACGCGGCATCCTGGAGGATCTCCGCCGTCTGAGTGCGCGCCGGTGCTCGTTCCGGTCGCACTTCGTGCCGCTCAGCAGGTGGAGGAGGGGCACGAACTGCGACCGGAATGCCGAGCAGGCAGTCGCGGCCGAGCCGAGTGTCAGCGGTTGAGCCAGCGGCGCAGCGAGCGCGTGACGAACGGCAGCACCCAATAGGCCATGATCGGCGTGAGCGTGGCCGTCGTGGCGAGCACGCGAACCCAGATCGGCAGCTCGTTCCATCCGGGCACGGGGCTCATCGCATAGGTGAAGGCCAGGTTCACGGGGAAGAATCCGAGCCAGATCGACACGGCCTGCTTCCATCGCGGGGGAGTGCTGACCATGGCGACGGTCGTCGTCGAGCCGTCGGCGCGCGGCAGGGTGATCGTGTCGGTGGTCGGCTCGTCGAACCAGCCCTCGATGCCGGTGCGGCGGTGCACGCGCTCGCTGCGCACGAACTGGTCTCCGGTCGACTTCCACCACTCGCGCTCGCCGGACTGCTCCCAGGCGATCAGCGATTTCTCGTCGGAGAACCGGTAGAGCATGTGCCAGATGTGCGAGTCCTGGCCATCGCGCACCCACCCCGAGCCGAGGAAGCCCGGGTAGCGGTTAGCGAGGTTGACGCCGGTCTGCACCCAGGCGGTGGCAGCGGCCACGTGTTCGGGGTCGACCTCGCGGCGGATGGAGACGGTGATGGGTTCGCTGGACATGGTGGGGTCCTCGGAGAGAGCGGTCGACCCGGGTCACGGGCGCCTCGACGGTGGGGATGCGCCGGGGTGCGGGCGCACCAACGATTGTATTTCGGATGCCGGATGCCGGATGCCGGATGCCGGATGCCGGATGCCGGATGCCGGATGCCCCGCCTCTGGCTGCGCCGCCTCTGGCTGACTTTCGAATCGCGCACTTTGCAGAGCACGGAGGTCGATTCCTGCACAGTGCGCGATTCGAAAGGCATCCAGGGGAGAGAATTGGCCCCATGAGCACGCGCAGTGAAGCCGTCCTGATCGATGTCGTCCGCACCCCGGTCGGACGCGGCAAGCCGGGCGGTGCGCTCTCGGGCGTGCATCCGGTCGATCTCGCCGCCGGCGCGCTCGCCGCGATCCTCGAGCGCAGCGGGCTGGAATCGAGGCAGATCGACGACGTGCTGCTCGGCTGCGTGAGCCAGGTGGGCGATCAGTCGTCGAACATCGCCCGGCAGGCGGTCCTCGCCGCCGGATTCGACGAGACCGTTCCCGCCACGACCATCGACCGTCAATGCGGGTCGAGTCAGCAGGCCGTGCACTTCGCCGCACAGGGGATCATGGCCGGCGCATATGACGCCGTGATCGTCGGCGGCGTCGAGTCGATGAGCCGGGTGCCGCTCGGGTCGTCGGCAGCGGGCGGGTCGCCGATGTCGCCTCGCCTGCGTGAGCGCTACCCCGAGGGCCTCGTGAACCAGGGCGTCTCGGCCGAGCTGATCGCCCAGCGCTGGCGACTGGATCGTGATGCGCTCGACGCATATGCAGCCGAATCGCACAGACGAGCGGCCGCCGCCTGGGCCGAGGGATTCTTCGACCGCACGGTCATCCCCGTCGCGGAGGCACCGGATGCGGTCGTCGACGAGACCGTCCGTGCGGGGACGACGGCCGAGGGTCTCGCAGGGCTGAACCCGGCCTTCCACACGGATGCTCTCGCGGCCCGCTTTCCCGACGTCGACTGGCGCATCACTCCCGGCAACTCGTCACCGCTCACCGACGGGGCTTCCGCCGCGCTGCTCATGAGCGCCGAGCGCGCCGAGGCCCTGGGACTCACCCCGCGGGCGAGGTTCCATGCGTTCACGGTGGTCGGGGACGACCCGCTGATGATGCTGACGGGGCCGATCCCTGCGACGCGGCGGATCCTCGAGCGCACCGACCTCACCATCGACGACCTCGACGCTTACGAGGTCAACGAGGCGTTCGCCTCCGTGCCGCTCGCGTGGGCCGCAGAGCTCGGGGCGGATGCTGCGAAGCTCAACCCGCGCGGAGGGGCGATCGCCCTGGGCCACGCGCTCGGCTCGTCGGGCACCCGACTGCTCGGCACCCTGATCGACCACCTCGACGCGATCGGCGGCCGCTACGGCCTGCAGACCATGTGCGAGGGCGGCGGCATGGCGAACGCGACGATCGTCGAGCGGCTGTAGGCCGCTGTTGCGGTCCCGGTCCCGGTGCACATCGTCGGGACGCACTGCGTCCGGTGGTCCGAGATTGTGAGGGGTAGCTCTGATTGGTCGCAGCACGAGAGATAGGTCAGCGGACACAGCGCACCCGCAAAGAATAAAAGAATAGGAGGGGAGTCCCGATACTCCGGGACGCCCCTCCGATCACTCCCCATCTCTTCGAATTGTCAAGCGCGATCAGGTTGCGATGTTTAGTGCGATGATGTTGACGAGCCCGACTGAGATGACGAGTGCCGCGCCAATACCCACCGCCCACCAACTTTCGTGTGCCTTGCGGGAGAGAACGACCACAGCAGCGATCGACGCGAGCAAGACCAAGGGGCCTACCCACAGCTGAACGATCCAGGCGCCATTCACCAGACCGTAGTCGCAAGCGTCCCCGCATCCAGCGACGCGGAATGTCTGCATGAAGACCAGGAAGGTCATGCTCAGTGAGAGCAGGGCTTGGACCACCAGGGCGCCGATGCCTCTGGCCTGAGCGTTGGGATTCCGCCGGAGATTCTCGGCCACGACCGTCATGTTAGTTGAAATCCGAGATCATGTAGCGAATCCAGTTCGCCGCGATGGTCATAGACGTGTTCTTGTAGGAGTTGTGGATCGCGAAGTTTGAATCTCCGGGGTTCTTCTGGCAGAAGTAGTCACCGGTTGCGCAGTAGGACCGGATCTTGGGGACCCACCCCGGGTTGGGGTTCGTGCTGTTCTCCGCCCACCCCCAAACGCGATAACTCGCTAGGTTCGCCGCTACCTGGGTATTTCTCGTGAACGTTCCGTAACCGCCGGGGGAGTAAGGCGCGTTCCAGACATCGCTTGGCCAGTACTGGGGGTCTCCGAAGAACGTGACAGCCTTGATCTAAGCCTTCGCCTGAGCAGTCAGTGTTGGGCCGTTTGGCCACTGCGCGGCGCCCAGAGCATCTGAGATGACGTGTGCGCCTTGCGAATGGCCAGCGATAACTACTGCTGGTCCGTACCCACCGCAGAGGGTCGACAAGTAGTTGAGCTCGTTGATGAGCGTTGCCGATCCGGTCGCAACGCTCCCGGAGTAGTTCGTGGCTGAGGCAGGGTAATTGAGAGACGAAAAGTAGGTTGGATACAGCTCGCTTCCAATCTTGCCCGCGAGCACGGAGAGCTGGTCTCCCATACCTCCACTAGTCCACACTCGACCCCCGTGGGCCGAAGCGGACCCCGCCGGTGCTCCGGTGCCGCGGACTCCGATGAAAACCGCGAAGTCGCACGGATTGCTGGTCGAAGCGGCAGTGGCCGATGGCGCAGTTGCAATCGTGCCAAACGTCATCACGGCGGCGCATACCAGCGCTGCCACTCGGCTCCGGACGTGTCGCCACTTGTTGCTGCTGGTCCCGGGTGAGGTTGTGTTCATGAGGTTCTCCTTGTCGGCGCATGTGCGCTCCAGGAGAAATCAACCCGTTCGGCGGTGACAGAGCCAGTGCTCAAAATCCCTTGACGTGGGCGTAGCAGGATGCTGAGCCAGCCGAGACGAATTGTTTATTGCTTCGTTTCGATCAATTGGGCATCATCCATTTCTATGAAGCGCCCGTCTGCGGAGGATGCCGCCTTGGCGGTGGCGATCGGCCAATGGCTACGCATCCTGCGACTAAGGCGTGGGCTGTCACAGGAACGGATCGCCCTGGAGGCCGGGCTCGATGTCACCACCTACGCCCGAATCGAGAGAGCGGTAAGTGGAGATCGGTGGGCAAATCCGCGGCTCCACACGGCGGGCCGGATACTGCGAGCCCTCGAGATCAGCCCCGGCGAGCTCTATCAGTTTCTGATTGGCGCAGGTCCGGAGACAGGTGGTCATCCAGAGTGTGATCCGCGCGAGGCGAGCGCTGATCACGCCGCCGGGATATTCCCCGGACCGGGTGTGCGCAGTCGACGTCATCGGCTGGGTCGATAGTCGGCATCAGCCGCCCGTCGGCGACGCTCGCGTGTTCCTGCCAGTGCTGGAGTGAGCGAGATCGCTGGCATCCGCTTCCTGGGCGAGTACGAAACCCCCAGGTCTTGACTTGCGAACGGGACTCCGTCGCTGGAAACTTCGAAAGCCGAAAGAAGAGACCCCCGCCGACCCGATTCGGCGGGGGTCTTCGGGAGCAGACGCTCACCGTGTCGCGCGGATGACGTGACTACCCGATCCGGTCTGAGTCTGTGTCCGCGCACCTGCAGTTGTAGTCGGTGAAGGTGTCCGGGCGGTGAACGCGGCGAGAAATGCTCGCGCCCCGCGATTCGCCGACCTGGAAGCGTTTGCGACTTAAGGCCAGCGGCACCCCGCGCACCCCTGACTTTTCGCCAGAGCACTGCTGCAAGCGCTTGCAGCAGTCGCTTCGCCCCTGCTAGCTTCACTCGCAAGACTTCGGACACGTCGTGGTGTCCGCCGCCATCCAGGGAGCATCACTTGTTCAAGCCGGCTCGGTCGAAGACGACCGCTTCACGTCCGCTCGCCCTCCTCGCCGCCTCCGCGCTCGTCGTGTCGGGCTTCGGCGTGATCGGCGCGACGGGCGCCCTCGGTGGCTCTCCCGCCTCCGCTGCTGAGCGAACCGTGGCCCTCGTGGGCTCGCTGCAGTCCGAGCTCGGCTGCGCGGCCGACTGGGCCCCCGACTGCGCCGAGACCGAGCTCGAGCCCACGGGCGCTGACGGCATCTACTCTGCCGAGTTCGACGTCCCCGCGGGCAGCTACGAGTACAAGGTGGCCGTGAACGACTCGTGGGACGAGGCGTACGGACTCGACGGCGGCGGGGAGAACATCCCCCTCACGGTGGCAGGCCCCACGACCCTGCGCTTCACGTTCGATGACACGCTCAAGCGCGTGGGGCTCGAGGCCACCGACCTGCGCGGCGGCTACACGTCCGACGACGACGCACTGATCGCGAGCCCGGCCCGTCAGGCCGGCGCAGGCGAGCAGTTCTACTTCGTGATGACCGACCGTTTCGCCAACGGTGACCAGAGCAACGACACCGGCGGCCTCGAGGGCGACCGGATGACCACCGGGTTCGACCCCACCGACAAGGGCTTCTATCAGGGCGGCGACATCGCCGGCATCCGAGACAACCTCGACTACATCGAGGGGCTGGGCACGTCGGCGATCTGGCTCACCCCGAGCTTCGCCAACAAGCCCGTGCAGGGCGAGGGAGCGAACGCCTCGGCCGGCTATCACGGCTACTGGATCACCGACTTCACCCGCATCGATCCGCATCTCGGCACCAACGAGGAGCTGCAGGCGCTGATCGCCGAGGCCCACGACCGCGGCATCAAGGTCTACTTCGACATCATCACCAACCACACGGCCGACGTCATCGACTACGCCGAGGGGCAGTACTCCTACATCGACCAGGCGACGAGCCCCTACACGGATGCCGCGGGCACGGCATTCGACCCGGCCGACCACGCCGGCAGCGAAGATTTCCCGGCACTCGACCCCGCGACGAGCTTCCCATACACGCCGGTGGTCGCCGACAGCGAGGCCGATGTCAAGGTGCCGGCCTGGCTCAACGACCCCTCGCTCTATCACAACCGCGGCGACTCGACCTGGTCGGGGGAGTCGGTCACGTACGGCGACTTCAGCGGACTCGACGACCTGATGACCGAGCACCCCACCGTCGTCAACGGCTTCGTCGAGGTGTACCAGGACTGGATCGACCTCGGCATCGACGGCTTCCGCATCGACACCGTCAAGCATGTGAACTTCGAGTTCTGGGAGAAGTGGACCACTGAGGTCCTCGACTATGCACATGCCAAGGGCGACGACGACTTCTTCATGTTCGGCGAGGTCTACGACGCCGATCCGGTCAAGCTCGCCCCTTACGTGCGAGACACCGACATGAACTCGATCCTCGATTTCACCTTCCAGTCCTCCGCCGTCAGCTATGCCTCGGGCAACTCGGCCAAGGGGCTGCAGACCCTGTTCGCGGGCGACGATCGCTACACGACACCCGACTCGTCGGCGACGGCACTGCCCACGTTCCTCGGCAACCACGACATGGGAAGGGTCGGATCGTTCCTGCAGACGACGGATGCTCCGCTCGAGCGCGATGAGCTGGCGCACGAGCTCATGTTCCTCACCCGAGGCCAGCCGGTCGTCTACTACGGCGACGAGCAGGGCTTCACCGGCCCCGGCGGTGACAAGGACGCGCGGCAGTCGCTCTTCGCGTCTCAGGTCGCGGAATACGCCGACCAGAATCTGATCACCGGCGAGCGGGCCGGCTCGGTCGACCGCTTCGCGACGGATGCCGCGCTCTACGAGCACATCTCGGCACTGTCTGCGCTTCGAGAGTCGAACCCGGCGCTCAACGAGGGCGCGCAGATCGAGCGGTATGCGGCATCCGGTGCGGGCGTGTACGCGTTCTCCCGCGTGGATGCCGACGACAAGGTCGAATACCTCGTCGCGGTCAACAACGCCGTCACCGCACAGACGGTCGACCTCACCACGCTGACGGCGGACGCCTCGTACGAGGTGCTCTACGGGGACGCGGCACCGCTGGCCACGGATGCCGGTGCCGCCGCCTCGATCACGGTGCCGCCCCTGTCGGCGGTGGTCTGGAAGGCGGACGCGACCGTGACCGCGCCGTCGGAGGCGGCATCCGTTCAGGTGGCTGTGCCCGCCGCCGGAGCCGGGGTCACCGCGCAGTCCGCGGTGCAGGCCGACATCGCCGATCAGTGGGCGCAGACGAGCTTCGCGTGGCGCGTCGTCGGCTCCGACGAGTGGCACGCGCTCGGAACCGCAGAGGACACCGACCCGCGCGTCTTCCACGACATCCGCGACCTCGCGAACGGCACGCTCATCGAGTACCGGGCGGTGACGACGGATGCCGCCGGCAACCACGCCGCAGCCTCGACGTATGCATCCGTGGGCAATGCCGTGACGCTCGAGGTCGGCGAGGAGCCCGAGTCGCCCATCGACATGGTGACGGTGCCCGGCAGCCTCAACTCCGAGATCGGCTGCGCGGGCGACTGGGACCCGGCGTGCGAGAAGGCGAAGCTGATCCTGCGTGCCGACGGCGTGTGGGAGGGGACCTTCGATCTGCCCGCCGGCGACTATGAGTACAAGGCCGCGATCAACGGCAGCTGGGCGATCAACTACGGCGCGAACGGCGTGCCCGACGGTGCGAACGTCACGCTCACGCACCCGGGTGGGCCCATCACCTTCTACTTCGACCCGCGCACGAACATCGTGCAGTCCACGGCCGACGGCCCGATCGTCACGCTGCCCGGCTCTCTGCAGGACGAGCTCGGGTGCGCGGCGGACTGGTCTCCTGACTGCCTCGGAACGCTCATGGCCGACGGCGACCGCGACGGCGTGTACGAGTTCTCGACGGCGGATCTGCCGACCGGCGCCTACGAACTCAAGGTCGCACACGGCCTCAGCTGGGCCGAGAACTACGGCGCAGACGGCGTGCGCGACGGCGCGAACATCTCCTTCAGTGCGACCGAGGGCTCCGTGACGTCGTTCCGCTACACGCTCGCGACCCACGTGCTCGAGGTCACCAGCGCCGACCCGCAGCTTCCCGGCACGGGCGAGCAGCGTGCGCAGTGGGTCGACGCCGAGACGATCGCCTGGCCGGCGACCCTCGGGTCCGTCGACCAGGCCGCGTATGAGCTGTACTCCTCGACGGACGCCTCACTCGCGGTGGTCGACGGCGAGGTCTCAGGAGCAGAGCCGGTCGGGCTCGACGTCATCGAGGGCGGGCTGACCGACGAGCAGCTCGCCCGGTTCCCGGCTCTCGACGGCTACCTCGCTCTGCGGGTGACGGATGCCGACGCGGCGGCGCTCCTGCGCACGCAGCTCGCGGTCGCCCAGCGCGACGAAGCCGGGGCGCTCACGGCGTTCACGGGTGTTCAGATCGCCGGAGTCCTCGACGACCTGTATGCCGTCGCCCTCGACGACGTCGATCTGGGCGTGACGTTCTCGGGCAAGAAGCCGACCTTCCGGTTGTGGGCACCGACCGCGCAGAGTGCGACGCTGCTCACCTGGGACGAGGCGGCCGAGGGTGACCCTGCTCGGCACGAGGCCGCGTGGGATGCCGCATCCGGTGTCTGGTCTGTCGCGGGCGGCAAGGATCTCAAGGGCGACGAGTTCGTGTGGGAGGTCGCAGTGTATGCGCCGACGACGGGCGCGATCGAGACGAATCAGGTCACCGACCCCTACTCGACGGCGCTGACCCTCAACTCGCAGCGGTCGGTCGCCATCGACCTCGACGACAAGGCCTGGCAGCCGAAGCAGTGGCAGAAGGCGACAGCGCCCGTCGTCGAGCGCGCGGTGGACCGCGCGATCTACGAGCTGCACATCCGCGACTTCTCGATCAGCGACGAGACGGTTCCGGCCGATGAGCGCGGAACCTACCTGGCCTTCACCCGCGACAGCGCGGGTACGGCGCAGCTGCGCGAGCTCGCGGATGCCGGCATCAACACGGTGCACCTGCTGCCGTCGTTCGACATCGCCTCGATCGAGGAGGATCGCGCTGCGCAAGCGGTGCCCGACTGCGACCTCGCCTCGTTCGGCCCGGCCGACTCGGCGCAGCAGGCGTGCATCCAGGCGGTCGCCGATGCCGACGGCTTCAACTGGGGCTATGACCCGTACCACTACTCGACGCCCGAGGGCTCGTATGCCGTCGACGCGGACGGCGGCGCGCGGGTGAGCGAGTTCCGGTCGATGGTCGGCGCGCTGCACGACATGGACCTGCAGGTCGTGCTCGATGAGGTGTTCAACCACACGGCGGCATCCGGTCAGGCCGAGAAGTCGGTGCTCGATCAGGTCGTGCCCGGCTACTACCACCGGCTGAACGCCGCGGGCGGCGTCGAGACCTCGACCTGCTGCCAGAACGTCGCGACCGAGCACCTCGCCGCGCAGAAGCTCATGGTCGACTCGATCGTCACCTGGGCGCGCGACTACAAGGTCGACGGTTTCCGCTTCGACCTCATGGGTCACCACTCGACGACGAACATGCAGGCGATCCGCGACGCGCTCGACGCGCTGACCCTCAAGAAGGACGGCGTCGACGGCTCGGCGATCCTGCTCTACGGCGAGGGCTGGAACTTCGGCGAGGTGGCCGACAACGCGCTGTTCGAGCAGGCCGCGCAGGGCCAGCTCGGCGGCACCGGCATCGGCACGTTCAACGACCGACTGCGCGACGCGGTGCACGGCGGCAGCCCCGTCGACTCGTCGTCGACGTTCCGCCAGGGCTTCGGCACCGGGCTCGGCACCGACCCGAACGGCGATCCGATCAACGGCACGACGGAGCAGGCGCTCGCCGACCTCGGGCACGAGACCGATCTCGTCAAGGTCGGGCTCGCCGGCAACCTGCGCAACTTCTCGTTCACGACGAGCGACGGCGCGGTGACAGCGGGAGAGGCGATCGACTACCGCGGCTCCGCGGCGGGCTATGCCGATCAACCGGATGAGGTGATCAATTACGTCGACGCGCACGACAACGAGACGCTCTACGACCTCTCGGTGCTCAAGCTGCCGGTCGACACGACGATGGCCGACCGCGTGCGCATGAACACGCTGTCGCTCGCGACCGTGACGCTCTCGCAGTCGCCGTCGTTCTGGCACGCCGGCACCGAGCTGCTGCGGTCGAAGTCCCTCGATCGCAACAGCTACAACTCGGGCGACTGGTTCAACCGCATCGACTGGACCGGTCAGGAGTCGACCTTCGGATCCGGTCTCCCGACCGCCGCCGACAACGAGGAGAAGTGGCCGATCATGGCGCCGCTGCTCGCCGACCCCGCGCTCAAGCCGGCGGCGGCCGACATGGCGGCCGCCGAGGCATCCGCTCTCGATCTGCTGCGCATCCGCGACGAGGTCGATCTGTTGCGGCTCGGCTCGGCCGAGCTGATCCAGCAGAAGGTCACCTTCCCGAACGGCGGGGCGGAGGCGGCGCCGGGCGTGATCCTCATGCAGATCGACGATCTGGTCGGCCCCGACGCCGACGCGGATCTCGACGGGGCGCTCGTGGTGTTCAACTCCTCTCCGGCACCGGTCACGCAGACCGTGGCAGGACTGGCGGGACGCTCGTTCGCGCTGACGCCGGCTCAGGCGAACGGAGCGGATGCCGTCGTCAAGACCACGACCTGGGATGCTGCGACCGGCACCGTCACGATCCCTGCCCGGTCGGTCGCCGTGCTCGTCGACGACCAGGTGCAGCCGATCGACACCCGCGTGCGCGCCACCTCCGACCTGCTGGTGAAGGCGGGCAAGAGCGCGTCGGTGAAGGTCACCGTGGCGGCCGACGACGGCAGCGCACCCGTGGGCACGGTGACGGTGCGCGACGGCGGAAAGGTCGTCGCCACGGTCGAGCTCACCCCCTCCGCCAAGGGCAGGGTCACCGTCTCGGTCCCGAAGCTCAGCCGCGGGGTGCACCTGCTGACGGTCCGCTTCGACGGCACCGAGCCGTGGCAGGACTCCCGCAGCCCGCACAGCCTCCCGGTGATCGTGTACTGAGATCGGGGGGTGCGGCGGCGAGCCGCACCCCTCGGTACGTCCGCTCGGGCGGCGTGATCTACGCGGGGTCGGTTCCGCTCGACCCGCTCGTGTCGATGAACGCCCATCCGTAGGCACCGAGTTCGCGTCGCTCCTCGGTCGACCCCGAGAGCACATCGCGGCCGGGCACATCGACCGCGAACGGCTCTGCGCTGTGGTTGATGACGGTGAGGATGCCGCCTCGGCGCGCGATCTCGACGTGCTCGGGCAGCCCCTCGATCTCGGCTGTCACCCCCGCCTCGGTGGCGAGCCAGCGCAGCACGGCGGCCATGCCGGCATCGTCGGGGATCGTCGCGAGGTAATAGCCGCGACCGTTCCCGAAGGTCTTACGGGTGAACGCCGCGCGCCCCGCTGTGCGTCCGTCGGTGAAGCGACCGAGCACCTCGGCATCCTGCACGAGGAGCTCCTCGGCGAAGTACTGTCCCACGATCGTTCCCGCCGGGCCGTCGAGCGTGGCCTCCGACTGGCCGGGTCCGTCGGGTCGGGCGTGGCTCGCGGTCTCGCCGGCCGAGTCGGCGGGACGCACCGATTCGGGTGGGACCAGTGCCCCGAAGTCCTCGAGGGCGACGCCGAGCGCATCGCGCAGCGACACGATGAACCCGCCCTCGCGGAAGGCGTCGTCCTGGTCGACGACATCGCTGAACGCCGAGACGAACAGGTTGCCGCCCTGCTCGACATACGCCGTGAGATTCGTCGCGCCCTCGTCGCCGAGCAGATACTGCTGCGGCGCCACGACCAGCGAATACGCGCTGAGGTCGCTGGTGGTGTTCACGATGTCGACCGCGAGGTTCTGCCGGTGCAGCGCCGCGTGCCAGCGGTGCGAGAGCGTCAGATAGTCGAGCGCGATCGGGTGGTCGCGCCCGCCGATCGCCCACCAGTTCTCCCAGTCGAAGACCAGGGCGATCTTCGCACTCGACGAGACGTCCGGCATCGCGGGGAGCTGCGCGAGTCGACCACCCAGCTCGACGACCTCCCGCCAGGTGCGGGTGTCGAGACCCGCCTGCGGCACCATCGCCGAGTGGAACTTCTCGCTGCCGCGCCGCGACTGCCGCCACTGGAAGAACATGATGCCGTCGGCGCCTCGCCCGACCGCCTGCGCGCTGATCGCCGCCATCTGACCCGGTGCTTTCGGCGCGTTGGTGGGGCGCCAGTTCAGCGCGTTCGTCGACTGCTCGGTGAGGATCCACGGCACCCTCGGCTTGAGCCCGCGCATCAGCTCGCGTGCGAACGCCGCCCCGCGGAACGACTCCGGGTCGTTGGGGTCGGGGTAGTTGTCGTCGCTGATCACGTCGACCTCGGCCGCCCACTTCCAGTAGTCGGCCGGCGGGAACGCGCCCATGAAGTTGGTGGTGATCGGCTGGGTGGCGCCCGAGGCGCGGATGATGTCGCGCTCCATCACGTACAGCTCGAGCAGGGTGTCGGAGGTGAAGCGCTTGAAGTCCAGCACGCTGGTCGGGTTGATGCTGTACGGAGCCTTGCGCGGCGGCACGATCTGCTCGAACGCGGTGTATCGCTGCGACCAGAAGTCGGTGCCCCAGGCGTGGTTCAACGCGTCGATCGTCGAGTACTTGCGCTCGAGCCACACGCGGAAGTGGTCGCGTGCCGCGTCGGAGTAGTCGTAGTGCAGGTGGCATCCGTACTCGTTGTTGACATGCCACAGCACGACAGCCGGATGCTGCGCATAGCGCTCCGCGAGAGCGGTCACCAGCTCCGCGGCGAGGCGGCGGTAGACCGGCGACGACGGCGCGAAGGCCTGACGGCTGCCCGGCCAGAACGTCGTGCCGTCGGCATCCTGCGGCAGCATCTCGGGGTACGCGGCCGACGCCCACGGGGGAGGGGACGCGGTGGCGGTGGCGAGGTCGACCTGGATCCCGCCCTCGTGCAGCAGGCCGATGATCTCGTCGAGCCACTCCCAGTCGAACTCGCCCTCGGCCGGCTGGATGCGCGACCACGCGAAGATCCCCAGGCTCACGAGCGTCACGCCGGCCTCCCGCATGAGCCGCACGTCGTCGGGCCAGACGTCGCGAGGCCACTGTTCCGGGTTGTAGTCGGCGCCGTAGTGCATGCTGCCCACCCTATCGGCAAGCGCTTTCCAGCGTGGCGCCCTTTTCCCCCCTGCTTTCGAATCGCGCACTGTGCAGAAGTCGCGCCCCCGAAACTGCACAGTGCGCGATTCGAAGGTAGGAGGACGTCCTAGTAAATCCCCGGATGCCGAAGTACCATCGTCATAGTGCCAACGACGGCGCGAAGGGACATCGCACAATGACTCGTACCATTCCCCACTTCGTAGGCGGAAAGCACCTCACTCCCGAGAGAGGCCGATTCGCCGATGTGTTCGATCCGAGCACGGGATCCGTCCAGGCGCGCGTTCCTCTGGCCTCCGCGCAGGAGGTCGCCGACGTGATCGCGGATGCCGAGGCGGCACAGGTCGAGTGGGCGGCGACCAATCCGCAGAAGCGCGCCCGCGTGCTGCTGCGCTTCCTCGACCTCGTGCAGCGCGAGATGCAGTCACTCGCCGAACTCCTCGCGAGCGAGCACGGCAAGACCGTCGACGACGCGAAGGGCGACATCCAGCGCGGCCTCGAGGTCATCGAGTTCTCTGCCGGCGCCCCGCACCTGCTCAAGGGCGAGTACTCGACCGGTGCAGGTGCCGGGATCGACGTCTACTCCATGCGCCAGCCGCTCGGAGTGGTGGCGGCGATCACCCCGTTCAACTTCCCCGCCATGATCCCGCTGTGGAAGGCAGGCCCTGCCCTCGCCGCCGGCAACGCCGTGGTGCTCAAGCCCAGCGAGCGCGATCCCTCGGTTCCGGTGCGCATCGCGGAGCTCTTCCTCGAGGCGGGGCTGCCCGCGGGTGTGCTCAACGTCGTGCACGGCGACAAGGAGGCCGTCGACGCACTGCTCACCGACGATCGCATCCGTGCCGTCGGCTTCGTCGGCTCGACCCCGATCGCCGAGTACATCTATTCGACGGCGGCGGCGAACGGCAAGCGCGCGCAGTGCTTCGGCGGCGCCAAGAACCACATGATCGTGATGCCCGATGCCGACCTCGACCAGGCCGTCGACGCCCTGATCGGCTCGGGATACGGGTCGGCGGGCGAGCGCTGCATGGCGATCTCGGTCGCGGTGCCGGTGGGGCAGGAGACGGCGGATGCGCTCGCCGACAAGCTCACCCAGCGTGTGGCGCAGCTGCGGGTCGGCCCGTCGCTCGCATCCGACGTCGACTATGGACCGCTCGTCACGCGGGCGGCGGTCGAGCGGGTCGAGGGCTACATCCAGCAGGGTGTCGACGAGGGTGCGACGCTTCTCGCCGACGGCCGAGGCTTCACGGTTCCCGGGCATGAGCAGGGCTTCTACCTCGGACCGACGCTGTTCGACCACGTCACGACCGATATGGCGATCTACCGCGAGGAGATCTTCGGACCCGTGCTCGTGATCGCCCGCGCCGCCGACTATGAAGAGGCGCTGCGCATGGCATCCGAGCACGAGTACGGCAACGGCGTCGCGATCTTCACGCGTGACGGAGATGCGGCCCGCGACTTCGCCGCCCGCGTCGAGGTCGGGATGGTCGGAGTCAACGTGCCGATCCCCGTGCCGATCGCGTATTACACGTTCGGCGGCTGGAAGCGCAGCGGATTCGGCGACCTCAACCAGCACGGTGCCGACGCCTTCCGCTTCTACACGAAGACCAAGACCGTCACGAGCCGCTGGCCGGCCGCGGGCATCCGCGACGGCGCCAGCTTCGTGATCCCCACCATGCACTGACCTCTCGACGCCCACAAGGAATCGACATGACAATGACTGCCGTCACCACCACCGCCGAAGAGCGCGAGGCCATTCTCGACGCCGTCCGCGAGTTCGCCGAGACAGAGCTCGCACCCTTCTCCGCCGAGCGCGACGAGAAGCACATCTTCCCCCGGGAGTCGCTGGGCAAGGCCGGAGAGCTCGGCCTCGGCGGCATCTACGTGAGTGAGGAGTTCGGCGGCACCGGACTCAGCCGCTCCGACACCGTCGCCATCTTCGAGGAGCTCGCGAAGGGCGATCCCGCCGTCGCCGCCTACATCTCGATCCACAACATGGTGGTGTGGATGATCGACACCTACGGCGACGACGCGCAGCGCGGCCGGTGGCTGCCGGCTCTCACCGCGATGCAGGAGTTCGGCGGATACTGCCTGACCGAGCCGGGCGTCGGATCGGATGCCGCGAACGTCGCCACGAGCGCGGTGCGCGACGGAGACGACTATCTGCTCACGGGCGTGAAGCAGTTCATCTCGGGAGCGGGCGAGGCCGCCGTCTACGTCGTCATGGCGCGCACCGGCGAGCCGGGAGCCCGGGGCATCAGCGCCTTCCTCGTTCCCGGTGACGCGGAGGGGCTCAGCTTCGGGGCGCCGGAGCAGAAGATGGGCTGGCATGCGCAGCCCACCCGCCAGGTGATCCTCGACGGCGTCCGCATCCCGGCATCCGGGATGCTCGGCGACGAGGGCCGTGGCTTCGCGATCGCGATGTCGGCGCTCAACGGCGGTCGTCTGAACATCGCGGCCTGCTCGCTCGGAGGCGCCCAGTGGGCGCTCGACCGTGCCGTGCAGTACGTGCACGAGCGCGTGGCCTTCGGCGAGCCGCTGGCCGAGAAGCAGTCGATCCTGTTCGCCATCGCCGACATGCGCACCGACCTGCAGGCCGCGCGCCTCATGGTGACCGACGGGGCGCTGGCGGTCGACGAGCACGCTCCGGACGCCACGATGCGCTGCGCCATGGCCAAGCGCTTCGCGACGGATGCCGGATTCGACGTCGCCAACCGCGCGCTGCAGCTGCACGGCGGCTACGGGTATCTGCAGGATTACGGCATCGAGAAGGTCGTGCGCGACCTGCGGGTGCACCAGATCCTCGAGGGCACGAACGAGATCATGCGCCTGATCGTCGGTCGCGAGATGCTTCGGCCGGCGGGATCCACCTCGATGAGGAGCGCATCATGACCGAGCCCTCGACCGTGCGGATCGCGTTCCTCGGACTCGGCCACATGGGGCTGCCGATGGCCAAGAACCTCGTCGCGGCGGGGCACGAGGTGCACGGCTTCGATCCGGTGCCCGCGGCGATCGACGCGGCGCGGGCCGCCGGCATCCCCGTCGCCGCCAGCGGAGCGGATGCCGTCGCCGACGCCGACGTCGTGATCACCATGTTCCCCGCGGGCAGACATGTGATCGACGCGTACCGCACCGGGCTGCTCGCCGCCGCCCGACCCGACACCCTGTTCATCGAGTCGTCGACCATCGCGGTCGACGAGGCCCGCGCCGCACACGCTCTCGCGCTCGCCGCGGGTCACCGCAACGTCGACGCGCCTGTCTCGGGCGGCGTCGTCGGAGCCGAGAACGGCACCCTCGCGTTCATGGTGGGCGGCTCGGACGAGGACTTCGCCGCGGCGCTGCCGGTGCTCGAGGTCATGGGAAAGCGCATCGTGCACTGCGGCGGATCAGGACTCGGCCAGGCCGCGAAGGTGTGCAACAACATGGTGCTCGCCGTCTCGCAGATCGCGGTCGCCGAGGCATTCGTGCTCGGTGAGCGGCTCGGCCTCGAGCATCAGGCGCTGTTCGACGTCGTGTCGCAGGCATCCGGCCAGTGCTGGTCGATCACGACGAACTGCCCCGTGCCGGGGCCGGTGCCGACGAGCCCCGCGAACCGCGACTACCAGCCCGGATTCGCCGGTGCTCTGATGGCCAAGGACCTCGGGCTCGCGTTGCAGGCGATCGAGCAGACCGGCACCGACGCGCGCATGGGGCGACTCGCCCAGCAGCTGTATGCCGCGTACGCTGCGGGCGAGGGGGCATCCCGCGATTTCTCCGGCATCATCACCGACATCCGAAGCGATCGTGTGTGACGATCGTCCCCGAGGCACTTTCGAATCGCGCACCTTGCAGTGATTCGGCCCTCAGATCTGCACAGTGCGCGATTCGAACGGAGAGGCAACCTTCATGACCGAATACGAGACGATCCTGGTCGAGCAGCGCGGGCGGGTCGGGTGGATCACCCTCAACCGTCCCGAGGCGCTGAACGCGCTGAACAGCCGCCTCGCCGACGAGGTCACCGCGGCAGCCGTGGCGTTCGATCTTGACGACGGGGTGGGCGCCATCGTCGTGACCGGGTCGGAGAAGGCCTTCGCCGCCGGTGCCGACATCAAGGAGATGGAGGGCATGTCGGCCTCTGAGATGCTCGAGACCGATCACTTCGGCGTGTGGCACGAATTCGCGGCGGTGCGCACTCCCGTGATCGCGGCCGTCTCGGGCTTCGCGCTCGGGGGCGGATGCGAGCTGGCGATGATGTGCGACATCATCCTCGCCGCCGACACCGCGAAGTTCGGCCAGCCCGAGATCAACCTCGGCGTCATCCCCGGCATGGGCGGCACGCAGCGGCTCATCCGCGCCGTCGGCTACTACAAGGCGGCCGAGCTCGTGCTGTCCGGCCGGTTCATGGGCGCCGATGAGGCGGAGCGTTCGGGCCTCGTGTCGCGGGTCGTGCCGGCACCCGACCTCCTCGACGAGGCCACGACGCTGGCCGAGACCATCGCGTCGAAGTCGCTGCCGTCGGTGTTCGCCGCGAAGGCCGCCCTCGACGCCGCGATGGAGACGACGCTCTCCGAGGGTCTCGCGCACGAGAAGCGGGCGTTCGCCGAGCTGTTCGACACCGCAGACCAGAAGGAGGGCATGTCGGCCTTCCGGGAGAAGCGTGCGCCCGACTTCCAGAACCGCTGACCGCCGGGCCTCGGGTCGCCGCGGCTCAGCCGCGCAGCGCCTCGATGATCTTCGCGACGCGCCGCTCGCGGGTCGCATCCTGCTTGGCCTCCGCGACCGAGCGGGCGTGCTCCTTGCGTGTCGAGTAGGTCAACGCGTCGAAGGCGGCGCGCAGTGCGGGATCGGAGGCGAGAGCGTCGGCGAGGGCGGGCGGTGTCTCGACCTCGCGCTCGGCGGAATCGAGACGGATGACCGCATCGACCTCCTGGTCGATCTCGACACCCAGGTCAGCACGCACGGCCTTGCTGAAGCCGATCAGGTTGGCGCCTCCCATGCGCGCCAGGCGCAGTCGAGCGGTGCGCCCTGCGATCGTGACCGCGACGGGGAACGTCTTTCCCGTCCCGAACGAGGCGACCTGCTCGTCGGTGAGGATGATCGCGGCGGCGGGGCCGCGGCCTTCGAGGGTCGTGTGCAGGCGCAGTTCGCTCATGCGGGCAGTGTACGCCCGCGCCCCTCGGCCTCGGATGCCAGGTGGTCGTTGCGCTCCTCGATCAGCCGTCGCATGTACGAGCGAAGGATCAGACGGTCGACGAGGTGTCCGAGAGGGCCGAACGGGGAGTGGAAGACGATCGTGTCGCGGGCCAGAGTTCCCCGCGGATGCTCCTCGAACACGTGCTCGTGCTCGAACGCGCCGAACGGCCCGGAGAGCTGCCGGTCGCGGAATCCGCGCGGCGGGTCGACGTCGTACACGATCGTCCGCAGCCGGAACGGGATGCCGAAGTGTCGTGCACGCCAGGTGACGGTCGACCCCTCCGTGAACGTGCCGCCCGCGGGGGCCTCGACCATCGTCTCCCCATATCGCGCCATCGACCGCAGGTGCATGCCGGGGTCGAGAGCGATCGCGAACACCGTCTCCCTCGGCGCTGCGATCACCGTCTCGAGCACGAACTCCGCCATGTCAGAGCGGCTCGGGTTGCGGCCTGGGATCGGCGAAGTCGCCCGCGGCCTTGCGCATGCGCGCGACGATCGCGACGAGCTCGGCGGCATCCTCCCGGGTGATGCCCGGGTCGGCGAACACGTCGGCGTTCAGGGCGTCCGTGGCCCGAGCCACGAGGTCTCGGCCCGATTCCGTGAGGGCGAGCAGCGCGGCTCGGCCGTCGTGGGGATGCGGTTCGCGCACGATGAGCCCGTCGCGCACGAGGCGCTCGGCGGTGCTCGTGACGGTCGTCGCGTGCACCTGCAGTCGGGCGACGACACTCGACAGCGGCAGGCGACCAGACCGGCTGAAGGCCAGCAGGCGCAGCATCTCGTATCGGGCGAAGCTGAGCGCGAAGGGCTTGAGGGTCGCATCCACCCGCGCGAGCAGCAGCTGCTGAGCTCGCATGACGGACGTGACGACGGTCATGCCGTCGGCGGCATCCGTCCACCCGTGCGCGAGCCACTGCCGCTTCGCCTCGGCGAGCGGATCGACGGGCAGCGGACGCGATCGGTTCACGGTTCTACGGTAGGCCATCGTGTCGCCGTAGCCGGGACCCGACGCCCCGACGGCGGCTGGTCCTCAGTCGCTCTTCGAGTGGAACTCAGTATCAGGGGACTAGAATCGACGCAGTCGTGAGGAGCAATCGATGAAGATCTTCGTCCTGGTCAAAGAGGTGCCGGACACCTATGGCGACCGCAAGCTGAGCCTCGAGACGGGCCTCGCCGACAGAGGTGCCGGCGACGTGGTGCTCGATGAGATCACCGAGCGCGCACTCGAGGTGGCGCTGAGCCACGCCGACAAGAACGAGGGCACCGAGGTGGTCGCGGTCGCGATGGCGCCCGCGGGCTCGACGGCATCCGTGCGCCGAGCGCTCGCGATCGGTGCGGGCGCAGCCGTGCACATCGCCGATGAGCAGCTCGCGGGTGCCGACCTCGGGCTCACGGCAGAGACCCTGGCCGCGGCGATCCGTCGGGGCGAGCCCGACCTGGTGATCACCGGCAACCTGTCGACCGACGGCTCGGGCGGGGTGATGGCGGCGATGCTCGCCGAGCACCTGGGATGGGCGCAGGCGACCGCGCTGACCTCGGTCGAGATCACCTCGGAGGGGATCTCCGGCACCCGGGGGGCGGATGCCGGAGCGCAGCCGATCTCGGCATCCCTCCCGGCGGTGATCTCGATCACCGAAGCGCTGCCCGATGCGCGCTTCCCGAACTTCAAGGGCATCATGGCGGCGAAGAAGAAGCCGCTCGAGGTGCTCACCCTCGACGACCTCGGCGTCTCCGCCGATCCGGCCGTCGCTCCGCGCACGATCATGACCTCGGTGGCCGAGAAGCCACCGCGTGCGGCGGGCGTCAAGATCGTCGATGAGGGCGATGCCGCCGACAAGCTGGTCGAGTACCTCGTGCAGAACAGGCTGGTGTGACATGACCTACCCCGAGAACCCGATCCTCGTCGTGATCGACCTCGACCCGGCGGGCAACCCCGCGAGCAGCACGGCGGCCCTCATCGGCGCGGCCTCGACGGTCGGCGCTCCCGTCGCCCTCGTCGTCGGAGGCTCTGCCGAGGCGGCGGCCCAGCTGGCCGCGGCCGGAGCGTCGGTCGTGCTCACCGCCGACGCCGACCCGACGGTGCTCACAGTGCCGATCGTCGAGGCACTGCACGCCGCCTTCGAGCAGGTTCGACCGGATGCCGTGCTCATCTCGAACTCGATCAGCGGACGCGATGTCGCCGGGCGGTTTGCCGTGCGCGCGAAGCTGGCGCTGTCGGTCGACGCCGTCGGCGTCTCGCGCGATGACGAGGGCATCGTCGCTCAGCACTCGGTCTACGGAGGGGCGTATCTCACCGAGTCCGCCCCCACGTTCGGCGCCCCGGTCATCACCGTGCGCCAGGGGGCGGTCGACGCGCGCGCCGAGGCGGTGGAGTCGCCGATCATCGAGGCGCTCTCGGTGTCGGCATCCGGCGCTGTCGGGGCGACCGTCGGACCCGTCGAAGCGGTGGAGTCCACGTCGACGCGGCCCGAGCTGCGCGGCGCGACCCGGGTCGTCTCGGGTGGCCGCGGCCTCGCGTCGAAGGAGAAGTTCGTGCTCGTCGAAGAGCTGGCCGACGCCCTCGGCGCAGCGGTCGGCGCATCCCGCGCCGCCGTCGACGCCGGATACATCCCGCAGTCGCACCAGGTCGGTCAGACCGGCGTCTCGGTCTCGCCCCAGCTGTATGTGGCCCTCGGAATCTCGGGGGCGATCCAGCACCGCGCGGGAATGCAGACGGCGAAGAACATCGTCGCGATCAACAAGGACGCCGAGGCGCCGATCTTCGACGTCGCCGACTTCGGCATCGTCGGCGATTTGTTCACGATCGTCCCGCAGGTGGTCGCGGCCCTCGAGGCGCGGAAGAAGTAGTCATGGCGACGCGCATGCTCAGGCGCGGGCTCCCGCGCGTTCCCGGCGGTGAGCCGTGGCCTCCCGGTGACCTCAGCGTCGCCGCGTCGGCGGATGCCGAGGACGCACCTCCCCTGGCGCCGCCGACGTCGCTGGACGAACGGGATGCTGTCACCGCGGAGGCCGTCGCTTCTGAGGGTGCTCGCCCGGAGGTCGTCGCTCCCGAGTCAGAGTCGTCGGTCGGCACGCCCGCAGCGTCGGGACTCCGGGTCGAGGGCTCCCTGCGTCGGGGCCTTCCGCGCACGCCCGGCGGCGAGCCGTGGCCTCCTGCAGGCACGGCGGCCGGGCTGAGAGCGTCGCCGGCCCCTTCTCTCGAGGCCGAACCGGCCGGCGCTGGCGCCGCCACCGGCGCCACTGGCGCCGTCGCGGATGCGTCGCCTCGCGTGGCGTCCGCGCTGGACGCGCCGTCGACCGCTCCGACGCCATCGCCCACGGGTGACGAGTCGACGGTCGAGTCGGCCGCGGCCGAGTCGGCCGCGGTCGGCACGCAGGCGGGATCCGTGCGTCGCGGTCTGCCGCGGGTCGCAGGCGGAGAGCCGTGGCCTCCGGCAGACACCGTTCCTCTGGCAACCGCGGCTGCCCCGACCGCCGATGTCGCTGCGGCCACCGCCATTGCTCCGGCAGGCGCGGGCGCAGCCCCCGAGGTCGCGGCATCCGCGCAGACCGAGGCACCCGCCGCGGTCGTCGCGACGCCTACCGCGTTCGCGCTCGGAGACCCCTCGGTCCCGCTGCCTGCACCCCGCACGGTCTGGAACGGCAGCGCTCCTCGCCACGTCACGGCGACCGCTCCGGCATCCGGCCGCCCTCGCCCGACCTGGACCCAGGCGATCGCCGTGCTCATCGGTGCCGCAGCTCTCGGCATCCTGGCGGCCGCCGCCGTGGCCTTCGTGCGGGCCCTGCTGAGCGTCCCGTTCATGCAGGACTTCCTCGCCGCGTTCCCTGGCGAATACGAGCCGGCCGTCGCGGTCGAACCCGGATTCGCGCCGTGGACCAACTGGGCGCACTTCTTCAACGTGTTCCTGATGGTGCTGATCATCCGGTCGGGCCTGCGCATCCGCAACGAGAAGCGGCCGACCGCCTTCTGGACCCCGCGCAACGACCCCAAGGGCAAGGTCAGTCTGACGATCTGGTTCCACCAGGCGCTCGACATCCTCTGGCTCGTGAACGGCGTGGTCTTCGTGGTGCTGCTGTTCGTCACGGGACACTGGGCGCGCATCGTGCCGACCAGCTGGGAGGTCATCCCGAATGCGCTGTCTGCCGCGCTGCAGTACGTGTCGTTCGACTGGCCGACCGAGCACGGCTGGGTGAACTACAACAGCCTGCAGCAGCTGGCGTATTTCGTGACCGTGTTCATCGCGGCTCCGCTGGCTGCTGTGACCGGGTTCCGCATGTCGGGCATGTGGCCGAAGAAGGCCGAGCGCCTGTCGAAGGCCTATCCGATCGAGTGGGCTCGCGCGCTGCACTTCCCGGTGATGATCTACTTCGTGGTGTTCATCATCGGACACGTCGCCCTGGTGTTCCTCACCGGGTTCCTGCGCAACCTCAACCACATGTACGCCTCGTCGGATGCCGTCGGATGGACCGGGTTCTGGGTCTTCGTGGCATCCCTCGTGGTCATCGCGCTCGGCTGGGTCGCCGCACGCCCGCTCGTCATCGCCCCGATCGCGAAGCTGTTCGGCACCGTCTCCGGACGCTGACCCGTTCACGATTGCGCACGGCTCTCTCCCGAACCCAGCGAAACGGCCCCCTGCCTCAGGCAGGGGGCCGTTCTTGCGGGATCGTGAGCGCGAGCATCACGAGGCGCGGGGTCAGCGCACGAAGCGCACCTCGGTCAGCGTCTCGCCGAGGAACGGCTCGGTGTGGCTGGCGCCGTCGAGCGTGAAGCCGTTGCGGGTGTAGAAGCGGTGGGCCCGGGGGTTGTCCTCCGCCACCCACAGGTAGAGAGGCTCGTCCTTCTCGACGGCGGCGTCGAAGAGCTTCTGGCCGATGCCGGTGGAGTGATACGCGTCGAGCAGGTAGATGAAGTACAGCTCGCGGAACGCCGGAGCGTCCTTGTCGCGGGCGGGACCGGAGCCGACGAACCCGACGATCTCTCCGTCGACGAGGGCCGCGCGCATCGTGAACTCGGGGCCCTGAGCTGCCCAGTGCGTCCACAGCTCGGCCATGCGGCGGGGCGAGACCTTCTCGAGGGCTGCCTTGCTGATCAGGTGGTCATAGGTCTCGTGCCAGCACTGCGCGTGCACGCGACCCAGGGCTTCCGCATCCACATCACGGACCGGACGGACGATGACTTCAGGCTGGGCTTCGGCGCTCATATCGCGACTCTACGCGCGGGTTCCACGAAGAGGAAATCGAACGGAAGCGTTCCCACAGCACCGATATGTCGGTGGAGACATCGCACAACGATCTTCGCGACTCGTTCGCCGATGGCTACGATCAGTGCTCGTGAACGTGATCTGGCGCACTCTCCTCGTGATCCTCTCCGCCCGTCGCCGCGTGCGGCGGGGAAAGACCCTCGATGCATCCGCGGTCAGCAGCATCCGTCTGACCACGCTGCCGACCGATATCGACATCCTGCGCCACATGAACAACGGCCGGTACCTGTCGCTCTTCGACCTCGGCCGCTGGGACCTGCTGATCCGCACGGGGCTGTTCGACGCGATGAACGGACGCGGCTGGTACGCCGTCGTGTCGAGTGAGACCGTCACGTTCCGCAAGTCTTTGCAGCTCTGGCAGCGGTTCGAGGTGCAGTCGCGCTTCATCGGGCACGACGACAAGGCGGTGTTCCTCGAGCACCGGGCGGTCGTCGACGGCGAGATCTATGCCCGGGTGATAGTGCGATCGCGCATGCTGCGCCGCTCCGGCGGCACGGTCAGCAACGAAGAGCTGTTCGCCGCCGTCGGCAAGCCCGAGGGGGTGCCCGAGATCGATCCGTGGGTGCACGACTGGGCCGCGGCATCCGCTCTGCCTTCCGTGCGCAGCTCCGCGCCGAGCGTGTGGAGCTGACGTCGTGACCGATCCGTGGGGTCTCCGGACACGCGCACCGGGGCACGTGCTGCTGGTCGGATGCGGCAAGCTCGGCGTGCGACTCGGCGAGCGACTCGTCGAACAGGGGGCACAGGTCACGGCCATGCGCCGGACCGCGGGCGCGCTGCCCTTCCCGACGATCGAGGCTGACCTGCGGCAGCCGCTCGACCGCGAGCTGCCGCCCTTCGACTCGGTGGTGATCACGCTGCCGCCCAGCACCGAGGGCGACTCGATCTATCCGCCGGCGTTGCGCGGGCTGGCGAAGGCGCTGCCGTCGATGCCGGAGCGCGTCGTGTTCGTCTCGTCGACCCGGGTGTTCGAGGGGCGTCCTGGCGAGACGCCGCTGACCGAGCGCGATGCGACGCGGGTCTCGAGCGAGCGCGGCGGCGATCTCGTCGAGGGTGAGCAGCTGGCCATGGAGCTGTTCGGCGCGCGCATCGTGCGGCCGGCGGGCATCTACGGCCCCGGTCGGGACTTCCTCATCAGACGAGTGAGAGAGGCGGCGCCCGTCGATCACACGCGCCGCACCAACCGCATCCACGAGACCGACCTCGTGCGGCTGCTCGAGGCGATGCTGCGCGCCGACTCCGCGCCGCCCCTGATCCATGCCGTCGATCGCGAACCGGTGCTGCTCGGCGAGGTCGTCGGTCACATCGCCGCCCGGCTCGGCGTGACGTCGCCGCCGCACCTCGACCCGGAGGTCGGGGGCGGGACGGTGCTCGACGGTCATCTGCTGCAGGAGTTCCTCGGCGACCTCGACTACCCGACCTTCCGAGAGGGCTACGACGAGATGATCGCCGCGCTCTGAGTCGCCCCCCTGTTCCGGTCGCAGTTCGCGCCGCCCGTTCACGCGGCCGGCGGCACGAACTGCGACCGGAACAGCGCGACGCGAGCGTCGGCTCAGGGCCAGGCGCGCACCGCAGTCCTAGGCTGAGGTCATGGCCGACCCGATGCCCTCCACGCATCCCGAATCCGTCTCGCTCAGGGACCGTGCGGTCGAGCTCGCCCGACGGTGGGTGATCGAAGCTGCGGCCGCCGATGTCGACCCCGCGGCGGCGCGGCTCGCGGGTGTGCTGCAGGATGCCGACGGGCTGCCGTTCACACTCGGGTTCGTCGATGGTGTCATGCGCCCCGAGAGCCTGAGCGCCGCGGCGTCCCAACTGCACCGCATCGCGCCGATCGTGCCCGACTTCCTGCCCTGGTATCTGCGCTCGGCCGTGCGCATCGGCGGCGGGGTCGCACCGATGCTGCCGACTCCGGTGGTGCCCATCGCCCGCCGGGTGCTGCGCGACATGGTCGGTCACCTGGTGGTCGACGCCCGCCCCGAGAAGCTCGGCCCGGCGATCGCGAAGATCCGCGAATCCGGAGCACGACTCAACCTCAACCTGCTCGGCGAGGCGGTGCTCGGCGAGGCAGAGGCCCAGCGACGGCTCGAGGGCATCCACGACCTGATCCGCCGCCCCGACGTCGACTACGTCTCGGTGAAGGTGTCGGCGATCGTCAGCCATATCTCGATGTGGGCGTTCGACGAGGTCGTGGACTCGGTCGTCGAGCGACTGCTGCCGCTGTATCTGACCGCCGCGTCGGACCGCACCTTCATCAACCTCGACATGGAGGAGTACCGCGACCTCGATCTGACGATCGCGGTGTTCACGCGTATCCTCGAGGACCCGCGGCTCGAGGGACTCGAGGCCGGCATCGTGCTGCAGGCCTATCTGCCCGACGCCCTGCCGGCGCTGCAGCAGCTCACCGCCTGGGCTCGCGAGCGCGTCGACCGGGGCGGGGCCCCGATAAAGGTGCGGCTCGTCAAGGGCGCCAACCTCGCGATGGAGCGCGTCGAGGCGCGGATGCACGGATGGGCGCAGGCGACCTACGACACCAAGCTCGACACGGATGCCAACTACCTGCGCTGCCTCGACTGGGCGCTGCGCCCCGAGAACGTCGCCGCCGTGCGTCTGGGGATCGCGGGTCACAACCTGTTCGGCATCGCGTATGCGTGGCTGCTGGCAGGGGAGCGCGGCGTGCGCGCTGTCGACCTCGGCTCGGAGAGCGCCGCGAACTCTCAGCCGCCGATCGAGTTCGAGATGCTGCTGGGCATGGCACAGGGGCAGGTGCAGGCCGTCTCCCGTGAGGTCGGCGAGGTGCTGCTCTACGTCCCTGTCGTGAAGCCGCGCGAGTTCGACGTCGCGATCAGCTACCTGGTGCGCCGGCTCGAAGAGAACGCCTCCAGCGAGAACTTCCTCTCTGCGGCATTCCGCCTCGGCGACGACGAGGCGCTGTTCGCCCGGGAGCGCGACAGGTTCCTCGACGCCGTCGACCGTTCGACGTCGCCGACCCTGCAGGTGGGGGCGCTGCGCAGCCAGGACCGACTCGCACCCGTGCACGAGTCCCTGCGTCCTGTGCCCGTCGCGCCCGCGCCCGAAGAGGGGCTGACCCAGGCGGTGCTCGGCATCTCGCGTGGATCGGATGACGCGACCGGGCCGTTCCTCGAGACCGCGGTCTATGCCCCGCGCGAGCTCGACGAGACGACCGGCGGTGCTCCCGGATTCACGAACACCCCCGACAGCGACCCATCACTTCCGGCCAACCGCGACTGGGCTCGCGAGATCACCGCCCGCGTCCCCGACTCCGCCCTGGGCGTCTCGACGATCGAGGCCGCCCGGATCGACGACGCGGACGCACTGGACAACACGATCGCCCGCGTGCACGACGCTGCGGCGCTCTGGGGCGCGCGTCCCGCCGCTGAACGCGCCGAGGTGCTGTGGAGAGCGGCCGCCGCTCTCGAGGGGCGACGCGGTGACCTGATCGAGGTCGCCGCATCCGAGACCGGCAAGGTCTTCGCCGAAGCCGACATCGAGGTCAGCGAGGCCGTCGATTTCGCCCGCTACTACGCCGCCAAGGCGCGGGAACTGGATGCGGTCGCCGGCGCCGCGTTCGAACCGGCGCGCGTGACCGTGGTCACCCCGCCGTGGAACTTTCCCCTCGCGATCCCCGCGGGCGGCGTGCTGGCCGCGCTCGCCGCGGGCTCGGGAGTCGTCTTCAAGCCGGCGCCGCAGTCCCGTCGCTGCGCCGCCGTCATCGCCGAGACGCTCTGGGAGGTCGGGGTCCCGCGCGACGTGCTCGCGCTGGTCGACATCGAAGAGGGCGATCTCGGTCGCGAGCTGATCTCGCACGACTCGGTCGATCGGGTCATCCTCACCGGTTCCTGGGAGACCGCGGCGCTGTTCCGCTCGTGGCGCCCCGACCTGCCGCTGCTTGCCGAGACGAGCGGCAAGAACGCGATGATCATCACGGCCTCGGCGGATCTCGATCTCGCGGTCGCCGATCTCGTGCGCAGCGCCTTCGGGCACGCGGGGCAGAAATGCTCGGCGGCGTCGCTCGCGATCCTCGTCGGACCCGTCGGGCGCTCCCAGCGTTTCGCCCGCCAGCTGGCCGATGCCACTCGGTCGCTGCACGTCGGCTGGCCCACCGATCCGCTGGCCGAGGTCGGGCCCGTGATCGAACGCCCCGAGGGCAAGCTCGCGTGGGCGCTCACCGAGCTGGAGGGCGATGAGCAGTGGCTCATCGAGCCCGCCGTCTCGACCGATGACCCCACCGGCCGCTTGTGGCGACCCGGCATCCGCGTGGGCGTGCGGCCGGGATCGCGCTTCCACACCGAGGAGTTCTTCGGCCCGGTGCTCGGCGTCATGCACGCGCCGACGCTGGAGCGGGCGATCGAGCTGCAGAATGCGGTCGACTACGGTCTGACGGCCGGGCTGCACACGCAGGATCCGGCGGAGCTCGCGCTCTGGCTCGACCGCGTGCAGGCGGGCAACCTGTATGTGAACCGAGGTATCACGGGTGCGATCGTGCAGCGTCAGCCCTTCGGCGGGTGGAAGCGCTCGTCAGTCGGCCCCGGCGCCAAGGCGGGCGGACCGAACTACCTGATCGGGCTCGGATCCTGGCGGTCGAGCGGGTCCGGCACCCCGTCGAGCACGCTTCATCTGCGCGGGCTGGACTCGCGGATCACCGACCTCATCGAAGCCGCGCAGCCGTCGCTCGACTTCGAGGCCTTCGAGTGGCTGCGTCGCTCGGCGCTGTCGGATGCGCTCGCCTGGGATCGTGAGTTCGGCCAGGTGCGCGACGTGTCGCACCTCGGGGTCGAACGCAACCTGTTCCGCTACCGCCCGGTTCCGGTCGCGATCAGGGCCACCGCGGATGCCGGCTGGCAGGAGCTGCTGCGCGTCGTCGTCGCCGCGGTGCGCGCTGGCGCCGGCTTCGTGCTGTCGACCCCCGTCGGACTGCCGGCCGCAGTGCGACACGCGCTCGGCGAACTCGGCGCCACGGTCTACATGGAGACCGACGAGGAGTGGATCGAGCGGATGCGGCGGCGCGACGACGCGAGCGAGCTGCCCGAGTCGTCCGACGAGCTGCGGCCGAGCCGGGTGCGGCTGGTCGGGCCTCGCGGCTCGGTGGCGGCGCTTCACCATGCACTGGCGGTGGCCGTGGATGGCGATCCCGACCTCGCGGTGTACGACGGCGAGGTCACGTCTGCCGGACGCATCGAGCTGCTGCCGTTCGTGCACGAGCAGGCCATCGCGATCACCGCGCACCGCTACGGCAATCCCGACGACTGGAGCGCCTCCGTGATCTGACGCTCGCGTCGTCGGGCGATCGTGTAAAGAATTCTTGACAAGCTGAAGGCAGCAGGCGTAGCCTCCTGTAAAGAATCTTTTACACTGGAGGCGTCATGGTCTACGAGGAGCGCAATGCCTGGGCAGGTCTCGTCGTCAGCCTGCTCGCGATCACGGCGTATGTCGTCACCCTGCTTCAGCAGGCGGCCGGCGGTCCTGTGACCGAGGTCGACTGGCCACCGCTGATGCTGTGGATGATCGGCGGCGGCATCGTCGTCACGATCGCGATCAGCATCATCTGGGGGATGATCGCGGGCGCCCGCGACCCCGACGGTGCGGGGAGGTCCGACATCCGCGATCGGGACATCGGTCGCATGGGCAGCCGTGTCGAGCAGGCATTCGTCGCCATCGCGGGAACCGTGGTGATCCTCCTGTGCGCGCTGCGCGCCGACGTCTTCTGGATCGCCCACACCATGTTCGCCGGCTTCGCGGTCGCGGCGATCGTGGGCGGGTTCGCACGGGTCGTGGCCTACCGCCGAGGTCTCGTCTGATGGTCAAGCCCACTCTCGTCTCGAACCGCATCCGGGCGCATCGAGAGGCCGCCGGCCTGACCCAGGCCGAGCTCGCCCGCCGCATCGGCGTGACGCGGCAGACGCTGATCGCGATCGAGCAGGAGAAGTACTCGCCGACGCTCGAGCTCGCGTTCCAGATCGCTCGCGCCTTCGGCGTGGGGATCGACGACCTGTTCCAGTACCCCGAGCCCACGAGCGCGGAGGCCTGAGATGACCGAGACCATGCCGGCCTGGGTGCGTGAGACGTATGGTCCCGCCGACGGAGTCCACCTCGAGCAGATCCCTCTTCCGGCCCCGCGCCCCGGCGAGGTGGTGCTGCGCGTCGAGGCGACCGCCCTCAACGCCGGAGACGTGCGCCTCATGCTCGGCGACCCCCTGCTCGTTCGTCCGGTGTTCGGCCTGACCCGCCCGAAGCATCCGGTGCGCGGAATGGAGGTCGCGGGCACGGTGGTCGCTGTCGGCTCCCAGGAGATCGGTGCCGAGCTGGGCGAGCGGGCGGTGGGCGAGCTCGTCGGCGGAGGGGGCCTCGCGTCGCATGTCGCCGTGCCCGCCACGCGCCTCGTCCCGATCCCCCCGGTGGTGGCATCCGAGAGCGCGGCCTGTCTGCCGATCGCCGCCGGCACGGCGTGGCAGGCCCTCGATCATGCCGGAATCGGCTTCCGCCCGATCGCGCACGCTCCGGCGGGTCATGTGCCTCGCGTCCTCGTGGTCGGCGCCTCCGGGGGAGTGGGCACGTTCGCGGTGCAGCTCGCGGCGCTGCGCGGTGCCGAGGTGTGGGCCACGTGCGGCGAACGCAACGCCCGCCTCGTCGAGCACCTCGGCGCCGTCCGGACCCTCGATCACCGGCGGTCGCCGCTGACGGAGCTGCCTGCAGCGCACTTCGACGCCGTGATCGACATCGCCGGGGGGATCCCCCTGCGCGACCTGCAGCGCCTCGTGGTCTCCGGCGGCAGAGTGGTGCTGGTGACCGGCGACGGCGGCCGCGTGCTCGGCCCGATCCCACGGATGCTGAAGGCGGCGTTCCTGTCGATCGGCTCGCGCCGCCGCATCCGTCCGCTCGCAGCGACGCCCCGCCCCGAAGTCCTCGCGAAGCTGCTGGAACTCACCGCGGAAGGGCGGATCACGCCCGTGATCGAGCGAGAATTCGACTTCGACGACGCCCCCGCGGCGCTCGCACACCTCGAGCGCGGTCACACGGTCGGCAAGGTCGTCGTCCGCGGAGCCTGAGCGAGGAGCGTCCGCGCTCTGGCGGCGTCCAGGGGACGGGTGACAGAATGGATGCTGGCGTGCCCGAGTCGCATCTTCCCCGGGCGCCGGCTCTCACGGAGCGGCGCGGGTCGAAGGACCGCCGGGCCCCTGGACAGCGTCCGCCGCATCCGTTCGAGGAGCCCCATGTCTGTCGAAACCACTGCGCCGGCATCCGAGACCGCAGCACCGGTCCGCACCGCACACCGCCGTCACTACCTGATGTGCAAGCCGTCGCACTTCACGGTGAACTACTCGATCAACCCGTGGATGGAGCCGTCGAAGCCGACCGACACGGGCAGGGCGGTGGAGCAGTGGCAGAAGCTGCACGACCTGTACCTGGAGCTCGGTCATGAGGTCGAGCTGATCGAGCCCCTCCCGGGTTTCCCCGACATGGTCTACACCGCGAACGGCGGCTTCCTGATCGACGGCCGGGCCTATGTGCCGAAGTTCCGCTTCGTCGAGCGCCAGGGCGAGGCGCCCGCGTTCGCCGACTGGTTCCGCGCCGCCGGCTACGACACCGTCATCCCCGAAGAGGTCAACGAGGGCGAGGGCGATTTCCTGCTCGTGGGCGACGTGATCCTCGCCGGCACGGGCTTCCGGTCGACCGGCGACAGCCACCGCGAGGTGGGCGATGTCTTCGGCCGTGAGGTGGTGTCGCTCAACCTGGTCGACCCGCGCTTCTACCACCTCGACACGGCGATCGCGGTGCTCGACCCCGTGCAGGGCACGGACAGGGGCGGACCGGAGCGCGCGAACATCGCGTATCTCCCGGGCGCCTTCGATGACGAGAGCCGGGCGATCCTCGAGGAGCGCTTCCCCGAGGCGATCCTGGTGTCCGACGAGGACGGATCCGTGTTCGGGCTCAACTCCGCGAGCGACGGCTACAACGTGATCATCTCGCCGCGCGCCAAGGGATTCGAGAAGCAGCTGCGCGAGCGCGGGTACAACCCGATCATGATCGACCTGTCCGAGCTGCTGCTCGGCGGCGGCGGCATCAAGTGCTGCACGCTCGAACTGCGCGGTGAGTCGTGACCGCCGTCGACTCGGGCGTGAGCGTCGAGGTCGCCGCAGAGCCCCACATCGCCCACAACTACCACCCGCTGCCGGTCAACATCGCCCGCGGCGAGGGTGCATGGGTGACGGACGTCGAGGGCAAGCGCTACCTCGACCTGCTCGCGGCCTACTCGGCGGTGAACTTCGGCCACCGGCATCCGGCTCTCGTCGCGGCGCTGACCGAACAGCTCGGTCGCGTCACCCTCACGAGTCGCGCGTTCATGAGCGATCGGCTCGAGCCATTCGCCGCAGCGCTGTCGGCGCTCGCCGGCAAAGACATGGTGCTGCCGATGAACACCGGGGCCGAAGCGGTCGAGACCGGCATCAAGGTCGCTCGGGCGTGGGGCTATCGGGTCAAGGGCATCGCCGACGGGCAGGCGCGGATCATCGTCGCGGCCGGCAACTTCCACGGCCGCACCACGACCATCGTCAGCTTCAGCGACGACCCGGAGGCGAGAGCGGACTTCGGCCCCTACACCCCGGGGTTCGACGTCGTCCCCTACGGGGATGCGGATGCCATCGCCGCGGCGATCACAGGTCACACCGCTGCCGTGCTGATCGAACCGATCCAGGGCGAGGGCGGTGTGGTGATCCCGCCCGAGGGATACCTGCGCCGCATCCGTGAGATCTGCGACGAGAAGAACGTGCTGTTCATCGCCGACGAGATCCAGTCCGGTCTCGGCCGTGTGGGCGAGACTTTCGCCTGCGACCGCGAGGGTGTCGTGCCCGACCTGTACCTGCTGGGCAAGGCGCTCGGTGGCGGGATCCTTCCCGTCTCCGCTGTGGTGGGGAACACCGATGTGCTCGGCGTCATCCGCCCCGGTGAGCACGGCTCGACCTTCGGGGGCAATCCGCTCGCGGCGGCGGTCGGACTGAGGGTCGTCGAGATGCTCGAGTCGGGGGAGTTCCAGGAGCGCGCCCGCGCACTCGGCGCTCACCTCGCCGCGGGCCTCGAACCCCTGATCGGTCATGGTGTCACCGAGGTGCGCATCGCCGGGCTGTGGGCGGGAGTCGACATCGACCCCGCCAAGGGCACCGGGCGCGAGATCGCCGAGAAGCTGCTCGACCGCGGCGTGCTCGTCAAGGACACGCACGGTCAGACGATCCGCATCGCTCCGCCGCTCGTCATCCGGGCGACCGAACTCGACTGGGCCGTCGAGCAGCTGAAGCTGGTTCTCGGGGCCTGACCCGCTGTCCGCCGGGCGACACGCCCGGCGGACAGCCCGGATTTGCCGGAACCCCGGAACCCACGTAACTTATTACTTGTTCGCCCCACAGGGAAGCGGAGAGGCCGAGAGCCTTACCCCCCTCAAGCGGAGAACCACCTCCACTCGATCAGCTCCTCGGAGCAGATCGCAGACACACTTCTGTCTGACCTGGAGCTTCCACCTCGGAGAAACGGTCGATTTGACAGCGGCTCCGAAACGGATAAACTAGTGAAGTTGCCTCGGCGGCCTTGAGCCCCGAGCTGCAGATCTGGTTCTGAGCTTCACGGCGTGTCGATTTGACAGCCTGAACAGCGAAGATAAGATAGAGAAGTTGCCCTTCGGGCCTGGTTGTGATGACTGGGTCGTGGGAGCATCCGATCCTTGAGAACTCAACAGCGTGCACTTGTCAAATG
>NZ_JBFBGY010000007.1:0-95599 GCF_040684875.1 Microbacterium sp. NPDC089320
AACCATTTTTACTCCAGGGTTACTGTATTTCAGAGTTGTGATCTCCGTACCTCACCGTGGGGGGGCGGAGCAGCGGCGGGTTTAGGACCCCTGAGCCCCCCCCCCCCACGCCCCTGCGCGGCAGGCCCCTCCCCGGGTCCTGCCGCGCAGTCTGTTCAGGTCGCGAGAAGAGGAGGCAGATGCGGAATGGCGATGGGCCTCGTCGCCCTGCTCGAATCCTGAACCCGCGTCACCTCTTCGAGGACTTCGTAAGCGGTGGTGTACCGCGCTGCAAGAGGCAGATCGCGAAGCCAGACGACCTCGACCTCGGTCTCCGCGTATTCGTACACGCATGCCACCACGTGCCGCGGATCGTTCGTCTCGTACCGCCGGTCGTTGATCACCCACTCCGACGGTGTGACGCGATGCAGCACGTATCTAGGATCTGGATCTCCGGACATGTGATTCCCTCCACGACTCTCTCCCCACTCAAGATCATCCCTGCTCGGACCGAAAGGTCACAGGGGCTTGACAGTTGAGAGGAGAGACCTCAGAGAGATGTCACGCCCGAGGGCGGATGGTGAGATCCGTGAGGGCAGCGTCGTCGGGAAGGTCGAGCGCTGTGAGGATCGTGGTCGCGACGGAATCCGCCGTGATGAAACGCTCGGGGTCGTAGTCACGCCCCTCCTGCTGGTGCACCCGCTCCTGCATGGGCGTCGCCGTGCGGCCGGGATAGATCGACGTGACCCGCACACCATGCTCGCCCTCCTCTGCGCGCAGTGCATCGGCGAGAGCCTTGAGACCGTGTTTGGACGCGGCATAGGCCGACCAGCCGGCGTGCGCGTTCAGCCCCGCACCGGAGTTGACGAACACGACCCGAGCGCGTGAGACGCGTAGCACCGGCAGGAGCAGTCGGGTGAGTTCGGCGGGGCCGACGAGATTGACCGCCAGTTGACGCTCCCAGAGATTCGCCGGCAGGTCGGCCACTGATCCGAGGTCGACGACGCCTGCCGCGTGCACCAGCGAGTCGATGCGCTCGGGAAGTGCCTGCTTCGACAGGGCCCACGACAGCCTGCCCGGCTGGGCGAGGTCACCGACGACCGCCGAGGCCCCCGGCAGCGCTGACGTGATCTCCTTGGCGCGCCCCGCATCGCGGGCCAGCACCACGACCTGATCGCCTCGTTCGAGGAGGCGGCGCGCGACGACTGCACCGATGCCGGATCCGGCACCGGTGATCAGGTGGACGCTCATATCAGTCGCGGTCTGCGGCGGCGGAGTCGGCGAGCTCGAACGGAACGACAGGGCAGTCCTTCCACAGACGCTCGAGGCCGTAGTAGACGCGCTCCTCCTGATGGAAGACGTGGACGATCAGATCTCCGAAGTCGAGCAGCACCCAGCGGGCCTCTGCTCGCCCCTCGCGGCGAACCCGCTTGTGACCGGCTTCGATGAGCTTGTCCTCGATCTCATCGGCGATGGCGGCGACGTTGCGCTCGCTGTTCCCGGTGACGAGCAGGAAGATGTCGACAAGCGGCAGAGGCTCCGACACGTTCAGCGCGACGAGATCCTCACCGCCCTTCGAGACGGCTGCATCTGCTGCGAGCTGCAGCATCTCTTCGGCGTTTTCAGGTGACTGCATCAGAACACATTCGTGGTGAAGGCGACGATCAGGGACACGCCCAGCGCGAGCGCGAGACCACCCGCCACGATCGCGAGGATGAGCATGAGTTTGTTGCCCTTTTCGGGGGCGGGCGGGCGGATGACCTCGCCTGCGGGCTTGATGGTGCTGACCGCTGAGCTGGCGGCGATCGGCGTGGGCGACGATGCCGGGGGCAGCTCGCCGTCGATCAGCACGGCGTCGACGTCCTTGCCGTCTGTGGTGCCGTGCGCGTGGCCCTGCGAGCCGAGGCCCTTGGGCAGCTCGTACGAGCCGGTCACGAGGATCTCGCCTGTGGAGGCGACGGGACCCGAGAGCGAACCGTCTCCCGGGGAGGGGTTGAAGATCAGGGTGTTCGGAGCGAGGTGCTGGGAACCCGTCGAGTCGCCGGCGGTCAGCAGCTCGTCGAACGACGGAGAGAAGGGCTTCCTGGTCGCCGCGTCGTCGTCCAGGAGTCCCTGCCCGAAGGCGGAGTTGACGGTGGGACGCTCCCCGTCTGCGAGGTCGTCATCGTCGGAATCACCCACGTCGGACAGCACGTCGTCGGCGCCGACCTCGTCAGCTGCGTCGATCGTGTCGGCCTCGATGCCGAGCTCGGCGACGGCCGCGGTGGTGTCGCCGGCGTCAGCAGCGACCGGCTCGCCGTCATCGACCGCCGCATCGAGGTTCGCCTGCGCGCTGACCGGAGCGGGGAGCTCCACCCCGGATGCGTCGTCCTCATCGTCTTCCGAGGCCACGGGCAGGTCACCCGCGTCGACCTCGACGGGCGGCGCCTGCTCCGGTGCCGCCGCCTGCGCGTCGCCATCCGACGCCGCGGACTCCTCCGCGTCGTCGACCGGAACGGAGCCGGTCATGGACCGCTCGCGCTCGCGGACCTGTCGGCGCGTCAACGGCGTGGCGCCGGGCTCGATGTCACTGCCCTCCGCAGGCGCCGGATGCCGAGAAGGCACGGCCTCGACGGCGTCGTGCTCCTCGGGCTGCGCCGGCGCGGGCGGGGGAACAGCAGCAGCGGCCGCCGCGGCCTCCTCCGCTGAGATGACCGGTGTCGAGCCGGTCAACCGGATCTCTCGCAACTGCTTTCGCGTCAGCGGACCCTGACCCTGCTGATCCGATGTACTCATGCCTTGCTCCGATACAGATGATGCTTCGCGATGTATTGAACGACTCCGTCGGGGACCAGGTACCAGACCGGCTCGTCATCACGGACCCGCGCCCGGCAGGCCGTCGACGAGATGGACAGCGCCGGCACCTCCAGTTGGCTGACGTTGTCGCTCGGGAGGCCGTCAGTGCTCAGAACGTGTCCTGGACGCGAGACCGCGACGAAGTGTGCCAACTCCCACAGTTCATCATGGTCCCTCCAACTGAGAATTTGCGCCACGGCGTCGGCGCCCGTGATGAAGAACAGCTCCGCGTCAGGGCGCTTCTCCTTCAGGTCGCGGAGGGTGTCGATCGTGTAGGTCGGACCTTCACGATCGATGTCGACCCTGCTCACGGTGAACTGCGGGTTGGATGCTGTCGCGATCACCGTCATCAGGTAGCGGTGCTCGCTGGGGGTGACGTCGGACTTCTGCCACGGGTGCCCCGTGGGGACGAACACGACCTCGTCGAGATCGAACGAGTGGGCGACCTCGCTCGCAGCGACCAGGTGCCCGTGGTGGATGGGGTCGAACGTGCCACCCATCACACCGATGCGCGCCGGGCGCGAGGTCGTGTCATTCATGCGGGCCTAGTGGCCGTGCCCCGCCTCGTGGCCGTCCTTGCCGTGCCTCGCCGCCCAGGCGTCGGCCTTGGCGGAGTGTCGGTTGGCGACGTTCTTGTACGACAGCGTGACCAGTCCGAGGAAGGCGAAGACGATGATCGCGATCACGCCGAAGATCAGCGTCTCGAGCTGGACATTGCCGTGGTGCTCGGTTTCGGCAGCGACCATCGCGATCTGTGCGACGAGGTTCATCCTGACTCCGTTTCGTGGCTGGCGGGCATGGCTCACGGAGAGCCACAGCGCCCCCTAGTCTAGCCCTCAGCCGCGCGTCTGCCCTGCCCCACGCGCCAGCCATTTCGTGCTGGTCAGCTCGGAAAGCCCCATCGGACCCCGCGCGTGCAGCTTCTGCGTCGATATGCCGACCTCGGCGCCGAACCCGAACTCGCCCCCGTCGGTGAACCGCGTCGAGGCGTTGACCATGACGACCGCCGAGTCGACCTCGGCGAGGAACCGCTCCGCGTTGCGCGAGTCGGTGGTGATGATCGACTCGGTGTGACCTGTGCTGTATCGACGGATGTGGTCGAGCGCGTCATCGAGCGTGTCGACGACCTTGATGGCGATGTCGAGGCTCAGGTACTCGGTCGCCCAATCCTCCTCGGTGGCGGGTATCACGTTCGAGACGAGGCCGACGACCATGTCATCGCCATGGACGGCCACGCCCTCGCTCTGCAGTGCACTGGCGACGAGCGGGACGAGCCGTGGCGCGGCCTGGCGGAGCACGAGCACCGTCTCGACGGCATTGCACACACTCGGACGCTGCACCTTCGCGTTCACGACGATGTCCCGCGCCCAGTCATCCGGAGCGCTCTCATCGAGGACGATGTGCACGTTGCCGGCGCCGGTCTCGATCACCGGCACGGTCGCCTCGGTCACGACGGTCTCGATCAGCCCCGCACTGCCGCGAGGCACCAGCACATCGATGAATCCACGTCCGTGCATGAGCGCGGTCGCGCCGTCACGACCGAAGTCGTCGACGGTCTGCACCGCTTCTGCGGTGACGCCCGCCCCCTGGAGCGCCTCGCGCATGGTCTCGACGAGCACCGTGTTCGACTCCCTCGCGGCGCTGCCGCCGCGCAGGACCACCGAGTTCCCCGAGCGCAGCGCGAGCGCTGCGATGTCGACGGTGACATTGGGACGCGCTTCATAGATCGCACCGACCACTCCGAACGGCACCCGCACCTGCTCGAGGGCGACGCCGTTGGGCATCCGGTGTCCTCCGACCACACGACCGACAGGGTCCGGAAGAGCCGCCACCTGACGGACCGCCGCAGCGAGGGCGGCGACGCGCTTCTCATCGAGGCGCAGTCTGTCGATGAGCGAGCCGCCGATGCCATCGGCCCGACCGCGCTCGATGTCGCGGCCGTTGGCCTCGATGATCACGGCAGCGTTCGCCTCGAGTGCGACTGCTATGGCCTCGAGAGCGCGTGCCTTGTCGTCGCTGGTCAATCTGGCCGTGGCGCGGGACGCCTCTTTGGCACGCTCGAGGCGCACCTGCGGAGTCTGGTCGGTCATCCGCCCAGTCTAGGAGAGCGCGGGTTCGAACCAGGTCCCGATGTCGTCGCCGGCGAGAGCCTTGTCGACGAGGTCGGCACTGGTCACGAGCACTCCGATCCCGGACGCGGCAGCCAGGCGCGCTGCCGACACCTTCGTGGCCGCTCCCCCGGTGCCGACGCTGTTGACGACCGTCGAGCCGAATTCGAGCCCCGAGAGGTCGGCGTCCGGTGCGACGATGTCGATGGGCTCAGCCGACGGGTCAGAAGGCGGCTTGGTGTACAGCGACTCGATGTCGCTGAGCAGCACGAGCGCATCCGCCTCGATCAACTGCGCCACGAGCGCGCCGAGGCGGTCGTTGTCGCCGAAACGGATCTCCTGCGTCGCCACCGTGTCGTTCTCGTTGACGATGGGCAGGATGCGAAGACCGAGCAGGCGCTCCATGGCCCGCCGAGCATTGCTGCGGGACGTCGGATTCTCGAGGTCCCCTGTCGTGAGCAGCACCTGACCGGCGACGATGTCGAAGGGACGCAGTGCCTCCTGATAGCGGTACACCAGGATGTTCTGTCCGACGGCGGCGGCGGCCTGCTGCGTCGCCAGGTCGGTGGGGCGAGCGTCGAGACGCAGGAACGGGATGCCCGTGGCGATCGCGCCGGATGAGACGAGGATCACCTCGGCTCCGCGCGCGTGCGCTGCCGCCAGAGCCTCCACCAGCACGGGGATGCGCCACGAGGACTCGCCGCTGATCGACGAGGAGCCGACTTTCACGACGATCCGTGAGGCTGTGGCGAGATCCGCCCTGGTGCGTGCGGTCACTCGCCGTCCTCGCGGTAGGCCGCGAGTCGCTGCGCCTCGACCTCGGCACGCGCTTCAGCCTTGGCATCCATGCGCTCGTAGTACGTCTCGCGACGCTCCGAGGTGGTGCGACGGCTGTTCGGGGCGAGCCGAGGGTCGGTGCCTCGCGGTGCCGTCATGAGCTCGGCGGCCGACGTCATGGTGGGCTCCCAGTCGAAGACGATGCTGTCGCCCTCACCGATGACGACCGTCGACCCCTGCACGGCGCCGAGACGGAAGAGCTCGTCTTCGACGCCCAGCTTCTCGAGTCGGTCGGCGAGGTAGCCCACGGCCTCCTCGTTCTGGAAGTCCGTCTGCTGCACCCAGCGCACGGGCTTCTCGCCGAGGATGCGATAGACGTTGCCGTACGTGCCGCCCTCGACGCGGATCTCGAAGCCCTTCTTCGGGCCGCGCGGACGAAGGACGACACGCTCGCGGGGCACCTCGGTCGCAGCGAGCTCGGCACGATGCTGGTCGACGATCTCGCCGAGTGCGTAGGTGAGCGGGCGCAGGCCCTCATGCGAGACGGTCGAGATGTCGAAGACACGGAATCCGCGGGCCTCGAGGTCGGGGCGCACCAGATCGGCGAGGTCGCGAGCCTCCGGCACATCGATCTTGTTTAGCGCGATGAGCTGCGGACGCTCCAGCAGCGGAGTCTGCCCTTCGGGAACCTCGTATGCCGAGAGCTCGCCGAGGATCACGTCGAGATCCGAGATCGGGTCACGGCCCGGCTCGAGGGTCGCACAGTCGAGGACGTGGAGAAGCGCCGAGCAGCGCTCGACGTGCCGGAGGAATTCCAGCCCGAGACCGCGTCCTTCGCTGGCTCCTTCGATGAGGCCGGGGACGTCGGCGACGGTATAGCGGGAGTCCCCTGCCTGCACGACGCCGAGGTTGGGGTGCAGCGTGGTGAAGGGATAGTCGGCGATCTTCGGTCGCGCCGCCGAGATCGCGCCGATCAGGCTGGACTTGCCGGCGGACGGGTATCCCACCAGGGCGACGTCGGCGACGGTCTTGAGCTCGAGGACGACGTCTCCCTCGTACCCGGGGGTGCCGAGGAGGGCGAAACCAGGCGCCTTGCGCTTGGGCGTGGCCAATGCGGCATTGCCGAGCCCGCCGTAGCCGCCCTTGGCCACCACGAAGCGCTCGCCGGGCTCGATCATGTCGATGAGCACGTCGCCGGCGGTGTTCTTCACGACCGTGCCGACGGGAACCGGAAGTTCGAGGTCCTCGCCCATGAATCCGGCCCGGTGGTCGCCCATGCCGGGGCCGCCGTTGCCGGAGCTGCGGTGGGGCGAGTGGTGGTACGACAGGAGCGTCCCCGTCTGGGTGTCTGCGACGAGGACGACGTCGCCGCCGTCGCCGCCGTTGCCACCGTCCGGGCCGCCGAGGGGCTTGAACTTCTCGCGATGCACCGAGACACAGCCGTTGCCGCCCTTGCCCGCGCGCAGGTGCAGCGTCACGGTGTCGACGAAGCTGACCATGTCTCTCTCCTCAGTAGATTCGGTCCGGAACGTGGATCCGGCCGTATACGCAGATTCGGGACGGGCCGAAGCCCGCCCCGAATCGGATGACTAGTGTCGCGCTGTGATCACTCAGCAGCGGCGACGATGTTGACGACCTTGCGGCCGCCCTTCGCGCCGAACTCGACCGCGCCCGCGGCCAGAGCGAACAGCGTGTCGTCGCCACCGCGGCCGACGTTCACACCGGGGTGGAAGTGCGTGCCACGCTGACGGACGATGATCTCGCCGGCGAGAACCTGCTGTCCGCCGAAGCGCTTGACGCCAAGTCGCTGTGCGTTGGAGTCACGACCGTTGCGGGTGGAGCTTGCGCCCTTTTTATGTGCCATGTCCTGGTCTCCTCGGTCTTTACTTGATGCCGGTGATCTTGACGCGCGTGAGCTCCTGGCGGTGGCCCTGACGCTTCTTGTAGCCGGTCTTGTTCTTGTACTTCTGGATGACGATCTTCGGGCCGCGGAGGTTGCCGATGACCTCTGCCTCGACCTTGACCTTCGCCAGCGAGTCAGCGTCGGTGGTCACCGAGGCGCCGTCGACGAGCAGCACGGCGGCCAGCTCGATCTTCTCGCCCTGGGCAGCCTTGACACGGTCGAGCTGAACGATCGTGCCGACCTCGACCTTCTCCTGCCGCCCACCGGCGCGCACTACTGCGTAAACCACTTCATACCTGTTTCGTTGGGGAGCTCGCGGCTCCGAGATCTCACGGGAAGACTGTTGCTTGCATGCGTCGTGGAGCGACGGGTACGAACGCAAGACTCTCCGCTTCGACCGTCGAGGACGACGCGGCATACGCACCAAGGGACTACTTTACCGGATGCGGGACACTGTGGCAAAACGCGCCGCCCGGTGTGTCCAGCCATAGGCTGGACGGATGACCGTTCTCGTGGATGACCCCCTGTGGCCCGCACACGGGCGCCTGTGGGCTCATCTCGTGAGCGATGACAGTCTGCAGGAGCTGCACGCCTTCGCGAAGGCGCACGACGTGCCCGCGCGCGCGTTCGATCTCGATCACTACGACGTTCCCGAGGAGCTCATCCCCCGGCTCCTCGCCGCCGGCGCACAGCATGTCGGCGGCAAGGAGCTGGTCAGGCGATTGATCGCCTCAGGACTGCGAGTCCCCGCCCGCGACCGGCGCTGACGGCTCGGAGTTCACCGAGACCGGGGTGCCCGTGAGTGCAGCCGTCGACACGCGACGACGACCGCGGCCCTGGCCCGGTGCCTTCGGCTCGGGAAGGGCATCGAGCACCGAATCCAGCAGAGCCTCGGCGGGAGACTTCGGCGACGACTTGCGCTCGGATCCGCGCTTCTTGCGGGGCTTCTTGGCGCGCTCCTGCGGAGCGGTCGCCTCCGGCGCCTCGACGGCGGGGGCGGCGGCCTCCACGGGTTCGTCGGCGTTGGGCGTGCGGGTCGAGGCGGCGATCTGCGCGAGCGCGGACTTCGCCCCTTCGGGGATGCTGTGGGTCGTCACCGCGGCCGGAGCGGCGCTCTGCGACTGACCGTTCCCGCCGCGCTGGCGGCGGTTGGACTGCGAGTTGCCGTTGCCGTTGCCGCCGCCATTGCCGTTGCTGCTCGCGCGATGCTTGACCACCGGGTCATGGTGGACGATGACGCCGCGGCCGGCGCAGACGTCGCATGCCTCGCTGAACGTCTCGAGCAGACCGAGGCCCAGCTTCTTGCGGGTCATCTGCACGAGGCCGAGCGAGGTGACCTCGGCCACCTGGTGCTTCGTCCGGTCGCGGCTGAGGCATTCGATCAGGCGACGCAGCACGAGGTCACGGTTGGACTCGAGCACCATGTCGATGAAGTCGACGACGATGATTCCGCCGATGTCGCGCAGCCGCAGCTGGCGCACGATCTCCTCGGCAGCCTCGAGGTTGTTCTTCGTGACCGTCTCCTCGAGGTTTCCACCCGAGCCGACGAACTTGCCGGTGTTGACGTCGACGACGGTCATGGCCTCGGTGCGGTCGATGACGAGGGAGCCGCCGGAGGGCAGCCACACCTTGCGATCGAGCGCCTTCTCGATCTGCTCCGTGATGCGGAACGCGTCGAACGGGTCGGTCTCGTCCTCGTACGACTCGACGCGCTCGAGGAGGTCGGGGGCGACGCTCTCGAGATAGGCGCGGATCGTTCGCTGCGCATCCTCGCCCTGGATGAGCATCTTCGTGAAGTCCTCGTTGAAGACGTCGCGGACGATCTTGACGAGGAGATCGGGCTCGGCGTGCAGCAACGCCGGAGCCTGCTGGTTCTCGACCTGCTTGCGGATGTGCTCCCACTGGCTGGTCAGGCGCTGCACGTCGCGCGTGAGCTGGTCTTCGGTCGCGCCCTCGGCCGCGGTGCGGACGATCACGCCGGAGGACTCCGGCAGGACCTCCTTGAGGATGCGCTTCAAGCGCGTGCGCTCGTTGTCGGGCAGCTTGCGGCTGATGCCGTTCATGGATCCGCCCGGCACGTACACGAGGTAGCGGCCGGGGAGCGAGATCTGGCTGGTCAGGCGAGCACCCTTGTGGCCCACCGGATCCTTGGTGACCTGTACGAGCACGCGGTCGCCCGCCTTCAGTGCGAGCTCGATACGGCGCGGCTGGTTGCCGGTCTCGACGCCGTCCCAGTCGACCTCGCCGGAGTACAGCACGGCGTTGCGGCCGCGACCGATGTCGACGAACGCGGCCTCCATGCTCGGCAGCACGTTCTGGACGCGACCGAGGTAGACGTTGCCGATCAGCGAGGCATCCTGATTGCGCGCGACGTAGTGCTCGACGAGCACGCCGTCTTCGAGCACGCCGATCTGCGTGCGTCCGTTCTTGGAACGGACGACCATCTTGCGGTCGACCGACTCACGGCGCGCGAGGAACTCGGCCTCGGTCACGACCGGGCGGCGACGACCTGCATCCCGTCCGTCGCGACGACGCTGCTTCTTCGCCTCGAGGCGCGTGGAGCCCTTGATGGCCTTGGGCTCGGTGATGTACTCCACGACGCGCTGGCGCGGCTGGCGCGGCTCATCGCGCTGCTCGCGCGGCTCACGCTGGTCACGGGAATCGACGTCATCCGAACCGCCGCGACGACGACGGCCGCGGCGACCGGCAGGCTCGTCCTGATCGCGGTCCGCGATGCGGTCGAACACTCGCTCGCGACCCGTGCGCGCGGGGAGCGGCAGCACCTCGGGAGCGTAGAAGTGCAGCTGCGTCGAGACCTGCGAGACAAAGACCTCGGGGAGCAGGCCCAGCGACACGGCGGTGACCGGCTTGACCTCCTCGGGCTTGGACTCCTCGGGCTTCTCCTGCTTCTCGGGCGCGGTTGCCTCGGCCTGCTCGGCAGCAGCGTCAGGCACGTCCTCCGCCGGAGCCTCCTCCGCGGGAGCCTCCTCCGCCGGAGCCTCCTCCGCCGGAGCCTCCTCAGCCGGAGCCTCCTCAGCCGGAGCCTCCTCCGCGGGAGCCTCCTCCGCCGGAGCGTCGGAAGCGACCGTCTCCGAAGCGTCGGCGACTACCTCTGCGGGCGCGTCAGCATCCGCAGTGAAGTCGAGGGTAGGGGCGTCGTGGTCATTGTTCTCATCGGCCATCTCTGGCTTGCTCCTCGCGCGGAAACTTCGTGTTCCGCTAACTCTCATGCGACACCCGCAGGTGCCGCGAACTCATTCGGTGTGCGACCGGCCCATGGCTCTGATCGCGAGGGGCATACGGCCCCGAAGTCTGCGTCGATGCCCGCCACGACGGGGTCGAGCGATGCATCACAGGCCATTATCGCACCAAGTGCCCCGGTTCGCGGCATCGTCGCGACTCCGCGTCGTTTTCTCCGGCGCGCTCACGTCCGATACATAGCGATCGCTGAGAGAATCCACACATGAGCGAGCAGCGCACCCGCCCCGTCGTCTATGCCGTGTGGTTGATCATCGCGAGCGTCATCGGATGGTTCGCCGCCTTCCAGCTCACGGTCGAGAAGTTCATCCTGCTCGAGAACCCGACCGATGCTCTCGCCTGCGACGTCAGTCCTTTCATCCAGTGCAGCAAGAACCTCGGATCCTGGCAGGGTGAGATCTTCGGCTTCCCCAACCCGCTTCTCGGACTGACCGGGTGGATGGCCCCGCTGGTGGTCGGAGTGGCGATCCTCGCAGGAGCCCGCTTCCCGCGGTGGTTCTGGGCCGCCTTCGGCGCCGGCATCACCTTCGCATTCGGACTCGTCTGCTGGCTGATCGGTCAGAGCCTGTATGCGGCGAACCTCGGGGTGCTCTGCCCGTGGTGCATGGTGACATGGGCGGTGACGATCCCGACCTTCTTCGCCACGATGCTCCATCTGACCCGCAACGGAACCTTCACGCGCAACCGGAAGACGCAGGAGCGCGCCGACAAGCTCATGGTCTGGGTTCCGCTGGCGACCATCCTCGCCTACGCCGTCATCATCACGATGGCTCAGCTGCAGGGTCTCGACTTCCTCGGCGAGATGGCGCGGATCATCTTCTGATCCCGAACCCCGGACGCGACGAAGCCCGCCGCACGATCTCGTGCGGCGGGCTTCGTCGTATGCGGGTCGCTCAGTCGAACCAGATGCCGAGCTCGCGTGCAGCCGACTCGGGGCTGTCCGAGCCGTGCACGAGGTTCTGCTGCACCTTGAGGCCCCAGTCGCGGCCGAAGTCGCCACGGATCGTGCCGGGCGCAGCGGTGGTGGGGTCGGTCGTGCCGGCGAGCGAGCGGAAACCCTCGATCACACGGTTGCCTGCGAGGCGGATCGCGACCGACGGACCCGAGAGCATGAACTCCAGCAGCGGCTCGTAGAACGGCTTGCCCTCGTGCTCCGCATAGTGCTCGGCGAGGAGGTCGCGGTCGGGCTCGACCAGGCGGATATCGACGAGGGCGTAGCCCTTCGCTTCGATGCGTGCCAGGATCGCGCCGGTGAGGCCGCGGGCGACGCCATCGGGCTTGACGAGGACGAGGGTTTCTTCGGTGGCCATGTCATTCACTCTCTGTCTGAGTCTCAGTCGTGGACCCGTCGGGACGTCGTCCGTCCAATCGGGCCCCCATGATCGTCGCATACCCCCACATGCCGCCGAAAACCACGACGACGAGCAGGATCGCGGGGACCAGGATAGCCGCCAGCGCGATGACGACCTGCAGGATCCAGCCTGCGGTGATGGCCCACGGCTTCGTGATCATCCCGGCGAGGGCGAGGCAGGCGAGTCCGACCACGGCACCGCCGACGATCCCCCACCACTGCGGGATGCCCGGTGGCAGCGTCTTCAGACCGAAGATCGTGAGCCCCGCCAGGAACACGACGATCGACTCGAAGCCCAGCACGATCGGCGCCAGCTTCTGCACCAGGGTGCGCGGCGGACGCGGCGCACGCGCCGACTGCGATGCAGCGCTCACGCGCGCCATCCCGATTTCCAGTCTTCTTCCTCGGCGAGGGCGATCGCCTCGCCCGCGAGCACGACCGAGCCGGCGATCACGACGGCCCGGCGATCCGATGATGCCGCCCACTCGCGAGCGGCGTCGGCCGCATCCGCGAGCGTCGGATGCACGGTCGCTCGCTGCCCCGTCGCCTCGACGAGATCGGCGATGAGATCCGCGTCGCTCGCGCGGTCGGACTCCGGTGCAGTCGCGAACACGTGCGCGGCTGCGGGTGCGAGCTTCGCGACGATGCCCGCGGCGTCCTTGTCTGCGAGCACGCCGAGGACCACTCCCCACTCGTCGAAGTCGAAGCTGTCGTCCATCGCCTGCACGAGCGCCGCCGCGCCGTGCGGGTTGTGCGCGGCATCCACGATCACCGTGGGCGCGATGCCCAACAGCTGAAGGCGTCCGGGCGAGGTGGCACCCTGCAGACCCTCCGAGATGATGTCGGCGGCGATCGGCTGCTGCGCCCCGCCGATGAGGGACTCCACGGCGGCGACCGCCAGGGCCGCGTTATGCCCCTGATGCGCTCCGTACTGCGGCAGATACTCCTCGACGTACGCACCCGCGAGACCGCGGATGGTGATCAGCTGCCCGCCGACGGCGAGCTTCTGCTCGGCGAGGCCGAAGTCCTCACCCTCGAACGCGATCGTGGCGTTCTTCTCCGCGGCGACGCGGCGCAGCACCTCGGCCGCCTCCGCAGGCTGCTCCGCCGAGACCACGGCCGCGCCGTCTTTGATGATCCCCGCCTTGACCGCCGCGATCTCGGCGATCGTGCCGCCGAGACGATCCGCGTGGTCGATGTCGATGGGCGCGAACACCGCGACATCCCCATCGGCCGTGTTCGTCGAGTCCCACTCGCCGCCCATTCCCACCTCGAGGACGAGCACATCGACGGGAGCATCCGCGACCGCCACGAACGCGAGCACGGTGAGCAGCTCGAAGAACGTGAGCGGCTCTTCGCCGGCCCCTTCGAGCTCGGCGTCGACGATCTCGACGAACGGCTCGATCTCGTTCCAGGCGTCGACCACTGCGGCATCGTCGATCGGCTCGCCGTCGATCACGATGCGTTCGGTGAAGCGCTCGAGGTGCGGGCTGGTGAAGAGGCCTGTGCGAAGCCCGTGGGCACGCAGCAGGGTCTCGATCATGCGGGCGGTTGAGGTCTTGCCGTTCGTGCCCGTGATGTGGACGACTCGATACGTGCGCTGCGGGTCGTCGAGATACGCCAGGACGCGCGCGGTGCGCTCCTTGCGCGGCTGCACCCAGCGCTCCCCCGCACGGCTCAGCAGCGTGGCGTAGACCGCATCGGCCTTGTCTCGTGCGCTCATGCGACGGGCTCCTTGCTCGTGACGTCGATCGTGACGATGATCGGACGCTTGTCGGCGCCGAGGGCGGTCGCCCCGCTGCGGAAGACGCCGTCGCCGGGGCTGGCGACCTGCTGCACGAGCGCGTCCATCTCGTCGGTCGCCTCCACCGCGAACGCGATCGCCAGGGTCTCCGCCGCGATCAGGTCCGCATGCGCCTGCAGCGCCTCGGCATCGGCCGGAGACACGTTCAGCGCGAGAACGATGCGGTCGCTCACGTCGAGGTCCGCGTTCTTGCGGGCCTCCTGCACGACGCGGATGGCATCTCTGGCCAGTCCCTCGGCCTCGAGCGCGGGGGTCGTCGTCGTGTCGAGCAGCACGAATCCACCGCTCGGCACGATCGCGAGAGCCTCACCCTCGGGTCGGCCGGTGGTCTCGAGCACGAGGTCGTACTCGGCCGGCTCGAGCGCGATGCCCCCTGCGGTCACCACGCCATCGGCCTCGGACCAGTCGCCCGCCTTCGCGGCCTTGATGACGGTCTGCACGTTCTTGCCGAGACGGGGACCCGCTGCGCGCGCGTTCACACTGAGCCGGTGGCTGATGCCGTAGTCCGCCGCCGTCGTGCCCGACTGCTCGACGAGCTCGACCGACTTGACGTTCAGCTCCTCACGGAGGATGTCCTCGAACTGCCCGAGCGTGGCGGCCAGAGGCGACACGACCGTGAGGCGCGCGAGCGGCAGCCGCACGCGCAGCTTCTCCTTCTTGCGCAGCGCGTTGCCGACGCTCGACAGCTCGCGGACGGCATCCATCGCGTCGCGGATCTCATCCGCCGCGGGGAACGCGGTGTCATCCGGCCAATCCTGCAGGTGCACGCTGCGTCCGCCCGTGAGCCCCTGCCAGACGCGCTCGCTGATGAGCGGCACGAGAGGCGCGGCGACCCGGGTCAGGGTCTCGAGCACGGTGTAGAGGGTGTCGAAGGCATCCGTGCTCGATCCCTCCCAGAACCGGTCGCGCGAGCGGCGGATGTACCAGTTGGTGAGCACCTCGGCGAAGTCGCGCAGACGCGCGGATGCCGTGGTCGAGTCGAGGCCTTCGAGGTCGGCGCGCACCTCGCGCACCAGGTCGCCGAGACGAGCCAGGATGTAGCGGTCGAGGACGTCGGTCGAGTCGGTGCGCCAGGTCGCCTCATACCCGCCGGGCTGCGCCGCGTTCGCATACGTCGCGAAGAAGTACCAGGAGTTCCACAGCGGGAGCAGGAACTCGCGCACGCCGGAGCGGATGCCCTCTTCGGTCACCGCGAGGTTGCCGCCGCGCAGCACCGAGCTCGACATGAGGAACCAGCGCATCGCATCGGAGCCGTCTCGGTCGAGCACCTCCGAGACATCCGGATAGTTGCGCAGCGACTTCGACATCTTGTAGCCGTCGTTGCCGAGCACGATGCCGTGGCAGCTGACGCCCGTGAAGGCCGGGCGATCGAACAGCGCGGTCGACAGCACGTGCATCACGTAGAACCAGCCGCGGGTCTGCCCGATGTACTCGACGATGAAGTCGGCGGGGGCGTGGGTGTCGAACCACTCCTGGTTCTCGAACGGATAGTGCACCTGTGCGTACGGCATCGAGCCGGAGTCGAACCACACGTCGAAGACGTCCTCGATACGGCGCATGGTGCTCTTGCCGGTGGGGTCGTCGGGGTTCGGTCGCGTCAGGTCGTCGATGTACGGGCGGTGCAGGTCGATCTCACCCTCGGGGTTGCGCGGCAGCGTGCCGAAGTCCCTCTGCAGCTCGTCGAGCGAGCCGTAGGTGTCGATGCGAGGGTACTCGGGGTCGTCGCTCTTCCAGACCGGGATGGGCGAGCCCCAGTAGCGGTTGCGGCTTATCGACCAGTCGCGCGCGCCCTCGAGCCACTTGCCGAACTGGCCGTGCTTCACGTTCTCGGGCACCCAGGTGATCTGCTCGTTGTTCGCGAGCAGATCGTCCTTGATGTCGGTCACGCGGATGAACCAGCTCGACACCGCCTTGTAGATCAGCGGATTGCGGCAGCGCCAGCAGTGCGGGTACGAGTGCACATAGCTCTGCTCGCGCAGCAGACGGCCCTCGGTGCGCAGAAGTCGGATGAGCGGTGTGTTCGCGTCCATCCAGAGCTGCCCGGCGACGTCGGTGACGTTGGGCAGGAAGCGCCCGCCGTCATCGAGAGAGAGGATCGTCGGGATGCCGGCGGCACCCGCCACCCGCTGGTCGTCCTCACCGTAGGCCGGAGCCTGGTGGACGATCCCGGTTCCGTCGCTGACCGTGACGTAGTCGTCGACGAGGACCCGCCAGGCGTTCTCGGTGCCGTAGGTCTCGGCGTCGGCGTAGTAGTCGAAGAGCCGGTCATACGTGACGCCGTCGAGGTCCGCGCCGCGCACGGTGGCGTGGACCGCGGCGAGCGCATCGTCGAGGCTCTCGTAGCCGAGCTCCTTGACATACCCGCCCAGGAGCTCGCGGGCGAGGAGATAGCGGTGGGCCGACGCCTCGACGACGGCATCCGTGGTTCCCTCGGGCGCGTGCACGTCTGCGGCGCCGCCGGGCCCCGCGGGCAGCACGACGTACTCGATGTCGGGACCGACGGCGAGTGCGAGGTTGGTGGGAAGCGTCCAGGGCGTGGTCGTCCAGGCGAGTGCCCGCACGGCAGTGAGGCCGAGCGCCTCGGCCTTCGCACCGGTCAGCGGGAACGTGACCGTGACCGACGGATCCTGGCGATTCTGGTAGACGTCGTCGTCCATGCGCAGCTCGTGCGCCGACAGCGGCGTCTCATCGCGCCAGCAGTACGGCAGCACCCGGTATCCCTCGTAGGCGAGCCCCTTGTCGAACAGGGTCTTGAACGCCCACAGCACGCTCTCCATGTAGCCGAGGTCGAGCGTCTTGTAGCCCCGCTCGAAGTCGACCCAACGGGCCTGACGCGTGACGTAGTCCTGCCACTCGTGCGTGTACTTGAGCACCGAGTCCTTCGCCTTCGCGTTGAAGACGTCGATGCCCATCTCCTCGATCTGGCTCTTCTCGGTGATGCCGAGCTGCTTCATGGCTTCGAGCTCGGCGGGCAGGCCGTGCGTGTCCCAGCCGAAGACACGGTCGACCTTCTTGCCGATCATGGTCTGGAAGCGCGGGAACACGTCCTTGGCGTACCCCGTGAGCAGGTGCCCGTAGTGCGGCAGACCGTTGGCGAACGGCGGGCCGTCGTAGAAGACCCATTCGTCGTCGCCCTCGCGCTGCTCGATCGAGGCGCGGAAAGTCTGGTCGGTCTCCCAGAAGTCGAGCACCTCTCGCTCGATCTGAGGGAACCGAGGGCTCGGGGCGACGGAGGCAGCCTGGTCGGCGGCGGGGCCGAAGGAGGAACGCGGGTAGGTCATGTCGTCTCGCAGGAGTCGTGGCGGATGCTGCTGCGAGGACGACCCGCCGGGAATGTCGTCCCGGGGACCGCGGTACCACCTCGCGTGCCGCGCCTCACGGCGGAGCCACTCTCACTGCGGCTGTGACGGGCCTGCCCCGCTCGGTTCTACTGAGCCCACCCTCGCGGACCGTTCTTCCGAGAGCTCCCCGGTGATGTCCGGATCGATGCTCGTGCCTCCCATTGTACGCGCGGTGCGGCGCGTGCGCCTCCCCCTCGGCCGGTCACGGGCGCCGCCCGCACGGCGTCGCCGATTCGCACCGACGTCGCATTCCCCTCGCGCATCTCTGCGACCCCGGTGCGACTCTGCGACCCACCACAGATCCGTGGCTCACGCCGCGCCGGTCTTGCGCGCGCGATGCAGTCCCTGGGCGACAGCACGCATGATGAGGTCCTGCACCACGTGCCACTCGCGGATCACCTGGTGGTATCCGATCCGGATCACGTGATACCCCCTGAGCTTCAGTTCCGCGTCGTGGCGGTTGTCCTCGTTCCGCCGTGCGCCGACGTGCGTCCCGCCGTCGATCTGGATCACGAGCCTCGCCCCGATCAGGGCATCGACACGGTGGCCCGCGATCCAGACCTGGAAGTACAGCGGAATTCTGAGCCAGCTGAGTCGCGATCGGAGATACGTCTCCAGACCGGCATCCGAGAACGGCCAGGCATCGCGCAGAAGGCGCCGCGCCGCCGGTCGCCACGTCAAGCCCTCGAGAACCTCCCTGGTCACGAGACCCAGGTTGAGCGCCGACTCCCACGAGGCCAGAGCCTGTTCGTACGGCTCGCAGACCGCGATCATGGCCAGCACATTCTCAATCGGATCCTCGAGCGAATCCGGGTGCCGCGGCACCGTGGGCGCCGACCAGTGCACTCGCACTCCCCTCGGCTTTCCTCCTCGACTCCCGGGCGTCGCACCGAGGTGCACACCCGGGTGCTCGTCGTGCACCCATACTCCGAGCCGACGCGCCTGCGTCCCGCATGTCAGGACGACTCCTCGGCTCGCGGCAGCGACCAGCATCCGATCTGCGCCGGGCAGAGCCACCCACCCCACTCGGACGCGCTCGATGACGCCCTCCACGAGCGCCGTGTCGATGTCGTACCGGCTGACGCCGCGATCGTGCAGCCTCTCGACTCTCGCGATTCCGTTCGCGTCGCCCATCGCTGAAAGGAGCCGCTGTCGCCGGGAAGGTCGCATTCGGAGATCATGTCGCCCGCCCCGACTGCCCGGGCGCCCTGTCGGCGCCGCCTGTGGAAGACCTCCGCAGGTCACGTCCGGTGCAGGAAGGGCCGTCACTCGTCCTGCTTCGACCGGGAGTCCCGCACCCGCTCGCAGAGTGTCAACCTGGTCGCCAGATCTCGGCGGGGTCGGCCTGGAGGAGGTCGCAGAATCGCAACGATGTCGCGGGGAAGCGGGCAGTTCCCTGCGACATCGACGCGATCCACGACCGGCTGCAGATCGCGACCGACGGACCGGAAGCGATGTCGCACCCACGGCCTACCCTCGAAGCATGGCCCGCTCCCCCGAATCTCCCGCGGCTCCCCGCGTCTCACCGCCCGACCTCCCCCGGGAGTTCGAGCGCGCGAGCCCGCGCCGAAGCGCCGATCTGCTCGCCGCGCGGCTCGTCCTCGAGGTCACCGCGGATCTCGCGCACGCATCACTCGAGCAGTGCACGATCACCGCCGACGCGGACTCGGTCGACCTCACCGGCGCCACCCTCATCGATGTCGACATGTCGGACGTGCGCATCGCATCGCTCAGGATGCGGGATGCCGGCATCCGTCGTGTGCGCATCAGCGGCGGACGCATCGGCACGCTGGATCTGAGCAGCGCGCGCATCGACGAAGTGGAGCTGCGAGACGTGAGGATCGACTACCTCAACCTGGGGGCGTCGAAGGCCGCCGACGTCGAGATCACCGCGTGCAGCATCCGGACCATCGACATGCCTCAGGCCGAGCTCACCCGCGTGCGCTTCGTCGACACGCGTTCCGACGAGGTCGACTCGCGCGGTATGCGTGCCACGCACGTCGACCTGCGTGGGCTCGACGCGTCGGCGTTCCTCGACACGAACAGCCTCCGCGGCACGACACTGACCAGCTTTCAGGTGCAGCAGCTGGCACCGGTGCTCGCCGCGGGGATCGGCATCCAGGTCAGGGACTGACCGGACGGTTCGCGTCGAGCAGCTCCTGGGTGAACGGATGCCGGGGCGATTCGAACACGTCGGTGACCGAGCCCTGCTCGACGATGACGCCGTCCTGCATCACGAGCACCTCGTCGGCGACCGCGCCAACGACATCCAGGTCGTGCGACACGAAGATCATGGTCAGCCGACGCTCGCGCCGCAGGCGCAGCAGCAGCTGGAGAACACGCTCCCGCACCGACGGGTCCAGGGCCGACACCGGCTCGTCCAGCACGAGCACGTCAGGCTCCGCCGCCAATGCCCGTGCGATCGCCGCTCGCTGTCGCTGTCCGCCCGACAGCGCGATCGGTCGACGAGTCGCCAGCACGGGGTCGAGATCGACCTCGGCGAGAAGCTCGGACACTCGCGAGGCCCGCAGCGCGCGAGGCACACCGCCGGCGGCGAGCGCCTCTCGCAGCGACCGCCCGATGGTCCATCGAGGATCGAACGCGCCGAGCGGATTCTGGTGCACGAGTTGCACGCGGTGATCCCCGATCCACCGCAGTGCGCCGTGGTCGGGTCCCTCGACGCCGACGATCATTCGCGCGAGCGTGGTCTTGCCTGACCCCGATTCGCCGACGATCCCCAGTGTGCGCCCCTCGTGAACCGCGAACGACGCCTCGGTCACCGCGGCGAACTCGTCGAACGTCTTGCCGAGGCCGGTCGCGAGGAGCACGGGCGTCATCTCCTCGGTCGAGATCCTCCGGGGCTCGTGAATCGTGGCGGCGATCAACTGCCGCGTGTATGCGTGCTGCGGATCGTCGAGCACCTGCTCGACGGGCCCGGATTCGACCACCACACCGTTGCGCATGACCAGCACCCGATCGGCGATCCGGCGAACGGCCGCGAAATCGTGGCTGATGAACACGATCGCGGTGCCGGCGTCTGCGATGTCGCGGAGGAGCCCGAGGATCCGCGCCTGCACGGTCGTATCGAGAGCCGTGGTCGGCTCGTCCGCCACGAGGATCGCGGGTTCGGCGGCGATCGCCGAGGCGATCAGCGCACGCTGCCTGAGACCTCCGGAGAGCTCGTGCGGGTACTGCCGCGCTCTGCGGGCGGCATCCGGCATCCAGACACGGTGCAGCAGCTCCTGCACCCGGTCGCGCAGCACCGCTCGGCCTGACTCGAGACGGTGGAGGCGCAGCGGTTCGGCGATCTCCGAGCCCACACGCTGCAGAGGGTCGAGCGAGACGAGGGCGTCCTGCGAGACGAGCGCGATGCCCGCGCCGCGGAGAGATCTCCACCGCCGCTCCCCGAACCGCGCGACATCCGTCCCGTCGATGACGAGCCGCTCGAACCGCACGCGGGCGTCGGCAGGGGTCAGCCCCAGCAGCGCCCGGGCCGTGAGCGACTTGCCGGCCCCCGACTCACCGACGATCGCGACGCATTCGCCCCGCGCGACCGACAGCGACACCCCGTCGATCACGGGCGTTCCACCGAAGTCGATGCGGAGTCCCTCCAGCTCGAGCGCCGCGCTCACGTCGTCCGCCCCTCTGCTCTGGCTCGCAGGACCCGACCGACGATCGTCGCGCAGATCACGGTCAGCGTGATCGCGATCCCAGGGAACACCGCGATCCACCAGGCCTGTCCGAGCACGTTGCGTCCCCCCGCGAGCATGAGGCCCCACTCCGGAGTCGGTTCCGAAGGACCGAGGCCGAGAAAGCTGAGCCCGGCCGCGGCGAGGATGCTGGAACCGATGCCGATCGTCGCGAGCACGCTCAGGGACCCGAGCACGCCCGGCACCACGTGACGGACGAAGGCGGGCACGGGAGCCACACCGAGGATGCGGGCGGCCTCGACATGCTCGGCGCTGCGGAGCGTGCGCGTCTGCACCCGCGCGAGCCGGATGTAGACGGGGACCGCCGCGAGCGTCACGGCGACGGCGATGTTGACCGGTCCGGGTCCGAGCACCGCCACGACCACGAGCGCGACGAGGAACTCCGGGAAGGCCATGAGCACGTCGTTCACCCGCATGAGCGTCGCATCGACTCCCCGCGGAGCGAGCCCGGCGAGCGCGCCGATGAGCAGCCCGACGGCGAGCGCGATGCCCGTGGCCAGCAGACCGATGCCGATCGACCGTCCCGCGCCGTAGAGCACCCGCGAGTACACATCGCGGCCGCTCTGGTCGGTGCCGAACAGGTGCTCGGTGCTGGGAGGCAGGAGCGATGCGCGCACGTCGGTCTGGAGAGGGTCATGCGTGGCGAGGACACCCGGGAAGACCGCGACGAACGCGAGCACGAGCAGCACAGCCGCCGCGCACCAGAGCAGCGCGGTCTGCGCGCGCCTCACCGTGCACCTCCCCGTCGGGCGCGCAGCCGCGGATCGATGAGCGGATGCAGCAGCTCGATCACGAGGTTCACGATGACGAAGACGATGGCGCTGAGCAGGATGATCCCGGTGATCACCGGGAGATCGCGGTTCGTGATCGCCGCAAGGGTGACACGGCCGAGGCCCGCACGGGCGAACACGGTCTCGACGAGAACGGCTCCGCCCAGCACCGACCCGGTCAGGTAGGCCGCCAGCGTCACGGCGTTCGCGGCGCCGTGACGGAGTCCGTGCCGCCATGTGAACCAGGACGCGCTCGCCCCCCGCGCCCGCACGGTCTCGGCGAACGGCATCCGCTCGGCCTGCACCAGTCCGTCCCGGAGCACCTGGCTGAGCAGCGCAGCCACGGGAAGCGCGAGGGTGATGGCCGGCAGCACGATCGTCGCCGGATTGCGGGCACCCGAGACAGGGAACCAGCCGAGTCCGAATGCGAAGACGCTGAGCAGGATCAGTCCGATCCAGAACACCGGCGACGAGAGGATGACGAGCTCCATACCGGCGGCGACAGCTCGTCCTGTCTGGCCGCGCACCAGCAGAGCCACGGCGAGGGCGAGCAGCACGGCGATCACGAGAGCCAGCGCCGAGAGCTGCAGGGTCGCCCCGAGCTGGCGGCCGATGACCTCGGTCACCGGCATTCGGAGCTGATACGACTCGCCCAGGTCTCCCCGGGCGAGCTGACCGATGAACGTCAGATACTGCTCGAACGGGGGCCTGTCGAGGCCGAGCTCCGCGCGGATGCCGTCTTTGACCGCCTCGCTGACCTGAGCCTGCGGCCCGAGCATCACCGACACCGGATCTCCCGGGATGACGCGGAACGCGAGGAAGACGAGCGTCGCAGCGCCCCAGAGCACGATGACGACCGAGGCCGCGAGACCGGCGATGCGGACGAGCGCTGACTTCACCGGTGGCGCCCTCTCGACAGTTCCCGGGCGCCCTTCGGCAGGCGGCGCTCGCTCACGAACGATACCGCAGCGATCTGCCGAAGGGCGCTCGACGGTGCAACGGTCAGTCGACGCTCACGTCGTAGAACAGCGGCCGTCCGTAGAGGTCGTAGTCGAGACCGCTGACGCGCTCGCCGACGGCGGTGATGGCCGACGGGCTGTAGAGCGGGACGATCGCCGTGTACTCGGCGTTCCATTCCTGCAGCTGCGTGTAGATGCCGTTGCGCTCGTCCTGGTCGCTCGAGGCGACGGCCTGGTCGAGCAGAGCGTCGATCTCGGGATCCGCCACCTGCGAGGCGTTCTGGAACCCCTCGGTGTGCAGGTGCGCACGCAGGAAGTCGGGGTCGACGCCGGAGAATCCCCAGTCGGTCAGGTCGAACGTCTTCGGACCGTACTGCTCGTTGTAGGCGCCGGGCTCCAGCACCTCTCGCACGACCTCGAAACCGATCGCCTTGAGGTCGGACTGCACGGCGTTCGCCAGAGCGGCACGGTCGTCGGGAACCGGCGTCCACGCGATCCAGCGGGCCGACAGGCGCTGGCCGTCCTTCATGCGGATGCCGTCGCTGTCGCGCTCCGTCCACCCCGCCTCATCGAGGAGGGCGTTCGCCGCCTCCGCATCGAAGGGCCAGCTGCCCTCGAGCGAGGCGTCATAGCCGGGGGTCGTCGATCCGAGCACGCTCCACGCGCGCGGGAACTGTCCGAAGAAGATCTCGTCGACCGCCGCGTCGACGTCGATTCCCCGGGCGAATGCCTGGCGCACCTTCTCGTCGGCGAAGACACCGTACTTCTCGTTGAGGTACAGCGAATACGGCAGGCCGGGGTACTCGATCGAGTCCACGGTGATGCCGTCGCCGAGTTCACCCGCGAGGTTCGGGGGGATGTTGCTCGCGAGATCGGCCTCGCCGCTCTGCATCACGCCGGTGCGCACCGAGGCCTCAGGCTGGATCTCGACGCGCAGCGTCTCGACCTTCGCCGCATCGTCGCCGTGCGGACCCCAGGCGTAGTCGTCGTTCCGCGTGTACACGAGCTCCTGATCGGGCGTGTACTCCGTGAGCACGAACGGACCGGTCCCGACCGTGACGTCGGGACCCCCGGCCTTGAGCTGGTCGGCGGACTCGGCGAGCACGGCCGGCGAGTAGAACCCGAGTTGCGGCGTGCTGGCCGCCTGCAGGAACGGCGCATACGGCTGGGTGAAGCTCACCGTGACCGTGTGCTCGTCGATGACCTCCGTGCCCTCGTAGAAATCGGCTCCCAGCATCGCCGCCGCCTGTGCAGACTCCGTCTCGGGGTCCACGATGCGATCGAAGTTCGCCTTGACCGCCTCAGGATCGAAGGGCTCGCCATCGGTGAACGTCACGTCGTCACGGAGGATGAACGTGTACTCGGTGCTGTCGCCCGACACGGTCCACTCCTTCGCCAGCCACGGGCTGAACGAGCCGTCCTCCTCCTGGTAGATCAGCGAGTCGAGCACCGCGCGCTGCACCATGCCCGAGACATCGAGCTGACTCACCTGCGGATCCATGTGTCCGGCCGAGAGGTTCGCACCCTCGATCGACCAGACGAGCTCGCCTCCGTCGGACTCGGACGACGGCGTGGCGCAGGAGCTGAGCACAAGGGCGCTCACGGCGACGGTGGCGGCGAGCGGGATCACGCGGCGCAGGAAGGGGATGGGCATGCTGGTCCTCGGGAGGGAAGGCGGAAGGGGCGCGAACACGACGGTTCTTGGACTGGATCCAAGTCTAGGTCTTCTGCGGTGGCAGTGGCGCCGGGCGGCGCCTCGCGGCAGGGACGATTAGACTGTGGGACACAATCCACACTCAGGCACGCTCACACAGTGCCGCATACATCGCTCGAGGAGAACCTTCATGTCCGCTATTCCCGACAAGCCCGCACTCGAAGGTCTCGAAGCGAAGTGGGGTGACGCGTGGTCCGAGCAGGGCACATACCTGTTCGACCGCATCCGCGCCGCCGAGTCCGGCCGCGAGGGCGTCTACTCGATTGACACTCCCCCGCCGACCGCATCCGGAAGCCTGCACATCGGCCACGTGTTCTCCTACACGCACACCGACGTCAAGGCGCGCTTCGAGCGCATGCGCGGCAAGAACGTGTTCTATCCCATGGGCTGGGACGACAACGGCCTGCCCACCGAGCGCCGCGTGCAGAACTACTACGGCGTGCGGTGCGACCCGACGCTCCCCTACCAGAGCGACTTCACCCCGCCCTTCGAAGGCGGAGACAACAAGTCCAGCCGCGCCGCCGACCAGGTGCCCATCAGCCGTCGCAACTTCATCGAGCTGTGCGAACGCCTGACGATCGAAGACGAGAAGCAGTTCGAGGCGCTCTTCCGCCAGCTCGGCCTCAGCGTCGACTGGACGCAGACGTACCGGACCATCTCGGACGACACGATCCGTCAGAGCCAGCTCGCGTTCCTGCGCAACCTCGAGCGCGGCGAGGCCTACCAGTCGCTGGCACCGACCCTGTGGGACATCGACTTCCGCTCCGCGATCGCCCAGGCGGAGCTCGAGGATCGCGACCAGCAGGCCGCCTACCACACCATCGATTTCCCCTTCGCCGACGGGTCCGGCTCGATCACGATCGAGACCACTCGCCCCGAGCTGCTTCCCGCATGCATCGCGATCGTGACCCACCCCGAGGGCCCGCACAAGCACCTGATCGGCACGAAGGTGCGCACGCCGTTCTTCGGCGCCGAGATCGAGATCCACGGCCACCACCTCGCACAGCCCGACAAGGGCACGGGTGCGGCGATGGTCTGCACCTTCGGCGATGTGACCGACATCATCTGGTGGCGCGAGCTGCGCACGACCGCGGGCGGCCACCTCCCGAACATGACCACGATCGGCCTCGACGGCCGTTTCCTCCCCGCGGCTCCGTCGATCGTCGCGGACGCTGACGCGGTCGACTGGTACGCCGCCGAGCTCGCGGGCAAGACGGTGTTCTCTGCCCGCAAGGCCATCGTCGAGAAGCTGCAGGAGACCGGCGACATGACGGCCGTCGGCAAGCCGTTCAACCACGCGGTGAAGTTCTTCGAGAAGGGCGACCGCCCTCTCGAGATCGTCTCGACCCGCCAGTGGTACATCCGCAACGGTGCGCGCGACACCGAGCTGCGTGACGAGCTGCTCGAGCGCGGCACGCAGCTGGCGTGGCACCCCGACTTCATGCGGGTTCGCTACGAGAACTGGGTCGGGGGTCTGACCGGCGACTGGCTCGTGTCGCGACAGCGCTTCTTCGGCGTGCCGATCCCGCTGTGGTACGGACTCGACGAGAACGGCGAGCGGGACTACGACCGGGTGATCGCCCCAGACCACGCGAGTCTCCCCATCGACCCGACGACGGACGTGCCCGAGGGGTACTCCGAGGACCAGCGTGGTGTGGCCGGCGGTTTCGAGGCCGAGGCCGACATCCTCGACACCTGGGCCACCTCGTCGCTCACCCCGCAGCTCGCCGGCGGATGGCAGCGCGACGAGGAGCTGTGGCAGCTCACGGCGCCGTTCGACCTTCGCCCCCAGGGTCAGGACATCATCCGCACCTGGCTCTTCTCGACCATGCTGCGCTCGACCCTCGAAGACGGGCGCGCGCCGTGGCGCAACGCCGCGATCTCCGGTTTCATCGTCGACCCCGACCGCAAGAAGATGTCGAAGTCGAAGGGCAATGTGGTGACGCCCGCAGACATCCTCCAGACCCACGGATCGGATGCCGTGCGCTACTGGGCCGCCTCGAGCCGCCTGGGAATGGATGCCGCCTTCGACCCGCAGAACCCGACGCAGGTGAAGATCGGCCGCCGCCTGGCGATCAAGGTGCTGAACGCCGCGAAGTTCGTGCTGTCGTTCCCGGTTCCCGAGGGCGCGCAGGTGACGCACGCTCTCGACGCCTCGATGCTGACGCGGCTCGACTCGGTGATCGCCGAGGCGACCACGGCGTTCGAGAACTACGACCAGGCCAAGGCACTCGAGGTCACCGAGGCATTCTTCTGGACCTTCTGCGACGACTACCTCGAGCTCGTCAAGGAGCGTGCCTACAACCAGAACGATGTGGGGCAGGCGTCCGCGGCGCTCGCACTGCGCCTGGCGCTGTCGACCCTGCTGCGCCTTCTGGCCCCGATCCTGTCGTTCGCGACCGAAGAGGTGTGGTCGTGGTTCGAAGAGGGCTCGGTGCACACGGCCACGTGGCCCAAGCCGCTCGGCATCGAGGGCGACACCGCCGTGCTGTCCGCCGCGAGCGAGGCGCTGATCGGCATCCGTCGGGCGAAGACCGAGGCGAAGGCCTCGCAGAAGACCCCGGTCTCTCGCGCGGCGATCGCGGCACCCGCGGCCAAACTCGACGCCCTCCGTGCCGCCGCCGAAGACCTGAAGGCCGTCGGACGCATCGCCGACCTCGAGTTCACCGAGGCCGACGAGTTCGCGGTCACCGCGATCGAGCTCGCTCCCGCTGAGGGGGCATGATGCAGCTCGGCACGCGGTGGGCGACGGGTGCGGAGCCGCCGGCATCCGTTCCTGCCGCGCTTCGACCGGCGATCGCAGAGGTGGAATCGCGCGGTCTCAGCGGACACTGGACGCTCACGTGGCTCGAAGGCCGCGCGATCGCAGAACTCGATGCGGGCTGGGAGGTCGTGCAGACGGGAACGGGCGACGTGATCGCCCGTCCGTTCGAGGACTGATCGGACTCTGACGACGAAGCCCCCTGTCCGCTCGTGCGGCAGGGGGCTTCCCTGTGGTCGGAGAGCTCAGCGGCGAGGGAGACCGACCTGCGCGAGCATGTGATCGACCGCGTGCGGATCCTGTCTTCTGGTCTGCTGCTCCCGCAGGAGGTCGAGAGCGAGGACCCGTCGCTGGGCCCGGCGCTCGATGCGATGCTCGACGAATCCCGTGAGGAGATCGGCGAGGCCGAGGAGCTTCCGCTCCGCCCGTGTGGGGGCGACGAGACGGATGGTCGCGCTGGTCATGATCGCTCCTCGTCCGTTCCGGTGGCGTCGGAGAGCACCGGCCCCGTCGCGGGAAGATCGAAGAGCTCGGTACGCATCGACACGCGGCGGACGTCGGGCCCGGTCTGACCGCGATACCGCCCGACCGCACCGTCGATGACGGCCATCAGCTCGCCCTTGAGGTCCTCCATCTGCGAGGGGGTCATCTCGAGCAGAGTCGTGGCGATCAGGCCGGCATCCTTCCACCCCTCGGGCACCTCCGTGTCGGGCCGGTTCACATAGGACATCAGCGTCTCGTGCCTCAGGCGGAAGAACTCCGACGAGACGATCTGCGCGGCAGCGCGATTCGCGGGCGACATGCTCTGGCTCGGGCCGGGGATGTCGATGCGCCCCTCGGGGAGTTCCCACCATCGTTCGCGCGCCGTGCCGCGCCCCTCCACCTCGTGGATGAGGTCGTGCGCCGAGAGGGTGCGCAGGTGATAGCTGGTGGACCCGGAGGTCTCCCCCAGCATCGAAGCGAGTGAACTCGCCGTCTGCGGCCCGTGCGCACTCAGGAGATCGAAGATCCGCACACGCAGCGGGTGGGCCAGAGCCTTGAGCGCCCCGGCATCGAGTCGTCGCAACTGCTCGTCGTCTGCCATGCAAGCAAAGATACACTTGCAAATACTTCTTTGCAAGCACTTCTTTGCAAAGAAGTATTTGCGGCCCCGTGGTCGGGTGATGAGACCGTCAGGCGACGATGGCGCGCGCTGCGACGAAGGCAGCCACGCATCTCTCGATCTGCTCCGACGTGTGCGCCGCCGACAGCTGCACTCGGATCCTCGCCAGACCGCGCGGAACGACGGGGAAGCTGAACGCGGTCACGTAGACGCCCTGCGCCTGCATCTCCGTCGCGATGCGCGCCGTGAGAGCCGCGTCGCCGAACATGACCGGGACGATCGGATGCTCCCCCGGCAGCAGGTCGAAGCCCTCGGCCGTCATCCGTTCACGGAACAGCGCGGCGTTGTCGCGCAGACGCACACGCAGATCGACCGAGCGCTCGACCAGGTCGAGGGCGGTCAGCGTGCCTGCCACGATGGCAGGAGCGAGAGTGTTGGAGAACAGATAGGGACGCGATCGCTGGCGCAGCAGCGCCACGACGTCCGCATGGGAGGCGACGTAACCGCCGGAGGCTCCTCCGAGCGCCTTGCCGAAGGTGCCGGTGTAGATGTCCACCCGATCCGCCACGCCGCAGAACTCGGGCGTGCCACGACCGTTCTCCCCCACGAAGCCGACCGCATGCGAGTCGTCGACGAAGACCAGCGCGTCATAGCGATCCGCGAGATCGCAGATCTCGGCGAGAGGTGCGATGTAGCCGTCCATCGAGAACACGCCGTCGGTCACGACCACACGGAAGCGGGCGTCGGATGCCGCCTGCAGCTGCGCCTCGAGATCGGCCATGTCGCGGTTGCGGTATCGCAGACGGCGAGCCTTCGAGAGGCGGATCCCGTCGATGATCGATGCATGGTTCAGCTCGTCCGAGATGATCGCGTCCTCGGCGCTGAACAGGGTCTCGAACACGCCCCCGTTGGCGTCGAAGCACGATGAATACAGGATCGAGTCCTCGGTGCCGAGGAAGCCGGCGAGCCGTCGTTCGAGCTCGAGGTGCTGCTCCTGGGTGCCGCAGATGAAACGGACGCTGGCGAGCCCGTATCCCCACTCCTGCAGAGCCGCGGTCGCGGCATCCAGTATCCGCGGGTCATCGGCGAGACCGAGGTAGTTGTTCGCGCAGAAGTTGAGCACCCCCGCACCGTCCGCAGTGATCTCCGCCCTCTGCGGCCCACGGATGCCGCGCTCGTGCTTCGTGAGGCCCGCAGCCTCGATCCCGGCGAGTTCCCCTGCCACATGCTTCTGGAATGTCCCGTACATCACAGCTCCGTCCAATCGAGGATGATCTTTCCCGTCCCGGCGGACTCCGCGGCCGCGAAGCCCTGCTCCCAGTCCCTGGCGGGGATCACATCGGCGATCACCCGTCCGATCGAATCGCGCAGGGTGGCGCTGGTCTGCAGCATCGCCCCCATCGCATTCCAGGTCTCGAACATCTCGCGTCCGTAGATGCCCTTGATGGTGAGCATGTGCGTGACGAGCTTGCCCCAGTCGATCTCGAACCCGGTGCCGGGCAGACCCAGCATCGCGATCCGCCCTCCGTGGTTCATGTTGTCGATCATCGCCGGCAGCGCGGATGCCGCCCCGCTCATCTCGAAGCCGATGTCGAAACCCTCGCGCAGGCCCAGGCACTGCTGCGCGTCGCGGATGTCGCGGACCGAGACGTCGACGACCTCGTCGGCGCCCATCAGACGCGCCATCTCGAGGCGAGGCGCACTGACGTCGGTCGCTGCGATGAAGCGCGCCCCCGCATGCCGAGCGACCGCGATGGCCATGAGGCCGATCGGACCGCATCCGGTCACGAGCACGTCCTCACCGACGAGCGGGAACGTGAGCGCGGTGTGCACCGCGTTGCCGAGCGGGTCGAAGATCGCTCCGAGCTCCGGGGTGACATCGGCGTGATGCACCCAGACGTTGGCGGCGGGAAGTGCGAGGAACTCCGCGAAGGCTCCGTCGCGCTGCAGTCCGAGTCCGATCGTGCGGATGCACATCTGCCGACGACCGGCACGACAGTTCCGACACGTGCCGCAGACGATGTGCCCCTCTCCCGAGACGCGATCTCCCACGGTGATGTCATGCACGAGCGGTCCGACTTCGACGACCTCTCCGTAGAACTCGTGGCCGGGGATCAGCGGAGCGTCGATCGCGGATGCGGCCCAGTCGTCCCAGCGACGGATGTGCAGATCAGTGCCGCAGATCCCGGTGCGCATCACACGGATCACGACCTCATCGGCGTCCGCCGTGGGCTCCGGGCGATCGACGAGCTCGAGACCGGCTGCGCGTTCGGCTTTGAACAGTGCCTTCATACGTCGATTCCACCGCATGAGACGATGTAGAACCACGGGAACTTTCTGCACCCACGATGTAGTAGGCGCTAATCTGTTGTCGTGGAATTGCATCAACTGCAGATTTTGCGGGAGCTCGGAGCCCTGGGCAGCGTCACCGCCGTCGCCGAGACGCTGAACGTCACTCCCTCAGCCGTGTCGCAGCATCTCGCCGCTCTCCAGCGGGGGTTCCGCACCCCACTCACCCGCAAGGACGGCCGCCGCCTCGCATTGACCGCAGCAGGCGAGGTGCTCGCGACTGCGGGCGCCGAGGCCATCGACGCGATGGCCGCCGCCCGCAGCGCGCTCGACGACTTCGAGAACGACAGCGCGGGAGTGGTGAAGATCAGCGGATTCCACAGCGTCGGTCAGGCGCTCTTCGGGTCGCTGGTCCGCGAGCTCGACACGTCGGCGTCAGCGCCCACCGTGCAGCTGACCGATGAGGACGTGGCGCAGAGCGAGTTCCCCGCGCTCACCGCCCGCTATGACCTCGTGCTGGCTCATCGCATGGAGCATTCGCCGCCCTGGCCCACCGACGGCGTGCGCAGTCTCGCGCTCGTGCGAGAACCGCTCGACGTCGCGGTCGCCGCATCGCACCCGCTCGCCGCGCGCGCACAGGTGACGTCCTTCGACGTCGTCGACAGCCCGTGGGTCACCAGTCGCATCGGTTACTCCCCCGACGACGTGCTGCGCGCTGTCTCCGCGGTCGCCGGACGCCCCGTCGAGATCCGCCACCGGATCAACGATTACGGGGCGGTCGCCGCCGTGGTCGCCGCAGGAGGGGTCCTCGGAATGCTGCCTCGCTATACGACCCGCACCGTCGATGACCGCGACATCGTGAGGCTTCCGCTGCGCGGAGTCAGCACGCACAGGATGATCGACGTCCTCGCCCGCCCCGAGAACCTGAGGCGCCAGTCCGTGCGACTCGTCGTCGAGGCGCTCCAGCGGGTGATGGCTAGGCTCAGAGGATGACCGATGCATCGAATCCGCTGCTTCAGCCGTCCGCGCTCCCCTATGGTCTTCCCGACTTCGCCGCGATCAGGCCCGAGCACTACCTTCCGGCGTTCCAGGTCGCGTTCGACGAGCACCTCCGGGAGATCGCGCGGATCACGACGGTGCGTTCGACGCCCACCTTCGAGAACACCATCGAAGCGGTGGAACGTTCAGGAGAGGTACTCGATCGTGTCGCGCACGCGTTCTACACCGTGTCATCGGCCGACGCGACACCGGAGATCCAGAAGATCGACGAACTGCTGGCTCCCCTCATGGCCGCCCACCAGGACGCCATCACCCTCGACACTGCGCTCTACTCCCGCGTACAGCACGTGCACGCCCGCCTCGACAATCTCGAGCTCGACGACGAGCAGCGATACCTCGTCGAACGGCACCACCGTGAGATGACCCACGCAGGTGCCGCCCTCGACGACGAGGCGAAGAGCAGACTCACCGCCCTGAACCAGCAGCTGTCGACTCTGAGCAGCACCTTCGAGCGCAATCTCCTGAACGACACGAACGATCTCGCCGTGGTGTTCGACTCCGCCGACGAGCTCGAGGGACTGAGCAGCGGGGAGCTCTCCGCCGCGGCTCGCACGGCGGCCGATCGTGGCCTCGACGGACGCTTCGTCATCTCGCTCCCACTGTTCACCGGGCACCCGTATCTCGCACAGCTCCGTGACCGCGAATCGCGGCGCCGCATCATGGCCGCCTCGCAGTCGCGCGGATCCCGCGCCAACGCGAACGACAACCGTCCCGTCCTCGCGGAGATCGTGCGCCTCCGCGCCGAGCGAGCGGCGCTGCTCGGCTACCCTTCGCACGCCGCCTATGTGACGGCAGATGAGACGGCCGGCACGCCCGACGCGGTCGAACGGATGCTGCGCGAGCTCGCCGCGCCATCTGCACGCAACGCCCGTGCCGAGAAGGAAGCTCTGCAGGCGATCGTCGACGAGACCGAAGCGAGCCCGTTCTCGATCGACGCTCACGACTGGGCGTTCTACACCGAGAGGGTGCGTACTGCCCGGTATGCGATCGACACGAGCGCGCTGCGCCCGTGGTTCGAGGCCGAACGCGTGCTGCAGGACGGCGTGTTCTTCGCCGCAACGGAACTGTACGGGGTCACCTTCTCCGAGCGGCGAGATCTCCGCGCATATCACCCGGGTGCGCGCGTCTTCGAGGTGAACGATGCCGACGGCAGCCCGGTCGGCCTCTATGTGCTCGACCTCTACACGCGCGACTCGAAGCGCGGAGGCGCATGGATGAACCCGATCGTGAGCCAGTCGCGCCTGCGCGGGACGCTGCCCGTCGTGGTGAACAACCTCAATGTGCCGTTGCCCGCAGACGGCGAGCCGACGCTGCTCACTCTCGACGAGGTCACGACGCTCTTCCACGAGTTCGGCCATGCTCTGCATGGCCTCTTCGCCGTCGTCACCTACCCGCACTTCGCGGGAACGAATGTCTTCCGCGACTTCGTGGAGTTCCCGAGCCAGGTCAATGAGATGTGGATCCTGTGGCCCGAAGTCCTCGACAACTATGCACGGCACCACGAGTCGGGAGAGCCGCTCGATCCGGCAATCGTCGAGCGGCTGCGTGCGACGGAGACCTTCAACCAGGGACACGACACCAGCGAGTACCTCGCCGCGGCATGGCTCGACCAGGCATGGCACCGCGCGAGCGCGAACGCGGAGATCCCCGACGTGGCTCAGTTCGAAGCTGCGGCCCTCGCCGACATCGGACTCGACGACCCCGTGGTGCCGACCCGCTACTCATCGACCTACTTCGCGCACATCTTCTCGGGCGGATACAGCGCCGGCTACTACTCGTATATCTGGAGTGAGGTGCTCGACGCCGACACGGTCGACTGGTTCCGCGCCAACGGCGGACTCACCCGAGAGAACGGCGACCGGTTCCGCTCACGTCTCCTCGGAGTCGGAGGGTCCAAGGACCCGCTCGACGCCTACCGCGACTTCCGCGGACGCGACGCGGAGATCGCGCCGTTGCTCAAGCGACGCGGACTCGAGGCGTGATCGGGTCGCGCGACGCCTGACGTCATCGATCCAGAAAGTCCATCGCCTTGTACCAGGTGAGCTGGTGATAGCTCTGCGCGAGGTGATCACCGAGGCCATCGAGAGAAACGATGTGCACCGCGATAGCCTCGCTGTCACCGAGCGACTGCTCGGCGACTCGCGTGCAACCGCGAGCGAGGAAATGATGCACTCGGTTGGTGTGGTTGCCGAAGTTGGCCCACGTGGATCCGAGGTCGATCATCTCCTCGGGCTCGTACCCGGTCTCTTCCCGCAGCTCTCGCATCGCAGCCGCGTGCGGTGACTCTGCGGTCTCCACGCCGCCACCGACCGTTCCGATCGCGACGACCCCCGCACCGTGACGATACTCCTCGACGACGATGGCGTGACCGTCGCGATCGAGTGCGAGCACGGAGATCCAGTCTCCATATTCGAGCACGTAGTACGGAGCGATGGATCGTCCCCGCTCGTCGACGCAGTCGTCAGCGCGTACGCGAATCCAGCGGTCTGCCCGGACCAGCTCGCTGTCGACCACTCGCCAGGGCGAGGGAAGGTGACTCACGCGCTCTTGCGCTTGCGCTCCATCACGATCGTCGGCGGAGCGCCCTCATCGACGGCCGCCTGGGTGACGACGACCTTCGCCACGTCTTCCGCCGACGGGATCTCGAACATGATCGGACCCAGCACGTCTTCGAGGATCGCCCGGAGGCCGCGAGCGCCGGTCTTGCGCTCGACCGCGAGGTCGGCGATCGAGCGGAGCGCCGCGTCTTCGAACTCGAGCTGAACGCCGTCGAGTTCGAACATGCGCTGATACTGCTTCACAAGCGCATTGCGCGGACCGGTGAGGATGTCGATGAGGGCATCCTGGTCGAGCGGCGACACATTCGTGACGACGGGAAGTCGGCCGATGAACTCGGGGATCAGTCCGAACTTGTGCAGGTCCTCCGGGAGCACCTCGCTGAACAGGTCGAGATCCTTGCCCTTGTCGTGCAGCGGGGCGCCGAACCCGATGCCGTGCTTGCCGACGCGGGCCGACACGATGTCCTCGAGGCCCGCGAACGCACCCGCGACGATGAACAGCACGTTCGACGTGTCGATCTGCAGGAACTCCTGGTGCGGGTGCTTGCGTCCGCCCTGCGGAGGCACCGAGGCGACAGTGCCCTCGATGATCTTCAGCAGCGCCTGCTGCACGCCCTCACCGGAGACGTCGCGAGTGATCGACGGGTTCTCCGCCTTGCGGGCGATCTTGTCGACCTCATCGATGTAGATGATGCCCTGCTCTGCGCGCTTGACGTCGTAGTCGGCTGCCTGGATGAGCTTGAGAAGGATGTTCTCGACATCCTCACCGACGTAGCCTGCCTCGGTGAGTGCCGTGGCGTCCGCGACCGCGAAAGGCACATTGAGCCTCTTCGCGAGAGTCTGGGCCAGATACGTCTTGCCGCATCCGGTCGGTCCGATGAGCAGGATGTTGCTCTTCGCGATCTCGACGCTCTCGGCCTTCTGCTCGGCCGTCTGGAGGGTGCCGTGCGCGCGGATGCGCTTGTAGTGGTTGTACACCGCGACGGCCAGCGCCTTCTTGGCGGGCTCCTGTCCGACGACGTACTCCTCGAGGAACGAGAAGATCTCGCGGGGCTTGGGGAGTTCGAAGTCCGCCGTGCCGTCGGCGGAGGACTCGGCCATCCGCTCCTCGATGATCTCGTTGCACAGCTCGACGCACTCGTCGCAGATGTACACACCGGGTCCTGCGATGAGCTGCTGCACCTGCTTCTGGCTCTTTCCGCAGAATGAGCACTTGAACAGGTCAGCGCTTTCGCCGATACGGGCCATGCGCGTCCTCCTAGGGGGATCCTGAGATCGTCTACTGAGCCTAACCGCTGCATCCGACACCGGGACGCATTGGCGCGGGGTCGCGCATCTCGAGTCCGCATCACCCGTCCGCACGTATCGAAGCCCGCCTCCCCGGAGACCGGCGAGGGGACGCGTCATCTGCGCCAGGCGAAATATCCCGTGACCGACGGCGAAGGGATGTCAGTACGACCCCGCGCGATGTAGTGCGTCTCGACCGCAAGGATCCTGCCGCTGTCGGGGGCGACGAGCAGATACTCCTCGTACGAGGAGTCTTCCTCGTGCACAGCCGAGAAGGCGATCGCATCACGGCCCAACCGATCAGTCACCGCCCCGACGACGGTGAGATCGGCGTCACGCGCGAAGTACTCCAGCACCGTGGCTTCCTCTGCCGGTGAGAGCTGACGCTGCCGCATGAGCTCGGCGACCGAAGTGATGATCAAGGCAGCATCGGGAAGCTCTGCGGTCTCATACGCCTCGGCGAAGTAGGCGGGGAGCTGGTCGCTCTCGGGTGGCAGAGGTTCTGTGAAGCGCAGCTCCGGGCTGCCCGCTGACCACTCTTCCTCGGACATGAGCTCACCGGGAGCAGGGACGCCCTCAGTCACTGGTCGGTCGTCGGCGTCGACGGACGGTCCTGCCGTGACGACCTGGTGCACTGCGCCGTCAGGCTGAACTGTGATGTCGTAATCCAGGTTCACTACATTCGCGGTCTGGCGCTCGCCGTCTGACATCACGACGAGCGACCACGCCTGAGCCGAGATCTTCGTGACCCCGGGGTCGGGTGTCGGACTCTCGGCGTCGCGCATCGCTTTCTGGCTCAGGTCCAAGAGCAGCTCCTCCCGCGGCTGGGAAACCGGAGATACGTCGAGCAGTGGCGGAGTCGCGGCATACGTCGGAGCAGTCGGAAAGAACGGCGTCAGCCCGACAGCGACGACAGCCACCGCCGCGGCAGTGGCGACCACCAGCGACATCAGCCTGCCGCTCACCGGGCGCGCGGTACGTCCGGCTTGTTCGGCGTCTGCGGCGGGTCTCGTCCGGCGGAGATCCTGGGCGGTGAGCTGTCTCGCGGAAACCAGCTCCGCCAGTTCGTGCTCCGCTCGATCTGTGAGCGGCAGGGTGCGATGCCCGCTCTCGGGGCGCGCCGCACGGATGCGTCGTTCACACTCGTCCATCGCTGACCACCTCCTCGTCATGAATGTCGTCTTCGCGTGGAAGCAGGTGCCTGAATCGCTCTCGAGCACGCATCAGTCGAATCCGCACTGCGATCGCACTGACACCGAGGATCGCTGCGATCTCCGCTCGCGAGAGCTCCTCCCAGTAGGTCATATACAAGAGCTCGCGGTCGGCCTCCGGCAACCTGCGAAGAGCCCGTCGCACCTCGATGGCGTCGTCCGTCGCCGGCCCGAAACTGTCATCCCCGGTGAGGATCGGACCGGCGTCGGAGACGAAAGAGCCGAGGCGCCCCTGACGCCGGTACTCGTTGCCGATCATGTTGCGAAGTGTCGTATACAACCACGGCAGCGTGATCGCTGTGCCGTCGTCATGCCGGGCCCACGCGACGCGGAACACCTCGGCCGTCACGTCTTCCGCATCGGCTCTCCCGCCGAGTCGCTGCTGAGCCACAGTCAAGATCAACCGATAGTGCTTCCGATAGAACTCCGGGAACTGATTCACCAGCGTGCCCCCTCCCGCAGCGCCCCTGAATTCTTCATTTCCGCACACGGGCGATGTGTTTCAGATTCTGTTACAGATCGTGAGGCGCGAGGAATATATCCGTTCCGTCGAAACGAACGCCGCGATTTCGGAAACAACCCACGTAGCGGACAACTCCGCGTTCTGGTTCGAGAGGAATGACAATGACGACACCACTTGAGGGCAAGAGCAGGCGCAGAAGGATCGCCATCACTCTGATCGCTCTGGCAGCTCCGCTGGTCGCTCTGTTCGGGTTCGCGGCGCCTGCCAGCGCCGCCCCGAGCTACTGCAGCCTCGGCAGGGCCTGCGTCTGGGACGATCCGGACTTCAACACGAACGGCAGCTATGCGGGCGTGCTGTGGTTCGAGTACTACGTCACGCCGATGACGAGCTACAACTACGCCGGAACCTCGGTGAACGCCGGCAACACGGCAGACTCCTGGTTCAACAACGGTCGCTACTCGGTCGCGTGCTTCTACGACACCGCCACCGGCGGCTACGGCGGTTCCTCGGTCTGCCTCAACACGAACCAGGGCGATGGAAACATCGAGAACAGCTCCGGAATCGTCCAAGGACTTGCCTGGGACCCCAACGCCGCGAGATTCGTCTGAGTATCATGAGGCGACCCAGGCAGCTCACACTCGCTTGCCGGGCCGTCGGCGTCATCGCCGCGGCCGCCACCGTCAGCGTGGCGGCCGCGTGTGGGCCCGCAAGCTCGGACCAGCACACAAGCGCCGTGGATGGCGAAGGCAAGGACATCGTTCGATGGGCCCTCCCCTTGGATCCCTATCTCCTCTCGGATGTCCAGCTGACGAAGGCGGCATACGCCGCGGCACTCACCGTCGATGACTGCCTCGCCGCCAAAGGGATCGACGATCCCGTTCCATACGTGGACATCGACGCGGCGTATGGCTCCGACGCCACGGTTCGGAAGTGGTTCGATCTGAAGATCGCCCAGACGTACGGCTACCACGAGCCTTCGCAGCAGCGCCCTGCCGGCCTCCAGGCGTGGGACGAATTCCAGCGTCAAGCGTCGACGCCGTCCGAGGACGAGGTGTTCTTGGCGTGTCGCGACGACCCTGCCACCGTCAGCCCTGGATACAGCAACAATCTGATGAACTTCACATCAGGTCTGGCCACCGCAGCGTATTCCGGAGCGAGCAAGGACCCCGCTGTTCTCGAGTCCGCTGCCGCATGGAACGACTGCATGGCCGATGTCGGCATCGAAGACCTCCCGTCGACGCCGATCGAGATGCCCAGCGAGTCCGTTCGTCAGCGCCTTGGGCTGGGCGCGAGCATCGACAGCCCCATCACGGAGCCCACCGCTGAAGAGATCGACCTGGCAACCACCGACGCCGAGTGCCGAGACTCGTCGGGCTTCACCGAAGCGTTCTACGACGCGCTGTGGGCCCGAGAGAGCTCGATGCTTGAAGACAACGAAGCGGCACTCATAGACGCCGGCGCGGAGATCGAGAGCATAACGTCGGAGATCGACGAGATCATCGCGGAGTCGCGAGCAGGATGACGCGCGTCGATCAGAGTCCGTCCTTGGAGGATCTCCTCAGCGCTGCTGGCCGCACAGACCCCCTCGTTCGGCCAGGTGAGCGCTCAGGTGGTCGAACGAAACCTGGCCGACGCGCGACGGTGGTGATGGTTGTCGCGGTTGCCAGTGCGGCTCTGCTTGCTGGTGGATGGGCGGCCGCGTCGGCGTTCCGCTCCCCCAGCCAGATCGCCAGTGACGCCGCAGCGCCTCTGCCCTCAGCGATCACAGCCCCCGTGGAACAAGGAATCCTCGCCGAGACCCTGACGGTGCAGGGTGAAGTGCGTGCAGGTGAGCAGACGTCGACCAGTCTGGCTGCCCCGGGCGAGGGCGGTGTTGCAGTCGTGACCGACGCACCTGTTGCAGTTGGCTCGCAAGTCTCGGCCGGCCAGGTGCTCCTCGAGATCAACGCCCAGCCGGTCTTCGCCCTGCCTGGCGCGTTTCCGTTCTTCCGAGATCTGCGCACCGGAGATACCGGCCGCGACGTCGAGCAGTTGCAGCACGCGTTGACTGCCGCCGGATACTCCACGACGGCAGACGGGATCTTCGGCCCAGAAACAGAGCGTTCGCTCACCAGTCTTTACGCCGACCATGGCTATAACGTCCCCATGGAAGCGGCAACCGCAGCCGAGGAGAGCTCAGCTACTACCCAGACAGCCCCGCCGCCCTCGCAAGATCCCGCCGCTCCCTCGAACCCCGCCACCCCGGGAGTCCAGCCGGTCCCAGTAGCCCCGGGGACACCTGTCGCTCCCACAGCCGGGAAGATGCGAGCCGTCGCCAGGTCGAGCTCGTTCGTGGTGACCTCGGCCCTACCAGCTGCTGTCGTCGCGGCGCCAGGTGTGGGTTCACTGCCGGATGATGCAGCGGTCGTCTTCGCCAAGGGGTATCCCATCGCCTCAGCGACCGTGATCGCAGCCACCGCGGCCCAGCTAGAAGTCGGCTTCGAGGCGAAAGCGACGATCGCAGGGACCGAAGTCCCCCTCGTCCTGCAGAACATCGGAGCGGCCGACGAGGAAGGTCTGGTTCCGATCACCTTCGTGACAGCCGACTTTGGGGACCCTGGCACTCCGCCCATTCCGGACTCGACCGTCGGAGAGAAGCCCGTACTCGTGGTGACCCGCAGCGTGGTTGCGACGGATGCTCTCCTCGTGCCGAGTCGCGCTGTCGCCTCCCGCGGCTCGAGTCGATACGTTCTGCGCCAGGACTCGGAAGGTGATTTCCTGGAGGTGCCGGTGAAGGAGCTCGGCGAGCTGAACGGCCTCAGCGCCATCGAGGTCCTAAAGGACGCGAAGCTGAAGCCTGGCGATCGAGTGAGAGTCCAGTAGTGCCCGGGCTCACCCTTCGAGATATCACCAAGCGCTACGGCACCCGCCTGTCGTCGGTAGACGCGCTGCGAGGCGTCGACCTTGACGTCCCGCAAGGCAGCTACATCGCCATCCAGGGTGAATCGGGCAGTGGGAAGTCGACCCTGCTCAACGTCCTCGGGCTGCTCGATGCTCCGTCGACGGGAACTTACCTCATCGATCGTCAGGACGTTGCCGCACTGAAAGAAGGCGCAGCATGCGCCCACCGCTCCGAGACATTCGCGTTCGTCTTCCAGGCCTTCCACCTCCTCGACCGCCGCTCGGTCGTCGAGAACGTGGAACTGTCGATGCACTATCGCGGTGTCGACCCCCGCAGGATGAGGACGCGAGCCCTTGCCGCGCTCGCTGATGTGGGAATCGCAGACCTTGCTGATGCGAAGCCACGCCAGCTGTCCGGCGGACAACGTCAACGCGTAGCGATCGCTCGGGCGCTCGCCTCCGGGGCGCCCATCGTCGTGGCGGATGAGCCCACAGGCAACCTTGACTCGAGCACCACTGAAGCGGTCATGACGAGCTTCGAAAACCTCCGTCAACATGGCGCGACACTGATCCTCGTGACCCACTCGGAGCAGGTCGCACAGCATGCTGACCGACAGATCCACGTCGTGGACGGCGAAGTTCAGGAGCGCACGGAAGAGGGCTGCACCGAGAATCCTCCTCCTATCAAGCACCACGAGGAACCGAAGACGCCGGGGAAGGCGTCCACTGTGCGACCGACCGCTGCAGTCAGAGACGCCGCTGCGAACCTGCTGAGCCGCCCCGGGCGCGCCGCCGGGCTCATCGCAGCGATCGCAGTCGCTGCGACTCTGTTCGTGGCGACCTTGGGACTTTCAGCCACAGCGCAGCAGCAGGTCTCCGAGAGCTTCGATGCCGTCAAGAGCCGCGACGTCACCGCTACGGTCTCCGGCGATGGCGTCTCAGCGACGGTCGAGACCGGTCTCCCGGATGTTGCCGAATCCTTGGCGGATCTGAATGGCTCAGCCGCCGTCGCCATCCTCGAGGATCTCGGCACGGCAAGTGTGCGCGTCGGTGCCCCACGCGAGGCGACGGACACATCCACATACGCGAGCTACGGAGACATCAGGACTGCACTACGCCTCGACATCGACTGGACGGATGCGCCGATGGCGTCGCTCGCTTCGAACCAGGTGCTCGTCGGCGCGTATCTGGCCGAGGGCATCGGGATGGCGCCGGTCGATCTGGCTCCGACGATCGAGATCGCCGGCCGGACCCTCGTCGTCGTGGGAGTCATCACTGATTCCCCGCGCGCGCCCGATCTGCTCGGCAAGGCCGTGACCGGAGGCGACGAGAACCCTGAGACCGCGAACCCTCCGACGAGCACGGTGACGGCCTACGTCGTCACGGAAATGGGCGCCGCTGCGAGCATCGCGGAGGAAGCGCCGCTTGTGCTCGACCCTGTACAGCCGGAACGCGTCGATGTCGCATCTCCCCGCCGGCGGACTCTCTGCGCGCGAATGTGGAGGCGAGCGTCGCGCTGAGCCTGGCGCTGCTGACGATCGTGACCGGACTCGCTGCTGCAGCCTCAGTGACGATCGCCACCCTCTCGGCCGTCGCCGAACGACGCAACGAGATCGGACTTCGGCGTGCGATCGGAGCGCGCAAGAACCATATCGCGACGATGCTGTTACTCGAAGCTGTGCTTGTCGGATTGTTCGGCAGTCTCCTCGGCATCGTCATAGGGATGACCGCAGTACTCGCTGTGACGATCGCCCAGAGGTGGACCCCGGTCTTCGACCCCGTCCTCGCGCTTGCCGCCCTCGGAGCGGGAATCGCCATCGCCGCTCTCGGCGCGATCGCCGGAGCAGTTCGCGCGAACCGCATCGTGCCCGCAGACGCACTGCGGTCGTGAACGCGACGTCGCCTCGGCGTGACGGCCCACGCGGGGTGTGCGCACCATACCGTCGCTGCCCGATGTTGGCTGCCGGGTCTCTGATCAGCAGTGCAGGTCCACTCGAACGATGCCGAGTGCTGTGAGCCCCGCAGCTGATGCTACGGGGCTCACGTGCGCGGGCGGGTTCCGCCGATGTCAGACGAGGCTCTTGGTGTGCCAGACCGTCTTGACCTCGGTGAAGGCGCCGATGCGCTCCGGAGATGCGGTGACGGCACCGGGAGCCAGAACCCGCTTGAGGGTCTCGGCGGCTGCGATCTGCAGGTCGACCCACTCGAGGTCGCCGGCACCGGCCAGATCGAGCGCGTTGACGTCCTGGTGCGAGGCGAGCCACGGCGCCATCTCGGCCGGCGAGCCGGTGAGCACGTTCACGACTCCTCCGGGCACATCGCTGGTGGCGAGCACCTCGGCAAGACTGATGGCCGACAGCGGGAACCGCTCGCTCGCGATCACGACGACGGTGTTGCCCGCCACCAGAGCCGGCGCCACGACCGAGACGAGACCGAGCAGCGCCGAGTCCTGCGGCGCGACGATCGCGACGACACCGGTGGGCTCCGGCACCGAGATGTTGAAGTACGGACCCGAGACGGGGTTCGCGTTGCCCGCGACCTGCGCGTACTTGTCGCACCAGCCGGCGTACCAGACCCACAGATCGATCGCCTCGTCGACCTGCGCAGCGGCTGCCGACGACGAGACGCCCTCCTGCGCGGCGATCTCGTCGATGAACTGCGCGCGACGCCCCTCGAGGACCTCGGCGACCCGATAGAGCACCTGACCGCGGTTGTAGGCGGTGGCGCCGGACCAGCCCTTCACCGCGGCGCGCGCGGCGACGACGGCATCCCGTGCGTCTTTGCGTGAGCCCTGCGCGGCGTTCGCGAGGAACGCCCCCTTCGCCGACAGCACCTCGTAGGTGCGGCCGGACTCGCTGCGCGGGAACGCACCGCCGATCGCCAGCTTGTAGGTCTTCGGAACGGTCAGTCGCTTGCTCATGCGGAGGCCCCCTTCAGGTACGCGGTGAGACCCTGACGTCCGCCTTCGCGGCCGTATCCGGACTCCTTGTATCCGCCGAACGGGCTCGACGGGTCGAATCGGTTGAAGGTGTTCGCCCAGACGACTCCGGCCCGAAGTCGATCGGCGACCGCGAGGATCCGCGAACCCTTGTCCGACCAGATGCCGGCGGAGAGGCCGTACGGCGTGTTGTTGGCCTTGGCGATCGCCTCAGCCGGCGTGCGGAACGTGAGCACAGACAGGACGGGCCCGAAGACCTCGTCGCGCGCGATGCGGTGCGACGCCTCGACACCGGTGAAGATCGTGGGAGCGAACCAGAACCCCTTGTCGGGGATCGCGCAGTCCGCGGTCCAGCGCTCAGCGCCCTCGGCCTCGCCGATGTCACTCAGTTCACGGATGCGAGCGAGCTGTGCCGCCGAGTTGATCGCACCGATGTCCGTGTTCTTGTCGAGCGGGTCGCCGAGGCGCAGCGTCGACAGGCGGGTCTTGAGCCGGTCGATGACCTCGTCGTGGATCGACTCCTGCACGAGCAGGCGGCTTCCTGCGCAGCACACGTGCCCCTGGTTGAAGAAGATGCCGTTGACGATGCCCTCGACGGCCTGGTCGATCGGCGCGTCGTCGAATACGATGTTCGCGGCCTTGCCGCCGAGCTCGAGCGTGACCTTCTTGTCGGTGCCGGCGACGGCTCGTGCGATGTCGCGACCGACACCCGTCGACCCCGTGAAGGCGACCTTGTCGACGTCGGGGTGGCGCACGAGGGTGGCACCCGTCGAACCGGCTCCCGTGATGATGTTGACGACGCCGGCGGGAAGATCCGCCTGCTGCAGGATCTCGGCGAAGATCAGCGCCGTGAGCGGAGTGGTCTCCGCAGGCTTGAGCACCACGGTGTTGCCCGCCGCCAGTGCGGGAGCGAGCTTCCACGCGAGCATCAGCAGCGGGAAGTTCCACGGGATGATCTGTCCGGCGACGCCGAGCGCACGAGGGTTCGCGCCGAGCCCGGCATAGTCGAGCTTGTCGGCCCAGCCTGCGTAGTAGAAGAACCAGGACGCGACGAGGGGCACGTCGACATCACGGCTCTCCTTGATCGGCTTGCCGTTGTCGAGGCTCTCGGCGACGGCGAGCTCGCGAGCCCGCTCCTGCACGAGACGCGCGATGCGGAAGAGGTACTTGCCCCGATCGCGACCGCTCATCCTCGACCAGGTCTTCTCGTAGGCGCGGCGCGCGGCGGCGACCGCACGGTCGACATCCGCGTCGCTCGCCGAAGCGATCTCGGCGATGTGGGTCTCATCGGCCGGCGAGATGGTCGCGAAGCTCGAGCCCGAGCCGTCGACGAACTCCCCGTCGATGAACAGCCCGTAGCTGTCCTTGAGGGTGAGAACGGCCTTCGACTCCGGGGCGGGAGCGTATTCCAGGAATGACATATGCGGGGCTCCTAGTCGATCGTGACGTAGTCGGGGCCGGAGTAGTGGCCGGTGGTGAGCTTCTGACGCTGCAGGAGCACGTCGTTCAACAGACTCGAGGCGCCGAAACGGAAGAGGTGGGGCTGGAGCCATTCCTCCCCCACAGTCTCGGCGACAGTGACGAGATACTTCACCGCGTCCTTCGACGCGCGGATGCCGCCGGCCGGCTTCACGCCGATGCGCTCACCCGTGCCGCGGTGCCAGTCGCGCACCGTCTCGAGCATGAGCAGCGTCGTGGGCAGGGTGGCCGCGGGCTGCACCTTGCCCGTCGAGGTCTTGATGAAGTCGCCACCGGCGAGGATGCCGAGCCACGATGCGCGCTTGATGTTGTCGTACGTGTTGAGCTCGCCGGTCTCGAGGATCACTTTGAGCGAGGCGTACGAGCCGTCGGCGCGGCGGCACGCCTCTTTCACCTGGGCGATCTGGTCGTACACGAGCCCGTACCGGCCCGAGAGGAACGCTCCACGTTCGATGACCATGTCGATCTCGTCTGCGCCGGCGGCGACCGCTTCCGCGGTGTCGGCGAGCTTGATGGCCAGCGACGAACGCCCGCTGGGGAACGCGGTGGCGACTGCGGCCACCGAGATGAGTCCGTCATCCGGGTCGCCGTGCAGAGAGCCGAGCGCCTCGACGGCGGCGCCGACCATGTCGCCGTACACGCAGACGGCGGCGACCCGGGGCGTCGTCGAGTCAGAGGCATCAGGATTCTTGGCCTTGGCGACCAGCGAGCGCACCTTGCCCGGCGTGTCCGAGCCTTCGAGGGTGGTGAGGTCGATCAGCTTGATGATCGTGTCGAGCGCCCAGGCCTTCGACGTCGTCTTGATCGAACGCGTGCCGAGTGCGGCCGCGCGCTGCTCCAGGCCGACGGCGTCGACACCCGGGAGTCCATGCAGGAACCGGCGGAGCGTGGCGTCATCCGGCTCACCGCCGAGAACGTCCACCGCCGATCTGCGGCTGAGTTCTTGGGTCGTCATCGTTCCTCCAACAATGCTCGTGCTGTGGTCTCATCTGTCACCAGAACGCTGCACAGGCTACTGGTGACGACTGTGCGCGCGATGTCATGTTTGGCGTCACCGGCGGTGACGAAGATCGAGCGCTGGGCGGCGCGCAGACGCCCGAGGTCGACTCCGACCGTCCGGGCATCGAGCTGCGGGTCGACGATGTTGCCGTCGGCATCGATGTATCGTCCGAGGACGTCGCCCACGGCGCCTCGACGGGCGAGCTCCTCGACATCGGCTGCCGTGAGATAGCCGTTCTCGACATGCGCGGATGTCGCATCGCACGGCCCCGCAGTGAACAGGAACGCCTGCGCTTCGGCCGCTTCGACCAGGACGGCCGCGACGGTGCGGTCGGCTTCGATCGCCTGTTTGGTCTCGACGCGTTCGAGAATGGCCGGACTGGGCAGCAGCGACACATGTCCGGATGCACGCTGAGCGATGGTGACCGCGAGGCCTGCGGCTCCGCCCGAGCGGCGATTGAGGCTCACTCCCCCGTTCAGCTGCACGACGGTCACTCCGGTCGCCCACCCCTCGGGCAGCGACTCGGCGACGGCGCGCAGAGTGCGCCCCCAGCTGACGCCGAGCGTCCGCGGCACCGGCCGCATCGCCGTGAGGTAGTCGGCAGCGGCCTGCGCGACGCGCTCGAGCGTCCCGTCATCACCGTCCGGGGAGGGAACCACGACCGCAGCCGCGAGACCATGCCGCTCGACGAGCTCACGCTCGAGTCCGAGACGCCGCGCGCGGGGGTGCACGATCTCGATTCGGACGATACCGCGCTCTCTGGCCTGTGTGAGGAGGCGACCGACCTTCCAGCGAGACAGCTTGAGGAGGGCGCCGATCTCGTCCTGCGTCTTGTCCTCGTCGTAGTAGAGCTCAGCGACGCGGACCATGACCAGTTCCTCTTCCATGGCATCCTCCTTCCGTCTCCAGCATACGACCGAGGCATCGTTCGCGCATCTCATCGCTCATATGAGCAGAGATCCTGCGAGCGGTCGCGCATCTGCCGGAGACGACGAAAGGACGCCGACCCAGAGGGCCGACGTCCTTTCTCAGACGAGCTGCTTAGGCGCGCTTGCGCGACGTGAGCACCTGATCGACGATGCCGTAGTCCAGCGCCTCGGCGGCCGACAGGATCTTGTCGCGGTCGATGTCGCGATTGACCTGCTCGACGGACTTGCCCGTGTGACGGGCCATGGTCTCCTCGAGCCACGTGCGCATGCGCAGGATCTCCGCAGCCTGGATCTCGATGTCGGAGGCCTGGCCGTGTCCCGCCTCGCCCATCGCCGGCTGGTGCATGAGCACGCGGGCGTTGGGCAGAGCGAGGCGCTTGCCGGGGTGACCGCCGGCGAGCAGGACCGATGCGGCCGACGCCGCCTGGCCGAGCACCACGGTCTGGATCTGCGGCGCGACGTACTGCATCGTGTCGTAGATCGCCGTCATGGCGGTGAAGGAACCACCGGGCGAGTTGATGTACATCGTGATGTCGCGCTCGGAGTCCTGGCTCTCGAGAACGAGCAGCTGCGCCATCACGTCGTCGGCCGACGCGTCGTCGACCTGGACGCCGAGGAAGATCACGCGATCTTCGAACAGCTTGTTGTAGGGATCCTGGCGCTTGAATCCGTAAGCCGTGCGCTCCTCGAACTGAGGCAGCACGTAGCGGCTCGAAGGCAGGTCCCCGGCAGAGCGGAAGGTGGGTGCGTACATGAGAGTCCTTTCGCTTTCCGTTACTTGATGTCCTGGTCGGTTCCGCCGCCGCCGACGACGTCGGTGGCCGAGTCGCGGATGTGGTCGACGAAGCCGTACTCGAGCGCCTCGTCGGCGGTGAACCAGCGGTCGCGGTCACCGTCTTCGTTGATCTGCTCGACCGACTTGCCGGTCTGCGCCGCGGTGATCTCCGCCAGGCGGTTCTTCATCGAGGTGATCAGCTGCGCCTGCGTCTGGATGTCGCTCGACGTTCCGCCGAAGCCACCGTGCGGCTGGTGCAGCAGCACGCGCGCGTTGGGCGTGATGTAGCGCTTGCCCTTCGTGCCGGCGGTCAGCAGCAGCTGACCCATCGAGGCGGCCATGCCGATTCCGACGGTGACGATGTCGTTCGGGACGAACTGCATCGTGTCGTAGATCGCCATGCCGGCGGTGATCGATCCACCGGGCGAGTTGATGTAGAGGTAGATGTCCTTCTCGGAGTCCTCTGCGGCGAGGAGGAGGATCTTCGCGCAGATCTCGTTCGCATTGTCGTCGCGCACCTCCGATCCCAGCCAGATGATGCGGTCTTTCAACAGTCGGTCGAAGACGCTCGTAGCGAGGAGGGGTTCTGCAGCCATGTCAGCTCCTGATTCCGTGTTTCAGTGATTCGAATCTACCGGCGACAACGCAGCGCCCAGGCCGTGTTCGCCGTCGGCATATCAGGCGTCGAGTTCCGCGATCTCGTGGGCGTACGCGGTCATCGACCGGTGATACCGAGGCAGGTGCGGCACGAGTGCGAGGAGAGCGACCGACAGCCCCTGGGCCGGCCGCCCCGAACTCGCCAGGATCAGCGCGTGGACGGTCGCCACGGCATCCCGGTAGGGGCCGTCGGCTGAGAGCTCCTCTTCCGCGCGGATGACGGCGAGGGCCTCGTCATACTCACCCAGATTGCGCAACGAGCTCGCCATCTGGATCACGCACTGCGGGCGGTGCTCGTCATCGAGGCCCAGCGCCAGCGCGCGCCGATAGAGCTCCACCGCCTCCGCGGGGCGTCCCGCCGAATCTCGCGCGCCTGCACGTTCGAATTCCGCGCGCGCGTCGTCGACGCCCCGCTCGGCAGCCAGAGCGTCGATCCGTGCAATGGTCTCTTCACCGACCTCTTCGCCCGTCGCGTCGTCCCACACGTCGTCGACGCGTTCTTCCCAGGTCTTCATGATGTCTTCATCCCTCCATTCGCTCCACTCACGAGAAAGGGGCGAATGCCGCAGCATCCGCCCCTTCACGAGATCGTGTCCGATCACTCAGCCTTGTCGGCAGCCTTCTTGGCCGGAGCCTTCTTCGCTGCAGGCTTCTTCGCCGCGGGCTTCTCAGCACCCTCAGCGTCATCAGCCTTCTTCGCGGGAGCCTTCTTCGCCGCAGGCTTCTTCGCAGCCGGCTTCTCAGCGGCGTCTGCGTCGTCAGCCTTCTTCGCGGCGGCCTTCTTGGCGGGAGCCTTCTTGGCGGGCTTCTCGTCAGCAGCCGACTCGCTCTCGGCCTCGTCCTCGTCGTCGGTCACGACGAAGTCGGAGAGGTCGACAGGCTTGCCGTTGGTGTCGACGACCTTGACCTTGCCGAGCGCGATCGCGAGGGCCTTGTTGCGGGCGACCTCGCCGACGAGCGCCGGGAGCTGGTTCGACGACTGCAGGGCCTCGACGAACTCCTGAGGAGCCATGCCGTACTGCGACGCGGACTGGATGAGGTACTGCGAGAGCTCCTCCTGCGAGACCTGCACGTCGGCCTGCTCGGCGATCGTGTCGAGCAGAACCTGCGTGCGGAACTGCTTCTCGCTGGCCTCGGTGACCTCGGCGCGGTGCACGTCGTCCTCGAGGCGGTTCTCACCCTCGAGGTGGTTGTGCACCTCGTCCTCGATGAGCTTCGGCGGCACGGGGATGTCGATCTGCTCGAGCAGCGTCTCGACGAGCTTGTCGCGAGCCGCGGAACCCTGCGTGAAGACGCCCTGCTGCGAGACGCGCTCGGCGAGGCTCGCACGGAGCTCGGCGATCGTGTCGAACTCGCTGGCGATCTGCGCGAAGTCGTCATCGGCCTCAGGAAGCTCGCGCTCCTTGACCGCCTTGACGGTGACGGAGACCTCGGCCTCGGAGCCGGCGTGGTCGCCGCCCACGAGTGCGGAGCGGAACGTGGTGTCCTCGCCGGCGGTCAGCGACTCGATCGCGTCGTCGATGCCCTCGAGCAGCTCGCCCGAGCCGACCTCGTACGAGACGCCCTCGGCGCGGTCGATCTCGGCGCCGTCGATCGTGGCGACGAGGTCGAGCTCGACGAAGTCGCCCTTCGCTGCGGGACGGTCGACCGGGACGAGCGTGCCGAAGCGCGCGCGCAGGTTCTCGAGCTCGGCGTCGAGCGCGGCGTCGTCAGCCTCGACGGCGTCGACCGTCAGGGTGATGCCGTCGAATGCCGGGACCTCGATCTCGGGACGCACGTCCACCTCGATGTCGACGAGCAGGTCGCCCGAGAAGTCCTTCTCGTTCGGCCACTGCGTGATGTCGGCGGACGGGCGTCCGACGACGCGGAGCTTGTGCTCGACGGTCGCGTCGCGGAAGAACTTGTCGAGGCCCTCGTTGACCGCGTGCTCGATGACCGCACCACGACCGATGCGCTGGTCGATGATCGGAGCGGGGACCTTGCCCTTGCGGAAGCCGGGGATCTGAACGTCCTGAGCGATGTGCTCGTAGGCGTGCGCGATGCTGGGCTTGAGGTCGTCGGGGGTGACCGTGATGCTGAGCTTGACCCGGGTCGGGGTCAGCTTCTCGACGGTGCTGTTCGCCATTCTGGTGTGCTCTCCTTGTGATTTCCGCGCTGAATCGCGGCTGTCAGGCCGTTGAAGCCGTGTCGGGGCGACAGGAGTTGAACCTGCGACCTCCCGCTCCCAAAGCGGGCGCTCTACCAAACTGAGCTACGCCCCGGGGAATCCGCATGCAGATTCAGCCCCACCGAGTCTAACGGACACGAGCACCTCCGTCAGTCCGCTATGATCGATGAGTCGGCACAGTTCTCCGGGACTCCGCCGGCAACGGGGCTGTAGCTTAGTGGTAAAGCCTCTGTCTTCCAAACAGATGATGCGAGTTCGATTCTCGTCAGCCCCTCCACTCGAACGGCCCCCGCGATCCGCGGGGGCCGTTCTCGTCTCTGCGAGTCCTCATGCAGGCCAGTCCAGTGATTAGAGTCGTCTTACGCCGGTTCCCTTCGGAGGTCCCACCGCATGACCGCATCCGTCGACGTGGCCTCCTCCCCGGTCGGAGGCCATGCGCTCCCCCCGCACTTCGCCGGCGCATCCGACAGAGGACCGAGACCTCGCAGAAGGCGCACAGGCGTCGCTCTGGCCGCCGTCGTGGTGCTCGTCGCGGCTGCCGCCGTCGGCGTGACGCAGGTCTCCGCGAACCTCGGCTACGACGGCGCGCGCGACGAGTTCGATGCGGCGGCGTCCACGGCGCGAAGCAGTGCCGCCACCGTCCAGCAGGAACTGGATTCCCTGCTGGCCACGGTCGACACCGGCACCCTGCTGACGAGCACGGATTCGGGCATCCTCACCTCTCCCGAGGCGCGGGACGCACTCACGACGGCGACGACGGATGCCGATGAGGCTGCAGCCCCCGCCCAGGATCTGCTCGCCGAGCCCCTGCCTTCCGGCGAGACGAAGCCATCGGCCTTCTGGGAGCTCTTCGCGGCATCCGATCGGCTCGCTGCCGATACCCGCGATCTCGACGAGCTGACTGCCGACCTCGACGCGGCGGTGCCCACGATGGCCTCCGCCGGCGACCAGGTGGCTGAGTCCGGCATAGCCGTTCTCCGCTCCGCGGCCGACGCGGCGCCCGCGTTCGAATCCGCACACCTCTCTGCCAAGAATGACGCCGTGATCGCCCTGCGCGATGCGGCGTCACGGGCGTCCGAGACGACCGATCTCGATGCTGCGGCGGTCCAGGCGTTGGCGGCACTGCAGGATGCCGCTGGTCAGGTCGTGACGACCGAACAGGCCGAACTCGCCGAGAAGGCCGGACCCCTGCAGGCCGCACGGACAGAGATCGAGGCCTTCGCCCGGTCGCTCGCCCCTGGAGTGCTGCTCGAGTTCGACTGGAACCAGGTCGTCAACAATGCCGGCTACAACGGCAGCATGGGGGGCCTCACCACGTGGTGGTGGGACGATCCCGATCGCGCCGTCATCGAACTGTCGAACTCGGTCGCTGAGCAGTGGCCCGCCGACCGCAGCAAGGCCCTGGTCGCTCACGAGGTCGGCCACGCGATCAGCGTCAAGTGCGAGGACATGTACGACTCGTCGACGCAGGACAGCATCGAGAAGTGGGCCACGGCGTGGGCGATCAGCATGGGCTTCACCGACGACGCCAACGGCGTCTGGGCATACGGATATCCACCTCAGTCCTACATCGACGCCGCGGCCGGATGCCGCTGAACACGCCCCTGAGACGAGAGAAGCCGCCGCGAGAGGATCGCGGCGGCTTCTGTCATCAGATCAGGTCGAGGTCACTGACCCCGACGCTCACGCAGCTGAGTGAGCGCGTCTTCGAGAAGCTGGACGGCTTCCTCGTCTGTGCGACGCTCCTTCACATAGGCGAGGTGCGTCTTGTACGGCTCAGGCTTGGCGAGCGCAGGCGGGTTCGACTTGTCCCGCCCTGCCGGAAGACCCGACTGCGGGTGGTCGATCGTCTCGGGGATCTCCTCCTCGGGAAGCCCCGCGGCGAAGTACCGCACCGTCTCGTTGCCGAGACCGTCCCAGTACGAGACCGCGATGCGGTCGGCGTGGTAGCCGTGGTCCTGTTCGCCCATGGGGCCGGAACCCACGCGGGTCCCTCGGATAGCGTTGCCGCCGGTAGCCATCAGATCACCTCGAACTTCGTGATGAGACCGAGCGCGACGATCGCCACGAACCACGCCAGTGCGAGGATCACGGTGAAGCGATTGAGGTTGCGCTCTGCGAGGCCGGAGGATCCGACCGCCGACGACATGCCTCCGCCGAACATGTCGGACAGGCCGCCGCCGCGACCCTTGTGGAGCAGGATGAGGAGAGTCAGCAGGACGCTGGTGATGCCCAGCACGACCTGCAGGACGAACTCGAGAATTTCCACGAGGAAGAGCCTTTCGCTGGGGCAGGATTGCCCCGGTAACGGTCAAGTATACGGTGCGGCGGGGCCGGAGCCCCGCCGCACGCGCTCACACGCCGACGTGCTTCTCGAAGCGGATGATCGCCGCGAACTCGTCGACCACGAGGCTCGCGCCTCCGACGAGTGCGCCATCGACATCCGGCTCGCGCATGAAGCTGGCGATGTTGGCCGCCTTGACCGATCCGCCGTACAGGATCCGGGTACGCGCCGCAGCGTCGTCACCGAGGACCTTGGCGATCACCGCACGCAGCGCCGCGCAGACGTCCTGCGCCTGCTGCGGCGTCGCGGCCTGCCCAGAGCCGATGGCCCAGACCGGCTCGTACGCCACGACGATGTCGGCATCCTTCGAGAGCCCCTGGAGAGCAGTCTCGAGCTGACCCGAGGGCACGGCGCTGGCACCGAACTTCTCGAGGTCCTCGGCCGTCTCACCGACGCAGATGACGGGCGACAGGCCGTGCTTGAGCGCGGCCTTCGTCTTCGCGGCGACGATCTCGTCCGACTCCGCGTGGTACTCACGGCGCTCGGAGTGACCGATGATGACGTACTTCGCGTCGAGCTTCGCGAGGAACGCGCCCGAGACCTCGCCCGTGTAGGCGCCGGAGTCGTGAGCCGAGAGGTCCTGCGCGCCGAGGGCGAACGGGATCTTGTCAGCATCGATCAGCGTTTGCACGCTGCGGATGTCGGTGAACGGCGGGAACACCGCGACCTCAACCGAACCGTCCTCGTGCTTGGCGTCCTTGAGCGTCCAGTGCAGCTTCTGCACGAAGGCCACCGCCTGCAGGTGATCGAGGTTCATCTTCCAGTTTCCCGCGATCAGCGGGGTACGGGTGTTCACACCCATCCGAGCACCTCCAGGCCGGGTAGTTTCTTTCCCTCGAGGAACTCGAGGCTGGCGCCGCCGCCGGTCGAGATGTGGCCGAACTGGTCGTCGCCGAAGCCGAGCTGACGCACGGCCGCGGCCGAGTCGCCGCCTCCGACGACACTGAGACCGTCGACCTCGGTGAGCGCCTGGGCGACGGCCTTCGTGCCACCGGCGAACGCCGGGAACTCGAACACGCCCATCGGACCGTTCCAGAACACCGTCTTCGATCCGCGGATGACCTCTGCGAACCGAGCCGCTGTCTCCGGACCGATGTCCAGACCGATGCCGGCGGATCCGAATGCGGTGCTCTCGATGGCGTCGGCAGCGGTGACCTCGTGGTCCGCGTCAGCGGAGAACGAGGATGCGACGATGACGTCTGTCGGGAGCACCAGCTCCACACCGCGCTTCTCGGCCTCGGCGATGTAGCCGCGGACCGTCTCGAGCTGATCCTCTTCCAGGAGGCTGGAGGCCACAGCGTGGCCCTGCGCCTTGAGGAAGGTGAACAGCATGCCGCCACCCACGAGGATGCGATCCACGCGCGGCAGCAGGTGCGAGATGACTCCGAGCTTGTCGCTGACCTTGGATCCGCCGAGCACGACCGCGTAGGGGCGCTCGGGGTTCTCGGTCAGACGGTCGAGCACGTCGAGCTCGGCTGCGATGAGGAGGCCGGCAGCCGACGGGAGCAGCTCGGCGAGGTCGTAGACGCTCGCCTGCTTTCGGTGCACGACACCGAAACCGTCGGAGACGAGGACGTCGCCGAGTTCGGCGAGCTGAGCCGCGAAGGCGCCGCGCTCCGCGTCGTCCTTCGAGGTCTCCCCCGGGTTGAACCGCAGGTTCTCGATGACGACGATGCCGCCGTCTTCGAGCGAGGCCACGGCCTCCTGCGCCGACTCGCCGACGGTGTCGCGAGCGAACGCCACGGGCTTGCCGAGCAGCTCGGACAGTCGCTGGGCGACCGGAGCGAGGCTGTACTGCGGGTCGGGGGCGCCGTCGGGACGACCGAGGTGCGAGCACACGATCACGCGGGCGCCCGCGTTGATCAGAGCATTGAGGGTAGGCAACGAGGCGCGGACACGGCCATCGTCCGTGATGATCCCATCCCGCAGGGGGACGTTGAGATCACAACGGACGATGACGCGCTTGCCCTCGAGCGAACCCAGTGAATCCAGGGTGCGCAGAGTCATGGGAGATGTCTCAGAGACGCTCTGCCACGTACTCGGTCAGGTCGACGAGACGGTTGGAGTAGCCCCACTCGTTGTCGTACCAGCTGGAGACCTTGACCAGGTTGCCGCTGACGTTGGTCAGAGTGGCGTCGAAGATCGACGAGTGCGGGTTGTGCACGATGTCGCTCGAGACGATCTGGTCTTCGTTGTACTGCAGGAAGCCGGCGAGGCGACCCTCGGCAGCAGCCTTCTTGTACGCCTCGTTGACCTCTTCGACCGTGAGGTTCTCGCGGTCGGTGATCAGCGTGAGGTCGACGATCGAGCCGGTGGGAACCGGAACGCGGTACGACGAGCCGCTCAGCTTGCCCTGGAGCTCGGGGAGAACCTCGCCGATCGCCTTGGCAGCGCCGGTCGACGCGGGGGTGATGTTGATCGCGGCAGCACGCGCACGACGCAGGTCGCTGTGCGGGCCGTCCTGCAGGTTCTGGTCTGCGGTGTAGGCGTGCGCGGTCATCATGAAGCCGCGGTCGATGCCGAAGGCGTCGTTGAAGACCTGTGCCAGCGGTGCGAGGCAGTTGGTCGTGCACGACGCGTTGGAGATGATGTGGTCCGTCTCCGGGTTGTACGTGTCCTCGTTCACGCCCATGACGAACGTGCCGTCGACGCCGGTGCCCGGTGCCGAGATGAGGACCTTCTTGGCCCCTGCCTCGATGTGCTTCTTGGCGAGGTCGGCCTTGGTGAAGAAGCCGGTCGACTCGATGACGATGTCGACGCCCAGCTCGCCCCACGGGAGGTTGGCGGGGTCGCGCTCGGCGAATGCCTTGATGGCCTTGCCGTTGACCGTGATGCTCTCGTCGTCGAAGCTGATGTCAGCATCGAGCACGCCGCCCACGGAGTCGTACTTCAGAAGGTGGGCAAGGGTCTTGTTGTCGGTGAGGTCGTTGACAGCGACGATCTCGATGTCCGCTCCCTGCGCGAGAGCCGCGCGGAAGTAGTTGCGTCCGATACGGCCGAAGCCGTTGATACCGATCTTGACAGACACTCAGGTCTCCCTGTTTCTCGTGCGCTGTGCGCCGCAATCGTGCGTGCGCGGTGCGCGGGGGTTTTTGGCTGAGATGGCGTCCCGACGAGACTGAGCCCGTCGGGACGCGACCCGATTACGACAGTACCAGCAGGCCGTTCGTCTTCTCGCGGGCGACCTCGAAGCGCTGAGCGACGTTCTCCCAGTTGGCGATGTTCCACGCGGCCTTGACGTAGTCGGCCTTGACGTTGAGGTAATCGAGGTAGAAGGCGTGCTCCCACATGTCGAGCTGGAACAGGGGCACCGTTCCCTGCGCCGTGTTGGACTGCTGGTCGAAGAGCTGCTGGATGATCAGGCGCTGGCCGATGGAGTCCCAGCTGAGCACAGACCAGCCGGAGCCCTGGATTCCGAGGGCGTTCGCGGTGAAGTGCGCCTGGAACTTCTCGAACGAGCCGAAGAACTCGTCGATGGCGGCCTTGAGCTCGCCTTCGGGCTGTCCGCCGCCGGTCGGCGAGAGGTTGGTCCAGAAGATGGAGTGGTTGACGTGACCGCCGAGGTTGAACGCGAGGTCCTTCTCGAGCTTGTTCACGTTCGCGAGGTTGCCGCTGTCGCGCGCCTCGGCGAGCTGCTCGAGAGCGGTGTTGGCGCCGGCGACGTACGTCGCGTGGTGCTTGTCGTGGTGCAGCTCCATGATCTTGCCGCTGATGTGCGGCTCCAGGGCTGCGAAGTCGTAAGGAAGGTCGGGGAGCGTGTAGGTCGCCATGTCGCTTTCATCCAATCCGCGCCGCGCCGCGGCGCTTGCCGATCCTCTGCGCCGCCGATGTGCGACGTAGAGCGGACGTAACTCATCCTAGTGACGACAACACTCACCCGTACTGGATCCTTCCTCCGTATGACGAAGCGAGGCGGCCCCGGAGATCGGGGCCGCCTCGCTGAATCGGAGTTCGGTCGTCAGACGTCGAGACCTGCAGGCACGGCGGCCTCCGTTCCCGGGATGCCCTCCTGCTGCGCACGCTTGTCCGCCATCGCCAGAAGACGGCGGATGCGGCCGGCGACGGCGTCCTTGGTCATGGGCGGGTCGGCGTGGTGGCCCAGCTCGTCGAGGCTCGCGTCGCGGTGCGCGAGACGAAGCTCTCCGGCGACCTTGAGGTGATCGGGCACCTCGTCGGCAAGGATCTCGAGGGCTCGTTCGACCCGAGCGCAGGCGGCGACTGCAGCCTGAGCGGAACGGCGCAGGTTCGCGTCGTCGAAGTTCACCAGACGGTTCACACCTGCGCGCACCTCGCGACGCTGGCGCATCTCCTCCCAGGCGACGGCCGTCTTCTGTGCACCCATCTCGCTGAGGATCGTGCGGATCGCCTCTCCCTCCCGCACGACGACGCGGGGCATGCCACGGACCTCACGGGCCTTCGCGGCCACGCCGAGACGGTGCGCCGCACCCACGAGCGCCATGGCGGCCTCCGACGACGGGCAGGCGACCTCGAGCATCGCCGACCGGCCCGGCTCGCTGAGGGTTCCGGCGGCCAGGAACGCACCGCGCCACAGGCCGGCGATCTCGGCACGGGAACCCGTGGTCAGACGGTTGGGCAGGCCCCGGACGGGGCGACGACGCTGGTCGAGCAGACCGGTCTGGCGTGCGAGGGTCTCCCCCGAGGCGATGACCCTGACGGCCCACCGAGCACCGTCGTTCGCGGTGCTGGACTGCACCTGCGCGATCTCGGGCCGCACGCCGTAGATCTCCGCCAGGTCACGCGCGACACGCTGGGCGAGGATCTCGGCATCCACCTCGGCCTCGACGGCGACCCGCCCGGCGATGGAGTGCAGTCCGCCGGCGAACCGGAGGATCGCGGTGACCTCCGCGACACGCACCGTCGGGGGTGCATTACGGATGCTGACCAGCTCAGCCTTGACGTCGGTCGTTAGTGCCACGACACTCCTCTACGCTCACGCGCCGGATCGCGGCGCAAACCTCCAGCCTACTCTGACGGAGGCTCCTGCTATTCCCTGCCGAGGTCGCGGTGACGCACGTTCACGGCCACTCCGGGCACGGACGCGAGCCGCTTGGCCAGCTCCTCCGCCATGGCGACGGAGCGGTGCTTTCCGCCGGTGCACCCTATGGCCACGGTCGAATGGCTCTTGTTCTCGCGCTGATACCCCTCGAGCACCGGGGTGAGCGCGGCCGTGTAGGCGTCGAGGAACTCCGCGGCCCCTTCGCGCGAGAGCACGTAGTCCCTGACGGACTCGTCCTTGCCGGTGAGGCCGCGGAGCTCCTCGTTCCAGAACGGGTTCGGGAGGAAGCGCATGTCTGCGACGAGGTCGACATCGGTCGGAAGGCCGTACTTGAAACCGAAGCTCATGAGCGTCACCCGGTGCCTCGCAGCCCCCTCGTCCGAGAAGAGGTCCGAGACCTGGGTGGCGAGCTGGTGGATGTTGAGCCCCGAGGTGTCGACGACGAGATCTGCCGACTCGCGGATCGGCGCGAGTCGTTGCCGCTCGACGCGGATGCCGTCGAGCAGAGTGCCGTCGCCTTGCAGCGGGTGCGGCCGGCGAACCGCCTCGAAGCGACGCACGAGCACATCGTCCGATGCGTCCAGGAACAGGACGCGGACGGAACCGCGCGACCTCAGCGCCCTGGCGACGCCCGGGAAGTCGTCGAAGAGATTGCGTCCGCGGACATCGACCACCGCTGCGACCTTCGGCAGGGCGTCGCCGCCCATGTCCGTGAGGTCGAGAAGCGGACGGAGGATCTGCGGTGGCAGGTTGTCGACCACGTACCAGCCGAGGTCCTCGAGTGCGTTGGCCACCGTCGTGCGCCCTGCGCCCGACATGCCCGTGACGATGAGGAACTCGCCCTTGTCCCCGTCAGTCATGGTTACTCCTTCTCCCCCGCTCCTACCAGCCTAGCGAGTGGAGAGATGCGTATGGATGTTCTGAGCGAGCACGGGCCCGATCCCCTGCACATCCTGAATCGCCTCGGGCGGAGCGGTGCGCAGCGCGGCGACCGAGCCGAAATGCTTGAGAAGGACTTTGATCCTCGAGGAGCCCAGCCCGGGCACCTCGGCGAGGATCGAGGTGATGTCGTTCTTGCGCCGCTTGCGCTGGTGCGTGATCGCGAATCGGTGGGCTTCATCTCGCAGCCGCTGGAGCAGGTAGAGCGATTCGCTCGTGCGCGGCAGGATGACCGGGAAGTCCTCCCCGGGGAGCCAAATCTCTTCGAGCCGCTTCGCGATGCCGCACACCGCGATCTCGGTGTGGCCGGCGTCTCGCAGCGCCCGTGCGGCCGCTTCGACCTGGGGCTGGCCACCGTCGACGAGCAGAAGCTGCGGTGGATACGCGAAGCGGGGTCTGCGTTTGGCCTCGACGACGACGTCAGCGGATCCGTCTTCCGCCTCTGCGCTGACAGCGACGACTGCGGGCTCGTCTGCCTCATCGGGGCGGTCGAGATAGGCGAGTCGACGACGCAGCACCTGATACATCGAGTCGGTGTCGTCCGTCGTCTCCGCGATGTTGAACGACCGGTACTGGTCTTTCCGGGGCAGCCCGTCTTCGAAGACCACCATCGAGGCGACCACATTCGTGCCGCCGAGGTGCGAGATGTCGAAGCACTCGATGCGGAGCGGCGCCTCCGACATCCCCAGCGCCTCCTGCAGATCGGTCAGCGCCTGCGTGCGTGCGACGTAGTCGCTGGTGCGTCGCGTCTTGTATCGGATCAGCGCCTGCTGCGCGTTGAGAGTCGCTGTGCGCATGAGATCGGCGCGCTGACCCCGCTGGGCGATGGCGATCTCGACCTTCTTGCCTCGCCGCTCACGCAACCACAGCTCGAGCTCGGCCGCATCATCGGGAAGGGTCGGGACGATGATCCGCCGGGGCACATCCTGCGCGTCGCCGTACGCACGCTGCAGCACCTGGTCGACGAGGTCGGCCGTGGAGATGTCGATCTCCTTCTCGATGGTCATCGCGCGAACACCGCGCACGCGGCCGCCTCGAATCACGAAGTGCTGCACCGCGGCTGCGAGCTCGTCCTCCGCGATGCCGAACAGATCGGCGTCCTCATCGGTCGCGAGCACGAGTGCGCTCTTGCCGAGCACCGCCTCGATGGCTGTGAGCTTGTCGCGGTACTTGGCCGCGGCCTCGTAGTCCATCGCGGCCGATGCCGCCAGCATCCGCTTGGTGAGGTCTCTGGTGAAACGCTCGTCGCCACCGGCCATGAAGGCGACGAAGTCGTCGACCATCGCGCGGTGCTCCTCGATCGTCACCGTCATCGAGCACGGTCCGCCGCACTTGCCGATCTGGCCGGGAAAGCACGGCCGCCCGGTCTGCATCGCGCGCTTGTAACTGGAGTCGCTGCAGGTGCGGATCGGGAACGCCTTGACCATCAGGTCGATCGTCTCGTGAACCGCCCAGACCTTGGGATACGGACCGAAATAACGGGCGCCGGGGATCTTGCGGTTCCTCGTCACGATCACACGCGGCGCCTCATCGCCGAGCGTCACGGCCATGAAGGGGTAGGACTTGTCGTCCTTGTAGCGGACGTTGAACGGCGGATCGAACTCCTTGATCCACATGTACTCCAGCTGCAGCGAGTCCACGTCGGTCGAGACGACGGTCCACTCCACGGAGGTGGCTGTGGTGACCATCCGTCGCGTGCGCTCATGGAGCGTGCGCAACGGAGCGAAGTAGTTCGACAGGCGTTGGCGGAGGTTTTTGGCCTTGCCCACGTAGAGCACGCGCCCATCGGCATCGCGGAAACGGTACACGCCGGGGTTGGTGGGGATCTCACCAACCCGCGGCTTGTACGGCAGGACGTCGGCCATCAGCTGGCCTTCCGCGCGGAGCGCCCCTCACCCAGGATCTCGGCGAGGAACTGGCCCGTGTGGCTGTCCTCGACTCGCGCGATCTGCTCGGGCGTGCCGATCGCCAGGATCTCACCACCGCCTGAGCCACCCTCGGGCCCGAGGTCGATCACCCAGTCGGCCGACTTGATCACATCGAGGTTGTGCTCGATCACGACGACCGTGTTGCCCTTGTCGACGAGGCCGTTGAGGACCTCGAGCAGCTTGCGCACGTCTTCGAAGTGCAGACCGGTGGTCGGCTCGTCGAGCACGTAGATGCTGCGTCCGTTGCTGCGACGCTGGAGCTCGGTGGCGAGCTTGACGCGCTGCGCCTCACCGCCGGAGAGAGTCGTCGCCGACTGGCCGAGACGCACATACCCGAGCCCGACGTCGACGAGGGTCTTCATGTACCGGTGGATCGCCTGGATGGGCTCGAAGAACTCGGCCGCCTCGGCGATCGGCATCTCGAGCACCTCGGCGATGTTCTTGCCCTTGTAGTGCACCGCCAGCGTGTCGCGGTTGTAGCGCTTGCCGTGGCAGACCTCGCAGTCGACGTACACGTCGGGAAGGAAGTTCATCTCGATCTTGATCGTGCCGTCACCCGAGCATGCGTCGCAGCGCCCACCCTTGACGTTGAAGCTGAATCGTCCGGGCTGGTATCCGCGGACCTTCGCCTCGGGCGTCTCGCTGAACAGCGAACGGATCCTGTCGAAGACACCGGTGTAGGTCGCCGGGTTGGACCGCGGCGTGCGGCCGATCGGCGCCTGATCGACGTGCACGACCTTGTCGAGGTTGTCGAGTCCCGAGACCCGGGTGTGCTTGCCGGGAACCGTGCGTGCTCCGTTGAGTCGCGAGGCCAGCACCTGGTACAGGATGTCGTTGACGAGCGACGACTTGCCCGAACCCGAGACGCCGGTCACGGCCGTCAGGACACCGAGCGGGAAGTCTACGCTCACGTTCTTGAGGTTGTTCTCGCGGGCCCCGACCACGCTGATCTTGCGCTTCTTGTCGAACTTGCGGCGCTTGGTCGGCGTCGGGATCTCGCGAGCACCCGAGAGGTACTCCCCGGTCATCGAGTCCGGCTCGTTCAGGAGAGCCGAGTACGGACCGGAGTGCACGACCTCGCCGCCGTTCACACCGGCGCCGGGTCCGATGTCGACGACCCAGTCGGCGGCCTCGATCGTCTCTTCATCGTGCTCGACGACGATGAGCGTGTTCCCGAGATCGCGGAGCTTCAGCAGGGTGTCGATCAGACGACGGTTGTCGCGCTGATGCAGACCGATCGAAGGCTCGTCGAGGACATACAGGACGCCTGTGAGCCCGGAGCCGATCTGCGTGGCCAGACGGATACGCTGCGCCTCTCCACCGGAGAGCGACCCGGCGGACCGGCTGAGGTTGAGGTATGAGAGACCCACCTGCAGGAGGAAGTCGAGTCGCAGACGGATCTCGCGCAGCACCTGGGCTGCGATCTTCGCCTCGCGGTCGGTGAGGGTCAGGGTCTCCATGAAAGAGCGCGCGTCGGCGAGGCTGAGGTGCGACACCTCGGCGATCGAGTGACCGTGCACCTGCACGGCGAGCACCTCGGGCTTGAGCCTGTTGCCGTCGCAGACGGGGCAGGGCACCTCGCGCAGGTACTCGCCCCAGCGTGCGCGCTGCGTGTCGGACTCGGCCTGCGCGTACTGACGCTCGATGTACGGCACGACGCCCTCGAACCCGGAGGCGTAGCGCATCTCGCGCCCGTAGCGGTTCTTGAACTTGACCGTGACCTTGTAGTTGTCGCCGCGCAGGATCGCATCCTGCACATCGACCCGCAGATCCTGCCACGGGGTGTCCAGCGAGAAGTTGAGGTCGTCGGCCAGTCCCTCGAGCAGCCGCTCGTAGTACTGGAAGAGACCCTTGCCCTGAGTCGTCCACGGGATGATGGCGCCCTCGCGGATCGAGAGCTCCTCGTCGCCGAGCATCAGATCGATGTCGACCGACATGCGGGTGCCGAGTCCCGAGCAGGCGGGACAGGCGCCGAACGGCGCGTTGAACGAGAACGTGCGCGGCTCGATCTCGGTGAGAGTGAGCGCGTGACCGTTCGGGCAGGCGAGCTTCTCGGAGAAGGACTGCCAGGCGTCGTCGCCCTCTTCGTCGACGAAGTTGATCTGCACCACTCCACCGGCGAGTCCGAGCGCGGTCTCGACCGAATCCGTGACGCGACCGAGGATGTCGTCTGCCGCGACGAGGCGGTCGACGACGACGGCGATGTCGTGCTTGTAGCTCTTCTTCAGCGTGGGCGGCTCGGCGAGCTGGATGAGGTCGCCGTCGACGATCGCGCGCGAGTAGCCCTTGGCCCCCAACTCGCGGAACAGGTCGACGAACTCGCCCTTCTTCTGCGAGACGATGGGCGCGACGATCTGGTACCGGGTGCGCTCGGGCAGCTCCATGAGCTGATCGGCGATCTGCTGCACGGTCTGTCGCTGGATGCGCTCACCGCATTCGGGGCAGTGCGGGATCCCGATGCGCGCCCACAGCAGACGCATGTAGTCGTAGATCTCGGTGATGGTTCCCACCGTCGACCGCGGGTTTCGGTTGGTCGACTTCTGGTCGATCGACACCGCAGGGCTGAGCCCCTCGATGAAGTCGACGTCTGGTCGGTCGACCTGGCCGAGGAACTGGCGCGCGTACGCGCTGAGCGACTCGACGTAGCGACGCTGTCCTTCGGCGAAGATCGTGTCGAACGCCAGACTGGACTTTCCCGATCCGGACAGGCCGGTGAACACGACGAGGGAGTCGCGTGGGATGTCGATGTCGACGTTCTTCAGATTGTGTACGCGGGCACCGCGGACACTGAGTTTTCCTGGGGTTGCAACCGGGACGATAGGCACTGATCAAGTCTACGAGGGGCCACCGACATTGGCTCCGTGAGGGCTCACAGGGAAGAGATCAGCGCGCCCGTTCGGGTCGGTTCACCCGCACGAGCAGGGTCACGAGGAGTGCGGCCACGGCTGCCGCCCCGGCGACGGCGGCCCAGGGCACGGTCGGCATCGGATCGGGCGTGCCGACACCCGAGACGATCATGACCACGACGGTGACCGGCTGGGCGATCGCCTGCACGACGAGCAGCCGCACGAGGCTCGGACGGAGGGCGGCGATCACCACGTGTGAGCCGGCGGGGATCACGAGGGAGAGCGACATGAGGAGATGAATCACGTGCACCACGAGCACCGCGGTCATCGCGCGCGCGACGTCGGGGTCCGACATCAGCATCCCGATCACGAGGCAGCCCACGGAGCCCCAGGCCGCGAAGGTCTGCGGAAGCGCGGCGGCGAGGCCCGCCAGGACGATCGCCGCCACCTGCCAGCCGATCAGCGGGCACAGCATCATCGCACCCGCAGCCGCGGCGGCGACGAGCGCGCCCCTCACGACGAGCCCGGGGACGACGGGGCCAGTCTGCAGGGAGTCGTTCGGTCTCATCGGCGGCCCCTCGCGATCGCCCGCATCGTCGAGGCCGGGTCGTCTGCCCACGAGACCACGTCGACTCCCGCACCGTGGAGATCCGCGAACACGTTCTGCCGCTCGGCGAGGACCGTGCGCAGGGCGATCAGCTGCGCACGCGTGAGCCGCGCGCGATCGAGAGAGGGAAGGACATCGACGGCGACGACTCGGTGACCGCTCGCCCTCCACATCAGTGCGGTGCGTGCGGCAGCGCCCTGGAAGAAGGTCGACAGCACGAAGACCACCGAGCCGTGCGGCACGGGAGGCGTGCGACGGAAGGTCGCGTCGTCGTGCGCCTGCCCGGTCGCGGCCAGGGCCGCTACGACGCGTGCGAGATGCCTCGAACCGCCGCCGCTGCGCAATGACCGCCCGCCGTGCACGAGCACGTGCAGCGCGACGCGGTCCCCTGCTCCGATGGCCGAGTCGGCGATGGCGCGCGCAGCCTCTCTCGCGAGGTCGAGGGACGTCACACCGCTGCGTTCGTGATCGCCGCTCCCCCAGGACGCGACGACCTCGCCCAGATCTTCGGAGGTGTCGAGGGCGACCACGATCGACGAGTCGCTGAGCGTGTTGGTCCGCCGGACCAGCAGTTCACCGGGTCGGCGTGCGATCCGCGCCGTCGCCCGCCAGTCCACGCGGCGGAGCTCGTCCCCGGGGGCGAAGGCGTGGATGTCCCGGAAGTCGCCGCCCTGCCCCGCTCGACGCCCCTCATGCGCCCCGTTCAGCCCCGTCAGTCGTCGGGGAAGCGGCAGCGCGTCGAGCGCTCGACGAGAAGGGGCCACCTGTCGCCTGACGGCGACCACCTCCGATGTCGTCGAGAGCGCCGCTCCCTCGAAGGAGAAGCCCCTCACCGCCGCTTGGACGGGAACCGTCGGCCCCGAATGCAGGACCGTGCTGCGTGCGGTGAACGTGAAGCCGCCACCGGGCACGATCACTCGTCGACTGCGACGCTCGGACTGCACGACCGCCACGTCGACGGCATCCGCATCGCTGTCGACCGCGATCGCTGTGAGCAGTTCGCCGTCAGGGCCCTGCACCGCCTCGATCGTGACCTCCGCCTCGGCCCCTGATGTGCCCCGCGCGAGCGCGAAGCCGCTCCAGATCGCGAGAGGAAGCCCCATGGCGACCACGTCGGGTCGGCCCGCGAGGAGACCGACCGTGGCGAGGAGGACAGCACCACCGATCGCCACCGGCAGCACGGGCCCGCGACGCCCCTCATCGGGAGCATCTGTCATCCGAGCGCTCCGACGGTCGGAGGAACGGCGACCTGTGCGACGACCGAGCGAACCACATCGGATGCCGACGCACCCTGAGCCCACGCCTGGGGTGTGAGCGTCAGTCGATGTGCCAGCACGGGCACGGCGATCCGCTTGATGTCATCCGGACGCACGAAATCGCGGCCGTCGAGGGCCGCGAGCGCTCGACCGAGCAGCAGCAGCCCCAGGGACCCCCGCGGCGACGCCCCGACCTCCACAGTGGGTGCGGTCCGGGTGGCGCGGACGATCTCGACGCAGTAGCGCGAGATGTCCGGGTCGACGTGGATGGCCTCCACAGCCTGCTGCAGCGAGATGAGCTGCGCAGCATCGATGACCGACGCGACATCCGCCGCCTCCTGCCGCCTGCTCACACGGTTCTCCAAGATGTGAGCCTCGCCCTCCGCCGACGGATAGCCGACCGACAGACGCACCATGAACCGGTCGAGCTGCGCCTCGGGGAGCGCGTAGGTGCCCTCGTACTCGATCGGGTTCGACGTCGCGATCACATGGAACGGCGCGGGCAGGGTGAAGCTGTTGCCCTCGACGGTCACCTGGCGCTCCGCCATCGCCTCGAGCATCGCCGACTGGGTCTTCGGTGTGGTCCTGTTGATCTCGTCGGCGAGCAGCAGACCGGTGAAGATCGGCCCGGGGCGGAATACGAAGTCCCCCGAATCCGGTGCGTAGACATACGACCCCGTGACGTCGCCGGGCAGCATGTCCGGTGTGCACTGCAGGCGCCGGAACGACAGCCCGAGTGCCGAGGCGAGACTGCGCGCGGCGAGCGTCTTGCCCAGCCCCGGCACGTCCTCGAACAGCACATGTCCACCGGCGAGGATCGATGCGAGCGCGATCTCGACCGGATCGTCCATGCCCACGACCGCCGTTCGTACGGCGGCGAGGATCCGGGCTCCGGTGTCGGCGATCTCTGCGGGGCTCGTCATGTCATCTCCTTGATCGACGGAACGGCGAGGGTCGCCGGCGGTCGGGGGTGGGCGCGGGCAACGGAGGCGGGGATCCGGTGGGCGCGGAGGGATCCAGGCGGTCGATCGCGTCCAGCGCTCGCTCGATGTCGGACATCGTCGCCTCCGGCCCGGTCAGGCGCTCCCAGACGGTGGATCCGATCAGCCGCTCGAGGTGGCCCCGGTGCTCAGGGTCGTGCGGGTCCACTCCGCGGCGCAGCAGCCGCTGGCGAAGGATCTCCCCGACGCGACGTGTGATCTGCGGTCCGGCTATGCCGGTGTGCGTGTTGAGCGCCCACGACATCCGCGAGATCTCGGTGGGTCGACGATCCGGCGTGACGTCTATGCGCGGAGCGTCGGCCCCCGGCTCGAGCGGTACCACGAGCTGTGCGAGCAGACCGACGACACCCGTCAGAAGCCCCCACGCGACAGCGAACGGCAAGGTGAGACCGACGCCGAGCAACACCAGGGCGGCGACGACCGCAGCGCCCGCCGCGATCAGCGTTCTGCGAAGGGTCATCGCCACACCTCCTCGATGCGGCGCAGCGCGTTTCTCGCCGAGGCGCGGTCGTGTTCGTCGGCGGAGCGTGCTCCGAAGCGGACGCTCTCATAGAGACGCAGCAATGCCGCAGCCTCACCTGCCGCCCCGGGACGCAGAGCGATGATGCGCACCACGAACTCGCCGGGAGTCTCCGTCATCGCTCGACTCACCCCTGCGTCGGCGGCGCTCTCCTCGAGCCCGATCCACGCGGCGATGATGGCATCAGAGGCGCCTATCCGGTCGTCGATCTGTACGAGCGCCCCGGCGATTCCACGCTGCATGACAGCGACGGCGACCTCCGGCTCGGACGCCGAGCCGAGCTCGCCGACTTCGGATGCGACCGCCCCCGCATCGCGACGAGCGAGCGGGCGATCTCGCCATGCTCGGAGAAGCGCCCTGGCGACGATGACGAGGAGCGCGATGATCCCCGCGGCCACCAGAAGCAGGAGTATCGCAGCGAGGACCTGCGCGACCGCGGCGTTCGTGGAGTCGATCTCGATCGGCTCGGGAGCGCCCGTGGCCCCCGGTTCGCTCGAGGGCAGCGGCTCCGCTGTGCCCGCGGGGAGCGGCTCAGCGGGACGGAACTGCGGCGGACCCTGGACCGCCGCAGCGGTCATCACCACGACGAAGAGTCCCACCACCACCGTGGACAGGACGAGCCGATCGGCGCTCCGGCGCGCGGGACGCGTCTGGTGTTCGCTCGGCATGCCCACACCCTACGGTGCGGTCACTCCACGACCGGGCGGCGACCCGCGAATGCCGACAAGCCATCTCGCAGCGTCGCCACCTGCTGCAGGTCCATCCCCACAGCGGCCATTACCTGTCGAGGAACGTCGAGGGCTCGATCTCGCAGAGCCCGGCCCGTGTCCGTGAGGGTGATGTCGAGACGCCGCTCATCCTCGGCGCTGCGCTGTCTGGCGACGAGCCCGTCGGCTTCAAGACGCTTGACCAGAGGGGATGCGGTCGCCGGCTCGAGAGCGAGATCGGCTGCGAGGTCGTTCAAGGGGCGTGGAGCGCGCTCCCAGAGCGCCAGCATGACGAGATACTGCGGATGCGTGAGACCGAGAGGCTCGAGGATCGGCCGGTAGATCGCCACCACGTTGCGTGCCGCGGTCACCAGCGCGAAGCAGAGCTGATTGTCGAGCTTGAGCAGATCATCCGATGCGTTCACGGCTACGAATATACAGTGACCCTAATAGTTAGTACACTAAGCAACATGGCCAGTTCTGATGATCGCCCTCCGCTCCGCACTCGGATCCGCGAGGCCGGAGGGCTGTACGCGTGGATCAACTCGAATCTGATCCGCTTCGCAGGCCCCGCCTCGGTGGGCCCCTACGAGACGACCCCGCCGCCGAGCCCGTCCGAGCGCGCTGAGCGCGCGTGTCCGCTGTGCGGTGCGCCGATGAGTGAACACGAGATCGACCGTTCAGGTCCGAAGACTCTCGTGCACTGCCCCTGAGACACCAGCTCAGCCGTCGCGCTGCGCGTCCTGGCGCGCGATGTCGAGCCAGGATGCGAGATCGTGATCGTCGACGAGCAGACTCGGCGAGATGTCGAGCCAGCTCGTGCCCATCGTCCGCGCACCCATGACCGCGACCGTGACTCCCGGCCGCGTGATCAGCGACGCACCGTGCTCCTCGTCGACACGGACGAGCAGCACCCCGCCCGTTCGGGCTCCGACGAGGATGTGACCGTCGAGGAGGAACGCACGGGTTCCGAACATCCGCTTCTCCTCGACGTTCCGGTCGAGCGTGAGGAGCGCTCTCACCCGGTCGGCGAGCTCCTCCCCCGATGCATCCATGCTGGTGCCTCCGCGCTTCTCAGGCGTGGCCAGCCTTCTCCATCGCGCGCAGCTCCTTCTTCATGTCCTGCACCTCGTCGCGCAGCCGACCGGCGAGCTCGAACTTGAGTTCTGCGGCCGCCGCGAGCATCTGATCGGAGAGGTCCTGGATCACCGCTTCGAGTTGCTGAGCACCCTCTGCGGCGATGCCGGTGCGACGCAGGTTGGGTGTCGGCGACTTGCCCTTGCCCGTCGCGCGCCCACGTCCGGACATCATCTCGGCGGTGTCGGCGCCCTCACGTGCGAGCACCTCGGTGATGTCGGCGATCCTCTTGCGCAGCGGCTGGGGATCGATTCCGTTCTCGAGGTTGTATGCGATCTGCATCTCGCGACGCCGATCCGTCTCCTCGATCGCCTTGGCCATCGAATCGGTGATCTTGTCGGCATACATGTGCACTTCGCCGGAGACGTTTCGCGCCGCGCGACCGATGGTCTGGATCAGCGAGGTCCCGGATCGGAGGAAACCCTCCTTGTCGGCATCGAGGATCGCGACCAGCGACACCTCGGGCAGGTCGAGGCCCTCTCGGAGCAGGTTGATTCCCACGAGGACGTCGTAGACACCGGATCGCAATTCACTGAGCAGCTCGACACGTCGCAGAGTGTCGACGTCGGAGTGCAGGTACCGCACCCGCACGCCGTGCTCCCCGAGGAAGTCCGTGAGCTCCTCGGACATCTTCTTCGTGAGGGTGGTCACGAGCACGCGCTCGTCGCGCTCGACTCTCACCCTGATCTCTTCGAGGAGGTCGTCGATCTGGCCCTTCGACGGCTTCACGACGATGTGCGGATCGACGAGACCGGTCGGACGGATGATCTGCTCGACCACGCCGTCGGCGATGCCCATCTCGTACTTCCCGGGTGTCGCCGAGAGATAGACGGTCTGCCCGATCCGGTTCTTGAACTCGTCCCAGCGCAGCGGCCGGTTGTCCATCGCGCTCGGCAGTCGGAAGCCGTGCTCGACGAGCGTGCGCTTGCGAGAGGCGTCGCCCTCGTACATCGCGCCGATCTGCGGCACGGTGACGTGCGACTCGTCGATCACGAGCATGAAGTCGTCGGGGAAGAAGTCGAGCAGCGTGTGGGGCGGCTCGCCCGGCATCCGCCCGTCCATGTGACGGGAGTAGTTCTCGATCCCCGAGCAGAATCCGAGCTGCTGCAGCATCTCGAGGTCGAACGTGGTGCGCATCCTCAGCCGCTGGGCCTCGAGGAGCTTCCCCTGACGCTCGAACTCCTTGAGCCGCTCTTCGAGCTCGTGCTCGATCGTGCCGATGGATCGCTGGATCACGTCCGTGCCCGCGACGTAGTGGGAGGCGGGGAAGATCGGCACGGAGTCGAGCTTCTCGATGACCTCTCCGGTGAGCGGGTGCAGCGAGTAGAGCGCTTCGATCTCATCGCCGAACAGCTCGATGCGGATCGCGTGCTCCTCGTACACGGGGATGATCTCGATCGTGTCTCCCCGGACGCGGAAGTTGCCCCGGGAGAAGTCGACGTCGTTGCGGTTGTACTGCATCGAGATGAACTGCCTGATCAGTGCGTCCCGGTCGTAGCGCTCCCCCACCTGGAGCGCGACCATCGCCCGGAGGTACTCCTCCGGCGCACCGAGGCCGTAGATGCAGGAGACGGTCGAGACCACGATCACGTCTCGACGGCTCAACAGGGAGTTGGTGGTCGAGTGACGCAGACGCTCGACCTCGGAGTTGATCGACGAGTCCTTCTCGATGAAGGTGTCGGTCTGTGGGACGTAGGCCTCGGGCTGGTAATAGTCGTAGTAGGAGACGAAGTACTCGACCGCGTTGTTGGGCATCAGCTCGCGGAACTCGTTGGCGAGCTGCGCGGCGAGGGTCTTGTTGTGGGCGAGGACGAGCGTCGGTCGCTGCACCTGCTCGACCAGCCAGGCCGTCGTCGCGGACTTCCCGGTTCCCGTGGCACCGAGCAGCACGATGTCGGTCTCGCCGGCGTTGATGCGCGATGCGAGCTCGGCGATGGCCTTCGGCTGGTCGCCGGCGGGCGCGTACTCGCTGATGACCTCGAAAGGACGGACGCTGCGCGTGGTTTGCATGCCTCCAGCGTATGCCGGGCCACCGACATCGGGGCGCGCGTCCGTCAGCAGCGAACGGAGAGCCGCTCAGTCCGCGAGGAGATCCCGGCGCAAGCGCCCATCCGCTCAGGAGCGGGTGCCCGCCGATGTGCGCAGCGCTGCGACGGCCGCGGTCGCCGCGAGGCCGCACATGGCGAGGACGGCGGCGATGAACCACGCCCAGTCCGCCTGACCGAACACGATGCCGAGCACCCAGCCGAACAGGCTCGATCCCGCGTAGTAGCCGAAGTAGTAGAGCGAGGACGCCTGCGCTCTGCTGTCGGGGCCCGCCTCCACCGGCGCCCACCCCGACGCCACCGCGTGCGCGCCGAAGAAGCCTCCGGTGAACAGGAGCAGCCCGAGCAGCACGATCGGAGTGGACTGAGCCAGCATCGCGGTCGCCCCCGCGGCCATCACGGCGATCGCGCCCAGCAGCACCGGGTAGCGACCGAGACGTGAGGCGAGAGAGCCGGCCCATGGCGACGAGACGGTGCCGGCGAGGTAGGCGAGGAAGAGCAGCGTCACCACCCAGGCCGGCAGCCCGAAAGGCGGCTCGGCGAGGTGGAAGCCGAGGTAGTTGTAGACGGCCACGAACGCCCCCATGAGCAGGAAGCCCTGGGCATACAGTGCGAGCTGACGCCCCGAGCGCAGCGGCGCCAGCAGACGCGTCAGCATCCCCGGTCCGGCGTCGGCGCGGAATCGGCCCGGAACGAAACCCCGCGCCTTCGGCGTCAACCACAGGAACAGCACGGCCGCCAGCGCGCACAGCCCTGCGACCGTCCACATGCCCGCCCGCCACCCCGCCTGCTCGCCGACGATGCCGGACACGATCCGGCCCAGAAGTCCGCCCACCGTGGTTCCCGCGATGTAGCTCCCGGCTGCGGCGGCCGCGTTGCGCGGACTGACCTCTTCGCTCAAATAGGCGAGGGCGACGGCGGGCACAGCCCCGAGCGCGACACCTTCGAGCAGGCGCAGCGTCAGCAGCAACTCCATCCCCCCGCTGATCGGGGCGAGGAGCCCCAGCACGGTCGCCGTGAGCACCCCGATCGCCATCGCCTGCACTCGCCCGATGCGGTCGGCCACCATCGACCAGCGGATCACGGCGGCAGCCAGCCCGAGCGTCGCCGCCGACACGCTGAGCGCGGCGCTCGCGGGTGAGATCCCGAGAGCAGCCGAGAGTTGCGGCAGGACGGCCTGGGGAGAATAGAGCTGCGCGAAGGTCGCGATGCCCGCTAAGAACAGACCGACGATCAGGCGTCGGTATGCGGGCGATCCGGGGGCGTGACCGGTGAAGGTCACGACGTGGTGATCCGCTCCCAGAGCTCGTCCGTCTGCGCGAGCGTCTGCTCCAGCGATGTGGACGTGTCGATGACCACGTCCGCGATCGCCAGGCGGCGCTCATCGGAGACCTGCGCGTCGATGCGCTCCTGCGCCGCCTGCTCCGACATCCCACGGATCCCGACGAGCCGACGCCTGCGCTCCTCCACGGGCGCATGCGCGACGACGATGAGGTCCCACGGATCGTCGACGCGCGCTTCGACCAGGAGCGGCACGTCGTAGACGACGACGGTCCCGGGGTCAGTCGACGCCGCGTCGTCGAACCGTCGCTGCGACTCGGCACGGACGGCAGGATGCACGATCGCGTTCAGGCGTGCGAGCTGCTCCGGATCGCCGAAGACCTCGGCGCCGAGGGCGGCACGATCGAGCGAGCCGTCGGCGGCGATGACCTCTGCACCGAACGTCTCGGCGATGGCTGCGAGCACCGGGGTCCCGGGAGCCTGCACATCGCGGACGATCTGGTCGGCATCCACGACGACCGCTCCGAGCTCAGCGAGTCGTCGTGCGATGGTCGACTTGCCGGAGGCGATGCCGCCGGTGAGCGCGATGAGAGGCATCCCGTCAGTCTAAACGCGGCCGAATCGGGGATCAGCGCGCCAGCAGCTGCCGCCGGGAGCTGATGACGCCCGTGTCGAACCCGGCCAGGTGGAGGCCGCCGTGGAACCGGGCATGCTCGATCTTGATGCATCGATCCATCACCACGGAGAGCCCCGCCCCCTCGGCGATCGCAGCGGCATCCTCGTTCCAGGACCCCAGCTGCAGCCAGAGCGTCTGTGCTCCCGCCTCGATCGCTTCCTGAGCGACGCCGGGAAGGTCGTCGTGACGGCGGAAGACGTCGACGATGTCCGGGACGACCGGCAGGTCGGCGAGGGAGGCGTAGACCGGCTGACCGAGGATCTCCGACTCCCGCGGGTTGACGAGGTAGACGTCGTACGCCGTGCTGGAGAGCAGATACGTCGCGACGAAGTACGAGGCACGGGCCGGGTTGTTCGACGCGCCGACGATGGCGACCGACTTCGCGCGGCGGAGTACCCCGAAGCGCTGCTGCTGGCTGGGACCCGTCCAGGTCCGATCATCGTGATGCAGCGCGGCCCCGGGAAGGGCGCAGGCCGCAGCATCCGGCGCGCTCGGCAGGGCGCAGGCGTCGACTCCCGTGGTCTCGATTCCGCTCATCGGGTCGCTCCTGTCGCTGTCGTGAGGGCCTGATCGAGATCCCAGACGATGTCCTCGGCATCTTCGAGACCGACCGAGATGCGGATGAGGTCGGGGCGCACACCCGCCGCCACGAGCTGCGATTCGGTGAGCTGCCGGTGAGTCGTCGATGCCGGGTGGATGACGAGCGTGCGCGCGTCTCCGATGTTCGCGAGGTGCGACGCGAGCTGGAGGCTCTCGATGAGGGCCTCCCCCGCCGCGCGACCGTCGTCGGCCTTGACCCCGAAGGCGAACACGGAACCGGGCCCGAGCGGGAGATACTTCGCGGCCCGCTCGTGGTGCGGGTGATGATCGAGACCCGCCCACGTCACGTACTCCACCCGGGGGTCCGAGTCGAGCCATTCGGCGACGATCCGGGCATTCGCGAGGTGAGCGTCGATCCGCTGCGGCAGCGTCTCCACACCCTGCAGGAGGTTGAACGCCGCCTGCGGGCTCAGCGCCGGGCCGATGTCGCGCAGCTGCTCCGTGCGGAGCTTGGTGAGGAAGCCGTACTCGCCGAAGTTGTCCCACCACTTGATGCCGCCGTACGACTCGACCGGCTCCGTCATCTGCGGGAAGCGCCCGTTGCCCCAGTCGAAGGTGCCCTTCTCGATCACGACACCACCGAGCGTGGTCCCGTGTCCGCCCAGGAACTTGGTGACCGAGTGGATGACGATGTCTGCGCCGTGCCCCAGCGGGCGCGCGAGGTACGGGGTCGCGAGCGTGGCGTCGACGACCAGCGGCACACCGGCCGCGTGGGCCACCTGCGCCAGACCCTCGATGTCGGCGATCTCGCCCGACGGGTTGCCGATCATCTCCACGTAGACGACTTTGGTCTCCGGACGGATGGCCGCCGCGTAGTCGGCGGGGTCGGTGGAGGCGACGAAGGTCGTCTCCACGCCGAATCGGCGCAGGGTCACGTCGAGCTGGGTCACCGTGCCGCCGTACAGCTGAGCTGCGGCGACGACGTGGTCGCCCGCACCGACGAGAGCGGCGAACGTGATGAACTCCGCGCTCATGCCCGAGGCGGTCGCGACGGCACCGATCCCGCCCTCGAGCGAGGCCAGGCGCTCCTCGAGCGCGGCGACCGTGGGGTTGCCGATGCGTGAGTAGATGTTGCCGTACTTCTGCAGGGCGAACAGGTTGCCGGCGTCCGCGGCGTCGTCGAACACGAAGGACGTCGTCTGGTAGATCGGCACGGCCCTCGCGCCGGTCGACGCGTCGGGCGTCCCGCCCGCGTGCAGAGCTCTCGTGCGAAACCCGAAGCGGTGTTCTTCCGTCATGATGTCCTCAGTTCGTCGTTCTCGAGCACGGCGGCGATCTCGCCGACGGCCCACGGATTCTGCAGCGATGTCGTGTCGCCCAGAGGGGCAGGTGCTCGTCCGGACCGACGATCCTGCTCCGCCTCCCACAGCTGGGCGAGAAGACGACGCATGATCTTTCCCGAGCGGGTCTTCGGCAGATCCGTGACCACGACGATGTGCTTGGGCTTGGCGACGGGCCCGATGGCGGTCGCCACCTGCGACCGCAGTGCCGCAGGAGACACCTCGGACCGGCCGGAGGGCGTCACGAAGGCGACCACGGCCTGCCCCGTGACGGGGTCGCCGACGCCGGCTGTTCCCGCCTCGCCGACCGTCTCATGCGCGACCAGCGCGGACTCGATCTCGATCGTCGAGAGCCTGTGGCCTGACACATTCACCACGTCGTCGAGGCGTCCCAGGATCCAGATGTAGCCGTCGGCGTCTCTCGTCGCGCCGTCGCCGGCCACGTAGTAGCCGCCGTGCGCTCCGTGCCCCGCATAGGTCGACCAGTAGGCATCGCGGTACCGCTGCGGATTCCCCCACACGGTCCTCGCCATGCCCGGCCAGGGGCGGCGGACGACGAGCGTGCCCGACCGACCGGGAGCGACCTCATTGCCCTGGGCGTCCACGACAGCCGCGTCGATCCCGGGCAACGGCACGGATGCCGACCCCGGCTTCAACGTCGTGACTCCCGGCAGCGGCGCGATCATCGCCGCCCCCGTCTCGGACTGCCACCAGGTGTCGACGACCGGCAGCTCATCGCGTCCGAAGTTGCGGCGGAACCAGATCCACGCCTCGGGGTTGATCGCCTCTCCGACCGTGCCGAGCAGGCGAAGGGTCGAGAGGTCGTGCCCCTCCGGGAGTTCGGGGCCGAACCAGGTCATGAACGTGCGGATCAACGTCGGCGCGGTGTAGTACACCGTCACGCCGTATCGCTCGATGATCTCCAGATGGCGTTCGCGATGGGGGGTATCGGGCGTCCCCTCGTAGATCACCTGGGTCAGGCCGTTGGAGAGAGGCCCGTAGATCTCGTAGGTGTGCGCGGTCACCCACGCGAGATCGGCGGTGCACCAGTGCACGTCGTCGGGCTTCGCGTCGAAGTGCGCCCAGTGGGCCCAGTTCGCGTGGGTCAGGTATCCGCCCGAGGTGTGCACGAGCCCCTTGGGTTTTCCTGTGGTCCCCGACGTGTAGATGATGAACAGCGGATGCTCGGCGTCCAAGGCCTGCGCGATGTGGTCGGACGAGGCCGTGTCGACGGCGTCGTGCCACCAGACGTCTCGGCCGTCCGTCCACGGCACGTCCTGGCCTGTGCGCCGCAGCACCAGCACATGCTCGAGGTCGGGCAGGTCCGCTGCGGCGATGTCGGCAGTCGACTTGACCTCGGTCGCGGTGCCTCGGCGGAACTGTCCATCGCTCGTCACGAGCAGCTTCGCGCCGGTGTCGATCAGGCGGAACCGCACCGCTTCGGCCGAGAATCCGCCGAACACCAGGGAGTGCACGGCGCCGATGCGAGCGCATGCGAGCGTGATCACGACCGTCTCGATCAGCACGGGCAGATAGACGACGACCCGGTCGCCGGATTCGATGCCGAGCGCGGTCAGAGCGTTCGCGGCCTGCGCGACACGACGCTGGAGGTCTGCATACGAGACCGATTCGCGGTCCCCCGGTTCGCCTTCGAAGTGCAGCGCGATCTTGTCGCCGCGGCCGGCCGCGACGTGACGGTCGACGCAGTTGTATGCCACGTTGAGGCGTCCACCCACGAACCAGCGCGCGGCCGGAACCGCGCTGCCCACAGGCGGATCCCACTCATGTGCCGTGTGCCAGCGCTCTGCCCAGTCGAGTCGCGCCGCGGCCCGCTCCCAGAAGGCGACGGGATCGGCGGCGGCCTCCGCGTACGCCTCTTCCGCGACGTTCGCCTGCGCCGCGAACGCAGCAGGCGCGGGATATGCACGGCTCTCGTGCAGGCGTGCCTCGGTCATCGTCACATCCACCGGCGGAGCAGGTACTTCTCGACCACCACGAGGATCGCATTGGTGATCGTCCCGAGCAGGGCGAGGAGGACGATCGAGAGGATGATCCTGTCGACGCGGCCGCTGTTCTGCGAGTCGGTGAGGAGGAAGCCGAGCCCCATGGACGACGCGATGAGCTCGGCCGCGACGAGGAACAGCCATGCCTGCGCGAGCGCGAGCCGGAGACCGGCTGCGACGGACGGCACGACGGCCGGCAGCTGCACCGTGCGGAAGAGAGACCATCCGCGAAGACTGAACGATCGTCCGGCTTCGACCAACTGGGGGTCGACGTGGCGGAGCGCGGACGCGACGGTCGTGTAGACCGGGAAGAAGGCACCGATGGCGATCAGTGTCACCTTGGACTCCTCGCCGATCTGCATCCAGAGGATCAGCAGCGGGACCCACGCGAGCGACGGGACCGCGCGGACCGCCGAGAGCGTCGGACTCAGCAGCACGTCGCCGATCCGGGACAGGCCGACGATGCCTGCCACCGCGAGGCCGATGACGGAGCCGACGGCGAATCCGAGCAGCACGCGCTGCACCGAGATCGCGATGTGCGTCCACAGCGCCCCGCGCTCGGCCAGCTCCACACCCGCGGTGACCACGGATGCCGGGGACGGCAGCAGATAGGGGGCGACGAGACCGATGGAGGTGACCAGCTGCCAGGCGCCGAGGATGAGGATCGGCAACAGGAGGCCACCGAGGACGCGAACCATCGGTCGATCCCACGCGTGACGCACACCGGCTCCGTCGCGGCGTCGGCCCGCGCGCGCCGTGTCGATCGCGTCAGGCGTGTCCGCGGACACCGCCGTGCGCTGGTCCGAGATGGTCACTCGCCTCCGACCGCCTTCTCGGCGAACGTGGCGTTGATGATCGAATCGAGGGCCTTCTCGACAGATGCCTCGCCGCCCTGGACGTCTCCGGACTCGACGAGCACCGGCGCGATCTTCTCGAGCACGGCGATCTGTGCGTCGCCGGGGATGCCGCTGACGTCGAGGTTCGATCGCTCCTCGATCACGGTCGTCGCGACCGCGGGATCGATTCCCGCGACCTCCGCCAGCAGCGCGGCGGTCTCGTCGGGGTTATCGAGGGCCCACTCACGCGCCTGCTCGTACGCGTCCACGACCGCCTGCGCGAGGTCGGCGTGGTTCTCGATGAAGTCCTCCGTCGCGTTGAGGAATCCATAGGTGTTGAAGTCCACGTTGCGGTAGATGAGCTCGTCGCCGGACTCCACCTCGGCGGCGGCCATGATGGGGTCGAGGCCGGCCCAGGCGTCCACCGAACCGCTGTCGAGAGCGGCGCGACCGTCGGCATGCTGAAGGTTCTGCACCTCGACGTCGTCGACCGAGAGCCCCGCTTCCTCGAGCGACTGGAGCAGGAAGAAGTAGGGGTCTGTTCCCTTCGTCGCGGCGACCGACTTGCCTGCGAGATCCTCGACCGAGGTGATGTCGCTGTCGGGACCGACCACGATCGCCGACCACTCGGGCTGCGAGAAGATGTCGATGACCTGGATGGGCGAGCCGTTCGAGCGGGCGAAGAGCGCCGCGGAACCGGCGGTGGAGCCCACGTCGATCGAGCCGGAACGCAGCAGCTCGTTCGCCTTGTTGGAGCCGGCGGACTGCACCCACTCGACCGCGACGTCGTCACCGAGGATGTCCTCGAGGATGCCCTGGTCGCGGATCACGAGGCTGAGGGGGTTGTAGGTCGCGAAGTCGATGGAGAGCGTGTCTGCGGACCACTCGTCTGTCGCCGTCGTCTCGTCGGAGGACGAGTCCGAGGCCGTGGCGTTCTCTCCGGCGACGCATCCGCTGGCGACGAGCATCATCGTCCCGGCGATCGCGATCGTGGGGATGATTCGGCGGGTGATGGTGCTCATCGGGTCTCCTCGGTGGCGGTGCGGTGGTGGGTGTCGACACCGAGTCCTTCGAGGAGCTCGGCGCGGAGGTCGGCAAGACCGCGGTCGGCGCGGTCCCGGGGTCGGACGCCCGGCACGGTGATCGCGCGCACGATGGACGGCGCTGTCGTGTCGGCATCACCGAGAGTGCGCAGCAGCAGCACACGATCGGCGAGATAGAGGGCCTCTTCGACGTCGTGGGTGACGAGGAGGACCGTGGTCGGCTCAGCCGCGTGGATCTTGAGGAGCAGGTCATGCATGCGCAGCCGGGTGAGCGCGTCGAGCGCCCCGAACGGCTCGTCCAGCAGCAGCACTCCCGGGTTTCGAGCCAGGGCGCGTGCGAGCGACGCGCGCTGCGCCATGCCGCCCGACACCTCACGCGGGCGCTGACCGGCAGCCTGCTCGAGGCCGACGAGCTCGAGCAGCTCGCGCACACGCTCGCGTCCTTCTCGGCGGGCCGTCCCCCGCGGGAGACCGAGCTCGATGTTCTGGGCGATGGTCCGCCACGGCAGCAGGCGCGGCTCCTGGAACGCGACGGCGGTGCGCTCGTCGACGTCAGCGACGTTCGTGTCCTCGATGCGGATGCTGCCGCCCGTCGGGGCGTCCAGCCCTCCGACGAGTCGCAGCAGCGTCGACTTGCCGCATCCGGACGGTCCGACGATCGCGACGATCTCGCCCGCGGCCACGTCCACGTCGACCCCGCGGAGGACTTCACGACGACCCCGGGAGAGCGCGAAGCTGCGATCCACTCCCTTCAGGCGCACCGGCTGCGCGGTGCCGGCGATCGCCGAGGCGCCGGCCGAGGAGGGCGCTGTGAGCAGAGAGGTCATGACCCCATGCTGGCCAAGCCTCAGGAATGTGACGAATGCAGGCGTAATGTTCGGTCACGTTGGCCCGTCGACGGGTGGAGACGCAGAACGGGCCGCCATCCCGAAGGATGACGGCCCGTTCAGAGCATGATGCTTAGGAGTTGCCGCCCGAGAGCTTCTCGCGCAGAGCCGCGAGTGCCTCGTCGTCAGCGAGCGTGCCCGCGCCTGCGGCCTCGCTCGAGAAGACCTGGCCGCCGAAGTCGTCGCCAGCGGCCGCCTCGGCCTCGGCTGCCTTGGCAACCTGAGCCTTGTGGGCCTCCCAGCGTGCCTGGGCCGCAGCGTACTCCTGCTCCCATGCCTCGCGCTGGGTGTCGAAGCCTTCCTTCCACGCACCGGTCTCGGGGTCGAAGCCCTCCGGGTACTTGTACTCGCCGGCCTCGTCGTACTCGGCGAGCATGCCGTAGAGAGCCGGGTCGAACTCGGTGCCGTTGACGTCGACGGCCTCGTTCGCCTGCTTCAGCGAGAGCGAGATGCGGCGACGCTCGAGGTCGATGTCGATGACCTTGACGAAGACCTCTTCGCCGACCGACACGACCTGCTCGGCCAGCTCGACGTGCTTGCTGGAGAGCTCGGAGATGTGGACGAGGCCCTCGATGCCGTCTGCGACGCGAACGAACGCACCGAACGGAACGAGCTTGGTGACCTTACCCGGCGTGACCTGTCCGATCGCGTGGGTGCGGGCGAAGACCTGCCACGGGTCCTCCTGCGTCGCCTTCAGCGACAGGGAGACGCGCTCGCGGTCGAGGTCGACCTCGAGGATCTCGACGGTGACCTCCTGGCCCACCTCGACGACCTCGGAAGCGTGCTCGATGTGCTTCCAGGACAGCTCGGAGACGTGCACGAGGCCGTCCACGCCGCCCAGGTCGACGAACGCACCGAAGTTGACGATCGACGACACGACACCCTTGCGGACCTGACCCTTGTGCAGGTTGTTCAGGAACGTGGTGCGCGACTCCGACTGCGTCTGCTCGAGCAGCGCACGGCGGCTGAGCACGACGTTGTTGCGGTTCTTGTCGAGCTCGAGGATCTTGGCCTCGATCTCCTGGCCGAGGTACGGCGTGAGGTCGCGGACGCGACGCAGCTCGATGAGCGACGCCGGGAGGAAGCCACGGAGGCCGATGTCGACGATGAGTCCGCCCTTGACGACCTCGATGACCGTACCGGTGACGACGCCGTCGTTCTCCTTGATCTTCTCGACGTCTCCCCACGCACGCTCGTACTGAGCACGCTTCTTGGAGAGGATCAGACGGCCTTCCTTGTCCTCCTTCTGGAGAACCAGGGCCTCGACCTCGTCGCCGACCTTGACGACCTCGTTCGGGTCGACGTCGTGCTTGATCGAGAGCTCGCGCGAGGGGATGACACCCTCGGTCTTGTATCCGACATCGAGGAGGACCTCATCGCGGTCGATCTTGACGATCGTGCCCTCGATGATGTCGCCGTCGTTGAAGAACTTCAGGGTCTTCTCGACCGCGGCCAGGAAGTCCTCAGCAGATCCGATGTCGTTGATGGCGACCTGCTTGGTGGCCGGGGCGGTCGTTGCGGTAGTCATGTAGTGGGTTGTCCTTGTGAATGGAGACTCGGGCTGCGAGCTCCGGCCGCGCACGGCCGATCGCGAGCTCTGCAGCGATTGATTGGTTTCTGCCTCCCGGGCATGCATAGGCATGCCACGAGTGACAGTCAAGGCTATCAGATCCGGAGACGATATGCAGGACTCGATACCGTCCCCGTCCGCCGCGCTGACAGACTGTCTGCATGCCCCGCGCCGACAAGCTTCTCCTGCTCGACACCGCAAGCCTCTACTTCCGGGCCTTCTATGGCGTGCCCGACAAGGTCACGGCGCCGGACGGCTCCCCCATCAACGCCGCACGAGGACTCCTCGACATCATCGCGAAGCTTGTGACCCTGTACGAGCCGACACACGTGGTCGCATGCTGGGACGACGACTGGCGCCCTCAGTGGAGGGTCGACCTGATCCCCAGCTATAAGGCTCACCGCGTCGTCGAGGTCGTGCCCGCGGGCCCCGATGTCGAAGAGGTCCCCGACCCGCTCGAGGCGCAGATCCCGCTCATCCGCGAGACGCTCGGCGTTCTGGGCATCCCGATCATCGGTGTGGCCGAGCACGAGGCGGACGACGTGATCGGCACTCTCGCGACGCTCGCGACCATGCCGGTCGACATCGTCACGGGTGATCGAGACCTCTTCCAGCTCGTCGACGACGCGAGAGACGTGCGAGTCATCTATACGGCACGGGGCATGAGCAATCTCGAGATCGTCACGGATGCCGTGGTCGTCGCGAAGTACGGCGTGCTCCCGAGCCAGTACGCCGACTTCGCAACGATGCGCGGCGACGCGTCCGACGGGCTGCCGGGCGTGGCAGGCGTCGGCGAGAAGACCGCGGCGACTCTCCTGCAGGCTCACGGCGATCTCCAGGGCATCCGCGCGGCGGCCGAAGCCGGGGAGGGCATGAGCGCCGGGGTCCGATCGAAGGTGCTCGCGGCCGCGCCCTACCTGGAGGTCGCACCGACCGTCGTCGCGGTCGCGACCGACCTCCCGATCACCGTGCCGGGCGACGCGCTGCGACCGCTCGACCCGGCCGAAGCGGACGCCGCGACCGCCCTCGCGGAGAGGTGGAACCTCGGCAGCTCGATGGCTCGCGCCGTCGCCGCCCTCGCGACGATCGACGCCTGACTCAGCTCGCCCAGGCGAGCAGCCGGTCGAGACCCCAGGTCGTGACGATGCGCGACGCGGGCACCCCCGCCCGCTCTGCGCGCTCGGCGCCGTGGTCGAGGAGCGAGAGCTGGCCCGGTGCGTGCGCATCCGAGTCGATCGAGAAGAGGCAGCCGGCCTCGAGGGCGATCGCGATCAGATCGTCAGGCGGGTCCTGACGCTCAGGTCGCGAGTTGATCTCCACCGCGACTCCGTTCTCGGCGCATGCGGCGAAGACGGCACGGGCGTCGAACTGCGACTCCGGCCGCGTGCCTCTCTCCCCCTGCACGAGCCGACCGGTGCAGTGCCCGAGCACGTTCACGCGCGGGTGCGTCACGGCGGCGATCATCCGGGCGGTCATGGGTCGCGCGTCCATCCGCAGTTTCGAGTGGACGGATGCGACCACGATGTCGAGCTCGCCGAGCAGAGCATCCTCCTGATCCAGCGCGCCGTCTTCGAGGATGTCGACCTCGATGCCGGCCAGGAGCGTGAAACCGTCCGACGATTGCGCCCTCACGAGCGGCACCTGCTCTCGCAGTCGCTCCGCCGAGAGTCCGCGGGCGACGCGCAGGCGTGGGGAATGGTCCGTGATCGCCTGGTATTCGTGGCCGAGAGCGCGCGCGGCTGCCGCCATGACACCGATCGGCGTCGTTCCGTCCGACCACTCCGTGTGCGCGTGCAGGTCTCCGCGGAGCTTCGCCCTCAGCGCCGACACGCGCTCCGGCTCCACGTCGCCGCGGAGCTCCACGAGATAGTCGGGGACCTCTCCGCTCTGCGCCTGTCGGATCACGGCGAAGGTCGACTCTCCGATGCCCTTCGCCGCCCGCAGCCTCGTCGGATCCGAGCGCACATCCGCGGGCAGCTGCTGCAGGGTCGCGGCGGCCTGACGGAAAGCCTTGGCCCGATAGCGAGACGCGCGTTCGCGCTCGAGCAGCGACGCGATCTCGAGCAGGGCGGCTATCGGGTCCATCACATCTCCTATACGGATGCGAGTTCGCGGCTCACGCCGATCCACTCGTCGAGCTTCGCCCTGGCCCGACCGTCGTCGACAGCGGCGGCCGCCCGTTCGTACCCTTCGCGGAGCCGCTCGAGGATCGGCCGCTGCACCTGCGTCGCGTCCTGGGACAGCTCGAAGGCCACGATCCCGGCCGCCGCGTTGAGCAGGACGATGTCCCGCACCGCGCCCCGCTCGCCCTCGAGCGTCCTGCGCAGCACCGCCGCATTGTGGTCCGGCGTCCCACCGATCAGGTCTTCGAGGTCTGCGATCGGGATGCCGAGATCGCGAGGGTCGAGGTCGTGCTCGTGGATGTCGCCCCGAGTGACCTCCCAGATGCGACTGTGCCCAGTGGTGGTCAGCTCGTCGAGTCCGTCATCGCCGCGGAACACCAGGGCCGTGGCTCCCCGAGTGCGGAACACTCCCGTGATGAGGGGGACGCGTTCGAGCTGCGCCACACCGACGGCATTGGCCTCGGCGCGCGCGGGATTGCAGAGCGGACCGAGCATGTTGAAGACGGTGGGGACGCCGAGCTCCGCACGGACGGCACCGGCGTGCTTGAATCCGGGATGGAAGGCGCCCGCCCACGCGAAGGTGATGCCCGTCCGGTCGAGGATCGACGAGACGGCCGCTGGATCGAGGGTGAGCTCGAGGCCCAGAGCACTCAGCACGTCGGATGAACCCGAGGACGAGCTCGCCGCACGGTTGCCGTGCTTGACGACCGGGATCCCGGTCGCGCCGATGATGACCGCCGCGGTCGTCGACACATTGACGGTGCCGACCCGGTCGCCGCCGGTTCCGACGATGTCGAGGACGTCGGGCGACACGGGCAGCGGCACCGCCGCTTCGAGGATCGCGTCGCGGAAGCCGACGATCTCGTCGATCGTCTCGCCTTTGGCTCGGAGCGCGACGAGGAAGCCCGCGAGCTGCGCCTGAGTCACGTCGCCGCGCATGATCTGGCGCATGGCCCAGGTCGATTCCCAGACGCTGAGGTCACGACGCTCCAGAAGAGTGGTGAGCACGTCGGACCAGGTCAGAGAATCAGCCATGTGTGCGATCCTATCGGCGCGGGAATTCGTGCAGACTCTTCCGAACCGGGCGTCGAGGACGAATCATCCCTCGTTTCCCGCGGATTCACCGAGGATTCGCAGTGTTCTCTTAGGGTCCCCTAAGTCGATCGCGGGCGAAACCGGAGCCTCCGGTGCGAGAATCGCGCTCGCGGATCGGCCATAATGGAAGGGTGACGACCTCAGCGACGTATGCCCCGGCGGCAAGAACGATCAAGCGCCCCAACCCGGTAGCTGTCGGCACCATTGTGTGGCTCGGCAGCGAGGTGATGTTCTTCGCGGGACTCTTCGCGATCTACTTCACGCTCCGCAGCACCTCCCCCGAGCTCTGGGCCGACCGCACCGAACTGCTGAACGTCCCGTTCGCGTTCGTGAACACGGCGATCCTCGTGCTCTCGTCCTTCACGTGCCAGATGGGCGTGTTCGCGGCTGAGGACCTGCAGCCCTACCGCATCGCCAAGGGACAGAAGAACGGCGCCGGCCGCCGTCGCCTGTTCGGCTGGGGCATGGTCGAGTGGTTCTTCCTCACCTTCGCGCTGGGCGCGATCTTCGTCTCCGGCCAGGTGTGGGAATACGCACAGCTCGTCGCAGAGGGCATGCCGATCAGCGCGGACTCGTACGCTTCCGCGTTCTACCTGACGACCGGCTTCCACGCCCTGCACGTCACGGGCGGCCTGATCGCCTTCCTCCTCGTCATCGGCCGTGCATACGCCGTCAAGAATTTCCGGCACAAGGAGGCGACCTCCTCGATCGTGGTGTCCTACTACTGGCACTTCGTCGACGTCGTCTGGATCGTGCTGTTCGTCGTTATCTACTTCCTGAAATAAGAGCGGAGCTGATCCCCGAGATGGCACGAGAGAAGAAGCGCCGTTCGACTGGCCGTCGCAGCCCACTGGCTGCGGCAGCCCTCATCGGAGCAGGCCTCATGATCACCGGCGCCGTGTACGCCGGGACGTCCGCAGCCTTCGCTGCGACCGACACCCAGACCACTGCGGCGAGCACGCTCACGGTCGAGGACGGCGAGAAGCTGTTCACGGCCAACTGCGCGACCTGCCACGGTCTCGACCTGCAGGGCACGCCGAACGGACCGAGCCTCTACGGCGTCGGCGAACTCGCGGTCGAGTTCCAGATGTCGACCGGTCGCATGCCTCTGCAGATGCAGGGACCGCAGGCGCCTCAGAAGGAGCCGCAGTTCACCGAGGAGCAGATCCTCGCGATCTCCTCCTTCGTGCAGGACTCCGCGCCCGGCCCCACCTTCCCCGAGGAGCACATCCTCGACGGAGAGGGTGACGTGGCCAACGGCGCCGAGCTGTTCCGCGTCAACTGCGCGATGTGCCACAACGTGGCAGCAGCCGGAGGAGCACTCACGGAGGGCAAGTACGCCCCCGCACTGACCGAGACCAGCGCGCTGCACATGTACGCGGCCATGGTCACCGGCCCCCAGAACATGCCCGTCTTCGGCGACATGAACCTGTCGGACGAAGACAAGCGCGACATCATCTCGGCTCTGCTCTACCAGCAGCAGTCCGTGCAGATCGGCGGTTTCTCGCTCGGTTCGCTCGGTCCCGTCTCCGAGGGCCTGTTCGTCTGGATCTTCGGCATCGGCGCGCTCGTCGCCATCACCGTGTGGATCACGGCGAAGTCCAACTGACGCTTATTCATCGAAGAGGAACGTACGAGGAGCACCATGGCACACGACGACGACTCGCAGGCTCTTGACAGGGCCTACCAGCCCTCTCCGGGGCTGGGTGTCGCAGTCAGCGATCCCGTGCAGAACCCGGGGCTGCCGCCGCACCGCGCGCGGATGACCGACAAGGACCCGCGCGCTGAGAAGGCTGCAGAGCGCACGGTCTACACGCTGTTCTATCTCTCGCTGGCGGGAAGCATCTGGGCGGTCGCCGCCTACATGCTCTTCCCCATCGAGAGCGGCGCGCTCATCGACATCCGTCAGAACAACCTCTTCATCGGTCTGGGCATCGCACTCGCACTGCTCTCGATCGGCATCGGGGCGATCCACTGGTCCAAGGCGCTGATGAGCGACAAGGAGCACATCGAGCACCGTCACCCCACCCGGGGCAAGGACTCGACCCGAGAGGCCGTCGTCGAGGCGTTCGCCGCGGCGAACGAGGAGTCCGGTTTCGGACGACGCACGATGATCCGCAACTCGCTGTTCGCGGCGATCGTGGCCTCGATCATCCCCGGAGTCACCCTCTTCCGCGGCCTCGCTCCGCACAGCACTCCCGATGACCCGACAGCCGGCGACCCGGTGACGCTGCTGAAGCACACCATGTGGGAGAAGGGTCAGCGGCTCGTCCGCGACCCCGACGGCACGCCCATCCGCGCAGCGGACGTGACTCTCGGATCCGCGTTCCACGTGATCCCCGAGGACCTCGCCGAGCTCAGCCACCACGACGGCTACCTCGAGGAGAAGGCGAAGGCCATCGTCCTGATGATGCGTCTGCGCCCCGAGCAGCTCATCGAGGCCGAAGACCGCAAGGACTGGTCGTACGACGGCATCGTCGCGTACTCGAAGGTCTGCACGCACGTCGGATGCCCGGTGGCATTGTACGAGCAGCAGACCCACCACCTCCTCTGCCCCTGCCACCAGTCGCAGTTCGACGTCACGGATCACGCCAAGGTCATCTTCGGACCGGCCGCGCGCCCGCTGCCGCAGCTGCCCATCACCGTCGACGACGAGGGCTACCTCGTCGCACGCAGTGACTTCACCGAGCCCGTCGGCCCGAGCTTCTGGGAGCGCCATTGAGCACCGCAACGCTGTCCAAAGAGGACAAGGACAACAAGGCGCCTCTCGGCGGCCGATTCGTCGGCGCCGCGTCGAACTACATCGATGAGCGCACCAGCATCTCCGGCTTCATCAAGGAGCTCGGTCGCAAGATCTTCCCCGACCACTGGTCCTTCATGCTCGGCGAGATCGCGCTCTGGAGCTTCGTGGTCGTGTTCCTCTCCGGAACCTTCCTGACGTTCTTCTTCCAGGCCTCGATGGTGGAGACGCACTACACCGGCGCCTACGCACCCATGCGCGGCATCGAGATGTCGGCTGCTCTCGAGTCGTCGCTGCACATCTCGTTCGACCTCCGCGGTGGCCTCCTGGTCCGCCAGATCCACCACTGGGCCGCGCTCGTCTTCGTCGCGGGAATCGGCGTGCACATGCTGCGCGTCTTCTTCACCGGCGCATTCCGCAAGCCCCGCGAGCTCAACTGGGTGATCGGCTTCGTGCTGTTCGTCCTCGCGATGGCCGAGGGCTTCACCGGATACTCGCTCCCCGACGACCTGCTCTCGGGTAACGGTCTCCGCATCATCGACGGCATGATCAAGGGCATCCCGCTGATCGGAACCTGGACCTCGTTCCTCCTCTTCGGCGGCGAGTTCCCCGGCACCGACATCGTGGGCCGCCTGTACACGCTGCACATCCTGCTGCTTCCGCTGCTGGTGATCGGCCTGATCGCCGTCCACCTCATGCTGATGATCGTCAACAAGCACACGCAGTTCGCCGGCCCCGGCCGCACGAACGACAACGTCGTGGGCTACCCGATGATGCCGGTCTACATGTCGAAGATGGGCGGATACCTGTTCATCGTCTTCGGCACGATCGTGCTGATCGCGACCTTCTTCCAGATCAACCCGATCTGGAACTACGGACCGTACGACCCCTCCCCCGTCTCCGCCGGTACGCAGCCTGACTGGTACATCGGATTCGCGGACGGTGCTCTGCGCCTCGCTCCGTCCAACCTCGACGTTGTCTTCCTCGATCGCACCTGGTCGTTCGGAATCCTGCTGCCGCTCGTCGTACTCGGGCTGTTCATCGTGCTCGTCGCGATCTACCCCTTCATCGAGGCGTGGATCACAGGAGACAAGCGCGAGCACCACATCGCTCAGCGTCCGCGCAACGCGGCCACCCGCACCGCCATCGGCGTCGCCGGCGTGATCTTCTACGCCGTCCTGTGGGCAGCAGCATCGTCCGACCTGATCGCCACGCACTTCATGCTCACGATGGAGGGTGTCATCCACACTCTCCAGGCGCTGCTCTTCATCGGCCCGGTGCTCGGCTACTTCGTCGCCAAGCGCATCGCGCTCGCCCTGCAGAAGAAGGACCGCGAGATCGTGCTGCACGGATTCGAGTCCGGTCGAATCGTCCGCCTCCCCGGCGGCGAGTTCATCGAGGTGCACCAGCCGGTCGACACGTACGACCGTTGGAAGCTCATCGACGTCGACAACTACGAGCCTCTGGTCGTGCGTCCGAACGCGAAGGGCCGCATCTCGTGGACGGAGAACCTCCGCTCCTCGATCTCGCGCTGGTTCTACGAAGACCGTCTCGCGCCTCTCACGCAGGCAGAGGTCGAGGCTGCGGACGCTCACCAGCACCACGTCACCGCTCAGAACGATGAGACCGAGGCCGCCGAGATTCAGGGTGCTCACGAGCGCGCAGGATTCCCGGACGCACCGCTCACCGTCAGCGAGACGCACGTCGACGAGACGCCGAACACCCCCAGCACGGTCATCGCGACCGAGCCGGTGAAGAAGCCTCGCAAGAAGTCGGAGGACGACGAGTAACGTCGGCGCTCCCCGAAGAAGGCCCTGTCCGTCGCGGACAGGGCCTTCTTCATGTCCGGGAGGCTCCCAAGGAGAGCTGAAAGGATCATGACATGAGCTCCGCAGTCCAACTCATCCGATCCGTCGACCTCGCAGCCGCCCCCTATGCGCACGCGGCGACCGCCCCCGCCGGCACCCGACTCGTCTTCCTCGCGGGCGCATGCCCGCTCGAGGACGACGGCACGACCACAGCGCCCCGAGACTACGCCGCGCAGGCGGCACGTTGCGTCGAGACGCTCGAGATCGCGCTTCGCGCGAGTGGTGCGGCCCTGACCGATGTCATCAGCACCCGGGTGCTCGTGGCCTCGTCGTCTCAGGCAGATCTGGTCACGGCGTGGGACGTCGTCCATGCGGCGTTCGCCGGCCATGACGTGCCGAGCACACTCATGGGCGTCACCGTGCTGGGGTACGACCGGCAACTCGTCGAGATCGAAGCGATCGCTGCGATCCCGGAGGACGCACGATGAGCGCGGTGATCAGACCGGCCACCACCGCCGATGCAGAGGCTCTGTGCTCCATCGAGACGCAGGCCGATGCGCTCCTGATCGACAGCCTGGGGGCGTCTGACTGGCCACCGGCGGCGAACGGAACGGAACGCCTCGCAGGCACGGGCTTCGTTCTCGTCATCGAAGAGGCAGTCGGCTCCTCCCCCGTGGGCTTCGTGCACGTTCTGGACGCCGACGGCCATGCGCACCTGGAGCAGCTGTCCGTTCTTCCTGCCGCCGGACGTCGGGGGTTCGGACGCCGACTCGTCAGCGCCGCACTCGATGAGGCGCGCGCCCGCGGATACACGCGCATGACTCTGCGCACCTATGCCGAGATCCCCTGGAACGCGCCCTTCTACTCATCCTGCGGGTTTCTCGAAAGCATCCCGGAAACACCGTTCCAGAGGGGTCTCGTCGACACGGAGAGCTCGCTCGGCCTCGACCGATACGGACGACGTGTCCAGATGACAACGGAACTCTGATCCCTCGGTCTCATATTGGCGGAATCCCGTCCCTCGTCGTCCTGATGACGACGGCGTGAGCTGACCGTGCTCCTTAGGCTGAGGAGATGATCGATCGCGCTGACTACTACGCCGCCAAACTCACCTACGAGACCGACGCGAGCGACGTGTACGCCGCTCTGCGGGCCGGAGAGGACGTCGTCGTCATCGATGTTCGTTCCGACGAGGCGTGGGCGCAGGGGCGCGTCGCAGGGGCTGTGCACATGCATTACAGCGAGATCGTGAGTCGCGCTCCCGCCGAGATCCCTGCCGAGGCCGCCGTCGTGGTCTATTGCTGGAGCCCGGGGTGCAACGCCGGCGCCAAGGGGGCTCTCGAGTTCGCAAAGCTCGGATACGACGTTCGAGAGATGATCGGCGGTTTCGAGTACTGGGTCCGCGAGGGCTATCCCGTGGAGGACGCCGACGGGGTGCACCGCCGGCCTGTCGACGTCCTGACCGGGATCGCCCGGGTCCGTACACGCGCATAGGCGCGGACATGCAGAAAGCCCCTGGGAAACGATTCCCAGGGGCTTTCGACGTGCGGATCAGCGGGCGAAGTTGCCGCGGTAGTACTCGTACACCCATCCGACGATCGCGACGACGAAGATCGACAGACCGATCGGCAGGAGGAAGTGGCCTACGGCCAGTCCGACGACGAAGACGCCGGCGGAACCCGCGAGGACGATCGGCCACCACGACCAGGGGCTGAACTCGCCGAGCTCGGGGTCGCCGTCGTCGATGTCGCTCGTGAGGATGTCCTCAGGAAGCTCGCCGTTCTGAGCCTTGTGCGTGCGGTCGAGGTAGAACGCGATCATCGCGCCCATGAAGGCGGCGAAGAACAGTGCCACAGTGCCGACCCACTCGATCCGTGCGGCGAAGTTGTCCGACGGGGTGGCGAGGATGTGCCAGCCCGTGTAGACAACGCCGACAAGGGCGAAGAAGGCGGTCAGGACCCACCAGAGGATGACGTTGTCGCGCATGGCTCAGTGGCCCTCTCGCTCGCCGGGTGCGGCAGGAGTGAACTCCGCCGCCTCGGGGTGGTTCAGGTCGAACGCAGGACGCTCGCTGCGGATACGCGGGATCGATGTGAAGTTATGACGCGGCGGCGGGCAGGACGTCGCCCACTCGAGCGAGGAACCGTAACCCCACGGGTCGTTGACCGTGACCTTGGGCGCCTTGCGAGCCGTGATCCAGACGTTCAGGAAGAACGGCAGCATCGATGCACCGAGGATGATCGCGCCGATGGTCGAGACCTGGTTGCCCCACGTCCATCCGTCTTCCGGCGAGTAGTCCGCGTAGCGGCGCACCATGCCGTCGACGCCCAGCCAGTGCTGGATGAGGAACGTCATGTGGAAGCCGATGAACAGCATCCAGAAGTGCACGTAGCCGAGGCGCTCGTTCAGCATGCGTCCGGTCCACTTCGGCCACCAGAAGTAGAACCCGGCGAACATCGCGAACACGACGGTGCCGAAGACGACGTAGTGGAAGTGAGCGACGACGAAGTACGAGTCGGACAGGTGGAAGTCCAGCGGCGGAGCCGCGAGGATGACACCGGTCAGACCGCCGAAGACGAACGAGACCAGGAAGCCGAGTGCGAACACCATCGGCGTCTCGAAGGTCACCGATCCACGCCAGAGCGTGCCGATCCAGTTGAAGATCTTCACACCCGTCGGCACCGCGATGAGCATTGTCATGAGGGCGAAGAACGGCAGCAGCACCGAACCGGTCACGTACATGTGGTGAGCCCACACGGCGACGGACAGGGCAGCGATCGCGATCGTCGCGTAGACGAGGGTCTTGTATCCGAAGATCGGCTTGCGGCTGAAGACGGGGAAGATCTCCGAGACGATGCCGAAGAACGGCAGCGCGATGATGTAGACCTCAGGGTGACCGAAGAACCAGAACAGGTGCTGCCAGAGAAGGACGCCACCGTTCTGCGGGTCGTAGATGTGAGCGCCCAGGACGCGGTCGGCGCCGGCGGCGAAGATCGCGGCGGCGAGCACCGGGAAGGCCATCAGGATGAGGAGGCTCGTGATGAGCGTGTTCCAGGAGAAGATCGGCATGCGCCACATCGTCATACCCGGAGCGCGCATCGTGATCACCGTGGTGATGAAGTTCACCGCACCGAGGATGGTTCCGAAGCCCGAGATGCCGAGACCCAGCATCCAGAGGTTTCCTCCGGCACCCGGCGAGAAGGAGGCACTGGCGAGCGGCTGGTAGGCGAACCAGCCGAACGACGCCGCACCCTGCGGGGTGAGGAAGCCGGCTACGGCGATCGTCGAGCCGAAGAGGAAGAGCCAGAAGGCGAAGGCGTTCAGACGCGGGAACGCGACGTCCGGTGCGCCGAGCTGGAGCGGCAGGATCGCGTTGGCGAACCCGGCGAACAGCGGGGTCGCGAACATGAGCAGCATGATCGTGCCGTGCATCGTGAAGAGCTGGTTGTACTGCTCTTTGGTCGGGATGATCTGCATTCCCGGAGCGAACAGCTCGGCACGGATGACGAGGGCCATCACGCCGCCGAGGAGGAAGAACAGCACCGAGGCGATGAGGTACATGTACCCGATCGTCTTGTGGTCGGTGGAGGTGATCCACTTGACGACGATGTTGCCCTTCTGCTCGACACGGGACGAGCTCATCAGAGCGGCCTGTCGTGCGGGCAGGGTGGTGGGTCGAGAGCGAGGGGCCTCGTCGGTGCGGGGGGCTTCTGTGGTCGACATGGCTTACTCCTCTCCTTCCTCGGAGGTCGGGGCGGTGGTCCCCGGGTAGTTCGACAGACGGTCGTACGCGTCCGTGATGTCTCCCGTGTTGCCTTCCTCCTCGAGAGTCTGGAGGTAGGCGTCGTACTCGTCCTGCTCGACGACCTTGACGTTGAAGAGCATCATCGAGTGGTACTCGCCGCACAGCTCGGCGCACTTGCCGGCGTACTCGCCGACTCGGGTCGGAATGAAGGACCAGGAGTTGTCCTTCCCGATGTACATGTCCTTCTTGTAGAGGAAGTCGATGATCCAGAACGAGTGGATGACGTCGCGGGACTGCAGGTTGATCGTCACCTTCTGGTCGACCGGCAGCACCAGCGTGGGGAGCTGGGACTGGTCGATGGTTCCGTCGGCATCAGGCTGAGCCTGGATTCCCATGGTCCAGACGGCGTCGGAGTTGTCCTCCTCTTCGCCGTCGTACTGGAAGTCCCACGCCCACTGCTTGGCGATGGCCGTGATCTCGACGTCGGGCTCATCCCATTTCGTCTCGATCGCGGCCTGATCACGGGCGGTGAAGAAGAACATGCCCAGCACGAGGATCAGCGGCACGACCGTGTAGAAGATCTCGATCGGCATGTTGTAGCGCATCTGCACGGGGAGCCCGGTCTGGCCCTTGCGGCGCCGGTACGCGATCGCGGCCCAGGCCATGAGGCCCCAGGTGATCACGCCGACGGCGAGGAGGACGATCCAGGAGTTGACCCAGAGAGACGACACGCGCTCGGTCTGGTTGGTGGCTGCAGGCTCACCCTCCACGAAGCCCGGGAGGTAACCGTTCAGCTCGGTGGCAGTACATCCCGCCAGGGCCACGGCTGCCGCTACTCCCAGGGGGAGAGCGGCCCAACGAAGGCGGCGTTTCGAGGGCACGATGCACCTTTCAGATTGCGGACAGGGCACACCCAAGTCTAGGGCAACCTCACACCTGATTCATGCCAACCACGCAGGTTGGCGCGAGGGTTCGGATCAGTGGAAGCTGTCTCCGCAGGCGCAGCTGCCAGCGGCGTTGGGGTTGTCGATCGTGAAGCCCTGCTCCGAGATCGTGTCCTTGAAGTCGATCGAGGCGCCGTCGAGGTACGGAACGCTCATGTTGTCGATGATGACCTCGACGCCGTCGAAGTCGACGGTCTCGTCGCCCTCGAGGAATCGCTCGTCGAAGTACAGCTGGTAGATCAGGCCGGAGCATCCGCCGGGCTGGACGGCGACGCGCAGGCGCAGATCGTCGCGGCCCTCCTGCTCGAGGAGGTTCTTGACCTTCGTGGCCGCGGCATCGGTCAGCTTCACGCCGTGCGCCTGGGTGGTCTCTGCTGAGGTCAGTGTGGTGTCGCTCATGTCGCTCCTTGGGACGGGCCGCGCTCGCACGGCTGGTATCTCGATTTTACCCTCAGGCTCGCGGATGAGGCTCAGATGATGATGTCGTTCATGCGCGAGAGCAGCAGAGCCTCGGTCGCGACGGCGTGACGGAACGTGTCGAGGTGCAGTGATTCGTTCGGGCTGTGGGCACGGGAGTGCGGGTCCTCGACGCCGGTCACGAGGATCTGCGCCTCGGGGAACTCACGCACCAGGTCGGCGATGAACGGGATGGAACCGCCGACGCCGAGATCCACGGGCGCCACGCCGTACCCGGAATGCATCGCATCGCGGGTGAGCGCGACCGCCCAGCCGCTCGTGTCGACGAGGAAGCCGTTCCCCAGATCGACGTCGGTGAAGGTCAGCTCCGCGCCGAACGGGGCGTTCTCACGCAGGTGCGCCTCGAGAGCGGCGTACGCCTCCTCCCCCGTCTGGCCGGGCGCGACGCGCGCGCTCACGACGACAGTCACCTCGGGAAGAAGCGTGTTCGACGCCGCCTCGACGCTCGTGGCATCGATGCCGATGACGGTGACCGCCGGCTTGTTCCAGATCCGGCTGAGGATGGTGCCACCGCCGATCGGAGACGTGCCGGGCAGAAGGCCGGCTTCGTCGCGGAGCGTCTCCTCGGTGTAGTCCGGCGTCGGCGCGTCGCGCTCGGTCATTCCCGCAACCGCCACCGAGCCGTCCTCGTTCCACAGCGTGGCGAGCATCCTGACCGTGGCCATCATGGCGTCGGGAACCGCTCCACCGAACATGCCCGAGTGGGATGCGTGATCGAGCGTGCGCACGCGCACGGTGAAGCGCGCGTTGCCGCGGAGCGACACCGTGAGGCCCGGGGTGACCGAATCCCAGTTGCCCGAGTCGGCGACGACGATCGCGTCCGCCCGGAGAGCTTCCTTGTTGTCGGAGAGGAACTGCGCGAAGGAACGCGATCCGTACTCCTCCTCACCCTCGATGAACATGGCGATGCCCAGCTCGAGGTCGTCGCCGATGACCTCGGCCACGGCGCGGATCGACGCGATGTGGGCCATGATCCCCGCCTTGTCGTCGGCGGCGCCGCGTCCGTACAGGCGCCCGTCGCGCACCGTGGGCTCGAACGGCGGAGTCTCCCACAGCGCGTTGTCGCCGGGAGGCTGCACGTCGTGATGCGCGTAGAGCAGGATCGTCGGCTTGCCGTTGCGCGCCGCACGCGTCGCGAGCACGGCAGGCTGCCCGTGCTCGTCGGTGCCGGGGATCGCGGCGCGCAGCACGCGCACCTCGTCGAAGACGCCGGTGGCGGACGCGAGCGCGGCGACAGCGTCGGCGCTGCGTTCGAGCTGCGTCTGGTCGAACGCGGGCCATGCCATTCCGGGGATGCGGACGAGTGCGCCCAGGTCGCTCAGCGCAGCCGGAAACCCTGTGGCAGCAGCCTCGAGGACGGCCGGCTCGCGTTCGCTGGAGAGATTCTGGTCACCGGACTGGGCAGGAGATGTCATGCGAGTAATCTTAAGGTGATCCGCCTTCACTGAACCGAGGAACCTCGTGGCCACTACCCCTGTCCCCCCTTCGACGAACGACGACCCCGCCGCCGAGACGACCGCGTCGGGCAAGGGACGCGCGACGCCGACCCGGGCCGAGCAGGAGGCTGCCCGTCGCCGACCTCTGGTCGCGAACACCAAGGAGGCCAAGGCTGCGGCTCGCGCCGAGCTGAACGAACGCCGCAACCGCGCTCAGGCCGGCCTGGCTGCCGGCGAGGAGAAGTACCTTCCGGCTCGCGACAAGGGGCCGCAGCGCCGCTGGGTCCGCGACTACGTGGACGCCGGCTGGCACCCTGCCGAATTCGTGATGGGCGTCATGGTGCTGGTCATCCTGATCTCGCTCCTCCCGGCCAATCTCGCGATCGGCGGTTTCGCCATCGCCGGTTGGGCGTACCTCGTGATGATGGCCTACCTGATCCTCGCGATCGGCGGCATGGTGCTGTTGGGAATGCGCGTCAAGCGCAAGATCGCCGCGAAGTTCGGCAAGGATCGCATGGAACGCGGTCTCGGCTGGTACGCCGCGATGCGGTCGCTGCAGATGCGTTTCATGCGCCTGCCCAAGCCGCAGGTCAAGCGCGGCGACTACCCCGCCTGATCCCAGTATCGACGAGAGAGGCGCCTCG
>NZ_JBFBGY010000008.1:0-84871 GCF_040684875.1 Microbacterium sp. NPDC089320
TTGCTGCACGATCTGTCTCTTTTGTATTATGTGTCGGTGCGCCGCCTCTCTCGTTCGTTGCGTTGGGGTTCAGCCCGCGACGAGGCCCCGATTGATCTCGCGACCCCAGAACGGACCGCGGTACAGGAACGCCGTGTAGCCCTGCACGAGCGTCGCACCGGCTTCGAGTCGCTCCTGCACATCGGTGGGCGTCTCCACTCCCCCGACGGCGATGACACAGAACTCCGCGGGCACCGTCGCGCGCACGAGACGCAGCACCTGCAGTGAGCGCTCCTTGAGGGGGGCGCCCGAGAGACCCCCGGCCCCGATGCTCTCGACCGTCGCCGCGTCCGTGGCGAGGCCGTCCCTGCTGATCGTCGTGTTGTGCGCGATGATTCCGGCGAGGCCTTCGTCGACCGCGAGCTTCGCGATGGCGGCGATCTCGTCGTCGGCCAGGTCGGGGGCGATCTTGACGAGCAGTGGAGTCGCGCCGGATGCCGCTCGCACCGCCCTGAGCAGCGGAGCCAGTGTCTCGACCGCCTGAAGGCCCCGAAGGCCCGGGGTGTTCGGGGACGAGACGTTGACGGCCAGGTAGTCGGCGAGCGGCGCGAGCCTGCTCGCCGAGGCGACGTAGTCGGCCGTGGCATCCTCGACGTCGACGACGCGGCTCTTGCCGATGTTCACGCCGATCACCGTGTCCGGTGCTCCCCGCCGCAGTCGTGCGAGGCGCCGAGCTGCGGCGTCCGCACCCTCGTTGTTGAATCCCATGCGGTTGATGACCGCGCGATCGGCGATCAGTCGGAACAGTCGGGGCTTCGGGTTGCCCTCCTGCGGGATCGCGGTGACGGTGCCGACCTCGACGTGGCCGAAGCCGAGTGCAGCGAGACCGCGAACGCCCACGGCGTTCTTGTCGAACCCGGCGGCGATGCCGAACGGCGAGGAGAACTTCAGTCCCAGGGCGTCGACCCGCAGCGACGGGTCCGGCTTCGTCAGTGCACGCGTCGCCCAGGAGAACGGCGGCACTCCGAGCACACGGATCACCGCCATGCCGGCGTGGTGGGCGAACTCGGGGTCGAAGCGCGACAGGACAGCGCGAAAGAGCAGCGGATACATCCCTGCCAGATTACCGGTCGACAGGCTCCGGCTTGACGTGGTCGGCGCGCAGATCGGTGATGGCGCTCTCGAAGTCCTCGAGGGAGTCGAAGGCCTGATAGACGCTGGCGAACCTCAGATAGGCGACCTCGTCGAGGTCGCGCAGCGGCCCGAGGATCGCCAACCCGATCTCGTTGGTGTCGAGCTGCGAGACGCCCGTCTGCCGCACCGCCTCTTCGACCCGCTGAGCGAGGACCGCCAGATCTGCCTCCGTGACGGGGCGCCCCTGACACGCCTTGCGGACACCGGAGATCACCTTCTCGCGACTGAACGGCTCCATGACGCCCGATCGCTTGATGACATTGAGGCTGGCCGTCTCTGTGGTCGTGAAGCGACCACCGCACTCAGGGCACTGTCGTCGGCGCCTGATCGAGAGCCCGTCATCGCTCGTGCGGGAATCGATGACGCGAGAGTCCGAGTGACGGCAGAAGGGGCAATGCATCTGACCGATCCTACGCGGTGAAACGCGCTTCGATCGCTTCGCCGTGCGCCGGCAGCACCTCGGTCTCGGCGAGTGCGACGACTCCCGCACGCACCTCGGCGAGGGCCGCCCGATCGTAGGAGATCACCTGCTGCGGACGCAGGAAGGTATACGCGCCGAGTCCCGGCGCATAGCGCGCCTGTCCCCCGGTCGGAAGGACGTGGTTGCTGCCCGCCATGTAGTCGCCCAGGCTCACCGGGGTGTGGTCTCCGACGAACACGGCCCCTGCGCTGGTGAAGCTGTCTGCCGCGGCCTCGGCATCGTCCAGGTGCAGCTCCAGGTGCTCGGGAGCGTAGGCGTTGCTGAACGCCGTCGCCATGGCGCGGTCGTCGACGAGCACGATCGCGGACTGCGGACCGTCCAGAGCGGCAGCCACACGTGTCGCGTGGCGGGTCGCACCTGCCTGTCGCGCGACCTCGACGGCGACGCGATCGGCGAGCTCAGGCGAGTCGGTGACGAGCACGGCCGAGGCCTGCTCATCGTGCTCCGCCTGACTGACGAGGTCAGCGGCGATGAGCCTCGGGTCGGCTGCCGCATCCGCGACGACGAGTATCTCGGTGGCCCCCGCCTCGGAGTCGGTGCCGACGACACCCGCCACGGCGCGCTTCGCCGAAGCGACGTAGTTGTTTCCCGGTCCGGACAGGACGTCGACCGGGTCGAGCCCGATGCCGGCCACCCCGTGCGCGAAGGAGCCGATCGCGCCGGCCCCGCCGATCGCGTAGACCTCGGTGATGCCGAGCAGACCCGCAGCGGCGAGGATCGTGGGGTGGACGCGGCCTCCCTGATCCTCCTGCGGAGGTGATGCGAGCGCGATCTGCTCGACTCCCGCGACCTGAGCAGGTACGACGTTCATGATGACGCTGGAGGGGTAGACCGCTTTGCCGCCGGGGATGTACACCCCTGCGCGATGAACGGGCTGCCAGCGCTGGGTGATCGTCGCACCGTCTCCGAGCCGCGTCACCTGGCGCCCGGGAACCTGAGCTGCCGACGCGATGCGCACCCGGCGGATCGCCTCCTCGAGTGCGTCGCGGACTTCGGGGGCAAGGGTGTCGAGGGCCTCTGCGATGTGCCGCTCAGGCACGCGGATCTCGTGGCCGGAGACGCGATCGAAGCGTTCGGCCTGCTCACGCAGGGCGTCTTCACCGCGCTCACGGACGTCGTCGACGATGCGTGCCGCGGTGTCGAGAGCCTCTGCTCGTGCCTGGGTGGCACGCGGCACGGCCGCGAGCATGTCAGCCGGCGAGAGCGTGCGCCCCCGCAGATCGATCGTGCGCACAGGTCAGCCCTTCGTGATGTCTGCGATGTCGTGCAGGTAGCCGATGCGCCCGTCATCGTGTCGGATGACGTAGGCACCGCCGCGGTCTTCGATGACGAGCGCCCACGCGCTCGGCCCGACCCGGAAGATGACCTCGCCGCGTTCGTCGTGCACGTCGCGCTCGGTCGGAGCGAGCACCCAGAAAGGCTGCGGGGCGGAGAAGGCATCCTGGGAGCCCGTCGCTGCGAAGTCCGAGTCGTCCTCCACCGCAGGGAACGCGGTCGTCTCGGGAGACGAGACGTCGCGAGCGGTCGTTCCCAGAAGCGACTCGATGCTTCCGGTGTCGGACACGATCTCGGGTTCCTGACCGCGCGACCGGCGCGAGTAGGCCGGGGTGTACTCCTCGTCGGAGGTCGTCTGCTCGGTGCCGGTTCCCCCGCCCGAGGCGTGCGAGGAGAGCGGCACCTGCTCGGCGAGATCAAGACGTGCGACCTCATCCGTCGCCTGCGCGTGCGACAGTTCGACGTCGATCCCGTCTGCCGGGGCTGTCGTGTATGCGCTCGGCGCGGCATCCGTCCCGTGAGCGGTGGGTGCAGCGTCTCCCGCGTACGCGACCGGCGCGGCGCCCGTCTCGTACGGGGCCCGCGCATCGTCGGCGGCATACGGAGCGGCGGCTGCGGGAACGTCAGGCGTGACATCGCGCGACGCGGCATGGTCCGCTCCCGCATCCGCCTCGGCGGCGACGGGAGCATCGGCTGCCGGAGCCGCAGGCTCGGGACGCGGACGCGCGATCACCGGCCGAACCGGGTTGGCGTTGCGGTGCGCGAGGGTGACGAGTCGACCCTGGAAGTCTTCCTTGAGGCCGGGTACCAGCGGCGCGAAGACCGTGAGGACGACGAGTGCGAGCGCAGCGAGAAGCTGAACCACGCCGTTCCAGGGCAACCCGAAAACGCCGAACTCGATCGCGAATGCGACGGCGTTCCAGAGGGCTCCGAGCCAGAACACGGCGGAGACCGAGAAAGCCACGGAGGCGAACTGGTCGATCCCCAGCGAACCGACCCGGCGGATGCCGTCGGGGGAGAACCGGCGGAGGATCAGCAGGAACACCGCGACCGTCGGAACGCCGATCGGGAGGACCCACTGGATGCCGGCGCCCCAGATCGACGAGTCGCCGACGTAGGGGAAGAACGACACGATGAAGGCGATCAGCCACACGCCGACGATCAGCAGCTCCCGCAGGGTGAACCCGAGGATGCCGTACTCCGGCGTCACTTCATCGTCGTAGAGGACCCCGTCGTCATCGGTGAAGTCTTCGTCGCCAGCTGACTCGTGGGACAGCGGTGACCGGTCGGCATCCGCGTCGTCACTGTTCAGGAAGGGTGATTCCGTGCTCATGGGGAGGGTCCTTTCGCCACGGTGCACAGCAAGTGTCGTCGTGCACCCGAACGCGTCCCGATACTACCCGGTGCGCCCGTGAGGACCCATCGAGCGGCAGCGCTTCGCTGGTGCTCAGCCCAGGCAGGTCGGCCCGAGCAGGGATTTGAGATCTCCGAACAGATCGGCCGAGACCTTGACCGGCATCGGCACGTCGAAGACCTTCGCGGTGCCGCCGCGGTGCACACGCAGCACCACCTCGGTGTCTCCGTTATGACGGCGCAACACGTCGGCGAGCTCGTTCATCACCCGCTCGGTCGCCCTCTGCTCGGCGAGCACGAGCGAGAGCGGTCCGGCGGCGTCGAAGGATCCGACATCGGGCGCGAACGCCGACTGCGCATGCAGGTTGAGCCCGTCGTCACGCTTCGACACTCTTCCGCGTACCGCGAGGATCGAGTCCTGCTGCAGGATGTGCTGGAACTCGGTGTAGGTCTTGCCCATGAACATGACCGTCACCTCGCCGTTGAAGTCCTCGACGGTGATCATTCCGTACGGGTTGCCGCTGGCCTTCGCGACGCGATGCTGCACGCTGGTGACGAGACCGGCCACCGTGACCTGCTCGCCGTCCTGCATGTCCTCCGAGTTGATGAGGTTGTGGATCGAGATGGAGGCGTGCTTCGCGAGCGGCACTTCGAGACCTGCGAGGGGGTGGTCAGAGACGTACAGCCCGAGCATCTCCCTCTCGAAAGCGAGCTTGTCCTTCTTGATCCACTCCGGGCGCGCGGGCACCTTCGCAGGCGGGGCCTCTTCCATTCCGTCATACAGACTGTCGAAGTCGAAGCCGATGGCGCCCTGTGCCTCGTTCCGCTTGCGATCCACCGCCGCCTCGACGGCATCCTCGTGGACTTCGAGCAGCGCGCGGCGCGAATCGCCCATCGAATCGAAGGCGCCGGCCTTGATCAGGGACTCCACCGTGCGCTTGTTCGAGACGTGCAGCGGCACCTTCTCGAGGAAGTGATGGAACGAGGTGAATCGTTCATCCTTGCGGGCACTGATGATGCCCTCGACGACGTTGCTGCCGACGTTGCGCACGGCGCCGAGCCCGAATCGGATGTCGTCGCCGACGGCCGCGAAGTAGTTGATGGATTCCGAGACGTCGGGCGGAAGGACCTTGATGCCCATGCGACGGCACTCGTTGAGGTATAGCGCCATCTTGTCTTTCGAGTCGCCGACACTCGTGAGCAGTGCGGCCATGTACTCGGCGGGATAGTGCGCCTTGAGGTACGCGGTCCAGTACGACACGACGCCGTAGGCGGCCGAGTGGGCTTTGTTGAAGGCGTAGTCGGAGAACGGGAGGAGGATCTCCCAGATCGCATTGACGGCCCCGTCGGAGTAGCCGTTCGCGTGCATTCCGGCCTGGAAGCCCTCGAACTGCTTGTCGAGCTCGGACTTCTTCTTCTTGCCCATCGCTCGGCGGAGGATGTCGGCCTGACCGAGCGAGAACCCTGCCACGCGTTGAGCGATGGCCATCACCTGCTCCTGATAGATGATCAGGCCGTAGGACTCATCGAGGATGTCGGCGAGCGATTCGGTGAATTCGGGGTGGATGGGCGTGATCGCCTGCTGCCCGTTCTTGCGCAGCGCATAGTTCGTGTGCGAGTTCGCGCCCATCGGACCCGGACGGTACAGCGCGATGAGGGCTGAGATGTCGCCGAAGTTGTCGGGTCGCATCAGTCGCATGAGCGACCGCATCGGTCCGCCGTCGAGCTGGAAGACGCCGAGCGATTCGCCACGCCCGAGCAGCTCGTAGGCGCCGCGGTCATCCAGGGCCAGGTGCTCCAGGTCGAGCTCCTCGCCGCGGTTGGTGCGGATGTTGTCCAGAGCGTCGGAGATGATCGTGAGGTTGCGGAGCCCCAGGAAGTCCATCTTGATCAGGCCGAGCGACTCGCACGACGGGTAGTCGAACTGGGTGACGATCTGCCCGTCCTGCTCGCGTCGCATGATCGGGATGATGTCGAGCAGCGGCTCGGACGACATGATCACACCGGCAGCGTGCACGCCCCACTGCCGCTTCAGACCCTCGAGACCGAGAGCCCGGTCGAAGACCGTCTTCGCCTCGGGATCCGTCTCGATGAGCGCGCGGAACTCGCTCGCCTCTTTGTAGCGGGGGTGCGCGGAGTCGAACATGCCGTCCAGAGGCATGTCCTTGCCCATGACGGGCGGCGGCATCGCCTTGGTCAGCCGCTCGCCCATGCTGAAGGGGAAGCCCAGCACGCGCCCAGCGTCCTTCAGCGCCTGCTTGGACTTGATCGTTCCGTAGGTGACGATCTGAGCGACGCGCTCGGAGCCGTACTTCCTGGTCACGTAGTCGATGACCTCGCCACGGCGACGGTCGTCGAAGTCGACGTCGAAGTCGGGCATCGAGACGCGGTCGGGATTGAGGAACCGCTCGAAGATCAGGCCGTGCTCGAGGGGGTCGAGGTCGGTGATCTTCATGGCGTACGCGACCATCGAGCCGGCACCCGAACCACGGCCCGGCCCCACGCGGATGCCGTTGTCCTTCGCCCAGTTGATGAAGTCGGCGACGACGAGGAAGTAGCCGGGGAACCCCATCTGCAGGATGATGCCGGTCTCGTACTCGGCCTGCTTGCGCACCTTGTCGGGGATGCCGCTCGGGTACCGGTAGTGGAGGCCGGCCTCGACCTCTTTAATGAGCCAGCTGTCCTCCGTCTCGCCGTCCGGGACGGGGAAGCGCGGCATGTAGTTCGCGGCGGTGTTGAATTCGACCTCGCACCGCTCGGCGATGAGCAGCGTGTTGTCGCAGGCCTCCGGGTGATCGCGGAACAGCTGACGCATCTCTGCGGCGGTCTTGATGTAGTACCCGTCGCCGTCGAACTTGAACCGGTTGGGGTCGTCGAGCGTCGAGCCGGACTGCACGCACAGCAGCGCCTCGTGGGCGTCGGCCTCGTGCTGATGCGTGTAGTGGGAGTCGTTCGTGCCGACAAGGGGGATGTTCAGGTCCTTGGCGAGCCGGATCAGGTCGGTCATCACCCTGCGCTCGATGGAGAGCCCGTGATCCATGATCTCGGCGAAATAGTTCTCTTTGCCGAAGAGGTCCTGGAACTCCGCGGCCGCCGCACGTGCGGCGTCGTACTGACCGAGGCGCAACCGCGTCTGGATCTCACCCGAGGGGCATCCGGTGGTGGCGATCAGGCCCTTGCCGTACGTCTGCAGGAGCTCCCGGTCCATGCGGGGCTTGAAGTAGTAGCCCTCCATGCTCGACAGCGAGCTGAGGCGGAACAGGTTGTGCATCCCCTGCGTGCTCTCGCTCCACATCGTCATGTGGGTATAGGCGCCGGAACCGGAGACATCGTCGCTCTTCTGATCCGGAGAGCCCCATTGCACGCGCGTCTTGTCGCTGCGATGCGTGCCGGGGGTGACGTAGGCCTCGAGCCCGATGATGGGCTTGACCCCTGCCGCATTCGCCGCCTTGTAGAACTCAAACGCCGCGAATGTATTGCCGTGATCGGTCACGGCGATGGCCGGCATGTCGTAATCCGCCGCCGCCTGCGTCATCGCCGCGATCTTCGCCGCCCCGTCGAGCATCGAGTACTCGCTGTGCACGTGCAGGTGGACGAAGGAGTCGGATGCCATGTCTTCGAGTCTACGTTCGGCATCCGACATCGAGCGTCGCCACCCGCGCCGCGGAAAGCTCATGGCCGTCAGGAGTGGCCCATGGAGCCGACGGACTGTCCGCGAAGTACTGACCCAGCGACCGCCGGATGATCTCATTGTCTGTGCTCACGCTATGTATTGCCCCTGCCGCCCGGTCGGGTTCACGCGTTCTCGGATCTCGTCCGCGGCTGCCGCAGATCGAGCCGCATCAGCACGCGCGGGAACCCGTCGAGCGTCGATCCGGTGTCCGCCGCCTTCGCGAATCCCGCTCTTTCGAAGAGCCGTCTCGTGCCGACGTAGGCCATCGTCGGATTCACCTTCTCGCCTCGATTGTCGACGGGATACCCTTCGATCGCGGGTGCTCCGCTCCTCATCGCATGCGTGATGGCTCCCTCGACCAGTGCATGGGAGATGCCCTGCTTGCGGTACCCGGGGCGCACACGGATGCACCACAGGGACCACACGTCGAGATCGTCGACGTGCGGGATCAGCCGGTTGCGCGCGAAGCTCGTCGCGCTGCGCGGATGCACTGCCGCCCAGCCCACGGGCTCGTCATCGAGATAGGCGATCACGCCGGGCGGCGGGTCGAGTCGACAGAGCTCGCGCACCCGCTCGGCCCGCTTCTCGCCGCGCAGCGCGTTGTTCTCTGCGCTGCCGATCCGATAGCTCAGGCAGAAGCACACGTTCGACGTCGGCTTCTTCGGGCCGACGAGAGTGGCGACGTCGTCGAATTCGGTCGCAGGCAGAACCTCGATGTTCATGCGCACAGTCTGACTCAGACCGCCGACACGCGCTGCGAGTCGATCACTCGCCGCGCAGAATCTCCAGAGCACGATCGAAATCTGCGGGGTACGGCGACTCGAACTGCACCCAGTCCCCCGTCGTCGGATGCGCGAAGGCGAGCTTGTGCGCGTGCAGCCACTGGCGAGCCAGGCCGAGTCTCGCCGACAGCGTCGGATCGGCGCCGTACAGAGGATCTCCGGCGCACGGATGCCGCAGGGCGGCCATATGCACGCGGATCTGATGCGTCCGCCCTGTCTCGAGGTGGATCTCGAGCAGCGACGCCCCCGGGAAAGCCTCGAGTGTCTCGTAGTGAGTCACCGACGGCTTGCCGTCCGGAACGACAGCGAACTTCCAGGAGTGATTCGGATGCCGACCGATCGGCGCATCGATGGTTCCGGACAGCGGGTCGGGGTGCCCCTGGACGACGGCGTGATAGATCTTCTCGACCGTCCGCTCTTTGAACGCGTGCTTCAGCGCTGTGTACGCGGTCTCGCTCTTGGCGACGACCATGAGCCCGCTGGTGCCGACATCCAGGCGATGAACGATCCCCTGGCGCTCCGGAGCACCGCTGGTGGCCACCCGGAACCCCGCGGCCGCGAGAGCGCCGACGACAGTCGGACCCTCCCACCCGAGCGAGGGGTGGGCAGCGACTCCGGTGGGCTTGTCGATGACGACGATGTCGTCGTCGTCGTAGACGATTCCGAGGTCGGGAACCGCGATCGGGATGATCCGCGGCTCCTCCTTGGGCTGCCACTCCACCTCGAGCCAGCCGCCGCCGCGCAGGCGATCGGACTTGTCGAGCGTGATTCCATCGACCCGCACACCGCCGGCCGCGGCGACCTCGGCGGCGAAGGTCCGCGAGAAGCCGAGCATCTTGGCGAGCGCCGCGTCGACGCGCGTCCCGTCCAATCCGTCGGGAACGGGGAGGGTGCGGAATTCCATCTCAGCGCCCGTCCGCAGCCGGGGCGCCATCGGGCGCCGAGGCATCCGGGTGAGAAGGCGCAGGAGCCGCATCAGACTCGGCATCCTCGGCCAACGCCGCAGCCTCGGCTTCGTCGTCGGTCTCGATGGGAGCGTGGTCGCGTTCCCGGGTTCCGTCGAAACGGAGCCCCAGCACGACGAGCAGCGCGACCGAGATCATCCCGGTGACGATGAAGATGTCGGCGACGTTGAAGATCGCGGGCATCATCCACGGCATCGAGATCATGTCGACCACGTGGCCCATGGGAAAGCCCGGATCGCGGAAGAGGCGATCGGTGAGGTTGCCGAGGACTCCTCCGAGGAGGCAGCCCAGCACGATGGCCCAGAGACGCGAACGGAGACCGAAGGCCTTCCACACGATCACACCCGCGACCACCGCGAGGGCGATCGTGAAGATCCACGTGACGTCGGATCCGAGCGAGAACGCCGCACCGGGATTGCGCACGTAGTACAGCTGGAGGAACTCACCGAGCACCGGCACCGGCTCCTGAAGGGGCAGGTTCTCGGTCGTGAGGTACTTCACAAACTGATCGGCGGCCAGCACGACTGCTGCGAGAATCGCAACGATCGCGCCGGCCGCCGACCGACGAAGGGGACGGCGTCCTGGCAAAAGGACGACCTACAGTCCGATCGCGGAGACCGGAGTCGAGTCCGTCGACGCCGACTTCTCGTCGAGATCGCGGAGCTGACCCTCGATGTAGCCGCGCAGCTGCGAGCGGTAGTCGCGCTCGAAGTTGCGGAGCTCGGTGATGCGAGCCTCGAGCGCGTTGCGCTCACGCTCGAGACGAGCCGACTCTTCACGCTGCTTGGCCTCGGCCTCCGTGCGGATGCGGTTGACCTCGCCCTCGGCCTCGGCGATGAGCTGGGCACGCTTGGCCTCACCCTCGGCGACGTGCTCGTCGTGCAGACGCTGCGCGAGCTCGATGATTCCGGCGGTCGCGGTGGCCGAACCCGACGGAGCGGGCTCTGCGGGAGCGGCGGCGGCAGGAGTCTCTTCGACGGCTGCGGCGGGCGCCTCTGCAGCGGCTGCGGGAGCCGCCGGCGCGTCGCCGGACTCGTATGCGGCGAGCTTGGCCTTGAGCTCAGCGTTCTCCTCGAGGGCCTTGCGCCACTCGATGACGATCTCGTCGAGGAAGTCGTCGACCTCGTCCGGGTCGAAGCCGTCCTTGAAGCGGACGTGCTGGAACTGCTTGGTGACGACGTCATCCGGGGTAAGTGCCATGGTGGCTCCTTCGATGAGTTCGGTTGCCAGTTTGGAATGGCGCGGTCGAGATTCGGCGCGAACCCGGGGCGCGCACCTGGGAGCCAAGCATAGTCCCCGAGCCTGTCAGTCGCGATCCCGCGACACTCCAGAACGCCGAAGTCCCAGGGGTCTCAGATGAAGCTCCGGACGATGCTCATCAGGATCAGCACGATCAGGATGGTGATCGAGAAGCCGAAATCCAGGGAGAGCGAGCCGATGCGGAGAGGAGGGATGATCCGCCGGAAGAACCGGACGGGCGGATCGGTCACCGTGTAGACCAACTCAGCGGCTACGAGTCCGGCGCCCTTCGGACGCCACTCACGATTGAACATCGGGATGTAGCTCAGGATGAGACGGGCGAAGAGCACCAGCAGGTACAGCAGCAGAGCCAGATGTACGATGCTGGCGACGATGGAGACGACGAACCCCACGGTCTACGACTGGTCGAAGCCCGCGGACTCTGCGTCCGCGTGCGCGATTCCCCCATGACCCGACACCGCGATGTTCTCCGGCGACAGCAGGAAGACCTTCGATGTGACCCGCTCGATCCGGCCGTACAGGCCGAGCGAGAGTCCCGAGGCGAAATCGATCAGACGGCGAGCATCCGCGTCGCTCATCTGCGAGAGGTTGATGATGACCGGCACACCCTCGCGGAAGCTCTCCGCGATGAGCTGAGCATCGCGGTACTGCTTCGGGTGCACGGTGAGGATCTCGTTCACTGCCCCTCCTGCGGGCTGGCGCACGGCGACGGGGCGCCGTAGCGGGGTCACGGGCGCGGGAGCGGGCTCCTCGCGTTCGCGCTCGCGGTGCGAGCGGGCCGGGGCCTGCTCCTCCTCGTAGACCTCTTCCTCGTCGGCGAGGCCGAGATACACCATGGTCTTCTTCAGCGGGTTACCCATCGTGTCCTCCGGTTCGAACGTGTCGGGTTGGTCTGTTCACAGGTTAACCCCGGTCGGGGCGGGGTCCCGTGATTGCGGAGCCGATCCGCAGGTGTGTCGCGCCTGCCTCGATGGCCTCGACGAAGTCGCCCGTCATCCCTGCGGATATCCAGGTGGCGGAAGGCTCGACGTCGCGCACGGCGTCTGCGATCGAGCGCAGTCGCGCGAACGCGGAAGCGGGTTCCTCATCGAGCGGCGCGACCGCCATCACACCCCGAAGCCGTAGCGACGGCAACGTCATGATGTGCTCGGCGAGAGTGCGGGCCTCGGCCGGATCGACACCGCCGCGACCCTGATCAGCGGTGAGATTGACCTGCACGAGCACGTCGAGGAGGTCATCCCCCTCGGCCGCCCGATGCAGAGCATCCGCGAGACGCTCGCGATCCACCGAGTGCACGGCGTCCGCGCTGCGGCGGATCGCGCTCGCCTTGTTGGTCTGGGCCTGGCCGATGAAGTGCCAGCGAAGGTCGAGATCCGTCAGCTCGGAGGTCTTCGAGGAGAGCTCCTGCTGGCGGTTCTCGCCCACCTCGCGCACGCCCAGGGCGTGCAGCTCGCGGACGAGGGACGACGGATGGAACTTCGTCACGACGATCCTGGAGATCTCGGCCGGGTCCCTGCCTGCAAGACGCGCGGCGTCGGCGATCCGTTGGTCGATCGCCGACAGCCGCGCTGCCAGACCGGATCCGGCCTGGTCCTGCGCCTGCGTCACTTCAGGAATTCGGGGATGTCGATGTCGTCATCCGCGAAGGCGGGCTCGATGCTCGTCGCCGGGATGCGCTGCTGCGGCCGCTCGGGCGCAGGCGTCTCGACAGCGGGCTTGCTCTCCTCGTCGTTGGAGAGCGCCACCTCGGGCAGCGTGCTGGCCGCGGCAGGACGCGAGACGACCATCGGGTCCAGACGCAGGGAGGGCTCTCCCCCGTCGAAGCCTGCGGCGATCACGGTGACACGCACCTCGTCGCCGAGCGTGTCGTCGATGACGGTACCGAAGATGATGTTCGCCTCGGGGTGCGCGGCCTCCTTGACGAGGTCCGCGGCGTCGTGGATCTCGAAGATGCCGAGGTTCGACCCACCCTGGATCGACAGCAGCACGCCGTGGGCGCCCTCGATGCTCGCCTCGAGCAGCGGCGACTCGACCGCGAGTTCTGCGGCCTTGATGGCACGATCCGCGCCGCGCGCCGAGCCGATGCCCATGAGCGCCGATCCGGCGCCCTGCATCACCGACTTGACGTCGGCGAAGTCGAGGTTGATGAGGCCGGGCGTGGTGATGAGGTCCGTGATTCCCTGGACACCCGCGAGAAGCACCTGGTCAGCGGTGGCGAAGGCCTCGATCATCGAGATGCCGCGGTCGCTGATCTCGAGCAGGCGATCGTTCGGCACCACGATGAGGGTGTCGACCTCTTCCTTCAGCTTGGCGACTCCGGCTTCGGCCTGGCTCTGGCGACGGCGGCCTTCGAAGGAGAAGGGCTTGGTCACGACACCGATGGTCAATGCGCCGATCGACTTCGCGATGCGTGCGACGACCGGGGCTCCACCCGTTCCCGTTCCGCCTCCCTCGCCGGCGGTGACGAAGACCATGTCGGCTCCGGTGAGCGCCTGCTCGATCTCCTCGGCGTGATCCTCGGCGGCACGACGGCCGACCTCCGGGTCGGCGCCGGCGCCGAGTCCGCGGGTGAGCTCGCGGCCCACGTCGAGCTTGACGTCGGCGTCGCTCATGAGCAGTGCCTGGGCGTCGGTGTTGACTGCGATGAACTCGACTCCGCGGAGCCCGAGATCGATCATGCGGTTGACGGCGTTGACGCCGCCACCGCCGACGCCGACGACCTTGATCACGGCGAGGTAGTTCTGGTTCTGGCTCATGGCCGGCCTCCGAATAGTCGAGCCTGTCTAGGGTGAGATTCCAGGACCTTGAACCTTAAACCTCAAGTAGAGGTGTAAAGTATTTCCCGGTATTGGTTTCTCTTGTTCGAAGGTAAGCGTCGCGTCCCCGCGCACACGCAGCGACACGGGCGTGTCGCCCGTTTGCCGTCGAAACCTTCAGCCGACGACCACCGCATGCGGAGACGTGACGTCGATCGTCGACGCCTCGGGATTGCTGATCAGCGTCTTCGTGAGCACTTCGCTCTTCATCGGCGAGTCATCCGAACTGCCCCACACCACCGTCAGGCCGCTGCTCAGCGTCAGCGTCACATCATCGGCCGTCGTCGCGCGCACTCCAGTGAGCAGGGCGCGCACGTCGGCAGGCACAGAGCGCACCACGAGGCCCGCGCTCTCGAACGCGACGGACTCGGTACCTCCGTCGATGTCGAGCACCGGTTGCCCCGCAGGCTGATCCGCCGTCGTCGAGAGCGCGACTCCCGCGGCGTCGACGAGCGTGTAGCCCGCCTCGGAGCGGATGACGCCGACCGGCGTGCGCTCGACGATCCGCACCGTGAGGTCGTGCGGTGGCTTCGCCTCGAGTGCGTAGGTCTCGATCAGCGGGAAGGCCAACAGCGCGGCCTTGACCTCGCTCGAATCGACCAGCGCCAGGGGCGTGCCCACCTGTTCACCGAGCGCGGCCTCGACCGCGGCGGCGTCCAGGGTCGTCGCGCCGACCACGGTGATCTTCTCGACGGCGAACAGCGGACTGTAAGCCGCCGCGGTCGTGCCCCCGATCAGCAGCACGACCGCACCCACCGCGCTCAGCCAGAGGATGCGTCGCCGTCGGGAACGCTGTGTGAACCGCCGGATCTCGGCTCGCAGCGCCTTGCGCCGCGCACGAGCCGCCCGCCAGACGTCACGCGTGGAGGTGGGCCGCAGCCCATCCGCGTCGGCATCCGCGTCGGCATTCGCGTCTGCGGCAGGCATCGGGCTGACGGCTGCGGACCCAGGACCCGTGCGATCGCCGTACTCGGTGTCCGCCGCGCGTCCACGCGAGGTCGACCACTCGCGTCGGCGGGGCGTGTCCGCCGCGGTGCCCGCGGGAGGCGTGGGAAGCGGAGGCGGACGACGCATCCGCTCAGACCTCGGTGGTCCGCAGAGACTCGAGCACCTGCGGGATGATCTGATAGACGTTGCCGCAGCCGAGCGTGACGACGAAATCGCCGTCACGGGCGACGGATGCAGTGTAGTCGGCCGCCTGCTGCCAGTCGGCGACGAAATGGACGTGGGACGGATCGCGGAACGCGCCGCTCACGAGCTCCCCCGTGACGCCCGGGACCGGATCCTCGCGTGCGCCGTAGACATCGAGCATCACCGTGTGGTCGGCATACGTCTCGAGCACGTCCGCGAACTCGCGGAACATGTGCTGTGTGCGCGAGTAGGTGTGGGGCTGCTGGATCGCGATGATCCTGCCCGAGCCTGCGATCGATCGCATCGCCTCGAGAGCCGCACGCACCTCGGTGGGATGGTGCGAGTAGTCGTCGTAGACGGTGACGCCGCGCTCGACGCCGTGCTGCTCGAGACGGCGGACCGTGCCGGCGAAGCCCTCGACGGCTCGGGCGGACTCGGCCAGACCGAAGCCGACCGAGAGGAGGACGGCGATGGCGCCGGCCGCGTTGATCGCGTTGTGCACGCCGGGCACGGCGAGCTGCAGGCGCACATCCTCGCCCCCGCTGCTGACGGTGGCCGAGACGGGCCCGTCCGTCACGATGTCGCTCACCCTGACATCGGCATCCTCCGCCTGCCCGAAGGTCACGACGTTCGGGTGCGAGAGCCCCGCCCCCACACGCAGCGCGCCGGGGTCGTCGCTCGAGATCACGACGGCCTCTGTCGCTGCGTCGGCGAAGCGCACGAACGCGTCGTGGAAGGCCTCCTCCGAGCCGTAGTGATCGAGGTGGTCCGGGTCGACATTGGTGATGAGGGCGACAGCCGTGTCGTAGAGCAGGAACGTGCCGTCGGACTCGTCCGCCTCGATCACGAAGAGCTCGCCCGATCCGCTGGCGCTCGACACGCCGAGCTGCTCGATGACGCCGCCGTTGACGAAGTTGGGGTCGGCTCCGAGCTGCTGCAGGGCCGTCACGATCATGCCCGTCGAGGTGGTCTTGCCGTGCGCGCCCGCCACAGAGACGAGTCGACGCGAGCCCACCAGCCAGTGCAGTGCCTGCGAGCGGTGGATGACGTGCAGTCCGCGCTGCTTCGCAGTGACGAACTCGGGGTTCTCCGGCCAGATCGCTCCGGTGTGGATGACCGTGTCCGCATCGCCGAGATGGGCCGCGTCGTGCCCGACATGCACGACGGCGCCGGCCGCCGCGAGGGCGCGCAGGTTGTCGCTGTCGGCGCGGTCGCTTCCCGAGACGCGGATTCCCGCGTCGAGGAACATCCTGGCGAGGCCGCTCATGCCGGATCCGCCGATGCCGATGAAGTGCGCGGAAGAGATCGACTCGGGGATCGGGAGGGAGAGGTCAGGTCTGATCATGTCGGTTTCAGTCTACTTTTCGGTGAGGACGTTTCGGCGCCGAGGAGCCGTGTCGACGGTGAGGTCAGGCGGACCCGAGCGCCCGGTCCACGAGTGCGATGAGGTTCTCCGTGCCGCTGCGCGTGCCGACCTGCGCAGCGGCGGTCTGCATCGCCGTGAGCTGCTGCCGATCCTGCATGACGGGGATCACGAGGCGTCGCACCGCGTCGCCGTCGAAAGTCGCGTCGTCGAGAAGACGCGCGGCGCCGGCCGCCACGGCGGACGCCGCGTTCAGCCGCTGCTCGCCGTTGCCGACCGAGTACGGCACGTACAGGGCCGGGATTCCCAGGGCGCTGATCTCGCTCACGGTGGCGGCACCGGACCTCGAGACGATGAGGTCGGCGAGGGCGAAGGCGAGATCCATCCGGTCGACGTATCGACGCATCGCGTATCCGGGCACCTCGGGGTCGGTGAGATCGCTGCGCTCCCCCGTGACGTGCAACAGCTGCCAGTCGGCGGCGAGGATGTCGCCCCAGGACTCGGCGATCGCCTCGTTCAGGCGTTGAGCTCCCAGCGAACCGCCGAAGACGAGGAGGACCGGGCGTGCAGGGTCGAGGCCGAAGTATGCGGCGGCCTCATCGCGAGAGGCCGCGCGGTCGAGCTCGATGACCTCTTTGCGCAGCGGCATGCCCACCACCTGTCCCCCACGCAGAGGGGTTCCCGCGAACGCGACTCCCGTGGCAGCGGCGGTGCGAGCACCCAGCACGTTGGCGAGCCCAGGCTTCGCATTGGCCTCGTGCACGACGAACGGCACGCGCTCACGCCGCGCGGCGACGTATGCGGGCGCCGAGGCGTAGCCGCCGAAGCCGACGACGACCTCGACGCCGTGGGCGCGAATGTGATCGCGCACCTGGGCGACCGCGCGGCGGAACCTTGCCGGGAACAGCGCGGCCTGCCTGTCCGGTCGACGCGGGAACGGCACCTTGTCGACGATGAGGAGCTCATACCCCCGCTCCGGCACGAGCCGCGACTCGAGGCCCTCGGCCGTTCCGAGCACCAGAACGGAGGCATCGGCGTCACGGACGAGCAGCGCGTCGGCGACAGCGAGCAGGGGGTTGACGTGACCGGCGGTTCCACCGCCGGCGAGAAGGTACGTGGTCACCGTGTGACCTTACCCCGCCCTGCTGAAGCGGCCCGTCCAGCCGAACGACCCTCGGCGACAGGGATGGTGCGCGCGAAGGACAGCAGCACACCGCACGCGATCAGGACAGCCAGCAGAGCTGTTCCGCCCTGCGACATGAACGGCAGCGGCACGCCCATGACCGGGAACAGTCCGATCACGACGCCGATGTTGAACACGGCCTGACCGGTGATCCATACGGTGATGCCACCGGCCGCGACGCGGATGAACGGATCGGTCGTCTTGCGGATGACGTGGAACGCGCCGATGGTGAACAGCGTGAAGAGGGCCAGCACGACGATGCAGCCGATCAGGCCGAGCTCCTCTCCGACGATGGCGAAGATGAAGTCGTTGCCCGCAGCGGGCAGCCAGCCGTACTTCTCCTGCGAATTGCCCAGGCCCACTCCGAAGATCCCGCCCGACGCCATGCCCCAGATCCCGTGGATCGACTGGTAGCAGTCACCCGTGTACGCCGACATGTCGGAGCAGGTCGCCGTGATCCGCCGCATGCGGTCGGGACTCGTGACGGCCAGGGCGATGACGGCGACGACGCCGAGCAGCACCGGGATGATGAACAGTCGGAGCTTCACCCCTGAGAAGAACAGGCAGCCGAGCAGGATGATGACCAGCACCATCGCGGTACCGAGATCCTTGCCGGCGATCACGGTCCCGATCGCCAGCGCTCCGACCGGCACCACGGGGATGAAGACCTGGTGCCAGGTGCCCAGCATGGTGTGCTTGCGCATCAGGACGTAGCCGATCCAGACCGCGAGGGCGAGCTTGAGGAACTCCGACGGCTGCAGAGTGAATCCCGCGATCTTGATCCAGTTGCGGTTTCCGCCGTCCTCGATCCCGAGGGGCGTGAACACCAGCAGCTGAAGCGCGACCGCACCGAAGAGCGCCGGCCACGCCATGCGCTTGAGGAAAGACATCGGAACCCGCGAGATCAGGAACATCAGCGGCACTCCGAGCACCGCGAAGATGCCCTGCCGAAGGGCACCGTCCATCGGATTCTCACCCTGAGACACGGCGGTCGCGCTCGTCGCCGACAGAACCATCACGAGGCCGAAGATCGTCAGCATCAGCGCGGCCGACGCGATCATGAGGAACTCGGTCGAGACGGGGGTGAAACGACGCCCGAGCGACACTCGCGCTGCGAGACCTCCTGGGGCGGTGTTCCCCGTATCAGAGCGCTGGGGGCGTTCGACCTGCGTCATCGGCGCTCCCCCGGTCTATCCAGTCCCGCACCGCTTCGGCGAAGCGGTGTCCTCGATCCGCGTAGCTCGAGAACTGATCGAAGGAGGCCGCTGCGGGGGCCAGCAGGACTGTGCCCTCACCGTCGACGATTCCCGCGGCGATCTCGACGACGCGACTCATGACCTGACCAGTCTCGCCAGCATCCACCTCGAACACCGGAACCCCTGGCGCGTGTCGCTCGAATGCGGCCACCACGGCCGTGCGCTCGACTCCGATGACCACGGCCGCACGAGCCGTGATCCCGGCCGTCGCGACCAGCTCGCCGATGTCGACGCCCTTGAGATCGCCGCCGACCACCCAGACCGCGCCAGGGTAAGCACGCAGCGACGACGCCGCGGCGTGGGGGTTGGTGGCCTTCGAGTCGTCGATCCAGGTGATGCCGTCATGCCGGGCGATGATCTGGATCCGATGTTCGTCGAGACGGAACCGCTGAAGCGCCGAGTGGATGGCCTCCGGCTCGACGCCCAGGGAGCGTGCGAGCGCACTCGCCGCCAGGACGTTCTGCACGATGTGCGGAGCGGCCAGACCGGCGTCCCGGAGGTCGGCGAGCGTCGTGAGCTCGAGAGCACTGCTGGCGCGGTCGGCCAAGAACGCGCGATCGACGAGGAGGCCCTCCACGACGCCGACGTCGCTGGGACCCGGGATGCCGAGATCGAAGCCGATCGCGCGCGCCCCCTCCACCACCTCGGCCTCTTCGACCATGAGCCTGGTCGCCTCGTCGGCTTTGTTGTAGACGCAGGCGACGCGGGTGTTGCGATACACGAGGGCCTTCGCATCGCGGTACGCCTGCGCACTGCCGTGCCACACGAGATGGTCGTCTGCGAGATTCAGGCACACCGAGGCATGCGGATACAGCTCGCCCTCGGTCTCGGAGAGCCCGAGGTACCAGAGCTGGTGGCTGGACAGTTCGACGACGAGCACGTCGAAGCCCGCCGGGTCACGGACCGCGTCGAGCACGGGCACGCCGATGTTGCCGCAGGGCGCTGCGCGCAGCCCTCCCTCGACGAGCAGCGACGCGGTCAACTGGGTCGTCGTCGTCTTTCCGTTCGTGCCTGTGATGAGCACCCAGTCGGCCGGGGATCCGTCGGCGCGGGTGACCTTGTCGCGCACGCGCCAGGCGAGCTCGACGTCACCCCAGAGCGCGATGCCCGCGTCCTGCGCCCACCGGATCACGGCGTGCGAGGGCGCGAACCCCGGTGACGCGACGACGACCTCCGGCGCGAATTCGCGCAGAGCGTCGGGGACCCGGTCCAGCGCGCCCAGTTCGAGACGAGCACCGATCACGGGCAGGAGCTGCGCGTATTCCTCCTCGGCCGACTCGGACAGGACCAGCACGTCCGCGCCGAGTTCCGTGAGAGTGTCCGCTGCGGAGAAGCCGGTCATGGACAGTCCGAGCACGGCGACGCGCAAGCCGGACCAGTCGGAATTCCAGCTCGTCAGAGTCGCGAGTCTCTCGTCAGTCGACACGCGTCAGCCATTCCACGTAGAAGAGTCCGACCGCCGAGATGGCGAGCAGCCCGGCGATGATCCACATGCGGACCACGATCGTGACCTCGGACCATCCGCGCATCTCGAGATGGTGGTGGAACGGACTCATCAGGAAGAGTCGCTTTCCGCGGGTGATCTTGAAGTAGGCGCGCTGCAGGATCACCGACCCCGAGGCGAGGACGAACACTCCGGCGATCACCAGGAGCAGCAGCTCGGTGCGGGTGAGGATCGCCATCGCGGTGATGACACCTCCGATCGCCATCGAACCGACGTCGCCCATGAAGACCTTCGCCTTCGGCGCGTTCCACCATAGGAAGCCGATCAGGCTCGAGCCGAACGACGCCGCGATGATCGCGAGGCTGAACGGATCGCGGACTTCGTAGCATCCGCCGAGCGCGGCGGTCTCGACCCCCTCGCCCACGCACGACTGCTTGAACTGCCAGAAGGCGATCAGGCTGTATGCGCCGACGACGATGACCCCGGCGCCGGCGGCGAGGCCGTCGAGACCATCAGTGAGGTTGACGCTGTTCGAGGTCGCGACGCCGATGATCGAGATCCAGAGCAGATAGAGCGCCCAGCCCAGGATCGCGGTGAACGCGAAGAGGTTCAACCAGGGGATGTCGCGGAAGAGGGAGATCGAGCCGGACGCCGGAGTCTGGTCGAACGCGTTCGGGAAGTTCAGGGCGACGATTCCGAACGGGATCATCACCAGGAGCTGCCCGATCACCTTGCGCCATCCGGAGAGGCCGAGACTGCGCTGGCTGCGCACCTTCATGTAGTCGTCGATGAAGCCGACGGCACCGAATCCGATCATCAGCCAGATGACGAGAAGGGCGGACAACGCGGGGGTCCCGCCCCCGACGTAGGTGGCCGTGAAATAGCCGACCATGGTGCCGACGATGAAGATGACGCCGCCCATCGTCGGCGTGCCGCGCTTGGCTTCGTGGCTCGGATTCTCCATCGCCTCGGGTGTGCGGATCACCTGGCCCCAGCCCCACTTGCGGAAGAGCCGGAGGAAGACGGGAGTCAGGAAGAGAGTGAAGGCGAGCGATATGGCTGCCGCCATGATGAGAGATCTCACGAGAACAATTCTCCCAGACGATCACCGAGGTGCCGGAGCCCCACAGAATTGGAGGACTTCACGAGCACGCGGTCGCCGTCGCGGAGCTCGGTGCGCAGATACTCGAACGCGGCATCCTGGTCGGGGAAGAACACGGCCTCGCTGTCCCACGACCCTTCGCCGATCGCGGAGATGAAGAGGCGACGGGCCTCGGGACCGACGACGACGATGCGCTGGATGTTCAGACGCACGGCGAGCAGCCCGATACGGTCGTGCTCCTCGCCCGCCGTCTCGCCGAGCTCGCTCATGGCGCCGAGCACGGCGACCGTCCGCTCGTCGGGACCGGTGATCTGCGCGAGGGTCCGCAGCGCTGCCGCCATCGAGTCCGGGCTGGCGTTGTAGGCGTCGTTGATGATGCGCACCCGGTCGTTGCCCATCGGCTGCATGCGCCAGCGCTCGGCGATCTCGACCGTCTCGAGACGGTCGATCGCGTCGGCTGTCGAGACGCCGAGAACGCCCGCGGCGGCGATGGCCGCCAGCGCGTTGCCGATGTGATGCGCGCCGAGCACCTGCAGCCGGAGCGGCAGACGCTCCCCTGCCGCTTCGATGACGCAGGAGGTACCGGACGCCGTGACCTCGAGGTCGTGAGCCTGCACGTCGGCTGCGTCGCTCTGGCCGAAACCGACGACCCGCATCCCGCGAGACGTCGCGAGCGCTGCCATCGCCGCCACGCGGGAATCGTCGATGTTGAGCACGGCGGTGCCCGTGGGCCTCGCCGCGGCGACGAGCTCGGACTTCGCCTTGGCCGTCGCCTCGATGCCGCCGAAGCCGCCCGCATGGGCCATGCCGACCATCAGCACCACCGCGACATCCGGCTCGACGAGTCCGGCCAGGCGGGCGATGCTTCCCGGAGCGTCGGCGCCGAACTCGCTGACGAGGAACCGCGTGTTGTGGGTCACGCGCAGCATGGTGACCGGCGCGCCCACCTCGTTGTTGTACGAGTTGATGGGCGCGACCGTCTCGCCTTCGTCGGCGAGGATGCGGGCGAGGAAGTTCTTCGTCGTCGTCTTGCCGTTCGACCCGGTGATCCCGACGATCTTGAGGTCTCCGGCTGCGCGAACACGGGCGACGACCTCACGGGCGAGGTCGGCGAGGGCGACGATGACGTCAGGGACGACGATCTGCGTGATGTCCTCGTCTACGGGGTGCTCCACGATCGCGAGGGCCGCTCCCGCCGCGAGAGCAGAGCCGACGAAACGATGGCCGTCCGTCTCTGCGCCGGGCTTCGCGACGAACACGGAACCGGGGGCCATGGTGCGCGAGTCCGTGTCGACCACACCGTCGATGACGGTGTCGGCGGTGGACGCACCGGCGAGGCGGAGATCACCTCCGATGACAGTGGCGATCTCAGCAAGCGACAGGGCGATCATGACGTCTCCAGGCGCGGCAAGGCGCCGTCTATTCGAACTTCGGAAGCAGTGCGTCCATCGGGCTGGAGGACGGCATCACGCGGTAGGTCTTCATGGTCTGGGTCATCGCCTTCTGGAAGGCCGAGGCGGTAGCGGCAGACGATGTAACTCTAGTCGGCTCGTCGAGAGTCACCACCACGACGTACTGCGGATCGTCGACGGGAGCGAAGCCGACCATGCTCGTGTAGTACACACCGGACTTGTATCCGCCCTTGCCGTCGGGGATCTGCGCGGTACCGGTCTTGCTCGTCACGCGGTAGCCGGGAACCTGGATGCGGTCTGCGTTGCCGCCCTGGACGGCGACGTTCTCGAGCATCCGCGTGAGGTCCGCCGCGGTCTGGGGCTTGATGATCTGCTCGGACTCGGGAGCGTCGGGCGTGACCACCGTGCCGTCGGCGGTCGTGCACGACTCGATCAGGGAGAGGCCGATCTTCTCGCCGCCGTTGGCGATCGCCTGGTAGGCGCCCGCGAGCTGCGGAGCAGTGACGGTGAAGTACTGACCGAAGGTGGTCGTGTAGAGCGACTGGTTGTCCCATTCGCTGGTGGGGTGGATCTCACCCGACGTCTCACTGGGGAAGCCGACCGTCGTCTCCCCGACTCCGAAGCGCTCGAGGTAGTCGTGACGCACGTCGGGGCTCACCATCGTGCCGAACTTCGACAGCGCGACGTTCGACGAGTCGATGAGTGCGCCGGCGAGGGTGTACTGGAAGGTGGGGTGCACGAATGCGTCGTTGATCACGGCGCCGTTGTCGAATTTCTCGTGCGAGGAGGCGGACACGGTGGGACTCGTCATGGTCACCCCGCCGTTCTCCATCACGGCGGCGGCCGTCACGGCCTTGAAGGTCGATCCAGGCTCGAACGGGTAGGTGAAGAGCTTGCTCACCCACGTCTCGGGCGCTGAGGCGTCGAGATCGTTCGGGTCCATGGTCGGCCATTCCGCCGCCGCGCGGATCTTGCCCGTGCCGACCTCGACGACAGTCACGGTGCCGCCCTTGGCCCCCTGTGCCTGCGCCTCCTCCGCGATCATCTGCTGCATGTACCACTGCAGATCGCTGTTGATCGTCAGCTGGACCGTGCCGCCGTCCACCGCATCCACTCGGCTCTCGCTGCCGGGGATCACGACGGAGTTCTTTCCGGTGCGGTACGACTCCTCGCCGTCCGTGGGCGCGAGGCACTTCTCGTCCATCTTCTCGACGCCGGCTTGCGCAGTGCCCGTCCCGTCGAGGTAACCGAGGAGGTTTCCCGCCACGGCCCCGTTCGGGTAGACCCTCACCTCGCGCGGCTTCATCACGAGGTACGAGCCCACCTTGAGGTCGCGGAGCTCGATGTACTTCTCCGTGCTGAGTCCCTTGACGAGCGGCAGGTACTGCGAATCGGGGTTCTCGGCGAGAGCCGCGGCGACATCGGCACGCAGCTCATCCGCATCCAGCCCCATGATCTCGGCGATGCGGGTCGACGCCTCGGCCCAGGGCAGTGCGGGCGGGTTCTTCTCGTCCTCCTCGAGGAGGCGGATGACCTGGGGGCTCAGCTGCGCGTCGTAGACCATGACGCTCTCGGCGAGCACCGAACCATCGCTGTCGACCACCGAGCCGCGCTCGCCGGGAATCGCGGTGCGGTGCGCGATGAACTCGAGCGACTGCGCGACGTGCTCGTCGGCCTTGACCACCTGGATGTCGACGAGCCGCACCACGAAGGCGGCGAGGATCGCCAGGATCACCGCGAGAGCGACGACCGTGCGTCGCCGGGGTGTCCGGGTGGCTCGTGTCGTCATGGACTCTCTCCGTCAGGTCTCGATGGTGGGTGGATTCGTCTAGCGGGTGCTCGGACTCGGGAGCCCGTCGGTGATCGCCGGCGGAAGCTCCTGCGCGGACTGCTCGACCGCCCCCGCAGGGGTGGTGTCGTCTGCCGTCGAGGCATTCACCGGCACGTCGTTCAGAAGTGAGTTGCTCACCGCTCCGGCGCCGTTCGGGTCGATGGTCGATGCGCCGGTCGCGCCGGTGCCCTGCCCGAAGACGGCGCCATCACTCAATCGGAGGTAGGAGGGAGCTCCGGCCACGACCATTCCCAGGGATGCAGCGCTCGCGGCGAGGGACTGCGGCGAGCTCGTGCCGGTGAGGTCTTCTTGGAGGGCGTTCGTCCGGAGGTCGAGTTCGTGCTGCTGGGACGTCAGACCGGCCAGTGCGAACGAATCCTGCGTGATCGCCAGAGACAGACCGATCTGCACGGCCCCGATGGCCATGGCCCCTGCCAGCGCCACCAGCGCGTAGGCGAGCTTCGGCTTGCGGCGCACCGGGGTTCCTGTCACCGGCTCGAGACGCCGACGGGGCGCGCGTTCGGGTGCCTGGGGAACCGCACTCGGCCTCGGCGCTGCGACGTTCAGACTCATCAGCTCTCACGCACTTTCTCTGCGGCACGCAGTCGGACAGGGATGGCACGGGGGTTGCGAGCGCGCTCGTCGTCGTCGGCGAGCTCAGCCCCCTTGGTGATGATGCGGAATCGCGGCGCGTGCTCCGGCAGCTCGACGGGGAGTCCCCGCGGTGCGGTGGAGGCCGCCCCCGCGGCGAAGGCCTGCTTCACGAGTCGGTCCTCGAGAGATTGGTACGACATGACCACGATGCGTCCCCCGACCGCGAGCGCATCCATCGCTGCGGGGATCGCGTCCGCGAGCACGTTGAGCTCGGTGTTCACTTCGATCCGCAGCGCCTGGAAGACGCGCTTCGCCGGGTGCCCGGCCCGCTGAGCGGCCGCCGGTGTCGCCGCCTGGAGGATCTCCACGAGCTCCCCGGATCGGGTGATGGGCGCCTTCTCGCGCGCGGCGACGATGAAGCGCGCATAACGCCCCGCGAGCTTCTCCTCGCCGTAGCGCTCGAAGATGCGACGCAGGTTTCCCTCGCTGTAGGTCGCGATGACCTCTGCCGCCGTCACACCCTTCGTCTGATCCATCCGCATGTCCAGCGGTGCATCCTTCGAGTAGGCGAAGCCCCGATCGGCTTCATCCAGCTGCAGCGACGAGACGCCGAGGTCGAACAGGATGCCGGCGGCTCCCTGCGCATGCAGTCCGATCTCGTCGTAGACGGTGTGCACCAGCGTCACCCTGTCCCGGAAGCGAGCGAGACGCTCCCCCGCGATGCGCAGGGCGTCGGTGTCGCGGTCGAGGCCCACCAGGCGGATGTTCGGGAATCGCTCGAGCAGCGCTTCGGAGTGACCCCCCATGCCGAGCGTGGCATCGACGAGCACTGCTCCGTCCTCCTGCAGCGCAGGGGCGAGGAGCTCGACACAGCGTTCGAGGAGTACCGGGGTGTGGATGTCGCGGAGGTTCATGATCTTTCTCGGGTGATCTCTGCATCTGGGTGACCAGGGCCCTGATCCCCCTCCGCTGCACGACCCGGCACCGGGGAAGTGTGTCGGGGCAGGAGCGGCGGGGCATCACAGCCGTGGTCAGAAGAGTCCCGGAATCACCTCCTGCTCGAGATCTGCGTAGGTCTCCTCGCCGGCCGCGAGGTAGGTGTTCCAGCTCTCCGCATCCCAGATCTCGGCGTGGGCGCCGACTCCGGTGACGATGAGCTCCTTCTGCAGCCCCGCGTACTGGCGGAGGTGCGCGGGGATGGTGATGCGGTTCTGACTGTCGGGCATCTCCGCACTCGCACCGGAGAGGAACAGACGCATGAAGTCACGTGCCTGCTTGTTCGCGAGCGGCGCCTGGCGGATCCGATCGTGCATCGCCTCGAACTCGGCCGTGCTGAAGACGTAGAGGCAGCGCTCCTGGCCACGCGTGACGACGATGCCGCCGCCGAGGTCTTCGCGGAACTTCGCGGGAAGGATGACCCGTCCCTTGTCGTCCAGCTTCGGAGAATGCGTACCCAGCAACATCAGCCATCACCCCCTCTCCGTCCGGCCAACTCGAGGTGCGCCCCACTTTACTCCACTTTCCTCCACAAACCTACGCTGAATCCGTGTCCGCGCTTTCCCTTTAGGTGTTCGCTCGACGACCAGCCGCGTGATTCCGGGGTTCGATGGTGGTGGAGCGCAGTGGAGGGCCGGTGGAGGAAACCAGGCAGCCCGACCCCGCGCGGTCGCGTCACGGAGCCGCAGCACGACGAAGGCCCGGATGCTCAGAGCATCCGGGCCTTCGAGGAAGTGCGTGTGGGTCAGTTGCCGTCTTGGCGGCGATCCCAACGATCGTTCATGCGGTCCATGAAGGACGCAGACTTCTGCTGCTTCGCCGCGCGCTCGCGGGGCGAAGCCGTGAGGGGCTTTCGTACAGGAGTGACGGCGATCATGACGCCGCCCAGCATCGCAGCGAATCCGATGACGCCGACCACGACCCCCCAGACGTCCCCGAGGACGACTCCGACGATCAGTCCACCCACGCCGGCGAGGAGCAGGAGCGCTCCGTACACGAGGTTGCGGTAGCTGAGAGCGCGGTCACCTGACGGCGCAGTGACGACATCGGCGTCGTTGTGGAGGAGATGGCGTTCCATCTCGTCGAGCAGACGCTGCTCCTGTTCGGAGAGTGGCATTTCGTCCCCCTCGGGTATTCGTCCGTCTATTCTACGCGCGGTATGCCGCTGCGGGCTAGCAGTAAGGGGCGCTGTTGGCTTTACGTATGCTGGGAGTCGTGCCGTCCCCCACACTCGTCTCCGACGCGGTCGCCGCGCGCCTGCAGCTGTTCCTCGACCGGATGCGAGGCGAGTCGGTCGAGTACGGCCCGGACGCGGTCGGCCTGCTCGATTCAGCAGCCGACACTCTCGGCGGTGGCAAGCGTCTGCGGGCGCGTTTCTGCCACGCGGGATGGCAGTCGGTGGCCCGATTCCGCGACCGCACCGCCGAGGAGTCGACCGTTCTGTGGGATGTCTGCGCCGCCCTGGAGATCTTCCAGTCGGCCGCTCTGGTGCATGACGATCTGATCGACAATTCCGACACGAGGCGCGGACGCCCGGCGGCCCACCGCGCGCTCGAGGGTGCGCACGTCGCAGCCGGATGGCGCGGCGACCCCGCCGCGTTCGGCCGCTCGTCGGCGATCCTCCTCGGCGACCTGCTGGTGGCGTGGAGCGACGACCTCCTCGAAGACGCGATCGAGCCGCTGCCCCATGCCTCGGCGGTCCGCCGCGAGTACGCACGGATGCGTCGAGACGTCACCGTGGGTCAGTTCCTCGATATCGCGGAGGAGTCCGCCTGGAGCGTGCATGCCACCGACTCGCACGTCGAGCGTGCGCTGCGGGTGGTCTCACTCAAGTCGGCGCGGTACAGCATCGAGCAGCCCCTGGTGCTCGGTGCCGCGATCGCGGACGCCGATGAGGATCAGCTGCAGGCCCTCCGTCGGTTCGGCCATCCGGTCGGCATGGCGTTCCAGCTGCGCGACGACCTGCTCGGGGTCTACGGCGACGCCGCCGTCACGGGAAAGCCGGCAGGTGACGACCTGCGCGAGGGCAAGCGCACGGTGTTGGTCGCCCTGACGAGGCAGACGCTCGAGTCGTCTGCTCGGAACCTGTTCGACGAGATGCTCGGTGACCCCGATCTCACCAGCGAGCAGGTCGCGTTCCTCCAGGCGACCATCACGGCCTCCGGCGCACTCGAGCGCGTGGAGCAGATGATCGACGACTACGCACGGGAGGCCGATCGGGCACTGTCCGGAGCGCGACTCGACAACGCGGCCGTGGGCGATCTGCGGGATCTCGCCCGCGCGGCGACCGTGCGGTCGGCCTGAGGCGAACGGCTCGAGAGGCCTTTCGGATCAGGCGAGGGTGCGGGCCACCCGGCGCACAGCGCTCTTGTGCCCGGCGAGGAGAGCGTCGATCGGCGAGCGACCGAGCTCTTCTTCCGGCGCGAGAAGCCAGTCGATGACCTCATCGTCGGTGAAGCCCGCGTCCTGCAGCACGATGATCGTGCCCCGCAGCGAGGGCAGCGAGTGGTTGTCGACGATGAACACCGACGGAACCGCGAACACGCCGGAGCGACGCGATCCGATCAGGTAGTGCTCGTCGATGAGTCTGCGCACGCGTCCGAGGCCCTCGTCGAGCACGTCCACGAGATCAGGCATGGTCAGCCACTCGGTGGCGGTGACGCCGGGGGCGTTCACGGACGCGCCCTCGGGCTGCGAGGTTTCAGACGGGTTGCTTTCAGACGGCACAGACACGTTGCCACTATCTCACCTCTGGGCGCAGATCGCATTTCTCGCGACGGAGGTCGACCACAGAGGCACCAGCCGTATCATCCGTCACTTCTGTTGACATCCGTTTACATCCGTGTCAGCGTGGGCAGACGCCGAACAAGGGGGATCCCTGTGAGAACGCCTGCTGTCGCGCGACGAACGCGCACACTCCAGCTCGGGGTGCCCGCCGCCCTGCTGGGCACGCTGTCTGCGGCGATCGCCGCCACCCCCGCCTCTGCCGACGCGGTCTCCGCTCCGATTGAGCGGCTGCAGGCGACCCCGACGGGCAGGGTGCCCGCCGAGGCGCCTCCTGCCGCGTACACGGTGCGACCAGGCGACACGATCTCGTCGATCGCGAACCGCTTCGGGTTGCGCACCGTCGACGTCTTGGCATGGAACGGACTCACCTGGCGCTCGGTGATCTATCCCGGACAGACGCTGTCGCTCGCGGGCGGCGCCGCACCCTCGTCCGCCCCGTCGCCGGTGCAGACGGCCCCGACCGCGACCCACACCGTGGTCGCCGGCGAGACGGTGTTCAGCATCGCGCAGAAGAACGGAACGAGCGTCGACGCCGTTCTCGCTGCCAACGGTCTCACGCGGGCGTCCGTCATCTACCCGGGCCAGCAGCTCTCGCTCGCCGCCCCCTCCGCTCCCCCTGCCGCACCGTCGGCGGCACCCGCGCAGACGCCCGCGCCCGTTCCCGCGGCGACCGGTGGCCAGACGCACGCCGTCGCCGCGGGCGACACACTCTTCGCGATCGCGAAGAAGTACGGCACCACAGTCGCCCAGCTCTACGCATTGAACGGCCTCGGTTCCGGGGCGATCATCTACCCCGGGCAGTCGCTGGTCGTCGCCGCTGCGGCGGCTCCCGCTCCGGCTTCCGCTCCGACCGCGACCACGCCACCCCCGCAGCTGTTCGCGGACCTCGACGCGGAACAGGCGGGGAACGCCGCCCTCATCATCCGCGTCGGACGCGAACTCGGCGCGCCCGACCGAGCGATCGCGATCGCACTCGCGACCGCGATGGTCGAATCCAGCATGCGCAATCTGACCTGGGGAGACCGCGACTCCCTCGGCCTCTTCCAGCAGCGGCCCAGCATGGGCTGGGGCTCCCCCGAGCAGGCGGTCGATGCCGACCGGAGCACTCGCGTCTTCTTCGGCGGCTCATCGGACCCGAACGGGCAGTCTTCTCGGGGACTCTTCGACATCCCGGGGTGGGAGAGCATGTCGTTCACGGATGCCGCGCAGGCCGTGCAGATCTCGGCGTACCCCGATCGTTACGGCCAGTGGGAGACCCAGGCCCATCAGTGGCTCGGCATCCACGGGTGACGCCCTTCCGGGCAAACCCGCAGCCTCAAGGGGCGAGCCGCTCCCGGGGCTTTCAGGCAGTTCTCCATAGAATCTTGACGTGACGACCAATCAGCAGGCCGACCCCCTCATCGGGCGGCTTGTCGACGGTCGGTACCGGGTTCGCGCCCGGATCGCGCGCGGAGGCATGGCCACCGTCTATGTCGCCACCGATCTCCGACTCGAGCGGCGCATCGCACTGAAGGTCATGCATGCGCATCTGAGCGACGACTCCGCCTTCCAGAGCCGGTTCATCCAAGAGGCGCGCGCTGCGGCGCGGCTGGCCGATCCCCACGTCGTCAACGTGTTCGACCAGGGCCAGGACGGCGAACTCGCCTACCTGGTCATGGAATATCTTCCCGGCATCACGCTGCGCGAACTGCTGCGTGAGCAGAAGCGCCTCACGATCCCCCAGACGATCACGATCATGGATGCGGTGCTCGCCGGTCTCTCGGCAGCCCACCGCGCCGGAATCGTCCACCGTGACGTGAAGCCCGAGAACGTGCTGCTGGCCGAAGACGGGCGCATCAAGATCGGCGACTTCGGCCTCGCCCGCGCGACCACGGCGAACACCGCCACCGGGCAGCAGCTGCTCGGCACCATCGCCTATCTCGCGCCCGAGCTCGTCACGCGCGGCACTGCCGACGCCAGAAGCGACATCTACGCTCTGGGCATCATGCTCTACGAGATGCTCGTCGGCGAACAGCCCTACAAGGGCGAGCAGCCCATGCAGATCGCCTTCCAGCACGCGACCGAGTCCGTGCCGCGCCCGAGCGTGCGGAACCCCGGCGTGCCTGAGGAGCTCGACGAGCTCGTGCTCTGGGCCACGGAGAAGTCGCCGGACGAACGCCCCGACGATGCCCAGCAGATGCTGGAACGCCTGCGCGAGATCGAGCGGGGGCTCGGCATCGCACCTGCCGTCGCCGCGGCGACGACGTCGCAGCGCTCCCAGGCGGACTCGGCGGACCTCACCAAGGTGATGCCGAGCACGATGGTCATCGCCGACCCGACCGCTCCGGCCCCGGCCGCCGTCGACAACGCCACGCTCCTGCGACGACGCTCGTCACGGCGCCGCGCACGGGGCGCCTTCCTGCTGACGCTGGTGCTGCTTCTGGCGACGGTCGCGGGAGGTGTGGGCTGGTGGTTCGGGTCCGGTCCGGGCTCCCTCGTCGCCGTACCCGGTGTCGCCGGCCTGTCGTACGACGATGCCGCATCGGCCTTGACCGCCGAGGGCTTCACGCCCGTGCGCGGCGAGGAGAGCTCCATCGACATCGCCGCCGGCGAGACGATCCGCACCGACCCCGATGAGGGCGAACGGCTCGACAAGGGCGCCGAGGTCACCGTCTTCGTCTCCTCGGGACCGGCATCGCATACCGCCGAGACCCTCAACGGCAAGACAGAACAGGAAGCCCGCGACTATCTCGCGGACATCAGGGTCAACGTGGCCGAGACGTCTCTGCTCCTCTTCTCGGATGCCGAGGCGGGGCGCGTGATCAACGCCTTCGTGACACCTCGCGACGGCGGCGAGGTGTACGCCTGCGCCGAGGGATGCGAGCTGTTCGAGGACGACACGGTGGAACTGTATGTCTCCGCCGGCGCGTTTCCCGATGTCGCGGGGATGAGCGTCGAGCAGGCCACGAACACGCTGCGGGACAAGGGCGTCGAGGTCAACCCGGAGTCGCAGTTCGTGTTCAGCGACTCCGTCGCGAAGGATGTCGTCATCGGCGTCACGGACCGCGCCGAAGAGGGGAACCGACGCCCCGGCGATACGGTGCAGCTGATCGTCTCGAAGGGCCCCGAGTTGTTCCCCGTTCCGGATGTCGAGGGGATGACCCGCGATGAGGCTGCTCAGGCGATCCGGAATGCCGGCTTCGAACCCACCTGGAACGGCATCTGGAACGCGTTCCCCAACGACTTCACCGAGGTGAGCGGGTCCGATCCCGGCGCAGGAGCGCAGCGTGCGAAGGGCACCGAGATCACCCTCCAGATTCGCAGCAGCGCATTCTGAGAGAAGCGCACCGGTGCGGGTCGCGCGCCGCCCGCACGCCCTCCCGTCGCGAACTCCACGCAGAAGAGGTCCTCTCCCCGGGCGGGGAGAGGACCTCTGCATGCGGGGTCGATCAGCGCTTCTCGAGCTCTTCGGCAACGAGGAACGCGAGTTCGAGCGACTGCATGTGGTTCAGACGCGGGTCGCACAGGCTCTCGTAGCGGGTCGCGAGGGCGGCCTCATCGATGTGCTCGGATCCACCGAGGCACTCGGTGACGTCGTCACCGGTGAGCTCGACATGGATGCCGCCGGGGAAGGTGCCCACCGCGCGGTGCGCCTCGAAGAACCCGCGGACCTCATCGACGACGTCGTCGAATCGACGCGTCTTGTATCCGGTGGGCGTCGTGATGCCGTTGCCGTGCATGGGGTCGGTGACCCACAGCGGCTGCGCGCCCGAGTCGCGGACGGCCTCGAGCAGCGGCGGCAGTGCGTCGCGGATCTTGCCCGCGCCCATGCGAGTGATGAACGTCAGACGGCCCGGCTCGCGGTTCGGGTCGAGCTTGTCGATCAGCGCGAGCGCCGTCTCGGGTGATGTGGTCGGACCGAGCTTCACGCCGATGGGGTTGCGGATCTTCGAGAAGTAGTCGACGTGCGCACCGTCGAGCTCACGCGTGCGCTCACCAATCCACAGGAAGTGCGCCGAGGTGTTGAACGGCGTGTCCGTGCGGGAGTCGATGCGGGTCATCGGCCGCTCGTAGTCCATCAGCAGGCCCTCGTGCCCGGTGAAGAACTCGACGCGGGTGAGCTCGTCGAAGTCGGCGCCTGCCGCCTCCATGAACTTGATGGCACGATCGATCTCGGCCGCCATGCGCTCGTAACGCTGGTTGGCCGGGTTCTGCGCGAAGCCCTTGTTCCACGAGTGCACCTCGCGCAGGTCGGCGAAGCCACCCTGCGTGAAGGCGCGGATCAGGTTCAACGTCGACGCGGCCGTGTGGTAGCCCTGAAGCAGGCGACCGGGATCCGCGCGGCGCGAAGCCTCGGTGAAGTCGTAGCCGTTCACGATGTCGCCGCGGTACGCGGGAAGCGTGACATCGCCACGGGTCTCGGTGTCGCTCGAGCGCGGCTTGGCGAACTGCCCGGCCATGCGTCCCATCTTCACGACGGGCATCGACGCACCGTATGTCAGCACGACCGCCATCTGCAGAACGGTCTTGATCCGGTTGCGGATCTGATCGGCGGTGGCGCCGGCGAACGTCTCGGCGCAGTCGCCACCCTGGAGCAGGAACGCCTGTCCGGATGCCGCGCGTGCCAGACGGTCACGAAGGTTGTCGACCTCGCCGGCGAACACCAGGGGCGGCAGCGTCGAGATCTGGTCGGAGACCTCGGCGACGCGCTCGGCGTCGCCCCACTGAGGCTGCTGTTTGATCGGGAGCGAGCGCCACGCATCAAGCGCGTCGATGTGGTGCTGGAGCATGTGTCCAGCCTAGTGCTCGCGGCGAAGCCGGGATGCCTCAGGAGCGCTGTGTGACGCGGGCCGGGAGCCGGTCCTTCACGGTCGATGCGTAGACGTCGTCGTACTGCTGCTCCCCCAGTCTCTGGAGGGCGACCATGATCTCGTCCGTGACCGACCGGAGGATGTAGCGATCGTTCTCCATACCCGCATAACGCGAGAAGTCCAGGGGCTCGCCGATGACGATCCCGACCCGGACCACGCGTGGCAGACGCTGCCCGATGGGCATCGCGGTATCGGTGTCGACCATGATCACGGGGATCACGGGCACCTTGGCCTCCATGGCCATGCGCGCGATGCCCGTGCGACCTCGGTAGAGCCTCCCGTCAGGGCTCCGTGTGCCCTCGGGGTAGATGCCGAGCAGGTCGCCGCGCCCGAGCACCTGCAGACCGGTGTTGAGGGAGGCCTCTGACGCCTTGCCGCCTGAGCGGTCGATCGGGATCTGTCCGGTCGCCTTCATGAAGAACTTCGTGGCCCAGCCCTTGATCCCGCGCCCCGTGAAGTAGTCGCTCTTGGCGAGGAACGACATCGGGCGATCGATCATCAGCGGGAGGAAGATCGAGTCGGCGAACGAGAGGTGGTTGCTCGCGAGGATCGCCGCGCCGTTCGCCGGGATGTTCGCGCGCCCGACGACCCATGGTCGGAAGATCGCTTTCACCACGGGGCCGATCACCACGTACTTCATCAGCCAGTAGAACATCGAGGTGAAGTCTAGCGCCGCGCTCGGCATCCGCCACAGCCGGCGTCGCGCGAGACCCGGGCGGCGACTCAGTGTCACCATATATGCGACCCAGTGTCATGCCCTAGACTCGTGTGCAACCCAGTGCCCGACCGGTACCGAAGGAGCTGCCGTGGTCCAGTTTGAAGTCCCCGCCGTCGTCCCCGCCGATCCAGACGCGAACGTCGCCGACCTGCTCGCCAAGCGCGTCCAGGCGACTCCCGATCGCCCGCTCTTCTCCGTGCCCGAGGGTGACGGATGGCGCGACATCAGCGCAGCCGACTTCGAGACGGCCGTCATCGCGCTGGCCAAGGGCTTCGTGGCCGCCGGCATCCAGCCCGGCGAGAAGGTGGGCTTCCTCGCCCGCACGACGTACGAGTGGACCCTGGTCGACTTCGCCCTCTTCTATGCCGGCGCCGTGATGGTCCCGATCTACGAGACCAGCTCGCCGTCGCAGATCCAGTGGATCCTCGAGGACTCCGGCGCCATCGCCCTCGTGGTCGAGTCGCCCGAGCACTACGCCCGGCTCGACGAGGTGCGCGGCGACCTCCCGCTGCTCCGCGAGGTGTGGCAGCTCCACCTCGGCGCGATCGATTCGCTCACCGCTCAGGGTGCCTCCGTGACGGATGCCGAGATCGAGCGCCTGCGCAGCCTCGCCGTCGGCTCCGACATCGCCACTCTCATCTACACCTCCGGATCGACCGGCCGCCCCAAGGGCTGCGTCCTCACCCACAGCAACTTCGTCGAACTCTCTCGCAACTCGGCGAAGGCGCTGGATGCGGTCGTCCAGACACCGGGCTCCTCGACGCTGCTCTTCATCACGACGGCGCATGTCTTCGCCCGCTTCATCTCGATCCTCAACATCCACGCCGGCGTGCGCACGGGACACCAGCCCGACACACGCCAGCTCCTCCCCGCACTCGGGTCGTTCAAGCCGACCTTCCTCCTCGCCGTTCCGCGCGTGTTCGAGAAGGTCTACAACTCCGCCGAGCAGAAGGCGGAGGCCGGGGGCAAGGGGAAGATCTTCCGCGCGGCCGCGGACGTCGCGATCCAGCACTCGAAGCTCCTCGAGGAGGGCAAGAGCATCCCGTTCGGGACCAAGCTCAAGTTCGCCCTCTTCAACAAGCTCGTCTACAGCAAGCTGCGTGAGGCCATGGGCGGTCGGGTCGTCTACGCCGTGTCGGGCTCCGCTCCCCTCGGTGCGCGTCTCGGTCACTTCTTCCACAGCCTCGGAGTCGTGATCCTCGAAGGGTACGGTCTCACCGAGACGACCGCCCCCGCGACCGTGAACCTCGCCGACAAGTCGAAGATCGGCACGGTGGGCCCGGCGCTTCCCGGCGTGGGTGTGCGGCTCGCAGACGACGGCGAGGTCGAGGTGCGGGGCATCAACGTCTTCAAGGAGTACTGGAACAACCCGGAGGCCACGGCGGAGGCGTTCAGCGACGGCGGCTGGTTCCACACGGGTGACATCGGCAGCTTCGACTCGGAGGGTTTCCTCACCATCACGGGCCGCAAGAAGGAGATCATCGTCACGGCCGGTGGGAAGAACGTCGCGCCGGCCGCGCTGGAGGACCCCATCCGCGCCAATCCGATCATCGGCCAGGTCGTCGTCGTCGGCGACCAGCGTCCGTTCATCTCCGCGCTCGTCACCCTGGACCCTGAGATGCTGCCGACCTGGCTCGCCAACGCCGGGCTGCCGAAGGAGATGTCCCTCGCCGAGGCCGCCACGAACGACGCGGTCCGTGCCGAGATCCAGAAGGCGGTCGACGGCGCCAACGCCCGCGTCTCGCGTGCGGAATCGATCCGCAAGTTCACGATCCTCGACAGCGAATGGACCGAGGCCTCGGGCCACCTCACACCGAAGCTGTCGATCAAGCGGAACGTCATCATGAACGACTTCGCCGACGAGATCGCCGCGATCTACGACGAACCCGTCACGACCACGAACGTCGCGATCGGCGGCTGACCACCTCGAGACAGCAGAAAGGCCCCGCTCCGGCGGGGCCTTTCTCGTCATGTCCGATGATCAGAACCAGGCGCTCTCCCTGACCTCGCGCATCGCACGCTTGCGCGTCTCGGCATCCAGGCGCGTGAGATAGAGCTTTCCGTCGAGGTGGTCGGTCTCGTGCTGCAGCGCCTGCGCCATGAGGCCGCTGCCTTCGAGCACCACGGGCCGACCGTCGAGGTCGATGCCCTCGACCCTCGCCCACGGGTGACGCAGGGCATCGTGCCACAGGCCGGGAACCGACAGGCACCCCTCCCCTGTCGGCACCGGCTCGCCACGGACCTCGGCCAGGACAGGGTTGAGCACGTAGCCGATGTCCCCGTCGATGTTGTAGCTGAAGGCACGGAGCGCGACGCCGATCTGCGGAGCCGCGACACCGGCACGGCCGGGCACTTCGACGGTGTCGATCAGATCGGCCACGAGCGAACGCACCCCGTCGTCGATGCGGTCGATGGGCGCGCAGACGGTGCGAAGCACGGGGTCTCCGAAGACCCGGATCTCACGAACGGTCATCAGGCGCCCTTCGCCCGCAGGCCCTCGACGAGCAGGGCGGCGAGCTCGCGCGCAGCCACCCGTGTCTCCGGCTGGAGGTTGGCGAAGACGATGGTCCCCCCACCGGCGATCTGCGAGTCATACGGCATCCGCACCACATGCTTCGCCCGGGTGCCGAAATGCGCCTCGAGCTCATTGAGGCGCACCAGCGGAGCACCGGGCGTCGACTGGTTCAGGACGACGACGGCCTCGCGGGCCTGCTCGGCGTATCCGTTGCTCTCGAGCCAGGTCAGGGTCTCGGAGGCCAGACGCGCCTCATCCACACTCAGCCCCGAGACGATGACGATCTGGTCGGCCAGATCGAGCGTGGCCGACATCACCGAGTGCACGATGCCGGTTCCGGTGTCCGTGAGCACGAGCGAGTAGTAGTGCGCGGCGACGCCGGCCACGTCGCGGTAGTCGCTGTCGCTGAACGCCTCGGCGATCCGAGGGTCCGAGTCGGAGGCGAGCACGTCGAGGCGAGTGGCGTCGCGGGCCACGATCGCCGAGATGTCGTGATACCCCCTGACCTCGTCATGGATGCGTACGAGATCACGCACCGACTTGTTGTGGTGAGGCCGGACCACGCGCTCCGCGAGGGTACCGCGGTCGGGGTTGGCGTCGACCGCGATCACGCGATCGTCGCGCGCATCGGCGAGAGCCATGCCGAGCAGCGCGGTGATCGTCGTCTTGCCGACTCCACCCTTGCGCGACAACACGGGGACGAACCGGGCCCCTCCGACGATCGGAGCGGCGATCCTGGCGCTCAGCGCCTTCCGCTCGCGAGCGCGGCGTCCGTCACCGATGTTGATCCGGCGCCCGGAGATCGCGTAGAGAAAGTGGCTCCATGCGCCTTCGGGCTCCGGCTTGGCGAGACGATGCGGATCGAGCAGCCGGTCGGCGGTCAAGAGGTCGGCGCTCTCGCGCGAGGAGTCGCCGAGATCGTCCAGACGCTTCGACGACAGCTGCATGTCGGCGCGCGACGATCGGGTCGCGGGGGCCACGGCGCTCCTGGGTGTCTGTGCGTCCACTGCCGAACTCTCCTTCTTCGCGAGCGATGATGCCGCCGAGGCCCTGCGCGTGATCGGCGCGGCATCGATGTCGGCCTTCGCCCTCGCGATGAACGCCGCGGCCGCGGCGGTCTCTGCTGCGATGGCGTCAGCCGGCGCCGCGTCCGGCTTCACGGACAGGTCAGCGCGGACGCCGGTCAGCGATCCGGTCACGGCAGCGTGGTCACGTGTGCGCGCGGGCTCACGCGGGCCTTCGGATTCGGTCTCGGGCTGCACGTTCGGAGCGGGCGAGACGTCGGCGTCAGGCGTGGCCTCCCGCTCCGGCTCTGCGTCTGGATCGAGCTCCGCCTCGGCTTCGGGCTCCGGCTCGGCTTCGGGCTCCGGCTTTGCGTAGGACTCTGGATCGGCCTCGTCCGCGGCCTCGGGCTCCGGCTCTGCGTCTGACTCCGGGTCAGGCTCGGCCTCGGCCTCGAGCTCCGGCTCCGCGTCGGACTCGGCGTCGAGCTCTGCCTCGGTCTCCGGCTCCATCTCGATCTCCGCGGCCGACACCTCCTCGAAGACCGGCACCTCCTCGGAGTCCGGCTCCGGATCGCCTTCCGACTCCGGATCGAACTCCGACTCCGCGTCCGGCTGGTCTTGCGACTCTGTGTCCGGCTCCGGCTCCGGCTCTGCCTCGTCTTCCGGCTCCGGCTCGTTCACCGGCTCCAGCTCCGCCTCGGGCCTCCGGGCCCCTTCCCCCGCGGGCTCGGGCGGCAACTCGATGATCATCGGGGCCGCACCGAGCGGTGCCGGTGAGATCTCTGCGGTCGCCGTGGTGTCAGCGGCGGCCTTCGCGGCGGCCACAGGCTCGTCGATGATCAGATCGGCGACGACTTCGCCGTCGATGACGCCATCGTCCTCCAGGTCGTCGTCATCGTCGGCGGGGAGCACGACGCTCACCTGCGCGGTGTTGCTGCCGAGTATGCCGATGGCCGAGGTGTCCAACGACATCGCGTCGTCGAGGACCCCTCTGGACTCATCGTCCTCGTTGTCTGCCACGTTCTTCGGGGTCACTGTGTCACTCCAAGCTTGTGCGGGCCTCGGGTGCGTTGCGTCGAACGCGGCCTCGCCCGCACAAGATTAGTGCGCCGGGCGGATCACGACCAAAAGATCTCCTGCCTCGACCTGCTGGGTCGTGCCGATCGCGAGGCGCTCGACGACGCCGTCGACCGAGGCCGTGATGGCGGCCTCCATCTTCATCGCCTCGATGGACGCGACCGGTTCACCGGCGCGCACCGAGTCGCCGACCTCGGCTTTCAGCGTCACGACGCCCGAGAACGGTGCAGCCACCTGACCGGGCAGCGAGGTGTCGGCCTTCTCGACATCGTGCACCTCCACCGCCACCGATCGATCGCGCACGAACACAGGTCGCAGCTGACCGTTGAGGGTGGTCATGACGGTGCGCATGCCCTTGTCATCCGCGTCGCCGATGGCTTCGAGTCCCACATACAGCTGAACGCCGCGATCGATCTCGACCACGTGCTCCTGCCCCTGCACGAGACCGTAGAGATAGTCGGCCGTGTCGAGCACGGAGAGGTCTCCGAACAGCTCGCGTCGTTCGGTGAACTCGCGCATCGGCGCGGGGAACAGCAGCGTGTTCAGCCTCGCTCGACGTGCCGCACCGTCACCCGCGAGGGCCGCCTCATCGTCGGGCGATATCTCCGTCATGCCTGAGCGCACCGAGCGTCCCGCGAGCACCTTCGTGCGGAACGGCTCCGGCCATCCCCCGGGAAGGTCGCCGAGTTCACCGGCCATGAAGCCGACGACGGAGTCCGGGACGTCGTACTTCTCCGGATTCGCCTCGAAATCAGCGGGGTCCGCCTTCACCGCCGCCAGATGCAGTGCGAGGTCTCCGACCACCTTCGATGACGGCGTCACCTTGGGAACCCGACCGAGGATGCGGTCGGCGGCGGCGTACATGTCCTCGATCAGCTCGAAGTCGTCCGCGAGGCCGAGCGCCTTCGCCTGCTGACGCAGATTCGACAGCTGGCCGCCCGGGATCTCGTGGTGGTAGACCCGACCCGTGGGTCCCGGAAGCCCGGATTCGAACGGCGCATACATCCGGCGGACCGACTCCCAATACGGCTCCAGATCCGAGACGCCGTCGAGCGAGATTCCGCTGTCGCGTTCGGTGTGCGCGAGCGCAGCGACGAGAGACGACAGAGAGGGCTGGCTCGTCGTGCCGGAGAGCGGAGCGGATGCCGCGTCGACCGCATCCACTCCCGCTGCACTGGCAGCGAGCAGGGTGGCGAGCTGTCCCCCAGGGGTGTCGTGGGTGTGCAGGTGCACCGGGAGATCGAAGCGTTCGCGCAACGCGGTGACGAGCTTCGCCGCGGCAGCGGGGCGCAGAAGTCCCGCCATGTCCTTGATCGCGAGGATGTGCGCGCCCGCCTCGACGATCTGGTCGGCGAGTCCCAGGTAGTAGTCGAGGGTGTACAGATCCTCGGCCGGATTGAGAAGGTCACCCGTGTAGCAGAGCGCGACCTCGGCGACCGCGGTGCCCGTGCTTCGCACCGCGTCGATCGCCGGACGCATCTGCTCGATGTCGTTGAGGGCATCGAAGATGCGGAAGATGTCGACGCCGCTCGCCGCCGCCTCCGTGACGAAGGCCTCGGTGACGGCTGTCGGATACGGCGTGTAGCCCACGGTGTTGCGTCCGCGGAGAAGCATCTGGATCGCGATGTTGGGAAGAGCGGCCCGCAGCTTGTCGAGTCGCTCCCAGGGGTCCTCCCCGAGGAAGCGCAGGGCGACGTCGTAGGTCGCCCCACCCCACGCCTCGACCGAGAACAGCTCCGGCGTCAGTCTGGCGATATGCGGTGCGACCGCGACGAGATCCCTCGTGCGCACCCGGGTGGCGAGCAGGGACTGGTGGGCGTCGCGGAAGGTCGTGTCGGTGATCGCGAGAGCACTCTGCGCGCGAAGGCTCTTCGCGAAGCCCTCCGGCCCGAGCTCGAGCAGGCGCTGCCTCGAACCCGCGACCGGGGTGGAGGACAGGTCGACGGCCGGCAGCTTGGCTCGCGGATCCAGGGAACCCGGGTGAGCGCCGTGCGGCTTGTTGACCGTGACGTCCACCAGCCAGTTGAGGATTCGAGTGCCGCGGTCCTTGGACTCGCGTCCGCGGAGGAGGTCGGGGCGCTCGTCGATGAACGATGTGCTCACGTCGCCGGCGATGAACGCGTCATCCTCGAGCAGCGCCTGCAGGAACGGGATGTTGGTCGAGACGCCCCGAATGCGGAACTCTGCCAGCGCCCGTCGCGCACGCGCCACGGCAGCCGGGTAGTCGCGGCCGCGACAGGTGAGCTTGGCGAGCATGGAGTCGAAGTGCGGGCTGATCTGGGCGCCCTGATGCACGGTGCCGCCATCGAGCCGGATTCCTGCGCCACCCGGCGATCGATAGGTGGTGATCTTGCCGGTGTCCGGACGGAACCCCTGAGTCGGGTCCTCCGTCGTGATGCGGCACTGCAGAGCAGCCCCCCGCACGTGGAGGTTCTCCTGCTCCAGACCGAGCTCGGCGAGCGTCTGCCCTGCGGCGATGCGCATCTGACTCTGCACGAGGTCGACGTCCGTCACCTCTTCGGTCACGGTGTGCTCGACCTGGATGCGCGGATTCATCTCGATGAAGACGACCTCGCCCGTGCGCTCCCCGGCTGTCTCGAGCAGGAACTCCACCGTTCCGGCGTTCTCGTATCCGATCGAGCGGGCGAACGCGACGGCGTAGCCGTGCAGCGCGGTGCGGATGCCGTCGTCGAGGTTGGGCGCGGGAGCGATCTCCACCACCTTCTGGTGACGGCGCTGCACCGAGCAGTCCCGCTCGAAGAGGTGCACGGTCTCGCCCGTCTTGTCGGCCAGGATCTGCACTTCGATGTGCCGGGGGCGGAGCACCGCCTGCTCGAGGAACATCCTCGGGTCGCCGAACGCGCTGGCAGCCTCGCGCATCGCCTCCGCCAGTGCCGGAGCGAGTTCGTCCGCGGACTCGACACGACGCATGCCGCGCCCACCGCCGCCGGCGACGGCCTTGGCGAAGAGCGGGAAGCCGATCGCGGCGGCCTGGGCGACGAGTGCCTCGACGTCATCGGACGCCTCGGTCGAACGGAGCACCGGAACGCCGGCCTCGATCGCGTGACGTTTGGCCTCGACCTTGTTGCCCGCCATCTCGAGGACCTTCGCGGGAGGACCGATGAAGACGATGCCGTTCGCTGCCGCCTTCTCCGCCAGCTCCGGGTTCTCCGAGAGGAACCCGTACCCCGGGTAGATCGCATCGGCTCCGGCATCCTTCGCGACCCGGATGATCTCATCCACGTCGAGATAGGCACGCACCGGATGACCGCGTTCGCCGATCTCGTAGGCTTCATCGGCCTTGAGCCGATGAACCGAACCACGGTCCTCATGCGGGAACACCGCCACTGTCCTGGCCCCGACTTCGAAAGCCGCGCGGAAGGCACGGATCGCGATCTCGCCGCGGTTCGCCACAAGGATCTTCTGGAACATGCACACCTCTGGAAGCTCGATGCGCAGCTGATTCGTCGCGCATGGGGCGGGGCTGAGTGTGCACCCAGCCTAGGGGAAGGTAACGTGGTGTTCGTGCACGTACTCAGCGTCAGCTCTCTCAAGGGAGGCGTCGGCAAGACGACCGTGACCCTCGGCCTGGCCTCAGCGGCCTTCGCCCGTGGTGTCCGGACGCTCGTCGTCGACCTCGACCCGCAGTCCGATGTGTCCACCGGCATGGACATCCAGGTGGCAGGTCGGCTCAACATCGCCGATGTCCTGGCGAACCCGAAGGAGAAGGTCGTCCGTCAGGCGATCACCTCCAGCGGCTGGGCGAAGGTGCACCCCGGAACCATCGACGTGCTGATCGGAAGCCCGTCCGCGATCAACTTCGACGGCCCGCACCCGAGCGTGCGCGACGTCTGGAAGCTCGAAGAGGCTCTCGCCGCCGTCGAGGCCGATTACGATCTGGTCCTCATCGACTGCGCCCCGTCGCTGAACGCGCTCACCCGCACCGCATGGGCGGCGAGCGATCGTGTGATGGTCGTCACCGAGCCGGGGCTCTTCTCGGTCGCCGCGGCCGACCGTGCGCTGCGGGCGATCGAAGAGATCCGTCGTGGCCTCTCCCCCCGACTGCAGCCGTTGGGCATCGTCGTGAACCGCGTGCGCCCGCAGTCGATCGAGCACCAATTCCGCATCAAGGAGCTGCGTGACATGTTCGGCCCGCTGGTCCTCTCTCCCCAGCTGCCGGAGCGCACGTCGCTGCAGCAGGCGCAGGGCGCGGCGAAGCCCCTGCACATCTGGCCGGGCGACTCGGCCCAGGAGCTCGCCGCCGACTTCGACCAGCTGCTCGATCGGATCATCCGCACGGGCCGGATCCAGGTGGCCGACTCGGGCATGCAGGCCTGACTCACCGCAGACAGCGGAACGGCCATCCTCTCGCGAGGGTGGCCGTTTCTTCGTATCGCGCGGGTGCGCTCGCGTGACGTATGTCGCGGATGTTTAGGCAGATCGCCGCGAGCGACGTGCCGACAGCTCGTCGACCGGGTCGGGCGCTGTCGCATCGAACTCGACGAGGGTGGACTCGACCTCGCGCAGGACCTTGCCCACGGCGATGCCGAACACGCCCTGGCCACGGCTGACCAGGTCGATGACCTCGTCGTTCGAGGTGCACAGGTAGACCGAGGCGCCGTCGCTCATCAACGTCGTTCCGGCGAGATCACGGATGCCCGCGCGACGGAGCTCATCCACCGCAGTGCGGATCTGCTGCAACGAGATGCCGGTGTCGAGAAGGCTCTTCACGAGCTTGAGAACGAGGATGTCGCGGAAGCCGTAGAGGCGCTGCGATCCGGAACCGCTGGCCCCCCGCACCGTGGGCTCCACCAGCTCGGTGCGAGCCCAGTAGTCCAGCTGTCGGTAGGTGATGCCGGCCGCACGAGCTGCCACCGCGCCGCGGTAGCCGACCTCGTCGTCCATGGCCGGCAGCCCGTCGGTGAAGAGGAGTTCCGGCGCGAACCGCGGGTCGCCTGCACGCTCATCCGCACTCATGTGAAATCCTCCCTGGAGCTGTTACCTCCACGCTAGAGCAGCCCTCGGGCACCGGCAATGACATCCGTGGGACACCGAAGGTGTGTCGCAATCAGTTCGTTACGAAAGCAACCTGGTCAGTGCGTCCTTGACGAAGAGCGAGCGAACCTCGTCGATCTTCGAGGCGAGGTTCGGCGCCATCTCGCTCGCCTTGGCTCGCGACGCGGCATCCGTGCGGCGGAGCAGCGACGACATCGCGGACTCGATGAGCGCGACCTCGCGCTCGGCCCCCTGCCTCAGCGAACGCAGGTGCCGCGGCTCGATGCCGTGCCGATCGAGAGCGACAAGGCCGCGCAGCAGGGTGACCGTCGATTCGGGGTAGCTCTCCTGAGCGACGATCACACCCGTGCTGATCGCGTCGTTGAGAAGCTGCGGTCCCGCGCCGGCCGCCGACAGCAGTTCCCCCCGACGGTAGCGCCGAGGGGTGGGCGTGATCGAGGGCGGCGGGGCGAGGGTCGCGGCTTCGCCGTTGGCCTCAGCCTCGTCGAGCTGCTCTCGGATGATGCTGAGCGGGAGGTAGTGGTCGCGCTGCAGAGTGAGCCCGAGGCGCAGCCGCTCGATGTCGGCCTGCGAGAACTTGCGGTAGCCGGATTCCGTTCGGGACGGGCTGACGATCCCCTGCACCTCGAGGAAGCGGAGCTTGCTGGAGGTGAGCTCGGGAAACTCGGGCGTGAGCCGGGCCAGCACCTGACCGATGCTCAGAAGGCCCGCGGACGCCGTGCGTTCGCGGGCGGGGGAAGCCGCCATCAGTCGATCGCCGCGACGCGATCGACGGGAGAGGCGAAGAAGTTCAGCCGGAACTTGCCGACACGAAGCTCGGTGCCGTCGACCAGCGCACTGCGGTCGACGCGCTCACCGTTCACGTACGTGCCGTTGAGTGAACGCTGGTCGATGATCTCGAACGTCGATCCGTTGCGGGTGACTTCGGCATGGCGGCGCGAGACGGTCACGTCGTCGAAGAAGATGTCCGCCTCGGGGTGGCGCCCCACCGTCGTCACATCGGTGTCGAGGAGGTAGCGGGCACCCGCCAGAGCTCCGGAGCGCACGAGAAGCAGCGCGGAACCGGAGGGGAGGGCAGCGATGGCGCCCTGCTCCACATCGGTGAGCTCTGCGCCGAAGGGCACGAAGGAGAGGTCCGAGTCATGCCCGAACGTCTGCGTCACGTCGTGCCTCTGCTCGCCGGGACGGTGGATCGCGGCGTCTCCGCCCGATCGATTCTGGCTGTCTGTCACTATGCCCTCCTAGTCCTCCAGACTAACTGATCGGACGCCGCTCGCGGGAGCTCGCTTCACACTCAGGCGCCGCATACCGACACTTCATAGGCTGAGCATGTGAAAACCACAGTTCGTCGCCTCCCCACAGCTCCGATCGCCCTCGCGGCCGCTCTCCTGACCGCGTTCCTGGTGCTGTTCGCGCCCCTCTCCGCCTCCGCGCACGACAGCCTGCTCGCCTCCTCCCCCGAGGCCGACTCCACTGTCGACGTACTTCCCGACGAGTTGACCCTCACCTTCAGCGCGAAGCTCATCGATGAGACCGGCGCGACCGAGGTCGTCGTGACGGATCCGTCCGGCGGCTCGGTCACCGATGGCGCGGCCACCGTCGAGGGCGCGATCGTCACCCAGCCTCTCGCCGCGGAGGCCCCCGCCGGCGTCTACCACGTGATCTGGAAGGTCGTGTCGAGCGACGGCCACCCCACTTCGGGAGAGTTCGACTTCACGGTCACGACCAGCACCGAGGCCGCACCGACCGCGGAGCCGAGCGGCGAGCCGACTGCGACCGCCACAGCCGCGCCCGAGCCGAGCGCGACCGCGGGCCCCGGCACGGACGCCACCCCGGCCCCCGTCGAAGAGGACTCGTCCGCGTCGACGGCCATGATCTGGGTGCTCGGGATCCTCGGCGCGCTCGTCATCGCGGGCATCGTCGTCTGGCTCGTCGTCCGCGGTCGTCGCGACCCGGCATCCACCGATTCCGACCTTCCCTCGGAGCGATAGGCTTAAGGCATGCCACACTACGATGTCGTCATCCTCGGTGCAGGTCCTGGCGGATACGTCGCTGCGGTTCGCAGCGCGCAGCTCGGTCTGTCCACCGCCATCATCGAAGAGAAGTACTGGGGCGGTGTGTGCCTCAACGTGGGCTGCATCCCTTCCAAGGCTCTTCTGAAGAACGCGGAGCTCGCGCACACGCTCAACCACAAGGCCGACTTCTTCGGCATCTCGGGTGAGTTCACGATCGACTACGGCAAGGCGTTCGACCGCAGCCGCGTCGTCGCAGACGGCCGCGTCAAGGGCATCCACTTCCTGATGAAGAAGAACAAGGTGACCGAGTACGACGGTCGCGGCACCTTCACGGGGCCGAAGGCGATCTCGGTCGCGAAGTCCGACGGCACCACCGAAGAGGTCACCTTCGACAACGTGATCATCGCCACGGGCTCGAAGGTCCGCCTTCTTCCGGGCGTTCAGCTCAGCGACAATGTCGTGACGTACGAGGAGCAGATCCTCTCGCGCGAGCTTCCGAAGTCCATCGTCATCGTGGGCGCCGGCGCCATCGGCATGGAGTTCGCCTACGTGATGACCAACTACGGCGTCAAGGTGACGATCATCGAGTTCCTCGACCGCGCGCTCCCCAACGAGGATGCCGACGTGTCCAAGGAGATCACCAAGCAGTACAAGAACTACGGCGTCGACATCCTCACCTCCACCAAGGTCGAGTCCGTCGTCGACAACGGCTCGTCCGTCACGGTCTCGTACACCGGCAAAGACGGTCAGCAGTCGTCGATCGAGGCCGACAAGGTGCTCATGTCGGTCGGGTTCGCCCCCAACATCGAGGGCTTCGGTCTCGAGGCCACCGGCGTGAAGCTCACCGAGCGTGGCGCGATCGACATCGACGACCACATGCGCACGAACGTCGAGGGCATCTATGCCATCGGCGATGTCACCGCCAAGCTGCAGCTCGCGCACGTGGCCGAGGCGCAGGGCGTCGTGGCTGCCGAGACCATCGGCGGCGCAGAGACCCAGACCCTCGGCGACTACCGCATGATGCCTCGCGCGACGTTCTGCTCGCCGCAGGTCGCCTCGTTCGGTCTCACCGAGCAGCAGGCGAAGGATGAGGGGCGCGAGATCAAGGTCGCGACGTTCCCGTTCATGGCCAACGGCAAGGCGCACGGCCTCGGCGAGCCCGTGGGCTTCGTCAAGCTGATCGCCGACGCCGAGCACCTCGAGCTCATCGGCGCGCACATGATCGGCCCCGATGTGTCGGAGCTCCTGCCGGAGCTGACGCTGGCCCAGAAGTGGGACCTCACCGCCCTCGAGCTGGCTCGCAACGTGCACACCCACCCGACGCTGTCGGAGGCGCTGCAGGAGGGCTTCCACGGCCTCGCAGGTCACATGATCAACTTCTGATCGCTCGCGATCTTCTGATCCTCGCGATCGACTCGAAGGCCCGGCACGCTCACGCGTGGCCGGGCCTTCGTGCGTCACGATGCCGCGTCGTCGTTCCGGCGCAGCTCCAGCCGCGAGGGCAGGCCGAACCGCACGGTCCATCCCGTCGGAGCGCGCGACGCGAGCTCGCCCCTCGTGTACGAGCGGCGGATGCTGATGAGACCGTCCTCCCGGATGAAGGAGCCGCGGAACAGCGTGCCCGAGAGGATCCACGTCGCGATGCCGTACAGCCCGTAGGCGAGACGGCTCCGTGCGATGTCGCGGTGCACCACGACGCCGCCGGTCGCCACGAGCGCCTCCGAGTCGCGCAGCAGGCCGTCGAGCTCGGCCTCGGTGAGGTGGTGCAGCACGTGATTCGAGAAGACCACGTCGTACTGCCCGCCCTCCGCCACGAGATCTGACGAGAGGGCGCAGCGATATCGGATGCCGGCCCCTCCGTCGTGCTCCGCCGCCCAGCGGATCGCCCGAGCATCGGCATCGAGCGCCGTGATCTCTGCGTCGAGGCCGGCACGCCGCAATCGCTCCGCGATCATCCGGCACACATCTCCGCCACCCGCGCCGATGTCGAGGATGCGAAGGCGACCTCGTCGGGCGCGTGGCAGGATCTCCCGTCGATACAGGAGTCCGGGCCGGGAGACCAGCGCATTCACGAGGCGGAACCGCCGGTAGGTGCGTTCCAGCATCTCGATGTCGGCATCCGGGTCGTCCATGAGCTCGCGCGCCTCGGTGGCACGCGTCGAGAGATCGTGTCTCACGAGACGCCGGTGGTGACGGTCATCAGCGCGCTCTCGGCGGTCAGCCCCGGACCGAAGGCCATCGCGGCGACCCGCGATCCGTCCTTCGCGCCGTCGTCGAGGATCCGCTTGATGACGAAGAGCACTGTCGCGCTCGACATGTTGCCCTTCTCGCGCAGCGTCTCCCTGGCAGGTGAGAGTTGATCGTCACTGAGGTTCAGGCGCTCCTGCACACGGTCGAGGATGCTGCGTCCACCGGGGTGGATCGCCCAGTGCTCGACCCGCTCCCCCACCCGCCCCTCGTCGAACGCAGCCGCCAGCTCTCCTTCGCGCGCGTAGAGCGGACGGATCGCGCCGACGATGGTCTCGCCGATGATCTGAGGCACCCTGGTCGACAGGATCATCTCGAAGCCGTGGTCGCCGATGGTCCACGCCATGTCCTTCTCGCCCTCCGCGGCGATCGCCGTGTGGAAGCCGTCGAGGCGGACGGCGGGCACCGGAGTGGCGAGGTCGCGCGCCGTGACGATGCCGGCAGCCGCACCGTCCGCGAAGAGCGAGTTGGCGACGATGAGATCCGGGTCCTCCGACGATCGAATGTGCAGAGTGCACAGCTCGACGCTGACCACGAGCACCACGGCCGTGGGGTCGGCTGCGCAGAACTGGCTCGCCGCACGGAGCGCGGGCAGCGAGGCGTAGCAGCCCATGAACCCCAGGTGGTAGCGCTGCACGCTGTCGGAGAGGCCCAGCCCCCGCACGATCTCGTACTCGGGGCCGGGTGCATGGAACCCGGTGCACGATGCCGTGATGACGTGCGTGACGTCGGCCGCGACGATGTCGGGGTCGGCGTCCAAGGCGCTGCGCGCCACCTCGACGAAGAGACGCGATGCTTCGCGCGTGTAGAGGTCGTTGCGGGCTCCGGTGCCCGGCGACTGCAGACGCCCCGTCTCACGATCGAAGAACGTGGTGTCCTCGGTGCTCGCCGTGGGCGAGAGCTCTGGGATGACGGTGTGGCGCGTGTCGATGCCCGAGCCGTTGAACGATGCTCCGATGATCCGCTGTGCGAGGCGCCCGACGTCGGGCTGCGAGGCGAAGATGTCGCGCACCTCGTGCTGCTCGATGACGGTGTCGGGAACGATCGTCCGCAGCGAGCGGAGTACGGCAGAGCGGGTCATGCTGTCACTCAAGCATGACCGCGCGTCCCCGCGGAAGGGGCTTGCGCCGAGGGTCAGAAACCCAGAGCACGGGCGAGCTTCGAGCCGGATGACGCGTCGCGGCCGCCGGCGTCGGAGATCACCCGCTCTGCGGCATCGAACAGGGCGTCGCGCCCCGCCGCGTCGGCGGGTGCGGCCGGTCCGAGCTCGAGCTCCCACTCCCGCCATTCCCGCTGCACGTCGTGTCGGAGATCCGTCGCGCGAACGCGGTCGTCGACGAATTCCGCGATCACTCCGGCGGCCCCGGTGAGCAGGTATGCCGTGCGGGTGTTCTCGATCCGCGCGAGGGGCGTCAACCGACCCGTCGCCCATCGCGAGACGGCCTCGGTCACGGCATCCGGGATGCTGTCGTCGTCACCCAGGGGCCAGCCGATCTCCAGGCGACCGTCGCCGTCGCGCGGCCCCTTGATGTGCCATCCGGCATCGGGGCCGCCGGTGCGGCGACGAAGAGCCACGCCCGCGCGGGAGAGCCGGCCGTCGGCCGTGTCGAAGTAGCGCGCGTCGAGCTCGCGCACCTCGCCCGGCGACACCGCGTCCACCCCGGGGATCCCCACCCACGCCGGAAGGGGCGTGGAGTCGTCGACGTCGTACTTGCGCTCGACCTCGACGACCCGGGAAGGCTCGGAGTGCGACGGCGAGGCGTCGTGGTGATCAGTCATCCGACGGGCTGATGTCCTCGAGGGATTCGTCGTACCAGTAGTCGATCTCGGTGGGGCCGTCGGTGTCACCGGTGTTCTGCGCGTCTCCGCGCCGGTTGTACACCACCTGGGTCTCGCTGTAGGGGACGATCAGCTTGTCGTCCGCGTCGCCGAGAGGAATGATCTGCCCGTCCAGCGGGCCGCCGTGAAGTCGTGCGAGTGCCATGTCCTCACCCTATCGCCGCCTGCCCGTGCACGGCGCCTCACTCCATCAGGATGCCGAGGAGCGAGCCGAGGATCATCCACGGCCCGAAGGCGATGCGCGTGGAGCGGTCGGCCCTGCGGAGCATCATCAGCGTCAGGGAGAACAGGGCGCCGAGGACGAAGGCGGATGCGGCCCCTACGGCGAGCGCCTGCCAGCTGTGCCACCCGAGGACCAGGCCGATGACGGCGGCGAGCTTGACGTCCCCTCCGCCCATGCCCTCACGGCTGAGCAGACGGAGCGCGGCATAGAACCCGCCGAGGATCAGCATTCCGGATAGGGCTCTGACCATCGCGGCGCTCGCAGCGACCGCGATGGCGTCGACGACCCCGAGGACGATGAGCGCCGCGAGGGTGGGCAGCACGATCCGGTTCGGCAGCCGATGGGTGCGGATGTCGACGGCGACGAGTCGGCAGGCGATCGCGAACAGAGCCAGGTGGACGGTCACGATCGCCACAGTGCGGGGATCCATGCCCGAAGGCTAGGAGAAGACGGAGGCCGTCGATTTCCCTGTGTGGATAACCTCCTGGCGCGATGTCGGAGGTTCGAACTATCGTCATCTACTCCAGTTGATTTATTAGTACATATCTTCGAGGATGGATTCATGGGGATCGGGCTCGATGCGGTGACCGCGCTCTCTCCGGCTGGCGACTCCCGCGCCGGAGAGGTTCTTCGGCTGCGCCGTGAGATCAGCCGGATGCAGCGCAGGCGCAGCGACCTCCCGCTCCTCCCCCTCGATCCGGCCTTCTCCTCGCTGCTCCCCGAAGAAGGGCTGCAGACGGGGACGACGTACACCGTCTCGCCCTCCCCCAGCCTCGTCCTCGCGCTGCTCGCCGCCTCCTCCCGCAAGGGCCACTGGTGCGCGGTCGTAGGCATGCCCACACTGGGAGTCGAAGCCGCAGCGGCATTCGGAATCGCGCTGCCTCGACTGATCCTCGTTCCCGAACCGGGAGACCGCTGGCTCGCTGTGACCTCTGCGCTCGCCGAGGTGGTTCCGCTGATCGCCGTGCAGCCGGGAGGAAGAGCCCGTGATGCCGATGTGTCGCGACTGAGCGCACGTCTGCGAGACCGTGGGAGCACGCTGCTGATCACCGAGTCCGCAGAGTCCGCCGTCTGGCCGCAGAGCGAGGGGGCCATCCGGCTGCATGACCAGCACTGGCTCGGCGTCGGTGAGGGGTGGGGACTCATCGAAGGCTCCACGGCGACGGTGTCGGCGCGGACGCGGCACAGTCCGCTGACGTCGAGCGTGCGCGTGCGTCTTCCCGGCGCACACGGGGCGGTCGAAGAGCTCCCGGTCGAGCACGTCCCCACCGGGACCATGACGGAGATGACAGCGCTGCCCGGTCTGCGCGGTGACGATGCCACTCCGCTCGAGTACCCGCGTCTGGCGGTGGCCGGATGACCGCCGCTCCGCTCCGCGTCCTCGTCCTGTGGCTACCCGATTGGCCGTTGCGGGCAGCTCTGGGCGGGCCTCCGCCTCATCCGCCGACCGCTCTGGTGCATGCGAACACCGTCGTCGCGTGCACCGCGTCGGCGAGGGAGCACGGCGTGCGTGCCGGCCAGCGTCGCCGCGTCGCCCAGGGGCACATCTCATCGCTGCGCGTGCTGCCGCACGATCCCGCCCGCGACGAGCGGGCGTTCCTCCCCGTGCTGCAGCTCATCGAGAAGCACGCCCCCGGCGCGGCCCTGTTGCGTCCAGGACTCGCCGCAGTGCGGGCACGGGGCATCTCGCGCTATCACGACGGCGAGGCCGAAGCGGGGCGCGCCCTGATCGACATCCTCACCGACGCGGGATTCCCCGAGGTGCGCGTGGGCATCGCCGACGGCCCCTTCACCGCCGAGCTCGCCGCTCGAGGAAGCGCACCGTGCACCGTCGTACCTGCTGGCCTCGCGAAGGACTTCCTCGCCCCGCTCCCCGTGAACGTCCTGAGAGACGAGCAGCTCACCGGTCTGCTCGTCCGGCTCGGTGTGCGCACGCTCGGCGACTTCGCCGCCCTCGATGAGATCGAGGTGCGTGATCGCTTCGGCGAGCGCGGCGCCCGCCTGCACGCCCTCGCCGCCGGCGCCGATTCCCGCGCGGTGGTGGCACGACCCCCTGACCCCGAGCTCGTCCGCTCCATCGAATTCGACTCGCCCCTCGCCGGAGCCGATCAGGTGGCCTTCGCCGTGCGGCAGACGGCCGATGCGGTCATGTTCGCTCTCGGTGAGGCGTCGGTGGTGTGCACAGAGGTCCGCATCGACCTCACCGACGACGACGGCAAGGTGTTCTCGCGCCCCTGGCTGCACCCCACCTGCTTCGATGCCGCTGATCTCGTCGACCGGGTGCGCTGGCAGCTCGAGGCGCTGGGGGCCGAATCCTCGAAGGAGCCGGTCGATGAGGCTCGCGCCTTCGGCGGAATCACTCTGGTGCGGATCGTCCCCGTGGCGGTCGATGATGCCGCCCATCATCAGCCCGGCCTCTTCGGGTCCGGCACCGACGAGCGTCTGCATCACGCCATCTCCCGCGTGCAGACGATGCTCGGCCATGAGGGCGTCGTCACCGCCACCCTCTCCGGCGGTCGCTGGCTCGCCGATAGACAGGTGCTCACTCCCTGGGGCGAACGCGCCGTCGCTCCCAGAGACCCTGCGCAACCCTGGCCCGGGAGCCTTCCCGATCCTCTTCCCGCCGAGGTCTTCCGCCCTCCGCGCCCTGTCGGAGTGCTCTCCCCTGACGGAGAGACCGTTCTCGTCGATGAACGGGGGGCACTCTCGGCACCGCCCGCCCGCATCGACGGCGACGATGTGCAGGCATGGGCGGGTCCGTGGCCGATCCACGAACGTCGATGGGAGGCCTCCGGCGGTAAGAGAGGGCACCGCCTGCAGGTCATCGACGATCATGACCGGGCCTGGCTCGTCTTCTGCACCGGAGACCGCTGGTGGGTCGAGGGGAGGTATCGCTGATGGGCTGGCACAACCCTCCTCTGTCGTGGAACGAGCTGGAGCGCACTCTCAGCGGCGAGGAATCGCCCTACCCTACCGGAGGCATACCACCAGGCAGCCGACCGGACCCCGGCCCCGTCAGCACCAAGCGCAAGCGGAACCCGCCGACGTCGGTCCGCAGACCCGAGGACGCCGTCCCGTATGCCGAGCTGCACGCGCACTCGTCGTATTCCTTCCTCGACGGCGCCTCCTCGCCGGAAGACCTGCTCGCCGAGGCCGAGCGCCTCGGACTCACCGCTCTGGCGCTCACCGACCACGACGGCTTCTACGGTGCAGCCCGTTTCGCCGAAGTCGCAGAGCTCATGGATGTGAGCGTCCAGACGGTGTACGGCGCAGAGCTCTCGCTCGGCCTCGACGCCCCGCAGCGTGGCTCCCCCGACCCCGTCGGCGATCATCTGCTGGTGCTCGCCGACGGTCTGGAGGGTTACCACCGCCTTTCCGGGGCGATGACGGCCGCACACCTGCGCGGTGGCGAGAAGGGCCGTCCCGTCTACGACCTCGAAGAGCTGGCGGCCGTCGCAGACGGGCACTGGACGATCCTCACCGGATGCCGAAAGGGCGGGGTCCGTCGTGGGCTCGAAGCCGGCGACGCTCAGACGCCACTGCGTCGCCTGGTCGATCTGTTCGGCCAGGATCACGTCGCCGTCGAACTCTACGATCACGGCGACCCGCAGGACACACGTCGCAACGACGCTCTCGCCGATCTCGCCAGGCGGATGCGACTGCCGGTGGTGGCGACGAACAACGTGCACTATGCGGCGCCCGAACGCGCATCACTCGCCGAAGCGGTCGCCGCCGTGCGCGCCGTACGCAGCATGGACGAGCTGGACGGATGGCTTCCGACTCATGGCGGAGCGCACCTGCGCAGCGGTGCGGAGATGGCAGCGCGCTTTCGGCGCCACCCCGGCGCGATCTCCTACGGCCTCGAACTCGCCGCCGCGTCGGCTTTCTCCCTCCGCCGCGCGCGACCCGCGCTCCCGAAGCAGGAGGTCCCCGACGGGCACACCCCGATGAGCTGGCTGCGCCACCTGGTGTGGGAGGCCGTGCCGACGAAGTACCCGCGCCTGGATGCCGACGGCCGTCGCAGGATCGGACGCGAGCTCGACGTGATCGAGGAGAAGGACTTCCCCGGGTACTTCCTGATCGTGCACGGCATCGTCGCAGAGGCGCGCCGCCGCGGCATCCTGTGCCAGGGGCGCGGCTCGGCCGCGGCGAGCGCCGTCTGCTATCTGCTGGGGATCACCGCCGTCGACCCGATCCTGTATCGCCTGCCCTTCGAGCGCTTCCTCGCGACGACCCGTCAGGAAGAGCCGGACATCGATGTGGACTTCGACTCCGATCGCCGGGAGGAGATCATCCAGTGGGTGTACCGCGAATACGGACGGGAGCGCGCGGCGCAGGTGGCGAACGTCATCCAATACCGCCCGAAGAACGCGGTGCGTGACATGGCGAGGGCACTCGGCTACTCCCCGGGACAGCAGGATGCCTGGTCCAGGCAGGTCGACGGGTGGAGCACCGGACTCGAGGTGGCCGATGAGCACGACATCCCTGCGAACGTGCTCGACTACGCGGGCGAGTTGCTGAAGGCGCCTCGGCATCTGGGCATCCATTCCGGCGGCATGGTGCTCACCGCGCGCCCCGTCGGCGAGGTCGTTCCCGTTGAGCATGCGCGCATGGAGAACCGCACTGTGATCCAGTGGGACAAAGACGACGCGGCCTGGATGGGGCTCGTGAAGTTCGACCTCCTCGGACTCGGGATGCTGGCGGCGCTCCAGCACTGCTTCGACCTCATCCATGACGCCACGGGCGAGCGGTGGACGCTCGAGACCCTTCCGAAGGAAGAGCCCGCCGTCTACGACATGCTCTGCCGTGCTGATTCGATCGGGGTGTTCCAGGTCGAATCCCGTGCACAGATCGGCCTTCTCCCCCGCCTGCAGCCACGGGCGTTCTACGACCTCGCCATCCAGATCGCGCTGATCCGCCCCGGCCCCATCCAGGGCGGGGCCGTGCATCCCTTCGTCCGCCGCAAGATGGCGAAAGACGCGCTCGACGAGGAGAACCTCGCCAGAGCCGCCCGTGGTGAAGAGCCGGTGGTGCTGGAGATCCCCTATCCGCACGATGACCTCAAGCCGATCCTCGAGCGGACGCTGGGCATCCCGATCTTCCAGGAGCAGCTGATCCAGATGGCGACGGCGATCGGCGACTGCACCGCCGACGAGGCCGATCTGCTCAGACGCGCGATGGGATCCAAACGCGGGCTCGAGAAGATCGACAAGGTGCGAGACAAGCTCTATGCGGGAATGACGAGGCGGGGACTCTCCGCCGAGCAGTCGGATCGCATCTACGCGCAGATCCAGGCGTTCGCGAACTTCGGATTCGCAGAGTCCCACTCGTTGTCCTTCGCTCTCCTGGTCTATGCGAGCTCCTGGCTCAAGCTGCACTATCCCGCGGCGTTCCTCGCCGGGCTCCTCCGGTCGCAGCCGATGGGCTTCTACTCCGCGTCGACGCTCACCGCAGATGCACGTCGGCATGGCGTCGAAGTGCGTCGACCCGATCTGCATGCCTCCGGAGTCACGGAGACCCTCGAGCCGCTCGAGGGTTCACCGCTTCGGATGCCGACGGGACTGGACACCTGCAGCGACCCTCTGCAGCCTCGCGTGCCCCGCTTCGACCGCTCTTCTCCCGACGAGTCCGCGGCGCACCGTCGGGACGGCGCCTATGCGGTGCGCATGGGCCTCAGCGGTGTGCGCGGCATCGGCACTCAACTGGCCGAGAAGATCGTCGCCGAGCGCGAGGCAGCCGGTCCTTTCCGCGATCTGAACGACCTGGTGAGGCGCACGGATGCCACCGCCGCGCAGCTGGAGGCCCTGGCGACCGCCGGCGCATTCGAGTGCCTCGGCCTCCAGCGCAGAGAGGCGATCTGGCTGTCCGGGGCAGCCGCGGAGGACCGTTCCCGATTCCTTCCCGGCACGACGATCGCCGTGCAGCCGCCGTTGTTCAGCGATCAGTCCAGCTATGAGCGACTCTCCGCCGATCTCTGGGCGACCGGGGTCTCGACCGACGACCATCCCATGGCGCATTTCCGCGGGTTCCTGCGCGAACGGGGTGTGCTCACCTCCGCCGATCTGCAGAATCACGAGACCGGCCGACGCATCGAGGTCGCCGGCCTCGTGACTCACCGTCAACGTCCGGCGACGGCAGCGGGTGTCACCTTCCTCAACCTCGAAGACGAGAGCGGCCTCGTCAACGTCATCTGCTCGACGGGGGTGTGGGGTCGCTACCAGCGGGTGGCGCGTGATTCTCCTGCTCTGATCATCCGGGGCATCCTCGAGCGTTCATCAGAGGGCGTCGTGAACGTCCTCGCCGATGCGTTCGAAGACCTCCGCACGGGGGTGACGCATCGCTCGAGAGACTTCCGGTGAGCAGGTCACCAGAAGCGTTCGGGTTCCGGCTCCGGGGTGCGGTCTGCGCCACCCCAGCGGTCGGCTTCGGCCTTCGCAGCATCGACCGCCGCATCCGCACCATACAGGGCGGCCCTGGCGCTCGTCGCCCCTGATCCGTCGCCATCGGCGTCGACGGTCAGAATCGTCTGCGAGGCGTGACCGCCGATCGTCACCGTGCAGTCGATGACACGGCCGAGCCACCGGAGGAAATCCCCTCTGATCTCACCGACACGGCGATACCGGATGCCGGTGTCGAGATCTCTGACCGACAGGATCAGCGACGCCCCGGTCAGCTCGTCTCTGCCCTCTGTCACCTCCACCCGGTGCCCGCGGGCGATGGCGACATGCGCGTTCAGCACGAGCTTTCTGTCCATGAACCCACTTTATGAGTGGACGTTGTCGCGACAAGCCCCAGTCCTGGAAGAAACATTCGTAGTTTTCTTTGTCCCCCAAATGGCGGACAGGGCTATTAAGCGATATTCTGCTGGAAGTAGCGGGGGCTACCGGCTGAACATCTGGGGATATCAGTCGAGAGAGCAGCGAAGATCTTCGCCGCCTCCCCTACCGTCCGGGAAGGACGGTGAGCCCTCTCGAGTGATCCAAATGGGGTTGGACGACTCGAGAGGGCAACCAGTCCTCACCCCGCCCGCCGGTCCGCGTCTCCGTGCGCCGCAGAGTGCGCGTGCGCAGCAGAGGGAGTGCGCGTGCCCAGCAGATAGCGAGGCGCTCCCGGGGCGTCAACCCCGATCGCCATTCCGGTCATGGCGTCTATCGTCGCCTCCGTCGATCCGGATCACGCTCAACGGAGGAGGAGCAGTCGATGACCGCCGCACGCGCTGGGCAGGTGAGGATAGGCGTTTCGGGCTGGCGGTATGCGCGCTGGCGCGGCGACTTCTATCCACGAGGACTGCCCCAGCGTCGCGAGCTCGAGCACATCGGGCAGCACTTCCCCACCGTCGAGATCAACGGCTCCTTCTACTCGCTCCAGCGACCCGAGAGCTACCGTCGATGGCGAGGCGAGGTGCCGGAGGACTTCCGTTTCGCCGTCAAGGGATCCCGGTACGTGACGCACATGCTGCGGCTCCGCGACACGGAACAGGCTCTCGCCAACTTCTTCGCCTCCGGCATCCTCGCACTCGGAACACAGCTCGGACCGGTCCTCTGGCAGCTGCCGGAGCGTGAGAAGTTCGACGCCGAGGTGCTCGAGCGGTTCCTCGCATCACTCCCCCGCACGACCGCTGACGCTCAGCGGCTGGCGAAGACCCACGACTCGCGACTCGATGGCCGGGCCTGGACCGACCTCGAGACCGACCAGCCGATCCGGTATGCGCTCGAACCGCGGTCGCACACGTTCGACGACCCCGAGGCACTGCGCATCCTCACTCACCACGATGTCTCCCTCGTCATCGCCGACACCGCCGGGAAGTGGCCGCGTTTCGACGCTCTCACGAGCGACATCGTCTACGTCAGGCTGCATGGAGCGCAGATGCTCTACCACAGCGGCTACACCCCCGCCGAGCTCGACGGATGGGCCGACCTGCTGTGCGCCTGGTCGGACGGCACCGGCGCCGGCGACGGACGACCGCGCGACGTCTACGTCTATTTCGACAACGACGCGCGCGGACACGCACCGCACGATGCGGCAGCGCTTCAGGCTCTCATCTCCACACTCACAGGGCCCTGAGCCGGCCTCGCCGCGGCATCCACCCGAAGATCACCGAGCGAGGCGGGCACGGAGAGAATCGATCAGCAGCCCCACGCCGAGTTCGAACGTGCGATCCGCTCGGGCCGACCCGCGTTCCGCGCCCTCCATCACGCGGCCGAGGGTGCGTGTCTCTTCACCGGGCTCCCAGACCTCATCCGGCGATGCGAGATCGAGGCCGAAGCCGATCGCGAAGGCGTCGATGATCGCGATCACCGTGAGCACCTCATCCTCGGGGAAGCCGCCGTCGACGAGGGCGGTCGCCAGGTCGTCATAGGCGGTGATGACCGCCGGATGCGTGATCGTCTTGCCGATCAGCAGCGGCACGAGCTGCGGGTGATCGGCATACATCTGACGCTGCCGTCTCAGCAGATCGACCAGGAAGTCGTCCCACTGCTGCCCCTCCGGCCTGACCCGGTAGTCCTCGACCAGGCGGCCGCGCATGAGTTCGATGATGCCGTCCATGCCATCGACATGGTTGTACAGCGATGAGGGCCTGACGCCGAGCTTGCGCGCGATCGCGTTCACCCCGAACGGCTCGCCGGCCCTCGACAGCTCGAGGCCCGCCTCGCCGATGATGTCGGGCGACAGCAGGGGGCTCGACGGCCTGGGCATGGCATCCTCGCTCTCTGTAGCGGACCCCGCAGAAATCTCTTCCCTCCGGCATCCCTCCTGTGCATAATAGTGAACACCATTCGTTGACGAACACCATTCGTTTTCGATCTCGCGCCCCACCCGATGCGCGTCGTCATCACCTCGTGCACACTGCCGTGCCCTCTCTGTGGGAGAACCATGACCGCCATCGACCTCAGCACCCGGGTTCCGCTCCGAGTGACCACCGCTACCGCCACCTTCGCGATCGGGATCGCCGGTTACCTCGGCGTCAACCTGTCGCCCTACATGATCACGGCCGCTCAGGCGGGTCTCGGCATGGACGTTCTCGCTGCCAGCTGGCTCGTGACCGCGACTCTCCTGCTCACGGCGGTGACCGGGCTCGCCATCGCCCCGCTCTGCGCGGGCAGTCGCCGGCGTGCCGTCGCCAGATTCGGACTCGCGATCGCCGCGGTCGGCTTCGCCACCGCGGCGCTGGTCCCCGCCCTCATCGTCCCGGGGCTGCTGGTCGGCGGCATAGGTGCCGGCGGCGCGGTCGCAGCCTCGGGCGCCGCTCTCGCCGCGTTCCGGAACCCCGACAGGGTCGCCGGATTCAACGGTCTCGCCAACCGTGGCGTGATCACGATCGTGCTCGCGGTGATCCCCCTCATCGGGCTCGCGCCGATCGACGTCTTCGGGGCACTGGCTCTGTTCAGCATCGTGGGGCTGCTGGTCTCGGCCTGGCTGCCTGCGGCTCCTGTGCTCGACCCGCATGCGGGAGCGGCCGTCGCCGAGGCCATGCCGATCGACGTGCCGCCGACAGGCACCGTGCGCATCTCCCCCGCACGCTCGCGCACCGTCACCATCGCCGGATTCGGCCTTCTCGTGGTGTTCGCGCTGTGGGCTGCGAGCGAGGACTCGCTGTGGGCCATGGCTGGGATCATGGGTGCTGAGCAGACCGGGCTGACGCCCGAGGGTCTGGGCCTCGCGCTCAGCGGCGCGACGGCGGGCGGCCTGATCGGGTCGGTGCTGCTCATGATCGTCGGATCCCGACTCGGGCGAGCGCTGCCCCTGGCAGTGCTGCTGGTGACCGGAGGCGTCCTGAAGATCGTCGAGGGCTTCACCACCGACCCGACCGCGTTCATCGTCGTCTTCATCGCGTGGAACACGGTGTACGCGATCGCCTTCATGTACTTCGTATCGACGTCGGCTGCCCTGGACGCGGACGGCCGGTGGTCCGGCCCGCTTCTCGCCGTCTACCTCGTCGGCTCGGCGCTCACGCCGGTGATCGGAGCTGCTCTGGTCGGCATCCTCGGGTTCGAGGGATTCGCCGTCGCGTTGGGCATCGCGAGCTTCATCCTCGCCGTGCCCGCAAGCGCGATCGCCCTGCTCTCGACGCGACTCGAGCGCGCAGCCCCCCACGAGGAGATGGTCCGATGACCCGCACCCTGTACCGCAACGCCCGATTCTTCACGGCCGATGACAACGCCTGGGCCGACGCGGTCGTCGTCGACGGTGCGGAGTTCGCTTTCGTCGGCACCGAGTCCGACGCGCCGCCATCGGACGCCGTCGTCGATCTCGGCGGACGCGTCGTCCTCCCCGGCTTCACCGACGCGCACACCCACCTGCTGATGATGGGCGAGGCGCTCGGACAGATCGGGCTCACCGACGCCCGCTCGCTCGACGAGATCCAGCGCCGAGTGGCACAAGCACGCGAGAACTCGGCCGGCGTGGTCCGCGGTCGCGGGTGGCTCTTCGACGCGATCCCCGGTGGCGCGCCGACCGCCGCGATGATCGACGCGGTCGTCGCCGATGTCCCGGTCTATCTCGACGCCAACGACTACCACTCGTGCTGGGTCAACACGGCAGCGCTCGAGGAACTCGGCATCACCCGCGACACGCCAGACCCGATCGGCGGTCGCATCGAGAGGGATGCCGACGGCGAGCCGACCGGGATGCTCTACGAGACCGCCGCGCAGCAGTATGCCTGGGCGCATCGCGATGCCACCACGACCGACGCGCAGCGGGATGCTGCGGTGCAGCGCGTCGTCGAGGCCTATCTCGCGGCCGGCGTCACCGGCGCCGTCGACATGGCGTTCGACGGGCTCGCGCTCGAAGCACTCGAGCGCGCGGAACGACGCGGCGGGCTGCCGCTGCGGATCGCCGCGCACTGGTTCGTCTCCAACACGGGTGACGATGCCCTGAATCTGGCTCAGGTCGCCGAGGCGGCCGAGCGTGCAGCCACGGCCTCCAACGCTGTCCGCGTGGTCGGCATCAAACTCGTGCTCGACGGCACGATCGATGCGTGCACTGCCGCGATGCGTGCACCATATGCGGACGGCACGAACGCCGCACCGATCTGGCCCGCCGATCGACTTCTTCCGGTGGTGGCGGCGGCAGATGCCGCCGGACTGCAGATCGCGCTGCACGCGATCGGGGATGAGGCGAGCACCCTCGCGCTGGACGCCATAGAGCACGCGATCACCGTGAACGGCCATCGCGCCCGTCGCCATCGGATCGAGCATCTCGAGTACGCAGCGCCCGGCACGGCCGAGCGGATGGCGCGTCTGGGAGTGACGGCGTCCATGCAGCCGGTGCACGCCGACCCGGCGATCTTCGCGAACTGGGCAGCGCAACTGGGCGACGATCGAGCCGATCGGGCCTTCGCCTGGCCGGAGTATGAGGATGCCGGCGCTCTGCTCGCCTTCTCGACGGACGCGCCCACGGCACCCCATGCCGCCCTCGCGAACATGTACGTCGCCGCGACGCGCGCGTCCGCTCTCGACCCGGAGGCGCCTGCGGTGCACCCGCACTTCGCCCTTCCCCTCGAACGCGCGATCGCGCATGCGACGCGTGACGCTGCGGCGTCGATCGGCGATGGCGACTGGCGAGGCCGCATGGTGGCGGGTCACGCAGCCGACTTCGCTGTGCTCGACGTCGATCCGTTCTCGGAGGGCGAATCATCGCTCCTCACGGCACGCGTTCTGAGGACAGTGATCGCGGGACAGACCGCGCACGAACTCTGAGGAGCAGCGTCCCCCGCATCCGTTCTCGCTCGCCTTGAGCGATATACCGGTTCGTTCTTATAATTTCGGTGAACTCTGGCGGGCAGAGGGCGCCCGTCGACCAGGCGGTGACGTCTTCCCGCCCGGGCGCGGAACGCTCCGTCCGTCAGCCGGTGATGACAACGACCGATTGGAGTGTTGAGATGTCCGCGATGCCCGATCCGAGGTTCGAGCTCCGCAGGGTCACGGAGACCGAGTGGCTGGTCGTCGACCACAAGTACGAACCGCATGATGCGCGTCAGACCGTGGCCTGCATCTACCAGGTCGACGCCGTCGAGGTCGACGTGCTCTGGCTGCGAAATCTTCCGCTGGCGACCTCGTACATGTCGGCGGATGAGGTGCTCGACGATCTGCGGCGATTCCACAATCCGCCGAGCCGTTCGACCGCGCCGATCGCGATCGCGCACCGTCCCCCGCTCGCGACGACAGCCGGTTGACGCTCTGCGCGGAGCGGCACGCCGATCCGCGAACGCCCCGCCATAGGCTGGTCTGATGCTCATCGCTCTGATCCGTCCCATCGAGACCAGCACTGCCGAGGTCATCGGGACAACGCTGGCCGAGGTGCTCGAGGAGCTCGAACGGCACCGCGAACCGGGGTTCCACCTGACGTCGGCGCCGGTGCGCATGCTCAAGGGCGAAGCCAAGATGGAAGCGACGGGCACGTTCACCCGCGTCGACGGCGTGCGCGAGATCGAGGCAGACGACATGGCATCGCTCGAAGCGAAGGTGCCCGAGGGATGGCGGATGCTGACGGTGCGCGCCGCCTAGGCCCAGAAGCCCCAGATAGCGACGAAGACCCCCGTCGGGCTCCACGCCTGATGGGGGTCTTCGTCGTGCGTCCGTCGTCGGAGTCAGCCGCCCGACGGGTTCTCGAGCGGCGCACCGTCGTCGTCGGTGGTCTCGTCCTCGAGGATCTCGTCGGTGTTCTTCGATGTCGACTCGTCAGGCGCACCTCCCGAGGCGGTGTCCGCCTCTTCGTCGGCGCCTGGGGTTCCTTGCGTGTTCTGCGGATCGCTCATTGCATCTCCTCTGTCGATTGGGGCGACGGTATGCGCGAGCGCTCGAGTTCGAGGAGGGGGTTGACGCGAGAGGGATCCGCGTGACAACCGGTCCGCTCGCGGAGTGTGGCCACAACCACTAGATACAGCGACGTATTGGGGTTACGTTGGCGGTGAGCCACGCAGATGCGGCCCCGAGCCGGTGGAGTCCCCCACACGAAGCCGGCTAGGTGTCCCGATAGGCACCCCAGAGCCAGTCGGGACACCGTTAGTCCGCCAGACCGATGGAATCGTGGCCCCTCGTCGCGAGACCCGGGTTTCAAGAGTCGCGTGCGGACAGACTCTGCACATGAGAAAGCCCCGGAGTTCCGCTCACCTCTGCGGTTCTCCGGGGCTTTTCTGGTCGGGCTGACAGGATTTGAACCTGCGACCCCTTGACCCCCAGTCAAGTGCGCTACCAAGCTGCGCCACAGCCCGTTGTTCTGCACTCTCGCGCAGGCAACTCCCCTATCTTAGCCCCACTCGGCGGCACTCCGCGAACCGGGCGGGCGCCGGGCGTTGCGGGGTGTCGGAGCCCAGGCGTACGGTCGCACCCATGGCGACGATCACGACAGAGGTGGCGACCACTGCCCGATGGGACGACGTTCAGCATGCGCTGACCGGCGGCGGCGACGGCGCCAGCTGCCAGTGCATCTGGCCGATGCTGAGCAATAAGGAGTGGAACGAGACCACCACTCCGCAACGTACGGAGATGTTGCGCGAGGAGATCCAGGAAGGCCCACCGCCCGGCCTGATCGCCTACATCGACGGTGAGGCCGCGGGGTGGATCAGGGTCGGTCCTCGAACGACGCAGCGAAGGGTGCCCCGCACGCGCATGATCGCGGCAGCATCCACCGAACCCTTCGAAGACGACTCCGTCTGGGCCGTGACGTGCTTCGTCGTCCGCCGCGAGCACCGCGGCTCCGGCATCACGCTCGAACTGCTGCGTGCTGCCGTCGACGTCGCACGACGTTCCGGAGCCCGACTGATCGAGGGCTACCCCGTCGACGCACGCGGTGAGAAGAAGCGCACCAACGATCTGTTCCACGGCACGCTCACCACGTTCCTGGCCGCGGGGTTCGAGGAGCGCGCCGAGATGAAGCCCGGCCGCATCCTCGTCGCGCTGGAGCTCTCGACGTGAGCCGACGCCGCGGACTCTCCGACCGCGAGCGGGCGCTAGCGTTGTGACATGAGTGACGAGAACCCCACCATCGAAGACCCCGAGCTGGGCACCCTCACGCGCGCCACGACCGAGCTGTCCGACGGAACCGTGCTGACACACGACTGGTACGCCGGCGGCACGGTGGTCGACGGCGCCCCTCTCGATCTCATGATCGAAGGAACCGACGTCGATGAGGCGACCGCGCTGCTCCCCCATGTGCATCAGACCGTGGCCGCGCTCGGAGTCCTGCGACGACTGGCGACGGATGCGGTCGTCACCGCCTTCAGCAACACATCCCCGGAGCAGCACGAGCTCGACGACGCGGCGAGCGATCTCAGTCTCGAGACGCTCGAGGCCTCAGCCGACGGCACGGTCGTGCTTCACTTCATCGACACCTGCGGCGAGCACTTCCCCGAGGGCTACTGGCCCGCCGTGCACCTCGGCGCCGACGGTCAGATCACCCAGGTCACGGTCGAGTCCTGAGCGAGTGAGACCGCGTCCCGCCCCGCCCTACGATGGTGGGATGCCGATCGGCGGCGCCTTCTTCCTCGCCAGCGGCACCCTCCTGGGGCTGCGGCTCTTCCTGCCCGGCTCACTGCCGGATCGGAGCAGCCCCGTCGTCATGGCCACCTATACGGGCGGATAGGGCCTGCCCATCGCGGGCACCCTGATCGCACTGAGAAAGAGAGAGACGTCTGATGGCGGATGCAGCACGGGTCGACAGCTGGCTCTGGGCGATCCGCGTCTACAAGACGCGCTCGGCCGCCACCACCGCATGCCGCGCGGGGCATGTGCGAGTGAACGGTGACAAGGTGAAGGCCGCGCAGCACATCCGCATCGGCGATGAACTGCGCATCCGCATCGCCGGATTCGATCGGATTCTCATCGTGCGTCAACTGCTGGTCAAGCGCGTCGGCGCTCCTCTCGCGGCGCTGGCCTATGAGGACCGCACCCCGGAGCGCGAACCGCAGGCAGCACTCGGCCTGCGCGATCGGGGCGCAGGACGACCGACGAAGCGGGAGCGACGCGACATCGATAAGCTTCGCGGGCGAGGATACGAGGATGACGGCATATTCCGCGGGTGACTCTGGGCTTCTTCGAACATAACTTCTAAAATCGAGGTATGGCTCAGCGCACCGACTTCGACCTCGATCTCGAGGAGCGCCGCCGCCTGCTCGACGGATGGGTCGCCACGCGCCGTCAGATCGCCGCTCTCGAGGCCGAGTCCTATGCGTTGCTCGTCGAGCGCATCGCTGTGCACGACAGCGACGTCTCGGACAGCCCACACCATCGCGAAGCGATCTACCGTTCGATGGTCGCGGAGTACTCCGCCGCCGGCCGCATTTCGAAAGGCTCAGTCGAATACGCCTTCACCGATGCTCGCACTGTGGCACGTTCACTCCCCGCCACGCACGCGGCGTTCGCGGCCGGGGCGATCAGTGCGCGACACGTCCACGAGATCGTGCGTGCGAGCGAGGTCGTCGACGATGCCATCCGCGATGGGCGGGTGGATGCCGACACGATGGCGCTCTACGACACCGCTGTTCTGGTGGTCGCCGAGCAGGACACAGCACCGCGCACCAAGGCTCATGCGGGCCAGGTGGCCGCAGCCCTCGCCGGCGAGACGGTCGTCGAACAGCATCGTCGAGCGGCTGCTGAACGGTGTGTCACCGTCAGGTCTGTCGGCGACGGGCTTGCAGCACTCACGGCGATCCTTCCCGAGTGGGTCGCCGTCGCGATCTCCGATCGACTGGCTCAGATGGCGCGACATATCGCTCGCACTCGAGACGAGCGAGAGCCGGTCCTCGCGCCGATTTGCGATCCGGAGGGTTCGCTGCACCTCGGCGACCTCTCGCCCGAAGATCCGCGATACGAGTCATACTTCGAGGCTGCGGCGATCGCCGCTGACGGCACCCACGTGAGCGACCCGCTCGCGGGTCTGATCGACCCGATGGCCGACCCCGCAAGCCCCGACATCGAGCACCTCCCGGGCGATGCTCGCACCTTCGACCAGATCCGTGCCGACGTACTCGCCGACCTCCTGCTCGCCGCCGATCCGAGCGAAGCGAACGGCACCGGGCTCGAGAACATCTCCGCTCGCATCCAGGTGACCGTCGCCGCACGCACACTCGCCGGCGAAGACTGCCGACCCGCCGAGCTCGACGGACACGGGCCACTCGATCCCGACGTCGCGCGCGGACTCGCAGGACGCCGCTCCGGATGGGCACGTCTGTTCCTCGATGCGCAGGGGCTCGTCAGGGAGACGGACTCCTACTCCCCGACAGAGCAGATGCGACGGTTCCTCCGAGCGCGGGATCAGCACTGCAGGTTTCCCGGATGCAGGATGCCGGTGCATCGTTGCGAGATCGACCACAACCACGACCACGCTCGGGGTGGGCGCACTCGCCTCGACAACCTCAGTCACTTCTGCACAACGCACCATTCCCTCAAGCACCCCGATATCGATGAGCGACATCGGTGGACGGCGCGCCAGACCTCTGACGGGTCTCTCACATGGACGAGCCCGCTCGGCCGCGACTACATCGACCCACCGCGCAGAAGAGTGATGTTCGTCTGAGCGGAGTGACCGCGCGGACGAACAGGTGACGGCTCCTGCGGCAGTACGTCGGCCCACCGGGACGTAGAGTGAGGCGACGTCTACTTTGCGAGCACGTCCAGCAGCCAGCCAGCCGAGTGGACCTGCATGGCGCCGGCCCCCGCGACCCGGTTCTGCAGTTCGCGGTCGCTCGTGACGGCCACGACCAGCTGTCCGGCACGCGTACGTCGCTCGACCTCAGCCACGATCGCGTCGTCTCCGGCCGCCTGAGCGCGCACGAGCGAGACGCCGCCCGCGGGAAGGAGTTCGGGAGCCTCTGCGTCCGATTCCATCGAAGGAGTCACGATCTCGCGCGCCCGTCCTTCCACCACGAGCGCGACCTCGGGGAACCAGGTCGTTCCTCGAATACCGAGGTCATCCGCCGGCAGAGCGAGCCCGTCAAGGCGCGCGGCAAGACGCGAGGCCGCACCGGCGCGGTCCTTCCACCATCCGTCAGGCACAGACCCGACGACGTTCGCGCCGTCTACGACAAGCGACGGGCGGACGTCGAGGAGAGCGCGCAGCGTCGGCCACGCGCTGCCGAAACCGGGGTGCAATGGCCGCGCGTCGACCTCATCGACCGGCACCCACTCGAGCGCCACACTCTCGGGGTCGCTGATCACGGGCTCGAACGGCCGCACCACGTCAGCGATGACGGTCGTGTACGACCACACATCCAGATCGAGCACACTGGTGAACCGGGGCCGGACGGATCCGTCGGGAACCCCCGCCTCTTCTTGCGCCTCACGCACCGCACCCACGATCGCGCTCTCACCCTCGTGCATGGCGCCGCCGGGCAGACCCCACGTCCCACCGAAGTGCGACCAGGACACCCGGTGTTGCAGCAGGATCCCCCGCTCCGGATCGTACGCGAGCAGCCCGGCCGCGCCGAAACGCCCCCAGTACTTCTCCCCCGACGGAGCGATCACCCAGGCGTCGCCCGGGTTTCGCGGCCCATCGGGGCGGCGGGGCTCACCTGCGGCAGGGGGTACGACAGTCACCCCTTCAGCCTGTCACAGCATCCGGCGATCGGCATCAGCGGGGTCATACGCGGGAACAGCTGTGTCCGCGGGGTCATGCGCGGGAACAGCTGTGCCCGCGCGAGTTCGCGCGGGCACAGCTGTCGAATCGAATGCGGATCAGCGCTGGCGCTTCTCGCGGACCCTCATGTTGATGACGATCGGAGTTCCATCGAACTCGTAGAGCTCGCGCAGACGACGCTGGATGAAGCGACGGTAGCCCGGGTCGAGGAATCCGGTCGTGAACAGCACGAACGTCGGCGGACGCGTCGACGCCTGCGTGCCGAACAGAATGCGCGGCTGCTTGCCTCCACGCAGCGGGTGCGGGTGCTCGGCGACGAGCTCGGCGAGGAAGGCGTTGAACTTGCCCGTCGGAATGCGACGGTCCCAGTTCTCGAGAGCCGTCTCGAGCGCAGGCACCAGCTTCTCGAGGTGACGACCGGTCTTGGCCGAGATGTTCACGCGGGGCGCCCATGCGACGTGCGCGAGGTCCTGCTCGATCTCACGCTCGAGGTACCGCCGGCGGTCGGCGTTCTCGAGGTCGTCGTCGTTCAGACGGTCCCACTTGTTGAACGCGAGAACGAGGGCGCGGCCCGACTCGAGCACGAGATCGATGATGCGGACGTCCTGCTCGCTGATGGTCTCCGACACATCGAGGACGACGACAGCGACCTCCGCCTTCTCGAGGGCTGCCGACGTCCGCAGCGACGCGTAGAAGTCCGCGCCCTGCGCCATGTGCACGCGACGACGGATTCCCGCAGTGTCGACGAGGCGCCACAGCTTTCCACCGAGCTCGACGATCTCATCGACCGGGTCACGAGTCGTTCCGGCGAGGTCGTTCACGACCACGCGCTCTTCGCCGGCGGCCTTGTTGAGCAGCGAGGACTTGCCGACGTTCGGACGACCGAGGATCGCCACGCGTCGCGGCCCGCCGATCTCGGCCTTCGCGACCGCGGAGACGTCCGGCAGCTTCTTCAGCAGCTGGTCGAGCAGGTCGGCGACGCCACGACCGTGGATCGCCGACACCGGGTGCGGTTCGCCGAGTCCGAGGTTCCAGAGAGCCGCAGCCTCAGGCTCCTGGCGGGCGTCGTCGATCTTGTTCGCGACGAGGAACACCGGCTTGCCGCTCTTGCGCAGCAGCTTCACGACGTGCTCGTCGGTCGACGTCGCGCCGACCATCGCGTCGACGACGAACAACACGACATCGGCGAGATCGATCGCGACCTCGGCCTGAGCGGCGACGGAGCGATCGATGCCGCGGGCGTCGGGCTCCCAGCCGCCCGTGTCGACCAGCGAGAAGCGCCGGTCGGCCCACTCGGCCTTGTACGTCACGCGGTCGCGGGTCACACCGGGCGTGTCCTCGACGACGGCCTCACGGCGTCCCAGGATGCGGTTGACGAGCGCGGACTTGCCGACATTCGGTCGACCGACGATCGCCACGACCGGGAGCGCGGGGAAGAACTGGATCCCATCCTCGCCCATCTTGATGCCGGCGAGAAGGGCGGCATCCTCATCGTCCAGGTCGTAGTCGGCGAGGCCGGCGCGCAGTGTCTCCGCGCGTGCCTCGGCGAGCTGCTCGTCGAGCGACTCCATCTTCTCGGCGAGCTGGTCGGGGCCGCCTTCGTATTCGTCGTCAGCCATGATGTGCTCCTCGGATTCGTTCGATCACCGCGAGAACGGCGTCGATGGTCTGTGTGAAGTCGAGCTCCGTCGAATCGACGACCTCGACGCCGTCGGCGGCGTTCAGGAAGTCGACGACGGCGCTGTCGGATGCGTCGCGCTTGTGCAGTGCGGCAGCCACGGCCTCGGCGTTCTCGCCGGCGAGCTCGCCGGCGCGTCGTGCGGCGCGCACCTCCGGGGCGGCGGTGAGCAGGATGCGCACGGGCGCGTCCGGAGCCACCACAGTGGTGATGTCCCGTCCCTCGACGACGACGGCCGGATACGGGGCCTCCGCGACGAGCGCCCGGAACAGGCGGTTGACCTGCTCACGCACCTCGGGAACCCGCGCCACCCCGCTCACCGCGCTCGAGACCGCGGGCTCGCGGATCGCATCCGTGACATCGGCCTCTCCGACGAGCACGGCGCGATCGTCGGGGTCGAGACCCAGGCGAACGGGGAAGTCCGAGACGGCGTCGAGGACCGCGGCGGCATCCGCCGTGTCGGCGCCTCGATCGAGCACGTGCCACGCGAGAGCGCGGTACGCGGAGCCGGTGTCCAGGTAGCCGAAGCCCAGAGCGCGGGCGACCGCCTTGGACACGCTGGACTTGCCGGAGCCGGCCGGTCCGTCGATCGCGATGAAATCAGTCATTGGTGGTCCCTGCAATCCGCCAGCCGCGTTCCTGGAGTCCGGTGATAGCCCCGTGCAGCGCAGCGGGGTCGACGCTGATCTCGGCCAGGCCGAATTGCGCGCCGGGCGAGTGCTCGAGACGCAGGTCCTCGACATTGACACCGAGCTCCCCGAGTTCCCCGAACAGTCGGCCGAGCTGGCCCGCGGTGTCGTCGACCATCACGACGAGCGTCTCGAAGCGACGGTTCTGTCCGTGCTTGCCGGGGAGGCGCTCGACGCCGTCATTGCCCTGCCTGATGGTCTCGGCGACCGCGCGCCGTGCACCGGGGGCTTCGGGCGCACGCAGCGCGTCGGACACCTCGCGGAGGTCGGACGCCAGAGCATCGAGGATCTCGACCACGGGCCCGGCATTCGCTCCGAGGATCTGCACCCAGAGTTCGGGGGCGGATGCCGCGATACGTGTCGTGTCACGCACGCCCTGGCCGGAGAGACGCAGCGCACCCTCGTCGGCGGTCGCGAGACGGCCGGCGAGCAGACTCGCCACGACCTGAGGGACGTGAGAGGTGAGGGCGACCGAGCGGTCGTGCTCCTCGGGAGTCATCTCGAGCGGCATCGCGCCGACGTCGAGGGCGAGCGCTTCGACGAGCGCGAGATCCGTGGCGGTCGTGTCGGCATCCCGGCAGACGACCCACGGTCGGCCCACGAAGAGGTCGGCGCGAGCAGAGATCGCCCCGCCGCGCTCGCGTCCGGCGAGCGGGTGCGAACCGATGTAACGGGTGAGGTCGACTCCGCGACCCTGCAGTGTGCGCAAGGGCTCGAGCTTGACGCTCGCCACGTCCGTGACGACAGCGTGAGGAAAGCGATGCAGTTCCGACTCGATCACATCTGCCGTCACATCCGGCGGCACGGCGACGACGATGAGCACCGGTGAGTCGTCCTCGGCGGCCGAGCGACCTGCGCCGTAGTCGATCGCGAGGCGCAGCTGCGCGGGCGAGGTGTCGGCGAGCACCACGTCGACGCCCTTCGCGCGAAGCGCGTGTCCGATGCTCGCGCCGAGCAGCCCGGCGCCGACGACGCGAACGGTCCCCGAGAGTCTGGCCGCGATTCGTGGCGCGACAGAGCTCCGGGCCCCCGTGGGCGCACTCGTCGTATCGGTCACTCGTTCTCCTGCTGCTCGCCTGGCGCCTCGGCGACACCGGAATCACGGCGCGACAGAGTCAAGAGTGCGCCGAGTTCGATTTTAGTCAGTTCGCGCGTCTTCCCGACCGGGAGGGTTCCCAGGTGCAGCGGGCCGAACTGTCGGCGCACCAGCTCGGTCACGGGGTGCCCGACCGCTGCCAGCATCCTTCGGACGATCCGGTTGCGCCCCGAGTGCAGCGTGAGCTCCACGAGACTCGACCCGCGCGAGGTGTCGAGCAGCCGGGCCTTGTCTGCCGCGATCGGGCCGTCCTCGAGCTCGATGCCCTTCGTGAGCTTCGAGATCGTCTGAGCGGTCACTTCGCCGTCGACCTTGGCGATGTACACCTTGGTCACACCGAACGACGGGTGCGCGAGGACGTGAGCGAGGTCGCCGTCGTTCGTCAGCACGAGCAGCCCGCTGGTCTCCGCGTCGAGTCGTCCGACGTTGTAGAGCCGCTCCTCGTAGTCCTGGGTGAAACGGCGCAGGTCGGGGCGGCCGTTCTCGTCGCGCAGGCTGCTCACGACCCCGGTGGGCTTGTTCAACATCACGTACCGCTTCGACACATCGAGCTGCACAGCGGTGCCGTCCACGTCGATGAGATCGGTCTCGGGATCGACCCGCCGGCCGAGCTCCGTGACGGTCACGCCGTTCACGCGGATGCGCCCCTCGATGATGTACTGCTCGATCACGCGTCGCGAGGCCACGCCCGCCGCCGACAGCACCTTCTGCAGGCGTACGCCCTCCGGCGTCTCGAAGCCGCTCATCGGATGGTCCCTTCGTTGAAACTGATTCTGCGTGTCGAACCCTCGCGGAAGGTCGCCATCGGAACCGCGGTCATCGGATGGTCCCTTCGTCGAACCCGTCCGCGCCGTCGTCGAGCAGAGGAGAGATGGGGGGCAGCTCGTCGAGCGAGTTGATGCCCAGGTGCTGCAATAGAGCGTCGGTGGTGCCGTAGTTGATGGCGCCGGTCTCCGAGTCCGCGAACAGCTCGGTGATGAGTCCACGAGCGAGCAGCGTTCGCACGACGGAGTCGACGTTCACCGCACGGATCGAGGCGACCTGGCTGCGCGTCACGGGCTGCTTGTACGCGATCACCGCGAGGGTCTCGAGTGCCGCCTGCGAGAGCCGCGCCGGCGCCTGTCCCCCCACGAACTCTGCCACGACGTCATCGTGGTCCTCCCGGACGTACAGGCGCCAGCCGCCGCCGACCTCGCGCAGCTCGAAACCGCGGCGCGGTCCACGGCCTTTGCCGTCGTAGTCGTCCACCAGCGTCTCGATCGCCTGTCGGACGGCGGCGACGGGCGATCCGACCGCAGCGGCGAGGGCGACGAGCCCGATCGGCTCGTCGATGATCAGCAGGATCGCCTCGATGCGTTCGGTGAGCGGCGAATCCTGCACGGCCTCATCCGTCGTGGTGTCCGTCACGTCATCGGTCATAGTCGGCTCCCAGCGATGCCAGTGTCTCGTCCGACCAGGAGTCGGCGGCCCAGCGCAGCGTCAGCTCGCCGAGCGGTTCCAGTTGTTCGAAAGAGAGTGCGGCGTGCCGATAGAGCTCCAGCACCGAGATGAAGCGCGCGACCACGATCCCGGGCTCGCTCACACCCGCGACGAGCTCGCGGAAGCTCACCGACTCGGCCGCGCGCAGCAGGGTGACCACGATCGCGGCCTGCTCGCGGATGCTGACGAGAGGTGCGTGCAGGTGATCGAGTCCGACGTGCGGGATCTCCTTCGGCGCGAAGGCGAGAAGCGCAAGCGCCGCGAAGTCGTCGACGTTGAGCGACCAGACGAGCTCCGGGGTCTTGCGCCTGTGCTTCTCGTCGAGCCGGACGGCGCGCACATGACGTCGATCCTCGCGCTGCAGGCACCGGGCGAACCATGCCGACACCTCTTTGAAGGCGCGATACTGCAGCAGGCGCGCGAAGAGGAGATCGCGGGCTTCGAGGAGCGCGACGGACTCGGCGTCGACCAGCTCACCCTGAGGCAGCAGTCCCGCCACCTTCATGTCGAGCAGCGTCGCCGCGACGACCAGGAACTCCGACGCCTGATCAAGCTCTTCATCGTCGTCGAGCTCTTTGAGGTAGGCGATGAACTCGTTGGTGACGGCACTCAACGACACCTCGGTGATGTCCATCTCGTGCTTCGAGATGAGGTTCAGCAACAGGTCGAAGGGACCGTCGAAGTTCGACAGGGAGACCCGGAACCCGGGATCCGCGGTGGACGGCGCGTCGGAGATGACCGAGACGGACTCGCGGACGGACTCGGAGGGCGAGACGGACTGAGCCGATGTGTCTGGCGGCTCGAGCTCAGGCGACAGCGCCACGGGCGACCAGCTCCCGCGCCAGCCGCAGGTATGCCTGCGCGGCGGCGTGCTCCGGAGCGAACTCGGTGATCGGCACACCGGAGACCGATGCATCGGGGAACTTGACCGTGCGACCGATCACGGTCTCCAGGACGTCGTCACCGAATGCCTCGACCACACGCTCGAGAACCTCACGCGAGTGCAGGGTGCGCGGGTCGTACATCGTGGCGAGCAGGCCGTCCATCGTGATCGACGGATTCAGCCGGTCGCGGACCTTGTCGATCGTCTCGATCAGCAGTGCCACACCGCGAAGGGCGAAGAACTCGCACTCGAGCGGGATGATGACGCCGTGAGCGGCGGTCAGCGCGTTGACCGTCAGCAGACCGAGCGACGGCTGGCAGTCGATCAGGATGACGTCGTACTCCCCCGCCACCTGGCGGAGCACCCGAGCGAGGATCGTCTCACGGGCGACCTCGTTCACGAGGTGCACCTCGGCGGCGGACAGGTCGATGTTCGCCGGCATGACGTCGAGGCCGTCGACATTCGAATGCACGATCGCATCATGGGCGTCGCGCTTCGTGTCGAGGAGCAGATCGTAGATCGTCGGCACGTCGTGCGTCTGGATCCCGAGACCCGCCGACAGGGCGCCCTGAGGATCGAAGTCGACCGCGAGGACCTTCCGCCCGTATTCGGCGAGTGCCGCGGCGAGGTTGATCGAGGTCGTCGTCTTGCCGACGCCGCCCTTCTGATTGCAGAGCGCGATGATCCGGGCGGGGCCGTGCGAGGCGAGAGGTTCAGGGGTCGCGAACCCGTGATAGGGACGCCCGGTGGGTCCCATGGGGGTGTCGTCGGTCTTCGACGTCTTCGCCCTGGACTTCGCCGCGTTCTCAGCCACCGATTCTCCTGCTCGTTTCGTGCTTGGTCGAGTCTACCGATCGGTCGGAGGGTTCCACGCCTCAGCCGCGGCGATCCCGCGTTTTCGCCGCTCCACCGGTCACCGGGCCCGGGGATGCGACGTGGCATAGACGTCGCGCAGAGTGTCGACCGACACGTGGGTGTAGATCTGCGTGGTCGCGACCGAGGCATGCCCGAGCAGCTCCTGCACGACGCGTACGTCGGCGCCGCCCTGCAGCAGGTGCGTCGCGAACGAGTGCCGCAGCGTGTGCGGCGAGACCTCGGCGGTGATGTGCGCGCTCTCTGCCGCGGCGCGGATCACGAGCCACGCGCTCTGCCGCGACAGGGGCGCACCGCGAGCGCCGAGGAACAGCCTGGCCGACGCCCGCCCTTTCGCCGCGAGTCCGGGGCGGACTCGGGTGAGGTACGCGTCGGTCGCCTCTCGGGCGAACGAGCCGATCGGCACGATGCGCTCCTTCGAGCCCTTGCCCCGAAGCCGCAGCACATCGCCGTGCGCGAGGTCGTCGACGTCGAGCCCCACCGCCTCGGAGACTCGAGCGCCGGTCGCATAGAGCAGCTCGAGCAGGGCCCGGTCGCGGATCCCGATCGGGTCGTCTGCACTGGGCGCGCCGAGCAGCCGCTCGACCTGGTCGATCGTGAGCGCCTTGGGCAGGCGCCGCGGAGCCTTCGGCGGACGAAGACGCCCGCTCGGATCGTCCTGTTCGATGCCCTCGCGCGCCAGGAACCGGTGCCATCCGCGCACCGACGACTGCAGCCGCGCGAGACTGGTCGCGGCTGGAGGGGGCTCGGCGCCCGCTCGATCGGCGATGAAGCGCCCGACGACGGCCGCATCGATCTCGTCCGTATCCGTCACACCCTCGGCATCGAGCCATTCGAGATATGAAGAGAGGTCGCGTCGATACGCGGAGATCGTGTGCTCGCTGAGACCGCGCTCGATCGTGACGTGGCGCAGATACGTGTCCAGCGCACGGTCGAGCTGCATGCTCAGCTCCGATCGCGCAGCCTCTGCGCGGCCGCGAGCACGCCGATGCTGAGGATGCCGTTGCGCATCCGCCCCTCGAGCACAGCGGTGATCACGGCATCGAGCGGAACCCACTCCACGCGGATGTCAGCCTCTTCGTCCACCCGCGCATGCGCGTCACCGGCCGACGACATGCCGCTCGCGAGGAAGATGTGGATGACCTCGTCGTTGCCGCCGGGGGTCGTCCACGACGACACGAGAGGCTCCCAGTGCGCGGCGACGAGGTCGGCCTCCTCCGCCAGCTCACGCCGAGCTGCAGCCAGCGGCTCCTCCCCGGGCATGTCGAGCAGCCCGGCCGGCAGCTCCCAGTCGCGGTGCCGGATCGGATGCCGGTACTGCTGGATCAGCAGCACCCGGCCCTCGTCGTCCAGCGCGAGGATCGCCACGGCGCCGGTGTGCGCGACATACTGACGACGGATCTCCCCGTCGCCGTAGCGCACCCGGTCGTCACGCACGTTCCAGACCGCGCCTTCGTACGCGAGATCGCTCTGCAGCACCTCGGGCTCGAAGGGCTCATCCCTCAGCTGATCGAACTCAGGCATCGGCGTCACCACTTTCAGGAATCGGCTGCGCCGGACTCACGCATCAGCGTCGACGAAATCAGCATCCGCTTCGACGTCGAAGAGCTCGCTCGAGCGATGACGCTCGATCGCGGCTCCGACCAGCCCGCGGAACAGCGGGTGCGGGTCGGTCGGGCGGGAACGCAGCTCGGGGTGGGCCTGCGTGGCGATGTAGTACGGGTGGACGTCACGCGGCAGCTCGACGTACTCGACCAGGTCGAGCTCGGGGTTGAGACCCGAGAACACCAGTCCCGCCTCGGAGAGACGCGCACGGTAGGCGTTGTTGACCTCATAGCGGTGACGGTGACGCTCCGACGCCTCGGGGCCGCCGTAGAGCTCGCTCGCCAGGGATCCCTCGGCCAGCGCGGCGGTGTAGAGGCCGAGTCGCATCGTGCCGCCCAGGTCTCCGCCGTCGAGGATCTCGATCTGCTCGGCCATCGTGGCGATGACGGGCTCAGTGGTCTCGGGGTCGAACTCGCTCGACGATGCGCCCTCGATACCGGCGACATCGCGGGCGTACTCGATGACCATGCACTGCAGGCCGAGGCAGAGGCCGAGGGTGGGGATGCCCTGCTCACGCGCGAACTTCAGCGCGCCGAGCTTGCCCTCGATCCCACGGATGCCGAAGCCACCGGGAACGCAGATGCCGTCGAGTGCGGCGAGCTGCTCGCGCGCGCCCTCGGGAGTCTCGCAGCGATCCGACGGGATCCAGCGGATGTTGACCTTGGTCTCCTGCGCGAAGCCGCCGGCCTTCAGAGCCTCGGTGACCGAGAGGTACGCGTCGGGCAGATCGATGTACTTGCCCACCAGTCCAATCGTGACCTCGTGCTTCGGGTTGTGCACGGCGTGCAGGACCTTGCTCCAGCGCGTCCAGTCGACGTCGTCCGCAGCCTTCTGGTCGAGGCCGAGGCGGCGCACGATGTACGAGTCGAGGCCCTGGTCGTTGAGCGTCGACGGGATGTCGTAGATGCTCGGCAGGTCGACCGTGTTGATGACGCCCTCGGCATCGACGTCACACATGAGGGCGATCTTGTTGCGGTTGCTCTCGCTCACTGGCCGGTCGCTGCGCAGCACCAGGGCATCGGGCTGGATGCCGACCTGGCGGAGTGCCGCCACGGAGTGCTGGGTCGGCTTGGTCTTCTGCTCGCCGGAGGCTCCCATGAACGGCACCAGGGAGACGTGCACGAAGAAGACGCTGTCGCGGCCGAGCTCGTGACGCAGCTGACGAGCCGCCTCGAGGAACGGCTGCGACTCGATGTCGCCGACCGTTCCCCCGACCTCGGTGATGATGACGTCGGGGCGGGGGTCCTCGGTCGCCTGCAGACGCATGCGGCGCTTGATCTCGTCGGTGATGTGCGGGATGACCTGCACGGTGTCGCCGAGGTACTCCCCGCGGCGCTCGCGGGCGATCACCTGCGAGTAGATCTGGCCGGTCGTGACGTTGGCCGCCTGAGACAGGTTGATGTCGAGGAAGCGCTCGTAGTGACCGATGTCGAGGTCGGTCTCCGCACCGTCATCCGTGACGAACACCTCACCGTGCTGGAACGGGTTCATCGTGCCCGGATCGACGTTCAGATACGGGTCGAGCTTCTGCATCACGACGCGGAGTCCACGGGCCGTGAGAAGGTTGCCGAGGCTTGCGGCAGTGAGCCCCTTACCCAAAGACGAAACGACACCACCCGTCACAAAGATGTGCTTGGTCGTGTCGTTCTTGGGCCCCGCAGAAGAAGAGTTCATCACGGGCTTCGATCCTATCAGGAGGTGAGGGCGCCGAGGCTGAGAAGTTCTCGGGCGTGGGTGATCGCGGCGTCCGAATCCGTCAATCCGGACAGCAGTCGAGCCATCTCGGCCTCGCGCTCGTGGCCCTCGAGACGGCGGACACTCGACGCGGTGACTGCACCGTCGTGGGATTTCACGACCGAGAGGTGGTTGTTGGCGAACGCGGCGACCTGCGCCAGATGGGTCACGGCGATCACCTGCGACTTCTCTGCGAGTCGGGCGAGTCGTCTGCCCACTTCGATCGCCGCCGCACCGCCGATGCCGGCGTCGACCTCGTCGAACACGAAGGTCGGCACGGGGTCGGTGCCGGCGATCACGACCTCGATGGCGAGCATCACGCGCGACAGCTCGCCGCCGGATGCCCCCTTCGAGACCGAGCGCGGTTCGGCACCCGGATGGGGCGCGAGCAGGATGGCGACGTCGTCGCGGCCGTGAGCGCTCTCCGCTCCGGGCGTGACGGCGACCTCGAGAGTCGCGTCGGGCATCGCCAGCTCGTGCAGCTCATCGCTCACGGCGACACCGAGGCGAGCTGCGGCTGCGGTGCGCTGCGCGGTGAGTTCGTCTGCCCGAGAATCCAACTCAGCGCGAGCGGCGTCTCGGTCGACCTCGAGACGCTGCAGCCGTTCACCGTCGTCTTCGAGTTCTGCGAGCCTCGTCGATCCGGTCTGCCACAGCTCGAGAGCCTCGTCGAGCGATCCGTGTGCGCGGATCAGCGTGCTCAGCGCCGCACGCCGCTCTTCGACGGCCGCGAGCTCATGCGGTCCGGATTCATCGAGATCGGCGAGGAAGGCCGAGAGCTGTCCGGCGATGTCGGCGATCCGGTAGCCGATGTCGGCGAGGCCGGCCGAGATCTCGGTGAGCGCGGAGTCGGAAGCGCGCTCGAGCGCGCGACGCGCTTCGGCGATCAGCGCGGATGCATCTGGCTCGCCCTCTTCATTCGAGAGCGCACCATGAGCGAGCGATGCGGCGAGGCGCAGCTCCTCGGCGTTCGCCAGGCGCTCGGCGCGGGCCGACAGCTCGACGTCCTCCCCCGGCTCGGGAGCGGCAGCCTCGATGAGCGCCAGCGCCTCGCGAAGTCGTGTCGCCTCTTCTGCTCGTCGGTCCCGGTTCTCCGTGATGTCGGAGATCTCGGCATCCAGCTCACGCCACCGGGTGAACGACCACGCGTAGGCGTCGAGCGCCTCGGCGATCGGTGCGCCCCCGAAACGATCGAGCGCATCGCGCTGCGCAGCGGCAGAGCGCAGCCTGAGCTGCTCGGACTGACCGTGAACGACGACCAGCTCCTCAGCAAGGGCCGACAGCACGCCGGCCGGCGCCGCACGTCCTCCGACGCTGGCGCGGCTGCGCCCCTCGGCGTTCAGTGTGCGCGAGACGTACAGTTCTGCGACTCCGGAGCCTGCGGGCTCCAGCTCGCCGCCGGCGCCGGCCACGATATCCGCGACGTCACCCGTGTCGGGAACGATCCACACACCCGCGACCGACGCCTGGGTGGCACCGGCACGCACGGCTCCGGAGTCGGCGCGCTGACCGAGCAGCAGCCCGAGGCCCGTCACGACCATCGTCTTTCCCGCACCGGTCTCGCCGGTGATCGCGGTGAATCCGGGGCCGAGAGGCAGCACGGCATCGGCGATCACGCCGAGCCCCTGCATCCGCATCTCCTCGATCATGAGGCGCCTCCCTGCCCGCGCCATCCTGCAACCGGAAGCTGGAACTTGCGCACCAGACGCTCGGTGAACGCGGTCGGGTGCAGACGCGCGAGGCGCACCGGGCGCGAGGAGCGTCGTACGACGACTCGGGCGCCCGGCGGCAGGTCGTGTGACCTCCGCCCGTCGCACCACAGGATGCCGGCACCGGACGTGCCCTCGAGCATCTCGATGGCCACGGCGGCGTCGGGGCTGACCACCAGCGGCTTGGCGAACAGCGCGTGCGCAGACAGCGGCACCACCGCGATGGCCTCGACGCTCGGCCAGATGACCGGGCCACCGGCGGAGAAGTTGTAGGCCGTGGAGCCGGTGGGGGTCGACACGACCATTCCGTCGCATCCGAAGCTCGAGAGCGGGCGTCCGTCGATCTCGAGGACGACCTCGATCATGCGCTCTCGGCTCGCCTTCTCGACGGTCGCCTCGTTCAGCGCGAACGTCTCGTAGACCACCTCGCCGTCGACGTCCTTGACCCGGACCGAGAGCGCGAGACGCTCTTCCACCTCGTAGTCGCGGTCGATGACCCGCCGCATAGCGGCATCCATGTCGTCGCGATCGATCTCCGCGAGGAATCCGACGTGTCCCATGTTGATCCCGAGAACCGGGGCAGCGCAGCCGCGCACCAGCTCGGCGGCCCGCAGGATCGTGCCGTCACCGCCGAGGACGATCGCCAGCTCGAGCTGCTCCTGTTGAACCGTCTCGCCGAGCACGTCGACATCCGCGAAGCGCGCATCGACGGTGCGGAGGTCGACGCTGTCATCGGACGCGAGCACGGGGCGCGCACCCGCTCCGCGGAGCGCATCGACGACTCGCAGGGCCGCTTCGACCGTGTCCTCCCTGCCCGCGTGGGCGACGACCAGGATGTTGCGCTCGTTCATCGTCTCCCTGTCAGTTCGTTGATGCGGTCCGACCATTCTGACGGATCGCTGCCGCGCCCCGGTGCGAGGTGCAGGAGGTATTCCGTGTTGCCGTGGGTGCCGAGAATCGGGGAGGGAAGGATGCCGAGCATGCGCAGCCCCGCGTCCCACGCACTCCACGCTGTGCGCGCGACGGCGTCCGCCCGCGTGGCCGGGTCGGTGACGAGACCCCCGCGTACTGCGGTCCGACCGACCTCGAACTGCGGCTTCACGAGCAGCACGACGTCGGATCCGGCCGCGGCGACGGCGGCGACAGCCGGAAGGACGTGCTCGAGCGAGATGAATGAGAGGTCGCCGACCACGAGGTCGGGAGCTGCTTCTTCTCCCGTCACGTCCCGCAGGTTCTCGGGAGTCATGTATCGGACGTTGTAGCCCTCGACGAGCACCACGCCGGGATCGGATGCCACGGCGGCCGCCATCTGGTCGTGCCCGACGTCGACCGCCAGCACACGGCGCGCCCCGCGCTCGCGCAGCACCTGGGTGAAGCCCCCGGTGGAAGCGCCCATGTCGAGTGCCAGCCGCCCCTCGACAAGGATGCCGAAGCCGTCGAGGGCGGCCACCAGTTTGTGCGCGCCGCGGCCGACGTAATGGTCAGCGCCCGCGACGGAGATCTCGGAGGCGTCAGCGACCGGTGTCGACGCCTTCACGACCGGACGTCCGTCGATGCTCACCAGGCCGTCGGCGATCAGGGTGGCGGCGTGGGTGCGTGAACGGGCGAGTCCTCGCGCGGCGAGGGCGGCGTCGAGTCGCGTCATCGGGCGCCCGGCGCATCACGCTGGTCGAGTCTCGCGCCGCTGTCGAGACGGCGGGACAGCTCGTCGTGCAGCCCGGAGTACGCGTCTGCCCTGGCAGCGAGAGGCTGCCCTTCGATCAGGCGCAGGCGACTCCACAGACCATCGGTCGGTGCGTTCGTCGTCTCATCGGTCACGCTTCTACTGTACGCGGCAGGGCCGACACGTCGGCGGAGCCACGGCGATCGTCCCGCCGGCCGTCAGGGGCGGTGGAACGGGTCGTCGTAGAGCCGCTCGGGGACGCGAAGCACGAACACCGGTGTGCCGGACGCCCAGATCGCCGCGGCGCCGGCGCGCAGCAGATCGATCTGAGACTCGCCCTCGGCGACGATCTCGACATCGGCACCGGTGACACGGACGGATGCTCCGTTCACGGAGTGGACGCCGTCCTTCACGGTCACCTCGGGATACGGCTGGTGCAGCTCCCGCAGGTCGCTGAGGATGTACGTCGGACGCGATCCTTCCGGCGCCGCGAGGACGTGCTTCGGTCGGTCGATGCCCGTCAGCACCAGTGCGGAGTCGATGCCCGCCCTGACCGCGCCGAGGATGTCCGTGTCGAGGCGGTCTCCGATGAACAGGGGCTTCGTGGCGCCGAAGCGCGACGTGGCTTCCTCGAAGATCGGGGTCTCGGGCTTGCCTGCGACCGTGGCGAGCCGACCGATCGCGGTGTGCACGGCGGACACGAGAGTCCCGTTGCCGGGGGCGACCCCACGTTCACGCGGGATCGTCCAGTCGGTGTTGGTGGCGATCCACGGGATGCCGCCTTCTTCTTCGGGCACCTTCAACGCGAACGCGGCCTCAGCAAGATCCGTCCAGGCGACTTCCGGGGCGAAGCCCTGAACGACCGCATCCGGTGCGTCCTCGGCGCTGCGGGTCACTGTGTACCCGGCCTTCTCGGCCTCGTCCACGAGCCCCGCTCCCCCGACGATCAGCAGCGTCGCCGGAGGAGGCACGATACCCGCGAGCAGGCGCATCGCCGCTTGCGGGCTCGTGATGACATCAGCAGGTGCGACGTCGAGCCCCAGGCTGCTCAGGTGCTCGGCGACCGACGCATCTGTGCGCGACGCGTTGTTCGTGATGTATCCGAGTCGCGCCGTCTGCGCTGCCGCGTTCAGGCTCTCGACCGCGTGGGGCAGCGCGCCGGGACCCGCGTAGACGACGCCATCCAGGTCGGCGAGCACCGCATCGACACCGTCGAGCGGTGTGCGCAGTGCGGGCTTCTTGGAGAACAGCCCCACTACGCCTCCTCGGATGAGTCGGATGCTGTGCGCTTCGCGCCGGAATCCGCGTCTGCGTCTGCGTCTGCGTCGGCGTCTGCGTCTGCGTCTGTGGAATCGTCCTCGTCCTCGCCGAGAAGCTCCCGAACCTCATCCTCGATCGACGGTTCCGGCTCGACGTCGTCCTCGGCTCCGCCCGCACCGTCTGCGACCTCGGGCTCGGGCTCGGGCTCGGCGGAATCTGACTCCGATTCGTGTCGCACGTCTTCATCGTGGTCGTCGTCGAAATCGCCCTCGACGAGGCCGTCCTCGATGATGATCTCCTCATCGCCGGCCTCATCGACGCCCAGGGCCTCGGCGGCGACCTCGGCGCGATGCGCCCAGAACTCCGCTTCGTCCGTGCGTCCGAGATCTTCGAGCACCGCGGCGCGCGCGGCGAAGAGAGCGGGGCTCCACTCGAATGCGCGGTCGGGGTCGAGCTCGGGGATCTCGAGTTCGCCCAGTGCGAGTTCGAGGTCGCCCTGATCCAGACGGGCACCCGACATGGCGATGGCCAGCGAGACCCGTACGGGAGTCGTCAGAGCGGTGCGGTCGACGGCGCGGCCGGTCTCGAGCGCGCGGTCGGGGCGGCCGATACCGCGCTCACTGTCGACCATCAACGCGATCTGGTCGTCCTTGCCGGAGATCCGCCGGTACGTGCGCAGCTCACGCAATGCGAGGGCGAAGTCTTCGGTCGCATACGCGGTGATACCGAGCGTCTCGCGCACGATGGCGATACGGCCCGCGCGACGAGATGCCGCCAGTGCGTGCTCGTGTGCGCGCGCGGGGTCCTCGTCGATGAGTCGGGATGCCATGGCGAGGTGACGAGCGACGAGGTCGGCGTTCTCCTTGCTCAGGGTCTTCAGCTCGTTGCGTGCCGACGTGTGCAGATCGCGGGCAGTGACCTCATCGGGGATGTGCGGGTCATTGAAGCGAGGACGGTCGCCGGCAGCCTGCACCGGACGCTCGCGCCCCGCTCCTCCACGCTGCGGGTACGAGCGCGACGAATCGCGATCCTGCCGCGGTGCGCGGTTGTCGCGGTTGTCGCCGCCCGCGCGCGGGGCGCCACCATCGCGGTTGTAACCACCGGAACGCGGAGCACCGCCATCACGGTTGTCACGGTTATAGCCACCCGAACGAGGGGCACCACCATCGCGATTGTCACGGTTGTAACCACCTGAGCGCGGAGCGCCACCATCACGGTTGTCGCGGTTGTAACCGCCTGAGCGCGGGGCGCCACCATCACGGTTGTCACGGTTATAGCCACCCGAACGAGGGGCACCACCATCGCGATTGTCACGGTTGTAACCACCTGAGCGCGGAGCGCCACCATCGCGGCTGTAACCACCCGAACGAGGAGCACCACCATCACGGTTGTCACGGTTGTAGCCACCCGAACGCGGCGCACCACCATCGCGGTTGTAACCACCCGAACGAGGAGTACCACCATCACGGTTGTCACGGTTGTAACCGCCCGAACGCGGCACACCACCATCACGGTTATAGCCACCCGAACGCGGCGCACCACCGTCGCGGTTGTCGCGGTTGTAGCCACCCGAACGCGGCGCACCACCGTCGCGGTTGTCGCGGTTGTAGCCACCGGAACGCGGGGCGCCACCATCACGGTTGTCACGGTTATAGCCACCAGAGCGCGGGGCGCCACCATCGCGGTTGTCGCGGTTGTAGCCACCGGAACGAGGGGCGCCACCATCACGGTTATAGCCACCAGAGCGCGGGGCGCCACCATCACGGTTATCGCGGTTGTTACCACCGGAACGCGCGGCGCCACCGTCACGGTTGTCACGGTTATAGCCACCAGAGCGCGGGGCGCCACCATCGCGGTTGTAGCCACCGGAACGCGGAGCGCCACCATCACGGTTATCGCGGTTGTAACCACCCGAACGCGGAGCGCCACCATCACGGTTATCGCGGCTATAGCCACCCGAACGCGGGGCGCCACCGTCACGACGCGGACCGCTGTTGCGGTTCTGATCCGAGCGACCTCCGGAAGGTCGGTTGTTGCGCGATTCCCTATCGTCGTTGCGACGCGGACGGCGCTCTTCCTCTTCCGGCATGATGCTCCCTGTTCTCGATCTTGTTAACGCAAAATGGCCACCCAACGATGGGTGGCCATTTGCTTAAAAGGAGTCCGGCGGTGTCCTACTCTCCCACAGGGTCCCCCCTGCAGTACCATCGGCGCTGTGAGGCTTAGCTTCCGGGTTCGGAATGTAAA
>NZ_JBFBGY010000009.1:0-3691 GCF_040684875.1 Microbacterium sp. NPDC089320
TTAAAAGGAGTCCGGCGGTGTCCTACTCTCCCACAGGGTCCCCCCTGCAGTACCATCGGCGCTGTGAGGCTTAGCTTCCGGGTTCGGAATGTAAACCGGGCGTTTCCCTCACGCTATGGCCGCCGAAACACTATTGATGTTTCAATCAAACCTATAGACAATCATTGTTGCCTGTAGGGTTCTCGACCGTACATCGAGAACCACTCAGTGGACGCGGAGCACCAACAAACGGTGTGTTATCAAGTCATCGGCTTATTAGTACCAGTCAGCTGCATGCATTACTGCACTTCCACATCTGGCCTATCAACCCAGTAGTCTGGCTGGGAGCCTCTCACCCGAAGGTATGGAAGTCTCATCTTGAGGCCGGCTTCCCGCTTAGATGCTTTCAGCGGTTATCCATCCCGAACGTAGCTAATCAGCGGTGCTCCTGGCGGAACAACTGACACACCAGAGGTTCGTCCAACCCGGTCCTCTCGTACTAGGGTCAGATCCTCTCAAACTTCCTACGCGCGCAGCGGATAGGGACCGAACTGTCTCACGACGTTCTAAACCCAGCTCGCGTACCGCTTTAATGGGCGAACAGCCCAACCCTTGGGACCTACTCCAGCCCCAGGATGCGACGAGCCGACATCGAGGTGCCAAACCATGCCGTCGATATGGACTCTTGGGCAAGATCAGCCTGTTATCCCCGAGGTACCTTTTATCCGTTGAGCGACAGCGCTTCCACAAGCCACTGCCGGATCACTAGTCCCGACTTTCGTCCCTGCTCGACCTGTCAGTCTCACAGTCAAGCTCCCTTGTGCACTTACACTCGACACCTGATTGCCAACCAGGTTGAGGGAACCTTTGGGCGCCTCCGTTACTTTTTGGGAGGCAACCGCCCCAGTTAAACTACCCACCAGGCACTGTCCCTGAACCGGATTACGGTTCGAAGTTAGATATCCAGAGTGACCAGAGTGGTATTTCAACAATGACTCCACATGAACTGGCGTCCATGCTTCACAGTCTCCCACCTATCCTACACAAGCCACACCGAACACCAATACCAAGCTGTAGTAAAGGTCACGGGGTCTTTCCGTCCTGCTGCGCGTAACGAGCATCTTTACTCGTAATGCAATTTCGCCGAGTTCGCGGTTGAGACAGTTGGGAAGTCGTTACGCCATTCGTGCAGGTCGGAACTTACCCGACAAGGAATTTCGCTACCTTAGGATGGTTATAGTTACCACCGCCGTTTACTGGGGCTTAAATTCTCAGCTTCGCCTTGCGGCTAACCGGTCCTCTTAACCTTCCAGCACCGGGCAGGCGTCAGTCCGTATACATCGTCTTGCGACTTGGCACGGACCTGTGTTTTTAGTAAACAGTCGCTACCCACTAGTCTCTGCGGCCTCCAAACGCTTTCGGAGCAAGTCCTAATACGTCGAAGGCCCCCCTTCTCCCGAAGTTACGGGGGCATTTTGCCGAGTTCCTTAACCACGATTCTCTCGATCTCCTTGGTATTCTCTACCTGACCACCTGAGTCGGTTTGGGGTACGGGCAGCTAGAACCTCGCGTCGATGCTTTTCTCGGCAGCATAGGATCATCCACTTTTTATCCGCATCGTGTCTCAGCCTGTATGAGAGACGGATTTGCCTATCTCTCGGCCTACGCACTTGCACCAGGACAACCATCGCCTGGCTTGGACTACCTTCCTGCGTCACACCTGTTAATACGCTAACCGCACCAGAATGGGGTCGTGCGCTAGGCCCAGAGCGTCACCCCGAAGGGATCAGTCACTGGGATTCAGACACTTAGCACTACTGGATTAGCTTGGGCGGTTCTTCGCCGGTACGGGAATATCAACCCGTTGTCCATCGACTACGCCTGTCGGCCTCGCCTTAGGTCCCGACTTACCCAGGGAAGATTAGCTTGACCCTGGAACCCTTGGTCTTTCGGAGGACGTGTTTCTCACACGTCTTTCGCTACTCATGCCTGCATTCTCACTCGTGTAGCCTCCACGGCTGGTTTCCACCGCCGCTTCGCTGGCCACACGACGCTCTCCTACCCATCAACACGGCTGGACCACGAAGGCCTACCAATAATGTCAATGCCACAACTTCGGTGGCGTGCTTGAGCCCCGTTACATTGTCGGCGCGGAATCACTTGACCAGTGAGCTATTACGCACTCTTTCAAGGGTGGCTGCTTCTAAGCCAACCTCCTGGTTGTCAAGGCAACTCCACATCCTTTCCCACTTAGCACGCGCTTTGGGACCTTAGTTGGTGGTCTGGGTTGTTTCCCTCTCGACTATGAAGCTTATCCCCCACAGTCTCACTGCTGCGCTCTCACTTACCGGCATTCGGAGTTTGGCTGACGTCAGTAACCTTGTAGGGCCCATCGGCCATCCAGTAGCTCTACCTCCGGCAAGAAACACGCAACGCTGCACCTAAATGCATTTCGGAGAGAACCAGCTATCACGAAGTTTGATTGGCCTTTCACCCCTATCCACAGCTCATCCCCTCAGTTTTCAACCTAAGTGGGTTCGGTCCTCCACGACGTCTTACCGTCGCTTCAACCTGGCCATGGATAGATCACTTCGCTTCGGGTCTAGGACATGCGACTGAATCGCCCTATTCAGACTCGCTTTCGCTACGGCTACCCCACACGGGTTAACCTCGCCACATATCGCTAACTCGCAGGCTCATTCTTCAAAAGGCACGCTGTCACAGCTACCAAGGCTGCTCCAACGGTTTGTAAGCAAACGGTTTCAGGTACTATTTCACTCCCCTCCCGGGGTACTTTTCACCTTTCCCTCACGGTACTTGTCCGCTATCGGTCATCTGGGAGTATTTAGGCTTATCAGGTGGTCCTGACAGATTCACACGGGATTTCACGGGCCCCGTGCTACTTGGGATACTCTTCGCGCCACGGTAGGCATTTCGACTACGGGGTTGGCACCCTCTATGACCGGCCTTTCAAGACCGTTCGTCTATACCATCGTGTAACGCCGCCACCTCGGCAGAGATGACTGAAAAGTCCCACAACCCCCAACGTGCAACGCCTGCCGGCTATCACACACGCTAGGTTTAGCCTGATCCGGTTTCGCTCGCCACTACTAACGGAATCGCGGTTGCTTTCTCTTCCTGTGGGTACTGAGATGTTTCACTTCCCCACGTTCCCTCTACCCGCCCTATATATTCAGGCGGGAGTCACTAGGTCGGCACGCCGCCCAGCGGGGTTTCCCCATTCGGACACCCTCGGATCAAAACTTGCTTATCAGTTCCCCGAGGCTTATCGCAGATTGCTACGTCCTTCTTCGGCTCCAGATGCCAAGGCATCCACCGTTTGCTCTTAAAGACTTGAAATCACATGAGTTTGAATCAAAACTCGACCCCACCCGAAGGCGGGATCAGAAATTGACTAATGATCTTTAAGATCATCTTGTGCAACCGATCCGAAGATCAGCTGCAAGATGCTCGCGTCCACTGTGTAGTTCTCAAAGTACGGGCGGTACCCCTTCCCGCATCCCCAACCGGAGACACAACAAGAGGCCCAGAGGTACAGAAACGATCCGAAGATCGCATCCGGTCCCTCAGGACCCAACAGCGTGCAGCCGCCTGCTCGCATCCCCCACCGTTCCAGATCCGAAGACCGTACTAACTGGAGTCAGCTGCGCTGACGGCATGTCAAATGTTCCACCCATGAGCTCCCAGCGAA
>NZ_JBFBGY010000010.1:0-1106 GCF_040684875.1 Microbacterium sp. NPDC089320
AACCACCGCGTCGTCGTCGCTACGCCGATGGATGGCGGGTCCTCGTCGAGCACCCGGAGCGCAACGCCGACACGAATCAGGCGAGCCGTGACGAGCTCGGCCCGCACCCGCTCGCCGTCCGTCGTCGCGGCACGGGGGATGTCGATCGCCTCACGGACCGCGCGCAGCAGGTCCATCAGCTCATCGGCGGCGTCCGGCGTCGGCTCAGCCACGGGGCGCCTGCCCCACGATGTGGTTGGCGTCGATCGCGACGGCGAGCTCGGTGCGTGCCGCGATCAGCTCTTCCAGCGCGTCGTCAACGGCCGCGAGGTCGGCGAAGTCGAGCTCGGCGTCGCCAGTGTGGGTGTGGACGAGGAGATGGGCCACGGGGCGGCCGTCGCAGAAGGTGAGGCGGCGCCGCTCGATGGGCGGGGCGAGGCCTCCGCCGCTGCGGCTACGCTTGATCGTCATCATCATGTCCTTGCTGGTTGGGGGCCCCTGGCGCGGACACGTCGGGGGCCTTGACGTCGGATCAGAGGAAGAGAGAGGGAAGTGGCCGGCCGTGCTCGTCGGTCGGTTCGATCACTTCACGCGTCCAGTCGGGGCAGGCGTCTGTCCAGGGCAGGAGCCCGTCGGACAGGACCGCCCACAGAGCCCAGGCGACTTCGCGTGAGACCACCGTCACGACGGGGCGCTCCTGGCCGGGGGCCGAGATAAGGACCGGGTCGCCCTCGCCAGCGATCCGGACGCATACGTCGCCGCCGCTGGGGAGCGGGATGCGGTAGTAGCGGGGTGGGTCGTCCGCCAGGTCGACGGGCACGAGGTCGTCCATGTGCGTCTCCGTCAGGAGGTCAGGGTCTTGCCGTAGCGGCGGCCCGGGCGGGCGACCAGCGGGGTGACCGCGCCGCGCGGCCGAGTCTCGGCCGGCGGGGGAGTCTTCACCGCGGTGCGGCGGCGGGTGCCGTTGGTCGCGAGGTACGCCACGGCGCCGCCGAGTTGCTCGTCGGTCCAGGCGACCTTTCGGCCGATGCGGGTGTGAGGGACCAGGCCCTCGCGCGCGAGGCGGGCCAGGGTGGAGGCCTTGATCGCGTCGCTGCCGATGCGCTCGGCACCCTGCGTGCAGGTGT
>NZ_JBFBGY010000011.1:0-1097 GCF_040684875.1 Microbacterium sp. NPDC089320
AGCCCACCGAAAACCGCAGACCAGACCAACGAAGCCCCGGCAACCGCCGGGGCTTCCGCTTTGTCGGGCCGGCCGCCGCGGCGCGCCCGGACCACCACCGCGAAGGGAGATGACGAGTAATGGTTGCCACGCCGATCGCCATTGAGACCCGCTACTTCAACCCGGAAACCTCGAAGCTGTACTGGGTGCCGTCGATCGCCGTAAAGGGCGCGCCGACCCGGCTTGAGCTCGACGCCGGCACCGACGTCAGCCGGGCGGTCGCCGACGTCAACGGCTGGATGGTCACCTCGGAGATGATCGACGTGCCGGACATGGGCTCGCGGTTCGTCGGCAAGATCCCCGGGAGGATCAGCGCGAACGACAGCTCGGTCACCTACTACATGGACCGGGCCGGCATCGACGCCCGCGAGGTGATGCCGCGCGACGCCGAAGGGTTCATGGTCTGGCTCGACGGCGGCGACACCGCCGGGAGGAAAATGGACGTTTACCCGGTCACCGTGTCCAGCCACGGCAAGGGCCGGTCGGCGGGCTCCGAACCGGCAAGGCTCACCATCGCCTACGCCATCACGTCGGAGCCGGCCGAGAACGTGACCATCCCGGCATGAGCAGTCTGCGTGAGCGGCTCCGCGCCCGCGAGCGGCCGAGCCTCGATTACGAGCTGCCGGTCGGGGACGTGGTCGGTGCACAGCGGGCCCTGGCGGCCGCGGAGGAGGACCTACGCCAGGCCCTCCGCCGCGCCGCCAAGGCCGCCGCGGAGGAGGACGACCCCGGCAGAGAGGCCGCCGAGGCGGATGTGAAGGCGGCACGGCGGGCAGTCGCCCATCAGGAGGCCGACCTCGACGCCTGCTACGAGCACATCAAGCTGACCGCCATGCCGCCGGACGAGTACGAGGCGCTCGTCGCCCTGCACCCGCCACGGCCGAACACCGACGACAAGGAATGGGACGCCGAGACCTTCCCCAAGGCGGTGTTCCTGGCCTGCGCCACCGAGCTAACCCCGGAGGAGTGGGAGCCGATCCTGGCACAGAACCTCACGCACGCCGAGCGTGAGGACCTGTACTACCTCGCTCGCGCGGTCAACCTGCGGTTGGTGAATC
>NZ_JBFBGY010000012.1:0-1070 GCF_040684875.1 Microbacterium sp. NPDC089320
CACCTGGACATCGAGCTCAAGAGCCTGTTCGACACCGGCGCGTGGACACCGGAGACGACGCGCGGCCCGCGGATCGAGGAGTTCCTCACCCGGCCGATCCAGCTCATCGACCTGATCCCGCAGACCACCACCTCGCAGGTCGCGGTCACGTACATGGAAGAGACCACGTACGTGAACAACGCGGCCGAGATCCCCGAGGGCGGGCCGTACCCCGAGTCCGCGCTGGGCCTGGAGGAGAAGCAGAGCCCGGTCCGGAAGATCGGCACGTGGATCCCGATCACGGACGAGACGCTGGAGGACCAGCCCCGGGCGCGCGGGTACCTCAACAACCGCTTGCCTTTCATGGTCCGCCAGCGGCTGGACTCGCAGATCCTCGTCGGGTCCGGCACGGGCGTGAACCTGCGCGGTCTGCTGAACACGACGGGTATCCAGACGCAGGCCAAGGGCGGCGACCCGACGCCGGACGCGGTGTACAAGGCCATGACGCTGATCAAGGTCAACGGCCTGGCGATGCCGAACGTCACGGTGTGGAACCCGGCCGACTGGCAGGACGTGCGCCTGCTGCGCACCACCGACGGCATCTACATCTGGGGCAGCCCGAGCGAGCCGGGCCCGGCCCGCATCTGGGGTCTGCCCGTGGTGGAGGCGTTCGGCCTCACCGAGGGCACCGCGGTCGTCGGCGACTTCGCGAACTACTCCGAGCTCGCGACGCGCCGCGGCATCGACGTGCAGATCAGCAACAGCCACGCGGACTTCTTCACCAACGGCAAGCAGGCGGTCCGCGCCGACGTGCGAGTCGCGTTCATCATCTACCGGCCGCGGGCGTTCGCCACCGTGACCGGCGTCTGAAAGGAGCAGAGATGCCGTACACGGGTGGGTACCCGACCAGCTCGGTGCAGGTGGTCCGGGCGCGTTACGACTTCGCCGTCGACGGCGGCGCGGTCGGCGACATCGATCTCACGAAGTCGCCGGTCATTCCGGCGGGCGCGGTCATCCTCGGCGGGTTCGTCGAGGTCGACACGGCGGTCACCTCGGGCGGCTCGGCCACGGTGGCCGTGAAGGTCGAGGGC
>NZ_JBFBGY010000013.1:0-1067 GCF_040684875.1 Microbacterium sp. NPDC089320
TTCTTCCGATCTGGGTGGTGCAGGCGGGGGCCCGGGCAGCGACGTCGCGCAGCAGCGCGTCGAGAAACGGCGGCAGGTCGACCGCCCGCAGGCTGCCGTCTTTCGGGTAGCCGAGGTAGAAGCCGGACAGCTCGTAGAGCTTGGAGTCGATGTCGAGCATGCCGTCGGGCAGCAGCGACTGCGGGCCGAACGCCAGGAGCTCGCTCCACCGGGCGCCCGTCCATGCCTTCGTCACGAACATCGCGAAGACGTCGTCACTGTCGCCGGCGAGCAGCGCGGCCCGCTCGGCGATCAGCACCGTCTCCAGCGGGGAGGGCCAGACCTTGACGGCGCGCTGGTAGGCCTCGACGCGCTTGACGCCCTTGCGGCCCTTGCCGCGCTTCCGGGCGGCCGGGTTCGTCGGGATGTAGCGCGGCACCGCGTCGCCAAGAATGTTGATCATCAGGCGGCGGGCGTCCTGCGCGGTCCGCGGCGCGTAGCCGGCGCGGACGATCGAGCGTTCCCACGGGTCGAACTCCTCGGCCCGCAATGTGTGGAGCGGCCGCTCCGCCCAGAACGGCAGCAGGTGCCCGACGAGCAGGGCCCGGTATGTCCGCATCGTGCTCGGCTCCAACGCGAGGCCGGCGTACCACGTGCTCGACCACTCGCCGAACGTGACCTTGTCCGGGTCCTTCCGCAGCCCGAGCCGGATCAGCGTCTCCTGATCATCGCCGTACTGCCGCGCCTCCTCCTCCGAGGCGAACGGTTCGCCGGTCTTCTCGTCGCAGGTGACGCCGCCGCTGTACTTGCCATTCGCGAGCTTCCAGCGCACCCGCCACCGGTCACCACGGCGTTCGGTGTAGGCCAATGCATCACTCCTTTGTCGGTGGGTTGGTAAGCCGCAGGGCCTGCGTGCAGATGGTCGCCATGTCCCGGGCCAGCGTGGCAGTGATCAGGCCACGGGGAGCGGGGATCCAGAAGCCATCTGGGCCGACCTCCCAGCAGAGCTCGTCGAGCCCGATGTCCTCAAGCGGCAGCTGTACCTCCCCCCAGGGCTCCTCGGCCGGCCCGTCCCGAGTCAGGTCTCG
>NZ_JBFBGY010000014.1:0-1021 GCF_040684875.1 Microbacterium sp. NPDC089320
GCCCGTTCTCGTATATGTCAAGCCTTGGTAAGGTTCTTCGCGTTGCATCGAATTAATCCGCATGCTCCGCCGCTTGTGCGGGTCCCCGTCAATTCCTTTGAGTTTTAGCCTTGCGGCCGTACTCCCCAGGCGGGGAACTTAATGCGTTAGCTGCGTCACGGAATCCGTGGAATGGACCCCACAACTAGTTCCCAACGTTTACGGGGTGGACTACCAGGGTATCTAAGCCTGTTTGCTCCCCACCCTTTCGCTCCTCAGCGTCAGTTACGGCCCAGAGATCTGCCTTCGCCATCGGTGTTCCTCCTGATATCTGCGCATTCCACCGCTACACCAGGAATTCCAATCTCCCCTACCGCACTCTAGTCTGCCCGTACCCACTGCAGGCCGGAGGTTGAGCCTCCGGATTTCACAGCAGACGCGACAAACCGCCTACGAGCTCTTTACGCCCAATAATTCCGGATAACGCTTGCGCCCTACGTATTACCGCGGCTGCTGGCACGTAGTTAGCCGGCGCTTTTTCTGCAGGTACCGTCACTTTCGCTTCTTCCCTGCTAAAAGAGGTTTACAACCCGAAGGCCGTCATCCCTCACGCGGCGTTGCTGCATCAGGCTTGCGCCCATTGTGCAATATTCCCCACTGCTGCCTCCCGTAGGAGTCTGGGCCGTGTCTCAGTCCCAGTGTGGCCGGTCACCCTCTCAGGCCGGCTACCCGTCGACGCCTTGGTGAGCCATTACCTCACCAACAAGCTGATAGGCCGCGAGCCCATCCCCAACCAATAAATCTTTCCAGTAACTGACCATGCGGCCGCTACTCGTATCCAGTATTAGACGCCGTTTCCAGCGCTTATCCCAGAGTCAGGGGCAGGTTGCTCACGTGTTACTCACCCGTTCGCCACTGATCCCACAGAGCAAGCTCCGTGTTCACCGTTCGACTTGCATGTGTTAAGCACGCCGCCAGCGTTCATCCTGAGCCAGGATCAAACTCTCCGTAAAAAAGAAATGCATACGACACCGGGAAAACG